>NZ_LMKN01000007.1 GCF_001421535.1 Sphingomonas sp. Leaf20 | reverse complement strand
CCAACGAGGCAAGGCACTAGCGCGGAGTATTCGACGCGGCCGATCGCCAGCACTTCGAGCGCGAAGACCGCGCCTGCGATCGGCGTGCCGAAGACCGCGCCGAACCCGGCTGCGATCCCCGTCTTCAACAGGATGCGCGTGCCGCCCGCATCGAGGTGGAGCGCGCGGCCGAAACCGCTGGCAAGGCTTCCGCCTAATTGGACGGCGGTGCCTTCACGTCCGGCCGAGCCACCGAAAAGATGCGTCACCACTGTGCCGAAGAAGATGAGCGGCGCCATCCGCAGCGGCACACCGCCGCCCGGCTCGTGGATCTGCTCGACGATCAGGTTGTTGCCGCCCTCCACGAGCGCCCGGTGAGATGGTAGAGCAATCCGACCACGAACCCGCCCACCGGCAGCAGATAGAGCAGCCAGGGCGATGCGAACCGCAGTCGCGTAACGGTATCGAGGCTCAACAGGAACGCCGCACATAGCGTCCCGACGAGTGCCGCCATGGGCAGCAGGATCAGCGCCCAGCGCAGGACAGAGATCGCATGGTCGTGACGATCGCGCACGAATGCCGCGACGTTCAGCGTGTCGACCAGATTGCGAAAGGTAGCGCGCACAATTCCTCCTTGCTGCCTGACGGCGCCAAGTAGGAATCATCAGCTCTTATCAGAGCGGTTCGGCCAAATTGCCCGGCAGAAATCCATTGCCGAGGTCGATCTATGAGACGTTGGCCCCAACCGTCAATGGGCATGTTGGTCGGGCAAATGCTCGGACCGGCCGGTCGTTAGCGTCTATCTGAGCCCGTTATATGTACCGACTCCGGTTACGTTGCATGCGGGACCAATCGGTTTCGGCCCGCGCGTCGTTCTCGGGCTGCGTCGCAAGGAGCTATACCGCACGAAAGCCGCCGATGCGCTGCTGGAGCTGATCGGCTCGCAGCGCGGTTGGCGTCGCTGCGCTACGAGCGTGCCGTCCAGATGCCGACGAGCGCGGCCAGCGACACGAGCATGAGAAACCCGTTCATCACCACGAGCAACGCCGCGGGCAGGCGCTTTATGTCCGGTCGTGGCGGCGGGGCGCCGGCACCCATCTCTCGCCACACCGCGGCGACGAAGCAAAAGGCGCTGAACAGGATCAGCATCGTCCCGGTCGCCGTCGCCAGCCACGGGAACACGACGTCCTTGAGCAGCGCGCGCGCGCCGATCCCGGAAGCGAGCGCCGCCAGGCCGGTACGCACCCAGGCGGCATAGGTGCGTTCGCCGGCGAGGATTGTGCGGTCTGCAGCAAGCTCCGTGCGACGATCAGCGCTGTCCACCTGCTGGACTGCGCTGTCCTTTAGCGAGCTCGCGCTCTCCGCGAGCTTCGCATGGGCCCGATCGGCGTTGTGCGGCGCGTCCATCAGCCAGCGGTGACGGTGATGCGATGCCAAGCCGTCGAGAGATAGCCGGCGAAGTTCCAGATCGCTTCGGGCCGTTCGGGCTGCATCTGCCCGGCACCGTCGACGGCGCGCACGACCAGGACGTGGAGCCCGGGCGAGAGATCGACCGTGACGTGCCACTGCGTCCAGCTCCAGGGTGAATCCGGTTGGCTGGTCAGTTCCGCCTGCAGCCAGTCGGTGCCGTCATTGACGGAGACCTCGACGCGCGAGACCGCTCGGCCGAAGGCGACCGCATAGCCCGCGATTTCGCATGCGCCGGCGCCGATATGCGCGCCGTCCACGGGGGCGCAGATCGCGGCGTTGAGCGGCATCTCCTCGATCGTCAGGCCCCGGTCCCAATTCGCGTCCTCCTTCGCTACCGACGCCGGAAAGAGCTTGTAGTCCTTGGCCTGGATCGGCGCATCGGACGGGCGATCGCGCACCTCGATGCGCGTCAGCCACTTGGCGCTACGAACGCCCGCATACCGGAAAGAGCTTGTAGTCCTTGGCCTGGATCGGCGCATCGGACGGGCGATCGCGCACCTCGATGCGCGTCAGCCACTTGGCGCTACGAACGCCCGCATAGCCCGGCACGACGAGCCGCAGCGGTGCGCCATGTTCGGGGGCCAGCACCTCGCCGTTCATGCCCCAGGCGATGAGCACGTCCGGCTCTAGCGCCTTGGCGATCGAGATCGAGGCACCGAACGGCGCCGTCTCACCATCGACATCCACGTCGTCGGCCCCCGTAGTGCCGACGAACGACGCGCCATCTTGGATGCCGGCCGCGGCGAGTACGTCGCACAGTGCGACGCCGGTCCAAGCCGCATTGCCGATCGCGCCCACGTCCCAGGGATCGCCCGAAGTCTTTTCCACGTCTTGAAGATGTGCCCGACGATTGCCGGCGCACTGCATGGTCGCGAGCCGCATTGCCGATCGCGCCCACGTCCCAGGGATCGCCCGAAGTCTTTTCCACGTCTTGAAGATGTGCCCGACGATTGCCGGCGCACTGCATGGTCGCGGTCACTGTCCGGGTCGCAAATGCCGTTTGAAGTTCGGCGACCGTGTAGGAGCGCGGGCGGTCGACCAAGCCGTCCAGCGCTATACGATGATCGTCGGCCAGCTCCGGCGTAGGTCCGTGACTGCGGATGTAGAAATTCGCCTGCGGCGTCAGGAAGGACGTGATCAGTTTATCCGGAGGCGTTTCCGCATTGAGCGGCTCCGGACAGCGGAGGATTAGATTCTGTTCGGCGCGATCGGATGCGGTCATGCAAGCGGCCTACCATGATGAAATCAATAGCGAAATTGATCTTTTGGCTGGACGATGTCACCCAGACTCTTTCGATAGCCTATCCCTTTCTAGACGGGGGGAGCGATCGCCATGCCGTCGCGCAAGAGGCGCCGAGTGCAAGACAGCCTTTCCCGTAGATCGACTCAATGTGGCTGAGCTTGCTACGACGGCCCGTAGATCGACTCAATGTGGCTGAGCTTGCTACGACGCCACCACCACGGCTCCCC
>NZ_LMKN01000006.1 GCF_001421535.1 Sphingomonas sp. Leaf20 | reverse complement strand
GGCTGCGCCCAGTCCCGGATAGAGTCAGCTGGATCTTCATGCCGGCCTGCGCGAGCGGCACCAGGTTTGCACGGCCATCGCCTACCGGCACCGCGCCGGGAACATATGCCACGCCTTGCGGCCCCTGACCGATTGGAATCGTCGCGATGACGGTGTTGCTTGCTGTGTCGATCGCCGCGACCGCATCGGCGTTCTCCAGCCCGACATACATCCGCGTGCCGTCGCCCGACGGCCATAGGCCGTGCGGGAGCGCGCCGACCGGGATGCTCGCCACCTGCACAAAGTCAGTGGTGCGGAACACCTTCACGACATTCTCGGTGCCGACCGTCACAAAGGCGAACTGGCCGTTCTTATTGCGGGCGATATTGACGTGGTTGGTGATCGCGCCGGTATCGAACGTCTTGAGCACTGCGAAGGGTGGCTTGGCGTCAAACACCATGACCTTGCCGACGTCCTTGAGCGTCAACCAGACCTGCTTACCGTCGGGCGTCGCGGCGATGTCAGGGCAGAACGGGCTCGCCTGCTTGACGCGACCGACGATCTTCTTCGAGGCGGTGTCGATCACCACGGTCTCGGGTGAGAAGCTCGAACAGACATAGCCGTATTTCCCGTTCGGCGAGAAAATCGTCATGCCGGGGCCGTTGGGGACGGGGATGCGCGTGGTCGGCGCGAAGGTCTTGCCGTCGAGCACCTGGATATAATCCTCGCCGCGCACCGCGACCGGCCGTTGGGGACGGGGATGCGCGTGGTCGGCGCGAAGGTCTTGCCGTCGAGCACCTGGATATAATCCTCGCCGCGCACCGCGACCCAGACTTCGCGACCGTCGGGGCGGAAAAACGCCTCATGCGGCGAGCGCCCGACATAGGTCGTGTGCTTCACGGCATTGGTCGCGGTATCGATGAACGTCACCGAGTTCGAACCGATCGAGATCGCCGCCAGCGTCTTACGATCGGGCGAGAAGCCCATGCCGTGGACAAGCAGCTGCCCCTTGTAGAGCGGGCTGAGGTTGGCGGGGGTCTGGTCGCCGAGCTTGATGACGCCGAGCAGCGTGTTGGTTGATGGGTCGATCACCGACACGGTGTTGGAGAACTGGTCCGACGTGTAGAACCGGTCCTGCGCGCTGACAGGGATGTCGGGGGTCGCATTGGGCACTTGCTGGGCAAACGCAGGGCCTGAAAAGCACAAGGCGGTGCAGGCGGTTAGGGTGAAACGCTTCATGAACGGTCTCCGTGATGGGGGTGACCAGTCGCGGTCGGTCCGGTGTGACGTGGCAACGCGCCGCCTTCGGATAGGATGCCCTGCATCACCGCGATTTCCTGACGCTGTTCGACGATGATCCCTTGCGCAAGCCGGCGCAGGCGTTCGTCCTTGCCGTAACGCAGCTCGATCTCAGCCATGTCGATCGCACCTTGATGATGCGGGATCATCATCCTTGCGAAGTCGCGATCGGGATCGTTTGAATAGCCGGTCATCATCGCGCCGTGCATCCGCGTCATCGCCGCATCCATCGCGGACGCGAAGCCGTCCGTTTGCGCGATAGCAGCGGTCGATACGGACAAGCCTATCGCCATCAGCAAGGTCATGCGTGATCTCATCGTCCTGTCCCTAGTTTTCCTGTTTACGACACGCGAGCGATGATGCCGATAATCGTTGCTAGCACGGCCATGCAGGCCGGGAGAAAGAGCATCTGTATAGCCGCTTCGCGCCCTGTGATCGTGCCCGTCAAGATATCGACCGGGCCCTTGATGAACTCCGAGAACGAACGGAGGGGTTCGCCGGGGGCGGGAGTATCGCTGAGTACGATGCCGCCAGCAATCAGACCGAAATACAGGATCATGAAGACCGACACGACCGTCAGGACGAGCGCCGTAGCTGCATCACGTGCGAAGAAGGTCCAGAAAGTCAGCAACATTGCTGCATACACGCCGACGAGCAAGCCCAACGTGGCAGGATGGACGCCGTGCGATGCGATGCCTGGAGCCGTTCTTTCCAGCTCGTCATAATTGCCTGCATCCGGCACGATTGCGAGATGTCGACGCACAGGCTTAGGAGCAACGAGTGTCTCGGTAGCGAGATCGTAGATCGGCTGTGTTGCCATGAGGAAGTCTCCGCGCGTCTCGATGAATGCCGAGCGTGACAGGATAGATGATTGCGGCGGGGCGGTCGGTCCAACGCATAACCACGGTCATTCCAATCATTTAACAGGAACGGTCGGCGATCTATAATCGCGTTTTCGTATTGAAATCATCGCGACCATGCGTTGGACGCGAGGGACATATCGGTCGATCTAGCGGCATCGGACCGGCACGATCACCCGCCGGGTCCGTGATAAGGATCAAACGATGAAAGCTGCGATCGTTCTGGTTGCCGCGATGTTGGCCTCCGTAGCGCCAGTCCCGGCGATCGCTCAGGCCTATTGGGCTGCACCTGCGGCGGACGACTTTCCCTACGATATCAAGGCGGTTCAGGCACCGTGGTCGAAGGCTGATATCGACCTCAGCCATCATGACCGGATCTATGTGTCTGACCCTACATCGACGAAGATCGTTGTCATCGATCCTGCAGCGGGCAACGAACTGGGACGGATCGACCTCGCCAAAAGCGCGATAGCTGAGCCCAGCTTTTCCAGCCCCAAAGTCCAGCACCTGGCTGCAACGCGTGACGGGCGGACCCTGGCGGTATCGGCATTAGCGCAGCACAGTGTGACGCTCGTAGATCTGGCCACGAACACGGAACGAGGCCGGACCGTGTTCCAGACGTCGCCTAAGCACATCACCTTGTCGACGACCAAGAAGG
>NZ_LMKN01000005.1 GCF_001421535.1 Sphingomonas sp. Leaf20 | reverse complement strand
CGCCGCGACCACCGGCAGCAGCCACACCGCGGTCATGCCGTCGAGCGAATGTTCGTGCCGCGTGAACATGAGGTAGGGGATCGCCACACCGCAGGCGAACGACATCGCGACGTCGATCCACCACAATGTCTCGGCGATCGGGATCACGCCGGCGCCGAACCGCGGCAGGCCGAACGCCAGGAACCCGTTGATGATCGTCGCGAGGCCCATCGGGATCGTACCGATGAACATCGATACGGTGTTGTGCCCGAAGATCCGCCGCGCCTCGTGCCCGAACATGGTCCAGCGCGCGGTGTAGAGCCCGGCGAACAGCGTGAAGAGCGCGATGTTGAAATACCACAGTGCCTCGCCGACCGGGTGCAGCGATGCGCCGACCCCCGGAACCTGCGGCAAGGCCAGCGCGAGGATGCCGGTGCCCATCGTCGCGGCGAACCAGTTGGGGGTGAACTGCCGGATCATCTCGCGTGGAGAGTCGAGCCGGCTGAGCGGCTTCAGGCCATCGAGAACGGGTTTCAAATCGGCGGTCACTTGCCAGTCTCCTTGATGAGATCGGTCAGCGCATCGGCCGCCCGGGTACGATAGCGCTCTTTGTGCCTCAGCGCGTAGAACGGACGCCGCGGCAGACCGAGCGGCAGATCGTGCAACGTTCCGGCCGCGATTGCAGGTGCGACGACATGCTGCGACAGGACCGCGACGCCTGCGCCAGCCTCGACCGCGCTGCGGACCGCCTCGTTCGACGGCAGGGTCAGCGCGGTGGTGAGGTCCGACGGATCGACGCCGCGCTGGCGCAACACCTCCTCGAACGACGAGCGCGTGCCCGATCCCTGCTCGCGGATAATCCAGCGCGCGGCGCGGATCCAGTCCTCGTCGATCGTGTCGGCAGCGCGGTTGCTAACCAGCACCATGCGGTCGTTCGCGACCGTCCAATGCGCGAGCGCGGGCTCGTCGATCACACCTTCGACGAAGCCGAGCTCGACTGCGCCGTCGAGCACGCGCGCCGCGGCCCCTTCCGTGTTGTCGATCGCCAGTTCGATCGTGATCGCGGGGTAGCGCGCATGGAACGCCGCTAGCTGGCGGGGCAGCCAATAGCCCGCGATCGTCTGGCTTGCGACCAGCCGCAGTGTGCCGCGCTCCAGCCCGGCATATTCGGCCAGTGCAAGTTCCGCGCTCGCCGCACGGCCAAGGACGGCGCGCGCGTCGATCAGAAACATGCGGCCCGCTTCGGACAGTTCGATCCCGCGGCCGACCCGGTGGAACAGCGGCACGCCGTGCCGAGCTTCTAGCGCGGCGATGGCAGCGCTTGCGGCCGACTGCGTCACATTGAGCGCTTCGGCAGCGCGCGTCATGTGCTCGCGCTCTGCGACACCGACGAAAATCCTGAGTTGTTCGAGGGTCATGCCCGATCTCCTTGCCCCAATGATAGGGAAAGGAGATCAATCGAACCAACCAAAGATTACGGTCATTCCAATCAGATATACCGATTGGTCATTTCAGAATGTCGATAACCGCCTCACGTTCATCGACCAGTTCGGCAATCGTGCGATCGAGCATCGATCGCTGGAACGGATCGAAGGTAAGGCCTTCGATAAGCGCATACCCACCGCTCATGCAGTGCACCGGCACGCCGCACACCAGTCCTTGCGGGATACCGTAGGAGCCATCTGACACCACGCCCATCGACACCCAATTATCGCCTGCGCCGTGCACCCAGTCGCGCAGATGGTCGATCGCTGCATTTGCGGCCGACGCGGCCGAGGACGCACCCCGTGCTTCGATGATCGCGGTTCCGCGCTGCGCAACGGTGGGGATCAACGTTTCGCGGTACCAAGGCTCGTCTCCGATACGGTCGGCAAGCTTTTGGCCATCGAGTTCGGCATTCCCCCAGTCGGCAAACATCGTTGGCGAATGGTTTCCCCAGACGACGAGCTTCGTAATCGCATCGACACCGACACCCGCCTTGGCCGCAAGCTGTCCTTGCGCGCGGTTGTGATCGAGGCGGATCATCGACGTGATGTTTTCGGCAGGAAAACCCGGTGCGCTTTGCGCAAGGATCCAGGCATTTGTGTTGGCGGGATTGCCGACGACCAGGATCTTGGCGTCGCGTTTGGCCACTGCGTCCAGCGCTGCGCCCTGCGTCTTGAAGATCGCTGCGTTGGCAGCGAGCAAATCACGGCG
>NZ_LMKN01000004.1 GCF_001421535.1 Sphingomonas sp. Leaf20 | reverse complement strand
GTCACAGGTTCAAATCCTGTCCCCGCAACCATCTTGATTTGCAATGCCTCCCCGGAAACCCCCGCGGAGGCTTTTTGCGTTTCTGGACACACGCATAGAAGCAACATTTACGTCAGCGCGCCGAGCGACTGGACGGACAATGAGGCAATTTTCTCCGCTGGCGTTGCCGTAGCGATAGACGAATGGATCCGATCAACGGCAGCGCATCCAGGGTTTAACGTACTGCCGAGATGCGTGCCCCTCAGGGTTCCCGTCGAAGGGGCCAGCATTAAGTGCTGTTGCCCCACCTTGCGTGATTGCGACCGCAGGACCGAAGCATTCGATGTGAGGCCGCTAAATCGGCTTGCGTGGCTTGCCTACGCCGAGTGCGCTTGGCCGCGGAAGACGTCGCTGATCGCATTGTCGAAGTGCGAATCCATGAGCGCGGCTGCCTCGGTCGGCGCCCGGTCTGCAATTGCCTGCGCGATGTCCTGATGCACGTGGAAGACCACGTCGCGTTGCGCACCATCTCGTTCGCGAGACCGGATAGGATGCGGGCGTCGAGATCGTCCTGCCGGATGGTCAGGCGGTTCCCACAAAAGGCTGGGCCTTTCTTTGATGCCACCTGACAGCCGAACCGCGTGCGACCAGATTTGGCATAGCTCGAACCGCATTCGCCGCAGGTCATCTTGCCGGATGTCAGATATTTCGGGCGCTGCTGTGCGAAGAAGGGCAGGGCAGGGACGGCGTCCCGGGCCTTCCTCGGGCCACGCCGCAGCGACTGTTGCCGGTCCTTGACGCTCTGCCATAACGTGTCGCTGACGATGCGCAGATCTGGTGCTGCGACCGTGGTAGCCTGCTGCTCTTCTGCATTCAGGAATGCATGTCGTTTACCGGTATCGGGATTCTTGCGGTACGTCTGGCGGGCGTAAGCGCGTTTACCGACATAAAGTTGGTTGTTGAGCATGCCAGTACCACGCTCGGCGTTGCCGGTCAGCGTGTTGGGCGTCCATGCAGGTGGATTGCTCGAAGTTGCCCGATCACGTCGACCGCTGCGCGGGGACGGTACGCCTTCCTCGTTAGGGCGGCGGACGATGCTGCGGGGCGATATGCCAGCAGCATAGTCTTCGAAGATCCGTACGACGATAGCGGCTTGCGCCGGCACGATCTGCTGCAGACCCCTGGTACGTTCACCATTCAGGTCGTAGGCGATGCGTTTCTCATAGCTATATGCCGTGCCGCCGGGATTCTTTCCCATTGCGTGCCGCTTGATCAGAGCATCGCGAGTTTTCAAGCTGGTCGCGGCGATCTGTTCGGCGTTGATCGTTCCCATCATGCCGATTTGCAGCGCCCCGACCTCGCCTTCCTTGCGTGTGACAAGGAGAATGCCACGGAACTTCAGTCTTTCGTACAGCGAAGCAATGTCCGCCTGGCTTCGCGACACCCGGTCCATCGCATCTGCGAACACTACGTCGACGCCCCCGGTTCCTACCGCGGCGAGTAACGCCTGTAGCCCGGCCCGGTGGATTGTTGCGCCGGACTGCGCACCATCTGTGTAGCAGCCGACCTCGGTCCATTTTCGCTGTGCGAGTTCGCGACGGCACATCGTCAACTGCGTGTCGATCGATAGCGGATCTTGGAGATCCGTCGNCTGTGTAGCAGCCGACCTCGGTCCATTTTCGCTGTGCGAGTTCGCGACGGCACATCGTCAACTGCGTGTCGATCGATAGCGGATCTTGGAGATCCGTCGAATAGCGTGCATACAGCAGTACGCGCATCAGCTTTCCTCAACTTCGTTTCGCTGAACGTTCCCGTCTACATTATAGCCTTCTGCTGTCCTGTTCAGAGCAGCTCGTCTTCGGAATTCGGCCCGTGCAAGATCGCGCGCCAGCAGCTTTGATAGCTCGATGGCCAAGCTGCTGGAGCAGCGGAGTGGGGGGCGTCGGTCGCACATCACCTACATAGTCGCCAGCAAGACTGGCCTTCCCGTCCTACCCCCCTAGAGAAGAATCTGTCGCTAACTCGTCGCGGAGATTGGTGAAAACTGGTGGAAAGCGGCCTGTCTAGTTTCGGGCGGCGGTCGGCGTAAACGGACGTCCGTTCATCTATGGGGCAGGGTACGACAGGCCGTTTTTGAGGCGCAAACCCCCGTCCGCTTTCAGACAGTGTTCAGAGACAAATAGACGTTTGTTCATGCCGCGGTCGGGGCCTTGAACGCTCGCCTCCCTCGAATACAAAGCGGTCGCGTTGGCGGGGTAAGCAATAAATGACTTTCAACCGTAGGGAAGCAGATGCAGCTCTGATGATATTCGTCAATTAACAGAACTGGCATTTAATTCAGCATGTAGCGCGTTGCTGAAATTGCGAGTTACTGCTTCTAGCGAGATACCAGGTGTCTACAAGTGCCAATCAATCTCGTGACTCATTAAGTGATAGGCCATTCAGGTTTGAGTCAAATGTCGAGACGATAGAAAAGGCGTTAATCGTACAATGCGAGACTGGAAAGCTTAATCTCTGGTGCTGCATCGCGATATGGCCCATGCCATCCTTAGGAATGCGTGCAACCGGCCCTGCATTTTTGTAGGAGGCAGCCTTGTTCAGTTCATATAATATCGCGCTTGATCCCATGATAGCGAAGCTGCGACTGCATGCAGAAGTATCGGACCATGATCGGGATGCTATGTTGGCCCTTCCATGCGTCTTGCGCATTGTTGATAAACGTCGCTCGCTTATTCGAAACGACAATACGCCGGAATATGGCGCCATAATCCTCAAGGGCTTTTCATTCGGACACAAAACTACACGCGACGGGCTCAGGCAAATTGTCTCTTTTCACACACCGGGACAAATAGTCAATATTCAGCAGCTATTCCTGAAGTCGTTTGATCACGAGATTCACGCCATGACAAAATGTGAGGTGGCCATGATACCTTTGTCGGCACTTCGACATCTCGCCTTAAGTCGGGTGTCCATCACTATGGCATTGTTCGCTCAGGCGATGGTGGAGTCGTCCATCTATCGACAGTGGATGCTGAACGTGGGGCGGCGCGATGCTCGTTCCCGCGTAGCGCATCTCTTGTGTGAGTTCGTTGTAAGACTAGGCGATGAGGGTATCGCTCCGGGGCGGGCTTATTATATTCCCATGACGCAGCAACAAATCGGGGACGCTGTTGGCTTAACTTCGATCCATGTGAACCGAGTTCTGAGGGCATTTATCAATGAGGGGGTATTGTTCAAAAAGGGAAGTGAGGTACGGTTCTTAAAATGGGAAAAGTTGCAGGACGTAGCCGGGTTCAATAGTCGATATTTGCATGTCGGAGATCCTGTCGAGGGCGTGGACTACAGCAATGATGCAGGACATCAGAGGCAGTAGACTGCCAAAGTATCAGCCTTTTCGCGATCGGAAAGTTAGGGCCATATTGCAACGATCGAGCCCCGGACCGTAACCATTCCGAACGATATCAGTCGTTTGAAATCCGAAGCGACGGTAAAAGTTAACCGTGTGTTGACTTGTATTCAAGATGACTCGTGTCACTCCGATCTGTTGCTTAACGGCCTGCAACCTCGCCTTTGTTAGCACGCGACCCAAACCGGATCTGTGGGAGTCGTTTTCGACCATTCCCCAGCAGAGGGAAGCCGTCTCATCATCCGCGTCGACAACTACTCCCCCACAGCCAACTAGTTTGCCATCGCGTTCGATTACGAGATAACCGCAGCTATCAGCACGCTCCTCCAAAAACCTTTCGTAACCAAAGCGTTCCTCGTGGTCGAAGAAGGCAGGCACGTTGCTGTCGAAAATCGCGAGGCAAGCGTCACGGTCAGTGACATCGAAGGGACGGGTGTTTGGCATAGGCTCCGGCGAACGATGAAGCGCTCGTTATTTCCCGGCAAGCTTTGCCGTGCAATTTAAATGATTACGGTTTCGTGTGATGGGGGCGAAAAAGATCGCGCATTTTTAACGGCTTGGCCGTTGGCGCGGTATAGGTGTCACCGTGTCACACGCAAATCTACTATCGACCGTGCCCACTGGGGACGTAATATGCTGGATCGATGAAAGACAAGACGGCGCGAACAAAAAACGATCTCCGGGATCAGATTGAAGCGGCAATTGCACTTGCCGATGAGCTAGGCCTACCGCTGGTCGGTGCCCTGCTAGACAGCGCGCTCAGTGTTATGCCGGCGAACGTTCATCATTAAGCTAGGGTCAGAGCATCGAGTACCTGCCGGTCGGCGGGATTGAATAATAGCGGCCTTCATGTGGCTGGCGGCCTGTCAGATGGCGGTGTCGCCTTGATCAATATCTGTAGAAGCACAGGCTCGAGGTTTAACGATGGCGTAACGCGAGTGATCTCGACCCGCCGAAACGGGTCGAGATTTATCGTTACATAGATGCAAGCATCTCAATGTGATGCTGGACAGTGGGCGCAATGGCCGATGCGACCTGCTTCAGCGCAGGCGCGGTACCGGATGTGGCAAAGCCTTGGTGCAGGGCGAGGGCCTGCTGATGAGCCGTTTTCTGCTGCTTGATATAGAGTGCGTCGCGAGCCGGTCCCTTGGACGCCTTAAGCGCAGCGATATTTTTACGCCCCATGGGGTCGAGCATTGGGGGCTTTGGCGTCAGGCCGGACTGGGTAGCCGCGGTTTTCACGTCTGCGGTGCTTTTGTTGTGGTCGCTTACCATCATCGTGGCAAACTGCTTCAGCTCGCTGTTCTTTGTCGTGGCCATAACGAGATTGCTCGATTGAATCTCGTACTGGTCAGACGCGCCAGCTTTCATGACATAGGTGGCAGGGGAAGGCGCGCTCTGCGCCGCTGCCAGTGTGGGGATAGCGATCAGTGCTACTACTACTGCGAGCCGCTTCATTATTTTCTCCTGAGCGTTGTATTTGTGTGAGATTAGAAGGGCTCAGCACGTCATCGCGTTCCCTTCGCGGCGGACATGCAGGCATGATCTTAATGTTGATTTATACGATTTCGGATGCTGCCATCGCATATGGCTGACCCATTACGTCGTTGCGGGCATCGTAGCTCGAAGTAATTTACGCGGAGGATGATGCGCCAGAACTGCATCTAATCTGCTGCTCAAGAGCCATAATCATGCAAACTCGCAGTAGGCGGAACGGCTACACACGCTTCAGACAGAATGGGGTTCGTCAGGGCCTTCACATGTAATTACAACTAAGTCGGGGGATCATATATGATCGACGAACCGACCGCAGACGCCGCACGTTTTGGCAACGATAACGAGATACGTCGCATCCTGGAGGAAGTGGCGGCGTTTACTGGAATGGGATTTGTCGCGTTCGCGCGTGTGACGGAGACGCGCTGGATTGCGTGCCAGGTGTTCGACCAGATCGACTTCGGCATGCTGCCGGGGGACGAGCTGCGCAAATTGAAACCACAGAGGAATGGTTAGGGGACTATGACCCTTTCTACCGTTCCGTATGCCATCGTCGTTGAAGACGATCCCATCATCATGATGGCGACCAGTTACATTCTGGAAGAGGCAGGCTTTAGGATTTACGAAGCCTACGATGGAGACGAGGCGGTTCGAATGTTGGATGAGAAGTGGGAGAGCACCATCCTCCTTTTCTCCGACGTGGATATGCCCGGCTCGATGAACGGCTTTGCTCTAGCGCGCTACGTCGCGGAGCGTTGGCCACTGATCGAGATCGTTATCGCTTCCGGCCATCAGTCCCCCAAGGAGGGCGACATGCCTGCGAAGGCGACGTTCGTAACCAAGCCATTCAACCAACGAATGATCCACGAGCATCTGCAGGAAATACTGCCTGACGAAGATAAACCCGAGCCGTTGAAAACGGCAGTCTAACCCCGCAGTTTTCGCCGTAGCCGTTTGAAGTAATCGTCACTTCTTCATTTGGGGATCGTCGGGCCAAGTGGCGTGGGAGCGATGTGAATGGGACGTGCTCCGCAGTCCGTGCAGCGAAGGTAACCCGGTAGGTTTTCCATCGCGACGTTCTTCCGCTTTAGAAAGGCCCAGCGGGTGAGCAGGTCGCGATGCACGACCCCCTGATGCCCACATGAGCAGACGCATCCCACGTTCGCGTTGTGGTGGCTAAAATCATTCAGCGATCTCAAGCGGCCATTGCCCACCTCACAGCGGAAGCGGAAGCTGCGCCATATCCGTCTGGATAGGTTGATACAGGGCGCTGTCGATGTGCCGCGCCAATTCATGATGCGCATGCGCACGAAGCCGCTCATTGGGCACAGTGAGGCCGATCTTCGCCCAAGCTGGCGCTTCTTCGAGCAAGGCTGCGATCCTGTCGAGTGTTATGACGCTGGCCATCAAAAGGTATCCGGGGAATAGGTCGCGTAAAGGGATAGTCCTCGGGACGTGAATTCAGACTCGATCGGCGCCAGCAGGCTTTCGGGGCCATCCTCCATCGCCTGAAAATAGATCGTCTGTATCTCACACGGCCGCAATTCGGGGATGACCTCCACGATCAGAATGTGAGTTTGAGACAATGGTTGAGCGCCTACGCGCATCGAGTCGATTGCATGTTCCACGAGAACAAATGTCGAACAGGCGAACCAGTGTCAATCGCTCGGTTCAAAGAAATGACGTTTCAAACTCCAATATCAGGGCGATATAAGTTAGATTATGATGTGCATCAGCCGACGATTGCTTCTGCAATCTCGAAGCCTATCTTGGTCACATGAGGCCGGTGTCGGCGGTCAAAAGATACTGGATAAGCGAGGAATGAAGATGGATCGTAGAAACGGCATCAATTGCCCTCGCATGTTCGCGAGCCAGCTTGAAGACATGATAGCATATGCCGATTCGCAACAAGACTTTGCTCTTGCTGCTTGGCTGAGTCAGGCCCTTGACCGGCTCATGGAATCGCACGTCAATCCTTGATGTGGGTTGCGTTCCGTTACGGAATTGGCTGATATCGCTTCGCAATAAGACGGGAGCGACACGTGACAGGGAACGACGAAGCCGCTCAACTTGCCGACGCGATCTTGCGCTTTCGGCGTCATCGGACGCGAATCTTCTCACGCGATATCGTTGGGGAACCGGCGTGGGAGACGATGCTGGAAATCTTCGTCGCCGACGCCAGGGGTTTACCTATGACGGGACGGCTGGTGGCGGAGCGGCATCATGTTCCTGGCGCCGTGATGTCGCGCTGGCTCAAACACCTGACGGCGGACGGCCTCCTAGTTGGTGACGGCACCGGTAATCTAGACGACGAACTGACCCTTTCGGGAGCAGGGATGGAAAAGATGGAAGAGGTTTTAATCGAAGCCCGCTCCCTCAAAGACACTTTCGTGCCTCGCACTCGCGCGGTTGGCTAATCCCGAGAATTAGGCTCAGAGCCGGTAGCTATGGATGAATGCCGTTGGGACAATCGTTGGCTATATCGGAATGGCCGAGACAGGAAGGAAACGACGCTCGGCCGCCTTGGCGGAGTGGCAGATCCTCGCGAGCTAGGTCGCTGCGCACAAAGCCCGGACTGCATCGTCTGGAGAGCGGTTCGCGTTAGACTGACGGCACCGACCGGCCGCTTGGCTTTCCTACGACATTCGCGAGCGGATAGCCGGGCTTCAAAATCTGTCATTCGCAAAGATGAACCAGCGTCCGAAGTTGGCAAGCGAGGGAAGGGGCGTGAACGTCCGGGTATGGGTCCGAACGGCTGAGCTGCCTCGGGAAGCTCGTCTTGGCGGAAGGCCGCGAAAGCATAAAAGAGAAACCCCAACCGGCGAACCGGCTGGGGTCTATCGAACCCCTAGCTTGCATCGCCGAGGGCTCTGCCGGATCACTCCGGACTTAAGCCTGATGCCCAGCAAGCCGGGCAGCGCAGGAACGGAGTATATATAGGCCAACGTGACCTAAGGTTCAATGACGATCCCGATGGCAGCCGAGACGGCCCTGCGAAGCTGCTCAACCTGAGCCTTATCGAGCTCGATCTGATGATATTGCCGAACGCCGGTTACATGATGCTTGCTGTGTGGAAGATTGAGACGAGCGTAGCCCACCGTGGCTACCATATCGCATTTAGCCCAGCGCGGGCCTGGCCCCCACGGATCTGGAATATCGTTAGGCACCTCGACGTGCCATGCTTCAACTGGGGCAGGGACAGACATCGATAAAGGTACGATGGTCACGAGAGCGTCGCGGCGCTTCAGCTTGGGTGAGATCGTGACCGCCAGTCGCCGCTTGATCATCTCTGGAGCTCGAAAGCCAGTCGTATAGTCACAGATAACGATCGTGCCCGGTCGCGGGTGATAAGGAAGCGGCATAGATACTCGTAACGTACGGCTCCACGCTGCACCAGCGTCCGCCGTGGTCAATCACTGACGCTCCCTAGGACGTGAACGAATGGCCGAATTTGGGAGGCGGTCAACCAGCCGCGAACGTCCGCTTCTGGGTCGGTCAGGTCAATGCGTTCGCAGGTGTCCACTGCGGCACCTGCTGGTCCTGCCATAGTCGCAGGCGTCGCCAGTCCAGCGCATCGTAGACAGCTGTGGTCCCTACAGCATCGTTTAGTGGCAGTGCCGCAGCGGCCTCACGCAGAAAACGAGGTCGAAGCGCGTCATCCTCCAGATAGGCTGCCTCCCACCAGCCGATGATGCGATCTCGCGCATTTGCCATTGCAGCGGCCGATGGTAGGCGGTCGCGCTTCTCGTGCTGATTAACTCGGGTGTGCGCCGGCATCAGGTTCCACAGATCCCCGCATGGCCAAACCGACCATGGCAGGCAGTGGTCGATGTCGAAGCTGTTCGGCTTGAGGGGGCGTCCCGTCCAGACGCACTCGATCGGCTGCCCGCGACCGAGCAGCCGCTGGACCACGTCGCGACCAAGAGCGGTGGTGCGAACCGGCTCTACCCACGCCAGGGCGCCTTCTGCAGCGCCGGGCGCGACCGCCAGACCCATGCGGTCGGCATAGACGCGGATGAGACGGGACCATTCAGCGACCAGCATGGGTTCGATCCAGGACCCAAACCGCGACATAGCCCGCCACAGGTGGCCCGGCACCTCGATCAGGCCCCAGCCGCACAGCGTCTCAAGGTCGAGCACGGTTGCGGATGCACCGCCCCGCCGCCCGCGGCTGACGCCGAACACCTGCATGTCACTGTTGGGATAGCGGGTGAAGGTCGCCGGCATTTTGGCGATTGTGTGAGCAGCCCGGGACAGCGCGGAAGCGATGGCGTGGGCCTGCTCGCCGGCGAAGACCGCACCAACCCGTAGCTCGACCGGTGCCGTGCCGAGCGCGAGCAGTGCTGCAAACCCGTCCTTGGCGAAGCCCAGTCGCTCCATGCCGACATTACCCGGCATCTGCGGGAGCCTCGCCCGAACCAGGGGCAGGTACATTCTAAGCCAGTTCAGTGCGACCAAGCCCAGCGGCACTTCGACTGCATCGCGGCCCTCGGGCGCTGGCGTAGCTGCGGCAGGCGCATACTCGGCGATGCGTGCCACGGCTCGGAGCAGTGCCAGCTTATAGGTGGATGACTTCTCGTCGGACAAGACGATGCCGCGCACCAGAGGAAGCGCGCCGGTGCCGTCATCGGGCATGCGTAGCGCTATGACGTCCCATGTTACACCGGCGCGTCCGCCCTGATCGCTGGAGGTCGCAACCCGTAACACCTCCAGCCCATGCGCCCGGGCCAGCCCCTCGATCTCGGCGGTTGAGGTCGGGTGCATCTGCATACCGGACGGGGCGGGACCGTGGCGCAGCGTCATCACCAGCACACCGCCCGGCTTCAACAGAGTGGCGAGTTTGCGGAAGGCACGGGGCCGATCGGCAGGCGCGACGTGCTGCCAAACGGCTGACAGCAGGACGAAATCGTAGGCAAGTCCAAGCCCATAGACATGGTCGAGCGAGGGCAGGGTATCGTTGACCCACCTTACGCCGTCGTTTCTATGCTTCTCGGCCGCGATCCGGCGCATACCTGCAGCAGGCTCGACCGCCACAACCTCGTAGCCTCGTGAGGTGAGCCAGGCCGCGTCACGTCCTGTGCCGGCGCCGACGTCGAGCGCCAGCTTGCTGTCGCTGCCGTCAGGGATAACCGGCAACACCTCCGCCAGCATACGCTCGGATGATACCGCCTCGTACCGCTCGGCTAGCATGTCGGCTTGGCCGTCATAGGCAGCAACGACGTCGAGGTAGCTGTTCAAGCGTCGAGGCCCGCGAAACGGGCACGGTGCCGAGCGACATAGTCGGGGCGCGGGTGGAGCCGTGGATCGACCGGCAGGCGAACGCGCTCGCCAGGTTGTGGGAACAGCCGAATGAGCTCGGACGGCACCTTGTTGTGCGACACCAGCAGCCGGCACTCATCGTCGAGGCTGATGAGGTGACGGTCGAACAACCAGTGCGCGGTCGCGGACAGAGCAATGCCGTTCTGCACTACGTCCGGCCCGCCATCGGCGACGCTCCAGATATGCGCGGCCTGAGCTTCGGCCTTTCCGCCGCCATTGACCATACGCAGCCCCGTCACCGCGCAACGGTTGTCATATGCGTCCAGCACATGGCCGCGGAAGGCGGCGCTGCGCACCTTGCGGTTGACCAGTAGCTGCGCCACGCGCCGTTCGTCGGGCGGTGAGGCCAGCAATGCGGCCGTGGAGGCGTCGATGTGGCGGGGATCGAGTTCGAGCCGGATCGCGTGTTCGGGCGATAGCGTGTCGACCAAGCCGGCGTTCACGATGGCAGCAAAGTCAGCATCATCAATGGCTCGAACCGATCGACCGCGTAGCGTCCGACCAACGACGGCGGGGTTGTCCAGCTCGCGCAGCATACGCTCAAGAAAGCGGCCGTCAGGATCGCGATACGGCACGGGACGATCGAACTCGATGAAGTCGCTGATGCGGGCGTAAAAGAGCGTGCGGTCGGCGGGATCAGGGTCGATGCTGCGCACCAGGCCGGCCGCCACATAGGCCTTGCGCCCACCCGCCGAGCCGGTTTCGCGGTAGATGATCCAATCGCCGACGCATGCTTCGGCTGCGCGCAGGTAGATGCGTGGGAAATGGTACCGCTCCGCGATCATGTCGTCGTAGCGCGATGCACCGCTGATTTCGAACACACCCTTCATGCCAGGATCGTGACGCGGTTCTCGGGTTGGAGCAACCTTGCTAACAACGGTCAGCGGTCAGCGGTCAGCGGTCAGCGGTCAGCGGTCAGCGATCGTGGAACACGCTACTGCTGAACGAACGGCCGCTTTCGGGGAGTCCAGATGCGGCCTCGAACGTCCTGTTCTGGGTCGAGGCGGTAGCCGGGACAAAACACGTAGGATGTCAGGTATCTGCAGCATCGTCGTTGTGCAGGTCTTTCGGATTGTAATCATAGTCGACGAGGTCGCCTGGTCGGCAATCAAGAGCGGCGCATAGCCGGGCCAGTGTTGCGAACCGGATGCCGCG
>NZ_LMKN01000003.1 GCF_001421535.1 Sphingomonas sp. Leaf20 | reverse complement strand
CGGCCGTGAAACCCGACTGCGCCAATGGTACTATCGCTCAAGCGATGGAAGAGTAGGTCGTCGCCAGGCATTGAAGCCCGTGCAACATGCAAGCACACGAATATCAAAACCCATTCACAACGTCTTCTACACCCAACGCACGCAAGCCGTGCCGTCGCGGGGTGGAGCAGCCCGGTAGCTCGTCAGGCTCATAACCTGAAGGTCACAGGTTCAAATCCTGTCCCCGCAACCATCTTGATTTGCAATGCCTCCTCGGTCACCTCCGCGGAGGCTTTTTGCGTTTCCGCTCCGGCACATAGCTCGAGCATTGACGCCAGCTCCCCGCGCAGGTCGATCGCGAGATCACCGTTTTCCGGCGTCAGCACCACAGTCTCAATGAGTGCGCGCAACCGTTCGAACGCCTGCGCCCTCAGCGCTTCGTCCTCGAAGGCCGCGGTGAGCTGTTCGACCTTCTCACGGTACACGCGGCCCAGGTCCGGGGTAAGCAGCTCGGGCTCATGGGAAACCGCCTGGGTGGTATCCTGTTCGGTAAGCTCCAGTTCGGCGAGCAGCGCCTTGCGTCGCTCGGTCCAGATCTTCATTTCGTCTAAAAACACCGTCGCATCCACGCCTTTGAGGATAGCTGCCTTGGCGCGCCCGAGCTGGTGATCGAGATTGGCCAGTTCGGCTTCCCGCTCGGGGCGGGCGTCGAAGGTTTCCGCCGTCAGGCGACGGGTCTCTGCCTCGTATTCGCTGAGGAACGCTGCGACAACATCGTCACGCAGCATCTCGCTCGCGAGGCCCGCCAGCACGCGTGTGTCGAGTTCGTCCTGGCGGATCGTCAGCCGGTTGTCGCACCAGGTGGGGCCCTTCTTGGCAGCGCCCTGGCAGCCGAACCGGGTCTTGCCCGATTTCGCATAGCTCGCGCCGCAGCTCCCGCAGGTCATCTTGCCGGTTAGCAGATACCGGGGGCGCTGCTGCGCGAAGAAGGGCAGGCTTGTCATCTCGGTACGCGGTTGCGCTGTGCGGGCGAGCGTAGCTTGGCGGGATTTGACCCGGTTCCACAGCTCGAGCGGCACGATGGCGAGCGCCGGGGACTCGACGTCATCGGATCGCTTGTCCTCCGGGTTGACGAAGGCATGGCGTTTGCCCGTTTCCGGATTCTTGCGATACGTCTGTTTGCCGTACGGCCGTCGGCCTACATACAGCGGGTTGTTGAGGATGCCGGTGCCGCGTGCGGCATTGCCGGTCAGCGTGTTCGGTGTCCACGCCGCGGCCTTGCCGAGCGGATGTCTGCTGGCCTTGCCGCTACGCGGGGAAGGTACGCCGTCGGCGTTGAGGCGTCGCGTGATGGCTATGGGCGACAGGCCGGCCGCATAGTCCTCGAAGATCCGGACCACCACCGCGGCCTCGGTGGGCACGATCTGCTGCAGGCCGCGAATGCGTTCGCCGTTACCGTCGTGCTCGATGCGCTTCTCATAGCCGTACGCAGAGCCACCGGGATTCTTCCCCATCGCGTGACGACGCACCAGCGCATCGCGCGTCTTGTCGCTGGTGGCGCTCAGCTGCTCGGCGTTGATCGTACCGATCATGCCGATGTGCAGCGGCGTGACTATGCCTTCCTTGCGCGTCGCCAGGACGATGCCGAGAAACCGGAGTCGGTCGAACAATGTCGCGATATCGGCCTGACTGCGCGACAGCCGGTCCATGGCGTCTGCGTAGACGATGTCGACGCGACCTGCGGCAACGGCCGCGAGCAACGCCTTCATGCCGGGGCGGTGCATGGTAGCCGCCGACTCCGCGGCGTCTGTGAAGCAGAGCACCTCCTGCCAGTCCGCGCGCGCGACCTCGCGCCGACACATCATCAGCTGCGTTTCGATCGACTGCACGTCCTGTTTGTCCGTCGAATACCGCGCGTATATCGCACACCGCTTCATCTTTCCTCCATTCGTGCTTCCTGCATTCGCAACGAAGGTCGTCATGATGTTCGCCTACCTGTTTTCGGGGCGACTTCATTCTTATGGGTTCTCTGCTGCCGCGCCAGGTCGCGCGCCAGCAGACGCGCAAGGTCCAGCGCGAGATCTTGGAGCGGGGAGGGCGGCTGCGACGGCATCTAAGCCAGTTGGGATGCGCGGCATCGGCGTGACTCCAACCTTCCCACATAGTTACGACAAGGCATCGGCGGGCCACCGTCGGCCGATCTACTGGTGTTCATACTGGTGGAAGCACGAACCCGCTGCGCGGGAGGGGGGCGTGCGGCGCGGCTGAGGTGAGACAACGAGCGTAGCGCGGCGGTTGAACGCTGCGGGAGGCAAGCAGAGCATCGGGACTCCACAAGAAGGAGTCCTGCCATGACCATCTCACCCCGGTTGTTGCCGTCAGCCCGCTACGCCAGCGGCTCATCGACGAGATGGAGATACGCCGCTTCGGCTACGAGACGCAGCGCAACTACATTCGCGACGTCGCTCGGTTCGCAACGTTTCTCGGGGGCCCGCCGGACACCGCGACGGCGGAAGATGTTCGGCGCTTCCAGATCGAGCAAGTTGACCTAGGCGTGCCGGCACCGACCATGAACGCCATCGTGTCGGCGCTGCGGTTCTTCTTTACCCAGACGCTCGACCGGCCCGATCTGGCGCGTAAGCTGGCCCGCATGCGGCATGTGCGCAAGCTGCCGATAGTGTTGAGTCATGACGAGGTCGCGCGGCTGTTGGCTGCGACCACATGCCTCAAGCACTAGGCGGCGTTGTCTGTCGCCTATGGCGCGGGTTTGCGCGCGGCCGAAGTCGCCGCTCTTAAGGTACGTGACATCGACAGCGAACGCATGCTGCTGCGGGTCGAGCGCGGCAAGGGCGGGCGGTATCGCAACGCCATGCTCCCGGTCGGGCTGTTGGCGTTGCTGCGGGAGTGGTGGAGAGTTGGTCGGCGTGAGGGCGTATTGCACGTCGATGGGTGGCTGTCATACTGGGATGGGAACGCGGCCCACTTCAGTTGGGCGGACTGATCGGTTCAAGGGTCAGCGAAAACGCCGGATATCAAGGATCAAAGATGTCGCGTCGACGCGGCAGCATCCGGTCGAAATCCGCCCCCGCGTAATTGGATAGGCGCTCCGATCCGGCACGCGCCCAGCTCGCCAAACGCCGTTGAAAGACCGCGGTTCGCACCGCCCAAACCGACGCCAGAGACCTCGGCCAGCCTAGCCTCGCATAATCGCGGCCGGAGTGATCGCGGTGACGATGAGCGCGCGTGGTTGTCCGTTACCCGCCTGCAGCCTAACCGATTGCCGAAGCAGCGCGGGCGGCAGTCTGGAGGGATCCTCGCGCGTCTTCGATGACGGCCAATTCCGTTTGACCTCGAGTATGGTTCGAGAAGAGCTGGCGCCTAGCAGCTCGGGGAGGGATGGCGTCTGCATCGATGGTTTCAAACGGACCGGTACGAACCATGCCCGCGAACGCCCTACCACCTGACCCAGACATTCAAAGCGGATGTTCCGAGCGGCTGTGAGCTCCCCGGCCGCCGGCCGCAATGCCAGTGGCGTCGAGGCGACCGCGAACGTGTCAGCCGGTATGACCTTCAAGGCGGCGCGGCCGCCCGACCGATGTCGGCAGTCAGCTTCGAGCACATCCCAAGCGGGAACCGTCTTCAACTCGTCCGCCAGCCGATCTACCGACACCATCGCGGCGACAGCCTGCTGAGGCGTCTTTAGCGTCGGACCGCGAACGGGAAACGATGCATGGAGGAGGACACCACCAAGATACCAGCCGATGTTGGCGACCAACAGCAGGGAAAAGGTGAGGAAGGCGCGTAGCAGAAAGGCGTGCGCCATGATTATGCAGCTGACCTTCCAGTTTATGCCGTCCTGGTTCCGTCGCGTGTGAAGCAGGAAGCGTCGCGCCAGGGTCTGGGTGGGGTGCGGAGCTCCCCATGCCCGCTCGAAATCGCCCAGACCGAGTTCGTGCGAAACCGAGACCTGCAGTTCCTTGAACGCCCAGCGTCCAGCGGACGCCGTGTAGGCGACCGCCAAGCCCAGTAGGAGCATGTTGATCCACACTGGCGCGCTGCCCGACTTCTTCTCCCACAGCGCGCTGACGACCGTGAGGATCAACGGGATCAGCGCTGCGACCAGCGGGAGGTACGTCGCGGCCTTCTGGTCGGTGCCGCGACGTCGTTCGTTCTCGCTGTCCGCGACGCGGCGTGCTTCATCGAGCGCGACCTCCGGGTCTTGCCTCAGGTCGAGGGCGTCTATCCGCGCCTCGTCCCGCGTCTTGCGATGCTCGAGCGCCTGAAGCTCCTGCGGGGTGTGCTTCTCGAGCCAAGGCCAGACGAACTGGCAAAGATCGGTCAGCTTGCTCACGCCGCGATAGCGGCGAGTTCGTCCACGATCGCCGCCGCGAGGGGCTGGCCAGTGCGGCGTTCGATCCACGCCCATTGACCGTTCGGGTTGATTTCGAGAAACCAGTGCTTGCCGTCCTCGTCGGCGATCAGGTCGATGGCACCGTAGCGCAAGTCCAGCCCGCGCGTCAGCGCCAGACACTGAGCCGTGAGGTCCGAGGGCAATTCGATCGCCTCGTGCCGGAGATCGAGCCGGGTGCCCGAACGCCAGTCGACCTGCGTTTCGTCATGTTCCTGGGAATGGATGGCGGCGGCATATACGCGGTCACCGATCACGGTCGCCCGGATGTCATACCCCTTTCGCACCTCCCGCTGGTATATCACCGGTGCCAACCCGACCGCGTCACGGTCCATGCTTTTCAGAGGATCGAGCCGAGCGGTGAACAGAACCTCGCCAGCATCGCCGCGATCCAACAAGGAGTGACGCAGGGGTTTGCCGATCGCGCCGCCCTTCGCGACGAACGCGGCCGCGGCCTCGAAGTCATTCGAGATAAGAGTCTCGGGAAGGTTGAACCCAAGTGTCGCCGCCAGTGCCAGTTGACGCGGCTTGTCCTCGGCTCGAAGTATCGAGAACGGAGAGCTCAGCCAGCGGCCGTCCAGCGCGTTCCAGAGCGCGCGCGTCACCGCCGACCATTCGTTGGTCAGATACTCTTGGGTGGCGGCATCCGATGTCGGTCTCGGCTCCGGAGCGCCGGGCCGGCGATAATAGGCGGACCGAACGTCCCGCAGCGCGAGTGTCTTCTCGTCGAAGTCGATCTCCCAGCCCTGATCGGGACGCGGGTCGAACCGTATCGTGGCTTGGGGCAGATCCTCGCTGTTGAGCCGGTAAAACGGCAGGCCGCGTCGTCGCAGTTCGAGCACGACGATGTCGGAGGTGAGGTCGCGCTTATTCGTTACCAGCAGGATCAAGGTGCGCTATCCGCTCAGTGGGTCATCGGGAAGTCATCGCAGCCCTCGCGGCCAGCAAGTATCTGTGGCTGCAGCTTGAGCAGCATCGGGGGGAAGTCATCGTCGGACCCTTCCTGATTGCTGTACGACCTCGTTTCCAACTCGAGGATCGTCGACGCGTTGATTTCGTCGTCGCTCTCCTGCTGCACGTCGGTCTTCGTCGCGAGTTCGGCGAGCGCGCCAAGCCGACGGGGGGTGCCGATGGTCTCGTCATCGGTGAGGTCGTCATCGGCACTCTCCTGGCGCACCTTCGTCAGCGTGCTGGTGTTGAGCAAGGCCATACAGAGACTTGCGTCCCCCGAGATGTCGTCGTCGTCGGTCTCCTGCCTTACCAGGGTGAGGGTGCTCGTACCAACATGGGCGGCGGCCAAACCGACGTTGTTTGAGAAATCCTCGTCATCTCCTTCCTGGCGGACACGTGTGCCCGTGCTGGTATCGAGGTCGGCGCGATCGGCTACCTCGACGACGGAGACGAACCCGTCCCTGGTCTCGATGACCCACAGTTGCGAACTCGCGTCGTAATGCCCGGGTAGCTCAACACCCGAGGTGCGCGACACACCGTACCGGAAGAGCAGGGGTACCGCAGTCGTCGTCAAGTCAGAGTTGGTCCGCATGGCTTCTTCCCCTTCGGTTCGGGCGCTGAGCCCGCATTCGCTTGTCTATGGCGCCGTCACAGTCTCCGCAATTTGGATCACGCTGAAAACTGAGAACGCGATGAAATCACTTACGGCGCTGGATACCTTCGAGGAGGTAGGCCACGAGAAGAGTGAGCCCCCGCCTCTCGATGCCCATCTTGCGGCGCTCGTTCACCGCCGCAAGCAGGTCCTGCCACTCGACGAGAAGTTCCGCCTCATCCCTCTCATTCAGAATACTTAGATCCAAATCGGCGCCGAGACGTGCCCGGAGAAAAGCGAAGATGGTCCCAGCTTCGATCTCCGTCTTCACTTCGTCGATTCCGAGATCATCGTAGCGACCGGAATCAATGGCCGAGTTAAGATAGAAGGCGATGAAGGTCAGCATGGTGAGAGGCATGTCACGGCTCCGTCGATGTGGACGTGCAAGGCACGTACGGTGAACGGACGTAGAACACGTCTCCCGGGTTGTCTAACATGCAAATGCATCGCCTAGCTTGCGAACTGCAGCAGAAGTGCAGATCGCCACGCGCACTTTTGCGAGCCGCATCGGCTCGAGGGGCGATCGCAACCTGCCATCAGCTTGGGCTTGCTCGACAGCATAGCAGGTTTCAGTATGGCGCAAGGCTCGACACCGGGCTGATCAACCAGCGGGGAAGAGATGGAGAAGCCGGAACAATTCTTGTGGATGGTGCAGACCCTGCTCCTGTCGAACGCGATCAATCTCGCCAGCGACCCGGACCGTGCGGACAGGTACCGGCACGAGATCAGCGCGACGGGAATGTTCGGCAACTGCGAGGAGGCGCTTCGAGCGAGCAGCATCATCCCGCCAAGCATGACCGCTTCCGACGCGGCGCACGATTTCGTGTTCTACATCGCCAGCAATCTGCGCGAGGCGGACGACGCGGCGGGGAAGACCGCCAAGCGGGTTCCGGCATGGTTTGGGCGGTCTTGAGCGACCGTCCGAACTCTCGCGAGGAGAAGGTCCTGCGGCGACTCTGCCTCGGCGATATCGAGGTTGCCGCCAAGTTCACCGGCATCGGCGAACTCACGTTCGAATCGATGCTGTACAAAGGATGGATCGAACAGGCCCATGATGACGACTACGGCGAGGACGGGTTGCGGATAACGGCACTAGGCCAGGAGGCGTTTGCGAGAACGGGCAGGGGGTGAGCACCGGCGTTCGAAGAGCGTTGGCTCCAGCCGCGACGGAGATCGCCCCGTTACGGCCAAGCAAAAGCGACTACGATCACCTTGGAAGAAGCCGAGGACTATGATCCGTCCTGGGTACGGGGAATCGATCTGCCGCCGCTCATCACCTGACCGCCCGTCTCGACGGCTATGATCGCTGCGACCTGCTCTTCGACGAGCGCCTGAAAAGCTTCGAACGTCCTGTAGCAATGGTCGCGCTCGGTCGCGAGCAGGTCTGCCACGTCGGCGATGCCGAGCGGTTCGTTGCCGCCGAAACCGTAGCCGACCCGGCCGTCCCGGACGATCCTCGAAACCGTGCCGGTCATCCCGATCACGAAGCGCGAAGAGAAACCGTGATTGTAGACGTTGCGGAAGTCGTCGGTGGCGTTTTTAAAATCCTTGCCTGCCAATGGCTCGAGCCGAAGCTTGAAGGTGCGATATCTCTTCCAAGATGAGCAATACGGCTCGATATCGTTGAGGTAGAGGTTGCTGACCGGAAAATCGTCCACCCACCCAGCGCCATCGGCAGCCTGGTTGGCTTGATGCGAGAGATGCCCCACGGCGAACGCGAAGCGCGACTTGATGGCGTAGGGCTGTCCCAGCGCCACCGTGCCGAGCACATCGATGAATTCGTGGCTGATCTCATGTCGCTCCTCGTTGTCGAGGCCCGCTATCACAACGTCCCAAGCGCGAAGGCGGGCGACATGATGGGTCAGGTCGTTGATGATGTTGGCCAGTTCCGTGGCATAATCACCGAGCATCTCCCTGTATGCCATCCACGCGACGTCCAGCCGATCCGGCAACGCCCACCAGCGGTACGGCATGAACCTTCCGCCCGTCGGTCTTTCGTCCAGCGCGATCCGGTATTGCGCGTAGCGGTCCACCAGCCTTGAAGATCGGTCACGCGAGAAATCGTCGGTCATTCCATCATGCGTAGGGCCTTCGTTCCCAAGAATCGACTGCCCGGGGCGATGGTCAACTCCCGAACCACAGTTTGGAATGAACCATGTGATCTCAAGCCATCACGCCATTGGTGCAGGTCGCGATGCAGCAGGCCATGGCATTGCGGAGGCATTCGCTGAGCCGCCGCTCACGACGGATCCACGTCGGACATGACGGCTTTCCAGACAACGATCTTCGATCAAGTATCCGGATGCAGTTGCATCGGAGTCTGTACGCTTGACATGTTAACATTCTTGGCCTCATACGAGAGGCTAGAAGTTAACACGAGGTTTGCCAGTGCCGGTCCTTGCTGAAGAATACGAGATCGTGCCGCGGTTGGCGCAGCTCCGACTGCGTCGCGATCTGCTCCTCGATGTCGTGAGTGCGGCGGTGGGCGGCAGGCGCAACGCCACGGGCTACCACCCGCTTAGCGCCGGCGGACTTCTGTCCTGGATCGAGGGGACAGGGCAGCTCCGGCGCATATTCGTCCAGCGGGGGTGGGAGGTCTGTCGCCGGGACAATATCGAATCGATCTTCAATCCCGAGATCGGCATCAAGGTGGTGTTCCAGAACGCCGAGCGGGCAGGCGATCCGCTGCTCGAACCGCTGGCGACATCGAAGAAGGGGGCCGGATCTGCGCGCGCCATCGAACTTGGCCAGTACGAGCTGTGGCCCGAGGAACAGGCGAAGAAGTTTGTGGAGGTCACAGCATCGACCTGGGTCCTGTTCGTCTATAGCGATGGTGACGACGTCCGCGCGGAGCTATCGTTTCCCAAGGCGATCAACGGGGAGCAGTTCGACGGGTTTCATGAGCGGATCCTTTTGGTAGAGAAGGGCGGTTGGGGCGCATCGGTGCCGATCGAGGACGATGGCGAGCCGTCGGCCGAGTACAAAGTTTCGGTGACCCGAAAGGTCTAAATTGCGTGTTTAATTCTCAGCGACTGATCCTTGGCCGGAAGCGGCGCAAGTTGACCGCGCGCGCCCTCGCGCTGGCGATCGGGGTTTCGCCGATCACGATCTCGCGCCTCGAGAACGGGGTCAACGAGCCGGAGGACGATACCGTCGAGGCTTTGGCGCGCGCGCTCAACTTTCCCCGTGGTTTCTTCTTCGCAGAGGACGTGGACGAACTGCCGGCGGAGGCCGCCAGTTTCCGGAGCCTGTCGTCGATGACCGCCCGGGAACGGGATGCTGCCCTCTCCGCCGGGGTGATCGCATATCTCTTCATCGACTGGGTGGCCGATCGCTTCAATCTCCCAGCGACCGACGTTCCGGAACTTCGCGGTGACGCGACCCCGGAGGCGGCGGCGCAGGTCGTGCGCGCCAACTGGGGGCTGGGCGAACTGCCCATCTCCAACATGATCAAGCTGCTCGAATCGAAGGGAGTCCGGGTCTTCTCGCTTTGCGAAGACACGAACAACGTCGATGCATTTTCCTGCTGGCGGGGGGACAATCCCTTCGTCTTCCTGAATACGTTCAAATCCACCGAGCGCAGCCGGTTCGATGCGGCTCATGAGCTTGGTCATCTCGTGATGCACAGGCATGGCGCGCCGCAAGACAGCCGGCAGGCGGAGAGCGAGGCCGATAGATTCGCTTCGGCCTTCCTGATGCCGACGGACGATGTGATGAGCCGCATCCGCTACGTCACCGATCTAGAAAACCTGATCCGTGCCAAGAAGCGGTGGGGCGTGTCCGTCGCTGCACTCAACTACCGCCTTCACAAGCTTCGGGTCGTGAGCGAATGGCAGAACCGCAGTTTGAACATTGAGATGTCGAGCCGCGGTTTCCGACGGCAGGAGCCGGAAGGGTTGCCGCCTGAGACTTCCTCGCTGTGGCCGCAAATCTTCACGGCGCTCTGGCGCGAACGCATTACTCGTGATCAGATCGCGGCCGAACTGAATGTGCCCACCGGGGAACTCGATGCCATCCTGCACAGGCTGACGGGTGGGGTCTCCGACGGTGGAGAGACTACGGTCAGATTGCGAGCGGTCTAGCACCGAAAGGTCAGCACTGCGCAAATCCGCGCGGACTCGTTACAAAGCGACTTCTTTCAGTCGGCCGTTGGCAACGAGAGGTCATTAGCCGCGGCCGATACGAGGCTTTACGTCATGCCGTGAAGCCGGTGGTCGACGGGATGAAGTCTCCAGTTCGACCAGAGCATTCGGTCGCCGTGTAGCTTCGAGAAGGTGCTTCATGTGGCACTGCGATACTCGGCCCATGGACAGATGTTCCCCGGCGAACTGATCGACGCTCTGCTCGCGGGCAATGTCGTGTTCCTCTGCGGCACCGGTATCAGTGCGCCGCAGCTGCCCGGATTCCGGAAGCTGGTGGATGACGTCTCCATCGCACTCGCCGTGCCTCCCGATGCGTCCGAACAGGGAGCGTAACTTCGAACGTCGGCTTCTGACAAAAGCCGACGTTCAAGCTGTGGCATGGGAACGACGAGTTTGTCCCAGGACGCGCCGACCGGCGTCGATCACAATGCGTCGTTCGCGGATCGGGCTTGGAACGGCAGCTTTCATCAAACTCAGTCAGTCGCTTCGGCAGCTGTCCGCAAGTCGTCGGCACCCTTTGCGCAATCGAAATCAAAAATCATAGATGACAAACTAATACGGGTGTCGTCTGGAAAACCCAAAATAAATCCAATTTAGCTTAACAGAGTTGTGCCGGCACAAGATAACGGGCAGATGTTTTCGGTCAAAAAATAATGCCGGCGAGGGGGTAAGATGCATAAACATGATCCAGCTCGTCAGATCAGCTTCATCCAACAAGCCCTGTCGCAGAACCGCAAACCGATAGGTTTCTTCCTGGGTGCGGGGTGCCCGTTGTCGATCCGCGTCAATGAACGGGAGGAAGGCGGAAAGACCGTGACAGATCCGCTGATCTGGGACGTGGCGGGGTTGACGAGGGTGATCGCGGAGCAGCTGTCCAGCAAAGACACCGCCAACCCGTCGACTTGGGACAAGATCGTTGCGATCGTGACCGATGACGGCGGCGATGGTGGTAATATTGAGCTCCTGCTCAGCCGAATTCGCGTATTTGCGAGCGTCGCCGGCGCCGGCGACGTGCGTGGACTGACTGCCGCCGAGCTCATCGCCCTCGACACGAAGGTTTGCGAAGTAATCTCCAAAGAGGTCCGACGCGAGCTTCCGGCTAAGGACAGCCCCTATCATAACCTTGCGATCTGGAGTCGTTCGATCCGTCGCGAGCGGCCAGTCCATCTCTTCACGACCAACTACGACCTGTTGATGGAGCAGGCGCTTGAGGAGAGCTCGGCACCCTATTTCGATGGCTTCATCGGCGCGCGAAAGGCCTTCTTCGACCTTGGCGCGGTCGAGGATGAGGGCTTGCTGCCGCCGCGCTGGACGCGGCTCTGGAAAATTCACGGCTCGCTCAACTGGCGTCTTGAAGGCAATAACAATGTCGTGCGCAGCGACGAGAAGACCGACAAGCAGAGCTATCTGATCTACCCGTCTCACCTCAAATATGACCAGAGCCGCAAGATGCCGTATCTCGCGATGCTCGATCGCCTGAAGGCCTTCTTGCTCACGCCATCGTCGCTGCTCTTCATCTGCGGCTATTCGTTCGCAGACGAGCATATCAACGATGTTATCTGCCGCAGTCTAGAGGCCAATCCGACCGCGCATGTCTTCGCTTGCGTGTTCGGTGAGCTTGAGTGGGAGAATTACAAACTCGCACGTCAGTGCGCCCAGGCGACGCCCAATCTGAGCCTTCTTGGGTTCGACAAGGCGATCGTCGGCCGCACGATCGGTGAGTGGTCGGGCGAAGGGACCGATGATCTCGCGCTGCCGTCCAGCATTCTCGTGAAGGATGGCGACAAGGTTACCCTGCGGCTTGGGGACTTCGCCGCGCTCGGCATGCTCTTGCGTGGCGTTTCGGGTGATGGGATGAGCGATGATCCGGCCTGACGTCGCCGACCGGGCGACCGTCATCGGCACGGTCCAGGATGTCAGCGGCACGTCTGTCAGCGTCACTTTGACGTCGGACCGCTTCTCGGGCCTGAGCTTCGTCCAGGGCCAAGGACACAAGATCGGCCAGATCGGAAGTTTCGTCAAAATCCCGGTCGGTTATGTCGATCTCTACGGCATTGTCTCGCAGGTAGGAGCAAGTGCGGTGCCCGAGAAGGCGGCCCTCTCGATGCCCAATGGCCTACGCTGGATGACGGTCCAGCTGATCGGCGAGGGCTATCGGACGGGCCGGTTTCAGCGCGGTATCTCGCAGTATCCAACCTTTGAGGACGAGGTCCATCTTGTGTCCGAGGCTGATCTTCAGGCGATCTATGGCCGGTCGGACAAGCAGAACCACCTTGTCCGCGTCGGTCATGTCGCGGGCAGCGAGTCGATTGATGCGCTGGTCGACGTCAACAAGCTGGTAACCCGTCACAGCGCCGTGGTTGGGACAACCGGTTCGGGCAAGTCGACGACAGTCGCGGGACTCTTGAATGTCTTGTCAGACGAAGAACGCTTTCCGTCGGCGCGGATCGTCGTGCTCGATCTCCACGGCGAATATGGCAAGGCGCTCGGCGATCGCGCGAACATCTTCAAGATCAGCCCCGACGTCCGCTACGCCAACGAACACCGGCTGTGCATTCCCTTTTGGGCGCTGAGTTTCGACGAGTTGTTGCGGGTGACGTTCGGGAGCCTCCCACCCGATGGCAAGGCCCGCAACATCATCCTCGAGGAGATCCTCGCGGCAAAGATCGCGAGCCTCGCAGTCCAACCCATCGCCGGCGTGGACCCTGCCAGCATCACCGCCGACAGCCCGGTACCCTTCTCGCTCAACAAGCTCTGGCACGGACTCTATTGCCGGGAATTCGGCACCTATTTCAGTGCTGGTGGCGCGAGCCCAGCGGATCAAGCCAACTGGGCCTATGAGCTTGACGCCTCCAACGCGAAAATCTTGGGCGATGCCGAGGCCGGCATTCCGCCACGTTTTCGTAAGGTCAAAAGCGTCGCGAACGACCCGGAGAAGATCAACTGGCTTCCGGACGTTCTCAACATACGGGGGCCGCTTGAGGCGTTGGGTGCGCGGCTCCGCGTCGCCCGGTACGACTTCTTGCTGAAGGCCGGTGATTGGCATCCTAGCCTCGACGGCGAGACGATCAAGACGCTAGCTGACTTGGTCAGCCAATGGCTTGGCAGCGACAAGCCAATCACTATCCTCGACCTGTCGGGCATCCCCTCAACCGTAACGAACGACATCATCGGCAACATCCTGCGCGTTCTCTACGATGGCCTTTTTTGGGCTCGGAACCTTTCGGAGGGGGGGCGCGAGCGCCCGCTGCTCGTCGTGATGGAGGAAGCGCACAGCTATCTTGGCGACGATGGAAGCAGCGCGGCCTCGATCGCGACCCAGCGCATCGTCAAGGAAGGTCGCAAATATGGGATCGGCGCGATGATCGTCAGCCAACGCCCGGCTGAGATCAACCCGACAATCCTGTCGCAATGCGGGACCTTCTTCGCAATGCGGTTGAGCAATTCCACCGATCGCTCGCACGTGACCAGCGCGCTCTCGGACAATCTTGATGGCCTGACGAGCATGTTACCGGTGCTACGCACGGGTGAAGCGATTATCTTAGGTGAAGCGGTTCGGTTGCCGATGCGCACCATGATTCAGGCGCCGCCCCGCGATCGTCGCCCTGACAGCCAGGATCCACTGATCTGCGATGAGGTTGCACCCGAAGAATCGATGACACCGGGCGGCTGGAATCTGAAGGCCCATGTCCCTGCGGACTATCGCTATTTTGTCGAGACCTGGCTCCAGCAGAACCCGGTCTATACTCCACCCAAAAAGGAATGACACACATGGCTTGGCAAGAACTCGCTCCCTTTGCCTCATCGAACATCGCCACAATCCGCTATGACGAGGATCAGCTGCTGCTCGAGGTCGAATTTCTCAACGGCAGCCGCTATCATTATTACGAGGTGCCGCCGCAGATCGCTCAGGCCTTAGATCAGGCCGGATCGAAGGGGGAATTCCTCGCGGCATCCATCAAGGGTCATTATCGTTACAGCCGGGTCTAAAGCCCTGATCCGAGGCAAAGTATAGGTTCGGCGAGGTGTCGGGAGCGAGCGCAGAGCAGGAGCGCCTGTCCGCCTCAAGCAGCAGGGTCAAAAAGTCCGACTGAACAGCCGGTCTTATTGCGATGCCGACGCTCGCACCGACCGTCACCGCGGTTTCATTCGACAAGAATGACGTGCTGGACAGCGCGTCGATGAGATGCTGTCCCGTTTGACGAGCGGTGGCAGCGCGCGCTGAACGTCCACAACTGTGTCTTGCCGGAAAACGCGTGCCGCAACTTCGCGATCCGAGCTTCACTGTGGCGTTCAAAGTCTATTTCAAAGTTCGGTCCGTCCGGCGGTATCATAGCGAATACGGTTCCCATCGATCTCGTTGGGCTGTGCTCCGACCCAAGTGTCAAGGGCGCGAAGCGGCTCGGTCAGCGAATGCCCTCGGTCCGTCAGCGTGTATTCCACCTGTGAGGGCCCGGCCGGATGCACCGTTCGGTGGACCATGCCGTCGCCATCAAGCGCTCGTAGCGTACAAGCCGTGAAGGCCCACAGTTGGGTCTCGCCGTACGCAGTAAATAAGGGGCACGTCGCCAAAGGAAGATATTTAGCGCCCTCCTCATCCGGACGCCCGTTCGTCGGTTCGCGATCGCCCTACAGCGCCACCAAGACGGCAAAAAGGGGACGAAGCCGCCTGTCCCGGCTCAACATTTGATTAACGGCTTCCAGCAGAACCGAGCCGTCAGCGCACGGTGTGGAACGCATGGTCTGTTGGAACCCGCGCTAACCCAGCTCTCCCACGTCCGGCCCCACAGCGCGACATTCAGATAAGCGTGACGGCTTCTCGATTAGCGCCGATCGTTCACACTCGAGTTGCGGGCCCACTCGGGAAATGCAGAAGTTCAGGTAGCTGCGCTCGAGCGACAAAAGCTGACATCGAGTTTTCGGCCTGCTAGCTTCGTATTGTGGCCATGCGGCTTCTCAGGAGGGTGCGCGAGCCGACAGCTGATCAATGAATACCGCGCAGATCTCGATCGGCTGCGCGCTGTCTCGGGCAGTCGCCGCGAAAGCGTACTGCGCGAGGCGTTCAAGGATCTGCTGAAACGCTGGGGCCGAACACACGATCTGCTGTTCGTCCCCGAACACGCCATCACTACGCCGCGAAAGAACCGCATCTATCTTGACGGAGCGCTGCTCCACGCACTGCGCGTGCCGTTCGGCTATTGGGAGGCGTCTGACGCCTTACTCTCGATCGCAAACCAATAGGGGAGACGGCAGGCCATTCACAACGGCCCCGGCAAGACGACGCTTGCCGGGGGTGAAGGCCGCGATGGATGCAGGTTGACGATCAGGCGTGCGCGGCACACCAGTCGGACCAGAGCTTGGCGGCATTCACCTTCGCGTCGGCACCAAGAAGGTCGGTGACGAAGTCGGCACAGTTCGAGCCGAGGATACGCCGCGACGAGGCGATCAGGTGGACGTGGGGCTTGAGCTTTCGGCCTGCGACCTGAGGCACGTGCATCGCCGCCACGACCGGCGTATCCCGCTCGGTGGCAAGGCACCGAAGCGCAAAGCCGCGCGCCAGTTCCCATCCGCGGTGCAGCAGGGCGTGATGCTCGAAGCGCAGCGTGATCAGGATTGCGAGATCCTGCTGGTCGGGCATGCGCTGCGCATCGATCAACCGTGCCAGCACTAGCGGATCGTAACAGGCGTCAGGCGCATGCGGCGGCAGGATCACGTCGAAGCGGGTGCAGGTCGGCGCCAAGGGCTCGACCATCGGTCGACCGAACTGGACCAGGCGGCGGTGGACGACATCGACCATGCGGTTGGGCCTGCACTTGAAGGTGCACGGGATGATCCCAAAGCTGCCGTCGAGGTCGCCAGCGAAAGGTCCCTGGCTGGCATAGTCGCGGGTCGCGACCGGGGCACTCGCGCCGGGTGCGGTCGGAACGACCATCCCGGCGTCTAATGCCGCGGGTTTCGCGGTGTTCGTTGCTTTGCGGGGCATCTCAGGCGTCCCGCGCGACACGGCGGAGCATGCGGTCGGCCCGTGCAAATCCCTCGCGACGTTCGGCCTCGTTCAGGCGCGTAGCCTTCGCCCGCACCAGGGTGGTGCCGACGACCCGCCACACCGGGCGACCCGGCTGGTCCGGAAGCAGGGCGCTGTCACCGTCGGCGGCCAGCCAAAGCCGATAGCCGCTACGGCGCTTGATCTGTCCGCTGCGACGCGTGACGATGTCGAAGACCGGCCGCGCGAGGCGGCGGTGCGGTACCGACGACGCGATGAGGATATGGCCGCGGCCGTCGCCCAGGGTCTGATGAACCGTCTCGTCGTCGACCGGGATATAGGAGGTCGAGATCGCCAGCTGAACGTGGCCGACGTTCTTGATGATGCTGTAGTGATAGACGGGTTCGGTGGTGCGCTGCTGCACCTGCCGCAACAGGTTGTCATGCGCTACGCGCGTTTCGCGGACGAGCGAAGGGGCGACGCGCGCGATGGTGTCCGCCGTCTGGTTCGTGGTGTTCATTGATCGGGTGCCTTTTTTCGAGTTCGTCTCGCTCTCGAACCTTCATTTCATCCGGCTCTCGGGAGACGTCCTTCCATTCCCAACTCCCCCGGCAGGGGCGGCCCGTCGCCGGTCCTGCGCTACCTGCCTTACCGCCCGTGACGGGCGGCCAGCATCTGCTGGTAAGCGAGATCGGCGTCATTCCGCCCGCCTCGCGTCGTCGCTGCCCGGTGCGTGCGTACCGACGCACCGGCAGCGTCTCTATTGCGCCCGTGCGTGCGGGCGTTCGAGGAAGGCGGTGTCGATCGTCCCGAAGCTGCGATGGTCACGAGACGAGCTCGGCGTTCAGGATGCTTGTCTGCTCGTTACCCCGCCGATCCGGATTGCCGGGGCAGGGCGGTACATCTCGACCCGCTCGAGACCAGATCCACGAGGCGTCGCAATGCTGCCCGATCAATCGCGTGGGCACCTGCTGCCACGCTTGCACGCTTCGTGAACCGGGCTGCGGTCGGGCAGATCGTTCGAGCGACGGCGAACGCGATCCGCGCACCGTCGCCGCCACGTTGATGGTGCCACCTGACGCCCAGACTTGCGGAGACGATAAGCGCGACGACGACGAGGATCATCATCCGCCGCATCAGCGGCGGCATAGCGCCGACCGCCTTGCCCCTTGACCGGCGCGCGCGTCGTGGCAGCATCAGCCGCAAGCGATCCAGACGCTGACGTCCCGTTCCGGGGCTGGAGCCGCTTTTGCCGACCATCAGTTCGTTTTCGACGGATAGAGCAAGGCGGCGAGCTCGCTGGCGGAGCGGTAGATGCCCTCGGCGCGTTCGACGAGCGTTTCATAGGGCGGTACCAGGCACAGCTCGGCACCGCCGTGCCCGAGCCGGATCGCGCCGCCAAAGGCTTCCGGAACCAGCCAGAGCGTGCGATCGGAGTGACGGTAGAGGCTGAGGTCATGCAGGTCGAAGGGGGCAAGGCCGCCGCCTGCCAGCGTGACATCGGCCGTGATCGGCAGGATGTCACCAGGCGTCAGGCAGCACCGCAGCAGGATGACATCGATCGCGGAGTCGCAGGCAAGGTTATGAACCTTGTTCCGGAACATTGGCTGCGTCACGCAGGTGAACGACAGGATCACGCGGGCTGCCGGCAGGATGACGGTGTCAGCGGGCATCCCTCCGCCTGGCCATGAGGTGATGATCGACAGGTTCTTGAGGAGTTCGGCGGCAACATAATAGTGCAGCGCGCCCGGCAGCGTGTTCGCCGGCTTGAGCAGGGGGATCATAGGTCTGGATTTTTCCGGAGCTGAGCGTCGCGAACCGGCTGGTTCGGACAAGCACCTTCGGGTCTGTTTATTTCATCGACCTTCGGGGCTCGACGTGCCCATCTCCACCCTTATCCCAGCTCTTTGCGGCGTTACCGGCGTAGCGGCAGCGCCAGACTATCGTAACGTCTAAACGATCGCCGTGACGTCGATATCACCCGGGCGGTAAGCCGGGATCATTAAGTAGCCGACCGGCAGGATCATCGGTTCGCGCCATCGAGCGGATCGTCTGCCCGCTCGCTATCGGCCGGGGCATGTTCGTCCATCAGGTCCTGAATAAAAACGCGCACGTCTTCGTGCGGATCGGAGGTCAGGTCCGGATCAGCATCGACGGGCAGGGCAGGCGGCAAACCCACCCGCAGTCGTGCTCGGTTGATCTCCTGGCGCAAATCATCGAGGTCGATTTCCTCACCCTCGAGAAAAGCGTCCAGTCGCTGCAACTGCGTCAGCTCGTCGGTCCGGGTGGTCACGGTACGCTCCTGTTCACAGCCGCGCTCGCCAGCTTGCGCTTCAATTGCTTGCGCAGCGAGGCGAGGCCCTTTGCATCGACCTTCAACCGCGTCCGCAGGTCGGCGCCTTTGACACCATCGAGGACGGCGTTCAGCAATGCGACTAGCTTCGGATCGGACCCGATCGTTTCGAAGACCGCGGCGATGGTGCGACGATAATGCAGCGCATCATGGCCGACCTGCTCGGGCGATGGGGCGGCCGACGCCACCGACAGCAGATCGATGCTGACTTCGTGAGGGCCGTCGCGGTCCGCCTCGCGTTCCTGCGATGTCAGGCTGCGCATGATACCGATCAGGAAATTGACGATATCATAGCTTCGCCGGCAACGGCGGCGGCCGTCGAGCGAGCGGACGAAGGCCTCCTGCCGCAGGTCGGCCGCGAGAATGCGGTGCCCGTGCGCCAGATAATGAGACGACCGCAACAGCCGTCTCCAGTCCGGTTCGGTCAGGGCGTCCAGCATCTGGCTGACCTCGGCGACGCAGTAGAAGTCGTCGAGATCGTGAACCACAGGCGGTGTCGGTGCGATGGCTGAGATGATAGCCTTCCTCACTCTATAAAGCGGACGGATCGACGTTTTCGGACATTCAGATGAAAATTTCATGTCCGGTGTCCGAATTTGCCATGTCCTGCGCTTTATAGAATGAAGTGCCCCCTTTTGGGTCGTCGCCGGTCGGACCGTCAGATCGACTGCGGTGCGCCGTTGCAGGCTGCATGCGCGTAGGTGTTGATCTCGGCGCGACCAACGACGCTCACCCCTCTGGATACCAGTTTGGCGAGCCGTGCGCGCGCTCGGGCGATGCCGTCCTTGGCATCGGCCGGTTTGCGGTCGATATGCAGCAACTCGCCGGGCGACAGGCGGAAGAGGCCGCGGACATGGGCCTGCGGCAGGATCATCGCCCGCGCGCCGGCCTTGGGCAGGTACAGGCAGCAGTCCGTCTGGCCCAGACAGATGCCGTCCCGCGCGACGACGATCGAGATGGTGGTCAGGCCGTAGCCTTCGGCCGTGTCGGCGAAATGCAGATAGACCAGATCGTGGCCGCTGACGTTCGCCTGGTGGGCGAGGGCGAGGCGCCCTTCGATCCCGAGCGCATCGCCGGCGATGATGGCGGCGCCGGGCTTCATGGTGCGGTTGCAGAGCAGCATCTGCGTGACGGCGGCGACGTGGCGGCGGACGGTTTCGATTTTGTGGATGCTCATAGCCTGTTCCTGATTTTCATCCCCGGTTCGGGGACCATACTCCCTCTCGACCTTGGCCCCCGGCAGGCTGGCGGGAACCGCGCGGGTTCCCGCCGTTACGCGGCACGCGTCCGCGGATGGTGTTCAGGGTGTTGGTATGCCGCCTGCGAGCTCTTGACCGATCCGGCAGGCGGCTCGGTCAGCGTTGGCTCCAGGCGGCAGCGATATAGGCATCGCCGCGCGCCAGTCCGGGCGCGAAGTTGCGACCGGCACCGGCACCGGCACCGGCAGCGGCAGCGGCAGCGGCAGCGGGCAGACGGGCAGGGACCATGGGACGCAGGCGGCTGCCGGTCAGGCGGAACACGGCGTCACTTTCCTCGGGCTCGTCCGGATCGGGGACCAGCCACGCTTCGTTGCGGCTCGACAGCCACAGCCGGCGGGCATGGTGCCACAGGGTGCCGTGGCGCTGCCATTCGCCAACCGCGCAGTACAACGTGTGGTTACCTTCGCTCGACGCCTTCACGACCAGCGCGTCGCACCGCGCGATGCGGGTACCGCGCTCGACGGTATCGAGATCGCCGCGTGACGGTTCGATCGAGGGTACCAGCAGCAGCTCGGCCGTGGCGATGTGGAGATAGTTCCGAAACGGCATCGGCAGGATCGGCACCGAGCGGTCGATCCGCCAGCCGGCGAGATCGGCGATGGCCAGCGCGCCGGACAGGGCGCGCGCCTGGGCAAGCTCGCGCTCGCGCGTTACGATATACATAGCAGTTCCTCATTGCGCGGAAGTGGCGGACTGCTCGCCGACCCCGCACCATCATTTCGCCTCCACGGCACAGCCGCCAGGCACCTTCCAAACCGTCTCCGGCCGGGCAGGCCGCGCTATCGTCGCCGTCCTGGAAGGAGGCGCGCCCGCATTAAGCCGGCACAAGCTCCGGACCGTTCGGGCTTGATCAGCACAAGCGATTAGCTGCTCCCGGGCTGTTCCGTCGCCGGAAGCGGCGTCAACTACCGTTCCTGCGGCCCCTTGCCACGCTGATCGAAAACCACCTGCTTCGAGGGGCCTTTTGCTTTTCCGTCGCCCGGGAATGCCGCAAGCGTTTGCGCTTGCTTTTCGATAGTGCTGACGTCGCCAATATGCCTCGGCCGGTTTGGCTTCGCCGTCGTCACGTCAGCAACTGACCCGGCGTGATGGGTTTCAAGCAAATCCCGCGGGGTGATACCGGCAATTGCCTCTGGAACCATGGCTCTCGCGGCCCGTAACGTCGGGGCATTGGCGAGGCGCTTGGCGCTGCGCAGACCGACGGCCGCTCGCATCTGTGCAGGCGGTCCGGAAGGGAAGACATCCTGATGTCGCGCCGCCATCGCCGCCCAAGCCTTTCGGGCCACCGATGAAACGACGTGCGGCGGCGAAACAGGTCGCTCGCGCTCTTGCTTGGCATGCAGTTCGCGCAACCGGCTTTGCAGTTCCTTGTCGTAATCAGGACGCATTAATGCCAGCCGTTCCGGATCTGAAAGGATTGTCAGGTCGATCGCGTATCGACCGCCATCCAAGGTGATCGCCGCCCTTTTCCTGATCAAATGTGCCCATGCCTCTTTCAGAGACGCTTCATTACGGCTGCGCCCAGCTTCAGCCAGAATCTTTCGACGGGCAATCTTCGCTTCTTCGCGCGCCGTAGTAATCTCGACCGCCGGCCGATCTGGCAGATGGGGGCCGGGCGAGGGCGGTACGTCGTTTACAGAGCTCTCGTCAACTAACCATATCGGCGCCTGTCCCGATGACGATATCGCCCCCTCAAGTGTCGGTTCCGGGACGAACAGTTGAACCCCCCATTCTACGACCGGGATCATAATCGGAGACGCTGTCGTCGAGATTGTCTCGACCGGCTGCTTTTTACGGACCCTTTTCGCAATATCAGCCTGACGGCGCACACGCTCGCGCAAGAGTAACTGCTGAACAGGACGGCTACCGGCAAATTGGCGCATCAGTGTGTCGATTGCCAGCGGCGCCGCCCGACCCAATCGTATCTCGTCACCCTCAATCAATATGAGAGCCGGGTCGCTCGCGTGCTTTTCAAGCCAGGCGCTCAGGCGGTTGCGTTTCTGGTCGTCGTACCGCGACGGCGCGGTGGCAGGAGGTGCTTGTGCGCGATCCCGTGCCCGGTACACCATCACAAGCTCACGGGCCCGATCCTGCGGCGACTGCCCTGTAGCTGCCTGAACGATGTTCCACTCGGCGTTGGCACGCGTCTGCGTTCTGGCCAGTTCACGGCGTTCGGCATCACGTTCCGCTTGTGACGGGCTATGACGTTCGACCTCGGCGAGATGATCTCGAGCGCCGGCGAGCAGATCGGCGTCACCGGCTTTCGCCTTGATCGGGCGACCGGGTTCGGGAGTCAGCTCGCGGATCACGGCGTCGGCCCGCGACCTGGCCATGGCAACGACGACGTCAGCAAGTTCAGCCTGCAACCGCCGTCGGATGAGCCGACGTTCCAGCGCCTCGTAAGCTTCGAGCGCAGTGAGCGCGTCGCGGTTTTGTGCCAGTATCGAGCGGGTCAACGCGAGTTCATGGCTCAACGCCGCTTCGGCGGCGGTCGCCCGCGCCTCGCAAGCAGCGGCCTCGTCGGCGACGATCTTGCGCGCGTTGCGCGATCCGACTTCGGTGACGATCCCGCGGCGCTCCAGCCCGGTGGCTCGGTTGCCCATATGCTCGAGCGGCGTCAGCGCGACGTCGTTGTCGGCATAGGTACCGTGCAGATAACGAACGATGTCCGGCTGATCACCGACCACCTCGTTGACGATGGTGATGAAGCGGTGACGCATCATGGCCGCGATGTTCGGCTTTCCCGAGTTGTCCGTACCGATGGCCGCATCGTACCGCACCTTGTTCTGGGCGAAGGGCCGGACGAGCTTTCCGTTGCGGCGCTCGGTATAGTCGAAATCCCACTTACCTTCGTTGTCCAGCCACCGCGCTGGCCGGTCATACCCATCGACATGGATGTGGAAGTTGCGGCGGTCGTTATGCTGATCGGGTTGGTGGATCGCGCCGACCACCATCCAGCCGTCCGCATCGAGCGTGCCGCAGAACCGCGTCAGGATCTCGTGACGATCCCTTGCCGACAGGCCGTCGGGCAGTTCGCCGACGAAGCGATGCTGTACGCGGCCAGTGCGGCCCTGTTTCCATCTAAACAAGCCCAGGATGGCGGGAGGTTGGTCGAGCCAGGCAAGGCGCTCATAGGCCTCCTGTTCCGTCACGTCGGCAACCGCGACTTCGCGATGCCTGAACGTCTTGCGCGCTTTGGCTGCCTTGCGTTCCAGTTCGTCACGCTTCTCGCGCAGGCGTCTGGTCATCGCACGCAGCCAACCCGGTGCCGTGCCCATTCGCTCGAACATTACGAAGCCCTCGACACTCGCTGTCGACGCCATCAGCTGATGCGTTCGGGGCAAGGACTCGTAGCGTTCTGCCGCCTCGAACAGGCTGCGCTGGCGTGTCAGGCCACCGGGTATGTTGCTGAAGATGGCGAGCCGGTTCTTCTCGTTTCGCAAATCCTGCTCGTCGAGCATGTCGAGCACGAGATCGTCCGCGGGGTCCTGCAGTCCGGTCTCGCGGCGGATATAGTCGATATGCGTGCCGATGCCGATCTTGGCGCCGTCGGTGACATAGTCGAAATGCGCAGCCGCCGTCATCGCCGCACCTTCGTGACCGCGACGGACGTGACCACCGGCGCTCGTTGGCGCGTAGGTCCGGGTGATCGGTTTCATGTCGAAGTGCGGCACCCGGAAGCCACTGGACTGGCGATCGCGGCCGGTCAGCGGACTGGCGGTGAAGAAGCAGACCACGCGCTCGTGGGCCTGTGCCTTGCCACCCCGCCTGGTTGGACTGGCGGTCTGCCCGTCTGCGCCCTGAACCTGGAAGCGCGCGCGGCCTAACGTCGCGCCGATCGCATCGCGATCGTCCTTCTGCTGCCGACGCAGAAGCGCCTGCACATGATGGGTATATACCGCGCGTTCCTCGCCATTCTCCTCCGGGTCAGCCATGTTAACCATTGTCCCGGACCGGCCTCAAAAGGGCAATACCCCCGACGAACAGTCGTCTTCGCCTTCCGGAATGCCGTCAGGCTGGAGGACACCGCCGGCAGCCCGAATTGAGGGCTTCGGCGGCGCACGGCAGATTGGGACCCGCCAATCTGCATTGTTGCGCCTGAACCTTCTACCCTGCCACCTTCTGCTTCTCGCCCGGGCTCTTTCTGGCTTTCCTGCTTTCCTCTTCCATGGCCGCGAAGCGGCCGTCCTCTTGTTTCGAGCTGTCCGCTACGCCGTCACGATCCGCAGATGAGCGACCCGTGCAGGCGGCTCGTCGTACCCGCGCGGCTGACGATTAGCAGCGCGTCGGTGGTGACGGTCTCGTAGCCCATCGCCTTGATGCGGGCGCTATCGACGACCCGGATCGTCAGGTCGGCGGACTGCCAGGCATCGTAGGTGAACGGGAACAGGTCCCGTGCGCCTCGGCGCGGTTTAAGGATGACGACGCGACCGTCGATCCGCGTCATCGCCTTGGCGCCGGCGGCGACGAAGTGGATCGGACCGCCTTGACTCGGCGACCAGTAGCAGCCGGTCCCGTCAAGGCCGGCAGCGCGCCAGTCGGTCATCGTGGTCGCCTGCAGCGCCACCGGCCGACGTGCCGCGTTCGCGCCGGTACTGGTAATGCGCTCCGCCACTGGCCGACGTGCGGCGTCCGCAGTAGCGACGACCGCTGGCACCGCCAGGCATGCCGCGATGACCCGCCGCGCCAACCGACCGCTCATGCGTCCACCGCGATGACGCTGCGGTCACCCATGATCCGGTGCGAGCGGGCGACCTGCGCGCCAAGCGCCCGCTGCACCAGCCAGAACAGCGCGGCGGTCGCCGCCTGCGGCCACTCCGCGCTCAGCCACCTGTCGATGCGGAAGCTGGCTGCGGCGAGGCCAATGAGGAAGGCGAGACCCGCCCACCACATAGAGAGGCGCGCGCCGAGGTACACGCCGTCGACGATCCACAGCCGCAACCGCGACGCCGCCGGATGCCAGATCGCCCAACCGAACATGGCAAGCGGTGCCGCTGCCGCAGCGCCGTACGCCAGCGCGGGATCGAGGTTTGCCGCCACTAGGCGGTAGGCGAGGAACCCGACCCCGCCCAGCAGCAGCGCGGCACCGACCGCACGGAACACCCCGATCCGGCCGAGCACGTCGCCCAGGATCATGCCGAAGAGGTAGGGCATCCGCTGGCCTCCTCAGAACGACTTGCCGATGCTGCCGACCCTGGCGGTCACCGCCCGGTCGATCACCGCGCGCGCCTCGCTGGCCGCGGCAGCGGCGGGCATCAACGTCAGATGCATGCCCGTGCTGTCCACATCGAGCGACAGGGTTTCACCGTCCTTGCCGCGGGGCGCGATCAGCACGCCCTGACGGGGCCCATAGATCGACGGACCGTAGCGTCCGATCACTTCGGTGCGGATCTGGGCGTAGGTACGGCCCGCTTGCGGCGCGCGGTACTGAACCAGCCCGACCCGACCGCCATCCGGTGTCGGGTCGATGTTGAACGAGAGGGTCTCCTCGCCCTTGGTGGCGCTGTAGCTGTAGACGCCGGTCCGTTTCGAGCTGGGGGGCAGCTTCTGCAGGCGTTGCGCGACCGCCTGCTCGACCGTTTCCGCCCAGCTGTCGCCGGGATTGGCGCGAACCGCCCAGCCGCCTTGCTTGACGAGCGCCAGCGCGTCGGCGGTCTTCATGCCGGGGCGGAGGCCGGCGATGTCGAGCGGCTTCGTCGCGGCCGCCGTCGTCTTCGCCTGCGCATCCTCGCTCGCCACGGTCGCAGAGCCGCATGCCGCGAGCAGCATCATCGTGGGAATCGCGATCGTCCTGATCATCTTGCATTGTCCTTTGTTGCTGACGCGCGACATCGTTCGCCGGGAAGCCGTCCCGGCGTCGCAGGTCCTGGTCGTGATCGGCTTGGCCGTGCTCGGCGCATGCGTCAGCCGGCGGGGGGTGCCCGGGCGGCGCGATGACAGCTCACCTGAGCACCAGCGTCATGAACCCGGCCGTATCGGTGGCGCCCGCGACGTGTCCGGCGTCGAACGCGCGGGCGACGCCCAGGCGCAGCGACGAGGTCGATGACAGTGCCGCCGACCAGCCGAGTTCGATATCCAGCTCGCGTGCCGACGGCGTCAGGTCGACCGAGGCGGTCCGCGTCGCCAGCGTGCCCGTCATCAGGTCGTAGACGACCGGCACCAGCATCGTCGCACGGGCGCGCTCGACCTGCAGCGGCGAGGACAGGCCGAATGTCGCGATACCGCCCAGCAGGCCGCGGGCGCCCTCGACCGCAAAGGCGGTGCCGAGCACCGGCTGTGCGAAGCGCATCAGGTCGGATCCGCCGCGTACCCGCGTCGTGGCAGCGCTCGCGCGCGCCGACCATGCGACGCCGGCCAGCGTCCGGCGCATCGTCAGCGTCGCCATCGTCGTCTCGGCACTGGTCAGCCCGAACGCGGGGCCGGCGTTCATGCCGAGGATGCGGCCGCGCTCGCTGAGGTCGGCCAGTTCCACTCCGACCCCCAGTGGTGTCGCCAGTGCAAGCGTGCGCTGCGCCGTGCGACGATCGCGCGATGTGCCGGAGGCAAACGACGCGGACCAGCCGGCACCGGTCCAGGCGGACGACATCCCGACCGGCGTCGCGCCGATTCCGCGGAGAGGTGATCCGGCGAGACTGCTGCCCTGACCGATCGCGACGTTCGCCCCGAACGTGACGGTCTGCCCACGCACCGGCGAGAAGGATGCAACCGCCGGCCGGTTCGAGCGCGCGCCCTGCAGATACCCGGTCGTCGTCACGGGCGAGGCGAAGCCGAAGCGCGTGTCGCTGGCGCTCGCCGTCATCCAGGGCGGATCGATCGGCGTCAGCATCGCACCCGCCAGCAGCCCGGAGCCCTGTGCGCGGATGCCGGACGCGCCCGTCATGTGGAAGTCGCGCCCATAGCGGTCGAGCACCGTCATGCTGCCGACCTTGTCGTTCAGCGCTGCAGCGCCAGCCGCCCCGCCGAACGGCGCCGACAGCGTCAGCGACGCATAGCGCGCCAGCACGGCCTGCGCGGCGGCGAACGACGCGGCGGGAGCCTGCGCCTGCATCGCCTTTTCGACGTTGAGCAGGCCGGCCCCGAACTTGTCGTCGACCCCGGCCGCACCGAGGTCGGTGGCGGTGTCGAGCAGGATGCGGCTGATTTCCCTGCCGCCCAGTTGCGGCCAATATTGCTTCAGGAGTGCGGCCGCCCCGGCGATCGCGGGCGCTGCGAAGCTGTTGCCGGTGATGGTGACGGCTTCACCATCCTTGCCGACCGTCTGGACATCGACCGCAACGACGGCGAGCATCCGGTCCGCCAGCGGCCCAGGCAGTCCGTTGCCGGATGGAGCCTGCAGGGACTTGTCGACGCGGATACCGAACAGGAACCAGTCCTTGTTCGCCAGATCCGTACCGACGAGGTTCTGCGAGATTTGCCCGGTGAAGCTGTTCTCGTCGACGAAGTTGGAGACGGACTGGACGAACAACCGGTTCTGCGTGCGAACGAGATCCATCGCGGTGCGCTGATCGACGGCGAATTGGCCCGCGGACGTGCCGTTCAGGCTCATCGAGATGACGAAGGCCCCCTTGGTCACAGCATGGGTGATGGCCTGCGCGATTAGTGCCGGGTTTGGCCCTTCGCTCTCGGGCACCGGCCCCGAGATCGGGCTGACGTTCGACAGGTTTGGCCCTGAGATCTTGAGCGCGAGCAGCGTTGCATCCGGTGCGACGCCCTGCATGCCGCGGCCATCGCGGGCGGCAAGCGCGATCGCAGCCGTCTGCGTGCCGTGGCCCTGAATGTCTTTCAGGTCGTAGCGGACGGTCTCGCTGGCGCAGGTCGCGCAGCGAGCAATCTTCTGGTCGAAGCTGGTGCTGTCCGCGGAGATGCGCCCTGCGAACTCGATGCCGCTCGTATCGATGCCGGTATCGATGACGGCGATCGTCACCCCCTTACCGGTGACGCCCCGGTCATAGGCATAGGCCGCCTTCATGGCCGCGGCGCTTGCCGAGGCTTTGTACTCGGCGCTGTCTGCGGCGGTCGGCGTTGGAGTGGGGGAGGGTGTCGGGGTTGGGGCAGGCGTTGGCGTCGGCGTTCCAGGTGGCGGCCCGTTGCTGCCGGACGAATTGACACCGCCGCCGCCGCCACAGGCGGCCAGCAACATCGGTGCCGTTACGACCGCGATCGTCTTGATGATGGTGAGCCGTTTGCTACGGCCATTGTCGCACATACCCGCACCGAACCCCCGTTCGTGTCGGTACCGGTCGACTAAACCAGCCGGCGGCACCGCCCCAAAAAGTTACGAGGCGGTGCCGGCCCGTGAGCCGGGGATTGGAAACCTGCGATAAGACAGGCGCGAGCGTCTTTAGGCCCCGAAGCGCCTTGGACATACACGCCCGCTCCCCGGCCGAAACTGGTTCGGGCCGGGCATACGGCTACTTATCGACGAGGTTTCCACGCCTCGGTCCGCCTACTGGCGAACGCTACGGCTGTACGCCGAGCGGGTTAACAATCTCAAGCGCTCATCGTCCGGCAGGCGATAACTTCGTGCGATTGGGTATTGGCCGGTCTGCTCGCGTAGGCGCGGCAACACCCGCGCGTGATGCGATCGGACGAGTTCTCGCGTCGCCCGAAAGGCCGGGGCACGATCGAAGGAAGCGCTCAAAATCGCCTTGTTCCCGAAGTCGTGATCCTCCGACCTTCGCAACACGGCATAAAGTCGTAAGCAAGATTATGCTTCATGTGATGCGAAGCGGGGAAGGCGGGTTGAGCATGGCGGCGGAGAAGAACCTCGTCCGGTTACTATCGGTCAATTTCGTGCGCCTTGCGCGTGAGGTCCTGGTCGCGCTCGCAAAGACCGGGTTCGATCTTGACCAGACGGTCGGTCAGCTGCGGGACAGTATTTTCGGCAACGACCTGACGCCCGAACAGATGCGGACGCTGCTGTTCGGGCCAAAGGGATGGGACGATCTGCAAATGGCCGTGCTGACGGCTCGTTACCTCGAGCTGCCCGCCGATCGTCTGCCGGAGACACGCGAGGATCTCGAAGCCTTGTGTCGATGGCTGATGGCACGCGATGGCAACGAGACGCTGATCGACACCTGTGTACGCGGTTGGGCGGGCGGGGACACACCGCTCGATGCCCTGACGGGGTTTGCCGATGAACTATGGGCTGTCCGGCGTACGGATCCCGAATTCTTTGCCGCGGTCGTACGCGGTCAGCATGCGCTTGCGTTGGCGATGATCGCCGAACGCCGGGTGTCGCCGGTGCTCGACGATGAGGACGCGATCCGCATTCTGACCCGCATGGCGCTGATCTGGGCGGCGTTCGACTGCCAGGCGACCGCTGCACGCGCACGGCGATCCATGACGCGGCCTATGGGATGGCTGGTCAACGGCGCGGCCGTGCGGATGCGGGCATCGACGCTGGTCTCGGTGTTTCGGCCGATCGATCGCGCGCTGCGTCAGTTCATCGACGCCTATCGCACCAGTGGGGATGGGGGGGCAGCACAAACCAGGCCGAAAAGCCGTCTTTCCGCGGTTCAGGATATTCGTGCGAGAGCGGCAGACCAGGCCCGCCATCTCCACGCGACCGATGGGCCGTTTGCGCTCGATACCGTGGTCCGGAAAGCTCGCGTTCGCAGCATTCAAACCGCCAACCCGTTTCTGGAACAGGTTTGGCAGGATAAGACGGACGACGCTTTCGGCAATAAGCAGATGAGCCAGATCTGGTATGCCGACCTGCTACCGCTTCAGATCGTCGGATTGGCGGCCATGCGGTTGGCGCAAATGGAGCAACAGTTGGAGACGTTGCTGCGCGGTGCCATAGCGGGTGCCCGCGAGGCTGATGCCCAGCCGCGAGTATCGATGCCGGACTTTCATGACCGCACCCTGCGGCCGAGCTGGAAGGGGCGTTCTCGTGCCTTGGTGGACGCGCTTCGTAGCGCGGTCCTTCAGGACGCCGACCACTATTCCGTTCGGAAATCGCGTGCTCGCGCTTCTGGCGCAGGGGAGACATCGGAACACCCCGGGCATGATGATCAGTTCATCGATGCCGTTTCTTTGTTTCTGACCAAGGCGGGCCGGTCCGGGCCGGTTGATGACACGCCGGCCTGGATGATGCGGCGCCGGGTGTTCGAACACCTTGATGTGGCGGTCGGTAAGCGGTTCGTCGCGGTACCGGAAACGCTCGGGTCTGGCTGCATAGCTCAGCAGTGATTCGCCGTTTTGCCCTGTTCAAAGAGCTAATTTGGGAAAGACCCGATGGGGGACGGGTTCTGAGACAATTCGCGTCATCGCACGGCAAGGCCACGATATAGATATCAACGTTGATTGGCACTGTACGGTCAGCGGTAAAGGGTACGTAGTCATGGGCTAGCTCCCTGTTTCGAGGAAGCTAGCCCCATAAATTACTCTGCTGCTGCTTCTTCGGTCTTGCGCTTGCGCGAAGCCGGAGCAGGCTTGGCATCTGCTTTGGCTGCATTCGTCTGGCCAGGCTTGCGACCCAGGCCAATGCTCTTGGCCATTGTGCGACGTGCTTCCGAATAAGTAGGAGCGACCATCGGGTAGTCAGCCTTCAGGCCATAACGCTCGCGATACTCCACAGGCGTCATGCCGTTAGTAGCGAGGTGGCGGCGCAGCGTCTTGTACGGCTTGCCATCGATCATGCTGATGATGTGATCGGGGCTCGCAAGCGACTTACGCGCCGTCACTGCCGGGGTATACTCCTGGGCGGGCGCTTCGGGCTCAGCCGCTGTCGCGTTTCCGCCGACCAGCGTCGAAACAGTTTCGTACATTTTGTTCAGAAAGGTCGGAACGTCGTCAGCATTGGTGCGCGTGTTGGGGTTGGCTAACCAGGCGATTGTCAATTCCGTGGCGAGTTCGACCGGACTCAGATCGAGGGTAGTGTCAGACATAGCAAGGCTCCATTTCTGAACGCGCATCTAGGTATTGGATTGGTCTCTGGCAATCTCAGACTGCGCGCGATGTCGTCTGACGTGTTGGCCAAATTGACCCTTCCGCTGGCACCGATGCTAGCGCCCGTTATTGGCGGATGTGCAGCTGACTCCTGATCGACGACGATTGAACTCACCCGCGGATTGGTCACCACTCGAACACATCCGGCGCTCGGCCTACGCTTTGATAGCTCGGCCCGTATGACGCAAAACACCCGTTTGTCGCGCATCTGCGATGGCGATAGGGTTTTCCGTCATCCCTGGTGCCTAGCGACGACTTTTGGGACAAAGCCGTCGTAGCAAGCTCAGCCACATTGAGTNAAAACACCCGTTTGTCGCGCATCTGCGATGGCGATAGGGTTTTCCGTCATCCCTGGTGCCTAGCGACGACTTTTGGGACAAAGCCGTCGTAGCAAGCTCAGCCACATTGAGTCGATCTACGGGAAAGGCTGTCTTGCACTCGGCGCCTCTTGCGCGACGGCATGGCGATCGCTCCCCCCGTCTAGAAAGGGATAGGCTATCGAAAGAGTCTGGGTGACATCGTCCAGCCAAAAGATCAATTTCGCTATTGATTTCATCATGAGATCCTCCACCTCGTCGCGGGCGCCTATGCGGGGCCCGGNTTGCACTCGGCGCCTCTTGCGCGACGGCATGGCGATCGCTCCCCCCGTCTAGAAAGGGATAGGCTATCGAAAGAGTCTGGGTGACATCGTCCAGCCAAACGATCGATTTCGCTATTGATTTCATCATGGTAGGCCGCTTGCATGACCGCATCCGATCGCGCCGAACAGAATCTGATCCTCCGCTGTCCGGAGCCGCTCAATGCGGAAACGCCCCCGGATAAACTGATCACGTCCTTCCTGACGCCGCAGGCGAACTTCTACATCCGCAGCCACGGACCTACGCCGGAACTGGCCGACGATCATCGTATAGCGCTGGACGGCTTAGTCGACCGCCCGCGCTCCTACACGGTTGCCGAACTTCAAACGGCATTTGCGACCCGGACAGTGACCGCGACCATGCAGTGCGCCGGCAATCGTCGGGCACATCTTCAAGACGTGGAAAAGACTTCGGGCGATCCCTGGGACGTGGGCGCGATCGGCAATGCGGCNCGCGACCATGCAGTGCGCCGGCAATCGTCGGGCACATCTTCAAGACGTGGAAAAGACTTCGGGCGATCCCTGGGACGTGGGCGCGATCGGCAATGCGGCGTGGACCGGCGTCGCACTGTGCGACGTGCTCGCCGCAGCCGGCATCCAGGACGGCGCGTCGTTCGTCGGCACTACGGGGGCCGACAACGTGGATGTCGATGGTGAGACGGCGCCGTTCGGTGCCTCGATCTCGATCGCCAAGGCGCTAGAGCCCGACGTGCTGATCGTCTGGGCCATGAATGGCGAGGCGCTGGCCCCCGAACATGGCGCACCGCTGCGGCTCGTCGTGCCGGGTTATGCGGGCGTTCGTAGCGCCAAGTGGCTGACGCGCATCGAGGTGCGCGATCGCCCGTCCGATGCGCCGATCCAGGCCAAGGACTACAAGCTCTTTCCGNGCGGGCGTTCGTAGCGCCAAGTGGCTGACGCGCATCGAGGTGCGCGATCGCCCGTCCGATGCGCCGATCCAGGCCAAGGACTACAAGCTCTTTCCGGCATCGGTAGCGAAGGAGGACGCGGACTGGGATCGGGGTCTGACTATCGAGGAGATGCCGCTCAATGCTGCGATCTGCGCGCCGGTGGACGGCGCGCATGTCAGCGCCGGCGCGTGCGAAATCGCGGGTTATGCGGTCGCCTTCGGCCGAGCGGTCTCGCGCGTCGAGGTCTCCGTCAATGGCGGCACCGACTGGCTGCAGGCGGAACTGACTGCAAAACCCGATGCGCCTTGGAGCTGGACGCAGTGGCACGTCACGGTCGATCTGTCTCCCGGACTCCACGTCCTGATCGTGCGCGCCGTTGACGGTGCCGGGCAGATGCAGCCCGAACGGCCCGAGGCGATCTGGAACTTCGCCGGCTATCTCTCGACTGCCTGGCATCGCATCGCCGTTACCGCTGGCTGATGGACGCGCCGCACGACGCCGATCGGGCCCATGCGAAGCTGGCCGAGAGCGCGAGCAAGCTGAAGGACAGCGCAGTCCAGCAGGTGGACAGCGCCGACCGTCGCACAGAGCTTGCCGCGGACCGCACAATCCTCGCCGGCGAACGCACCTATGCTGCCTGGGTACGTACCGGACTGGCGGCGCTCGCTTCCGGTATCGGCGCGCGCGCGCTGCTCAAGGACGTCGTGTTCCCGTGGCTGGCGACGGCGACCGGGACCATGCTGATCTTGTTCAGCGCCTTTTGCTTCGCCGCTGCGGTGTGGCGAGAGATGGGCGCAGGCGCCCCGCCGCCACGACCGGACATCAAGCGCCTGCCAGCGACGTTGCTCCTAGTGATGAACGGGTTTCTCATGCTCGTGTCACTGGCCGCGCTCGTCGGCATCTGGACGGCACGCTCGTAGCAGCCATCCCTAGGTTTGCTGCGAGCCGATCAGACCCCGCAGCGCATCCGCGGCTTTCGTGCGGTATCACCCCCTTGTGACGAAGCCCAAAAACGACGTGGGCCAAAGCCGATCGGTCCCGCATGCAGCGTACCCGGGGTCGGTACATAATAACGGGCTTAGATAGACGCTGCCGACTGCCCGGTCCGAGCATTTGCCCGACCAACATGCCCATTGACGGTTGGGGCAAACGTCTCATAGATCGACTTTGGCAATGGATTTCTGCCGGGCAATTTGGCCGAACCGCTCTGATAAGAGCTGATGATTCCTACTTGGCGCCTTCAGGCAGCAAGGAGGAATTGTGCGCGCTACCTTTCGCAATCTCGTCGGCACGCTGAACGTCGCGGCATTCATGCGCGATCGTCACGACCATGCGATCTCTGTCCTGCGCTGGGCGCTGATCTTGCTGCCCATGGCGGCACTCGTCGGGACGCTATGTGCGGCGTTCCTGCTGAGTCTCGATACCGTTACGCGACTGCGGTTTGCGTCGCCTTGGCTGCTCTATCTGCTGCCGGTGGGCGGGTTCGTTGTCGGATTACTGTACCATCTCACCGGGCGCTCGGTGGAGGGCGGCAACAACCTGATCGTGGAGCAGATCCACGAGCCTGGTGGCGGGGTGCCTCTGCGGATGGCGCCGCTCATCTTCTTCGGCACAGTGGTGACGCATCTTTTCGGTGGCTCGGCCGGACGTGARGGCACCGCCGTCCAATTRGGCGGAAGCCTTGCCAGCGGTTTCGGCCGCGCGCTCCGCCTCGATGCGGGCGGCACGCGCATCCTGTTGAWGACGGGKATCGCAGCCGGGTTCGGCGCGGTCTTCGGCACGCCGATCGCAGGCGCGGTCTTCGCGCTCGAAGTGCTGGCGATCGGCCGCGTCGAATACTCCGCGCTNATCGCAGCCGGGTTCGGCGCGGTCTTCGGCACGCCGATCGCAGGCGCGGTCTTCGCGCTCGAAGTGCTGGCGATCGGCCGCGTCGAATACTCCGCGCTAGTGCCTTGCCTCGTTGCGGCGCTGGTCGGAGATTGGACGTGCCTCGCCTGGGGTATCCATCACGGTGTCTACCCGATCGGCGCGTCGATACCGGTCGATGCGCTGCTCGTGACGGAGGCAGGTGTTGCGGGGATCATATTCGGACTGGTTGGTCTGGCCTTCGCCGAAGCCAACCACCTGGTCGGGGGATGGCTCAAGCGGATTGTTCCCTATGGTCCGCTACGTCCAGTGATCGGCGGGGTCTTCGTTATCGCGCTCGTCTTCTTGTTCGGCACGCGCGACTATCTGGGCCTGGGTGTCCTGGCAGCGAGGCCCGACAGCCTTACCATCGCCAGCTTCTTCGGACCGGACACGCATCCGTGGAGTTGGGCGATCAAGCTCCTGTTTACCGTCGTTACGCTCGGCGCGGGTTTCAAAGGCGGTGAAGTCACGCCGTTGTTCTTCATCGGCGCAGCGCTCGGTAACGCGCTGGCGCCTTTCTTGGGCGTGCCGACGGGCCTGTTCGCCGCGATCGGCTTTGTCGCGGTCTTTGCCGGGGCCGCCAATACCCCGCTCGCCTGCACCTTCATGGGAATCGAACTGTTCGGCGCCGGCTATGCGGTGCCGATCGCCGTCGCCTGTTTCGTGGCCTATCTCTGCTCGGGCCACAACGGCATCTACCTGTCGCAGCGCGTTGCGATACCCAAGGTGCCCGCGAACGGCCTTGCCCCCAATGCAACACTGCGCGAGACACGTACACGCTGCACAGCACTTCGCGCGCAGAACCGCGTGCCGTGAGTTGATGGGCCTAGCCTGATCCCCCCGATACGTCGGGCGCAGCCTTCGGATCGGGGTCTTGCGCCTTGCCCTTCGCGGCGCCCGGCTGCTTTGCGCTCATGGCGGTCAGATAAGCAACGATCGCCGGCACGTCAGCCTGTGCAACGGGAGCCTTGTAGACCTCGCGCATCTTGGTGACCTCCGCGGTCCACTGATCGGAAGAGAGTGGCGGCTGGTTCAGCGCCATGCTCGCCGAATGACACGAGGTGCAGTTGGCGTTGATGACGTCGGCATGCGGGCCGGCGGGATATTGGCCTTCGTCGGTCGGGAGATCGACCGTAGTGGACACCAGCGAGAAGCCGCGCGCCGAGACGCTTGGCGGCGGTGGTGCGGTCGGGGCGGCAGGCGGCGGGGCGACGCGGCTGTTCGGGGCACCGATCGCGAGCAGAAGAACGACGGTCGCGCCGACGAACCCGAACGACAGCGTGCCGATGGAAGGCGTTTTCATGGGGGAGCGCTCCTCAGCCGACGACGATGTTGGTGGTTTCGATGTTGCCGCGCATGAACCCGCCCGGGTTCCAGATCGGCGTCATCGGCTGCGCGATGCCGGCGGTGTTCCAGCAGCGCGACATCAGTCTGGTCGGACCCGCATGCGTGAGCGGCACCTGCGCGTCCCAGCGGCGGAAACTGTATTTGCCGTGATCGGGGCCGAGCGTCGTCTTGTACCAGGTCTTGCCGTTGTCGGTCGACACATCGACCTTGGCGACGCCGCAATCGCCGCCCATCGCAATGCCGCCCAGCGGGATCGACCGGTCGAACGCGATCGCCTGCCCTTCGTCGAGGCTCGTGACCCAACTGCGCGGGATCATCTTGTTGATCGGGACGGCCGGGAAATCCTTCTGGCCAGGCCGCACGTTCGCGCMTGGAGTGTCAGGGATCTTGTACGCCTTAGCCATCCAGTAACCGTCGTCGGGCGCGGCAAGCACCTCGATGTCGTTCAGCATCTTGACCCAATAGGTCGAATACCAGCCGGGTACGATTAGCCGGACCGGGAAGCCGTTGAGGAGCGGCATCTGTTCGCCGTTCATCCCGAAGGCGAGCATCACTTCGCCGTCGCGTGCGTGGTCGATCGACAGCGACTTGGCGAAATCCGGTGCGCCCGCAACCACCGGCTGGTCGAGCGCACCGAACCGTACCGCGACCGCGCCCGGCTTCACGCCGGCGATGTCGAGCACATCGCGCAGCCGCACGCCTAGCCATTTGGCGTTGCCCATCGCCCCGTGGCGCCACTGCGCGCCCGCGACGGGCGGCTGGAACAGCGCACGCGAATTGCCCGAGCATTGGTTGATCGCCGCCAGCTCGACGCGCGGCAGCTTCAGCGTGACCGCGCCGTGCACCTTGATCCGGAATGCCTCGACATCGATCGCGGTCGGAATGTCGGCCCAGTGCCAGCGGACGAAGAACTGGTCGTTCGGCGTGAAGACGTCGCCATTGAACACGCTCATCGGCGTTTCCAGCAACGGCGGGTGGATACGCTGGAGGATCATGTTGCCCTTGCCGGGGAACGCGCTGGTCATGGGCCGTTCCGATGGGCCACCTGGCAGATGCAGATCGACCATGCTCTGCGCCAGCGCGGGTGCGGCGATCAGCGCGCCGCTACCGATCGCGGCTTCTGAGAGAAAGCGACGGCGGTTCGTCGCCTGCGCCAATTTCATATCCAGGCTGTCCACCAGCATTCTCCCTTCGATGTCATGCTTTTATGCGCGACCCGTCCGCCGGTCTGCCCGGTACGGGTCGATCGGATGCGACGGTTCGATCCGACAGGACGATCAGTTCGGCCCATCAATTGGCTTGGGCGATGCAGGGCGACACGAACAGGTTCCCGCGCCAGCCGCCCGCGACCGTCTTGGCGCCGACCAGCAGCCACATTGCTGCGAGCGCCANGTCGTAGATACCTTGCTGCACATAGTTCGGCCCTTTAATTGGCTTGGGCGATGCAGGGCGACACGAACAGGTTCCCGCGCCAGCCGCCCGCGACCGTCTTGGCGCCGACCAGCAGCCACATTGCTGCGAGCGCCACTGTGAGGACAGTGCCGACGATCCCGAAAAAGCCGAGCTGAAGCGTCGTGCCGAGCTTGAAGGTGGCGACCGTGTAGACGCCAAGCGGGAAGGTATAGCCCCACCAGCCGAGGTTGAACGGAATGCCCGCGCGCCAGTAGCGGATCGTGATCAGCGTCGCGAGCGCCAGCCACCACAGACCGAAACCCCAGAGCAGCAGCCCGGCAATCGTGCCAATCCCCTGCGCTACCGCGCCGATCTGCCCCAGGCCGTTGGCGGCGAGGATCGCGGGCGCGTTGCTGCCGAGCACCAGCATCCCAAGCGCGCCGGTGCCAATCGGACCGAGCGCGAGCCAGCTCGAGGCGGCCATGCTCTCGTGCGGCAGCTTGTGCAGTGCCATCCGCAGGATCAGGATCGCGAGGATGCCGAACGCGACCGGCACTGAATAAGCCCAGAGCACATACGACGTTGCGAGCACGACGAACTGGTGATGCGCGTCCGCCAGATGCGGGGCGAGCAGGCCGCCGCTCGCACCTGCGACTTCCGCCGCGACCACCGGCAGCAGCCACACCGCGGTCATGCCGTCGAGCGAATGTTCGTGCCGCGTGAACATGAGGTAGGGGATCGCCACACCGCAGGCGAATGAATAAGCCCAGAGCACATACGACGTTGCGAGCACGACGAACTGGTGATGCGCGTCCGCCAGATGCGGGGCGAGCAGGCCGCCGCTCGCACCTGCGACCTCCGCCGCGACCACCGGCAGCAGCCACACCGCGGTCATGCCGTCGAGCGAATGTTCGTGCCGCGTGAACATGAGGTAGGGGATCGCCACACCGCAGGCGAGCGACATCGCGACGTCGATCCACCACAATGTCTCGGCGATCGGGATCACGCCCGCGCCGAACTGCGGCAGGCCGAATGCGAGACATCCGTTGATGATCGTCGCCAGCCCCATCGGGATCGTGCCGATGAACATCGACACGGTGTTGTGCCCGAAGATCCGCCGCGCCTCGTGTCCGAACATCGTCCAGCGCGCGGTGTAGAGCCCGGCGAACAGCGTGAAGAGCGCGATGTTGAAGTACCACAGCGCCTCGCCGACCGGGTGCAGCGATGCGCCGACGCCCGGCACCTGCGGCAAGGCGAGCGCGAGAATGCCGGTGCCCATCGTCGCGGCGAACCAGTTGGGGGTGAACTGCCGGATCATCTCGCGCGGGGAGTCGAGCCGGCTGAGGGGCTTCAGGCCATCGAGAACGGGTTTCAGATCGGCGGTCACTTGCCAGTCTCCTTGATGAGATCGGTCAGCGCATCGGCCGCCCGCGTTCGATACCGCTCTTTATGGCGCAGCGCGTAGAACGGACGCCGCGGCAGACCGAGCGGTAGATCGTGCAACGTGCCGGCCGCGATTGCAGGTGCGACGACATGCTGCGACAGCACCGCGACGCCCGCCCCGGCCTCGACCGCGCTACGTACCGCCTCGTTCGATGGTAGCATCAGCGCCACGGTGAGGTCCGACGGATCGACGCCGCGCTGGCGCAGCACCTCCTCGAACGACGAGCGCGTGCCCGATCCCTGCTCGCGGACGATCCAGCGTGCGGCGCGGATCCAGTCCTCGTCGATCGTGTCGGCTGCGCGGTCGCTTACCAGCACCATGCGGTCGTTCGCGACCGTCCAATGCGCGAGCGCGGGCTCGTCGATCACACCCTCGACGAAGCCGAGCTCGACCGCACCGTCGAGCACGCGCGCCGCGGCCCCCTCGGTGTTGTCGATCGCCAGTTCGATTGAGATCGCGGGGTAGCGCGCATGGAACGCGGCCAGCTGGCGGGGCAGCCAATAGCCCGCGATCGTCTGGCTTGCGACTAGCCGCAGAGTGCCGCGCTCCAGTCCTGCATATTCGGCCAGTGCAAGTTCCGCGCTGGCGGCACGGCCAAGCACTGCGCGTGCGTCGACCAGAAACATGCGGCCCGCTTCGGACAGTTCGATCCCACGGCCGACCCGGTGGAACAGCGGCACGCCGTGCCGGGCTTCCAGCGCGGCGATGGCAGCGCTTGCGGCTGACTGCGTCACATTGAGCGCTTCGGCCGCGCGCGTCATGTGCTCGCGCTCAGCGACACCGACGAAAATCCTGAGTTGTTCCAGGGTCATGCCCGATCTCCTTGCCCCAATGATAGGGAACGGAGATCAATCGCACCAACCAAAGATTACGGTCATTCCAATCAGATATACCGATCGGTCATTTCAGAATGTCGATAACCGCCTCACGTTCATCGACCAGTTCGGCAATCGTGCGATCAAGCATCGTTCGCTGGAATGGATCGAGGATCAGTCCTTCGATACGCGCATACCCACCGCTTTTGCAGTGCACCGGCACGCCGCACACCAGCCCTTGCGGGATACCGTAGGAGCCATCTGACACCACGCCCATCGACACCCAATTGTCGCCTGCGCCGTGCACCCAATCGCGCAGATGGTCGATCGCCGCATTTGCTGCCGACGCGGCCGAGGACGCACCCCGTGCTTCGATGATCGCGGTTCCGCGCTGCGCAACGGTGGGGATCAGGGTCTCGCGGTACCAGGCCTCGTTTCCGATACGGTCGGCAAGCTTTTGGCCATCGAGTTCGGCATTCCCCCAGTCGGCAAACATCGTCGGCGAATGGTTTCCCCAGACGACGAGCTTTGTAATCGCATCGACACCGACACCCGCCTTGGCCGCAAGCTGTCCCTGCGCGCGGTTGTGATCGAGGCGGATCATCGACGTGATGTTTTCGGCAGGGAAACCCGGTGCGCTTTGCGCAATGATCCAGGCATTTGTGTTGGCGGGATTACCGACGACCAGGATCTTGGCGTCGCGTTTGGCCACTGCGTCCAGCGCTGCGCCCTGCGTCTTGAAGATCGCTGCGTTGGCAGCGAGCAAATCACGGCG
>NZ_LMKN01000002.1 GCF_001421535.1 Sphingomonas sp. Leaf20 | reverse complement strand
ACTCAATGTGGCTGAGCTTGCTACGACGGCTTTGTCCCAAAAGTCGTCGCTAGGCACCAGGGATGACGGAAAACCCTATCGCCATCGCAGATGCGCGACAAACGGGTGTTTTCGGCACATTTCATTCCAATAGCCGGCAGAATTTTCCGAGTCGCAAAAATCAGTGCTTCCGCGACAATGCCACGGAAGTCCTGTGTGGTACGGGCTTTAGGTGCCTCGCTCAGATAGTGATCTCACCCTCGTCGCTACCATCCCAGTAGCGGATCGCCTTTGCGTCGACACGGATCATCACGACACCGGGTGTGTCGATGCCCTCGGGAAAGTACCGATCGAGATCCTTGGTCCAGTGATCGGCGAATGCAGCCTTGTCCTCGATCAGCGCAGCGGCACCTTCGACAGTTACAAACAACGGAGGACCGCCGAGCATACCGACGGCACCGGTATAGCTAAGCGTGACGTGCGGATCGGCACGCAGGTCAGTAATCTTTCGCGAGTTTTGGTAGGCGAAGAAATAGCTGTCGCCTTGGTATTCTACATCGCCGTTGTTGCTCATCGGGCGGGCTGTTAGGGTGCCATTGGGTGAGCGAGTGGCCATCATCGTGAAGTCCAACTTTGCCATCTTCTTTGACAGGTCGTGTAGGCTGAGGTCCGACATCGTGTTGCTCCTTCAATGTGGGGCCATGAAAGTTTGCCCAAGCGGTTGCAACGAACATGGTGGCATAACGGTCGCGTGCGCCGATACGACTATCGGTACAATCGGGACCAGTTTTTAGAAAATGGACAGGTGAGGCAGAGGCCCCTCCCCAGTTCTGCCAAGCCACCTCTGTTCGCAGTAGTTGCTACGAACCACTGCTCACGACTGCAGATAACGATCCGTCCGGATTGCGCCCTTCACGAATTAGTACAGCATCCTGTTGCACTTGTCGGATATCTTGCGGACTGCCTTCTCTAGCCGGCGGAAGCGCAACCTCGGCAATTCCCCCGACGTTAGCCGAACCATGGAGCGCACCTGCTATCTCGCGATCAAATTCGCCTGCTTCGATAGCGGCCCGCATGTTCACCAGGTAATCGGCAAAGCGGTCAGCGGGAATGAAGTTCGTCGTTTGACCACCGATCGTCAGTGTCGCACCATTTCGCGTCGTGGGCGTGAAGGCAACATGCTCGCCGTCACGGACGAACCATGTTCCTGAGTGAACACCGTCGGTCGCCCATGCCTTTTCGGCCAGATTTAAATCCTGCAAAACCTCGTCGCGGTCGGAAATTGGGTCAGCGGATGGCGACGAGACGACATCCTTCAAAGCAGACTTGGCCGCGTTAACAATGTTTTCTAGTGCCATTTCACTTCTCCAATACTGCTTCGGGACGTTATGAACGCAACGGTCTAATTCGCAGATTGGGCGCAGGTTCACTGAATCAAATCGCCAGCGCCTTTTTCGGACAAATTTCAGAAAGTGCATCGTTTCTACAGCGACAGAATGACCGCATTCGTGATGCAGATATTCTTCTAACGCATCGCGACGCTGCAAAAGCAGTTTAAAAAGGCTGATTAATCCTCCAGGTTGAAAAGCTAGGATCACACTAGCGTTCTCTTTATGTTCCGCTATGATCCGGGTATGGAACACGCACCCGAGTCGATGCGCGACGGCGCACAGCCCTTCAGTCAGACTCACACCCTGATTGCCGAAATCCTGCCAGAGCTTCGGCCTTGCGAGATGCAGACCATCTTTTTTCAATGCTTCGAAGACGGTCCTGAGACCCTCCTGGCGCCGATTGAGGCAGAGTTCGCGCGGCGCGGGCTGTCACCCTACGGTAAGTTCTCGACCGATTGCTTCTGATGGCTAGCGTGATTTCGCCGGAGCGGATTGCGGCCATTATCGAGGACGCGCCGGCATGGGCTTTGATCGGCCTTACTGCACCGCGCGATGGGCTGAGGGCAGACGCACGCCTGGAAGTGGCAAGGCATGTCTACGGTACTCTATATCAGCCCGTAGACGCTGAGACGGCGCAGATGGCTTTGCCCTGGTGATCCTGTGGGCAACACGCGGTTTAGGACGCTGGGTGATTTCACGAAGCACGAAGCTAATTTGGGATGCGTATGCTCGAAATGCGGACGTAAGGGCGTCGTGCACCGCCTGGTTTTAGCGAGGTGGTGCTACCTCAAACGCAAGAACATGGCGGTCGAATGCCTCCCCCAATATCTGCGGTGTTCGGCTTGCGGCAGTAGGCCAAATAGGATCGCACCGACGCCGCTACCGCCGTCCTTTCCCGGTTACGGTCGGGACGAACGCCAATGGAAGCGCTTCGAGCGGAAGCTGAGAGGGTAATATGGCTTTCTTGAAAGGGCGGGCGTCATCACCGACCATGTCTTTTACAATAGCCGCTGATGTCGGGTCGACCGTCCAGATGGGCTAGCATCACAGACGAGCGCCGGGAACACACTACAAGCTAGGCAGTTTCTATATACGCTGGAAGCGTCCTGCCCTTTCGGGGGGAACGGCGGTGAAAGCTCGCAATGCCCTGTCGGTCTTTGGATCGGCAGGGCATTTTCATAACTATGTGCGGAACCGACACCGGCTCGCACTGTTGTAGTGATAACCGGTAGGGCACTTGCCCCCCTTGGTCCCGCTGGTTCTAAAGCGCCCCGCTGCTCCCCCCGCAGCGGGGCATTTTATTGTCTGGGTCCTTTTAGACAATGGGCCAATCAGGCGTTTGCACCCGCAATGATGGCTTAAGAGACGTCAAAGCCAGAGATGCGACGGAGCCGTTTTCCTAAGTGGCGGGTTCAGTGCGGCATGTCCCTATCAACAGTCCCCTATGCGCTTGCCGTTGACGATGACCCGTTCATCCTCATGGATGTCACAGGCATTCTCGAAGATGCGGGTTTACGCACCTATGAAGCGGATCACGGTGATGCTGCGATCGCGATGCTCCCTGAGTACGCACACACAATCACCCTACTCTTCTCAGACGTCGATATGCCAGGCGATACTAACGGGTTCGCGCTCGCCCACCACGTGGCAGTGAACTACCCCTGGATCGAGATCGTTATCGGCAGCGGCCACCTGCGGCCGAAGGCGAATGATTTGCCCGAAAAGGCGACATTCGTGTCCAAGCCGTTCAATGTGCAGATGATCCATGGCCATCTCCGCGAGACCCTGCCAGATGGCAAGCTGCCCGAGCCCCTGAAAAAAGCGGTCTAGACTGGCGTTCATACCAAATCCAAAATGCCGAGCCAAAAAATTGCCGAAGTGTGTCAGGCACGAATGGCGATCGGCAGAGGATGGTAAAGTTCACGGGCCTAGCGGTGATGAGCTGAGGGTTGAAGAGTCCAAACCGGCTCGACTTACATCTAAAAAGACACCACTTTGCTAGCGTTTATCTCAGGTGACCTTTCAACTGGGGGGGCTCTCAGCCGTTGTTGATCGTCAATTAGTCGGTCTTATTCGTTGAAGCAATTTCATAGAATAAGATTTTGAAAGGTTGTGCGATTATTCGAGGAGCCCTACTTGCCCATCAGCTAAATGGAGCACTTAATGTCCGACGATACCTACCAGCCCAACGCTGTTGAACTCGCTACCGAGTTGACGATCGCTTGGCTCAGCAATCCAAATACCCGTACGTCGGCCGACGACGTTCCCGCATTTCTATCGCAGATGCACGCCAGCGTTCAGTCGCTTGTTGGCGGTTCGCAGACCGAAGAAAGTCCTGCGGAAGAGCCCAAGGAATACGTTGGCGCGGTAACGGCCCGGAAGTCCCTTGCCAGCCCCGATCACATCATCAGCATGATCGATGGCAAGCCGTACAAGACGCTGCGTCGTCACCTTGCCACTAACGGCATGACGCCAGTCGAGTACCGCGAGCGTTATGGTCTAAAGGCTGATTACCCCATGGTCGCTCCAACCTATTCGGAAGCGCGCCGCACAATGGCGAAGAGCATCGGCCTGGGTCGCAAGCCGGGTCAGAAGAATGAGACCAAGGCAGAAGCGGCAAAGCCTGCACCGCGTAAGCGCAAAGCTGACGACACCGCCGAGTGATGTCAGGCCGGCCTTCAGTAATGAAGGCCGGCCATCCCAGGCAGCTATTTCTTCTGCTCTCCCTGCGGCACGCCATTGTACGGAGGAGTGACGCTCTCAACCGGCTTGGCATCGAAAGAGTTGGGCCGCTTGTGATCGTTGCAAGCACCCAATGTCATCAGCAGGCTTAATAGAAACACACGCATCTGATATACCAGTATGAATGACCACGAGGCGGACCTCAATTTGGCCTAGTACGTCTCGATTAGGCAATTAATCCGTGACGGTAGAGCTCGCCAGGGAAATGGCTATCCCTCTTGGAGGGTTTTCATCACTAACGCGAGGTTTCCTTTGACCACGACATAATTGCCCTTCTCAAAGTTTACGGCACTTGCATCATTGCCGCCCCTGAAACGGCGCACAAAGTTTACGCGATCGACATTCACGACGGTCGGATCGCCCTCAGGACTGTGAAATTCCACGTAACCGTTCACACGTATTCCCCGACGGACCCGCCCAAATGCACTGTGTCACACATTGTCGGCGGTGTCCGGCGATCTGGCGGCAATCAAAGACGCTATTTCCGCTTCGTCGATCGTCCGATCTTCCCACGTGTCTTCCACCGCGATCGACTTTTCGTCATCGCGCATTGCGATCATTTCAGCGGCGGTAGCGAGCGCCTCGTCGAAGCTGTTTCGGTGAACACCCAGCGTGGACATCTCGCCGTCTTTACGGATTACGTAACGCATTGAGTTAGCTCCTGTTGATTGGAGTCACTAACCCAACCCAACAGGAATCCCTATGCGCTTCACGGATGCGTGCTCCGTTGCACAAACGCGCATGAGCAATGCCCCGTGGGTAAGAGGTTATCATACTGAGATCCTTGAACCTTTGGCGAGCACACCCATATCCGCTTCACTGTTCAACTACTGGAAGGAGGTGGTCGAATGTCTCATTGTTATATGCCGCTAACGGCGAACCAGATGAGTGCGACCCCCGCTGGCGGGGCTGTCCAGCTTTAAGGATCAAGCCATTAGTGGCTGACAATGGAAAGGCCGTCCCGCGAGGGGCGGCCTTTTGTGTTTCCTTCTGCTTGGTCAGAAAATTGCCGTTTTGTGCGCATCGCTCCCAGTCGCCTTTTAAAAAAGATCGTTCTCTAGCAAATGTTTAGCGGGCGTAGCGCTCTGAAAGAGGCTTCTCGCAGTCCGCCGCGTGGTGACATACCGCTGTCGCAAAAGTGGCGACATTCGAGACGTCCGAAACTTAGCACTTTCGCGACACGGCTGCGACGGTGCGCCACGTATCGTCAACGGCGAGCGGCTGTAGCGCCTCAGCTTGCTGGTGAGGGGTACGTCTTGTGCAGATGGGCGCCTACAAGATCGCAGCGTTAGCACGTTAATGCTGGACATCGATCCATCCTAAACCTTTTTGCGTCGCACTCTTACGTTTTGAATTTCATCCCCGTATAAATCCGATCGAAAGCTTCAAATGAGCGATCGGACAGGTTCATGAATGCCATTGTCAACCATATCGGTGAACTTGCGGACGCGGGCGAGCGGATGATCGAACGCTTACGGCGCAAGGCATTCCTACCCGAAAGCCGGAAGGGCCTCAATGTCCGCTTCGGAATTGCCGAGGCGGCGCAATTGCTCGGCTGTTCGACTAACCGGATCCGCATGGCCGAGGATGATGGTCGCCTCCCCCCTGCCCCGGCGGGTGAAAATGGGCGGAGACTTGGCTATTCGGTCGAGGAATTGCTGCAGATGCGCGAGGTGCTTGGCGCCTCTCCTGCCCGCTCCCCGCTTGATATCCCCGCGATTATCGCAGTGCAGAATTTCAAGGGCGGGGTGGGCAAGTCGACGGTCACCTGCCACCTGGCGCATTATTTCGCGGTGCAGGGGTACCGTGTGCTGGTGGTAGATTGCGATAGCCAGGCGACAACAACGACGCTGTTCGGGTTTAACCCCCATTTCAATATCACTCGAGAAGAGACGCTCTACCCCTATCTGTCGATTGATCCGACCCAGGCCGACCTGCTGTATGCGGTCAAATCGACGCCGTGGCCCAACGTCGACCTTATCCCATCGAACCTTGAATTGTTCGACGTCGAATATGAACTCGCCGCGGCGGGATCGGACGGGCAGTCGGTGCTCGCCGCCCGCTTCCGCAAGCTCAAACAGGGGCTGGCCGATCTCGCGCGCAATTACGACGTGGTACTGCTCGATCCCCCACCTGCTCTCGGGACGATCAGCCTCGCGGTGATGCAGGCGGCAAATGCGCTGCTCGTCCCACTCGCCGCGACGACGCCCGATTTTTGCTCAACCGTCCAATTTCTATCGATGATGAACCAGGTGCTGCAGCAACTCGCGCATGCCGGAATAGAGGTCGAATACAGCTTCCTCCGGCTTATATGTTCGAAGTTTGACAGCAACGATCCTAGCCACGCGATGGTCCGCACGATTATGGAACAGAGCTTCGGTCCAGCCTTACTCCCGGTGCCGATCTTGGAATCCGCCGAGATCAGCCATGCCGCGATGCGGATGATGACGATTTACGAACTTGAACGCCCGATCGGTACGCCCAAGACGCACAAGCGCTGCCGTGCCAATCTTGACGAGGCCATGGGGCAGATCGAGCAGCTCGTCCGGCAAGGCTGGGGCCGGGTCGAGCCCGCACGCGAGGAGGATCTACTCCATGTCGCGTGAGCCAGAATTGGTGCCGTCCTGCGCGGCTACGTTCTTAATAAATCCAATGCGGGAGGTGCCGCATGGCGCGTAAGCAATCCGACTATCTCGCGGCCTTGCTGGCCGACGAATCAGCCGAAATCGACACCGGCGTGCCCCCTGCCCCGTCCGCGCCCGAACGGACGCGTGGGACGACACTGCTCAACCGCGAGACTGCGCTAGCGCGCGTGACCAGCGGGGAAGTGCGACAAGTGACGCAGCTGCTGCTTGACCCCGCACGCGTGCGGATTTGGCCGGGTAATGCGCGCAGCTACCAGCATCTGACTGAAGAAGGCTGCCGCGAACTGATCGATTCCATTATCGCCGAGGGCGGGCAAAAGGTTCCTGCAGTGGTACGCCGTGTCAACGGCGATCCTGCGCATGACTTCGAGGTGATCGCGGGCACGCGACGCCACTGGTCGATCAGCTGGCTACGCGCGCATTCCTATCCTGAGATGCAGTTCGTGGCGCAGGTTGCCAACCTCGACGACGAAGCCGCATTCCGGCTTGCCGATCTCGAGAACCGCGCGCGGAAAGATGTGTCAGATCTCGAGCGTGCCCGCAATTATGCCGAGGCGCTCAAGGCGCATTACGGCAACCACCTGACGCGGATGGCGGAGCGGCTCAAGGTGTCAAAGGGCTGGCTGTCGAAGATGGTCAAGGTCGCACAGATCCCCGACGCGGTGATCACCGCGTTCGCCTCCCCCGCCGACGTCCAGCTCAAGCCTGCTTATACGTTGGCGCAGGCGCTCGACGACAAGGTTGCCGCAAAGGCTATTCAAAGTACTGCACGAGATCTCGCGCGCGAACAGGCTGAGCGGCGCAATCGGGGTGCGACCCCCTACCCTGCGGCCGACGTGCTGCGGCGCTTGCTCGAGGCGTCGAACGATCCCTCCGAAGCAGCACCCCCGTTCACATGGACCACGCCGCATGGGCGCCTTGGGCTCAGCATCCAGTCGAGCAACCGACAGGGCGTCACGATTCGACTTCATGCCGGGTCGGGCGCCGGGAACGACGAACTGCTCGACGCGCTGCGGCAGGCGCTCGTGCATCTAGAGGCCGAAGGCCGCGGACTGCAGCGGTGAGCATGTTTCCCCGGGGAAACGCTCTGCGTTCCCTATCAACACGGACGGTTGCCGCCAACACCCCGACGATGTTTCCCTGGGGAAACACTCAGGGCGTGACGGCATGACCCGCGCCGATCGTCAGAAGGTGTCAGAGCGGTTCGACCTGCTCCTCCCCTATCTCGCCGACTTGCCGCTGCGCGACCAGCGCGAGATGATGGAGCGTCCGTTCTTCAGCCTCGCCAAGTCGAAGCGAGTCAAGCCGATCGATTACCGCAGCCCCGACGGCAAGCTGTGGGTGCACGTCTCGGGCAACCCTGATTATGGGATGGCGACGATCTGGGACGCAGACATATTAATCTATTGTGCGAGCGTGCTTGCGGACATGGCCCGGCGCGGAGTCAATGACGTTCCGCGCAAGCTCCACCTTATGCCCTACGACCTACTCCGCGCGATCGGGCGGCCCACGACCGGACGCGCGTATGAGCTGCTTGGCCAGGCGCTCGACCGGCTGGTATCAACCACGATCAAGACCAACATCCGCGCCGAGAACCGCCGAGAGGCGACGTTCAGTTGGCTCGATGGCTGGACACAGTTGGTCGACGAAAAGACCGAGCGGTCGCGTGGGATGACGATCGAGGTGTCGAACTGGTTCTGGGAAGGCGTGATGATGCAGGGCGGCGTGCTGTCGATCGACCGCGCCTATTTCGACCTGACCGGCGGGCGCGAGCGCTGGCTGTACCGCGTCGCGCGCAAGCATGCTGGCGGGGCAGGGGAGGTCGGCTTCGCGATCGCCATGCCGACGCTGTTCGAGAAGTCGGGTGCCGAAGGGCAATATCGCCGCTTCAAGTTCGAGATCGCCAAGATCGTCGAACGCAACGAACTGCCGGGCTATGCGCTGGCCTTGGAGACGCCGGCTGGCAAGCGCGAGCCTTCGCTGCGGATGCAACGCCGCAGCGATATCGCGCGCCCTATTAAGACCGTGGCGGCGCAAAGGGCAAGAAGCGCTAAGGCTGCAGCAAGGCCAACATCAACCAACCCCGCTGCCGCGGCCGACGATGCGAATGAGACGATTGACGTAACAGCGCTGCTGCGACGTTCGCGGACCAGTCTGGCGACACGCGCGACCGCTGGCGAAATCACCGAGGCGACGATGGCAACGCTGCGAGCGGAATGCCCGGGATGGGATTACCAGACGTTGCACGATGAGTTTCGCACTTGGGTTGAGGCGGACAGCGCGCGCACGCCCGTGAGTTATCAGGCGGCGTTCATCGGCTTTGTCCGGCGCTACCATGAAAAGCACCGCCACGAACTTGGGCGTTAGCACTGCTTCGTCTTATGAACTGCATGCGCCTTGGGGAGGGCAGGGGAGCCGCGCGTACGTCAGAACCGCTATAAATGGCCCAACCGTTCCCGAAGTGTCGTGCTTGTAAATGTCCCTCCCGCTTGACGCTTGGGCATCTGTCGCAATTGAACGTCCCTTCGGACAAACCTTGCCGAACTGATTCAATTGCTCTTGAAAAACTACGCAATCGAGCGCGCCTTCGACACTCCAGGAACAAGGTTCGCTCCTTCAGGAACGCAAGGTCGATCCTTCGGGAACCTAGTGGTCGACATTCTAGGAACGAGACGACGACACATCCGGAACAGCATTATCGAGCTAACCCACGGAAAAAAGGGCGTTAAAGCGCATTAAAAGGCCAACTAACTCATTAACATCAGGTATAAACCCTCTAACCAACGACTTTTTATATTTTTGAAAAATGGATTAAGTCGTACCTGCATCCAAGTATTCACCACGACGCGTAGGTTAATTAGAGGCCTGCTTGCGGATCGCTAGAGAATGGAGTGGCCCGTCGTCGAAAGCGAAGATTATCTAATCGCGACGTAAACACCATTGGTAGTGGATCAAACCTACCCGGTTCTCCAGGGCCGGCTAGCCGTTAAACAAAATACGCGCCTCCTACGCCTTCTATGCCCGTCGCGTATGCTTTCGTGCGACGATAGTCGCAATCGCATTTCGCATCAGTGGGGCACGGCTGATTTCAGGCTGGCCACGCGTGTCGTAATGATCGTCCAGCGCTCGCTTGGCAGCTGCCTTCTCCGCTTCCGGTGCGTCCGTAAGGATCTGCCGCAACAGACCCGCCCGAACCGCCCACCGCTGGTTGTGAAGATAATCAAGGTTTGCGTCGATGCCGCTGCGGAAAAGCTCCAACTCCGTCATTTGCTCGGTTTTCCGTCGATCAGGATAGGCGTCACCCAGTTCGCGAACGGCAATAAACCGGCGGGTATGGGAGGCTCGGCCGTCACGATCGACCCACCGCGCACGCGATCCTGCCTCGACGGCGCCGACCATATCGTCGCGCCAAGTGTCGCCGACCATCAGCAGCTCACTGGCCTCGCATCCCAGGCGTGCCGTCAAGCCGGCATAGAACGCCCCGTCAGGCTTGATCACGCCTTCATCGAAGGAGAAGTGCCAAATATCCACCAGATCGCCCAGCAGGGCCTTTAGTGGGGCCGCATAGGGCAAGGCCAGGTTGGATGCGACGGCAACCCGCACACCCTGCTCTCGGACCCGATGAAGTGCATCGAGTGTGTCGGGGTATAGCGTGATCGTCGCCAGTTCCTCGTCCAGCATCACCAACTCAGCCTCCGGGTAAGGCAACCCCAGCGCAGCCGCATAATCGGCGAGGCCGATCGATTGGACCATCGGCGAGGGCAGGGAGTTCGCCCGGTCACGGGCCTGCCGGATCAGCCGCTCGAACGGATGCCGCTTGCGGCCGATATGGACCAGCGTGCCGAAGGCATCGAATGCTACCGCACGGGTGACCGGCGGTGGAGCATAGAGCCGATCGGCAGCGACGAGCAGGCGGGCGTACAGTTCGTCGCTGACAGTGCCGGCACGGATCATGGCATCGGCGACCACCGCCGCGTCCGGATCGGTTGGCTCGCGGAAGACAATGATCGCCTCGTCTCCCCGATCGCGGCCGGCCAAGTCAGCCAGCACGGCCGCGTAGGCAGCTTGCTCAGCTGGTGTGCGGAAACTTGGAGGGGCATCGCTCATGGCAGGATCGTCCTGTGTCGATGGGGTGGTGATGATCCTAGATTCGGCTAGACGGACTTTTCATTTATGCGGTTTGGCGGCGGAATAGGCTTGTTGCCGTTTTTCTAACACGATTAGGCGCGGGAATGGGAAAGTGATGCGAGACGTCAACGGGAGCGTAGATCAAATGGGTTCCAGCGACCGCATGCGTGCTGCTGGAGCTGATCTTCTCCGTGCGTATCGAGTGCAGAACATCGTGGTCATTATCGTCGGTATCGAACTTGCCATTGCGACTGCGCTGCGGTTGTGGAGCCTCTTCTAACGGGCACCGTCATCATTCCAGCCGCTATCCCCATGCTTGCACTGTGCAAGGATTCATCCCCCTTGGCGAACCAGTAGCCAGAGCAGCGCGGCGATGAGCAGGCTTGCGACTATCAGCATATTGCGCAGGCTGCGGGCTCGGCCATTGGCCACCTCCGCTGCATGGGTCGCATCGGTCCCCAGCTGAGCAATCTGATGCGCCTGATCGTCGAGCTGCGCTTTTTGCCTGTCCAGCAACCCTGCCTGGGCATTGAGCCGCTGATGCTGTTTCGCACGATCGTCTGCCTCATGCGCAGCACGTGCAATAGCAGTGCCTAACTCGGAGGGGGTATGGAAGACCTGGTCGGCCGACCGATCTGCCAGGCTGACATCGCTGTCGTGGCCAAGGGCCGTGTAGAAGGGCAGGTCTTTCCTCAGCAGCGCCGCGACAACCTCTCGTGATCCGGCGATCACATCAAGCCCTGCACCTCCTCCGCGGACAACAGCTAGTCCCCGGACACTGCCGTCGGTCGGGATCGCGTCCAGAGCCTGAAGAAAGGCATCTGGATTGGCAAAATTGGCCTTCACGAACTGCGGTTGTTGCTCGCATTTGCCCGAGGAGACCGACTGGGCAAGATCGCGCTGGCCGTTGTGCGACGTCAGCACGGCCAGTGCCTCGACGCCGTGGTTGAGGATAAACATGCTGAGCGGGATGCGCTCGCCCCGCTCGGGTAGCGGAATAACCCGTGTTGGCATTGCGACCGGTTTCCATTCGCCGACGACGTGGCCGACCAACATCACCTGCCAGTTTCCCCGCCAGACATTGTTGCCTGATCGGTTTGCCAGTTTGAACCGGAGGTGGCCCTCAATGATGACGGCCTGATCCTCCTGTGGGGCACATTCGGCCGGCACAGCGAACGAGACCAAGGCCGCACCCAGCGTCAACTCGCCGTATACGGTGGCATGGTCACCGTAGACACGAGGCTCTTTCACCTCCTTCGCGATACCCTTGACCGCAATGACACCGTCAGGTGCCGAGATGCGGATCAGATCGGTCAGCACTTCCGGCGTGAGTGGTGCTCTGCCGTAGGGAGAGGGCGGGGCACGGCGTTGATCGGTCATCGCGCCAGATAGCCAGGAGTTTCAACAGGCGTCCAGCCGCGGCAGGCTTGCACAGTGCAAGCCTCGGGATGCGTTTGAAAGGCTGTGGGGCTGGGCTTGCAGACTTGCACTGTGCAAGCCCGACCAGCCCCCCAATCGGTCAGCACAGCAGGCTTGGCCACGGACAGATCCATCTTCCCCCTCATGCCCGTCTTTCTGATCGTTTGCGTAAGAAGGCGATAGTGAGAAGGACTAGGGCAGGATATGTTGGATGGGAGCAGGTTTTAAACAGGATGGTTTTTGATGCCCGCAAAGCCCGGACAAAAGATGGTCGGCGCCTATGTCGATGAGGCTCTGGCCGAGCGGTTTGCGGCATGGGCCAGACAAACCGACGGTGGAGCCTCCGCCGCTCTTCGGCGCATGATTACCGAAGCGGTCGATGGGAACCCGCCGGCATCACCGGCGGGCGTGGGCACGGGTTTGCAGATCGGCGTGCGCCTTAAGCCTCCTGAGCGTGTCGCCTTGGCTGAGGCTGCACGGGACAGGGGGACCACCCCAGCGAACTGGTTGCGCTCGCTCGCCCTTGTTCATCTCACCCGTAAGCCGGCCTGGAACGACAGCCAGCTGGATGTCTTGCGACAGGTTGCATACGAGGTCCTGGCGATAGGGAGGAACCTCAACCAGATCGCTCGAGCCTTAAACGTTGCGGTTCAAAGCGGTGTATTTCCGCCTCACCAGCATGTTGTGGCACAGGAGGCGGCCGATTTTGTCCGCAGCCAGATGCACCGCATCGTGGCCACCATCACCGGTGATTACGACTACTGGGGATTACCCCAGGACGAGCGACCCAAACCGACACCTGGCGCCCGGAAACTTCGAGATGCCCGGGCAAAGGAAGCCGAGCGTCAGCGCAACAACCGGCCCCGGCGCAGGCCGGCACGCTTTCGCGATGGTGACGACTGAGACTTGCACAGTGCAAGCCTCAGTTCTGCTAGAAGTCTCTGGCAGCGCGGGGCCGCGAAGGTGTTTTGGGAAGGTCGAGCAGCTGGCTTCCCTCGAGCAGATCGACAACGTTGATGTTCAACGGAACGGCCAGATCCTGCATTGTGAGCAGGGTAGGGTTACGGCGTCCGCGCTCGATATCGCTGAGATAAGTGCGATCCATACCCGCCCGGAACGCGAGTTCTTCCTGCGTCAGACCGGCCGCGGCACGGTGACGGCGAACATTTCGGCCAACCAGTTCGCAAAGCTCCATCCGCCAACTGGCAGACGATTGTCGACTATATCACTATCGGATATAGTCGACATATGATGATGAATATGGCGTCGGACGCTTCAGCCCAGCTTGATCAGGACGCGCATATTGCGCGGTCCCAGGCACTGCACGACCTCGCCGAACGGCATTTTCGCGCGCTGGCACCGTTCCTTTCGCCCGTCCGCGCGCAGGATCATGCGAAGCGGTTAGCGCGTCTGCGCCCTGACGTCTGGACGGGAAGCAACGATCAGGCGGCATTCGTCATCGAACTGGCGGCCTGGACGGCTGACAAGGGGCGCAGCACGGCGCTGGAGCGTTACGCACGCCAGACAGCACTGCCGGCCGGGTCGGATGATGCTCGCGTTCTCACAGGCCTGCAGGCGAGCATAATATCGTTCTGGACCGTGCATGAGGTCCATCCAGTTGCCGGCTGGCTGCTCCGAGATCTGGCGAACGAGGGAACGCTCTGGGTCGTGGATGCCAGCCTTGGGCAGTATCTGGATAGGGTAGGGTCGCCCTGCTTCCTGGCGCGGCTGTTGCAGGCTGATAGCGGCGGCTTCTGGATGACCTGCGGTACGCTGTTTGCAGCTCCGGAGGCCCTGGCAAGCTTTGGGCTTGGGCGAGAGGGAGAAGGCGATGCTGTTCAGACCGGTTCCGAGCGTCATATCGCCCTTAGCCGGCAGAGCGCCTATGTCGCATTCCTTTACGCGCCGCTCCTGTCGATAGGGGGGTGAGGCTTGCACTGTGCAAGCCTCGATGGTGTCACACCTAAGATGCATTCTCCGGCACAATCGGTTGGCTGCGCTTCTGCGCCATCACGCTCACGGCGTTGTTGGCAACATGGTCAAGCAGGACGCTAGCCCCCTTGTCGAGATAGTTGCGCACAACCGTTCCGTTCACCAGTAGGAACTGAAGGTGCGTAGCCTGGGTAATCTCACGAGCGTAGGCGAATGCCTCGCTTGAAAAGTCGCTAGTGGTGACGACAGCGACAACGTGCGCTTTGGAATAGATGGCGAGGCCCACCTCCTTCGCGACATCGCCAAGACTTACGCGTCCGGTGATGCATTTGCATTGAAAGTTCCAGCGCGAGAACAGGAGGTTCTTGCCCTCAGCGGTCAGATCAACCTCTGCATGGGCTGTATCTCGACTACGAAGCCGGAACGCTCGCGGTTCGAGGCCGATGTCGAGGATCATCTTGAGTGCGAGAAGTTCGAGTCCAAGCCCACGATCATAAGTCTGACTGCTTTCAAGCAGGCGGCGGACCTCTGAACGTGGGAGATCGATCTTCGCGCGAAGGTCTGCCGGCACGATCTGATCGAAGTCCGGGAGAATCGCATCGATCGGAATGCCGATCAACTTCGCCGATGGTCGGATCGGACCGCTTTTACCACCGCGTCCGGTTGGGGTGACGCCGTCGGGCACTTCTATCCAGCCGCTATCGACCAACGGCTTGATGACCTTGGCGCGTATCTGATCCTCATCGAACCGGCCGCGGTGATCTCGGAGACACTCGTCAATGACCTGCTTGGCAGGAAGATCGACGCCCCCATTTCCCTCCGCGATACGCCGCAGAATTTGAAGGAAGATTTGTTGAGCGAGCGGAAGTTCGGCGAAGCCGGAACGCTCTGAGGCTGAGATACCAAGCGCTGCCTTCATCACCGCCTCGTCCGGTTCTGGGTTGGCCAGGCCATGACGTTTAAACAGCCCCGCTTCGATCATCCAATTGAGAAGGGTCGTATGGTCGGTGGTGGCATTCGAGAGGCCCTCAATGCCGATTACCTCGAGCTCACGTTTGAGGCTTTCCTTGCTAAGCTTCTCTCCTCGAGCGTTGAGCGAGCGAACCGCATCAATGATCGTCATGCCGTTGCGTGTATCGACAACATGGCGAGCGAGCAGGCGAGCCGCTTCCGTCGCATCGGGTGCGACAAGGATGGTTCTACCAGCGTCGGTAAGTGCGAGCGGTACACGCGTCATCAGCCCAAGGCTGGTCAGTGTTGCAGGGGTGTTTGTGCTTGCCCGTTTGTTACCGGCGCTATTGAAGAAGACGCGGTCCCATTCGGCGATCACGGCCACCAAGTCAGGTGCCAACTGATCAAGGATCTCAAGCGGGCGCCGGACATCTTTGATGATGCCCGGCGAGAAATCGTTGAAGGATGGTAGCCGCCTCATGCTGCATCCCGAAGTGGTGCGCCTATCGCCTCCGCGACACTGCGACCAACCGCGGCGGCAAGCAGTGGTGGCACTGCGTTGCCGATTTGGCGCCATTGCTGCTCAACCGTTCCAGCAAGCGCAAAAGCATCGGGAAAGGTTTGCAAGCGTTTGATTTCGCTGATCCGTAAAATCCGGCTGCGCCAGTGGAACGGGCCCATATTGTTCGATCGACGTGCCTGTATTGTCCAGGAGGGCATATCGGGGCTCAGCTTCAATAGGAACGACCAGTAGCGACCTCGCCACTTGAAGGTAGGCTCAGGATGCCCTCGTTTTTCTGTAAAATAAAGGTAGTTGTCGCCAGGAGGTACTTGCTGAAGGAGGCCATTATGCTGACCGCCTGCAAAATGACCTTCATCCGATGCATTCTCTTCAGTATCTAGGTCAGCCAATACGTCTCCTGCTGTTACCCAAGGCAGAAGAGACGAGGTAGGATCGTTAGAGTGGGTAGGCTTCGGAAGCTCGATGCGCGCGTCAAGAGAGCCTACCACAAAGCAGCGTTCTCGAATTTGGGGCACGCCATAATTGGCCGCGTTCAATACCGCTGTGCTGACTTTGTAGCCTAGCTTCTCGGCTCGTTCGATGATTGTCGCCAGCGCGTCAGCGTGAACCTTGTAGGCTAACCCCTTCACATTCTCGAGGATGAAGCCACGGGGCCGCACCCAATCGAGCATGTTAAGGTAGCCGTTGATCGTTTCCCAGCCATTGGGATCATCAAGCGCGCGGGGTTTGTCCTTTAGGTAAAAGCGGCTTTTTGAGAACGGAGGGCAAGGTGGACCACCGGCGATCAAATCAATTTCGCCAATCTTGCCGCCCAGCTGAGAAGCCAGATCGGATCGGGTTAGGTCGCCGATCCGGCCAACGACGAACGGTGTGGCTGGCATGTTTTGACGCCAGGTTTTCGCGCACAAACCCTCGAAATCGGAAGCAAGCACGGTTTTAAAGCCGGCATCGTGCAGTCCGAGGTCAAGGCCTCCGCAACCGCTGAAAAGACTTATACTACGCAAACGCTATTTTCCTTATCGATCTACGGTCGCGAGCACAGCTTCAACCATTCGCCTAGCAAGTGGTGGCGGCACTGCGTTGCCAAGCTGACGGACCCGATCGCGTCGACTGCCAATGAGTTCATACTTTTTTGGGAAGCCTTGCAACGCAGCCATTTCAACCGTGCGCAACCGTCGGCTCGACCAATGAAAAGGGCCGGTCCACGGACCCGGCGAAGCAGCGATCGTCCATGATGGTCGATCGGGCGATAGCTTCAAAAGAAAATTCCAGAAGCGTGTTTCGGTCTCGAAGGTTGGGTTAGGATGCCCTGCCCAAGCCGTGTGCGCCTTGTAATTTCCTCCTGGCGGCACTGTTTTTAAGTGCTCGGCCCAGCGACCGGTGACGAGTTCCCCGGGTTCGAAATATTTGGGACGATCAAAACCGACCAGTGCCTCACCGGCGGTGACGACTGGCTTGCGGCCTTGGACCCCCTTGAGCGTATGTGTAGGTTCGGGGGCAGTCGGCTTGCCGCGTTTTGCTCCAAGTAGAAATACCCGCTCGCGTGCCTGAGCGACACCATACTCCGCGGCATTGGCTGTCACCTGAGTAACCGCATAGCCTGCTGCCTCAGCTGCGTGCCGGAAGCCATCGAGCACAGGCAGATTACGAGGGTGCTTAATGCTGGGGACGTTTTCAAAAACAAATCCATCCGCATTCGCTTCGAAGATGAGGCGCCAGAACTCCTCAATGAGTGTGCGTCGCGCATCTGGACGAGCTGTGGTTGGGGCCGGAGGGCGGTTCACCGTGACGCCTGCCGCGCGAGCGCGACGGTAGCGAGATTCCTCGCCGTCCTCGATCCAATAAGCGGCCTTTGAAAAAGGTTGGCATGGCGCACCGCCAACTACGATAAGTGGGTCGCCAGGCGCTAACCCTGCGACTTCTCGTAGGTCCAAACCTGTGATGGCAGCTACGTCGGCCTCGAGCACGGCGCCATGATAGCTCTCGTTGGCACGCAGCGTTCGGCAAGCAATTGGATCTATCTCAACACAAGCACGCACCTCACAGCCAGCGTCGGTTGCTCCTATGCTAAGACCGCCGGCGCCGGCGAAAAGGTCGATAACCGGCATCCGCGCACGTCCCTTGCGAACAGGAGATGAGCTGGTGGAAGGGACCTCAGCGTCGCGTGGTCTGGTAGCCAAATCAAGCAAAGCCATATTCAGTTACGCAGCCCGAACTTGAGTGGGAGTTGTGCGCTCTCCCCCTGCTCGACAAGTTGATCAACGGCGTATCGGACCAACCAGGCGACGCTCACTTTGTGCTTTAAAGCCAGCCCTTTGAGAGCTGCTTCCTGTGCACGGCTCAGTGAAGCCGTGACACGCACCACGCCCTCTTCCGCTATCAATGCCACGACGTACCCCGATGCAAATTGCAGCATTCTTCTGCACTGCGATTCAGGTTGATGCAATATCGGAACATAACAAGACCGACGAGAAAAGCGAATAAACATCCCCGCATCCCGGAATAATAATATTCCACGAGGTTGTATTCCATACAGATATATGCCATATCGTTGTTATCGAGGAATGGCATGCCTCGATGGCGGGGCTAAGCAAAAGCGAAAAGCCTGCCTTGTGCCATGTAACGGAGAACGAAAATGATAACACAAATAATAGGCGCTATACCTAGCGTCGTTAGAAAGAAAACAACATGGCAAATAATAATGATGTGAAGCTCGCAGGTAGTCTGATTGCGACTATTGGTTCTTGGTCAATGTCGGATCAATCCGTTCTTGACGGTGGTCTGGTCCGTCCCCTGCGTATCCATGGATTTGATATTGTGCATGCCGCACTGCTGATTCCTACCACTGTTTTGTCGGTGGAATGGATGGAGCCCGTCGAAGACATGAGTTATCGTTGGGCAAAGGTCGCTTTGGATTTGGGAAGCCGCAGCATTTTCCTGCGGGTGGAAGCCTACGAGGACGGCAGCATTATGGTGTCGGGGGTCTGATCTTAGGCTCGGAGAATAAAGATGAAAACTATTAGAGATAAGGAGGTCGGCGTTGATTGGCGCCCTCAGTGGGAGGGCGCTGATCTAGCTCGAGTTGAAAAGCTCGAAGCCGAAGCCAATAGAAGCGTAAGTGCCTTTAGAAACTTTAGGAAGATGATTGGTCTTACTCAAGTTCAAGTTGCTGAACTACTTAATACAACCCAGGCGAACGTTTCCAAAATGGAGAAGCGTCGGTCGCTTGATATGGGTGTGATCATATCACTTGCGTCGGCAAAAAATATAAAGGTAGATATAAAACTTACCATGGAAAATGGCGAGTCTGTTGACTTTGAAGATTTAGCGCCATCACTTTTCAGTGACGAAATGGCATAGTAAAACTCGAAGAAAATTATAAGTTTTACTATGCGCGAATGATTGACGGCGGTGATGAAATCTCGCTAACTGGCGACTTGCGTGGTTGATGGCGATATCTCCGGGGAGAGGTCGACCCGTTGCGAGAGTTGGGCCGTTGTGAAGGTATCGCTTTCTCCCACGACGTGGCAACCGTAGAGAAAGTCGTCGCCAAACCAGCGACGCTCTTTAACGATGGCATCGAGTGCGAAGCGAAATGTCAGTTGGGCCGATAGATCAAACCAGTCCTCTGTGACGAGGTCTGTTGCGGAGAGCCAATCGTAGACGTAGCGGCACTCGTCGAACGGGATTACGTCCAGGAACATGCGTGTGGTCTTGCCCTCCGCAATATAACTAAAGCGTGTCGTCTCCCGAATATTGGGGTGCGCAGGATATGCGAGTTGCGCGAAGGCCGGATAAAAACCGATCTCGTGGGTCGGCCAGTCGCACAGAAACGGCATCATCTGGTCGTAGGGGAAGTCCTTCATGGCTTTCATGGCGGGCGTCCAGAGGGCCTCGTCGTGGCGCCAAGCGTAGAAGCAGGCGATTAGGTCTTCTGCGGGCAACTTACTTGGAGACGAGCCAAGAAGTTGATTTTTCCATGCCCTCGCGAACTCCTTTACCCTCGATGAGGGCGCTCTGAAATTGACGTCCGTCGGGTAGAAACCCAGCCAAGCCAGTGTCCAAATGAGCGAGAACATGCTGGAATCGCTGATAGCATCACCGTCCATGTCGACATCGGTCGGTTGCCATGCCCCACTCTCATCTTCTCGGAAGGCGTCGTCGTTAAACTTAGCAAAACGCCGTCCACGTGCAGCCGCCTTGGTCAGGTTCTCGTCGAACAGTACTTTGTACAAGCCTCCATCCACAAGCCGCGTGGTGGGCGCCACGATCTCTGCGATGTCCATGATCTGACGGGTGATGAATGAGCCGTAGTTTGCACCAAAGTTCGTGCGTACCTCCTCCGGGAAACTTGGCGATCCTTGATCCCAGTTGGCGTCGTCATCCTCCACACCATTGCCTTTAGGCTCGGAGCCCGGTTCATGGTCATATGGTGAGTAGCCGTAGACTGGCGGCCCCTCGATCATATCCCCGTCGCTTTCGACGAATCCTTTTGGGAAGAGGTAGGCAGCAACGAGCGAGGAATAGGTCTCGAGCGTGTGCGACTTCGACACGTCTGGTTCAGCAAAGTTTGTTACCAGCACGCCGAGCGGCGACAGGGAACTGGTCCGGAATATGTCCACAAGCAGCTTCGTCGTCTTCTGCTCCTTACTCGGAAGGGGACCGCACGCGTCCAGGTAGATGATGTCAAAGCGTCGGGGTGTTCCAACGAAGTAGTCTCCGATACTGACGGGGACGAACTTAACGCCGCGCAGTCCGAGCGACCTCAAATCATCAAGTCCGGTTGCGATGGTGTCCGTATCCACCTCGAACGCCCAGATATTTTCGGGCCGGAGACCCAATTCCAGCAGCGCAAGGAGATCGTTCGAAGGCTCGGGGCCGGCCAGGTAGGCGACGGTCAGGTCGGCTGGAGATCGCGTTCCAACGGCCTCCTGCCGGAAAGTCTGCCAGGATGAGATGTCGCTATCCTCGCAGGAGGGAGCCGTGGCAACTCGAATGGCGTCGTCGCTCTCTGCAAACGCGGCCTTAATGCGAGACGGATAGTCGGCCGGCACGATCGCCGCCTCTTGCCTCCGCGTTGTCAGCAGTTCGACTGCGTGCGCTAAAGACCGCCGCCTAGCCGCGTTTTTGGTGGGTTGATTGTAGCTGGGCGCTTTCGGGGGTTGGTCGGCTTGGTCAGACATTGGACTGACACTAAACTGCCGACAGCGGGCTGCAAGGCGTTCTTTAATCGTGAGTTCATGACTGCGGTTTGCGTTTCCCTCACTGCAGATGCCAACACGCTAAAGCTCTGCCCTTTCCGCCTGTGGACAAAGGCTAGAGGAGCGCCTGCCCAACGTGAAGTTTGGTGAGGCGTTCGCAGTCGAATTGGCGCGTAGTCTTGCTCGAGGGGGCACAGTCATCACGGGTGCGTTAGTGCTTGAGGTCTTACAGCGGCTGCTTGCCTAAGGGGCCGGGACCCTGCGGTAGACACCGCAGTGCGTGAAAAGGTGCAGCGCTGGGTCGGGCTTGCACCGCAGCTCATTGTGGATTTGCCTGTACTAAGTTCCAGAGTTCATTGAAGGCGGCGAGGTTTACGATCCCGGCATCGACTGCGCGGGCACGCTCCAGGATTGGGCCAAGGTCGCCCGTCGCCATCTGAAGCGACTGGCGATCGGCGAGGGCATCAATCAACCGTACAGTCGCTCGAGGGTGCAAATCCGGATGCGCCGACCCTGCCAAGAGATGCAATTCATAGAAGGCGTTGGTGCGAACCATATACCGAGTGACAACATCGACCGCGTCGGAAAAACTGACGTTTGTCGCGATTGCGATCCGCGCAAACTGCTCCGACGTCAAGGTCGAACGAAGCTCTACCTCTACGGGCCAAACCTGTTGGAGCCATTGCGAGACCCGCCCGGTCCAAATCGTATCTGCCGAACGAGACGGCGGCTTGCCGGATGCTTCGTCCTCCGGTTCATCGGGCTGCGCCAAGAAGGTCTCAATCCATGACAAGGCCGACGCTCGCAGATTATCGGTCATGGACCGGATGGCGTGTCGCACGGCCACGGTCGGCAGTTGTTCGTGATCGAGATCGATGCCAACGAGCATCAGCAGCTGCACCAGCGATTTTGCCATCTCCCCGATCCGAGCGAGGCGTTCGGGCTCAAAAGTGGCGAGAAAGAAGGGCCGTAGCGCGGGCCAGAGCTTCTCATCGATCCGCGGCTGCCAGGCGTAACCTTGCCAAACCGCAGTCGCCTCAGCTTCATCCTGCGTCCAGTCGAAGCTTGGGATCAGGGTCGACTGTGTCCAGTCGGGATCGACGGCGAAGAGATAGGACAGACGCGCCGCTGCGATAACCCGCGCTGGTCTATGCGATGGCTCTCCCATCGACATGAGGGCATCGGCGCGTAGTCTAAGGTCGCTTGGGATCTTGGACGACACTTTAAGCGAACGGCCAAAGAGAAGAGCAAAGAATGCCTGAGCTAGGCGACCCAGCGCGTTATTGATCGCGTGGCTGACAGCGTCGTGCTCATCGGCGCCCTGGATATTGTTGGGATTGTCTGCGACGGCCTCCAGCGTGCGATCTAACAGCCGCCACACAGCGTCTTCCCCAGTCGGCGACGGGCGGCTACCCGCTGCCGCCTCCAGAAAGTCCGCGCAGGCTCTTGCTACGTCCGGTTCATTAATTAGGGCGTCGGGGACGAGTTCGAGCGCGGCAAGTATGCGGGATCGCCGTTCCGGTCGCTTCACGCTCTCTCGCAAGCCCCAGAGACCATATTCCCAAATGTCTCCGGGGCCAGGATTTTCACCCTGCGCCAGCCGCTCGAGGGTGGTTATTGCGCTCTCCGGATCCGTATCGGCGAACTGTTTCCATGCGTCGAGCAGACCTTCACGAAGATCTGTTGTCCCCTGTAGCGTCCTGACAAGCTCATCCTGAGGAAGTTTGGCAAGGTCATCGAGCCCGTAGTCTGTGTCTGGCCCGACGCTGAATTCAGACCAGGACGAAAACATTACGCGTTCGCCTTCCGGGGCCGCCCATTCCGGATAGGCCGCCTCGATGCGATTCAGTTCGGTCCGAAGGCGGGGATCAAGAGGCGGATCGCCGACCCTAGCAACAACTGTCAAACGGTCAAAGATTCGCCTGTCTCGCGACCGATCCCGTTCGTCGTCCGCGACGCGAGTGAGCAAGGCGTGAGGTGGCCCGGCGAGAAGGACATCGACGATCCGCTCACGCGCGGCCGTCGAACCGGTCGCCCACATCGCGCTGAGTAAGGCCATGGCCTCCTTTCGACCGCCTGACGCCCAGATCATCTTCGTCTCAGCCATTGAGGAGCACCTCCACCTTTTCTGTCTCGCTGAAGTGGCAACTGTGGGTCACCGCGGCAGCGACGAGCCTTCGAAAGGACAGGAACGGCAACGTTTGCCATCGCGCCACGGCCGCCCGGCTCGCGCTGCGATCGTGCGCGTCGATGTGCTCCCAGCCGCGCCAGATCAGGTCGAACAGCAGAGTCCATTGGCGGTGCTGATAATTCTGTTCGTGCGGCTCCACCGATGGCCGCTGAAGGGAACTCGGATCATTGTCGGCATTCGCTTCGTCAGCGGCCGCGAACAAGTGCAGGGCCTGGGCGAGTAGCCCCGTCAGATCATCGTTCAGCCATCCCCAGAATTCTGCTGCACCTGGGCGTCCGTTGACGGTGTCGATGAACCCTCTGACGTGATTTTGATCGGTCAGTTCTACCTCGGCGTCAGCAATCTCCGAAATTCGATCCCCAATAGGATCGCCCGCCAGCTCGGGATGGGTGGCATCGCGGTAACTGCGATAGTTAGAAGTTGTGAAATCGAGGAGTGGCCGCAGTCCGGCGAGGATTTCCTGCCTAATCCATTCACGGTCAGCCCCGACAGTGTAGGCGCCCTGGGCGGTCCAAAGCGAGCCGGGATCATCTCGACGGCGAGCGCCAACCCAGCCCCCGTGTGACGAGACAATCCACCAGAACCGCCTGAAGCCTTCCCGCAGTTCCGTTTCTTCCGGTAGCTGCCGGCGGATCGCCTGCCTCAAACGTGGATGAAGCATTCGCCCTTGGCCAAGCTTCTCGATTACGTGTTCTACGAGGCTTTCCGTCCCAAGATGGCGGCAAAACCATGGCAGCAACGCAAAGCCGGTCGGCGTCAGCGCGATATGACGGCTATCCGACTGAAGCGGAAAGAGGGGGATGAAGTCTAGGTCAGGTGCCGGCGGGGCTGACCGTTCGGCTTTGGCCGCCTCCCTCGTCGCTTTCTGATGGGCCTCCGACCGCGCTATGTCTCTCGCCTCAAAAAGGGGCAGCCATTCGATCGGAGGTCTTGGCTCGACCGCTGCAAAAGTTCGCGCTCCATATCCTTGATCGTCCGCCCGTCCTGCCACCGCCCAGATCAAATTGGCGGTGTCGGTCGGATCGATCGCATCCGGGCGGCGAGGAGCAATCTCGCTGATGACGCGGCCTACGCTCGACAGAAAATCGTCGCGCCAGTCGGCCCATTGGACAATCGTCTCACGTAGTGCCGCATGATGCGAGGTGTCGGCATAGAAGATCGGTTCCAGGTTGCGATCGTGAAAGGGCTGGCTGTCCGGCGGCTCTGCGCCCTCGAAAGGCGAAAATATGTAGGCCGGCCCGCGCGGTTGCCCCGATCTCATCTCGAGATTCTCCGCGGCGAAGGCATCGGTCATATAGCGCAGCACCGGATCGTTCAGGCTGTATCCGAGGAACAGAACGGTAAAATCCGCGAAAAGCCGCACAATGAATCGAGCGGCCCACCCCTCCGTCAGATAGGCACGGCCGAAGTCCGAGCTTGTCAGTACGAGATGCTGGTCAGAACCTCCTAGGCGCCCATGAAGATAGACTAGGCTTCGCCAGCTTGCCGCGCGATCGTCACGCGGGATGGGAAGGATAGGACCGGCATGAAACTGAAAATCACGTCCAAAATCCAGGCCACGGCGCGCCTTCTCGAAGAAGGTGTCAAAATTTGTCGTGACCAAACGCATTCCATTGCTGCGACGGAGCCGGGACAGCCGAAGAATGGCCCGGTGGAGCGCGAGGCTCGTCGGGCGCCTGTTTAATCGCGCCGCGACAACCTGACGCACGTTATCCGGAGTGTATCGGCTCTCGAGCGCTCCAAGCATTCGGTCCGGCCAAAGCCATTCCCGGTCGTCGGTTGGCTTCGGATGGGTCAGAGTGTCATAACAGTGAGCAACAAGACCGTTGTAGCTCGGCAGGCCGGCGCTCATCGATACCCCGGCACCACAGAAGATGACGACGCGGTCATCTTCCAAGTCTTGGACAAGCCTGTCCGGTACGATCGGCCCGTTGCGGACAAATTGGGGCATGCGGACTTTAGGCTTTCAATGCGAGCGCTTGAGAATTTTCAGCGACCGTTAATGGGCAGATTTAGCCTTCTGAGGCTACGACGCGCCGAATACGATGCCCTCACGATCGTTGTGCTTTACGCGCCTGCATTTCCGTAAAGAAGCGCCGAGACGGCTGGGTTGACGACAACTGCCGATGCATGCGGCCTTCCTCCGTCAATTCGGCGGGACTGACGACGAACGCACCCTTCACCCGGCCTCGAAGCCAGCATTCGGCTGGAAGAGTGGATCCGTTGCGGCGTCGGTCAATTTTCAGGAAAAAGATGAAGCTGCCGACAGTGAAGCGGACGATGTTCACACCGTCCTGCCGGTCGGGCATCGGGGTGCGATAGAAATACACGTCGCCGTCCAGTTCTACGATCCTAAGCATGGCAACGTCGATAGAGGTCGGGATCGATATGCCGCGCAGCGCCACATCGGCGAGCACGTCGCGATAAGGACCGATGTCGATCCGGCCGGGCTGTGTGGTTACCGCATACTTCCATGCGATGCCGGCCGCGAACTGCACCATGCGGTCACCGTCGATTGGGTCCGCCCCGATGATGCCGCCCGGCGGGGCCTTTGCCTTTCGCAGTTTACGCAGCAACTCAAGCGCATAGTCCTCGTGGCCGCCCAGGAGGGAGTCGCAGGGGCCGCACAGGATACTACGATCATAGACTCCCGTATTGCTGACCCTCGGCCGCTCGTTCCCTTTGTGCAGAATCAGATGCTGCTCGCCGCGCTCCCTTTTTACCTCGGCGACGAACGCCTTGGGGATTAGGTGCGCGTCGATCGTCTTAGGTTCTCCGCAGATCAGGCATGCCATTCTCCGACGATATCGGCTGACCTGCGCAGGTCAACACACAGCGGCGTCAGATCGGTACGTGCTGCGACTCCATTCCGAGAGGGGTTGATGGGATCCTTTGATGAATACCTCGCGGTGGCAATGTCCGCAAAACGACCGTTTGTTGAATGCCCCCAAGTCAAATCTCTGTCCGCGCCGACATCTTTATTCCTGTCGCATGATCGAACCAGCCAGCCAAGGCGACGCCGTTCGTTGTCGCTTTTACATTTTGGCGGGCGCCACGGCTGGAAGCAGCCGGATCGCAGTTCGATGTCACCGTTTGGCGCGATCGATCCGTAGAAACGTCTCGCCTACCTGATCGCTGAGGGTACGAAGCGCCGATAGGAGCACCAGATCCCGATCGCCGAAATACTCAGGCGGTAGTGCGTGATTGACCAGGTTGAGGCTCAGAACGCACATGTGCGCGGGGTCAGTAAACCCGCTGTCGCTCCTGCCCACGAGCAGGCCAGGCTGGTCGTTAGGCCGCTCGACCATGCCGAGGCTGGCACGTGGTGGCTTGGGTCCGGCGTGTATATCGTCGGACGCCCATCGGAAGCGTGGGCGCCAATGATCGAGGCCGGTGGCGAGTTCAAGGTCGTACAAATTGGCGCGCTTGCGACCGATTACCGGGAAAGCCCAGCCCAGCTCGTCCGCAAATTCGGGTCCGAACTCTTGGACCAGCGTATCGCGCACTTCCTCAACACGCGCGAGTTCACCCTCAGCTAAGGGTGCCATCCCTGATCGTGGCACATATTCCTCGTGCTGGCGGAGCGCCTTGGCGCTGGCCACGCCGCGATGGGCGAGGAAGCGCCGCGCGATCTCGTCGTCGTGGCGAGCAAGGAAAGTTGCCGTTACCGCAAGTTCATGCAGCGTGCGCCATCGGCTGAGCGCACCATCTGGAAATCCCTCGTGTAGCAGCGTCTGGATCTCGTTGGCGACCCGGACGGCGCGTGCATGCAGGAGGACGAGTGCCTCGAAGCGGTGGTTGCGCTCGTTAACGGCAACCGGACGACCCCGATCATTGTAGCTCGAACCCAGTTCTTCGCTCAGGGCGATGAACATCTGGAGCAGGTCGAATCCCTGCTTCCAGCGTCGTCGGCAGGCGCGTCGGAAGGCGGTATCGCTGGCACTTCGCTCGGCGAGCAAGTCGGGAAGGCCCGCCCGGAGGGACGCCAACAATGCCGCCCCGCCAATATTCGTCTCTTCCAACTTGGCCGCGACTGGAGTGTCGAGACCAAGGCTGGTGCTCTCGCCATCGCTTGGCGTTTCAGCACGCTTATCGTCCGTCATCGCCCATCTCAAAGCCTCCCCTGCCGTAGCATAATTGGTATCCCATGCCGCAATTGACAGAGCCGCTCGCCTAGCGGGCGCTCGATACCGCACTCGCCAAAAATCCCCGCCCGCGTTACAGATAGACCATGGAATGCTTTCGCATCGACGAGAGTGGGTACACCGGCTTCGATCTTCTGAACCGTGACCAGCGCTTTCAGGGGGCGACCGCGGTTGCGATCTCCGATGCGGACGCGTCCGCGCAAAAGCATTTGGGGCGAGCACCGGGGGGGCCGCACGCGATATACATCATTTCCTCGCCGATCATCGATAGCGCGTCGCCTCGGCTTGCGACCTCGCCCGAGCCGGCCAGCATAGACGGGAATGACGCATGACCTTTTCGCGCCATTGGAACACCGGTGATCGACCAACGGACGCTAACCTCACCTACATGGAATCGCTCGCCACGTTGTGGCGCGGTATGACGGTTGAGCAGTTCATGGATAAGCTGAGGGGCGTCATCGGTCTTCAGCGAATGTTGCCGAAAGCCGTACAGGATCATTTCACGCTGCCATTCCTCTATATCGGCAATTCTGCTTACGATTGGTTGCCGGAGCGACTGCAGGAAGAAGTAACGACCTTATGTTCCGCGCTCGAGGCGGGCCTGAAGGCGGTCCATAACGATGAAGCACTTGCCAAAGGCGGCTCGGCCGATCTCAGCGATCGGCCGGCAACAAGGGGCGAAGAGGTCCGCGCAGCGCTTGATGCCTATCGTCAGCACCCCGGCAGCCGCGAACTGAGCCGTTTGCGGCAAGCTGCGTCGGGTACGTCGCTGCACCGCTACATCGATCGTCTCGACAAATGGCTCGCCCGCAAGCGTCCGTCATCGCCGGATCGACCAATCGAGTATGAGATTGCCAGCGTTCTTGGCGACATCTCGAGGCGCGTTGACGACTTGCACCATGAACCGTCGAGCTACGAGTTCAACGAGCAGCGGCGCGCGGCGCTGGCGGAAGCGCTAAGAAGCAACATGTAGGAAACCTTCCATCGAACTCGATCGCTCTAGAACCTTAATCGCTGCGCAAGGGCTAGTAGTGCCGGTGTACATAAAGCGGCCGTTTTCTCACCGCCTCGGCAGAGCCGGTTTGCATTCATTCAAAGCGCTCGCACCACCTCGTCGCCTTCACGCGCGTGGCGGACCAGCTCGCGCCGGCCGTCAGGATATTTCTTGATCAGTAGTCCTTCGGGCGTGTCGTCTTCGACGTAATAGATTGGGCGGCCGGCGGCCAAGTGTTCGCGGGCGGCAAAATCTCCGTCTCGCTCTAACCCTTCCGCAATAATATCCCAGAGATCGGTCGTGCCACTGTTCGCATCTGCGTCCATTCTAATGCCCTTCTGAAATCTCGCCTTCATTACAACCCAGCCTCATGTACAGAAAACGACGGTTTGTTGAACACCGAGAGTGGCTTCGGCTGGGGCCGCGCTCCAACGGCTCACGCCTGCTGTCCGCCCGCCCGTCAGTCATCATCACTAAGAAGTGTGCTAAATTGCAGTAGGCGCAGGGTAGGTCACCGCTATCTTTGATCTGCGATTCCTGGCTTCAATCACGGGGTACCATGCCCGTCGGATCCGTTGGTATGTTTCCATAGCGCTCAAGCAGTGCTGAAACCTTGGTGGCATAGCGCGGATTGGCCGTGACGAAATCCCGCGCGGATCGGCGCACCACAGCTTTGCCGACACGTTCGCCTCGCGCTGGGTATTGATCGATGACGGGAATGAAACCATGTATCCGCCAAGCAATGTCATAGCGACGTTGATCGACTGCACTGAACATGGCGAGCGCAACCTGCGGCAGGCTGCCGTAGATCCGGCGCATGCCCGCTTCAGGGTCGTCTGGACAAGTTTTCCCGTCCCAGCTGTAGTGGCCATGCAAGGCCTCTACCATCACTCCATCGCGCTCCGCCTTTACGACAAAATAGGATGTAACCGTAGTCGAATGCGCGCGCGCTTGATGCAGTATGTAATAGAAGTGCCGCTTGTCGTGCGCAGATAGTACAATAGTTATGTCAATATCTTGCCAACGCTCGAAAAACGATTGGACTGGCTTCTTCCAGCGGGGTTCAAAGGAGATGAAGTCCATAAAGGCTTGCTGCTGCGCCTGCCAAGACGGTTTGGCTAAGGGTGTTACCTTAGCTTCGAAGCTGTGCCGGTTGCGACGACCGGCGCCAGAACTGATTGAAAGAGCGCCGATCTGGCGGAGAACGTATTCGTCATCGGCGATGAGTTGCGATCGCGGCCACGCCCCCATGCGAGTGACTGACGTTACATCATACCGCGTCAGTAGCGATGCAATCTTTTCCGCCGTTCCTCGTCGATCCTCGGCAAGAGTAGGAATGATCCCTGGGGCACCGTCTGCGCAGATCCACTCAAGCGCATCACATTCGGCCTCCCATCCTAGGAAGCCATACGGGGGCCGGCTACCGACTGGCTGACCGATCACGTTCTCAATTGCCTCCAGATGCCGCTCAGCTATACGCCAGACGCATGCGACGATCCTAAACGGAGCTTCTTCAGCAAAGACATCATTTGCGAGATCAAGTTCGATAAGGGCGATTCGAATCTGAGGGAGCAAGTTTGCGCGGCCGCGAACATGCTCTAAATAAATGTGTCGATCTTTCGCCGCCGCGAAGTGCAAAAGATCGATCTCGGGGCTGAGCTGTGGCAAGAAAGTCAAAGGCAGAAGTGGCTGCACTTCAAGTGAAAGTGAACCATTCACGTTCTTGACAATGAAACCGCGGACATCGACGCCAGCGGAAACGGCAAAATAGGATAACGGGACGTTAAGTTCATGCCAGTCCGTAGATACCATGACACATCGGATCATCTCGCGTGGAATGCGCTCCTGATCGACTAAGAGTGTTACGTATTTGCTGAGCTCATGTACTCCGGTACGGGCGCTGGCGTCACTGCGTTTTACTTCGATGCATACAATGTGATCAAAAGAATCTCTTGCAATAATGTCAATCCGGCCGGCAGCCCCATGCGGGTTGGCCACAGAGTATTCTTTACCAAGCAATTGCAAACCCGGCTCGATCAGGTCTAGGTTCGCAGCCAAGGCATCGCGCAGTTCAAGTTCGTTCGCGAATAGACCGACTACCGGTAATCGCGGATTAGCCGTGCGGGTAGGAGTGTTCATATGTTCCGCATTCCAGTTGCTTTGAGTACGGTTGGCAGTTAAAATTGAGTAGTTTTATTACCGCCGCTCCTGAGACGGTAGCTCTTATCAGAATCCGTCATTAGCGGTTGCCTAGCAGAATCGTCGCTTCATTCTCACCGCGGGAGTAAGCGTTTAATGTCGCCGCGATGATCCGCGCTTCAAGAACATGAAGTTGATCATTGCCTCCGCGCAAAACAATGCCTGCTAGTTGATGCTGCCCATTTGCGTTTACGCGAATGACCGGGCTGCCCGATAGATCGTCGAAGTTCGTTAAGCCATGAATGGACTTAACGTCGACTTGGAAGGTGCAGTCGTCTTCCCTCCATGACCCACGATGACTTTGCCCGACGAGCAAAATTGGACAATATCTGATGATACGGTCTTCCGGGTCGAATTCTCGAGTTTCACTTGGAAACCCTCGGACCAAGACTGTTCCAAACGATACATCGGAAGTAAGGCCGTCTAAGCAGAGGGGTTCCTCGCCACAAAAGAGGTGCCGCACAAGCAGATCTTGTTTGACTGGTGCGATGGCTAGGTCCTGCCACTCGGCCGTTTCCTCTGTAGCTATTGGCTTAATCCGCAGAATCGCTTCGTGTGGAACAAAAGCGTTATTCGGCTCTACAGCGTGTTCGATCGAGTATGGTATGCGCAGTTGGTCCGCCTGTATGGGACTTCCCATATATTTATCGAAAAGATGGGCTGCCGTTACTGCGAATACCTGCCCTCCGAGCTCGACCAGGACCGAAGAGCCGGAGGTTCCGTAGGGAAAATCTTCATCATCAAACTCGAATAGCACTGGCCGGGCACATTTGGCAGCCTGGAGAGCGCTTGCGGCTTTCCTTAGAGATTTCTCTTTATTGGTGGCCATTGGACTCTTTGCGTTGGCGAAAAGCAGCGGCCCGGTCGGTTCCCGACTTGCCAACTTGTCGCTGAGGTTTTGCGATCGACTTTAGCAAGCGGCTGGCGATTTAGGAGCATAATGTGCGGACCTAACGACATGGTGCCCCCGTCGCGAAAGCAATATGCCTCGGGCGATCAATCCGCTCGTATATGTTCAATAAACGGCCGATTTCTGCACATGGACCATGGATTGATCGCTGCATGGGCTTTGCCATCCTGAAGCGACCAACAACCCGTCCGTTAACGTATGTCCAGAAAACGGCCTGATATGCTGTCAGCTAGCCGGAGAGGGGGCTGACAACGCTCGGTAAAGGGTAGCATGGTGACATTTAAGGAGTTTGGCGGCCTCGCGCACTGACGTGCCCTCCCCCACTAAGCGCGCACCCAGCGCTATCTGATCGGCAGTGAGCTTGGGCGGGCGCCCGAAGCGCACTCCCCTTGCCTTGGCAGCTACCCGCCCACTGCTGGTGCGTTGGTGGATCAACTCGCGCTCGAACTCAGCAATGCCGGCGAACACGGTCAGCACCATGCGACCCGCTGGCGATGTCGTATCTGCCCAGGGCTCGGCTAGTGAGCGCAGGCCGGCGCCAGCCTCCTTTAGCTTCTCGGCAATGTCGAGCAGGTCGCGTGTGGAGCGTGCCAGTCGGTCGAGCCGCGCCACCACCACAGTGTCCTCACCGCGCAGCTGATCGATCATTTTAGCCAGTTCGGGCCGATCACGCTTCGCGCCCGAGATTTTTTCCTCGAACGCCCGCTTGCATCCAGCCTCTTTCAACGCGGCACGTTGCAGCCGGAGATCCTGGTCATCAGTGGACACACGGGCGTAGCCGATCAGCATGTCGCATAACTGTATCGAAAAGAACGTGTACTGCAACAGACTTTTGCGACATAGGTGTACAAGGGAACATGAATGTCGAGCGCTATGTCGCTAAACTTAGGCCTTCCCCGGTGCGGCCCAACCGATCCGCGCTAGCGTGCCAAGTAGGGTAGACCGCGGTACTTTGAAGGTCCGGCAGACGGACGCTTTACTGGCTCCGCCATCAAGCGCGGCGGTGATCCGTTCGAGCGTTTCCGCGTCGATCATCGGCGGGCGGCCACCTTGGCGTCCCCGGCGTTTGGCTGCGGCCAGTCCTGCCATCACCCGTTCGCGCGTCAGCGCACGCTCATATTGTGCCAACGCGCCGAACAGGGAGAACAGCAACTCGCCGTGCGGCGTCGTTGTATCCATCTGCTCGGTTAGCGATCGGAACGCGATACCGCGCGCCTTCAGGTCGGTGACGATCGTCAGCAGGTGCGGCAGTGAGCGTCCGAGCCGGTCGAGTTTCCAAACGACCAGCGTGTCGCCCGCGTTTAAATAGTTGAGGCAGGCTTTCAGCCCCGGCCGGTCGTCGCGCGCCCCGGATGCCTTGTCGGTATGGAGATGCCGATGATCGACACCAGCTGCGACCAGCGCGTCGCGTTGAAGATCGACCGTCTGGCGGTCGTCGGCCGACGAAACCCGCATATATCCGACCAACATGTACGACAAACCCCCGAAAACATATTCTCGTACACTTTATCAAAGCGACAGGGTTTGTCGATCATTAAGACCGAAGGCGGGTGTGGTTCGGCCAAAGTGCAGGTCAGGGTGTCGGCTATCATGTGTTTTCCGACACTGGCGGGGCTAGTCGGCGCTTAAAAACGGCAGGGCCGTTCACGCCCAGTTGTTGCCGTTCCGAACCGTGAGGCGCTTGCTCGAATGTGGTCATTCGTTCAGCATTGCTCGATGACGGATCGAGAGCCCTTCCATGCCCTGATGACAGAGGTTTGCGTAGAACGCGGTTGGTGCGGATCGGTGGTCGATGACAGCCCGATGCACGTCACCGATTTCTTGCCTGATAGAGGAATGGTGACGGTCGATCAGTTCGTCGGGTGGCTGTTCGAAGCCGATGGCGTCGATCCGAGCGCCGACCTCCCAAAATGGCAAAAGCACATCGACGGCCTTCGCGACGCGTTCATACGCCACATGGGCAGCAATTCCGTCGAAGTCGAACGTTTGGGGTGGTTCGACAACTAACGCCCAATAGCGGACATTCCACGGGCCGGGGTGACTGCAGGTTACCTGCCGGCTAGGTGAGACTGCTAATAGCGATCGGAAGTCGATCAGCCTTCAGGAGAGTGCCTGTGCTTTTTCACACCATGGTCGGATCCAATGACATTGAACGGTCCAAGCGCTTCTACGACACGGTGCTCGGCACCTTGGGTGCAGGGGAAGGGACGCGAAATATCGCCGACAGCGGCCATACACGTCTGATCTACAATAACGGCGACGGAACTAACTTTATCGTCAGCCAGCCGATCAACGACGAACCGGCAAGCGTCGCCAACGGCAGCACCGTCGCCTTTTCCTGCGACTCGCCCGAACAGGTGAAGCAGCTTCACGATACCGCCGTTGCCGCCGGCGGGACATCGATCGAAGCTCCGCCCGGACCGCGCGAAACTGCCTCCATGGGCACCATCGAGCTGGCCTATTTTCGTGACCCCGACGGCAACAAATTGTGCGGAATTCATTTTCCTGCCTGATTTGTCCGACACGGGTCCGCTTCTATTAATAGCGGACCCCGATCATCGGATCCCGCGAATGTCCGCTTTCCTCTCCATCCCGGCCGTTCCGCTAACGCCCATTCTCGGCCGTTCAAGTGGTCGACTTGCGAGCCCGAAAGCAGCCATTTGTTCAGGGCGATCTATCCCATCCCGGCCATTCCTGATGCAAAAATCAAAAGTTTTGCATCATCACTCTGCTACGATCGTCAACTATGCCTTGACTCTTTTTCGTCAATGAAAGATTGACGAGTCGTCAACGACTAATTGACGGAGAAGATCGTGCAGATTAGTGAGCAGCAGGCCGTCAGAGGGCAAACGGCCGCTATCGTATTGAACTGGGCAGCGGACCGTCAGCCTCCTTTTACCGGTGAGACCGCAGAGGGGTTTGCGGAAGCTATTACGGTAGCGCACTTGGTTGCAGATGAGGGAAGGATCAGCCTTCATCGCTGGATCGACGCAGCCCGGCGAACCGGGTTGAGTTGGACAGATATCGGAAACGCCCTTGGCATCTCAAAACAGGCTGCCCAGCAGCGGTTCAAGTCTGTCGAAATGGGCGACGAACTGGCGAGCGGAGAAGGTGAGGAAATTGTCCGTCTTGGGGCTACCGCCTTCAACGAGATGAGCATCCTGCGCGAGGAAGGCGGGAAGGGGAATGAACTGGTCCGTACTGGCGCTCTCACACTGGTATTTCGGCCAACTACCCACGTATGGGAATATCGACGTAAAATTGGCAAAGCGTCGATAACGGCGGAGATGAAGAAGGCAGGATGGATATACGTATCTAGCTGGATTCCATTTCACTACTTCAAACGATCAGTACCTGCTGAGTGATCTCGATTGGCCGCTTCTCCGATGATCGCTTCGAGAAGCGGCCGAGTTTGTGTTCATGATGCAAAACTCACGGATTTCGCATCGGCCAGAGAACGGCAGGAAAGCTGGGTATCCGCCGATGCAGAAATCTGATGCATTTGGCAGGCGCATTCGATGGCAAGTTTCTCGGAGCGCGGCCCCGAAAGCCGCCAGTCCGCTTTCCTGCCCAACCCGGACATTCCCGAAATTCGATCCAGACCGTGCGAAAACTCACCGCCGCCCCCGATACAGACGTGATGCTCGAAACATAACGTCGCCAGATATGGCTGCGACGCAAGATAGCCAATCACCTGGCAACCGACACGCAGCTATATTAGTACGCTACATTCGGGGTTGGAGTTTTCGCACGGTCTGGATCGTTTTCGAGAAAGGTTTCGTGCCGCAACCAGCCGGTTTTGACACCTGTGAAGGCGGGGGATCTGCTAACCTCGATAACTTATTCGGCATGATCCTTTTTAACATTCGATGTGCTGAAAGCGTGTGGGTATCGTTGATCATCCATGGCCAACGAACGACTGTCATTGACCCGTGATTTCAACGGCCCATTCGTTCACGGTGCGGACCGGTTGGAGCATAGCGCCAAGCAGCAAGCAGATAGCGCCGATCGGCGCACGGAGCTTGCTGCCGATCGAACAGTCATGGCAGCGGAGCGCACCTACGCAGCCTGGGTCCGTACCGGGCTTGCCGCTCTAGCCGCAGGAATTGGCGCCCGCGCATTGCTTGAGAACATCGTGCCCGGCTGGCTTGCCGGTGCGACCGCAACCGTCCTGATCCTGTTCAGCGGCTTCTGCTTCGTTGCAGCGGTCTGGCGTGAAATGATTCCTATCGCCCCACCGCGGCCCGACACTCAGCGACTGCCGGCTTGGTTGCTGATCTCTGTGAACGGCTTCCTAGCGATTGCCGTCTTGGCGGCACTCGTCGGGATTTGGCTGCAATAACCGGCGTGACTATCGCCATTTTACGGATTCTGCTTGCATGACCACGCCGCAACTTATGTCGATTGGCCTGCTGATTGGCATGATGGGCCTCTTTCTTTGGGGCCGATTTCGCTATGATGTCACGGCCATCATCGCCCTGCTTGCCGGGCTGTCGCTGGGATTGGTGAAGCCCAAAGCGGCATTTACTGGCTTTTCCGATGACATCGTTATCATCGTTGGATCGGCGCTGGTGATCTCATCGGCAATGCAGCGTTCCGGCCTAATCGAGAGCGCGCTCGGGATACTGGCGCGGCGCGTGACACGCGTCCGGTCGCAACTCGTGGTGCTGACTACGGCAGTCGGGGTATCGTCCGGGCTCGTAAAGAACGTCGGTGCCTTGGCTATGCTGATGCCGGCAGCCGTGCAGACGGCGAAGAAATCGGACACTAGCCCCTCGGTGTTCCTGATGCCGATGTCGTTCGCTTCGCTCCTTGGCGGGTTGATGACCCTCGTTGGTACGTCGCCGAATATTATTGTCAGCAGAGTACGAGAGCAGATGACCGGTGAGCCGTTCGGCATGTTCGATTATCTGCCAACGGGGCTGGGCCTGCTTGTGGTCGGCCTCATTTTCCTGCGTTTCGGCTACCGCCTCCTGCCCAGGGAACGCCGCGCAGCGCCGACCATGGGCGAAGCTCTAAACATCACGGACTATGTCACTGAGGCGACCATCCAAGACGGATCGCCCGCTGTCGGCGAAACGGTTGAGTCCTTCATCGACCGTCATGATAATGAGGTGACGATCGCCAATGTTGTCCGTGACGATGTGCGCACGAGCATTACGGCCGAGTTCCTTCTGGCTGCCGGCGACACGCTGATCTTGGGCGGTGACCCGGATACGCTTGAGCGTGTCATTGCGGGTGACCACCTAGCACTTGCCGGACAGCATCGTGACCTACCGGAAGGCAGCGAAGATGATGAGGTTGGCGTCATTGAGGCGGTCATCACCACCGGCTCCGTGTTGGTCCGCCAGTCCGCTGGACGACTGCGGCTTCAGCAACGCTATGGCGTCAATCTCATCGCGGTATCGCGCGCCGGCAAACGGCTGACCAAGCAGCTCAGCGAGACCGTCTTGCGCGCCGGCGATGTCATTGTTCTTCAAGGACCCCTCACACTCTTGCCGGAACGCATGCGTGACCTCGGTACGCTGCCGCTGGCAGAGCGTGCCCTGCGTCTGGGAAGTTCGAAGCGTCGCTTCCTACCACTTATCATCCTCGCGGTGGCGATGACCGTAACCGCGACCGGCTATGTGCCTGTGGCCGTCGCCTTCTTCGCCGCTGCCGGTCTAATGATGGCGACCGGAGCGCTACCGCTGCGAGATGCCTATGATGGCGTCGAATGGCCAATTCTCATCATGCTGGGCGCGCTCATTCCGGTCAGTGAAACCCTGCGCACCACCGGCGCGTCGGATGTACTCGCGACCTCGCTTGCCCATCTGGCGGCCTCCTTGCCGCCATGGGGCGCGGTCGCCCTGATCCTCGTAGCGGCGATGGCTGTGACGCCGTTTCTCAACAATGCCGCGACGGTCTTGGTGATGGCGCCAATCGCGGCGGTGTTCGCGCATGACCTCGGATATCGCCCCGAAGCCTTCCTCATCGGGACCGCTATCGGGGCAGGATGCGATTTCCTGACGCCGATTGGGCATCAGTGTAACACCTTGGTTTTTGGTCCTGGGGGCTACCGCTTCAGCGATTACGCCCGGCTGGGCGCACCACTATCGGTTCTGGTGGTCTTGGTTGGTACGCCTCTAGTGATGTGGACTTGGCCACTGCACTGATCGCCGGGTACTGTTGATGGGCAGCATGGCCAAGCCGCAGGCGTTCGAAGATACTGAATGGCGTCCGTGGCGAGGAAGCGTACCGGGCGGCTCGGAAGGTTGTGGCACCGCAGATGTAGCAGGCGTAGGCGGCTTCATGCGTTTTTTCCACTCGCGGGCAGCCATGCCCGTTCTCATCGTCCTACTGCTTGCAACAATCACGGCAGCTGGACTGGCGACGTCTTGGACGCTGTCGATTGTGATGTGGCTTTCGAGCGCCGTTCTCGCCGCAGCCCTGTTTGCAACCTTGATGCAGGACGCCGACTGACATGGCTTCAGCGCCACTGATCGATAGCGCAGCTAGTCCACCTGGATCTGGTCGGGTGGCGCCATCGTGGCTCCGTAAAGCTTTTCGATCCAGCGAAGCTGCACTCATCGTGCTGGCCATCATGATCGGCAGTGCAGCCGGATTGCTCAGTGTCGTCCAGGGTACGCTCGCACAGGCGATGCAGCATCTGCTTTATGCCTTGTCGCCGGATGAAAGGCTGAGTGCGGCCACGACGATCCCTTACCTTGCTCTACTTGCCCTGCCGGCTGGTGGAGCCGTCCTCGCACTCTTCTCTTGGGTTACTCATGCTCGCCGGCGCCGGATGGTCGACGCTGTAGAGGCGAACGCCCTTCATGGTGGTCGCATGTCATGGTCCGACAGCCTCGTTATCTCCGGGCAAACGATCCTTTCCAACGGCTTCGGTGCGTCTGTGGGGCTTGAGGCGGCGTATGCGCAGTTGGGAGGGCTCGTCGCCTCGCTCAGCGGCAACTGGTTTGCGTTACGCAGGTCCGATCTGCGCATCTTGGTCGGCGCCGGAACGGGCGCCGCCATCGCAGGTGCATTCGGGGCTCCATTAGCTGGGGCCTTCTATGCCTTTGAGATCGTAATCGGGGCCTATACGATATCAGCGCTGGCACCTGTCGCTGCGGCGTGCCTGGCGAGTGTCCTTGTGGCGCAGGCGTTTGGTGCTCAACCGTATCTGGTTGCGGCTAATGCAGGCGAACAGATCGAGACGTTCCACTACCTTCTCTACGCCGGTCTTGGGGCCTGTGCCGCTGGCGCTGGTATACTGCTGATGCGGGCTGTTGCGGAGATGGAAGCAGCTACACGCAAACTGCCGATACCCTCGATTTGCCGGCCGATATTGGGCGGTCTTCTGCTCATCCCTCTGGCGATGCTCACGCCGCAAATTCTCTCTGCTGGTCACGGCGCCCTCCACCTCAATCTTGAAGCCGAGGTATCGCTGCGCTTCCTCGCCGCCATCTTCGTCGTCAAGTGCGCGGCCTCCATCATCTCACTTGGCTTTGGCTTCCGCGGTGGCCTGTTCTTCGCATCCTTGTTCTTGGGCAGCCTGCTGGGTCACCTGTTTGCTGGTTCACTCGAATGGATTGTCGGATCGCCTGTGATCGACCCGCACAATGCGGCCCTGGTGGGGATGGCCGCATTAGCGGTCGCCGTAGTTGGCGGGCCGATGACGATGGCGATGCTAGTCCTTGAGGCGACCCACGACTTCTCCCTTGCCGGCGCGGCCATTGCAGCATCGCTGGTCTCGTCCACCATCGTCCGCGAGCTGTTCGGCTATTCCTTTTCTACGTGGCGCCTGCATCTCCGGGGCGAAACCATCAAAAGCGCCCGCGATGTCGGCTGGGTCAGAACGCTTACAGCGGGCAAGATGATGCGACGTGTCGAAAGGGCTACGCCGTGCAACACGACGATCGCCGAGTTTCGTCGGGCGTTTCCGCTTGGTTCCACAAGTCGGGTCCTACTAGTCGATGACCACGAAAATTATGGCGGTATCGTACAGACTGCCAGTGCATTTGCCGAAGAGGTCGATCAGAAGGCACCGATCGGGTCGCTGGCGATCCACACGGGTCTCGCCCTTACGCCGGATTCAGACATCAGAAGCGTCATGACTACGTTCGATACCGAAGGTGCGGACGAACTGGCGGTAGTTGGAAGCGACGGGGCAGTTCTCGGCATCCTCTCCGAGAGCTATGCGCGACGCCGCTACGCAGAGGAATTGGACAAGGCGCAACGTGAGTTGTTTGGAGAAAGCTGACCAGCCGGCACGCAGCAAACGCTTCGTCCTACCGGTCTCGCTTAAGCCGGGCTTCGATTTTGACCCAGAACATGCCGCATCGCAGACCCATTCCGGCGAGTTGGGCGCCATGTACTGACATCAGCTCCGCACCGCGGCGAAACTGTTCAACCGGCACGGATATGGCGACGAACAGCCCGGCGTAGAGCAGCTGCGACATGATCGAGTGGATCACGACGGCGACCCCCAGCACTATCAGGCGGGCAGGCACGGAAGGCCGATGCGGCGCCGGATCGGGGCCTGTAATGAGCTAGGCGTAAAGGCATCCTGCTGCGACGAAATGGAAGTGCACCAGGTAGTGGAGCGCACCTGCCCTCTCTAAAGCAGCCAGTCCGCTTTCCTTCCCATTGTCGGCATTCAGCGGCCCGATATGTAGAAAACCCAGTCGTAATCACCATTGTGCGACAAACAAGTGCTTTCCGACACTCTCGAGACGTCGTGTCGACCTAGCCCAGCGTCATGCCGAATATACCGGACACGGACAGCGGGGCGCAGGTTTCACCGGAATCCTCATTTTTGCACCTGAACGACAGCGCCCGGCATCATCGGGTCGCCCGGAGCAATGACGAGGTAACGGCGCATGTCGCCT
>NZ_LMKN01000001.1:1690000-1692502 GCF_001421535.1 Sphingomonas sp. Leaf20 | reverse complement strand
GTGTGCTTGCATGTTGCACGGGCTTCAATGCCTGGCGACGACCTACTCTTCCATCGCTTGAGCGATAGTACCATTGGCGCAGTCGGGTTTCACGGCCGAGTTCGGAATGGGATCGGGTGGGACACCGACGCTATAGCCACCAGGCAATGGAGCCGGTGCGACATGCGTGCGCGTGAATATCTGGGTCCCTCGAGCGTCGCCTTGCGGCGAAGCTTGAGGGTTTTAAAATCGATACCGTGCTTGGGTGTAATGTGTTGGACCAATCCCTCGACGGCGAGGGGATTGGCAATCTGGCGTCGTCTTAATCATCCGCACGCATCGTTGGCTAGCTGGTTGCCCAGTGTTGTCATTGATGGTGTGAGACTCTCAAGCGCGAATAGAGCAATTAGTATCGGTTAGCTCCATGCGTTACCGCACTTCTACATCCGATCTATCAACGTCGTGGTCTCCGACGGCTCTATGAAATCTTATCTCGAGGGAGGCTTCCCGCTTAGATGCTTTCAGCGGTTATCCCGTCCATACATAGCTACCCAGCTGCGCTCCTGGCGGAACGACTGGTACACCAGAGGTATGTTCAACCCGGTCCTCTCGTACTAGGGTCAACTCCTCTCAAATTTCGACGCCCACGGCAGATAGGGACCAAACTGTCTCGCGACGTTCTGAACCCAGCTCACGTACCACTTTAATTGGCGAACAGCCAAACCCTTGGGACCTGCTCCAGCCCCAGGATGTGATGAGCCGACATCGAGGTGCCAAACAACCCCGTCGATATGAGCTCTTGGGGGTTATCAGCCTGTTATCCCCGGCGTACCTTTTATCCGTTGAGCGATGGCCCTTCCACGAGGGACCACCGGATCACTATGACCGACTTTCGTCTCTGCTCGACTTGTCAGTCTCGCAGTCAGGCGGGCTTATGCCATTGCACTCTAACAGACGGTTTCCGACCGTCCTGAGCCCACCATTGCGCGCCTCCGTTACTCTTTAGGAGGCGACCGCCCCAGTCAAACTACCCGCCACAGAGGGTCCCTGTTCCGGCTTACGGAACGAGGTTAGACATCAGAAACAAACAGGGTGGTATTTCACCTATGGCTCCACATCAGCTGGCGCCGATGCTTCAAAGCCTCCCACCTATGCTACACAGTTTCTTCCTAATGCCACTCTGAAGCTGCAGTAAAGGTGCACGGGGTCTTTCCGTCTAACCGCGGGTACTCCGCATCTTCACGGAGAATTCAATTTCGCTGAGCATGTCCTGGAGACAGTGGGGAAGTCGTTACGCCATTCGTGCAGGTCGGAACTTACCCGACAAGGAATTTCGCTACCTTAGGACCGTTATAGTTACGGCCGCCGTTTACCTGGGCTTCATTTCAGAGCTTGCACCCCTCCACTTAACCTTCAGGCACCGGGCAGGCGTCAGGCCCTATACGTCGTCTTGAAGCCGACTTAGCAGAGCCCTGTGTTTTTGCTAAACAGTCGCTACCCCCTGGCCTGTGCCCCCTCAAAGTGCTTGCGCATAGTGAGGGCCTCCTTCTTCCGAAGGTACGGAGGCAATTTGCCGAGTTCCTTCAGGACACTTCTCTCAAGCGCCTTGGTATACTCTACCTGACCACCTGTGTCGGTTTCGGGTACGGTCTATACGGTGGGGCTATTTCCTGGAACCATTTCGAAGCCTGCTCAATCCGATAAGAGCAGACAACACACATGATCCGTCACACACCACCAGGCCCACGAATATTAACGTGGTTCCCATCGACTACCCCCTTCGGGCTCGTCTTAGGGGCCGGCTCACCCTGCGCGGATTAGCCTTGCGCAGGAACCCTTGGTCTTTCGGCGAGAGGGCATCTCACCCTCTTTATCGCTACTCATGTCTGCATTCGCACTTCCGATACCTCCACGACCCATTACCAGATCGCTTCACAGGCTTACGGAACGCTCCGCTACCGCGTACCACATAAGTGGCACACCCTAAGCTTCGGCACGTATCTTGAGCCCCGTTACATCTTCGCCGCAGGACCTCTTGTTTAGACCAGTGAGCTGTTACGCTTTCTTTAAAGGATGGCTGCTTCTAAGCCAACCTCCTGGTTGTTTTGGAAGTCCCACATGCTTTCCCACTTAGATACGATTTGGGGGCCTTAGCTGTAGGTCAGGGCTGTTTCCCTTTTGACGACGGACCTTAGCACCCGCCGTCTGTCTCCCGCATATCACTCTTAGGTATTCGGAGTTTGGTTAGGTTTGGTAGATCTCGCGACCCCCTAGCCCATCCAGTGCTCTACCCCCTAAGGTGTTCGTGCGAGGCACTACCTCAATAGTTTTCGCGGAGAACCAGCTATTTCCCGGCTTGATTGGCCTTTCACCCCTAAACACAACTCATCCGGTAACTTTTCAACGTTAATCGGTTCGGACCTCCAGTGCATGTTACTGCACCTTCATCCTGGTCATGCCTAGATCGCCGGGTTTCGGGTCTAATACATCAAACTATGGCGCCCTATTCAGACTCGCTTTCGC
>NZ_LMKN01000001.1:0-1685000 GCF_001421535.1 Sphingomonas sp. Leaf20 | reverse complement strand
TCGCCGGCGCTGGCCGCGATAACGATGACGCTCGTCATCACGATGGTCGACGCGGTGCTGCCGCCGATCGACGTGCATTGGCGGCTGGCGCTGCTCGTGCCGATCGGCGGGCTGGTCTATGCGGCGTGGATGCTGGTCTTCGCACGGTCGACGGTCGCCGACCTGATCGCGGTGATCAGGAAGCGGCCCGTCACCGCATAGACGTCCCCCGGCTCACCCCCCGGCTCACGTCGCAGGCAGATAGATCTCGCCGCCCTTCGCGCGGAACTGTTCGCTCATGTCGGCCATGCCCTTCTCGGCATCGGCACGAGTGCCCTTGGCGAAGTTCGCTCGATCCGCATCGCTATGATCGACGTCGGCGGCGAGGAAACTGTCCGCGGGGCTGTTCTGCTTCGCGGCGAAGTCGCGAACCTCCTGCGTGATCTTCATCGAGCAAAATTTGGGTCCGCACATCGAGCAGAAATGCGCGGTCTTGGCGCCTTCCGCGGGAAGCGTCTGGTCGTGATACTGCTCGGCCGTGTCGGGATCGAGGCTCAAATTGAACTGATCGCGCCAGCGGAATTCGAAGCGCGCGCGGCTCAAGGCGTCATCACGCATCTGCGCGGCGGGATGCCCCTTCGCCAGATCGGCGGCATGCGCGGCGAGCTTGTAGGTGACGACGCCGACCTTGACGTCGTCGCGGTCGGGCAAGCCCAGATGCTCCTTGGGCGTGACGTAGCAAAGCATCGCGGTGCCGTACCAGCCGATCTGCGCCGCGCCGATCCCGCTGGTAATATGGTCATAGCCCGGCGCGATGTCGGTGGTGAGCGGCCCCAAGGTATAGAAGGGGGCTTCGCCGCAGACCTCGAGCTGCTTTTCCATATTCTCCTTGATCTTGTGCATCGGCACATGGCCGGGGCCCTCGATCATCACCTGAACGTCGCTCTTCCACGCGCGGTGGGTGAGTTCACCGAGCGTGTAGAGCTCGCTGAACTGTGCCTCGTCGTTGGCGTCGGCGATGCTGCCGGGGCGCAGGCCGTCGCCGAGCGAATAGGCGATGTCATACGCCTTCATGATCTCGGTGATCTCGTCGAAGCGCTCGTAGAGGAAGCTCTCCTTGTGGTGGCTGAGGCACCATTTCGCCATGATCGAGCCGCCGCGGCTGACGATGCCGGTGACGCGCTTGGAAGTCATCGGGATATAGGCGAGGCGGACGCCGGCATGGATCGTGAAGTAATCCACGCCCTGCTCCGCCTGTTCGATCAGCGTGTCGCGGAAGATCTCCCAGGTGAGGTCCTCGGCGACGCCGCCGACCTTTTCGAGCGCCTGGTAGATCGGCACGGTGCCGATCGGGACGGGCGAGTTGCGGAGGATCCATTCGCGCGTGTCGTGGATGTTGCGGCCTGTCGACAGGTCCATCACCGTGTCGGCGCCCCAGCGGATCGACCAGACGAGCTTGTCGACCTCGGCCGCCACGTTCGAGGCGACCGCGGAGTTGCCGATATTGGCGTTGATCTTGACCAGGAAGTTGCGACCGATCGCCATCGGTTCGGATTCGGGGTGGTTGACGTTGTTGGGGATGATCGCGCGGCCGCGTGCGACCTCGTCGCGGACGAACTCGGGCGTGACGAAGTCGGGGATCGACGCACCGAAGCTCTCGCCGTCGCGCTTATACTCTTTCAGCATCGCGCGGCCGAGATTCTCCCGCGTCGCGACATATTCCATCTCGGGCGTGATGATGCCGCGGCGCGCGTAATGCATCTGGCTTACATTGGCGCCAGCCCTGGCGCGCAACGGGCGCTTGATGCTGCCGGGGAATTGCGGGACGCCGCCCGAGCGGTCGGGGCCGAGCTGGCCATTGTCCTCGGGCCGGACCGCGCGCGCGTCGTAACTTTCGACGTCGCCGCGCGCCTCGATCCACTGGCGGCGGAGTCGTGGGAGGCCGGCGTTGATGTCGATCGTCGCCCTGGGGTCGGTGTACGGACCGCTGGTGTCGTAGACGCGCAGGGGCGGCTCGGAACAGCTGGGGTCGAGGACGATCTCGCGCATCGCGACGCGGACGTCGGGGCTGGAGGGCACCGCGACATGGATCTTCCGCGAGCCCCGGATGGGGCCGGTGGTGACGCCGATATCGGCCTTTTCGCTGCGTGCTTCGTAATCGGCCATGCGCTTGCTCCTAAAGGTCTCGGAGCAAGGCGTGCGGTTCTGTGGCGACCGCTCCCTCCCTCCGCCGGTATCAACCGGATCAGGTTCAGCGGGTCGAAGGCTCCTGCCTTCCTCTCAAGCGCGGATCGGCGCTCCCCCGGGGTAGGGCGAGCATAGGCGCAACGGACGGAGGCGCAAACGAAAAACCCCGCGCGGCCGGCCGCACGGGGTTTTCGGGTCGATCGGCTTGTTGCGATCAGAAGGTGTAGGTCAGGCCCACGGCGCCCAGCCACTGATCGGCATCGCCGACGTCCGCGACGATCGGGCTGTCCTTGTACTTGCCGAGCATGCGGCCGTAGAGCACGCCCGCGCCGACGCCGAACCCGCGGCGAAGATCGCCCGACAGGCTCTGCAGCGCGAACGCCGAGACGTTGACCCGGCGGAAGCCGCTGTCGTTGATGTCATAGGTGCGCAGACCGCTGTTGATCGTGCCGATCGGCGTGACCGCGGCATAGGTCCGGCCGAAGCCCTTGCCCGCATAATCCGCCGACAGGCCGAACGCGACCAAGGTGCGGACCGACAACGGCGTCGTATAGTTGACCTGCGGGGTGATGACATAGCTGTCGTGCGTGCCCGACACGTCGTGGATATAGGCGACGCGCGCGGTCAGCGTGTCGTAATCGCTGGTGATGACGCCGGTCTTGCCGATCCCGACAAAGCCGCCGACTTCGTACGCGGTGTCGATCTTGCCGAGCGCGCGGACCTGGCGGTTGTCGACCCGGCCGGTGCGATCGGTGCGGACCGCGGCGATGACACCGACTTCGTAGTTGATGCCGACGCCGCCCGTGTTCGGGATGAGATTGACGTAGAGCTGCGTCCCGCGCGTGAAGAAGTCATGCCCGCGCACCGTCCCAATCGCGACCGCGCCGGGGGTGAAGCTGTTGCTGTCCGCGCCCTCGTAATCGGGGAGCGACGCGACGCCCAGCCCGAGCGTGATGCGGTTGTTGTCGGCGGGATCGGTGATCGGCGGGGTGGGGTTGGGATCGGTCTGCGCAAGCGCCGGGGTGGCGACAGCAAACGCCGCGGTTGCGGCAGTCAGGACGAGAGAGAATGCGCGCAAGGACGTGCTCCGGACAAAAAGGTTCCACCGCGCAACGCGGCAGTGCGTCATTCGGTCCGCTATCAACGTCAGAAGATATAACGCATTTTTACTTGTTGTATTTCGGCATCACCGGCGACCGCGAAGCGCGCGGCGGAAAAGGACGGTGGCCCGAAACGCACCGGGGCGTTGCGCGAGAAGCCAAAGCCCTCGCGCGGAATACCCGCGAACGTGTCGAGCTTCGAATTGCCATTCTCGTCATGAATGATCGCGAGCGCATAGCCGCGCTGCGGGAGTCCGGCGAAACTGGTCGTCCGCTCGTTCGCGGGCAGGTTGCGGGTCAGCGCGTTCGCGTCGTCGATGCAGGCCGGAAAATTCTGCGGGTCGGCGGTCAGGCAGATCCGGATCAACCCCTTGGTCGAGCGGACATTGTCGACGCGGACGTCAAGCCGCGTGACCGGCGCCGCCGCCGCCAGGGTGGCCCATATCACTGCCGCCGCCGCGAGCCGCAGCATGGGCGCGTGCCGCCTTGTCATGCGACTTGCTGAAGTCGCCAAGGCCTCGGTCGGTGCCGCAGAGCCGATCCCAAAATCGGAAATAGAGCCCATAATTGCACCTGTACTGTTCGTGATGTCGCTGATGGTGGCTGGCCGTGATCAGCCATTCCCCCAATGCCCCCCGCCAGATGAACCGGGGAAAAACTTCCCACCCCATATGGTTCGTGACTCCCATAACCGTCATGATCGTCAGGACCAAACCCAGTCCACCGACATGGATCGGAATCAGGAACACCAGTAGCGGAATTATCACAGCGCCGGTGATCGCCTCGATCGGATGGAACGCCATCGCCGCCCAGGCGGTCGGCGGACGGCTGGCGTGGTGCAGCGCATGCGCGAGCTTGAACGGCTTGGGCCGGTGCATCCAGCGATGCGTCCAGTAGAACCAGCTATCGTGCGCTGCGAGGAACAGCAGCACCGACACGGGCAGATACCAGAGCGGCATCGCGTGGATGTCGGTATAGATCTGCGTCCAGCCGCGATTCTGCCACCCCCAGGCAACGACGCCTGCGGGCACGCCGTAGATCGCCGCCGAGGCGATGCTCCAGACGATCTCGCGCCGCATCTGTGCATCGAGCCCGCGATAGAGCCCCGGATGCCGCACGCGCGTCGCCGCGGCGAACGCACCCGACACGATGAGATAGCGCACGCCGACGATCACCGTCATCGCGAACGCAGAAAGAAGGATGGCCAGCGCGATCGTCATGCCGCTGCGTATAGGGGCTTTTTGCGGGCGGGGTAATGGGGTGTCGGGCGCGAAGAATGCACGTTTCCCGCAGGACTGGAACGGCTTTGGAAATCCGGCCTATGCCCGCGGTCCAGACCCAGCGTGACGATCGAGGATCAGGATAGGCTTGTCGTGATAGCGGCCGGTCACGCGCTCGAGATAGCCGAAGCGCGCGGCGAGCCGGAGCGAGGGCGCGTTGTCCGGATCGATGATGCACGTCGTGACGGGGAAGCGCGGATCGGTCCACGCAAACACCGCGGCGAGCGCTTCCGATGCATAGCCCTGCCCCTGCGCCTCCCCGGTCAGCGTCCAGCCGACTTCGGGACCTGTCGCGCCCGGGCCGTCGATCGGCGGCAGGATCGCCCGCCGCGCCTCGATCAGGCCGAGATCGCCGATCAGCCGCCCGGTCGCGGTCTCGCGCACGATCCAGCTGCCATAGCCATAGGCGGCCCATTGCCCGATCGAACGCAGCAGCCGTATCCACACGTCCTCGCGACTGCGCGGCACGCCGCCGATCATCGCGTAGACGCGCGGATCCGCCCACATCGCCGCACACTCGTCGAGATCGGCAGGCGCGTGACCGCTCAGCGTCAGCCGCGCGGTCGTGAGCGTCGGGGCCGGCGGATGGCGGTGACTGGCGTCGCTGGCGGGCGTCGGGTGCGTGGGCGTCGGGTGTGTGGGCGGCATGGCGGATCCGGTGTTGCTGCCGGCATAGTGGCGGAGATGGTCGCGGCGCGCCATGCCTCTTCGTGTGCGGGCGGCGCTCGCTGAGGGTGTTTTGACAGGATCGCGCGACGCGGTTCCCGGCCTTCCCGAGGGCTGCGTCACAGGCTCCGTCGAAGGCTCCGCATCCCGCCCGTCGTCCGGTTGGCAATGCAGATTGTCTTCGCCCGCGATTGCACGGGAAAGGCTGTTTGCCGGGGCGCAGCTTTGCGCTAGTCGGAGCCATGGCATCGACGATCCCCTGCGACGTCGCGATCGTCGGCGCGGGTCTGGCCGGCGGGATGATCGCGCTGGCGCTCAAAGCCAAGCATCCGACGCTCGACGTGCGCCTGGTCGATTCGGCCGACAGCGTCGGCGGCAATCACCTCTGGTCCTTCTTCGGCAGCGACGTGGCGCAGACCGATCGCTGGATCGTCGCGCCGCTCGTGGTGCATGCGTGGCGCGGCTACGACGTGCATTTCCCCGCGCATGCGCGCACGATCGACGAGACCTATTATTCGATCGAAAGCGAACAGCTCGACCGCGAGGTGCGCCGCGTGCTGCCGCGCGACGCGCTGATGCTCGGGCGCAAGGTGCTTGGCGCGAGCGCGACCGCGGTGGTGCTGGCGGATGGCGACCGGATCGAGGCGACCGGCGTGATCGACGCGCGCGGGCCGGGCGACCTGTCGCTGCTCGATCTGGCGTGGCAGAAATTCCTGGGCCGCGAGCTGAAGCTCGGCGCGATGCACAAGGCACCGCGGCCGATGGTGATGGACGCGAGCGTCGAGCAGATCGACGGCTATCGCTTCGTCTATTGCCTGCCGTTCAAGGCGCGGCGGATGTTCGTCGAGGATACCTATTACAGCGACACGCCCGATCTCGACGTACCGGTGCTGCGCGAGCGGATCGACGCCTATGTCGCGGCCCGCGGCTGGTCGGTCAAGGCGATCGCGCGCGAGGAATCGGGCGTGCTGCCGGTCGCGATGGGGGGCGATTTCGAGGCCTATTGGCGGTCGACCGGCGCGCGCGTCGCCAAGGCGGGGATGCGCGCGGGGATGTTCCACCCGACCACCGGCTATTCGCTGCCCGATGCGGTGCGGACCGCGTCGGCGATCGCCGCGCTGCACGATTTCTCGGGCGGCACGCTCCACGACACGACCTATGCGATGGCGCGCGCGACGTGGAAACGCCGCGGTTTCTATCGCATGCTCGACACGATGTTGTTCCGCGCATCGGAACCGGCGGAACGCTATCGGATCCTCGAACGCTTCTACCGGCTGTCGCCATCGCTGATCGGCCGCTTCTATGCCGGACGCTCGACCATGACCGACAAGGCACGCATTCTCACCGGCAAGCCCCCCGTCCCCATCGCGCGCGCCGTTCGCGCCATCGCAGGCAGTATGAGATCATGAAGACAGCTATCGTCATCGGTGCAGGGTTCGGTGGGCTGGCGCTTGCGATCCGGCTGCAAGCGGCGGGTGTGCAGACGACCATCGTCGAGAGCCGCGACAAGCCGGGCGGGCGCGGCTATTTCTGGGAACGTGACGGGTTCACCTTCGACGCAGGCCCGACCGTCATCACCGATCCCGACTGCCTGCGCGAGCTATGGGCGCTGAGCGGGCACGAGATGAGCGCGGACGTGACGCTCGACCCGGTGCTGCCCTTCTACCGGCTCAACTGGGCGGACGGGACCAATTTCGACTACACCAACGACGACGTGCAGATGCGCGCCGAGATCGAGAAGCTTCACCCCGGCGACTGGGCGGGATACGAGAAGTTCCTCGAATATTCGGCAGGCGTGTTCCGCGAAGGCTATGAAAAGCTTGGCCATGTCGCGTTCCTCGACTTCGGGTCGATGATCAAGGCCGCGCCCGCGCTCGCGAAATACCAGGCGTGGCGCTCGGTCTATTCGATCGTGTCGGGCTTCGTGAAGTCGGAGAAGCTGCGCGAGGCGCTGAGCTTCCACACGCTGCTGGTCGGCGGCAATCCGATGACGACGAGCGCGATCTACGCGCTGATCCACAAGCTGGAGCGCGATGGCGGCGTCTGGTTCGCGCGCGGCGGCACGAACCGCCTCGTCGCGGCGCTGGTGACGCAGTTCGAGCGGCTGGGCGGCGTGCTCAGGCTCGATGATCCGGTGACCTCGATCGAGACGCTGGGCGACCGCGCCACGGGCGTGGTCTGCGCAAGCGGCTGGTCGGCGCAGGCGGATGCGGTGGCCGCGAACAGCGACATCATGCACACCTATCGCGACCTGCTCGCGACCTCGCGCAGCGGACAGCGCAAGAAGGCGTCGCTCGAGCGCAAGAAGTACAGCCCGTCGCTGTTCGTCGTGCATTTCGGGATCAAGGGCACGTGGCCGGGCATCCCGCACCACATGATCCTGTTCGGACCGCGCTATAAGGGGCTGCTGTCGGACATCTACGATCACGGCGTGCTGTCGGAGGATTTCTCGCTCTACCTGCACCATCCGACGGTGACCGATCCGTCGCTCGCCCCGGAGGGGCATTCGACCTTCTATGCGCTCGCGCCGGTGCCACACATGGGCAAGTTCCCGGTCGACTGGGACGAGATCGGCCCGATCCTCGAAAAGCGCATCCTCGACGAGATCGGCCGGCGGCTGATTCCCGATATCCATGAGCGGATCGTGACCAAGTTCAGCTATGCGCCAAAGGACTTCGCACAGGATCTCAACGCGCATCTGGGCTCGGCATTCTCGCTCGAACCGGTACTGACGCAGAGCGCGTATTTCCGCGTGCACAACCGCGACGATCATATTCCGAACCTGTACTTCGTCGGCGCGGGAACGCATCCGGGCGCCGGCATTCCGGGCGTCGTCGGTAGCGCCAAGGCGACGGCGCGGTTGATGCTCGAAAGCGAGAAGTAATACCGCGGCGCGCGATGCGATGGGTGGTGATTGCACAGGCTGTCCCACCCATTGCGCCGCCCCAGTCGAAGATTTCACGTCGTTGCAGGCTGGGTGTCTGCTTGGCTTGCCGGAATGACATGGTCCGGAATGGTGGTGATTTTGGCAACCGCCGCCTCCGCATCGATCACTTATCTTCCAACTGCGACCTGTGTGTTTTCCACGCCGCCGAAACGGATGGATCGTCGATGGTGCAGCGCTGACGATCCCCTACCCTTCCTGTCGAGCGGCCGCTCTGACCACATAGGAAGGATGACGACATGACCATCAAGGTAAACAAGCAGGACTGGAACGCACTGAGCGCCACCGAGCAGAACGAGATTTCGAGCATTATCGGCGCGCATTTTACCGGCGAGACGATCGAAGCGACGGACGACGGCACCGCGATCGCCGACGTCGGCGGCTTCTGCACGATGATCTGCAACGCAGCCGAAGCCGCCGCGACCGCATTGTGCAGCAGATTGACGAACCCCACCGCCAAACAGGTGTGCGTTGTGGCCGCGCAAGCGGCCGGCGATCTGTGTCGGTCGAAATGCTGAGCGACTGACCGTTCGAACCGGCCGCGACCGGCCGGTTCGAACACTGCGCTAGTCACCGCGCCCGTCACTTCGCCAGGCAGGTATCAGAGCGACTTGTGGCGCAGGCGCGCATCCCTTAGCGGTGCGCTATGAAACGTCTTGCAGTCTATTGCGGGTCGGCCACACCGGCGGACCCGATCTACATCGAGGGCGCCCGCGCGCTGGGGCGGACCTTTGCCGAGCGCGGAATCGGGCTCGTCTATGGCGGTGGCCGGACAGGGTTGATGGGCGCGATCGCCGATGGCGCGCTCGAGCGCGGTGGCGAGGTGATCGGCGTGATCCCGCAGGCGCTCGTCGATGCCGAGGTCGCGCATCGCGGGCTGACCGCGCTTCACGTCGTGCAGGGCATGCACCAGCGCAAGCAACTCTTCACCGATCTGTCGGACGGGTTCGTCACGATCCCCGGCGGCACGGGGACGATGGACGAACTGTGGGAGGCGCTCAGCTGGGCGCAGCTCGGCTATCACGCGGATCCTGTCGGATTGCTCAACAGCGCCGGCTATTATGACCATCTGATCGCGTTCTGGGACAAGATGGGCGAGGTCGGTTTCCTGCGACCGCAGCACCGCGACCTGCTGATCGTCGCGGACACGCTCGACGTGCTGCTCGACCGGATGGCGAACCACGTCCCGACCCAGCCGATCGTGCGGATGAACGCGTCGGACCTGTGAGGTTGACGGCGCACTCCATTACTCGCCGCCACCCCGGCGAAGGCCAGGGTTCAGTTGAGGCGGCCAAAGTAACGACGCGCGGCGTGAGCCAAGTCTGGTTTTCCAGCCGGACCCCGGCCTTCGCCGGGGTGGTCGCCGCCATCGTGGCGCGCGTGCGCGCATGAGCCACCCCCTCCCCTCGCGCGAGGCGATCGTCGCGACCGCGCATGAATCGATCGCGCGCGGTTCGAAGAGTTTCGCCGCCGCGAGCCTGTTGTTCGACAAGCCGACGCGCGAGCGCGCATGGCTGCTTTACGCCTGGTGCCGGCGGTGCGACGATATCGCGGACGGGCAGGACCATGGCCACGGCATGACCGTGGTCCACGACGCGCCCGAACGGCTCGCGGCGCTGTCGGCGATGACCGAGCAGGCGCTCGCGGGCGAGGTCGTCGGCGAACCCGCATTCGATGCGCTCAGGATCGTCGCGGCGGAAACCCGGATGCCCAGGCGGTTCGCGCGCGATCTCGTCGCCGGCTTCGCGCTCGATGCGGAAGACTGGCGCCCGCGTTCCGAAAACGACCTGTACCGCTATTGTTACCATGTCGCGGGCGTCGTCGGCTGCATGATGGCGGTCGTGATGGGCGTCGATCCCGACGACGAGGATACGCTCGACCGCGCCTGCGACCTCGGCATGGCGTTCCAGCTCGCCAATATCGCGCGCGATATCGAGGAGGATGACCGGGTCGGGCGCTGCTATCTGCCGATCGAATGGCTGGTCGAGATGGACTTTCCCCCCGGTCAGCACATGAAACCGCCTTTCCGGTCACGGCTTGCCGTCTTGTCGAAGCGGATGGCGGATCGCGCCGCTGCGTTCGAAGCCAGCGCCCGCGAGGGGACCCCGGCGCTGTCGTTCCGATCGGCTTGGGCGGTACTCGCGGCGGCGGGGATCTACGGCGCTATCGGGCGGGCCGTTGCGTCGCGCGGCGAGCACGCATGGGACCACCGCGTTACGACGTCGGGGATGCAGAAGCTGGGGTTTATCGTGACAGCCGCACGAGAGGCAGCCAATCGGGAGAAGCTCTATCCGAGGCGGCCCCGTGACGCACGCTTGTGGACGCGCCCCAAGGGCTAGTCCGTACTGCCGAGCGGAGGCTCAGCCCTGCGCCTTCGCCTTGCCGGCCTTGGCGATATACTGCCCCTGCGCGCGGCAATTTGCGCCGATCATCGGGTAGGGAACGTCGGTGTTCTGCGCCAGCTGGTCGGGCAGCGCCGCGCGGCACTGTGCCATCGTCTCATAGCGTGCCGGGATCACCCGGGCTTCGGTGCAATTGATGTTGCCGTCACCGCAACCCATGATGGCCATGACGTAGAACAGCGGTTCCATTTCATTCTCCAATCGAAATAGAAAAGCGACGAAGTGGCAGGATTGTTCCCCCAACCGCTTTCGCCGGGGCTTGACCGCGCCTACATCCCCACCAGCAATGCCCCCTGATACCTACACCTCCACCCGCGCGGACCAGCCTCTGCTGCCGACGCTCCGCCGCTTCCTGCCATTCCTGTGGCCGGCGGGGCAGCCCAGGCTGAAGGCGCGGATCGTCGTCGCGATGCTGCTCGTGATCGCATCGAAGCTGGTGCAGGTCTTCGGTGCGGCGTTCACGCTCAAATATGCGGTCGACCGGATGGCGGGGAACGACCGCGGCGCGCTGACGCTCGTGGCTCTGCTGGTGGTCGGGTACGCCGCGTCGCGGTTCGGCACGACGCTGTTCGACAATCTGCGCAACGCGGTGTTCGAGCGTGTCGGGCAGGATGCGTCGCGGCGCCTCGCCGCGCAGGTGTTTCGCCACCTCCATGCGCTGAGCCTCGATTTCCATCTGTCCAGGCGGACGGGCGCGGTGACCAAGGTCGTCGAGCGTGGCACCAAGAGCATCGATACGATGCTCTACTTCCTGCTGTTCAACATCGCGCCGACGCTGTTCGAACTCGTGCTGGTGCTGGGGCTGTTCTGGACCAAGTTCGGCTGGCCGCTCGTCGTCGCGACCGTCGTGATGGTGGTCGGCTATATCGCGTTCACGCGGATGGTCACCGACTGGCGCAATGCCCTCCGGGCACGCATGAACGACCTCGATACCGGTGCGGTCGCGCACGCGGTGGATTCGCTGCTGAACTTCGAGACGGTCAAGTATTTCGGCGCTGAGGAACGCGAGGCCAAGCGCTACGACAGCGCGATCACCGCCTATTCCGAAGCCGCGGTGAAGAGCGAGAATTCTCTTGCCTGGCTCAACCTCGGCCAGGCGCTGATCACCAACCTGATGCTCGCGGGCGGGATGGGGTTCGTCGTGTGGCGATGGAGTCGCGGCGAGGCGTCGGCGGGTGACGTGGTGTTCGTGTCGACGTTGCTCGCGCAGCTGTTCCGGCCGCTCGACCTGCTGGGAATGGTGTATCGCACGATCCGCCAGGGCGCGCTCGACATGGCGGCGATGTTCGACCTGATCGACACGCCCGCCTCCGTCGTCGACATGGCCGACGCGCCTGCGCTCGCGGTGAGTGCGGGGCATGTCCGGTTCGAGAATGTCTCGTTCGGCTATGACGCGGGCCGGCCGATCCTGCGCGACCTCGAGCTCGACGTGCCCGCGGGATCGACGCTCGCGGTGGTCGGGCCGTCGGGCGCGGGCAAGTCGACGCTCGCGCGGCTGCTGTACCGGTTCTACGACCTGACAGGCGGGCGGATCACCGTCGACGGGCAGGACATCGCGCAGGTACGCCAGGCATCACTGCGCGCCGCGATCGGCATCGTTCCGCAGGACACCGTGCTGTTCAACGACACGATCGGCTACAACATCGCGTACGGCCGCGAAGGCGCCGAGATGCCCGAGGTCGAGATGGCGGCCAAGGGCGCCGCGATCGCGGGCTTCATCGAGCGCCAGCCGCAAGGCTATGCGACGCGCGTCGGCGAGCGCGGGCTGAAGCTGTCGGGCGGCGAGAAACAGCGCGTGGCGATCGCACGCACGCTCCTCAAGAACCCGCCGATCCTGATCCTCGACGAGGCGACGTCCGCGCTCGACAGCCGTACCGAGGCGGAGATCCTCGACACGCTCGAGGCGATCGAGCGCGGCCGCACCACGATCGTGATCGCGCACCGGCTGTCGACCGTGGTGCATGCCGACCAGATCGTCGTGCTCGACGCAGGGCGGATCGTCGAGAAGGGCACGCATGGCGAGCTGCTGCGCGCGGACGGCGTCTATGCGGAGATGTGGAACCGCCAGGCGCAGGAGCGTGCGGGGCAGGATGACGGGGCGCTGGCGGCCGAGTAGCGACGCACTGGCGCTGCGCTCCTCGGACCGGGCTCACCCCGCCCTGTGCGTCCGCCGCCAGTAGAAGAACGAGTAGAGGATCGGCGTCGCGATCATCACCAGCAGCAGCGCGATGACGAACGACGTGCGCGTTGCGTTTTGCATCGGCGACAGCGCGACCAGGATCAACCCGAACCCCGCCCCCACCATGATGCGGCCGCCATAACGGTGCGTGGCGATCCAGTTGTCGGGATCCATGATCGCCCAGGGCGTGCGGATGCCCACAAAAAAGCCGGGGCGCGACTTTGGGAGGACGTTGCCGAGCGCCACGAACAGCACGCCGATCCCGATCAGCATCGTCGTCGCGGGCAACGCGAGCCCGAACGCCGGGGCGGCGACCATCGCCTCGACGAGGACCATGATCCCCAGCAGACCGACCCATGCGGTGCGATAGAGCGGCGCGGATTGTTCGAGCTTGTGCTGCATCGGTTCGAGCGAGGGCAGCGCCGCCATGGTCAGCGACACCACGACCGTCAGCGCGACCGGCATGAACAAGGCGGTCCCCGCATCGGCGAAGCGGTCGGGCAGCCCGTCGGGGCCCCAATGCGTCGGCAGCTGCGTCCCCGCCGGCAACCGCCCGAGCGCGACCGCGGCGACGATCGCGAGCCCGCCCGCGGTCACCGCAGAGGCTATGATGAGGTTTCGGTAACGCATGTCTCGTCCCCCTTATCGTCATCCGCAGCCCCGACGCGAAGCCGCCCCATGAAGCCCATCACCACCTCCTCCATCACCGACAGATCGAGCGTGTAGACGATCGACGTGCCCCGGCTTTCGGCCTGGATCAGCCCGGCAGCCTTCAGCTTGGCGAAGTGGTTGGACATGGTCGGCTTCGACACCGCGAACGCATCGGCCAACGCCCCTGCGGTCATCGCACCGCCTTTCAGCAGCTCGAGGATGCGGCGGCGGGTCGGGTGTGCAAGGGCGTCGAAGACCGAGTCCATGAGACTGTTTATTCGTAAAGCTGTTAATTAGCAATATGACTAAACATGCTGGATGGCTGGACTGTGTTTACGCCTCCCCGGCGGAGGCCATTCGATGTGGTCGGGATGCCAAGCCCCGATGCTACGTCGCGATAAGACCCGCGCTCTCCTCGACATCGCGCGGGGGATCGCTACCTAGACGGCAATGGCACTCGACCCCCTCCCCGATCTCCAGCGCATCTTCGGCTTTCCTGATTTTCGTGGCGTGCAGCGCGATGTCGTCGACCGCGTGCTTGCGGGGCAGCGGACGCTGGCGGTGATGCCGACGGGTGCGGGCAAGTCGCTCTGCTACCAGCTGCCGGCGACGATGCTCGAGGGGACGTGCGTCGTCGTGTCGCCGCTGATCGCGCTGATGCACGACCAGTTGCGCGCCGCCACCGCGGTCGGGATCAAGGCGGCGACGTTGACCTCGGTCGATACCAACCGCGAGGAGACGATCGCACGGTTCCGCGCGGGCGATCTCGACCTTTTGTACGTCGCCCCCGAGCGGGCCTCGAACGAGAGTTTCCGCAACCTGCTCGGCCAGGCGAAGCTGTCGCTGTTCGCGATCGACGAGGCGCACTGCGTCAGCGAATGGGGGCATGACTTCCGGCCCGACTATCGGTTGTTGCGGCCGCTGCTCGACAGCTTTCCCGACGTGCCGCGGCTCGCGCTGACCGCGACGGCCGACGCGCATACGCGGGCAGATATCCTCGAACAGCTCGGGATCTCGCGCGAGGGGCTGATCGTGTCGGGGTTCGACCGGCCGAACATCCGCTATGCGATCTCCGCGCGCGACAACGTCAATCGGCAGATCGCCGACATCCTCGAGAAGATCCCGGGGCCGGGGATCGTCTATGCGCAGACGCGCGCCGCGACCGAGAAACTCGCCGAGGCGCTGGGGCGGAGCGGGCGGCCGACGCGTGCCTATCATGCCGGGCTCGATCCGCAGGTGCGCGCGAAGAACCAGGCGGATTTCGTCGCGAGCGAGGACATGGTGATCTGCGCGACGGTCGCGTTCGGGATGGGGATCGACAAGCCCGACGTCCGGTTCGTCGCGCATGCCGGGCTGCCGAAATCGATCGAGGCCTATTATCAGGAGACCGGGCGCGCAGGGCGTGACGGCGACCCGGCGATCGCGCACCTGTTCTGGGGCGCGGAGGATTTCGCGCGCGCACGCCAGCGGATCGGCGAGGTCGAGCCCGAGCGGCAGGCGGGCGAGCGGCAGCGGCTGACCGCGATGGGCGGGCTGGTCGAGACCGCGGGATGCAGGCGCCGTATCCTGCTGAAGCATTTCGGCGAGGAGCGGCTCGAGGATTGCGGCAATTGCGACAATTGCCTCGGCAATGTCGACGCGGTCGACGCGACCGAGACCGCGCGGAAATTCCTGTCGGCGGTGTTCCGCACCGGGCAGATGTTCGGCGTCGGTTATATCGAGGGCATCCTGACGGGCGTGTCGAGCGAGCGCAGCCTGATGAACGGGCATGAGGCGCTGTCGGTGTACGGGATCGTCGATGGCGACGAGGTCGCGCTGCTGAAGCCGGTATCGCGTGCGCTGATGCTGAAGGATGCGCTGCGCACCAATCCGCATGGCGGTCTCGAGTTCGGGCCGGCGGCGAAGGCGATTTTGAAGGGCGAGGCCGCGCTGTCGGTGATCGTGCCGCCCAAGCGCGAGCGGCGGCGCAAGGCGGCGGCGGGTGCGGTGCCCAACCCCGTGGACGATCCGCTCTTCGAGGCCTTGCGCATCCGCCGCCGCGATCTGGCGAAGGAGGCGGGCGTTCCGCCGTATGTGATCTTCCACGATTCGGTGCTGCGTGACATGGCGGCGCAGCGGCCCGCATCGCGTGCGGCGCTTGCCGTGCTGTCGGGCATTGGCGCGCGCAAACTCGACGCCTATGGAGATGCCTTTCTGGCAGTTATCCGCGAGTCCGCATGATCCGGCATATCAACGAGAGCATTTCGGTCGCACCGCAGATCGCGGTCGAACAGGTCGCGGACATCGCCGCGGCGGGCTTCAAGACGATCGTCAACAACCGCCCCGACGACGAGGATGCGGGTCAGCCTTCGGGCGACGCGATCCGCGTTGCGGCCGAGGCGGCGGGACTGAAATACGTCGCGATTCCAGTGACGCATGCGGGGTTCTCGCACCCGCAGATCGACGCGATGACGCAGGCGCTGACCGAGGCGGACGGCCCCGTGCTCGCCTATTGCCGGTCGGGCACGCGCAGCTGCAATCTATGGGCGCTTGCGGCCGCGAAGGCGGGGCGCAACCCCAATCTGTTGCTCGCGCAGGCCGAGGACGCGGGCTATGACCTGCGCGGCATCCGCCCCACGCTGGACGCGCTCGCAGGGCCGCGATGATCCCGATCGCGATCGTCCCCTATCTGATCGGGGGCGCGGTGAGCGCGGCGCTGGTCATCGCCGCCGGCGGCGGCTGGGCGATCGCACGACGGCGACGCGTGAACCGGATCGAGACCCCCGAGGAAGCTGCCGACGCGGCGCACGCGCAGCTGCGCGACTTTGCGGTCGCAGGGGCTGTCGTCGGCGCCGACGGGCTGGGTGCGCTCGCGATCGCCGATGACGGACGTGTCGCGGCGGTCAAGCGGATCGGCAAGCGGATCGCGGTGCGCGAAGTCACCTGGCGCACGGTCCGCGCGACGCAGGAAGGGATCCTGGTCGAGACGGGTGACCGCGCGATCGGCGCGGTCATGCTGGCACGGGTCGACGTGCTCGACATCCGCCGGCTCGCACCGAGCGTGCGCGTCTAGCCGCATCATGCGCGCGGACAGGGCCGCGCCTCACACCGACACGCCTGCATGAAAAAAGACCCAGTGCGTGATACGCACCGGGCCAAGGTTGTCCGCAGGAGGAACGTCGTGGGTGCGGGCTCGACCGGCCCGCTACCGATCTGATGTCAGTTGTAGGCGCGCTCGCCATGTTCGCCGATGTCGAGACCTTCGACCTCGACTTCGGGCGAGACGCGCAGTCCGGTGACCGCCTTGGCGATGTAGATCGCGATCGCCGTGCCGATCGACGCCCAGATGATCGTCACGAGAACGGCCTGGAGCTGGACCAGCAGCTTGGCGCCGATGACGTAATCCGCAGCGCCCGGGCCCCCGAGCGATGGCGCATAGACCACCGCGGTACCGATTGCGCCGATCATGCCGCCGATGCCGTGAATGCCGAACGCGTCGAGCGAGTCGTCATAGCCGAGCAGCGGCTTGAGCTTCGAGACCGCCATGAAGCAGATCAGCGACGCGACCGCGCCGAGGATGATCGCACCGAACGGACCGGAATTGCCCGCCGCCGGGGTCACCGCTACGAGGCCGGCGACGATGCCCGAGCAGAAGCCGAGCGCGGATCCCTTGTGACCCGAGAGCTTCTCGGCGAGCATCCAGAACAGTGCCGCCGACGCGGTCGCGACGAAGGTGTTGATCATCGCCAGCGCCGCCGATCCGTTCGCCTCGAGTGCCGAACCCGCGTTGAAGCCGAACCAGCCGACCCACAGCAGCCCGGTGCCGATACCCGTCATCACGAGCGAATGCGGCGCCATCGGCTCCTTGGGATAGCCGATCCGCTTGCCGAGGATCAGCGCGGCGACCAGCGCCGAGACACCGGCGTTGATGTGCACGACGGTGCCGCCCGCAAAGTCCAGCGCGCCGGCCTTGAAGAAATAGCCCGACGCCGCCCACACCATGTGCGCGATCGGGAAATAGACGATCGTCAGCCAGACGAGGCCGAACACCATCACCGCCGAGAATTTCATGCGCTCGACGACCGAGCCCAGCACGAGCGCGACGGTGATCGCCGCGAACGTCATCTGGAAGCAGACGAAGACATATTCGGGGATCTCGACGCCCGCGGTGAACGTCGCCGACTGCGAGGCGGGCGTGATGCCCTTCAGGAACGCCTTGTCGAGGCTGCCGATGAAGTTGCTGAGGAACGGGTCCGTCACGTCGGGACCGAACGCCAGCGTATAGCCCCACATCACCCAGATCAGCATCGCGAGCGCCGCGACGGCGCCGATCTGCGTCATCGTCGACAGCATGTTCTTCGACCGGGTCAGGCCGCCATAGAACAGCGCGAGCCCCGGCAGGATCATCATCAGGACGAGCACGGTCGACGTCATCATCCAGGCGGTATCGCCCTTGTTGACGGTAGCGACGACGGGCGCTGCTACGGGTGCGGCGACCTCTTGTGCCCAGGCGGGCACGGCGGCGACCAGCGTCGCTCCGAACCCGAGTACCGCCGCGGCGGCAGTCTTATGTGCATGCTTCATCATCTACCCCCCTCAGAGCGCCGAATCGTCGGTTTCGCCGGTGCGGATGCGCACCGCCTGCCCGACGTCGAGCACGAAGATCTTGCCGTCACCGATCGCCCCCGTGTTGGCGGATGCCTGGATCGCCTCGACGACGCGATCGGCCAGGCTGGTCGCGCAGACGACCTCGATCTTGATCTTGGGCACCATATTGGTGCTGTATTCGGCCCCCCGGTAAATCTCGGTCTGGCCCTTCTGACGGCCGAACCCCTTGACCTCGGTGACCGTCATGCCCGCCACGCCGAGCGTGGTGAGCGCTTCGCGCACCTCGTCGAGCTTGAACGGCTTGATGATGGCAATGACGAGTTTCATCGCGCCCCTTCCCCTTGTTACGAAATTGCTTCCGCAACGATCGTGCCAAACGAAAAAATCAGGGGGCCTGACGCGGCCGGCGTCGGGCACGGGGCGAATTCATGACAGAAATTGTGCACTGCGATCGCGCTGCCCGAAATTTACGCAGCAGCCCGGCTAGTCCGGAATGATCGCGCGCGCCTCGGGCAGGTCATCCTCGTCGATCATCACGCGGACGGGGATCAGCAGATAGCTGCCGTCGCCGATCGACATGTCACCGTCGAACGCGATGGCGGGTATGCCTTCGCTTTCGAGGCGGCCGACGATGATCAGCGCCTCGTTGCGGCTGTAGCGGCCAAGCTCGACGAGGCTCAAGCAGACGTGCTCATGAGGCGGAATCAGCGGTGTCGGCGCGCGTCATCGCCGGCGCGACCGTCGGAACGCGGGTCGGCAACCCGTCGATGCTGACCGGATGCTCGGCCCATTCGGCGAGGCGCTCCGCATCCCTCTGGCCCGCGTGGTATTTGGACAGTGTCGGCCGCTCCCGTTCGAGCGCCATGAAAGGCACGCCCCAGCCACAGCTCGTCTGGACCTGATCGACCGCGATGACGAAGATCTGGCGCGTGCCGGGAAGCGGTGCGAACCGGCTGTAAAGCTCGTCCCAGCCGGGATCCTGCGGCAGCACGGCACGCCCATGGCCATAGATGCGGAAGATCAGGGCCGGCCGGTCGAACGCGCAGAACATGATGGTGATCCGCCCGTCCGCCGCGAGATGCGCGTTGGTCTCGTTCCCCGACCCGCCGACGTCGAGATACGCGACCGTGGTCGCGTCGAGCACGCGAAAGCTGTCCATCCCCTTCGGACTGAGATTGATCCGCGCGCCCTCCGCGGCGGTCGCGACGAAGAAGACGGGCTGGCGCTCGACGAACGCGCGGTGATCGGCGGAAAGTTCGGGGAAGAAGTCCATCGGCCCAGTCTATCAGCGCGGCCGCCGGAAGCGAGGGTCTTGTGCCGCACCAACTCAACGTGCCTGATCGCTATTGCAAGTCAGTCGCGATAGTCGTAGCGGGCGGCCAAAGGGGTTCTCCATGCTCGATCGTCGTCTTTTCCGCGCTCTTCTCGCGGGGTCCATTCTCTCCGCAACTCCGGCGTTTGCCGCGGATCCCGTGCCCGACGACACGCAGGCGCGGAACGGCACCGAGGATTCGAGCGTGATCGTCGTCACGGGTGAAAAGCCCAACACCGTCGCGTCGTCGGGTACCAAGAGCGCGACGTCGATCGTCGAGACACCGCAGTCGATCAGCGTCATCAGCGCCGCCGACATTGCCGGGCTCGGGCTGCAGAATCTCAACCAGGCGCTGCGGTTCGTGGCGGGTGTCACGCCCGAGACGCGCGGCGCATCGGCCGAGGTCTACGACCAGTTCAAGCTGCGCGGGTTCGACGCGCCGGTCTATCTCGACGGATTGCGCCAGTTCGGCAGCGCGACCGGCTATGCGGTGCCGCAGGTCGACGTCTCGCGGCTCGACCGCGTCGAGATCATCAAGGGCCCCGCCTCCGTGCTCTATGGCCAGTCGAGCCCGGGCGGGCTGGTCGCAGAGGTCAGCAAGCTGCCGCTCGACCGCGCCTCCTATGGTGCGGTCAGCGGGACCTATGGCAGCTACGACCTCTACCGCGTCGACGCCGATATCGGCGGGCGCGCGGGCGACGGCGTGCTGTGGCGCATCTATGGCAGCGCAAACGGCGCGGACGACCAGCAGACGCAGGGCCAGGGCAAGCGCGAGCGCCAGACGGTGTCCGCCGCCGTCACCGCGGGTGCTGGCAGCAGCACGAGCTTCACGCTGCTCGGCGCCTATTCGCACGATCCGTTCAACGGCAATTACGGCGTGTTCCCGACGCTCGGCACGCTGATCGACAATCCGGCGGGCAAGATCTCGACCAAATTCTATGGCGGCGAGCCGGGCGACTTCTTCCGGCGTGAACAGGCCGCGCTGACCTATATCTTCAACCATGATTTCGGCAGCGGCTGGGCGCTGCGTTCGTCGGGGCGCTATCAATATGTGAAGAGCCGGATGGGGCTGGTCTATACCAGTGGGCCCGCGCTCGATCCGACTGCCGCGGCACCGACCGTCTATAGCCGATCGTCCTATTCGACGCGCGAACAGCTCAACAACTGGACGTTCGACAATCAGCTCACGGGCAAGCTCGTGACGGGGCCGCTGACACATCAGCTGCTGTTCGGGGTCGATCGGCAGGTCGCGCATTCGGCGGGACTCTCGGCGTTTGGCGGTGCGACGCCGATCGACGTGTTCAACCCCGTCTATGGCACGATGCCGACGCCCCAGACGCCCTTCGAGGTTCCGGCGTCCTTCGGCATCAACTCCGCCAATGTCCGCCAGCGCCAGCAGGGCGTCTATGCGCAGGATCAGATTGCCGTCGGGGGCTTGCGCGTGACGCTCAGCGGGCGGCATGACTGGGCACGCCAGGCACGCGATGGCCAGGCGCAGAAGGACGACAAGTTCACCTGGCGTGCGGGCGCGCTGTATCTGCTGCCGTTCGGTCTTGCGCCCTATGCGAGCTATTCGACGTCGTTCGAGCCGCAGAATGCACGGTTGCGCGACGGCGGGCTCGCCCAGCCGTCGCTCGGCAAGCAGGTCGAGGTCGGCGCCAAATACCAGCCCGCGGGCACGCCGATCCTCGTCACCGCGGCGTGGTTCCGGATCGAGCAGACCAACGTCGTCGTGTCCTATCCCGACTTCACCTCCGACCAGGTCGGCAAGGTGCGGTCGCAGGGCATCGAGGTCGAGGCGAGCGCACCCCTGCCCTACGGCTTCAACGCCAAGCTCGCCTATAGCCGCCAGCGCGTGAAGAAGGTCGAGGACGTGGTCCCCGCCAATATCGGCCTGCCGCTGGCAACCGTCGGGCGCGGCGGAATCTCGGCAAACCTCGAATGGGCGCCCACCGAAGGCCCTGCATCGGGCTTTGCGATCGGCGGTGCGGTCCGGCACGTCGACAAGACCTATGCGGACTTCTACGCGGACGGCGTCGCACGCTATACCCCCGCCTATACGGTGTTCGACGCGCTCATCCGCTATGATCTGGGCAAGCTCAGTCCGCGGCTCGCCAATGTCGATCTCGGCGTCAACGCGACCAACCTGTTCGACAAGAAATATCTGACGAGCTGCTTCGCCAACTATGCGTGGTGCTGGTACGGCAACCGCCGCACGGTGCAGGCGACGATCGGCTATCGCTGGTGATCGCTGCGTCGCGATCGTTTTAATGCGCAATTCCACGGCACCCTTTGCCGCGTCGACCGTTCTGCGACCCGAGTGCGTCCGTTCCGGATGCCGTCATTCATAGGAGATCAGCATGAACACGACGACGTTGAAGGGTGAAGGCCAGGATCTGCTCGGTTCGGTAAAGCAGGCTGCGGGCAACGCGACGGGCGACAGCTCGCTGCAGGCCGGCGGCGTCGCCGACCAGATCGCAGGGACCGCCAACAAGGCGATCGGCACCGCGACCGATACGGTCGCACCGCTCGCCGACAAGGCACGCGCGTTCGCAAAGGATCGTCCGTTCGCGACCGCCGCACTGGTCGGCGTCGTCGGGATCGCACTGCTCAACACGCTGCGCGGCAAGTGATCGACCGGGGCCGCGTCCGCGCGGCCCCGCTGTTCCTGCGCTAGTGTCTGTTCCCGCGGGACGACCCGCCGACTTCTGGATCGGTACACATCGCGGTGGACTGTATCCGCTGCGACATGACGGTGGGCAATGGTCCTCCGGCGAACCCTATCCCCAGGCGTCCAGCGCCTCGTTCGGCGTCTATTCGCCGTTGCACGATCTTCAGTATCTCGTCGACGAACGCGACGATGGCGCGGTCGGCATCTACCGCAAGGCTACCAGTGGCTGGCCCCGGTTGGCGCAGGTTGCGGTGCGTGGCGATGCCCCCTGCCACCTTGCCCTGAGCAGCGACCAGAGGCGCCTCGCGGTCGCCAATTATGCGAGTGGCAGCATCACGCTGTTCCTGCTCGATCGCGATGGCATTCCGGTCGGCCCCGGGCAGGTCTTCGCCGCGACGGGGTCGGGTCCCGACCGGACACGGCAAACCGGCCCGCACGCCCATTGGGTCGGGTTCGACGCCGCCGATCGCTGGCTGTACGCGGTCGATCTGGGCAGTGATGCGATCCATGCCGTCGCGATGACCGCAACGGGCGGCGAGGTCTTGAGAACGGCGTTCAAGGCACCACCCGGCTCGGGACCACGCCACCTTCTTCTGCATCCGCACAGGCGCAATATCGCCTATCTCGCATGCGAACTGGCGAACACGCTGATGCTGCTCTCGGGCGGAAACGGCGCATTCACCGCGATCGAGACGCTGTCGACCTTGCCCGCGGGGTTCGGCGGTCCGAGCATCGTCGCGCACCTTGCGATCAACGCCGCGGGCGACCGGCTTTATGTCTCGAACCGCGGGCACGACAGCATCGCGGTGTTCGCGCTCGACGACGCAGGGACGCCGCGCCTGATCCAGCATGCGCCCGTCGGCGCGGCCTATCCCCGCCACTTCCTGCTGCTCGAGGACGAGGCATGCCTGATCGTCGCGAACGAGAAGGACGAATGCGTCACGGTGTTGCCGATCGCGCCGAACGGGATGCTCGGGCGAAGCGTCGCGCGGGTCGCGGTTCCCGGGGCCGCGTTCGTGCTGCGCGCCTGACCGGAGCGGCCCGGCTCATCGATAGGCGAGCGTCCAGCCCGGCGGCAGATAGTCGGTCGACATGTAATAATAAAAGAGGCAGCTGCCATCGGCACGGTAGGTGCCGCCCTTGACGAGGCCAAGCGCGACCTGCCCCTCGAATACCGGTGCGCCGCTATCCCCCGATTTGCAGGTCGGCCCCTCGACCGCGACCCAGGTCGGCAGGCAGGCGCCCCCGCACAGATCGCCCGCGGGCGCGAAATCGACCATCGCCACCGGCGCACAGCTATAGCCGGTGCGCTCGCCGCGGTGACAGACGAAGTCGCCTGCGCGCGTGCTCGTCCGATTGCGCCAGGTCGCGACGGTCCGCGCCTGGCGTTTCGCCGTATCGGCATAAAAGGCCGGGAGTGGCGGCACGCGATCGGCTGCGTCGGGCACGGAATTGATCTGGACGTCCTGATAGCCCCAGCCCCATTGTCCGACATAGCCGAGCGCGCGGTCGCCGCGCCCGCGGTCGACGTACCGCAGGTCGTCGGGGCAATGCGCCGCGGTCGCGACCGCATCCTTTCCGCCGTTGCTGACGACGAACCCGGTGGTGCAGACATAGCGCTTGCCGTCGCGTGGATCGGTCCCGACCACGCGGCCCCCGCCCAGCACATCGAGCGGCGCGGCGACCGGGGCTGTGACCTCGTCCTGCGCAGGCGCGGGCATCGCCATCTCGGCAGCGGACGCATCGACGGCGACAATCCGCACCGGAACGCCCGTCATCGTCGCAAACCGCGTCGTCAGCGCGCCGTCGCGATCGAGCGCGAGATCCGCCGTCGCCACCATGATCACCATCTCGCCCGTCCGCTGATCGACGCCGATCCCCGGCGGGTGCGGCAGCGCAGCGCGGATATCCGCCTGATGGGTGCGTATCCGGTCGAGCAGCACGTCTCGCGTGACCACCGCACCGGTGCGGAACAGAATCGGGACGACGAGCCCGCCCGCGATCACCGATCGGTCGGCGACCGGGTCGCTGCCCGTCAGCAGCACGGTGATCCGGTATCCGGGACTATGCTCGACCGCGATCCCGGCAAACCGGTCTGCGAACTCGGTGCGCAGCGCGTCCGTCGCCGGGATCGTCGCGGCCTGCGCGCGCAACCGGTGCATCGCCTCATCGAGCGAGACGGAGAACAGGCGTGCATATTCGCCCGCATCCTGCATCGCAGCCTCGATCGGCAATTGCAGATGGACGCCGGGTTCGGCGGCATGGGCGGGCGTGACGGTCGCGGCGACGATCAACGTGGCGATCTGGATCGCCCTCTTGCGCAGTCGAGTCATTCACGGTCCAACTTCAGCGACGGTATTGAAATAGCACCGAAGTCGGGCCGCCGCATCGCCTAGCCCAACCCGACCGCGGGAGGCGAGCACATCTTTGCGCGCGAAAGCAACGTCCCCGGAAACCGCATAACAGGCAACAATATCCCGGTCCTGGCCTAGCCTCGAATCGCAGCCTGTTGCTGCGATTGTAAAAAGGAAAGCCATTGTGACCCTCGTCCTTCCCACCCGCTATTTCATCAGCCCCGACGTCGCGCAGGACATCACGCCCGCCGCCGCCGACCATGGCCTGTTCGCGCTCGACCAGCTCGAGGTCAGCTTCGACCCGGTGCTCGACACGCTGTGGACCTATATGCGGCCGACGGCGCGACCGAGCTTCAATCCCGGGCTGCTCGCCGATTTTGCGCAGTGGCAGGCGGGTATCGACCACGCCTGCAGGTCGAAGGCGCTGCCGATCAAATATCTCGTGCTGGGCTCGACATTCCCCGGCGTCTTCTCGTTCGGTGGCGACCTCGACCTGTTCGCACAGCATATCCGCAGCGGCCACCGAGAGGCGCTGGTGCAGTATGGCCGCGCCTGCGTGCGGATCCTGCACCGGAACATGCGCGGGCTCGACCTGCCGATCATCACCATCGGTCTGGTCGAGGGCGACGCGCTGGGCGGCGGGTTCGAGGCGCTGCTCTCGTTCAACGTCGTCGTTGCCGAGCGCGGGACGAATTTCGGGCTTCCCGAGACGGCGTTCGGCCTGTTTCCCGGCATGGGGGCGCATTGCTTCCTGTCGCGTCGGCTGGGGTCCGCGCGCGCCGAGCAGATGATCCTCAGCGGCCGCAGCTACAGCGCCGAGGAGCTCTACGATCTCGGCCTCGTCCACGCGCTGGCCGATCCCGGCGAGGGTCGCCGGGTGGTCGAGGACTATATCCGGCAGAACCGCCGTCGCCATAGTGGCCATTGCGCGATCTACGAGGCGTCGCGTGCGGTCAATCCGCTGACGCTCGACGAACTCGAGGCGGTCGTCGATCTATGGGCCGATGCCGCGCTACGGCTGCGCGACGTCGACCTGAAGCTGATGCGCCGACTGGTTGCGGCCCAAACGCGGCTGCTGGCCGCTGCGGCCGAATAAGCCGGACCGCCAGCCGCGGGATCAGGGTACCGCCCGCATCCTGGGTACATCGTCGGCGAGCAAGGTTGCGACCATGCTCGCCGACATCGGCCGCGCCAGCAGGAAGCCCTGCACCGCGGTGCACCGCGTCCGGCGCAGTTGTGCAAGCTGCGCGGGCGTCTCGATCCCCTCCGCGACGGTGCGCATCCCCAGGGTCGCGGCAAGATCGACGACGGTCTGCACGATCGCCATCGACGCGGGATTGTCGTCGAGCGCGGCAATGAACGAGCGGTCGATCTTCAGCGTCTGGAACGGGAATTTGGTGAGATAGCTCAGCGAGGAATAGCCCGTGCCGAAATCATCCAGCGTCGTCGCGACGCCCATCCGGTTGATCGCCTTCAAGGCCTCGAGCGACGCATCGATGTCCGCGAGCAGGACCGATTCGGTGACCTCCAGATCGAGCCGGTCGGCCGCCAGACCGCTCGCGCCGAGCGATCCCATGATCACCCCCGGCAGTCCCGGCGACAACAGCTGGATCGGCGACAGGTTGACCGCGACACGGACCGACGACGGCCATTCCCGCGCCTGGCGACAGGCTTCGCGCAGGACCCAGCCGCCGATCTCGACGATCAGCCCGCTCTGCTCGGCGATGGGGATGAACTCGGCGGGCGAGACGTTGCCGTGCACCCGGCTGTTCCAGCGGAGCAGCGTCTCGCACGACCGGATGCGATGCGTTGCGAGATCGAAGATCGGCTGGAACGCGAGGTGGAACTCGCCGCGCGCTAGCGCGCCCTGAAGCTCGGCCGCGAGCGATCGGACATATTCGATCTTTTCGTCCATCACGGGTTCGTAGAAGCACAGCGTGCCTCGACCACCTTCCTTGGCGCGGTACAGTGCGAGATCCGCGTTCTTGAGCAACGTGTCCGCATCGACACCGTCGGTCGGAGCGATCGCGACGCCCAACGACGCGCCGACGGCAAGATGCTGCCCGTGATAGGCGACCGGCTTGGCGATGAGGTCGAGGATGCAATCACCGATCGCCGCCGCCTCGTCCTGCGCATCGATACGGCTGACGACCGCGAACTCGTCGCCACCAAGCCGCGCGACGATCCCCCCCGTCACGGCGAAGGCGGTTTCGAGCCGGTGCGCGATCCCGACCAGCAGCGCGTTGCCCGCCAGATGGCCGAGCGAATCGTTGATCTCCTTGAACCGGTCGAGATCGATCCAGTGGATCGACACGAGCCCGCCCGTGTCGTCGCGCAGCCGCAGGATCTGCTCGAAACGCTCGCGGAACGCGGTGCGGTTGGCGACGCCCGTCAAATCGTCGCGGCGCGCAAACGCCGCATGATGCTCGGCGAGCGCGGTCTTTTCGCTTGCGGCGAGCGTCGCCTTCAGGATCGCGTCATACGTCTGAAGCGTGATGTCCATCATCGCGAACACGAACAGCAGGATCACGATCGCGAGAACCGCATTCAGCCAGTTTCCCGACAGGATGAGGCCCAGCGGCAGCGGCAGCGACGCGAGACAGAGCTGCGCCAGCGCGATCCAGGGTCGGCCCGCATTGCGCCCGGCGATCCCCGCGGCATAGCCGATCGCGGTGGTGACCGCGAGCAGGTGGAGCACGCCGTCCTCGGTGCGGATCAGCGTCAGCATCCCGAACAGGCCGAGCAACGTCGAGAATGCATAGGCGCCGAGCCGGTAATACCGCTCCCACACGCTGCGCCCGGCAACGCCCTCCGCACCGCGATCGACTGGCGTGCGGCTGAGCGGAGAGAAGGCGGATGGGCGGATCACCCCGACGATTCGGATCGCGGCGACCGCTGCGATGAGGATCGCGAAGACGACGAGCCAGGCGTCCTTGCTCGTCACCGCGACGACGGCGGCGATCGAGCTGCTGGTCAGCGCACCGATGACGAGCGATTTGGGGGACGCGTAGAGCGACGTGACCAGGACGGCGCGGACATTCGCGTCAACCGCCTGGTCGGAGTGCCGTAGCTGGCGCAGTCGGGAGATTAAACGCGTCATGACACCTTTGAGTTATCGATTGCCGTAGGGGAAAGGTGTTAATCAAACGCTATGGATCCCCGGCCGGTCGCATCCGGTCCGGTTTAGAGTTCGGGTCGGGGCGCCGTTGGTCTAGCAGGCGACATGACCCCGTCGTTCGACCCCATCGCTTCGCTTCGCCGCGATCGACCGCTTCCCCCGGTAATACTGCTCGTCGCGCTCGCATTGGCGGGGTGTGGCACGACACGCTATCGCCCGGTCAGTGATGACACGGTCAGGATCGGCCGCCCCTACACGGTCCGCGGGACGCGCTATACGCCTGCGGACCTGCGTCCCTATGACGTTGTCGGCTATGCCAGCTGGTATGGCGGGGAGTCGGGCAACCAGACCGCGAATGGCGAGAAGTTCAGACCGCGCGGTATTTCGGGTGCGCATACCGTGCTGCCGCTGCCGAGCTATGTCGAGGTGACTGCGCTCGATACCGGCAAGACGATCCTGGTGCGTCTCAACGACCGTGGCCCGTTCACCCAGACCCGACCGACCCCGCGTGTGATCGACCTGTCGCGCGGCGCCGCGCGACTCCTGGGCGTCGAGGCCTCGGGCACTATCCCCGTGCATGTGCGCCGCGTCGATCCGAGCGAACGCGACAGTGCGCGGCTTCGCAAGGGAAAGCCCGCCGCATCACGCCCCGATGTCGATCCCGCGACGCTCGCCACCTGGCGCGCGCTGCTCGGGCCGCAGCCGGGGCGGTAGACTGTTCAGCGCAGCGGTCGCTCAGCTCTTCCAGGCCCAGTAAAGCTGGGCAGGCGGCACGTTCCACCATTCCATGTCGTGATCGATCGACGTGAAATGCGGGGTGAGGAAGTCCTTCACCTTCGGGCTGAACTGATAGACGAGAAACGCGCCGCCGGTCCGCAGCACCGAATGCGTCCCGGCCGCGATCGCCGGGCCGACACCGGGGGGCAGCGTCGAGAAGGGCAGGCCGGACAGGACGTAGTCCGCCGATTCGAAGCCGTGATCCGCGACGATCTTCTCGACGTCGGCTGCCGAGCCGAGCACGGCGGAGAAGCGCGGATCGGTGATCGTGTGGCGCAGATAGCGGATGAAATCCGGGTTGGTATCGATCACGATCAGCGTCGCGTCGGGCGCCATCCGGTCGAGGATCGGGCGGCAGAAGGTGCCGACTCCGGGACCATATTCGACGAACACCTTGGTGTTGTCCCAGTCGACCCGGCCCAGCATCTTGCGGATGAGCTTGTCCGACGATGGTACGATCGAACCGACCATGACGGGGTGTTTCAGGAATTCGGTGAAGAACATCTGCCACGGGGAGGGCACGCCGGCGGGGCGGGTGCGCGCGCGCCGGGCGGCTGTGGTCGGACTGGGCATCGTGTTCCTTACGATCAGGGGTCCCGCGCGCTGGCGAGGCTTTGACACTCCCGTCGCACGATTTCCGAACGCGTTTCAAGGCCCGCGGGTTGCATCGCGCGACGAACTGCATCGGAAGTCGTGGTGGACCAAGCGGTTCCGCCATCCTTGCCAACCCCGTGGCAGCGTTTAAGCACCGGTCATGCACGTCGATCGAACCGGCCAGACCGCGGTCATTTTCACCTCGTTCCGTAGCGGTGCGGACGCAGACGGCTATGAGTCAGCGGCGGCGGCGATGGACGCCCTGGCGATGGTGCAGCCGGGGTATCGCGGTGTCGAAAGCACGCGCGGGGCCGACGGCATGGGAATCACGATAAGCTACTGGTCCGACGACACCGCGGCGATCGCCTGGCGCGACCACCCCGATCACAGCGCGATCCGCGAGCGCGGGCGTGCGATCTGGTACGACCGCTATTCGGTGACGGTCGCACACGTCACGCGCGGCTATGGATGGACGAGACCATGACACCACCCGCCGCCGCAGGCCCCGCCGATGGGCCGAAGATCGATCGGCGTTTCGCGCTGATGTTCCTCGTGATGCTGACCATCGCCGCGGGCAACACCGCGCTGCAATCGGTGCTCCCCGCGCTCGGGCGATCGCTGCGAGTCGCGGACAGCGCGGTCGCAGCGGCGTTTTCGGTGTCCGCGCTGCTGTGGGTCATCGCCGCGCCGTTCTGGGCAAATCGATCGGACCGGCATGGCCGCCGCGCGATGATCCTGCTCGGCGTCGGCGGCTTCAGCGTGTCGCTGACGGTGTGCGGGGTCTTCCTGATGGCCGGGATCAATGGCTGGATTGGCGGGACCGCCGCGTTCCTGTCGTTCATCGGCGGACGGCTGATCTACGGACTCTTCGGATCGGCAGCGCCGCCCGCGGTGCAGGCGCTCGTCGCGGGCGAGACCACGCGCGAGGAACGCACCAAGGCGCTGACGCTGCTGGCATCGGCGTTCGGGCTGGGGACGATTCTCGGTCCTGCGATCGCCCCCTATCTCATCCTGGGTTCGATCGCCGGTCTGGACGTCGGGTTGTCAGGCCCTGCCTTCCTGTTCGCAGCGTTCGGGATCGCGGTGTGGATCACCGTACGGCGGATGCTGCCCGACGACCGCATCGTCGCTGCGCACGATACGCATGGGGCAAGTTCCGCCTACCCCTCGATCGGCGGCGCCCCCAGCGGCGCGTCGGTCGCGGCCGCGACGGGATCGCATATCGAGCATGTCGGCTATACCGACCCGCGGATTCGCGCATGGATGATCGCCGGGCTCGTGATGGGGCATGCCCAGGCGATGACGGGCCAGGCGATCGGCTTTCTCGTGATCGACCGGCTTCACCTCGCGCCGGCCCTGGCGCTCGAGCCGACCGGCATCGTCCTGATGATGGGCGCCGGCGCCGCGCTGCTTGCGCAATGGGGGATCATCCCGCGGCTGAACATGACCCCGCGCCAGCTCGTGCTGACCGGGCTCGTGCTCGCGGCGGTCGGCAGCGCACTGACGGGGATCGCGACGTCGCTTTACGGAATCGCGACCGCCTATGCGCTGGCGAGCCTGGGATTCGGCTTTACCCGGCCGGGTTTCACGGCGGGATCGTCGCTGGCGGTCGGCGCCAATGCGCAGGGTTCGGTGGCGGGCAAGGTCACGAGTATCAACGGCGCCAGCTTCGTGCTCGGGCCGTCGATCGGCGTCGGGCTGTACGAGATGCAGCATTCGCTGCCCTATCTGATCGCGGGCGCGGCGTGCGTGGTGATGATCGGCTATGCCTGGGCAAGCCTACGCGATCCGGCCGAGCGGATCGCGTAGGGCGGGACCCGCCGGCTCGACACCGGCGGCTCCGTGTCGTCAGGCGCCCTGATCCTTTCGCCCGGGAAACGCGAAGCCGATCGGCTGGATCGCGGTGGCATCCTGTTTGAGGCGCGCGGCCATCTGCTCATATTCGCGCTCGGTCTCGGGCGTCACGCTGGCCCGTGATTCGGTCAGCGCCTTGTCGAAGTCCGCCATCGTCACGTGCGTCGAGTCGATCTCGCGGCGTAACGCGACGAGGCCTGCGCGGCGCACGACATCCTCGAGATCCGCGCCGCTGAAGCGATCCGTCCGATCGGCCAGTCGATCGAGATCGACGTCGCCGGCGAGCGGCATCTTCTGCGTCTGGATGCCGAGGATCCGCCGCCGCCCTGCCTTGTCGGGCACGCCGACATAGACGAGTTCGTCGAACCGCCCCGGCCGCAGCAACGCCGGGTCGATCAGATTGGGGCGGTTGGTCGCGCCGATCACGACGACCGACTGGAGCTCCTCCAGACCGTCCATCTCGGCGAGGATCGTGTTGACGACGCGCTCGGTCACCTGCGGCTCSCCCGCGCCGCTGCCGCGTGCGGGGACGAGCGAATCGAGCTCGTCGATGAAGATCACGCACGGCGCGACCTGGCGTGCGCGCTGGAACAGCCGGGTGATCTGCTGCTCGCTCTCGCCATACCATTTGCTGAGCAGGTCGGACGATTTGGTGGCGATGAAATTCGCCTCCGCCTCGCGCGCGACCGCCTTCGCGAGCAGCGTCTTGCCGGTGCCGGGCGGGCCGTAGAGCAGGAAGCCCTTGGCGGGGCGAATGCCGAGCCTGCGGAACGCGTCGGGATTCTTCAACGGGAGTTCGACGCCCTCCTTCAATCGCATCTGCGCATCGTCGAGCCCGCCGACATCGGCCCAGCGCACGGTCGGCGCCTGCACCATGACCTCGCGCATCGCCGATGGCTGGACGCGTTTGAGCGCGCCGAGAAAATCCTCGCGCGTGACCGACAGCTCGTCGAGCACCTCGGGCGGGATCGTCCGCTCCTCGAGGTTGAGCTTGGGCATGATCCGCCGCACCGCCTCGATCGCCGCCTCGCGCGCGAGCGCGGCGAGATCGGCGCCGACAAAGCCGTAGGTCGTACGCGCGAGCTCATCGAGATCGACGCGGTCACCAAGCGGCATGCCGCGCGCATGGATGCCGAGGATCTCGCGGCGGCCGCGCTCGTCGGGGACGCCGACGACGATCTCGCGGTCGAACCGGCCGGGACGCCGCAGCGCCTCGTCGATCGCCTCGGGCCGATTGGTGGCGGCGATCACGACGAGGTTGGCGCGCGATTCGATGCCGTCCATCAACGTCAGCAACTGCGCGACGAGACGCTTTTCGGCCTCGCCCGACACCTGGCCACGCTTGGGCGCGATCGAATCGATCTCGTCGATGAACACGATCGACGGCGCGGCCTTGGCGGCTTCCTCGAATACCTGGCGCAGCTTGCCTTCGGATTCGCCATAGGCCGACCCCATGATCTCGGGGCCGTTGATGAGGAAGAACTGCGCGTCCGATTCGTTCGCGACCGCGCGCGCGAGCCGCGTCTTGCCCGTTCCGGGGGGGCCGTGCAGCAGCACGCCCTTGGGCGGATCGACACCCAGACGCTGGAACAGTTCGGGGTAGCGCAGCGGCAATTCGACCATCTCGCGCAGCTGGTCGATCGTCTGTGCCATACCGCCGATATCGTCATAGGTGACGTCGGCGCGACGCGCGGCCTGCGGCTCCTCGTACTCGGAGCGCAGCTCGATCTCGGTATTCTCGTCGATATGCACCACGCCCTTGGGGCTCGCGGCGATCACCGCGAGGCGGATCTCCTGCAACGCATACGCCGGCGCATTCATGAACTGCTGGACGCCCGGCGGCATGTTGCCGACGCGCTGATGGCCCGCGGTCGCGACAATATCGCCCTGGCAGATCGGCCGACCCAGGAACGTGCGCTTGAGCGCATTCGTCGATCCCTGCAGGCGCAGATTCTGCTGCGCCGGGGCGAAGACGATGCGCGTCGCCGGCTTCGACTCGGCCTTGCGGACTTCGACGAAATCGCCCGACCCGACGCCCGCATTCGCGCGCTGCAGCCCGTCGATGCGCAGGATGTCGAGGCCCTCGTCCTCGGGGTAAGGGCCGACGGCGCGGGCGGGCGTATTCTGTTTGCCGAGGATCTCGATCACGTCGCCCTCGCCGATTCCCAGCGTCGCCATCAGCGCGCGCGGCAGATGCGCCAGGCCGCGACCGCTGTCCTCGGGCCGCGCATTGGCGACCTGGATCTTCCGCGTCGGGGTTTCGCTATCGGGCATCGTCACTCCTTCACACTCGAAGTGTCGGAGATGGGGCCCCCGCCTCGTGCTTGCGAGGACCCGACGCGACAAAAAAAAGGGCTGGCCAATGAAGGCCAGCCCGTGAAAGTTTTTAGGAGAGGATGCCTGAAAGGCGAGGTCTTTTTGCGTCGAGGCGGTTCATGTTGCAAGTGCGAATGGATCCGCTACGATTGCGCTAACTGCAATCGCGTGCATGAATGCAGTCCGCAGTCATTGTCACAATCGTCGAGTCGAAAGAGGGATCATGCGCAGGTTGCCGCCATTGGGGGCTATCGAGGCGTTCGTACAGGTGGCGCGGCTGGGGTCGATCAAGGCCGCGGCCGAGGATCTGGCGCTGTCCGCGCCCGCGCTGAGCCGGCGGGTCCAGAGCCTCGAGCGGTTCATCGCCAAGCCGTTGTTCGCGCGTCGCCATCAGGCGATGGTGCTCAATGCCGATGGCGAGCGGCTGTTGGCGCAGATCGCGCCCGTGCTCGATTCGCTGTCCGATGCGGTCGAGTCGATGACCAGCACGACCGAGGTGCTGCGACTGCGACTCGGGATTCTTCCGCTCTATGCCTCGCAAAAGCTGTTTCCGCGGCTGGGCGAGCTGCGTACCGCCCACCCCGAACTGCACCTCGACATCGATACGGCCGCGCATCTCGTATCGCGGCTGGGTGACGGGCTCGATGCGGTGATCGCGTTGTCGCGGGAGATCGACCCGTCGCTGTACGCGCGGCGGCTCGACCGGAATTCGGTGTACGTCATCGGTGCGAGGAGCCTGATCGAGCGCGCGGACCCGGTCACGCGACCTGAGCAGCTCGCCACGCTGACTGCGCTGGTTCACCGCGACATGACGGATACGTTCACGGCGTGGCGGTCAGCGGCCGGGCTCGACGATATCGAACCGCTGGCGATCGATCATTTTGATTCGGGGGCGTTGATGCTCGAGGCGGCGGCGCAGGGGCTGGGCGTCGCGTTCATGCATGCGAGCCATTTCGCCGATGCGAACGACCCGCGTCTGGTCCGGCTTTTCGATATCGAGGTGGAAAGCCCGTACAGCTACTGGTTCGTCTGCCGCCCGCGGGCGCTGCAGACCAAGCCGGTGCGGTTGTTCCACGACTGGCTGATCCGCACGCTGGCGGAAGTATAGCCACGACTTCGCCCCCAGCCCCCAGGACGTCACCCCAGCGAAAGCTGGGGTCTCCCCGTTGGGAAGCGGCAAGGCTCGAACCGGAATATCCCAGCGTTCGCTGGGATGACGGTATGGGTTTGGCACGGGATTCAGGCGGCAACCGTGACGCGTTTCCCGCTTGAAGCGCGTCGCGGCAAAGCCGCGCCGTCGGACGGAGTTTCACTCCGCCGGCCGGCTTCGGCTGTCTCCGGCGAGCTTCGCTACGCCGGAGACAGCCTTCAGCTCAGGCAGCCCGTGCCTTGACGATCTTGCCGGGCTGGCGCGGCGGCTCGCCCTTGGGGAGCGCGTCGATCAGCTCCATGCCGTTGGTGACTTCACCCCAGACGGTGTACTGCTTGTCGAGGAAACGCGCGTCGTCGAACACGATGAAGAACTGCGAGTTCGCCGTGTCGGGCTGGTTGGTGCGCGCCATCGAGCACACGCCGCGGACATGCGGCTCGGCCGAGAATTCCGCCTTGAGGTTCGGCTTGTCCGACCCCGACATGCCGGTGCCCGTGGGATCGCCGCCCTGTGCCATGAAGCCCGGGATCACGCGGTGGAACACGACGCCGTCATAGAAGCCGTCATTGGCCAGCTCGACGATGCGCTCGACATGCTTGGGCGCCAGATCGGGGCGCAGCTTGATCGTCACGTCGCCACCGTCGAGGGTCAGCGTCAGCGTTTCGGGGGTATCAGCCATTTGAGTCTTCTCCTGAATTGATGCGCCGCAGATAGGGAGCCGACCCGCGACTGGCAAATGCCGCCATTGCGGGTTAGGGCGCGGACGCACGCTTTTAAGGGAGGCAGCCATGAGCGAACTCGAGCTTCCCGAGGTCGAAATCGAAACCCAGCCCGAGACGCAACTCGACCGCGACGACCGGTTGCGGCCCGAATTCGTTCGTGCGGTGCTCGATGCGGTCGAGGACGGCGACGACGAGGGCGCGCGCGCGCTGGTCGAGCCGCTGCATCCCGCCGACATCGCCGATCTGTTCGAGCTGACCCCGCAGGAGGATCGCGCGGCCCTCGCGCGGGCGGTGACCGACCTGCTCGACGGCGACGTGTTCGCCGAGATGAACGATTATGTCCGCGAGGATCTGATCGACGCACTCGAGCCGCACCAGGTCGCCGATCTCGCCTCCGAACTCGATACCGACGACGCGGTCGCGATCATCGAGGACATGGACGAGGACGAGCAGCGCGCGGTGCTGCGCGCGCTCGATCCCGACGATCGCGCCGCGATCGAGGAGGCGCTGAGCTACGCCGAGGAATCCGCCGGCCGCCTCATGCAGCGCGAGCTGATCGCTGTCCCTGAGCATTGGACCGTCGGCGACGCGATCGATTACCTGCGCGGGCACGAGGAGCTGACGACCGATTTCTGGGAGATCTTCGTCGTCGACCCCGCGCACAAGCCGATCGGGACGTGCCAGCTGTCGTGGATGCTGCGCACGCCGCGCGGGATCGCGATCGCCGATGTGATGAAGCGCGAGCAGACGCTGATCCCGGTCGACATGGACCAGGAAGAGGTCGCGCTGCGCTTCCAGAAATACGCGCTGATCTCCGCCGCGGTGGTCGATCATGGCGGCCGGCTGGTCGGCATGATCACGGTCGACGACATCGTCCACATCATTTCGGAAGAGGCGGGCGAGGATACGCTGCGTCTCGCCGGCGCCGGCGACGGCGACATCAACGAGCCGATCCGGCTGACCGTGCGCACGCGCTTCACCTGGCTGGTGGTCAATCTGGGCACCGCGATGGTCGCGTCGTCGGTCGTCGGGCTGTTCCAGGGGACGATCGCGAGCTTCGCGCTGCTCGCGGTGCTGATGCCGATCGTGTCGGGGATGGGCGGAAATGCGGGCACGCAGACGCTCGCGGTCGTGGTCCGCGCGCTCGCGACCAACCAGCTGACGAGTTCGAACACGAAGCGGATGATCGGGCGCGAATTCCGGATCGCCACGGCCAATGGCGTGATGCTCGGCACGCTGATCGGGCTGGGCACCTACGTCATCTTCCGCAATTCCGATCTGTCGATCGTGATCGCCGCGGCGATGCTGACGAACAATATCACCGCAGGGCTTGCCGGCGTGCTGGTCCCGATCACGCTCGACAAGTTCCGGATCGATCCCGCGGTCTCGTCGGCGGTGTTCGTGACGACGATGACCGACACGATGGGGTTCTTCTCGTTCCTCGGCCTCGCCAGCCTGTGGGGGCTGCACGGTTGACCTTCCGGTTGACTGGCGCGGTTTAGCGCCCATTTTCAGACGGATGCCGCTTCACCTCACCAAAGTCGCGTTCGGCGCGGACAGTGTCGACCATCTGGCGGAGCGCTTGCGGCTGCGCGGTGAGGAGGGCCCCGTGTACCTGACCACCCGCTACCTGCCCAAGCGGCACGAGGAGGTCGCCGGGCCCGTCGGCGAAGGCGGCTCGATGTACTGGATCCTGAAGCACCAGCTGATCGCGCGGTCGCCGATCCTCGGCTTCGGCGAGGCAGAGGGCGGGCGGGTCGCGATCCATATCGACCCGAGGCTGGTACTGGTGCAGGCGCGCCCCAAGCGCGCGCATCAGGGGTGGCGCTATCTGGAGGGTGCCGACGCACCGCTCGATCTTGGCGGCGACGCGACGGGGCTCGACGTGATGCCCCCCGCGTTGATGACCAAGCTGGCCGAGCTGGCGCTGATCTGAGCGTGACTCGACTGCGCGGCGACGGACGGATGCGTCAGCGGCCGCACGTCACGGGGCCACCCGCCGCCGCCTCGACGCGGCATTTTGCTGTCCCCGCGACGGTGACCGACCCCAGCCCCGTATTCGTGACCTGCGCGGTATAGCGCGCAGCCGCTGCGACCTCGCCGACGCCTTCGAGGTGCACGGTCAGGTCGTTGACCTGCAGCGCCGTCGCATCGATCGCGCCGGCGCCGTTCATCATCAGCCGCGCGCGTGCCACCCGGCCTGCCAGCGTCATGCGGCCGGTGCCGATCACGGTGGCGTTCAGTTGCTCGGTTTCCGCCGCCGCGAGGACGAGGCTCGCATTGCCCCCCACCGTCGTATCGACGCGCATGCCCCGCATCCGGTCGATCGTCAGCCGGCCCCCCGCCGCCACGCTCGCCGCGACGAGCGCGGGGGTCGACAGCATCACGACGATCGGCCCGGCCCCACCGCCACGCGGCTGTTCGCCCCAGCCCCCCGTTCCCTTGCGGACGGACAATGTCCGGCCGTCGACGCGGATATTGACCCCTTCGGCGGCGCGGGGATCGCCGAGGATCGTCGCGCGCGGCGATCCGGTCGTGACGCGGACCTCGAACGGCCCCTCGACGCGCAGCTGATCGAAACTGCCGACCGATACGGTCCGGCCGGACGCGACAGGACCGGCCGCCACGGGCATCGGCAACAGCGACGCGGACAGGAGCAGCAACGAGGCGAGCGGATGGTGCATACACGACCGTCGCCGCTTACCCCGGCTTACGCAAGGCGCAGCGCGACGATCATCCGCCGCAGCGAACCGACCCTGACCCCATTTTCGATGTCGTGCACCGGGCCTTCGGGCCGAGATCGACATCGCCCGACCCCATCATGTCGACCTGGGCCGGACCATCGACGACCGCACGGACGCTGCCCGAACCGGCAACCTCGACCGACGCCGATTGCGCCCGCAGCCGCGTCGCATCGACATCGCCCGAACCGGCGATCTCGACCTTCAGGCTGCGTACCGTTCCGCTCGCACGGACGTTGCCCGACCCCGCGATCGAGAAGCGTGCGTCGTCGACCCTGAGCGCGGCGACGTCGAGATTGCCCGATCCCGCGACCCCGCCCTCGAAGCTGCTTCCCTCGATCCGATCGATCGCCATGTTGCCCGATCCCGACACGCTTGCATCCGTCAGCCGCGGGACCGTCACGAAGATCTTGACCTTGGCCCCCTTGCTCCAGCCGAAATTGCTGCCCTTCTGGCGTCCGATGTCGAGCGTGTCGCCGTCGCGATCGATCCGCAGCCGGTCGAGCTGTTCGGCAGGCCCCTCCGCCCGGATCGAGAACCCGGCACCGACCCGGACATCGACATCGTCGGACCCGCGCAGGTCGATCCCGTCGAATCCGGTGACCTGGTACGTCCGCGTCGCTCCGGCACCCGACGCCGCCGCGCCCGAACCCTCAGTGTCGTCGTTCCAGCTGAATGAGCAGGCTGCGAGCGGAATGATCAACCCAAGCGCAAGAACGTTCATCGAGTCCTCCTGTGTATTGCCTAAACAATACACTCGATCGACAGGCTTACAAAGGGAATTCCTTACAACGAAAAAGGGCGGCCCCGCAGGACCGCCCTCATCGTCTAAACAGGGTACGCCGGGTTATGCGGGCACCTTGTCCTTGTTGTAGATCGCCGCGGCAGCGCGGAGGATGTCGAGGATCTTCTCCTGCGCCTTGGGCTCGTCAATCTCTTCCATCGCGGCGAGTTCGCGCGCGAGACGGCTGGTCGCGCCTTCGAAGATCTGGCGCTCGGAATAGCTCTGCTCGGGCTGGTCGTCGGCGCGGAACAGGTCGCGGACCACTTCGGCGATCGACACGAGGTCGCCCGAGTTGATCTTCGCCTCATATTCCTGCGCACGGCGCGACCACATGGTGCGCTTGACCTTGGGCTTGCCCTTGAGCGTGTCCATTGCCTCGCGCATGGTCTTGTCGGACGACAGCTTGCGCATGCCGACGCTTTCGGCCTTGTTGGTCGGAACGCGGAGCGTCATACGCTCCTTCTCGAACCGGAGGACGTAGAGTTCGAGCGTCATGCCGGCGATTTCCGAGCGTTGCAGCTCGATCACACGGCCGACTCCGTGCTTGGGGTAAACGACGAAATCACCGACGTCGAAGGACAGTGCCTTGGCAGCCATTGGGGGCCTTTCCGGATCAATGCCTCCACGCGGTGCCACAGCGAAGCATTCGCCGGATTGCACCGTGGAGGAATAGGGTTCGAACATACTCCAGGCGGACGACATGACATATCGCGCCCGTCACGGACCCAATTAACAGCTTTGCAACAAAATTACCAGCGGGTCGTGGCAGCCCCCATGCCCCAAACCCGCATTATCGTACGATTTCAGCGCATCGTCAGTCGCCGGCGCCCGGCTCTGGCGAGAAAAACTTGTCGAACTTGCCCTCGACGCCCTTCATCGCATCCGCGTCGGGCGGCGTCTGGTTGTCGTTGCGCGTGACGTTTGGCCATTGCGCCGAGAACGTCGTGTTGAGTTCGAGCCATTGCTCGAGACCGCTTTCGGTATCGGGAAGGATCGCCTCGGCCGGGCATTCGGGCTCGCAGACGCCGCAATCGATGCACTCGCTGGGATTGATCACCAGCATGTTCTCGCCCTCGTAGAAGCAATCGACCGGGCACACTTCCACGCAATCCATGTACTTGCAGCGGATGCAGGCATCGGTGACGACGTAGGTCATTGGGTAACTCCTGGGCCGGATTCCTTTCCGGCAACGAACGCGAAAGCGACTATGCGCGGTTCCCGGTCGCGTCAATCATAGCAAGCCTTCTGCGAGACGTTATCAGGCTTTGCCGCCCCCCGCATCCTCCCCCGCCCAAACCATTCCGTCATCCTGACGAAGGTCAGGATCCAGAGCCACGACCTGCTGCCCTCTGGTATCCTGGATCCTGACTTTCGTCAGGATGACGGGCGTGGCGTTGCGACGTCGCCCGCTTCGACGATCGCTTGTCGCGTAATTCCGCAATTACTCGGACGCCGGATCACGGACGGTGCCGCCCGGCGTGCTGCCGGCGATCAGGTCCTGATAGCAGGCCTGCGCCTCCGGGGCGGGCCCGCGTCTTGCCGGGAGTGCCTCGACACGGATCACCCGGACCTGATCATGCGCCGCAAAGGTCAGCACGTTGCCGACCCGGACCGGACAATGCGCGCGATCGATCGCGCGACCGTCGATCCGCAGATGCCCCCGCTCGGCGATCGCCTGCGCGGCGCTGCGCGTCTTGGCGAGCCGCACGAACCACAGGAACCGATCGATCCGCATCGCGCCTTCAACCATGGCGGACCAGTGCAGCAAGGCCGGCAAAGGCGTTCGCGCGCGACGGGTCGACCGGAGCCGGCGGCACCGGCCGTGCCGGCGGACGCCCGCGCCAGACCCAGCGCGGCGTGTCGCCGGCGAGCGCCTTGAACCCCAGCTCCGCCATCAGCCGGTCGAGCGATGCGGGGTCGAGCCCGATCGAGGTCGCCAATGCCGGGTCGGGCGCAAACGGCGTCCGGCCCTGACGCGCATCATGCGCCGCGCGGGCGATGCGCTCGACCTGATCGACGCGAACCGCCTGAAGCCCAAGCGGACGGAACCCCGCCTCGAGCGTCGCACCATCGCTGCCCCGCGCGAGCACGGTCGCGCCGTCCCGCGGCGCCACGATGTCGCCGCCGCGTGCTGTCGCAAGCGCGCGGCGCCAGCGCGCCGCCTCGGGCTTCATGAGCCGGGGATCGAACAGGTCGAGCGCACCGATCGTGATCCCGATCTTGCGCAGCCATTTGCGTTCGTCCGCGTCGATCGCATCCAGCGACAGTCGCAGCGGCAACCGCGGCGTGATTCCCCCCGCCGCCTCGATCGCGCCGGCGACGATCCGCAACGCCGGCGTCGCCTTTGCGTCGCGGCTGGCGTCGGCGAGCCTGGTCAACGCGCCAAGCCGGCGGGCGAGCATCGTCGCCAGCCAGCCCGCCAGACGCGTCTCGATCCGGTCGCGCGCACTCTTGTCGAGACAGTCGAGCGAGCGGTCGAGCACCAGCCGCGGCCGGGCAAACGAGGCCCCGGACGCCAGCCGTGCGACCGCATGCCCCGCCCAGACGAGCTGCGCGTCATCGTCCAGGTGGATGTCGCCGTCACCGGCATCGACCAGCGACTGCGCACGGCGTGTCCGTTCGCCCGTGAGCCGCTTTTCGGCCGCCGCCAGCAGGAGTCGCTTGTCGCTGGCCCGTGCATCGGCGGCGACCGTGAAGCGGAACCCGTCGAGCCGGCCGATCGGGTGGTCCTCGACCATCACCTCGCCCTCGGGACCGATCACCACCGGCAACGACGCGGCGTCCGCGCCGATCTGTCGCATCAGCGCGGTCGTGCGCTTGTCGACGAACCGCTGCGTCAGGCTGGCATGCAGCGCATCCGACAGCCGCTCCTCGAGTGCGGCGGTACGCGCCGCCCAGTGCGCGGGCTCGGCGAGCCAGTCGGCGCGCTGCGCGATATAGGCCCAGATCCGCGTCGCCGCGATCCGGCCGGCGATCACCGGCACGTCGCCCGCGACCGTGTCGAGTCGCGCGATCTCGTCGGCGAACCATTGGTGCGGGATGTGCCCCCGCCCCTCGCTCAGATGCCCGAACACGCGCGAAACGAATCGCGCATGCGGGTCGAGCCCGACCTTGCGGAAGTCAGGGATCCCGCACGCCGCCCAGAGCCGCGCGACCATCCTGGGATGCCGCGTCCGTTCGCGCACCCAGCCCTCCTCGGCGAGCCGCTTGAGTACGCCGAGATCGAGCGCCTGCGGGGCCGCGCGCAGCACGCCCGCCGGCGGGCGCGCCTCGAGGCTCGCGACGAGCGCGTCGATGCTCGCGAAATCGGGCTCACCCTGTCGCCAGTAGAGATTCTCGAGGCGGGGGAAACGGTGCTCCTCGATCGCGAGCACCTCCTCGGGCAGGAACGCGCCCGGCCCGTCGTCGGACAATGCGCCGAACGTGCCGTCGCGCTGATGCCGCCCCGCGCGCCCCGCGATCTGCGCCATCTCGGCCACCGTCAGGCGGCGCTGGCGCTTGCCGTCGAACTTGTTGAGGCTGGCAAACGCGACGTGCGCGACGTCCATGTTGAGGCCCATGCCGATCGCGTCGGTCGCGACCAGATAGTCCACCTCGCCCGCCTGGAACATCGCGACCTGCGCGTTGCGGGTGCGCGGGGACAGCGCGCCCATCACCACCGCCGCACCGCCCCGCAGCCGCCTGAGCATCTCGGCAACCGCGTACACCTCCTCCGCGGAGAAGGCGACGATCGCCGAGCGCTTGGGCAGGCGGCTGATCTTCTTGGCGCCGGCATAGCTGAGCGTCGAGAAGCGCGGGCGGTTGACGATCTCCGCCTTGGGAACGAGCGCCTTGATCATCGGGCGGAGCGCTTCGGAGCCGAGGATCATCGTCTCCTCGCGGCCGCGCGCGCGGAGCAGCCGATCGGTGAAGACATGCCCCCGCTCGGGATCCGCGCCCAGTTGCGCTTCGTCGAGCCCGACGAACGCGACATCGCGGTCGGGCATCGATTCGACGGTGCACAGCAGCCAGCGCGCATCGGGCGGCATGATCTTCTCTTCGCCGGTGACCAGAGCAACGCGGTTCGCGCCCTTGATCGCCACCACCCGGTCATAGACCTCGCGCGCGAGCAATCGCAGCGGAAAGCCGATCATACCGCTGGAATGCGCGCACATCCGCTCGATCGCGAGATGCGTCTTGCCTGTATTGGTCGGCCCCAGGACCGCGGTCACGCCGCCAAACGCATCGTCACTCATAGCGTTGAACATCGGACCTAATGTCCCCCCGCGCAATGACCGGCGCACGAACTTCGCCACAACACGCGCGTAGCGATCGGCCGGTCCGCGGCCGGCCACGTCTCGTCGTCCGCCGTGGCGCACCCGCGGCGGGTTAATTTGACTTTAGGACCCTTGCTGCACAGGGAATCGGACAACGCCGGGGGGAACGGCGATGTTGGCCATGATTCGAGGCGCCGCCGTGTATCTAGGAACGGACCAGGACTTGGAGCTCGCCGGCGGCCCGGGCCACAGCGCCAGCCGCGGTTTCGGTCGCGCGCCTGCGTCTCGCGTCCTTCCCCGGCATGACGCCGCCGCAGACGCGGCAACGTTCGGCACGGCGATCTTCGGGCAGGCGCGTGACGCCGTCACGCATCTCGACTGGGTCCCCGATCTGGGCGTCGCGATCGGCAGCCGCAGCTGGTGGCGCGGGCTTGCGACCTGCACCGCCTTGTGTGCCGCGACCATCATGCTCGCCCCGGGATTCACGCCACTGACGGGCAACGTCCCCGCACCGCTCGCCGGCGCCGAGCGCGACGAGGCCCGCGCGCTGGGGATCGCACCGCTCGGTCAGGGTGCGTCGACCGGACGGCGGATGGCGGCGAACGACCTCGTCGCGCCGCTGGCGCAGGCGCCCGAGCGTCCGAGCATCGAGCTGTCCGCGACGCTTGGCCAGGGCGACGCGTTCGACCGCGTCCTGATCCGCGCCGGGGTCAGCCGCCGCGATGCCGAAGACGTCGCGGCGCTCGTCGCGCAGACCGTCGACCTGCGCGATATCGCACCGGGCACACGGATCGCGCTGACGCTGGGTCGCCGCGCAGATCGCCGCGTCGCGCGCCCTCTCGACACGCTCCAGGTACGTGCGCGGTTCGATCTCGCGCTGTCGCTGAACCGCGTCGGCAATAGGCTGGCGATGACGCGCAAGCCGATCGCGGTCGACCGGACGCCGCTGCGGATCCAGGGACTGGTCGGATCGAGCCTGTATCGGTCGGCGCGCGCCGCGGGGGCGCCTGCCAAGGTCGTCGAGGCTTATATCAAGGCGGTTGCGACGCGTCTCTCGATCGGCCGCGACGTGACCGCGGCGGACGGTTTCGACCTGATCGTCGCGCGTGAACGTGCCGCGACCGGCGAAACGCGGATCGGCGACCTGCTGTTCGCTGGAATCGACCAGGGCCGCCGCAAGCTGCAGCTGGTCCGGTTCGGATCGACGACGAGCGGCGACGACCGTAGCGATGAGGATTCCGAAGGCCGGGGCGGCTGGTTCGATGCCAACGGGCAGACCGAACGGCGCGCAGTATCGGGAATGCCGGTATCGGGACGGATCACGTCGAGCTTCGGACTGCGCATGCACCCGCTGCTGGGGTTCATGCGCATGCACAAGGGGCTCGACATCGGCGCACCTTACGGCGCGCCGATCCATGCGATGAGCGACGGCGTGGTCGCGTTCGCGGGCCGAACCGGCGGCTATGGCAATTTCGTCAAGCTCGCGCACGGCGGCGGGATGGCGAGCGGCTATGGCCATATGAGCCGGATCGCGGTGTCGTCGGGAACGCGCGTGCGGCAGGGGCAGGTCATCGGCTATGTCGGCTCAACCGGGATCTCGACCGGACCGCATCTTCACTGGGAAGTGTGGAAGAACGGCGCGGCGGTCAATCCGCGCGCGATGTCGTTTGCCAGTGCCGCAACGCTGTCGGGATCGGCGCTGCGTGCGTTCAAGGCGCGGGTCGCGCAACTGCTGGCGGTCCGCGTCGGCGGGTAGCGACGCGGCCCCCGCGCCGCGCCGCGCCCGACGACCGCACCGCCCCTATTTGCCCTGCGCCCGCCATTTGCGGATCGTCCGTTCGAGGATGTGATCCTCGCCACCGACATCGCGCCAGAGCTCGGAGAACAGCGGATCGCCCGATGCCGGGCGACGGGCCTCCTCGAGATCGGCGAACGCGACGCGGATCGGGACGGTCACGCCTTCGCCGCAGATGATGCCTTCGCGGTTGCGGAGCGCGGGGATCGAATCGAGGAAGCCGCGCGCGCCTTCGGGCATCGCCGCGCGGACGAACGCCTGATCGCGATCGTTGTTGAGACGCATCGCGATGATCGTGCCGCACTGCGACAGCACGCCCTCCGCCAGATCCGACGGACGCTGCGTGATAAGCCCCAGCGACACGCCGTATTTGCGGCCTTCCTTGGCGATCCGGCCGAAGATACGCCCGACCGCACTCTTGCTGTCCCGACCCGCAGGAATGTAGCGATGCGCCTCCTCGCAGACGAGCAGGATGGGGCGCTGCGGTTCGTTGCGCGACCAGATCGCGAAGTCGAACGTCATCCGCGCGAGCACCGCGACCACCACCGAGGTGATGTCCGACGGAACGCCGGACACGTCGATGATCGAGATCGGCTTGCCGTCGCCCGGCAAGCGGAAGATCCGCGCGAGGAAGCTCGCCATCGTGTCCGCGACGAGCATCCCCGAAAACATGAAACCGTAGCGCGGATCCGCCTTGATCTCGTCGATCTTCGTCTTGAGCCGGAGATAGGGTGCCGTATCGCCGGCACGGTCCATCTTGCCCATTTCAAGCCCGATGATGTTCGTCAGGTCGCTGAGCAGATACGGGATCGGCGCGTCGACGGTGAGCTTGGCGATCTCCTGCGCAAGCCGGCTCTTCGCCTTGGCCATCAGGAGGCATTTGGCGAGGATGTCGGCATCGAACTGACGATCGGCGCCGCTGCTGGTCAGAAAGACCTCGCAATGCTCTTCGAAGTTCATCAGCCAATAGGGCATCTGGAGATTGGTGACGTCGTGGATCGCGCCGTTGGTACGGAATGCCGAGGCATATTCGCCATGGGGGTCGATCATCACGACATGCCCCTGCGGCGCGAGGTCGCAGATCCGGTGGAGGATCAGCGCGGCGGCCGTCGACTTGCCCGTACCCGTCGCGCCGACCAGTGCGAAATGCTTGCCGAGCATCGCGTCGACATACAGCGCGGCGCGGACGTCGGCGGTCGGGTAGACGGTACCGATGTCGATATTGGCGCGGTCGTCGGCGGCATAGATGGTCTGCAGATCCGCCGTGGTGATCGGATGGACCTCGCAGCCAGGCATCGGATAGCGCGTCACGCCGCGTCTGAAGCCGTGCAGCGTTCCGGTCAGCGCGCTCTCGTCGCCCTCGCCGAGAAAGTCGATCTCGGCCGCGACGCAGGTGCCCGTATCGTCCTCCAGCCTGAGCGAGCGGACATTGGCGACGAGCCAGACGCTGCCGACGCGCATCTTGACCTGGCTGCCGACCTGTCCGGCGGCGGCGAGGATCGGATCCGCGCGATCCTCGAGCGTGGCGATCGCCGACCGGTCGAGCAGGATCCGGCTGCTCGATCCGGCGATCGCGAAGACCACGCCGATCGCGCTCGCCGCGCCGCCGGCCGGCGGCACGGTCGGGGGAGCATCCGCCAGGGTCGCCGCCGCGATGGCGCGCTGGAACAGCTCGGATCCGGGCATTTCGATCATCAACAGTCCATTCTCGCCGCTGGGCTTCGCCTCATTCGGCGGCGACCATGCGGGCAGGAGCGTAAAGATACCGTGACTCGCGAGGCACCTATGACCCGATCCGGGGGCGATCAGATCCGGCGGGCGATCCAGCCCGCGGCCCAGCCGAGGAAGATCGAGAGGAAGACCGCGGCAAGGCCGTAGAGGATCGACGACCGGTCCGCGGCGCGCGCGACGAAGCGTTCGAACCCGGATTTGCGGATGTCGATGTCGCGCACCGCGGCGGCGAGCACGCGGCCGTCGCGGATCAGGAAGGTCTCCGCGGTGAAGCGCCCGACGGGCACGCGTGCAGGGATGCTGACTCGCGCCCGATAGAGGACGTCGTCGGTGATCTCGACCGCGCGCGGCGCCTCGTAATACAGCCCGGCGCGGCGCTTGAGATCGACCAGCCCGCGCTGGAACCGGTCCTGCGTGTCCGATGGTGCGCTCGATGCGGGCGACAATTGCAGGCTGTCGAGACCGAGTTCGTAGATCGCGCGCGTGCGATCGTCGACCAGCCGTGCGACCGGCCTCGACGAGGCGATCGCATAGAAGCTGGGCGCCGACCGATAGCGCAGGCGCGACGCATTGACCCAGATCCCGGCAACCTTCTCCTTCTCGCGCATCACGACCGACTGCGTCGGCCCCTTCACGACGACGACGATGTCGGTCGGGCTTTCGCCGCTCGGCAGCCGGCCACCGGGATAGAGGATCGCGCCGAACAGCAGCAGCTCGGCACCAGTGAAGCTGTAGGCGATCTCGATATTGCGCTGCGACACGTCGGGGACGAGCACGGGTTTGGCCTGCGCCATCATGAGTGGCGCGACCAGGGTCAGCCACACGCGTTTCACGAAAGCGCCACCGAGAAGATTTCCTCCGGCCGCCACACCAGCCCGAGCAGGATCCGCGCACCGACCAGCAAGACCATCACCGCGAGGCCAAGCCGCAGATATTCGGGACGGAACTTGGTCGCGAACCGCGCGCCGATCTGCGCGCCGACGACCGAACCGATCAGCAGCAGCCCGGCAAGGACGATGTCGACGGCCTTGGTCGTGGTCGCGTGGACCATCGTCGCCACCGCGGTGACGAACAGCGTCTGGAACAGCGACGTGCCGACCACCACCGAGGTCGCCATGCCGAGCAGGTAGATCATCGCGGGCACGAGGATGAACCCGCCGCCGATACCAAGCAGGATCGTCAGCACCCCGGTGAAGAAACCGAGCAGCAACGGCGCGAGCGGCGAGATATACAGCCCAGAGGCATAGAAGCGCGTCCGCAGCGGCAGCGCGGCCACGAGCGGATGATGGCGTCGCTTGCGCGGCTTGGCCGGGCGACCGGTCCGCGCGCGCCCGATCGTGCTGATCGATTCGCGCGCCATCATGCCGCCGATCGACCCGAGCATCAGCACATAGACGATCGCGATCACGGTATCGATCTGCCCGCTTTGCTGAAGCAGCCGGAACAGCCATGCGCCGAAGAACGCGCCGAGGATACCGCCCGCGACCAGGACGCCGCCCATCTTCGTATCGACCCCGTTGCGACGGAAATGCGCGAAGACGCCCGAGACGCTGGCCCCGGTGACCTGGCTCGCGGACGACGCGGCGGCGACGGTCGGCGGAATGCCGTAGACGATCAGCAGCGGCGTCGTCAGGAAGCCGCCGCCGACGCCGAACATTCCCGAGAGCAACCCGACGCCGCCGCCAAGCAGGATGATGACAAGCGCGTTGACCGACAGGTTCGCGATGGGAAGATACAGGTCCACCGGACGGGTTTATACGCAAAGCGCGCGCAGGGACCACCCGTTGCTCCTGCGGTTCTGCTCAGAAATCGCTGCCGATCGACAGGGCGGGCCCCGAGCCCGGGCGCGCACGGCCGCCGATCCGCGCACGCCAGTCGAGGGCCACGCGGATTGGTCGCCCGCCGAGCGGGACTGCGACACCCAGCGTCGGGCCGACATCGAGTCGCTCGGCATCGCGCTGCGCACTGCACCAGACACCCAGACCGCCGTCGAGCGCGATGCCGCGACGCTGCAGCACCGGGTGCGTGAGGCGTGCCGCCGCATCGGCATACGCCTCGATCCCGGCGCGCGCGATCGCGCCGGCCTGGCCATAGGCTTCGAGACGGACGCCGGGCGCGATCTCGCCCGGCCCATAGCCCGCGATCACCCCGAGCGTCGGGCCGCCACGACCGCCATCGAGCACGAACCGCTGTTCGGCGACGAACCGGACGGGCAAGCGCGTCGGTTGCCATTCCAGCCCGACCGCCGCTTCGCGTCCACGCCCTTCAAGTGGCGCGGCGAGACGCGCGGCGAGCGAGACCTTGCGCGCCTCGCCCAGCGCGTAGGTAATTCGCACACCGGCTTGCGACGCGCCGAGCTGACCGCCCGACAGCGTCCCGGCAGGACCGCCTCTCGCGAGCAGCCATGCGCTCGCACCGACCCGGCTTCGCCCGGGCGAAACGGGCCGCACCGCGGGAAACACGCGCAGCATCGGATCCGTCTGCACGGGAGCCGGTCGAGCCGCGCCGGATAAGGGCGGGGTCGCAGCGGCGACAGCGGGACGACGCTCGATCACGACTCGCGGCTGCTCGGGCCGAAACTCCCGGTGCAGACCACCGTTGCGCAGGATCGAGACCGCAGACGCGCGGCGCGCCGGCTGTCCGGCCGGTCCGTCATCGCGCGCCGATCGCGGGACTGCGCTGGCGGGCTGCGGGGTGAAAAGGCGGACGATGGCGGGGCCGGGCGCGATGCCGGGGAGCAGGATCGCAGCGCGTATCCCCGCCCATGTTCCGAGTGCGACGACGAGGAACCGGAACGGGCGTCCGCCCTTCATGCGCGGGCAAGCGACCCGGGATCGGGGAACTCATGCCGCGTCTTGTCCCATATCGGAGGCGCGCCGCGAAGGATGGCGACGTACCGGATCAGCGCGCGCGGCGCGGCGATCAGCCCGATATAATTGCCCACGACGAAGCGGGGTATCGACCAGCACGCCTCGCGCAGACCATAGCCGCGCGCGGTGAAGAACATCCGTCCGCCCAGCCGCCAGACGAGCAATGCGGTGTTGACGATCAGCAGCCATGAGGCGGGCGTCTGGATTGCGCTGCGCGCCTCGGGCATTTGCCAGTGCAGCAGCAGTGCAAGCCCCCAGGCCAGCAGCGCAAAATACGCCGTCGCGAGCACCAGTATGCCGAAGGGCGCACGCCGGTCGCGCATCCGCATCCAGTGATCGGTAAAGGCCAGCGGTCGCGCCCAGCCGGTGCGGTCCCATCCCGCCAGCGCGATCCCCGTCATCCAGCGCGCCTTCTGCCGCATCGCCGTGTCGAGCGTCGACGGGAAGAATGCACGGACGGTGATCTGACCGCCGATCCCGTCGCTGGTCCCGTCGCCGATCCACGCAAGACGACCGCGACCGCCGAGCTCGGCGATTCGCAGCCCGAGTTCATAGTCTTCGGTCAGGCTGGTGGCGTCGAACGGATCGCCGCCGCGCGCATGCGCCACGGTTTCGAGCACCGCGGTCGAGATCGCGCACCCGGTCCCCGCGAGCGGCATCGCCGCCCCGACCGCGGTGCGCACGACGAGCTGCTTCATGTGCGCCTCTGCGAATTCGTCCGCATAATGCCCCGAGACGAGCCGCGCGCCCCGTTTGACGAGCGGCAGGATCGGCAGTTGCACGACGGCGTACCGATCGATCAGCGAATCGAACACGCGCAGTTCGAGCGGATGCACGACGTCCTCTGCATCGTGCAGCACGATCGCCTTGGTCCGCCGCCCCGCCTCGGCATCGCTGCGGCGCAACGCGTGCCAGAGCGTGTTGAGGCAATCCGCCTTGGTCGTCGGCCCGTCATGGTCCCCGATCACCACCGTGATCCGCGGATCGCACGCCGCCGCTGCTGCAGCCGCATCGATCGTCGCGCGGTCATTCGGATAGGCACCGACATAGATCCGGTAATCTTCGTGCTCGAATCGCGCGACCGCGGTCGCGAGCATCGCCCCGATGACCGCCACCTCGTCCCACGCGGGCACGAATATCGCGAGCGGCGCGCGGACCAAGGGTGCGGGAAGATCGCGCAGACACGGACGGACGGTCCGACGACACCATATCGATCGACCGATGAAGACAAGATCGACCAGCAGATCGTCTAGTCCACCAATGAGAAGGCCGACACCCGCAAACAGGAATGCCTCCCGCGCGATGATATCGACAATCCATAGGTGTTCGACCATGGCATTCCCCCGGCCGGTACCTATCGCAATTTACCGCCAGCTCGGATTTATGTTGGTCCGAATCGGATGATTGGACGAATATTTATGGGTGCTCCGCATAAAGTCACAAGATCGGGCCGACATTCGCCCGGTCACAGACCGACACCTGATCGCGCGACGAAGCCGCCAATCCCGCGTCCGGGGTCGGCCGGTCAGGACTCCCCCAACAGCGCTGGACCCGACCGAGGAAGCGCGTCATCGTATCGCCATGAACGATGATCCGGGTCCGGCCAAACCGATGATCCACCGCGCGCGCACGGTCGCGTCGGGGTTCGCCGACGTCGGGCTGTCGCATGCCGAGGAGCTGCTTCGCCGCCTGTCGCCCGAGGGCCGCGAGCAGGCGCGGCGTGAGCGCGAGGCGAAGGCGCGGCGACAGCGACGCGTACTGATCCGCCTGGCCATCGCGGCGATCGCTTCGCTGCTGGCCTGGGCAGCGCTCGCCGCGGTCACGGCGCCCGGGGTCGCGCTCGCCGTCGTGTCGGCGTTGATGCTGTTCCTGACGCTCGTGATCATCCGGCGCGCGCCGCCCCGTGCGCCGGGTCGCGAAGCGCTGGTCGAGGCGCCGCTGTCCACCCTGTGCGAGGAAGCCGTGATCTGGATCGCGGCGCAACGTCGCGGCTTGCCCTTGCCGGCGCTCCGGATCACCGAGAGCATGGGCCAACGGCTCGACGCCCTGACACCGCACCTCGCGCGGCTCGATCCGCGCAGCCCGGCCGCGGCGTCGGTCCGCAAACTGATCGCGGTCGAGCTTCCCGACCTCGTCGACGGCTGGCGCAATATCCCCGTCTCGGCGCGGCGGATTTCCCATGCGGATGGGCGGACGCCCGAGGACCATCTGGTCAACGGGCTGCGGCTGCTCGATACCGAACTCGCGCGGGCCGGCGAGCAACTCGGCCGCGCGCCGCTCGACGAGATCGCGGTACAGGGCCGGTATCTCGAACTTAAATACAGCGCGGGCGACCGGCTCCCGTGACGGGTCAATCGCCGCGCCGTCCGGATAGCCGCACCGCCTGGGCGCTTTCACGCGCGCGAGGTTGCCATTTCGTTCCGTCTCGCGCAGGGTCGGGTGCGTGCTTCCCTACCCTGCCCTTCACGCCAGCCACGGCGGCATCTGGATCGCGCAGGGCGGCGAGACGCGCGGGATCGGACGCGGCGAAGCGATCCGGATTGCCGCCGACACGCCCGTCATCATGCTCAATGCCGCGCTGATCGGTCAGCGGCTGGGCTATGCCGATTTGTCGGGGCTCGACCTGCTCGAGCTCTACGCCTTTCTCCGGCCGGCGCAGTTCGCGGTGCCGACGCCCAAGGGGATCGCGCGCGTCACCGGGCTCGACGTGCCCACCGACGATGCCGCGGTCGCACCGTTCCTGTTGCGCGCGGCGGAGGCGATGCTCGCGCTGACCGACAGCGCGACATGGCCCGAGCGCGAGGGGGCGTGGACCGCCGCGCAATCGCTCTATCGCCTGCGCTGGCCGTGGGCGCCGGTGGTGTCCGAGCGGCTTGCCAAACCCGCGACGAACGAGCGCTGGCTGTTCTCGAAACTGCCCGAGTGGGAGGAAAAGGCGCCGCGCCCGGCACCGCGGACGGTCGCGATCGAACCGGGCGACGCCGAGGAGCGGCTCGCGGACCTGACCGGGCACGGTGCGGAGGAGCGGCCGGGACAGCGCGCCTATGCTGCCGCAGCGACGGCGGCGTTCGCGCCGCGGGCGATGCGCGATTCGCCCAATCTGGTGCTCGCGGAGGCGGGGACCGGGATCGGCAAGACGCTCGGCTATCTCGCGCCCGCCTCGATCTGGGCGGAAAAGGCGGGCGGTGCGGTCTGGATCTCGACCTATACCAAGGCACTGCAACGTCAGCTTGGCCGCGAGACCGAACGGCTGTTTCCCGATCCGGCGATCCGCCGGACCAAGGTGGTCACGCGCAAGGGACGCGAGAATTATCTGTGCCTGCTGAACCTCGAGGATGCGTTGCAGGGCGGGTTCGCGGGGCGGGCCGCGGTGCTCGCGCAGCTGGTCGCGCGCTGGGCCGCCTATAGCGCGGATGGCGACATGGTCGGCGGCGACCTGCCCGGCTGGCTGCCGACGCTGTTCCGCCGCAACGGGTCGACCGCGCTCACCGACCGACGCGGCGAGTGCGTCTATGCCGGCTGTCCGCATTACCGCAAATGCTTCATCGAACGCGCCGCGCGTGCCTCGACCGACGCCGACATCGTCATCGCCAACCATGCGCTGGTGATGGTCAACGCCGCGCGTGGACGCGAACTCGCGACGCGACCGACTCGCTATGTCTTCGACGAGGGGCATCACATCTTCGACGCCGCCGATTCGATGTTCGCGACCGCGCTGACGGGTGGCGAGACGATCGAGCTCCGGCGGTGGATCATCGGCCCCGAAGCGAACAGCCGCGGACGCCGGCGCGGACTCGCGGCACGGCTGTCCGATCTGGCGAGCTATGACGAGGCGGGCAATCGCGCGATCGGCGAGGCGGTGGCCGCCGCCGGCGCGCTGGCGAGCGAGGGCTGGCTGCAGCGGATCGGCGAGGGGGCGCCGTTCGGGCCGATCGAGGCGCTGCTCGCCGCGGTGCGCGGGCTGACCTATGCGCGCGCCGAACAGCCCGGCGATGCTGGCTATGGGCTGGAGACCGAACTTGCCGAGCCCGATCCGACGCTGATCGACGCCGCCGCGCCCGCTGCGGCCGCGCTCGACGCGCTGGTGCGGCCGCTGGTCACGCTGGGCCGCCGGCTCGAGGCGGTGCTGAGCGAAGCGCCCGACTGGCTCGACGGCCCGGCGCGCGCGCGCGTCGAAGGCGCGATCGCATCGATCGGCTGGCGCGCCGAGACGGTCGCGGCGTGGCTTTCGCTGCTCGCGCGCGTCGGCGGGCCCGCGGATGCCGATTTCGTCGACTGGCTCGCGGTCGACCGCGTCGAAGGCCGCGAGTTCGACATCGGGCTGCATCGCCGCTGGCTCGACCCGACGCGGCCATTTGCCGAGGTCGTGCTCAAGCCCGCCCACGGCGCGCTGGTGACGTCGGCGACGCTTACCGGCGGCGGCACGGCCGAGGAAGGGTGGCAGGTCGCCGAGTCGCGCAGCGGCGCACCGCACCTGCTGCGCCCCGCGGCCCGGTTCGAGGCGGTCAGCCCGTTTGACTATGCGGCGCAGGCCGAGGTGCTGATCGTCACCGACGTCAAGCGCGGCGACGTCGGCGCGCTGGCGAATGCCTATGCGCGGTTGATCGTCGCCTCGCGCGGCGGGACGCTCGGGCTGTTCACCGCGATCCGGCGGCTGCGCGGCGTGCATGGGCGGATCGCCGACCGGCTGGCGCGCGAGGGGCTGCCGCTGCTTGCGCAGCATGTCGATCCGATCGACACAGGAACGCTGGTCGATATCTTCCGCGACGATCCGGGTGCGTCGCTGCTCGGCACCGATGCGCTGCGCGACGGGGTCGATGTGCCGGGCGAGTCGCTGCGGCTGGTGGTGATGGAGGGCGTACCCTGGCCGAAGCCGACCGTGCTGCACGCCGCGCGACGACTGGCGGGGGGCGGCGCGGTGTATGACGACCGGCTGATCCGTTCGCGGCTGGCACAGGCGTTCGGACGACTGATCCGGCGCGCAGACGATTCGGGCGCGTTCGTGATGCTGTCCGCGGCGATGCCGTCGCGGCTGCTGACCGCGTTCCCGCCGGGCGTTCCGGTGACACGCGTCACGCTCGACGAAGCGGTGACCCGAGTCGCGGCACGGCTTTCCTCGCGGCCTGCGTTGAGGCATGAGGCGGGCGAACCGGCCCGAGGACCCCTGCCATGACGCCCGAGCCATGAAGACGCTGACGCTGCTGCGCCACGCCAAGTCGGGATGGGACGATCCGGTTTCGCGCGACTTCGACCGCCCGCTCAATGCCAAGGGCAAGCGCGCCGCCGCGATGATCGGACGGCACATGCGCACGCTTGGCCTCGCGTTCGACCATGTCGTCGCATCGCCTGCGGTGCGCGTGGTCGAAACGCTCGACGAGATCGTCACGGGCTATGGCCAGACTCTGGCCCCGGAATGGGACCGGCGCCTGTACCTCGCGTCGGCGGGCACCATTCTCGACGTCGTTCGCGACCTGCCCCGCGAGATCGACCGCGTCCTGATCGTCGGGCACAACCCGGGGCTCGAGGATCTGGTGCTGATGATGGTGCCCGACGTCACCCACCCCTTGCGCGATGCGGTCGAGGCGAAATATCCGACCGCGAGCCTTGCCGAGATGACGATCGAGATCGACGACTGGGAAGATCTCGTGAGCGGATCGGCCCGGTTCACGCGCTTCATACGCCCGCGGGATCTGGATCCGACGCTGGGGCCCGACGCGGACTGACCCAATGCGGGCCGGCCCTACGCGAACTGGGACGCCGCGCCGCAGATGTCAGCCCCGGCCTTCCAGCTTGGCCTTCAGACCCGAGAACGCGTTGACCGGCTGATATTCGTCTTCGCTGATCACCCCGGCGGCGCGCAGCGCGGCGGCGGCGTTGGGACCGCGCGGAAACGGATCGAGCGCGAGCGCGAGCGTCTCCGCTGCGGCTTCGCCCAGATCGATCGCGCCGCCGTCGATCGGTACGGTATCGAGCGCATCGTCCGACAGTTCGATTTCTCCCTCCGCGGCGCCGAAATCGGCGACGAAGCGGAGCGCGACGGGCTCGTCGAGCGTCGCGGTGAGCGGCTCGTCGGTGACCGAGCAGGCCTGGATCACGCTGGCCGTGACGTTCCCCTTCGCGACGAAGCCGCCGGCCTCGCGCCGTATCGTGAAGCGCGCCTCGAGCGATTCGACCGAGACGACGTCGAACCGGGCCGCAAGCTTGCCGCGCTCCTCCGCGCTTGCCGCGATCTCGACCGTGCGATCGCGTTCGCCGATCGTGTCGAGACGTTCCGGACGGCTGAATTCGGGGATCATGGCAGCTCTCCGGCCAGAAGGGTCGAAACGGGTACGCCGGCAAGCGCACCATGCAGCGCGGTCAGCGAATCGCGGACATGCGCCAGCGCCGCGGGCGCAGGCGGATCGCCGCGATAGAGGTTCCGCACGAGCGCAGGACCGAGGTCGCCCGTCGCCAGCCCCTCGCGATACGCGCCGAGCCGGCCGCCGAGCATGCTCATCATCTTGCCGATATGCTTGCCGACGATGATGTCGCCGATCCCGAGCTCGCGCAGCTGCCCGTCCATGTCGTCGACGAAGCGTTCCGCGAGCCGCGCGGCGGGGTCACCACCCGACGGCTCGGATTCCATCCGCAGCATGACGAACGACAGCACCGCGGCGATCATGTCGAAGCGGCCATCGACGGTGTCGGGGACCTGCCCCTCGGCATACCAGTGTTCCTCGCGCGCGCGGAGCACGACCGCGTTGTACAACGGCAACGCCGCGTCCTGTCGCTCGCCCAATAGTCTGCCGAACCACCCCAATCCGTGTCGCCTTCTCATCGCCAATGCACTGCGGCTTGTTTGCCCGCGCAACCTCGCATATCGAGGCGAACCGCGGCCGATGCAATCGTGCTGCCGCCAGTAACGTGTGACCCCGCCCCGGGAGAGTATATGAGCGTCCTTTCATTCCGCCTGACACGCCGCACGGCCAGCGTCGCGGCGCTCGCGCTCGCCGGCCTGACGAGCGCGGGTTGCACCCAGCTTCGCTCGCACCAGGGCTATGTGGTCGACGTCGACCTCGTCAACTCGGTCCAGCCCGGCGTCGACAACCGCCAGTCGGTGCTCCAGACGCTCGGCAAGCCGACGCTTGCGGGCCAGTTCGACCAGGGCGACTGGTATTATCTGGCGCGCGACAGCCGCAATCTCGCCTTCCGCAACCCGCGCCCGAACGCGCAGATCACGTTGCAGATCAGCTTCGACCAGCAGGGTACCGTCTCCGCGATCCGTCGCGGCGGGCTCGACCAGGTCGCCTCGATCAGCCCCGATGGCAAGACGACGCCGACGCTGGGTCGTCAGCGCGGCTTCTTCCAGGATCTGTTCGGCAATATCGGCTCGGTCGGCGCGCCGGGGACGGGCGGCGGCGGTGGCGCCAATACGGGGACAGGCCGCACACGGCCGTAACGGCGCAACCGCGTCGCGGACTTTGCAGACCTGCGCCTTCGCGCTAGGGCGCGGCGATGACCGACGAGCTCCGCACCGCCGCCCTGGAATCCAAAGCCTGGCCGTATGAGGAGGCACGCAAACTCCTCAAACGCTACCCGCAGGGCAAGCAGGGCGCGCCGATCCTGTTCGAGACCGGCTATGGCCCGTCGGGCCTGCCGCATATCGGCACGTTCAACGAGGTGCTGCGCACAACGATGGTGCGCAACGCGTTCCACGCGCTGAGCGATACACCGACGCGGCTGATCGCGTTCTCGGACGACATGGACGGTCTGCGCAAGGTGCCCGACAACGTCCCCAATGGCGACATGCTGCGCGAACATCTCGGCAAGCCGCTGACGCAGATCCCCGATCCGTTCGGGACGCATTCGAGCTTCGCCGCGCACAACAACGCGATTTTGCGCGAATTCCTCGACCGCTACGGCTTCGACTATGAATTCGCGTCGTCGACGGAGTATTACACCAGCGGCCGCTTCGACGAGGCGCTGAAGGGCGTGCTGCGGCATTTCCAGGGCATTCAGGACGTAATGCTGCCGACGCTGCGCGCCGAACGCCGCGCGACCTATTCGCCGGTGCTGCCGATCTCGCCGACGAGCGGCATCGTCCTGCAGGTGCCGATCGAGGTGATCGATGCCGAGGCCGGACTGATCGCGTTCGAGGATGAGGGGCAGCGGATCGAGCAGTCGGTGCTCGGCGGCAAGGCCAAGCTTCAATGGAAGGTCGACTGGGCGATGCGCTGGGTCGCGCTCGGCGTCGATTACGAGATGGCGGGCAAGGACCTGATCGATTCGGTGACGCAGTCGTCGAAGATCGCGCGCGTACTCGGCGGCCGCCCGCCCGAGGGCTTCAATTACGAGATGTTTCTCGACGAGAATGGCGAGAAGATCTCGAAGTCCAAGGGCAATGGCCTCAGCCTCGACCAGTGGCTGACCTATGGCCCGCAGGAGAGCCTCGCGTTCTACGCGTATCGCGAGCCGAAGAAGGCAAAGTCGCTGCACATGGGCGTGATCCCGCGCGCGGTGGACGAATATTGGCAGTTCCGCGGCAATTATGCAGCCCAAGACCTGAAGCAGAAGCTCGGCAATCCCGTGCATCACATCCATGACGGCAAGCTGCCCGAGGGCGAGCTGCCGGTGACGTTCGGGCTGCTGCTCAACCTCGTCGGGGTGATGGGCGAGGCGAGCAAGGCGCAGGTCTGGGGGTATCTCGCGAACTATGTCCCCGATGCGTCGGCGGAGAGCTATCCCGAGCTCGACAAGCTGATCGATCATGCGCTGGCGTACGGCCGCGATTTCGTTGCGCCGACGCTCAAGCGGCGTGCACCTGTGGAGCATGAGGTCGCGGCGCTGGAGCGACTCGACGCCGAACTCGCCGCGCTGCCCGCAGAGGCGAGCGCGGAGGACATCCAGAACATCGTCTACGAGATCGGCAAGACCGGCGGGTTCGAAAACCTGCGCGACTGGTTCAAGGCGCTGTACGAGACGTTGCTCGGGTCCGAGCAGGGGCCGCGGATGGGCAGTTTCATCGCGCTGTACGGGATCGACAATTCGCGCAAGCTGATCGCGGAGGCGCTCGCCCGCCCTGCTGCCTGACACCGCTCACAAGGTTATACCCCGATGCGCATGTTCTTCGACGACCGGCAGCGCGCGCATGCGCCGACGCAGGAGCTGCACAATGGCGGCTTCACGACCTATGCGGAGATGCCCGCGCGCGTCGATGCGATCCTGGCCGCGCTGGGTCCGGTCGAGACGCCGGCGGATCGCGGCGAGGCGGCGATCCTCGCGGTGCATTCGCCCGCCTATGTCGCGTTCTTGAAGGACGCGGCGCGGTTGTGGCGCGAAGCAGGGCGGACGGGGGATGCGATTCCCTATGCGTTTCCGATCCGCGGGCGGCGGCCGCTCGACCTGACGCGGATCGACGCGCTGATCGGGGCGCACAGCTTCGACGCGACGACGCCGATCACCCCCGACAGCTGGGCCGCCTCCTATGGCAGCGCACAGTCCGCGCTCGCCGCGACTCAGGCGGTACTGGAGGGCGACGCCGCAGCGTTCGCGCTGTGCCGGCCGCCCGGTCATCACGCGGGCGCGGATTATTGCGGCGGCTATTGCCATCTCAACACCGCGGCGATCGCAGCGCAGGCTGCGCGTGATGCCGGTGTCGCGCGCGTCGCGATCCTCGACATCGACTATCATCACGGCAACGGCACGCAGGACATCTTCTACGACCGCGGGGATGTGTTCTACGCGTCGGTGCATGCCGATCCCAAGACCGACTATCCCTTCTTCTGGGGGCATGCGGACGAAACGGGCGCAGGCGACGGTCTCGGCACCACGCTCAACCTGCCTTTGCCGCACGGAACCAAGATCGACGCGTTTCGCGCCGCGCAGACGGCCGCGCTCGATGCGATCGCGGCGTTCGATCCCGGGCTGCTCGTCGTCAGCTTCGGCGCGGATACGTGGGAGGGGGATCCGATCTCGCACTTCGCGCTGACCACGCCCGATTATGCGGTGCTGGCGACCGATATTGCCGCGCGCGGCTGGCCGACGGCGATCGTGATGGAGGGCGGCTATGCGGTCGATGCGCTCGGCCACAATGTCGACAGCTTCCTGCGGGGATTCTGACATTTCGGGGACGGGGATCGCGGCGGGGACGCCGGCCTATCGCCGACTGACGCTCGCGATGCTGTTCGCGGGGTTCTCGACCTTCTCGCTGCTCTATTCGGTGCAGCCCTTGCTGCCGTCGTTCGCCGCGCAGTTCGCGCTGAGCGCGGAGGCGGCGTCGCTCGCGGTCTCGCTGGCGACGGGGCCGCTCGCGATCGGAATCCTGTTCGCAGGGCTGGTGTCCGACCGGCTCGGGCGGCGACCGCTGATGATCGCGGCGATGTTCGCGGCGGGTGCGCTGACGCTCGCGACCGCGCTGGTGCCGGGGTGGAGCGGACTGCTCGTGCTGCGGTTCCTGACCGGGCTGGCGCTCGCGGGAGTGCCGGCGGTGGCGATGGCCTATGTCGCCGAGGAGGTCGACGCGGCGTCGGTCGGGGGCGCGATGGGGCTGTATATCGCGGGCAGCGCGATCGGCGGGATGGGCGGACGGCTGGTCGCGAGCCTCGTCGCGGATTTCGGCGGCTGGCGGTTCGCGATCGCCGCGGTCGGCGTCGCGGGGCTGGCGATGGCCGAGGCGTTTCGCCGGCTTGCCCCGCCGTCACGCAACTTCCGCCCCAGCGCGGGGCGGCCGGCGGCGCTGGTCCGCGATGCGCGTGCGCTGTTCGCCGACCGGGCGATGCCATTGCTCTATCTCGAGGCGTTCCTGCTGATGGGGGTGTTCGTCACCGTCTACAATTATGCGGGGTTCCGGCTGATGGGGCCGCCCTACGGGCTCAGCCAGTCGGCGGTTGGCGCGGTGTTCCTGCTCTATGTGCTCGGGTCGATCAGTTCGGCCAAGTTCGGGACGCTTGCCGGCCGGCTGGGGCGGCGGACGATCTTCTGGGTGCCGGTGGTCGTGCTGATCGCGGGCGTCGCGCTGACCGCGATGCAGCCGCTGGCGCTCGTGATCGCCGGCATCGCGGTGGTGACGATCGGCTTTTTCGGCGCGCATTCGATCGCGAGCGCCTGGGTCGGGCGACGCGCGCAGGGCGTCGCGGGTGGTGGCGCGCGCGGCCAGGCGGCGGCGTTCTACCTGTTCTTCTATTATATGGGGTCGAGCGTGCTGGGCTCCGCGGGCGGGTTCGCGTGGACGCATGCCGGCTGGCCGGGCGTTACCGGCTTCTGCCTCGTCATCGGCGGTGCGGCGCTGGCGGTCGGTCTGATGCTGCGCGCGGTCCCGCCGCTGATGGTCGAGCCGCCGGCGGCACCGCGGATGCCGGTGCCCTGACCCTCAGCGCGACGCGACGTCGATCGCGTCGCCGGGCGGCAGGGCGGACAGCGACCGCGCGACCGTCGCCGCGGCATCCATGACGCGCAGCATGTTGCCACCCGCGAGCTTCGCCATGTCCGCGTCGCTCCAGCCGCGTCGCGCGAGTTCGGCGAACAGCAGAGGATAGCCGTCGACGCCCGTCATCCCCTGCGGCCCGGTGCCGTTGATGCCGTCATAATCGCCGCCGAGGCCGACATGGTCGCGGCCCGCGACGCGCGCGATATGCTCGACATGATCCGCAACGGTCGCGGCGGTGACGCTGGGTTCGGGATGGTCCCGGTCCCAGGCGACCAGCGGCGCAGGCGAACGCGTCCCATAGACGTTCGCGGGTACGCCTGCCGTCCTGGCGAAGGCGGTCCGGTCGGCATCCCAGGCGCGCCATGCGGTCGAGACGAAGGCGGGGTAGAAATTGACCATGACGATCCCGCCGCGCGCACCGATCGCGGCGAGCAGGTCGTCGGGAACGTCGCGCGGCGCATCGGTCAGCGCCCGCGCGCTGGAGTGCGAGGCCATCACCGGCGCCCTGGCGACCGCGAGGACCGCGCGCATCGTCGCGTCGGAAACGTGGCTGACATCGACGATCATGCCGATGCGGTTCATCTCCGCGACGACCGCGCGGCCGAAATCGGTGAGCCCGTTCGCGCGTGGCGTATCGGTCGAACTGTCCGCCCAGTTCAGGCTCTTGCCATGCGTCAGCGTCATGTAGCCGACGCCGAGCGCGTGATATTGGCGAAGGACCGAGAGGCGCCCGTCGATCTGATGCCCGCCCTCGACGCCGATCAGCGACGCGATTCGCCCGGCGCGTTCGATCCGACGAATATCGGTTGCGCTGGTCGCGTGGTCGAGCGCTGCGGGATTGGCCGCGACGAAGCGGCGGACGATGTCGATCTGTTCGAGCGTCATCTCGACCGCGCGCGACCCGGTCGTGTCGGCGGGGATCCACACCGACCAGAATTGCGCGCCGACGCGGCCCTTTCGCAGGCGGGGAATATCGGTCTGGAGCGGGCGCGTGTCCGCGGCGAGATCGAGCGATTCGACCTTGGCACCGTGCACGTCGCGGATTTCCCAGGCGAGGTCGTTATGGCCGTCGATGACCGGGGTCTTCCTGAGCACCCGGTCGACACGTGCCGCGACGCGGGGGTCGGGGGCGACCGGCGCCGCGCTTGCCTGCGCGGCGATCAGGAGCAGGGCGGAGATCATGCCGCGCCATCGTGCCCGCCGCGTCGGGCGGCGGCAAGGGGATCAGTCGTCGCCTTCGGGGGACCCGAGTTCGTTGACCCATTCCTGGTTGTGGACGACGGTCGACCGGACCGGACGGCCCGCGGCATCGAGCCATGGCCGATAGCGAAAGCGCAATTCGATCAATCGGCACGTCGTCGCATCGAGCACGCCATTGCCGCTCGATCGCGTCACCGAGCAGCCGGTGACCCGCCCGTTCGTCTCGACCGTATAGCGTACGCCGACGATCCCGCCCGCGCCGATGATCGCCTCCGCATTCGGGAAGTCCTTGTTCCGGAAGCGCCCTTTCAGCAGCCGGGGCGGGCTTTCGTCCCCCCCATCGCCGTCACCGTTGCCATAGCGGCCGCTGCCGGTCCCATCGCCCTCGCCCCCCGCGCCGGTGCCCGGCCCCGGAACCGGCGCAGCCCCGGTGGTCGCCTCGCTGCCGACCCCCGGCTTGAGCGCGGCGACGACCGGAGGCGGGATGATCGGGGGGACGATCGGAATGGGCGCGACCAGTTCGGTCGCCTTTGACCGCAGGTTCGCGGGGGATGCCGCGCCTTCGGGGCGATGGCTCCTGGTCGGGCGCGGCAGGACCTTTTCGGGCGGCGGCGGCGGTGGTGGCGGGCCGACCGCGAACGTCTTGAGCGCGTCGGGGATCGCCGACGGGAGGCTGACGCCAAGACCCAGGATCAGGGCATAGCCCAGCGCCGCGCACAGGCCGGCGGCACCCGCGGCGGACAGGATCCGGTCGCGGGGATGGGGTTGGACGCCGTACATGGTTGATATCTGGGGAGGATCGCGGGGAGCGGCAAGCTCGGGCCTGCCGTGGTCATCGCTGTCCGGGTTCCATGGGGGAGGAGGACCGCGGCCATGGGCCTGCCTGTCCTCCCCCTCCGTCAGGCCGCGCCTGCCGCCTCCCCCTGGCGGGGGAGGTGGAGCGGGGTCAGAGCTTCTCAGTCAGTTCGGGGACGATCTTGAACAGATCGCCGACCAGGCCGATGTCCGCGACCTGGAAGATCGGCGCGTCCTCGTCCTTGTTGATCGCGATGATGACCTTCGAGTCCTTCATCCCCGCGAGATGCTGGATCGCGCCCGAGATGCCGACCGCGACATAGACTTCCGGCGCGACGATCTTGCCGGTCTGGCCGACCTGATAGTCGTTCGGCGCATAGCCCGCGTCGACAGCGGCGCGCGAAGCACCGACGCCCGCACCCATCTTGTCCGCGAGCGGATCGATCAGCGCGTGGAACTGGTCGCTCGAGGCCAGCGCACGGCCGCCCGAGACGATGATCTTCGCGCTGGTCAGCTCGGGACGCTCGTTCTTCGCGATCTCCGAGCCGGCAAAGGTCGACAGACCCTTGTCGCCGGTCGACGCAACCGCCTCGATCTCGCCCGAACCGCCCTCGGTCGCGGCCTTGGCGAACGCCGTGCCGCGGACCGTGATGACCTTCTTCGCATCCGACGACTGGACGGTAGCGATCGCGTTGCCCGCGTAGATCGGGCGCGTGAACGTGTCCTCGCTCTCGACCGACAGGATGTCGCTGATCTGCATCACGTCGAGCAAAGCGGCGACGCGCGGCGCGATATTCTTGCCGTGCGTGGTCGACGGCGCGACGAACGCATCGTGATGCCCCATCAGTTCGACGATCAGCGGCGCGACGTTCTCGGCGAGCGCATGCGCGAACGCGGCGTCGTCGGCAACGTGGACCTTGCCGACACCGGCGATCTTGGCAGCCTCGGCCGCGACGCCGTCGACGCCCTGGCCGGCGACCAGCAGATGGACTTCACCAAGCTGGCTAGCCGCAGTTACGGCAGAAAGCGTGGCATCCTTGACGGCCTGACCGTCATGTTCGACCCAGACGAGCGTCTTCACTTGGCGACTCCCATTTCCTTGAGCTTGCCGACCAGCGCGTCGACATCGGCGACCTTGATCCCGGCCGAGCGCTTGGCGGGCTCGACCACCTTCAGCGTGGTCAGCCGCGGCGTCACGTCGACGCCGAAATCCGCGGGCGTCTTCTGCGCCATCGGCTTCGACTTGGCCTTCATGATGTTGGGCAGCGACGCATAACGCGGCTCGTTGAGGCGAAGATCGGTGGTGATGATCGCGGGGAGCGTGAGCGTGTCCGTCTCCGCGCCGCCATCGACTTCGCGCGTCACGTTAACCGAGCCGTCGGCGATCTCGACCTTCGACGCGAACGTGCCCTGGCCCCAGTTCAGGAGCCCGGCGAGCATCTGCCCGGTCTGGTTGTTGTCGTCGTCGATCGCCTGCTTGCCGAGGATGACCATGTCGGGCTTTTCTTCCTCGACGATCTTGGCGAGGATCTTCGCGACGCCCAGCGGTTCGACCTTGGTCTCGCTGACGACGAGGATCGCACGGTCGGCGCCCATGGCGAGCGCGGTGCGGAGCGTTTCCTGCGACTTCTGCTCGCCGATCGAGACGACGACGATCTCCGTCACGCCCTTGTCCTTAAGGCGAATCGCCTCTTCGACCGCGATCTCGTCGAACGGGTTCATGCTCATCTTGACGTTCGCCAGATCGACGCCCGTTCCGTCCGCCTTCACGCGAGGCTTCACGTTGTAGTCAAGCACGCGCTTGACCGGCACCAGCACCTTCATCGGGATTCCTTCCAAGGTGAATCTATTCGTTTCGCCCGCCTGTTACCCGGCAGGCGTTGGCCGGACAGATGGCGGTTTCGCGTCGTTTTCGCAAGTGCGGTACGGAAACATCGGATACCGTAGCGTCACAACGACCGCCGCGTCGGGACAGCTGCGATACCAACGAAAAAGGGCCCGGACGTTTCCGTCCGAGCCCCGTTTTTCGCAAGATCAGTATGCAGTGGGCAGCGGTTACGCGGCGACCTTCTGCACCTCTGCGACGATCTTCTTGGCAGCGTCGCCAAGGTCGTTCGCGGGAACGATCGCCAGACCGGAGTTCGCGAGGATCTCCTTGCCCTTCTCGACATTCGTGCCCTCGAGGCGGACGACGAGCGGAACCGACAGGTTCACTTCCTTCGCCGCCGCGACGATGCCGTCGGCGATGATGTCGCACTTCATGATGCCGCCGAAGATGTTGACCAGGATGCCCTTCACGTTCGGATCCGCGAGGATGATCTTGAACGCGGCCGTCACCTTCTCCTTGTTCGCGCCGCCGCCGACGTCGAGGAAGTTGGCGGGGAACATGCCGTTGAGCTTGATGATGTCCATCGTCGCCATCGCGAGGCCGGCGCCGTTGACCATGCAGCCGATGTCGCCGTCGAGCTTGATGTAGGCGAGGTCGTACTTCGACGCTTCGAGCTCGGCGGGATCTTCCTCGGTCTCGTCGCGCAACTCGAGCAGGTCCTTGTGACGGAACAGCGCGTTGCCGTCGAACGCGACCTTCGCGTCGAGCACCATCAGCTTGCCGTCGTTGGTGACCGCGAGCGGGTTGATCTCGATCTGCTCGGCATCGGTGCCGATGAACGCGTCATACAGCTTCGACGCGGTGTTCGCGGCTTGCTTGGCGAGATCGCCGGTCAGCTCGAGTGCGGCGGCAACGGCGCGGCCGTGATGCGGCATGAAGCCGGTCGCCTGATCGATGTCGATCGACTGGATCTTCTCGGGCGTGTCGTGCGCGACCGCTTCGATGTCCATGCCGCCTTCGGTCGAGGCCACCATCATCACCCGGCCGGTGGTGCGGTTGAGCGTCAGCGCGAGGTAGAATTCCTTGTCGATGTCGACGCCGTCGGTAACGTACAGGCGGTTGACCTGCTTGCCCGCGTCACCCGTCTGGATGGTGACGAGCGTGTTGCCGAGCATGTCGGTCGCGGCCGCGCGAACCTCGTCCTCGGTCTTGGCGAGGCGGACGCCGCCCTTGGCGTCGGGGCCGAGCTCGACGAACTTGCCCTTGCCGCGGCCGCCGGCATGGATCTGCGCCTTGACGACGTAGAGCGGTCCGGGGAGCTTCTTCGAGGCCTCGACGGCCTCCTCGACGGTCAGCGCCGCGAAACCGGCGGGGACGGGGACGCCGAACTTGGCCAGCAGTTCCTTGGCCTGGTATTCATGGATGTTCATCGGGAAGGCTCCACGCAATTTTTAGGAAACTCGGGAATGGGAACGCGTAAAGCACAGGGCGGGCAGAATATCCACCCTGAAGGTTTTTGCATTTGCGTGTCGTTTGCAATAGCGCAATCCCCTAGCCTCGACATCGCGCGTGGATCGAACGTTTGCGGAAAAGTAACCCTTTTTGGAGCATGATCCGGTCATGACACATCCTGCATTCGACTCGCCCGATGCACCCCAAGGTGAAGAGCTTCGTCGGGCCCTGCGCAAATCGGTCCGGATGCGGGCACATCTGCGCGATCGGGGACAGACGCGATTCGAGATCGAAGTGACCGACCTGTCGGCATCGGGGTTTCGCGCGGAGACGAGCTTTACGCTGTGGCCGGGGACGGTGGTGTGGCTGACGCTGCCGGGGCTCGCCGCGCTCGAGGCGGTGGTCGCGTGGCGCGACAAGTTCAAATATGGCTGCGCCTTTGCCAAGCCGCTGCACCCCGCGGTGCTCGACCATATCGTCGCGCTGTCCCAGCGATAAGCGACCGGCTCCGGGCGCGTCGGTGACCGCCGGTCGACGCAGACGCACGTCGCGGCGGACCGCGTCCGTGACCGCGCCGACCTGCAGCGTCAGTCGAACAGGCTCGATACGCTCGTTTCGTCGGCGATCCGCTTAATCGCTTCGCCGAGCAGCGGCGCGATCTGCAGATGGCGGATCTTGCCGCCCGCGGTCTTGATGACGTCGTGGTTGCCGATCGAATCGGTGATGACGAGCTCGCGCAGCTCGGACCCCTCGACGCGCGCGACTGCGCCGCCCGACAGGACGCCGTGCGTCACATAGGCGACGACGTCCTCCGCGCCGGCTTCCTTCAGCGCGGCTGCGGCGTTGCACAGCGTGCCTGCCGAATCGACGATGTCATCGACCAGGATGCAGAAGCGCCCCTCGACTTCGCCGATGATGTTCATCACCTCCGATTCGCCCGCACGCTCGCGACGCTTGTCGACGATCGCGAGCGGCGCGTTGTCGAGACGCTTGGCCAGCACGCGCGCGCGGACCACGCCGCCGACGTCGGGCGACACGACCATCAGGTTCTTGCCCTTGAACCGCGCAAGGATGTCCGCGGACATGACGGGGGCGGCATAGAGATTGTCGGTCGGGATATCGAAGAAGCCCTGGATCTGGCCCGCATGCAGATCGACCGAGAGAACGCGGTTGGCGCCCGCGACGGTGATGAGGTTGGCGACGAGCTTGGCCGATATCGGCGTGCGCGGACCCGGCTTACGATCCTGTCGGGCATAGCCCATATACGGGATCACCGCGGTAATCCGGCGAGCCGACGCGCGCTTCAACGCGTCGATCATGATGAGCAGTTCCATGAGGTTGTCGTTCGCCGGATACCCGGTCGACTGGATCACGAACACGTCCTCGCCACGCACGTTCTCGTTGATCTCGACGAACACTTCCTCATCGGCGAAGCGGCGCACGCTGACGTCGGTCAGCGGTGTTTCGAGATAGGCGGCGATCTCCTGCGCGAGTGGCAGGTTCGAATTGCCCGTCATCAATTTCATCAAAATCGCTCCACCGGAATTGCACGCCCCTTAGTCCGCGTGTCCGCAACGCGAAAGGGGCGAAGGGATTTGCCCGCACGCGCCGGGGTTCGTAGAGCACGGGGATGACCGTCACCACGCGTTTCGCCCCCTCGCCCACCGGCCGGCTCCATGTCGGCAATATCCGCACCGCGCTTCACAACTGGATGTTCGCACGCGCGAGTGGCGGCCGGTTCATCCTGCGGATCGACGACACCGATGCGGCGCGCAGCGAGGAGCGGTTCGTCGAGGCGATCCGCGCGGATCTCGACTGGCTCGGCATGACGCCCGACGGCGAGGAGCGGCAATCCGCCCGCTTTGCGCTGTACGAAGCGCGGTTCGCGGCGCTGGTCGCGAGCGGGCATGTCTATCCGGCCTATGAGAGCGCGCAGGAGCTCGACCTCAAGCGCAAGATCGCCGCGGGTCGGGGGTTGCCGCCGATCTATGACCGCGCCGCGCTCGCGCTGAGCGACGAACAGAAGTCGGCGTTCGAACGCGAGGGCGTTGCCCCGCACTGGCGGTTCAAGCTGGATCACGACGCCCCGATCGCGTGGGACGACCTGATCCGCGGGCCACAGCATTTCGAGGCCCGGACGATGAGCGATCCGGTGATCCGCCGCGCGGACGGATCATGGCTCTATATGCTGCCCTCCGCGATCGACGACGCCGATATGGGGATCAGCCATGTCGTGCGTGGTGAGGATCATGTGTCCAACACCGCACTTCAGCTGCAGATGTTCGATGCGCTCGGCGTGGCGCCGCCGCGGTTCGCGCACGAGGCGCTGTTGACGGGCGCGGAGGGCAAATTGTCGAAGCGCCTCGGCTCGCTCGGCGCGGATCATTTCCGCGAGATCGGCATCGAGCCGCAGGCGATCCGGGCGCTGCTCGCACGGATCGGGACGAGCGACCCGGTCGAGCCGATCGCCGACGCGGCACCGCTGATCGCGACGTTCGATTTTGCACGATTCGGGCGCGCGCCGGCACGGTTCGACGAGGCGGAACTGTCGCAGGTCAATGCGCGCATCCTCCACGCGCTGCCCTATGCCGCGGTCGCGGATCGTCTGCCTGCAGGGATGGATGCGCAGGCGTGGGAGGCCGTGCAGCCGAACCTGGTGACGCTTGCCGACGCAGCGGACTGGTGGGGCGTGATCGAGGGACCGGTCGCGATCGACACGGCGACGGACGATGCGGAGCGCGCCTATCTCGACCAGGCGCATGCCGCCGCCGCGGCGATCGACTGGTCGAACGACCCCTGGCATGCGCTGACCGGCCGGCTGAAGACGGAAACCGGGCGCAAGGGCAAGGCGCTGTTCCTGCCGCTGCGGCGTGCGCTGACCGGGCGTGACCACGGGCCGGATATGGCGGCGCTGCTGCCGCTGATCGGTCGCGAGCGTGCGCTCGCCCGATTGGGCGCGCGGGAGGACTGACGGGCGTGCGAAGTTGCGCTTGCAGCACTGGCCTCGCCGGGGCGGGATGCCTATCTTGACGCGCATGGGCTTTTTCAGTCGTTTTTCCCCGGTTCGCGCCTATCGCGATCTCCGTCTCTTCTTCAGCCACCGGCAGCCGTACGAACTCGGCTTCCTTGCGCTGGCGATGCTGGTCACGGGGTTCCTGATCTACGCCTTCTCGAAGGACAGCTACGCCGAGCGCGAGTATCGGCCGAACATCGTTTATGTCGAGCAGTGGCCGGCGGATCGCACCGACGAGCAGATCCTCGCGCAGCAGAAGATCGACGCGCCGATCAAGGCGGCGCGAATCGCCGAGCAGAAGAAGCGCGAGGAAGAAACCCGCGCGTCGTTCAAGCGGATGGACGACAAGCTCAAGGCCATGGGCATCTGAGCCGCGCCAGTCCCGGTGACGCGCGGTTCATCGGTGCAGCGATCGCGCTCGCCGGGCGGAGCCGCGCGCGGACCGCCCCCAACCCCAATGTCGGGTGCGTGATCGTCGCCGCGGATGGTCGCGTCGTCGGGCGCGGCTGGACGCAGCCGGGTGGCCGGCCGCATGCCGAGGCGATGGCGCTCGCACAGGCGGGCCCGCGGGCACGCGGCGCGACCGCCTATGTGACGCTCGAGCCCTGCGCGCATGTGTCGCCGCGCGGCCCGGCCTGCAGCGACCTGCTGATCGCGGCGGGGGTCGCACGCGTCGTCGCGGCGCTCGAGGACCCCGATCCGCGGACCGCCGGGCAGGGTTTTGCGCGATTGCGCGCCGCAAGCGTCCGCGTGGACACCGGCGTGGGGGCGCAGGCCGCCGCGCGGTCGATGGCGGGCTTCCTCACGCGGCGCGCGGCGCGGCGGCCGCACGTGACGCTGAAGCTTGCCACCTCGCTCGACGGGTGCATCGCGCTGCCCGACGGGTCGAGCCGGTGGATCACCGGGCCGCAGGCGCGCGCGCACGCACATCTGGAGCGGAGCCGCCACGACGCGATTCTCGTCGGGCGCGGCACCTACGATACCGATGCGCCGCGACTCGACGTCCGCCTGCCCGGTCTGGAGGACCGGTCGCCGATTCGCGTGCTACTGTCACGGACACGCGCGGCCCTCCCCCATCCGGCCGAGACGCCCGGTCCGGCGTGGCACGTCATCGCCGAGCCGCGCGCGATTGCGGGGCTTCCCGTCGACCATGTCCTCGTCGAAGGCGGCGCGGCCGTAGCGTCCGCGTTTCTTGCCGCCGACCTGGTCGACCGGCTTCTGCTGTACCGCGCGCCGATCCTCATCGGGGGCGGAAAACATACGCTCGGCGATATCGGCCTGACCGACCTCGGCAAGGCGCATGGCCGCTGGGCGATCGTCGATTCACGGCAACTTGGCAGCGACCGGCTCGAGGTCTACGAGCGCGAACGAAACGAGGGATAATGTTCACCGGAATCGTCACCGACATCGGCACCGTCACAACCGTGGAGTCGCGCGGCGACACCCGCGTCGTCGTCAGCACCGCCTATGATACCGCCACCGTCGATCTCGGCGCGTCGATCGCCTGTTCGGGCGTGTGCCTGACCGTCGTCGACAAGGGGCCGCACTGGTTCGCAGTCGACGTCTCGAGCGAGACGATCAGCCGCACCGCCAGGGACCAGTGGACCCAGGGTCGCAAGTTCAACCTCGAACGCGCGATGAAGCTCGGTGACGAGCTTGGCGGGCATATCGTCTCGGGCCATGTCGATGGCCTCGGCACCGTCGTCGCGGTGACCGAGGAAGGCGGCTCGCACCGCGTCCAGATCCGCGCCGGCGCCGAGATCGCGCCGTTCATCGCGGCCAAGGGCTCGGTCACGGTCGACGGCGTCTCGCTCACCGTGAACAGCGTCCAGGACGTCGACGGCGAGGTCGAATTCGGCCTCAACATCATCCCGCACACCTGGGCGGTCACGACGCTCGGTACGATCCACGTGGAACAGTCGGTCAACATCGAGATCGACGTCCTCGCCCGCTACCTCCAAAGAATGGAGCATTATCGTGCCTCTGCCCGCTGAACGTACCGCCGAACTCGGGCGCCTGAAGCACGGCTATCTGTCGAGCCCCGAGGAGATCATCGACGAGGCGCGCAACGGCCGGATGTTCATTCTGGTCGATGACGAGGACCGCGAGAACGAGGGCGACCTCGTCATCCCCGCGCAGATGGCGACGCCCGAGAAGATCAACTTCATGGCCAAATATGGCCGCGGACTGATCTGCCTCGCGCTGACCAAGGCGCGGACCGAGGAGCTCGGGCTCGAGCTGATGAGCCGCAACAACGGCACGCGGCACGAAACCGCGTTCACCGTGTCGATCGAGGCACTCGAAGGCGTCACCACGGGCATTTCGGCGGCGGACCGCGCGCGCACCATCGCGGTGGCGATCGATGCGACCAAGCAGAAGGCGGACATCGTCACCCCCGGCCATGTCTTCCCGCTGGTCGCGCGCGACGGCGGCGTGCTGATCCGTGCCGGGCATACCGAGGCGGCGGTCGACGTCGCGCGGCTCGCCGGGCTCAATCCCTCGGGCGTGATCTGCGAGATCATGAACGAGGACGGCACGATGGCGCGGATGGACGACCTCGTCACCTTCGCGCAGTTCCACAACATCAAGATCGGCACGATCCGCGACCTGATCGCGTATCGCCGCCGCTACGATCATCTCGTCGAAAAGCGCGCCGAAGCCGAGTTCACCAGCGAATGGGGCGGTGGCTGGAGCGCGCTGACGTTCTGGAACAAGGCGACGGGCACCGAGCAGGTCGCGCTGGTCAAGGGCCGGATCGACCCCGCAAAGCCGACGCTCGTCCGCATGCATGCGCTGTCGCCGTTCGCCGACATCTTCGGCGAATCGGGCGATCGCGGCCGGATCCTCGCGCGGTCGATGCAGATGATCGCCGACGAGGGTGCGGGCGTGATCGTCGTCATCAATCGTCCGCGCGGCAACGCGTTCACCTCGGCGGTGCTCAAGAAGGCCGGCGCGGAGATCACGCCGGACATGGAGGAGCTGCGCGACTACGGCGTCGGCGCGATGATCCTGACCGAACTCGGCGTGCACGACATGGTGCTGATCACCAACACGCATCACACGCTGGTCGGGCTTGACGGCTATGGCCTGTCGATCGTCGGCGAACGTCCGATCGCCCCCCTCGATACCGAAAAGGCTGCTTACTGATGGCGCATATCCTCATCGTCGAAGCACGCTTCTACGACCATCTGAACGACCTGCTCGTCGAGGGCGCACGCGCGGCGATCGAGGCCGCGGGGCACAGTCACGAGACGATCACCGTTCCGGGCGCGCTCGAGGTCCCCGGCGCGATCGCGCTGGCGGCGGAGAGCGAGACCTATGACGCCTATGTCGCGCTGGGCGTCGTGATCCGCGGCGAGACCTATCATTTCGAGATCGTCGCGGGCGAGAGTGCGCGCGGGATCATGGCGCTGACGATGGACGGGCTGCCGATCGGCAATGGCATCCTGACCACGGAGAACGAGGCGCAGGCGCTCACCCGTGCCCGCCCGACCGAGGGCGACAAGGGCGGCGGCGCGGCGAAGGCGGCACTGGCGATGCTGGCGCTCAAGGACCGGTTCATTCCGTAAACGAGAGGGTACAACCTCGGCGCCGATCGCGGTCGGCCCGACGATCGCGGGGTCCTTGGGTCTGACTAAGGCACATGGTGATCGCAACGATGCTGCCGATGGCCCTCCTGCTGTCGCAGGGTGCGCCGTCGCGCGCGGGCCGCTTCTAGGCGTCAGTCGTCTTCTTCGCTGGTCGATAACGGGGGCCGGGGGCCTCCGGACCATCCTGCGGCCGTACGCCGTCCTTTGGCGTACAGACGCGTAGCGAAGGCTGACAGGCGATCCCGATATTGGAGCAATGGTGCGTGCCATCGATCGTCGTGCACGCCCGACATTGCTGGTGCACCGTGCTACAGGCTTGCGGTGCGGCAACCATCAGAGCGACAACCGTCAGCATCGTGCAGATCCCCGTTCGGGCACAGACTGTATCGAGCACAGCCTATTCCCATATGCCTCACGGGGTCCAGTGATCCGCGCTGACTCTATGCGTCAGCCGCCGGATCCTGCTCGCGCAACGCCGCTTCGACCTGTTCGACCGTGATCCCGAATGCGGCGGCGAGAGCCGTCACCGAGGCGCCCCGGGCGGCAAGGGTGCGGATGCGGGCGGGGTCCTGGATGGTGGTGTAGCCGCGCGTGTCACGCTGCGTCTTGTTCTCTTCGCCGCTGCGCGCGCGGGCGCCGGAACTGCGCCGCTTGGCAATCTTGAGCGCTTCCTCGTCGTTGGCGGGGGGTGCGTCGAGCCGGGCCTGGATCCGTTGCGCCTCTTCGGCCCGGCGCAGTTCACGCGCACGTTCACGCTCGTGCGACTGGGCCTCGCGCTGCGCGGCCCTCGACTCGGCGCGCTGCTCGGCGCCGGCGAGGCGGTCGCGCGCGCGCTGCTCGCGCCCGCTTGCCCGTTCCTCGGCCCGTCGTGCGGCGCGGTCGGCAGTCCCGGGCAAGAGTGGCCCTGCCCCCCTGCCCCCGCTCGGCCAGCCGTCGGTCATATCGTCGTCCTGTCGTCACCGGCGCGCCATCAGCGGCGCGGCGTGCGCGCTGCTAGGCGATGACGTCACCGCTGACAATCGAACGCATTGCAGGTGGTCGCCCGCCCCGCAGCCTTCGCCGCAGGGCGGGCACGAACGCGTTACGCGTCCGCGGTTTCGAGCGCCGGATAGTCGATATACCCCTCGGGACCCTGGCTGTACCAGGTCTTCGGGTTATCCTGCGCCAGCGGCGCGCCCGTACGCAGACGCTCGGGCAGGTCGGGGTTCGCGATGAACGTCCGCCCGAAGCTGATCGCGTCGGCAATGCCCGTATCGAGTTCGGCCTGCGCCTTTTCGCGCGTGTCGTAATCCGAGTTCACGACGAGCACGCCCTTGAACACCTTGCGGATCGCCGGGCTCAGCTTTGGCACATCGGTCTTGCCGAAGGTGCCATCGGGGCCGGGCTCGCGCAGTTCGAGGAACGCGATGCCAAGATCGGATAGCGCCTTGGCGGCGGCAGTGAACAGCGGCTCGGGGTTGCTGTCATCGACGCCCTGCGAATCGCCGTTGGGCGAGAGGCGGACGCTGGTGCGATCCGCGCCCGCGACCGAGATCACGCGCTCGACGACTTCGCGGAGCAGGCGGATGCGGTTCTCGATGCTGCCGCCATACTCATCGGTGCGGCTGTTCGCGTTGTCCCGCAGGAACTGGTCGATCAGATAGCCGTTCGCAGCGTGGATCTGGACGCCGTCGAAGCCCGCGGCGAGCGCGTTCTTCGTCGCCAGTTCATAGTCCTCGAGCAGCCGCGGAATCTCGTTCAGCTCGAGCGGACGCGCGACCTCGAAATCCTTCTTGCCCTCAAACGTGTGCGCCTGGCCTTCGGTTTTCGTCGCGGACGACGAGACGGGCTGACCGCCGATCACCGAGGAATGGACCTGGCGACCCATGTGCCAGAGCTGCGCGATGATCCGGCCGCCGGCTGCGTGGACCGATTCGGTGACGGGCTTCCACGCGTCGACCTGCGCCTGCGTCCACAGACCCGGTGCGAATGGCCAGCCCAGGCCTTCGCGGCTGATACCGGTGGCCTCCGAGATGATCAGCCCGGCGCTCGCGCGCTGCGTATAATAGTCGATCATGAGGTCGGACGGGACGGCGTCCTTGTCCGAACGCCCGCGGGTGAGCGGCGCCATGAGGATGCGGTTGGGCGCGTCGACGGCGCCGAGTGTGATGGGATCGAAAAGGCTTGGCATGGGGGCTCCTTAATGCCTGACGGGGGCAAGATAGGACGCTACAGCGCGGCATGCATCGCCCCGCCCCGCAAAGAATATCTAGCGTGCCCGAAACGCCAACGACGACGACGCTCGCCGCCCCCGGCACGCTGGCATTCGGCGCGCTGCTGATCGCCAACGTTGCGCTCGCATTCGGCCCGTGGTTCGTCCGTGCGACCGAGGTCGGACCGGTCGCGGCGGGGTTCTGGCGGCTGTCGCTGGCGGTGCCGTTTCTCGTCCTGCTCGCGGCGCAGCAGGGCGCGCGACCGACGCGACTCGGGCGCGGCGTCTGGGTCGGACTGATCGCGGGCGGCGTGTGCTTTGCCGCGGATCTCGGCAGCTGGCATCTCGGCATCCTGCGCACCACGCTCGCCAACGCGACGCTGTTCGGCAATGCGGCGACGCTGATGTTCCCGATCTACGGGTTTCTCGTCGCGCGGACCTGGCCGACGCGGACACAGGGCTGGGCGCTGATGCTCGCGGCGGCGGGTGCGGCGCTGCTGCTCGGGCGGTCCTATCAGCTCGATGCGAAGAATCTCGCGGGCGACCTGCTCTGCATCCTCGCGGGGCTGCTCTATACGGTGTATTTCATCCTGATGGCGCGCGCGCGGACGACGCTTGCCCCCTTGTCCGCGCTGGTGCTGTCGACGCTCGCGGGGATCGTGCCGTTGCTGGTGTTCGCGCTGGCGATGGGCGAGCGGGTCGTGCCGGCGCACTGGGGGCCGCTGATCGGCCTAGCGCTGTGCAGCCAGGTGCTGGGCCAGGGGCTGATGATCTATGCGCTCGGCCGGTTTTCGCCGCTGGTGATCGGGATCGCGCTGCTGATCCAGCCGGTGGTCGCGGGGACGGTCGGGTGGATCGTCTATGGCGAGCGGCTCGGCCTGCCCGATCTCGTCGGCGTGGTCATGGTCGCGATCGCGCTGGTGCTGGTACGCCGGACGCCGGCGGATCGCCCCCCTATTGAAGAGGCGCTCGACACGCCTGATCTTGGACGGCAGGAGACGGTATGACCCAAGACCTCACGCTCGACGAAATCCGCGTTCGGCTCAGCCCCGGGATCGCCGCCAACGCCGCGTTCGATGGCTGGAGCGACGCCGCACGCGACATGGCGGCGGATGCGGCGGGGATCGACACCGACGTCGCCGCGCTCGCGTTCGAAGACGGTGCGCTCGACATGATCGACGCCTGGTTTGCCGAGATCGATCGCGCGATGCTCGCCGCAGTTCCGCCTGAACGGATCGCGACGATGAAGATCCGCGAACGGATCACCGCGCTGATCGAGGCGCGGCTGCAGGCGACCGCCGCCGATCGCGAATCGCTGCGGCGCGCGGTGGCGATCCTCGCATTGCCGCAGAACCTCGCGCGCGCGGCGCGCCTGGGGTGGCGGACGGTCGATACGATCTGGCGCGCGGCGGGCGATGTCGCGACCGATTATAATCATTACACCAAACGGACGATCCTGCTCGGGGTCTATGCCTCGACGGTGACGGTGTTCCTCGACGACGACAGCGAAGGGTTTGCCGACACCCGCGCGTTCCTCGCGCGGCGGATCGCGGGCATCATGGCGTTCGAAAAGGCCAAGGCGGGGTTCCTCAAACGGACCGAGCACGGCTTCAGCCTCTCGCGATTTGTCGGCCGGCTGCGCTATCCCGCGGCGTGAACGCGCGGGCGGGCGATGGAGCGGGGCCAATCTGCGTCCGCTGTCATGGCGGGGCATGGTTGGGGCTTTCCTTTGCGGAGCGTTACTGATAATCACTCGCATCATGGACACTCGCCGCGACCGTTCCGTCAGCCTTGAAACGCTGCCCCGCAAGCAGCATGCGATCGTCAAGATGATCGACTGGACGCGTCTGGCGGGTCCGGAAGCACGCCGCCTGCGCGAACTCGGGTTTGACGAGGGTGTCGATGTCGAGGTCCTGCACCGCGCGACGCTGGGCCAGGGCCCGATCGCGTGCCGGATCGGTCGCATGACCGTTGCGCTGCGTCGCGCCGTCGCGGGGGCTATCCACGTATCGCTGACGCCAGCGGCTGCCGAATAAGCAGCGCGCGATCAGCATCATAGCATTATGAACGCAGCACCGCTGGTCGCGCTCGTCGGCAATCCCAATGCCGGCAAGAGCGCGCTGTTCAACGCGTTGACGGGTGCGCGGCAGAAGGTCGGCAATTATCCGGGCGTGACGGTCGAGCGCAAGGCCGGGCGGCTGGTGCTCGATGACGGGCGTCCGGTCGAGCTGGTCGACCTGCCCGGTGCGTACAGCCTCGAACCCTCCTCCCCCGACGAGCGCGTAACGCGTGATGTCGTCACCGGAACGCAGGACGGCGAACGCCTGCCCGACGCGCTGGTCGTCGTCGTCGACGCCGCCAATCTCGACAACCACCTGCGCTTCACGCTTCAGCTGATCGCGCTTGGCCTGCCCGTCGTCGTGGCGCTCAACATGGTCGATCTGGCCGAGCGCGACGGGTTGAAGCTCGATGCCGCGGTGCTCGCACGCGAACTCGGCGTGCCGGTGATCCCGACCGTCGCGGTCCGCAAGCGCGGGCTCGACGCGCTGCGTGAAGTATTGACGCAGACCGTCGTCAGCGGCCCGATCCGGCTGCGCAAGTCGGATGGCAGCGTGCAGGACGACATCGTCACGCTGCAGCGCCGCGCGCGCGACATCGCAACCGCCGCGACTCTGTCCGAGACGCCGGTACGACGCTGGACGCACATGCTCGACGCGGTCGCGCTGCATCCGGTCGGCGGGCCGCTGCTGCTGCTGTCGATCATGTTCCTGATGTTCCAGGCGGTGTTCAGCTGGGCGCAGCCGTTCATGGACGCGATCGACGGGGGCTTCACCGCGGTACAGGGCCTGATCCGCACCGAGATGGCGGATTCGCTGCTCCGGTCGCTGCTCGTCGACGGGGTGATCGCCGGCGTTGGCGCGGTGATCGTGTTCCTGCCGCAGATCCTGATCCTGTTCCTCTTCATCCTCGTGCTCGAGGCGAGCGGCTACATGGTCCGCGCGGCGTTCCTGATGGACCGCGTGATGGCGAGCGTCGGGCTGTCGGGCCGCGCGTTCATCCCGCTGCTGTCGAGCTTCGCCTGCGCGATTCCCGGCATCATGGCGACTCGCACGATCGACGACGAGAAGGACCGGCTGACGACGATCCTGATCGCGCCGCTGATGACCTGTTCCGCGCGGCTGCCGGTCTACACGCTGATCATCGGCGCGTTCATTCCCAATACGCAGGTGTTGCCGTTCGTCGGGTTGCAGGGGCTGGTGATGCTCGGGCTGTACGTGATGGGCATCGTCGGCGCGTTCGTCGCCGCGCTGGTGCTGCGCCGGACGGTCACCAAGGGTGTGTCGTCGGGCTTCATGATGGAGATGCCCAAATACCAGTGGCCGCAGTGGCGCGACGTCGGCATCGGGCTGTGGAGCCGCGCGCGGATCTTCCTCAAGCGTGCGGGCGGCATCATCCTAGTATCGACCGTGATCCTGTGGGTGATGCTGAGCTTTCCCAAGCCGCCCGAGAATAGTCGCGTCTCGGCGGTCGACTATTCCGCCGCCGGCCGGATCGCCAACGGCATCGCGCCCGTGTTCGCGCCGATCGGCTTCAACCGCGACATCGTGCTCGCGCTGATCCCCGCAATGGCGGCGCGCGAGGTTGCGGTCGCGGCGATCGGTACGGTCTATGCTATCGACGATCCCGACAGCAACCAGGGCGGCAAGGCGATGGTCGAGAATCTGCGCGGCCGCTGGAGCCTGCCGACCGCGCTCGCCTTCCTGATGTGGTTCGTCTTCGCGCCGCAGTGCATTTCGACGATCGCCGTCACCCGTCGGGAGACAAACGGGTGGAAATGGCCGGCCTTCATGGTTGGCTATTTGTTCGCCGCCGCCTACATCATGGCTGGCATTACATACTGGCTGGCGGTGTTCGCCGGCCTCTGAGGGGCATCATGGCAGGCAGCGTCAACAAGGTCATCATCGTCGGCAATCTGGGGCGCGACCCCGAGAGCAAGGCGTTCCAGAACGGCGGCAAGGTCGTCAACCTGCGCATCGCGACGTCCGAGTCCTGGAAGGACAAGATGTCGGGCGAGCGCAAGGAAAAGACCGAATGGCATTCGGTCGCGATCTTCAACGAAGGTCTCGCCAACGTCGCGGAGAAGTATCTGCGCAAGGGCTCGAAGGTCTATATCGAGGGCGCGCTCCAGACCCGCAAATGGCAGGACGCGCAGGGCCAGGACAAATACTCGACCGAGATCGTGCTGCAGGGCTTCAACAGCGTGCTGACGATGCTCGACGGCCCGAATGGCGGCCAGGGCGGTGGCGGCGGCGGTGGTAGCCGCGGCGGCGGCGACGACTGGGCCGGCGGTGGCGGCGGCAACGACTTCGGCGGTGGCTCGTCGGGCGGCGGCGGTTACGGCGGCGGCGGCGGTCGTGGTGGCAGCGCGCCATCGGGTGGCGGCAGCGGTGGCGGGGCACGCGGCGGCAGCTTCGGCCAGACCGGCGGCTTCTCGGACGATCTCGACGACGACGTTCCGTTCTAAGCTCCGTGACGACGCTGTATTCCGTCCCGACGTCGGTCGGTTTCGACGAGGCCGAGCGCGCGCGCGTGATCTCGGCCTACGACGTCGCGGGCGCGCGTGCGAAAGGTCAGCTCGACGACATCGTCGCGTTCGCGGCCGAGTTGTGCGGCGCGCCGATCGCGTTGCTGAGCCTGGTCGAGGAGGAATATCAACGCTTCCTCTCGCGCAGCGGCACCGATCTCGACCAGACGCCGCGCAGCATGTCGTTCTGTGCGCACGCGATGCACCATCATGACGTGATGGAGGTGCCCGACGCGCGCATCGATCCGCGCTTTACCGACAACGCGCTGGTGACCGGTGCGCCCTATGTCCGCTTCTATGCCGGTGCGCCGCTCGTTTCGAGCGAAGGCGTTCCGCTGGGAGCGCTGTGCGTGCTTGCACCCAACGCACGCGAAGGGCTGACACGGTTCCAGCGCGATGGGCTGACGCTGCTCGCCAAAGCGGCGATGGGGCGGCTCGACGATCGCCGCACCGCGCGTGAGCAAGCGGTTTCCGAGGCCGAGGCCCGGCGGACGCTGGAAGCGAGCGACCTGAAGTTCCGCACGCTTGCGGACACCATGCCGCAGATGGTGTGGTCGACGCTTCCAGATGGTTTTCACGACTATTTCAACGCGCGCTGGTACGAGTTCACGGGGACTCCCGTGGGCACGACCGATGGCGAGGGCTGGAACGACATGTTCCATCCCGAGGACCAGGATCGCGCATGGGCCGTCTGGCGCCAGTCGCTCGAGACCGGCGAGCCCTATAACATCGAATACCGGCTGCGGCATTTCGACGGCACCTATCGCTGGGTGCTGGGGCGCGCCTTGCCGGTGCGCAGCGCGGACGGGGCGATCCTGCGGTGGTTCGGGACGTGCACCGACATCCATGAGCAGAAGCTCGCCTATGAAGAGCGCGAAGTCATCAGCCAGGAGCTGAGCCACCGGATCAAGAACATCTTCGCGGTGATCGCAGGGCTCATCACCTTCTCGGCGCGCGGCCGCCCAGAATTTGCCGGGATCGCAACCGACCTTCGGCACCGGATCAACGCGCTGGGTCGGGCACATGATTTCGTCCGACCGCACAGCGCGCAATCGCGCCCGCATGCGGAACAGGACAGCCTCATCGGACTGCTCGGTGACCTGTTCGAACCCTATCAGCAGCTCGGTTCGGACCGGATTGCGGTGCACGGCGACGACGTGCGGATCGACGATCGGTCGGCGACGCCGATCGCGCTGCTGTTTCACGAACTGGCGACCAACGCGACCAAATATGGTGCGTTGTCGAACGCCGATGGCGCGGTGTCGATAACCTTGGAGCGCGGCGACACGCTGGTGGCAATGACCTGGCGCGAGACCGGCGGGCCCGCGGTGGTCGATCCCGACGATCGCGCGGGGTTCGGGAGCCAGTTGATCGAAATGAGCGCGGTGCGGCAACTGGGCGGGACGGTGGTTCGCGACTGGCGCCCGACCGGGCTGTGCGTCGCGATCACGATACCGCTATCGTCATTCAGTCGGTGATCACGCCGGTCGATCCGCCGCGCAATTGGTCAGACGATCGCGGTCCGGAGCTGGACGAGTTCTGAAACCGGGGGTGCCGCGCCCGTCGTGGCGAGCTGCGCTGCCGCAAGGATCGCGGCGTCGCTGAACGGCTTGCGGATATAGCCCAGGCAATCGGCATCGCCGATCTGACCTGGATTGGCGGTCACGAACACGACCTTCACACCGTGATCGCGCGCGATCGCCGCTGCGATCTCGGGCCCGGTGGGTCCATCGCGCAGGTTGATGTCGACAAAGGCGAAGTCGCACTGCGCCGCGGCAGTGAGCGCACCCGCGCGATCAGCCGCGATCGCGGCAACGGTATAGCCGGCGTCAATCAGGATCCGTTCGAGATCCAGTGCGACGAAAATCTCGTCTTCAACGATCATGGCTGTCTTCGTCATCGGCTAGGCAACACATGATACCGACAGGGGTTCCCGCCGGTCTTAACCATCCCGTGCATTCGCGACACGGCGTGACAATTATGTTGCGACGCTTCGAACAAGCGTGCGGGTGTCGAATCACGCCGCGCGCAGGAGGAAGATCGCATGCTCGGCGAGCAGGTTCGCTGCCGCCGACGTCGTCTGCTTGTCGCCCGAGAGAAACCAGCTGCGCTCGATGACGACGCCCCGCTGTCGCAGGAACTCGCGAAAGTCGTCGATCGTGACATGATGGATGTTCGGCGTGTCATACCAGCGTTCGGGCAATTGCCGCGTCACCGGCATCCGGCCACCCCACAGCAGCGACAGCCGCACGCGCCAATGCGCGAAATTGGGGAAGCTGACAAAGGCACGGTGCCCGATCCGGAGCAGCTGATCGAGCACGAGATCGGGTGCGCGCGCGGTTTGCAGCGTCTGACTGAGGATCGCATAGTCGAAGCTCGCATCGGGGTAGCCCGCCAGGTCGATATCTGCGTCGCCCTGGATCACCGACAGCCCGCGCGCGACCGCCGACGCGACGTTGCGCGCGTCGATCTCCAGCCCGCGCGCATCGACGCCGCGGGTGTCGCGCAGCGCGGCCATCAGCGCGCCGTCGCCACAGCCGATATCGAGCACGCGGCTGCCTTGCGCGACATGCCCGGCGATGACGGCGAGGTCGGTGCGTAACGTCATGGTGCGGTCCGTAACTGATCGGCAAGCCCGGGGGCGAGCCGCTCCATGTAGCGATCGGCGCGGACCAGCGGGTGGAAGCCGAGCCCCGCATAGACGCCGTGCGCATCAGCGGTGACGAGGCCGATCCGCCGAAGCCCGGCAAACGACGGATGATCGAGGAACCAGCCGACCATCCGCCGCCCGAGCCCCTGCCCGCGTACCGACTCGTCGACCCAGACATCGGCCAGCCACGCAAACGTCGCGTGATCGGTGATCATCCGCGCGAAGGCGACCTGCGCGTCGTCGCGGTACGCACCGAGGCAGTGCGATCCCGCGATCGCGCGTTCGACGAGCGCACGCTCGATCCCCGGCGACCAGTAGCTGCTTGCCAGCCAGCTATGGATGCGGTCGACCTGCAACCGGCTCGCATCGTCCGACAACGTGATCGTCATCGCCCCGCCCTCAGGAATCCGTCGACGACCCGGTTGAGATCGGGCGCCTCGAGCAGGAACGCGTCGTGGCCGTACGGGCTCGACAGCTCGACGAAGCTGACCGGCGCGCCGGCGGCGTTCAACGCCTGAACGATCACGCGCGATTCGGCGGTCGGATACAGCCAGTCGGTGTCGAAGCTGACGAGGCAGAAGCGCGACCTGGTCGCGCGGAAGGCGTTGGCGAGCAGCCCGCCATGCTCCTCCGCAAGATCGAAATAGTCCATCGCGCGCGTGATGTAGAGATAGGAGTTCGCGTCGAACCGGTCGGTGAAGGCGAGCCCCTGGTGGCGCAGATAGCTCTCGACCTGGAAATCGGCGTCGAACCCGAACGACTTGGCGTCACGCGCCTGGAGGCGGCGGCCGAACTTCTCGGTCAGCCCCGCTTCGGACAGATAGGTGATGTGCGCCGCCATCCGCGCGACGGCCAGCCCGGCGGTCGGCGCCGAATCGTCGTGATAGTCGCCGCCACACCAGTTGGGATCGGCCATCACCGCCTGACGCCCGACCTCGTGGAACGCGATATTCTGTGCGGTGTGGCGCGCGGTCGAGGCGATCACGACGCACGCCTTGACGCGCTCGGGGAACGTCGCGGGCCAGCTCAGCGCCTGCATCCCCCCCATCGATCCGCCGACGACCGCGTGGAGCACGCCGACGCCGAGATGATCGAGCAGCATCGCCTGCGCGCGGACCATGTCGCGGATCGTGATGACCGGAAACGCCATCGCCCACGGGCGCCCGGTCGCCGGGTTGATCGTCGCGGGGCCGGACGAGCCCATGCAACTGCCGAGCACGTTCGCGCAGACGACGAAGTGGCGCGCGGGGTCGATCGGCCTCCCCTCGCCCACCATGCGGGTCCACCAGCCGGGCTTGCCGGTGCGCGGGTGGTTCGACGCGACGTGCTGGTCGCCGGTCAGCGCGTGGCAGATCAGGATCGCGTTCGAGGCATCGGCGTTCAGCGTGCCATAGGTCTCGTACGCGATATCGACCGGCGACAGCAGCACGCCGCCGTCGAGCCTGAGCGGTCCGGGCAGCGTGACGCGGCGCGCGAGGCCGAAGCGGCTATCGGTCACGGGGTCGATGGTCGCAGGATCGAGCATGCCGCGCGCTACCATAGGCGGCGGCGGTCATGCCAGCGCGACGTCCACATCCACGCCCCTCCCCCGACGGGGAGGACCGGGCAAACCTTCCCGTCATCCTGACGAAAGTCAGGACCCAGGGTCACAGGCGGCGACATTGGTGGCTCTGGATCCTGACTTTCGTCAGGATGACGGGCGAGGAGAAGGCAAGCTCGATGCCGACCTTTCGCCCCTGGGACACACAAGCATTTGCCACCGTGGCACGCGGGCCGCTATGCCCCGCGGCCATGACAACTATAGCGCCAGCCCCCGCCCCGAAGCCCTGGATCATGGGGATCGCCCCCTATACGCCCGGTCGTTCGACGACCGACGATGGTCGCACGGTGATCAAATTGTCGTCGAACGAGAATCCGCTGGGTACCAGCCCCGCGGCGAAGGCGGCGTTCGATGCCGCCGACCGGACGCTCGAACGCTATCCCGATGCGAGCGCGGCCGAACTGCGCGAGGCGCTGGCCGCGCATTACGACCTCGATCCGGCGCGCGTGATCTATGGCACCGGATCCGACGAGATCCTCCACCTCGTCGCGGGCGCCTATGCGGGGCCCGGCGACGAGATCATTCATGTCCGCTACGGATTTGCGGTGTACGAGATCGCCACCCGCCGCGTCGGTGCCGAGCCCATCGTGGTCGACGATCGCGATTACGCGACCGACGTCGATGCGATCCTGGCCGCGGTGACCGAGCGGACGCGCGTCGTGTTCGTCGCCAACCCGAACAACCCCACCGGCACGTTCACCCCGCGGGCCGAGATCGCCCGGTTGCACGCCGGCCTGCCGCGCTCGGTGCTGCTGGTGCTCGATCAGGCCTATGCCGAATATCTGAGCCCCGAGGAGGATGACGCGGGTCTCGCGCTCGCGATGACCGAGGCCAACGTGCTCGTCACGCGGACCTTTTCGAAGATCCACGGTCTTGCCGCCGAGCGGATCGGCTGGGGCTATGCCTGCGCGCCGATCATCGATGCGATGCACCGCATCCGCGCGCCGTTCAACGTCACCACCGCGGGCCAGGCCGCAGCGGTCGCGGCGCTGGCCGATACCGGCTTCGTCGACGCGACCCGCGCGCACAACGACCAGTGGCGCAGCTGGTTCGTCGAGCAGGTCGCGCAGATGGGCAATGCGGGTCTGCGCTGCGTGCCGTCGAAGGCGAATTTCGTGCTGGTGCTGTTCGAGGGCGGGCTCACCGCCGACACCGCGTATCACGGGCTGATGGAGGCGGGCTATATCGTCCGCTGGCTGCCCGGACAGGGCCTGCCCAACGCGCTGCGCATCACGATCGGCACCGAGGACGAGACCCGCGGCGTGATCGCGGCGTTGCGCACGCTGGTCGAGCGGGGCTGATGCTGCCGTTCGCGCGCGTCACGATCCTCGGGCTCGGACTGATCGGATCGTCGATCGCGCGCGCCGTCGGGCACGCGATGCCGACCGTCCGACTGACCGGCTATGACGCCGATGCCGAGGTTCGCGCGACCGCCGATCGGCTCGAGCTCTGCCATGACGTCGCCGACAGCGCGGGCGCGGCGGTGATCGATGCCGATCTGGTGATCCTGTGCGTACCGGTCGGCGCGATGGGCGCCGCCGCCGCGGACTTCGCCGCGGACCTACCCGCGGAGGCCATCGTCAGCGACGTCGGCAGCAGCAAGACCGAGGTCGCGCGCGTGCTTGCCGAGGCGCTGCCCGGTGCGACGATCATCCCCGCGCACCCGGTCGCCGGTACCGAGCGGAGCGGCCCCGAAGCCGGCTTCGCCACGCTGTTCAACAATCGCTGGTGCATCGTCACGCCCCCGGAGGGCGCGGACGCGGTCGCGGTCGAGCGCGTCGCCGAATTCTGGCGTCGGCTCGGCGCGCAGGTCGAGTTCATGGCGCCCGACCATCACGACCGCGTGCTGGCGATCACCAGCCACCTGCCGCACCTGATCGCCTATACGATCGTCGGTACCGCGAGCGATCTCGAGGAGGTCACGCAGTCCGAGGTGATCAAATATTCGGCAGGCGGCTTCCGCGACTTCACGCGCATCGCCGCGTCCGACCCGACGATGTGGCGCGACGTGTTCCTGACCAACCGCGAGGCCGTCCTGGAGATGCTCCAGCGGTTCTCCGAGGATCTGAGCGCGCTGCAGCGCGCGATCCGCTGGGGAAAGGGCGACGAGCTGTTCGACCTGTTCACGCGGACCCGCGCGGTACGGCGGTCGATCGTCGAACAGGGTCAGGACGACGACGCCGCCGATTTCGGACGCGCGCACGACTGACGCTGCGGCCGGCGCGTCAGCCGTCGAGCGCGTTCATCGCCGCATGAACGCGCGTCTCGGCCTCCTCGCGATTGAGGCCCGGTGGAATGACCTCGCCGAAGCGGAACGTGATGACGCCTGGCCGCTTGGGCCCCTTGCGCGGCCAGACGAGGCCGCTGTCGCACGCGATCGGCACCGTCGGCAGGCCGAGCGCACGGTACAGGCCGGCGAAACCGGGCTTCAGCGGCGGATGGTCGCCAGGCAGGACACGCGTGCCTTCGGGAAAGATCAGGATCGAGCGGCCGGTCGCCTTGGCGGCGGTCGCCTCGCGGATGATGCCGCGCATCGCCTTGGCCGAGGCTTCGCGGTCGACGACGATCGCGCCGTAGCGCCGCGCGGCCCAGCCCCAGAAGGGGATCTGCGCCAGCTCGCGCTTGAGCACCATCGCAGGCCCGTCGAGCATCGCCTGCAGCTCGAGTGTTTCGAACATCGCCTGATGCTTGCAGGCATAGAAGGCCTGGCCGGTCGGTCGCGTCCCCTCGACACGGATCCGGATGCCGAGAATCCACCGCGCCGCCCAGCGGTGAAAGCGGGTCCAGACGGTCGAGTGCACGATCACCGCGCGTGACCCGAACAGCGCGCTGATCGGCACGGTCATGACGATCGGGGCCGATATTCCGTAAAAGACGATCATGAAGACGATCGTGCGTATCCAGGCGATCATGCGCCAAATCCTATCCACAATGCGATCCGACGCAGGATCAGCTTGTTATATTCGTTGACCAGCGTGCCCAGTCTCGGACTGCCGGGCACGCCGTCGCCCAGCACGATGACCTTGGGGCCAAGCACGGCCGACAATTCCATCCGCGCGCGCGGCAGATGCCAGTCCGACGTGACCAGCCTGACCGTGCGATAGTCGTGCGTCTCGACCCATTGCGCGGTCTCCTCCGCGTTCGAGCGTGTGTCGACCGCATCGGCGCCAAGATCGATGCAACAGTCGAACAGCCGCGGCGAGGTACGGTATTCGAGCGCAAGGTCGATCGGCCTGACCCCCGGCGCGACCCCGGTGACCAGCATCCGCTTGGCCTGGTGATCGCGGAGCAGCGCAAGCCCCCGGTCGATTCGCCCCGGTCCGCCGGTCGGCACGACGATCGCGTCGGTCGTCGTGCCGTCGAGCGGCTGCGGCAGCAACAGCATGAATGCCGCGAACCCCAGCGCCCAGGCGAGCACGGCGATACCGAACAGCCGGACGATCACAGCGACGTCCTCAACGCCCGGACGATCGTCAGCCGCGCCGCCGCGGTCGCGAGGAGGAGGAAGACGAGCGGGAGTGCGGCGAGGATGATCCAGTCGCTCGACGACAGGCCGATCCCGTTGAGCAGTTCGGAGCCGAGCCCCTCGAGCCGCGTGGCGATGAACAGGATCACCCCCGCTGCGGCAAGCGCCCCTCCACTGCCGCCGATCGCCGCGTCGAGCGCGACCCGCCGCTGGAACAGGCGCGCGACCTGCCGATCGGTCGAGCCGAGCATGTGCATGACCTCGATCGTCGCGCGGTGCATCTCGAGCCCTGCGCGCGCCGCGAGCACGACGACCGCGGCGGTCGCGCTGGCCATCAGCAGGACAAGAGCGAAGGCGAGCCAGGTCAGCGCCTGCATGAAGCTGCTGACCGGGGACATCCAGTTCTCGTGCCGGTCGACGCGTGCGGCGGGCGTGACCGCCCGGACCGCCTCCACGACGCGGGCGATGCCGCGGTCGTCCTGCCCCACGAGATCGACGTCGATCATCGCCGGAACGGGCAGGTCGGGGTCTGCGCCGTCGCTGCCGAGCCATGGCCGGAGCAGTCGCGTGAGCGCGGCGCGATCGACCGGCTGCGCGCGCGCGACCTCGGGACGGCGGCGAAGGACCGTCAGAATACGCCCGGCATCGCGATCGCGGCGGACCGCGTTGCCGTCGACGATCTGGACGGTCAGCCGCCCCGCAAGCTGGCGCTCGAGCAGACGCGCGGCGCTTGCGGTCCCCAGCCCCAGCGCGAGCGCGAGCATCGTGAGGAACAGCATGATCCCCATCACCCACGTCATCGCACGGACGCCCCCCGCCTCGTCGAGGACGCGGTGTTCGGGGGCGTTCACGCGTCCATCCGCGGCGGCGGCGGATAGCGCAGCGACCCCGTCGGATCGAGCAGCCTTCCCTTGTCGAGCCGCATCATCTGCGCATTGGGAATGCGGTTGAGCAAATGGAGGTCGTGCGTCGCGACCACCACCGTCGTGCCGAGCTTGTTGAGCGAATCGAACAGATGCAGCAGGCGCTCGGCCATGTCGGGATCGACGTTGCCGGTGGGCTCGTCGGCGACGAGCATCTCGGGGCGTGCGATCACCGCGCGCGCAATCGCCACGCGCTGTTGCTCGCCACCCGACAGCGTCGCGGGGCGGGCATCGGCGCGCGCGGCGAGCCCGACCCAGGCGAGCATCTCCTCGACCGGCTGGCGAATGCTTGCTTCGGCCATCCCCGCGACCCGCAGCGGCAACGCGATATTGTCCCAGGTCGAAAGATGCGGGACGAGGCGGAAATCCTGGAACACGACGCCGATCCGCCGCCGGAACCCCGGCATCCGGTCGCGCGGGAGCAGTACGGCGTCCTCCCCGAACAGGCGGATGATGCCGCGACTGGGCCGCTGGGCGAGGTACAGGAGCTTGAGCAACGACGTCTTGCCCGCGCCGCTTGCCCCGGTGAGGAAATAGAAGGCGCCACTGCGCAGCGTGAACGAGATGTCCGACAGCGTCTCCTGCCCGGCATCCTGACCGGTACCGTAACGCAGACCCACATTCTCGAACTGCACGATATTCGCCATGAACCCGGTTGCGTCCGCTGTTGTTCGCCTGTGCCCTGCGCTGCGCTTTCGCATGAAAGCTTGCGCAGCTTCAAGCATGCGGCGACCGCAGCGGGATCGCGACCCGTCGATGATGCGTCCGCATGCCCGATACTTGCCGCCGATACTTGCCACGAGCCGCGGCGGCGTGCTTAGTTTCGGCACGAACGGCCCCGTCCCGCGGCCGGCAGTGAAGCGTGCCCGATGATCCTCCAATGCCCCGAGTGCAGCACCCGTTACCTGGTGCCCGACAGCGCGATCGGCGCCGAGGGCCGGACCGTCCGCTGCGCCAATTGCCGGCACAGCTGGTTCCAGGCCGCCGCGCTCGTCGAACCGCCCGCCGACGCGTGGCGCGATGCCGCGCCCGACGAGGCCTCCGCCACGGCAAAAGCGGATTTCGCCCCCTTGTCCGGCACGACGCCGTTCTCGTCCTTCCCGATGTCGGCGGCCCAGACCGCGGACGATCTGCCCCCGCCGATCATCAAGCCGTTTGCGCCGGCGCCCGCCACGGTGCCGATCATCCCGCCAGCGTCGTCATTGTCGTCGCCGGCATCGTCGCCCTCCTTGTCCTCGGCATCGTCTATCGAGACGGCGTATGCCGCCGACGCGGATGTGGGTCCGGCCGCCGCGACCCAACAGACCTATGCCAATTCCAGGGGCGGCGATGCGAGCGACCGCCAGAGCGGCATCGCGAATTACGATTCGTTCACGCAACCGGCACCGTTCCGCGCGCGCCGCAACACCGCGCGGCTCTGGACGATCGGCGCGGTGGCGGCCGGGTTGCTGATGCTGCTTGGCGTCGCCGCGATCCTCTATGTCGGCGCGCCCGGGCTCGCCAGCCAGCTCGGGCTGGTCGCAGGATCCGCCGAGACGCCGTTGCGGCTGCGCGACAATCCGATCGAACGGCGCGAGCTGGAGAACGGCTCCGAGCTGTTCGCGGTCAGCGGGCAGGTCACCAACCCGTCCGATTCGACGCAGCGCGTTCCCGATATCCGCGCCGAATTGCGCGATGCGCAGGGCCGGATCGTCTACAGCTGGACGATCACGCCGCAGAAACGCACGCTCACCCCAGGCGCGGCGATCGATTTCAACTCGGCCAAGCTGGATGTACCCGCCGATTCGAAGCGGCTCGAGCTGAGCTTTGCGGGCGAAAGCGGCGCGGCACGCTGATCGATGTGCCGCGCCGCGCGGCCATAGGTCGCGCGAATGCGGGGACATGCGGATAAATCGTGCTGCCGGGCGCCAAAGGTGCGGAAAGGGCGTTGCGGGATCGTAAAAGCCTTGCTAGTGGCACCGGCCTACCAGCTAGCCGGCTTGTCCGGTAAGTGTTTCACGTGCGGCCGTGGCGGAACTGGTAGACGCGCAACGTTGAGGTCGTTGTGGGCGAAAGCCCGTGGAAGTTCGAGTCTTCTCGGCCGCACCACTTTTCCAGATTGAACCAGGGCAGAGCCTTCCCTGCGGGGACAGCGCATCGCCGAGTGGAGTCCGTGATGGCCGATTCGATCGACGACCAGATCATCGAGACGCCAGACGGCCCGATGACGTTCGCCCAGTGGAAAAAGAAGAATCCGGTCCAGCTTCCGTCACGGCGGACCAAGGGCAAGAAGCTGCCCAACAAGGTGAAGCTGACGACCGACGAAGTCTGACGCGTGAGGCAGGGCGTATATCGCCCGAATCCCGGGCGCGACCGCCGGTCGCCACCCCCCTCCCCTTGATCAGCGCCGGATGATCGCGGTCAGGAACCCTGTCACCGCGTCGTATCCGGTGCTGCTCAGCGAAATCTCGATGCGGCGGCGGTCGGCCGGATCGCTGACCCGGTCGATCAGCTTGAGCTTGTGAAGATGCTCGATCCAGCGTTGCGACGTCGTGACGGGGGCATCGGCCATGCCGACGAGCGTCTTGACGTTGGTGGGACGAGGATCGTCATGCGCGACGAACAGCGCGATGAGCATGTCCCAGGCCGGCTCATGGAACAGTTCGGCGGGAAGGAACTGGCGCCGAAGCTTGCGATGCGCGAGGATTTCCCGCGCCCGCGCGAGCAGCATCGGCGTGCTGATCACGCCATCATCATCCTCCGCGCGCGCGTCCAGCAACCGCTCCGCATTGGCATTGAACTCCTCACTCATCGCCGAAAGCCGCGACCCGAGATCCTTGATCAGACCCGCAACGATTTCGTCCTTCACCATATGCTCCCGCTTGCCCCCAGGGCGGTCAGATAGGAATCCCGTGCCATCCGGTCGCCATCGCCAGTTGTGTCCCGGCAGGTAACGCCAGCTACTAAATCCGTGGTGATAGACAGCGTTCCGCTTCCTTAGACACTGTCGGTGGGCAACTCTGCCGATCTAATGAAATATCGAGCAGCCCCATGGGATGGTCAACCATCATTCATGTACCATGATTTGTCACGCTATTCTTGCGTCAAATTCGAACGCGAAGCCAGATCATCCGCGATTGTTTTCCGCCGCATCGGGTACGGATAGGTTCATTATGGATTAATCTGGCTGCGGTAGGGAACACACTGAAGAACAAGTGGTTAGACCGCCGACCAATCTAGTACCTATTTTTCTTCTTGATCTGAATTACAATGAGCGCACAAACCCCCGATGATACTGGTTGCCCGAGGAGACGCGCGATGAATGCCGCACGAACCTATGAGCTGCTCCAGGAAGCCTGCCAGGCGCTCGAAGAGGCCGGGGACCATGCGATTTCGGCCTATGTCGGCGTGAGCATGGCGATGGTGCAGGCCAAATATAAAGTCGGTCGCGATCATCTCGAGCCGCTCGACCAGGGCTGACGCTGACGCCGGCGCGTATCCCGCGACCGGGATTGCTGCCGGGTCCGCTGGTTCGCACGGCTGAACCGTACGCAAACGCCTGACGAAACCGTTTTTGCGGTCCCCGAGCAATTGATATAGCGGCGATCCGGTCCGATCGTCCTGCATCAAGCGTTGGGCAGGGGAACGTACGAAAGGTTATCGTGACTCCCCGTCTGTCTGCCGTGCCGGTGTATCTGAACGCGATCGGGACCGCCGTGCCCGATCATGACATCCATCATGCCTTTATCGGCTGGGCGCGGTCGCGGGTCGATCCCGCGTCCGCCAGGCTGTTCGACAGGATGGCGGCGCGATCGGGTATCGCGCATCGCTGGTCGGTGCTGCCGCCGACCTTGCGCGACCTGCCCGACACGACGCCCGGATCGCCCGTCGACGCGGGCGGCTTTTATGCGACCGTGCCGCATCCCGGAACCGCGGACCGGATGGCGATCTATGCCGAGGCGGCGCCACGTCTCGCGATCGACGCGATCGGCACGCTGCAGGATGAGATGGCGCTCGGATCGATCACGCATCTCGTCGTGGCGAGCTGTACCGGGTTCGTCGCGCCGGGAATCGACCAGATCATCGCGCGGAAGATCGGGCTTTCGTCCTCGGTCGAACGACTGCTGATCGGATTCATGGGGTGTTACGCCGCGATCGTCGCGTTGCGCAGCGCGCGTCATATCGTGCGGTCCGATCCTGACGCACGCGTGCTCGTCGTCACCGTCGAATTGTCGACGTTGCACCTGCAGGCGGTATCCGAGATCGAGCCACTCCTCGCGATGCTCCAGTTCGGCGACGGGGCGGCGGCGGCGCTGGTCACCGCCGAGCCGATCGGATTCGAATTGCAGGCGCCGTTCGCGACGACGTTGCCAGACAGCGAGGCCCTGATCCGCTGGGACATCACCGATGCGGGGTTCGCGATGCATCTGTCGGGCGAAGTCCCCGGACGGATTGCGCAGGCGCTGACCGATCCTGCGTTCCGGGCCGCCGCCAGCGGGGGACAGCCCGCCGAGACGATCGATGGCTGGGCGGTCCATGCCGGCGGGCGATCGATCCTCGATGCGGTCACGCATGCGATGGCGTTGCAACCCGACGCACTCGATGCCTCGCGCGCGGTGCTGGCCGACAACGGCAATATGTCGTCGGCCACGCTGATGTTCGTCCTGAAGCGGCTTCTGACGGGCCCGCGGATCGAGCGCGGGGTGGCACTCGCGTTCGGACCGGGGCTTGCGGCGGAAGGTCTGGGCTTCCGGAGCGCACCATGAGCCTCGCGGTCCGCGCGCTCGACGAGGAACTGATGGACGCGGACGATCTCGCGCCCGAAACCTACGCGGCGGTGGTCGCCGATCTGGCCAGGGTCAACGTCGTCACCATGGCCGCGCGGCCTACCCTGGCGTTTCTCAACCGCATCACCGCGAACCGGAAGCGGTTGCGGTTGCTCGATGTCGGGTTCGGCGACGGCGACATGCTGCGGACGATCGAACGCTGGGCGACGGCGAGGGGGCTGCAGACCGAACTGGTCGGCGTCGATCTCAATCCGCGCAGCGAGCAGGCAGCGCGGGCACACACCGCGCCCGGGTCGACGATCCGCTACGTCACCGGGGACTATGCGGAGCTTGCGGGCGAACCGGATGCGGAACCGCGGTGGGACGCCGTCATCAGCAGTTTGGTCGCGCATCACATGAGCCATGCGCAGCTGATCGCGTTCCTGCGCTTCATGGAGGCCAATGCGCGGTGCTGGATGGTCAACGATCTGCATCGCCACGGCTTTGCCCATTGGGGCTATCCGATCCTGGCGAGACTGGCGCGCTGGCATCCGATCGTCCGTCACGACGGGACGCTGTCGATCGCGCGCTCGTACCGGCCGGATGAATGGCCGGCGATCCTGGCCGAGGCGGGGATCGCCGACGCGCGCGTGTTCCGGGCCTTTCCGTTCCGCCTCTGCGTCGAACGCCTGCGGTGACCGATACGCGCGCGCTGATCGTCGGCGGCGGGCCGGCGGGGGCGGCGGTCGCGATCGACCTCGCGCGGGCGCGCGTCCCGCATCTGCTGCTCGAGCGCAGTCGCGTCACGGGCGATGCGCTGTGCGGCGGGTTCCTGAGCTGGCGAACGCTCGAGACGCTCGCCCGGCTGGGGATCGATCCCGACACGCTCAACCCGGTGCGGACGACCGCGGTCCGGATCTTCGCCGGCGACCGCATCGCGCGCGCCGATCTGCCTTACCCTGCGGTCTCGGTATCGCGCCGCCACCTCGATACGGTGCTGCTGGCGGCGGCGGCCGGGCAGGGCGCGGCGATCGAGCGCGGTGTGACCGTGCGTGAGATCGAGGCGGACCGGCTGCGGACCGCGGATGGCGCGCTGCTCACGACGCCGGCGCTGTTCCTTGCAAACGGGAAGGCCGATGTGCGCGGGACAGCGCGCCCCGAATCGGCACGCGGCGCCGATCCGACGCTGGGCATCCGCGTCCGCGTGATCCCGTCCCCGGCACTGGCGAAGGCCCTGGCAGGGCGGATCGACCTGTACCTGTTCGATCGTGGCTATGCGGGGCTCGCCTTGCAGGAGGATGGCAGCGCCAATTTGTGCATGGCGGTCCACCGGTCACGCTTGCAGGACGCAGGATCGCCCGCGGACCTGCTGGCGACGCTCGGGCGCGAGATGCCGGCGCTGGGGGAATGGGTCGCCAGGCTCGCGCCCGGGGCTGCGATCGATGCGATTGCGAACGTCCCCTATGGCTGGCGGCAGCGGACGGGGCAGGCGGGGCGATACCGGCTGGGCGATCAGGCGGGCGTCATCCCGTCGCTCGCGGGCGAGGGCATGGGGATCGCGCTTGCAAGCGGTCTGGCGGCGGCGCGGGCGTACCGGGCCGACGGCGCGGGAAACGCCGCCGCGTGGCAGCAGCGATTGTCGGCGTCGCTGGCACGCCCGATCGGCGTCGCAGGCGCGGTCCGGCGGGTGGCGGAAAGCACCGCTGCCGCGCGATTGATCCCGTTCGCGCATCCCATGCTGATCCGGATGCTCGCACGGGCGACGCGGATCGGCGGGTGAAACGCACCGCGGCAGGCCGCGCGGTCGAAACGCTTGTCGGCGGGCCGGATAAGGCGTAATTCGTCAACCCTTCATGGCTCGCGCGCGTCCCGCTTCCCGCTCCCCTCGGCCTCGCTCCCCATGGCGCCGCCGACTTGTCCTCCTCCTGAAGGTGCTGATCGGCCTCGCTGTGCTTGCCTTCGGTGCGCTCGTGATCGCCGTGTACATCGCGCGATCGCAGCTGCCGAGCTTCGAAAGCCTCAAATCGTCTCCCAATGGACAGATGATCCGCGTCCATGCCGCCGATGGCAGCGTGATCGTGTCGATGGGGCCGAGCTTCGGCGAATGGCTGCCCTATGGCCAGATCCCTGCGGTGATGCGCGACGCGACGATTGCGGTCGAAGATCGCCGCTTCAGGTCGCATATCGGCGTCGACCCGGTCGGCATCGCGCGGTCGGTCAAGGTCCGCTTCGATCGCGGGCACTGGACGCAGGGCGGATCGACGATCACCCAGCAATTGGCGCGCAACGTCTTCCTCAACAACCAGAAGAAGTTCGGGCGCAAATTCCGGGAGGGCATCCTCGCGTTCGCGCTGGAGCGCAAGTTCAGCAAAGACGAGATCCTCGAGCTGTACCTGAACAAGGTCTATTATGGCGGCGGCGCGTACGGGATCGACGCCGCATCGCGCAAGTTCTTCGGCCATGGCGCGGATCATCTGTCGCTGGCCGAGGCTGCGGTGATTGCGGGGCTGGTCAAGGCGCCGTCCAACTATTCGCCGACCGCCGATGCCGAGGCCGCGGTGGGTCGTGCGGGCGTCGTGTTGCAGACGATGGCCGAGACGGGGGTGATTTCGGCCAGCGAGGCCGCCGACGCGGACGTTCAGGGGCTCAAGCTCGCGCCCGAGCCCAGGCAGAACAGCGTGCGCTACTTTACCGACTGGGCGCTTCCGCAGCTCGATACGCTGATCGACGAGACCGAGGCACCGCTCGAGGTGTGGACGACGCTCGACCTGTCGATGCAGCGCCACGCCGATGCCGCGATCCGGGCGAACACGCCCGCCGGCGCGCAGGGTGCGCTCGTCGCGCTCGACCGCGATGGTGCGGTCAAGGCGATGGTCGGCGGCAAGGATTATGTCTCGTCGATCTACAACCGCGCCACGCAGGCGGTCCGCCAGCCGGGATCGTCGTTCAAGCTGTTCGTGTATCTCGCGGCGCTGGAGGCGGGTCACAAGCCCGAGGATTCGATCGTCGACGAACCCGTCACGATCAACGGATGGACGCCGCGCAACGATTCGCGGCGCAATTCGGGGCCTGTGTCGTTGCGCACCGCGTTCGCCTATTCGCTGAACACGGTGGCGGCGAAGCTCGGCCAGGAGGTCGGGTTCACGACGGTCGCCGACATGGCGCGGCGGTTCGGGATCACGACGCCGGTCAATACGCATCCCTCGATGGTGCTGGGCACGTCGGAGACGCGCGTGATCGACATGACGCGTGCCTTTGCGAGCGTGGCGAGCAAGGGGATCGCGGTGACCCCATACGGGATCACGCGCGTCACCTCGAACGGCCAGACGATCTACACGCATGAGGTCGATCGCAGCCATGTGCTCGTCGCGCCCTATGTCGCCGCCGAGATGACCGACCTGTTGCAGACCGCGGTCAACACCGGAACCGGGCGCGCCGCGCAGATCGGTCGTCCGGTGGCGGGCAAGACGGGTACCACGACCGCCTCCAAGGACGGCTGGTTCCTCGGCTTCTCGAGCGGGATCACCACTGGCGTCTGGATGGGACGCGACGATGCACGACCGATCGCGGGGCTGCACGGCGGCACCGCGCCCGCGCGCGCCTGGGCGGCGTTCATGAAGCCCGCGACCGCGGACCGGCCGATCGAGCAGTTCGAGACACAGGTGACGCTGCCCGAATGGCAGCTGGAGCCCGACGAGGAGAGCTATTTCGGGCAACCCGACAACGGCCAGATGATGGTCGACGAGAATGGCAACCCGATCGAGAGCGGCATGCCGCAGGACGTGCCGACCGACGCGCAGACGGGTGACGCGCTACCGCGGCCCGAGGCCGATCCGTCGGGTACGCCGTCTGCCGCACCGGCACAGCAGCTCAATCAGGACTGGATCGACCGCGTGACCGGCCGCGACCCGGCGCGTGACCCGCGGACGCGGGAGCAGGTCCCGCCGGGGCGCCAGCCGCTACAGCGCGATCCGGCGCGCGACCGCGTTCCAACCGATCGTTATTCGAGCGACCGGTATTAGGGCGATCGGCAGGATGGGCGGTATCAGGATGGGCGGCCGACCCAGTGAAGTGCCGCACCATGCGTGCGTAGCCAGATCCGCGCCGGGGTCGGGTCCGCGCCGTAGAGGTCGGCGACGAGCGCGTGGAAGACGGGTGCGTGGTTCATGTGGATGCGGTGCGCGACCTCGTGCGCGACCGTCGCGCGCCGGACATAGCTAGGCGCGAGAATAAGCCGCCAGTTGTAGCGGATCACGCCGCTCGACGCACAGCTGCCCCAACGGCCTTTCGCATCGCCGATCGCCACCTTGGCGACGCTGACCCCGGCCTTGGCGGCATATTCGGCCGTCTCGGCCTCGAGCAGCGCAAGCGCGGTGCGTTTCAGCCACGCCTCGACGCGACGCGCGATCGTTTCGGGGGGACCCGACAGCGACACGATCGCGCCCTCACGCACGACCGTCCGGCGATTGCCGGGGGTCCACGCGATCGTCAGCGGTTCGTCGGCGACGGTGATCACCGCGCCGGGAATGAAGGGCAGGGGGCTTGGCAGCAACGCACGCTGTTCGGCGATCCAGTCCGCCTTGCCCTGAGCCCAGGCGAGCGCCTGTTTGAGCGCGGCGCGCTTCGGGACGACGAGACGGGCGCGACCGCTTGCAGGATCGATCGACAGCCGCGCGCGGCGTGCGCGGGGGTGGCGGACGATCTCCAGACCCTCGATCACCGGCTTAGAGTTCGCGATCGATCACGTGATATTCAAGATCGCCCGCCTCGTCCTCGCTGATCGTCCAGCCGCGGACCGACTGTTTCGCGCGGTGCACCGCCTCGCGGTCGCCGCAGACGAGATAATGCCACTCGGGCAATTGTTCGCCCGCTGCACGGAGACGATAGGCGCAGGTCGAGGGCAGCCAGTCGATGTCGCGGACGTTCGCGGTCGTCAGCCGGACGCATTCGGCGACATAGGCGTGGCGGTGGCGATAATCGGAACATTGTCCGCTGCGCCGGTCGAGCAGGCGGCACGAGACGTTGGTCGCGACGAGTTCGCCGGTATCCTCGTCCTCGAGCTTGTGGATGCAGCATTTGCCGCAGCCGTCGCACAGCGCTTCCCATTGACCGCGGTCGAGCTTGTCGATCGGCGTGTCTTCCCAGAACCGGTTGCTCATACGGCGATCACCGCGCCCAGATCTTGATGTCGTCGGCCACGGCCTGTGGTCCCTTGTCCTGTGGCAGCAGCGCGAGAGGCTTGCCGCCCGGATCCATAAGATAGGCCTGACGCGAGTGGTTTACGAGGTAACCGCCGCCGGGCGACGCGTCGCCCTTCGCCGAAAAGATCGCGAATTCCTTCTTAACCGCCTCGATCGCCTCGGGCGTACCCGTCAGCCCGACCATCCGGGGATGGAAGGCCGAGACGAACTGCTTGACGATCGCGGGGGTGTCGCGCGTCGGATCGACCGTGACGAACACGGGCACGATCCGAGCGGCGAGCGCCGGATCGCTGCCCTCCAGCATCTTCATGGCCGCGCCGATCGTCTGCATGTCGGTCGGGCAGACGTCGGGGCAGAAGGTGTAGCCGAAATACATGATGCGGTACTTGCCCGCGAACTGGCGGTCGGTGACCTGTCGGCCATCCTGGTCGACGAGCGTGAATGGCCCACCGATACGAGCGCCGGCCAGCGGGGGGCTTTTGGCGGTATCCGTATCGGGGCCCGATGGGCTGCATGCCGCGAGCGCGAGCGCGGCCAGGAAAGCGGGGCGGAAACTGGTCATGATACAGCCAGCCTTGATCTGTTAGCCCGTGCGGCGCAAGCGTCGCACACCACCCGAGTTCCCGAGGATCTATCGATGCCGTACATCCGCAACTCCATCTCCCTCATGATGGTCGCCACGGTCGCCCTACCCGTCGCCGTGCTGCTGACGCCGAGCGCGGTGAATGCGCAGAACCAGTCCGAGGGGTATAAATTCCTCAACGCGGTGCGGGAGTCGAAGAACAACGACGTGCTCGAGATGCTCGGGCGGCCGGGCAGCAGCATCGTCAACTCGCGCGACGTGACGACCGGCGAGGGCGCGCTGCATATCGTCATCAAGCGCGGCGACGAGACCTATCTGCGGTTCCTGCTGCAAAAGGGCGCGGACGCCAATCTGCGCGACGGCAAGGGCAACACCCCGCTGCTGCTCGCGGTGACGACCGGACAGGCGGGGATGATCCCGATCCTGACCGCGGCCAAGGCGAACCCCAATCTGGGCAATTCGGCAGGCGAGACGCCGCTGATCCGCGCGGTGCAGCGCCGCGACATCGGCATGATCCGGACGTTGCTGGCCGAGGGTGCGGATGCGGACCAGGCCGACATCATCGCCGGCATGTCCGCCCGCGCCTATGCCAAGCAGGACGGGCGCAACCCGGTCGTGACCAAGCTGCTCGAGGATGCGCCGAAGAAAACGCGGCAGGCGGTGTCGGGACCGAAATTCTGAGACGCTGATCGACCGTCCGACACTGGACCCGCGCACCGAACCCGGCTTTCATGGCGCAAAGGGAGTGGCGGATGACGGTGATGCGATATTCAGGACTGGCGCTGGCGCTGTTGGGCTCGGCCCTCGGATCGACCACGACGCAGGCGCAATTGTCGCCTGCCGAGACGCGCGCGGTCGCGGTGGTCGATGCCGAGCATGAGCGGTCGATCGCGTTGCTGCAGACGCTGGTCGATCAGAACAGCGGAACGATGAACCTTGCGGGCGTCGCGAAGGTGGGCGCGATGGTCCGCGGCGAACTCGAACCGCTCGGTTTCCAGGTCCGGTGGAAGCCGATGCCGCAGACCAAGCGGGCAGGGCACCTGATCGCGGTGCATCCGGGCAAGCCGGGGACGAAGCGCCTGTTGCTGATCGGGCATCTCGACACGGTGTTCGAGCACGATTCGCCGTTTCAGCGCTTCGTACGCAAGGGCGACAGCGCACAGGGGCCTGGGGCGGGCGACGACAAGGGCGGGATGGTCGTGATGCTGTCCGCGCTGCGGGCGATGAAGGCGGCGGGGCTGCTCGACGGCGCGAATATCGAGATCGTACTGACGGGAGACGAAGAGGATGCGGGCGATCCGGTCGAGATCGCGCGCGCCGACCTGATCGCGGCCGGCAAGCGCGCCGATGTCGCGCTGGATTTCGAAGGTCTGTCGGTCGTCGACGGGCGCGACATGGGATCGATCGCGCGACGATCGTCGAACAGCTGGACGCTGACCACTACGGGCAAGACCGGCCATTCCTCGCTGATCTTCTCGGACAGCTATGGCGACGGTGCGATCAACGAGATGGCGCGCATCCTCGCGGCATTCCGCAAGGATCTGCCCGAGCCGAACCTGACGTTCAACACGGGTGTGGTCGCGGGCGGTGCGACCGCGGCGCTCGATGCCGATGGCGTCCGCGCGACCGCGACGGGCAAGGGCAACATCATCGCGGCGACCGCGGTCGCACGCGGTGACTTCCGGACGCTGAGCGAGGACCAGACGCAGCGGGTCCGCGCGAAGATGACCGCGATCGTCGCCCGCCATGCCCCGGGCACGTCGGCGACGATCAGCTTCGAAAGCGGCTATCCGGCGATGCCGCCGACCGCGGGCAACCGCGTGCTGCTCGACCGGCTGAACCGGGTCAATCGCGACATGCGTCTGCCGGAGATGGCGGCGCTCGATCCGCTGAAACGCGGCGCAGGCGACATCGCGTTCGTCGCAGGCGATGTCGACGGGCTGATCGGGCTCGGGACCGCGAGCAGCGGCGACCATGCCCCCGGCGAGACGGTCGACCTCGGCAGCATTCGCCGCCAGGCCAAGCGCGCGGCGATCCTGATGGCGCGCCTGTCCCGCGAGCCTGCCGCGCGCTGATCGCGCCTGCAACGCCGCCTAGCGGTCGACCACAACCGGCTTCGCGGTGGCGGTCAGGCCGTCGTCGTCGCGCAGCCTGAGGAACAGCGTGTCGCCGGGTCGCGGGATCGTCACCGATCCGGCGGTGAAGCCGTCGGGCAGGATCGTGGCGCCGGTAAATTGCGCGTCCCCCGCGACCGCCGCCAGCAGATACAACGACTCGCCCGACAGCACGCATCGTGGCGCGCCCTTGTCACACGTCACCCCCGTCAGCATCGGGAGCCGCACGAGCGAGACGAGCGGCGCCCAGTCGCTCGCCACGCCGTCCTGCAGGACCCGGTAGCGCACCGGGCCAAAGGCCGACGCGCCAAGCGCCTTGCCCGGGCCGAGCGTGACGATCGCAACCTGTGGCCCCTGCACGGCATAGCCGTTCGCCGCCGTGACGATCGTCGACGCGCGTCCATCGAGCGTCGCGATCTCGACCTGCTCGCGACCGGAAAAGCGCGTCGGCCCCTCGCCGCGGAGCGAGAAGGTCAGCCGCGCGTCGATCGGTATCGCCGTGCCTTGCGCGAGCGTGATCGGCAACGCCGCCGCGGTAGCGGTCGGCGTGGCGGTCTTGTCGATCAGCGTGACGACGGGGCGCGGCGGGGCGATCCGGACCGCTACCGGGAGCACGCGACCGTCCCTGAGCGTGACGCGGCCCGTCTTGTCCTGACCCGCCGTCCAGCCCTGGACCGTATTCGGTGTCGCGACCGTCATCGCGCGTTCGTCGGTCTTGGCGGTCCGGACCACCTCGCCCGGGGTGAAGACCGCGCCATCGACCGTCAGCGACGCGACGGTGTCGAGCCGGGTTCCCGTCAGCAGCCCCTGCACATCGCCTGCATGCAGCGTGAAGCCGTCGATCCGCCCGACCTCGGTCAGCGCGGTCAACGCGATCGTATCGGGCGCCGCGATCCCGGTCTGGCGAACGATCACCGAAACCTTCCCCGGCGCGAGCTGGGCCTTGGGGATCGTGGCGGTGATCCGGCCATCCGCCAGCGTGGTCCATTTGAGCGGCTCGGTCGCCCCCGAGGGGCGCGCCAGCGCGATGTCCTCGACACACGCCGCCGCGCCGCCCTCGATCGTCAGGCTGTTGTCGCGCCCTGCGACAAGCGTTGCCGCTTCGGTTGCGCGCCAGCTGTTGGCGCGGGGGCTCTGCAGGCGGAAGCGCGGGCCGTCGAACGGCGTGAAACCCCAGGTCCCGTGCAGCGTCGCGTCGAACCCCGTCCCGAACGCGCCTGCGTCGCCGCCGGCGCCCCCCAGCACGAACCCGCCCCGCTCGGCATCGGCTGCCACGGGAAGGTCGACGCTGCTGCCATCGGGCCGCGTGACGCGCACCGCCATCGCATGCGCGTACCGGGTGGCGTAGATCAGCGGCGCGCCCTCGACGGGCAGGAGAACGCCGTCCTCTGCGCGACACAAGGCACGCGCGGGCCCCACCGTCCGCAACGGCGGCGGCTCGGGGGTTTCGATCGCGGGGAGTGCCGCGACCATCACCGATTTCGGTCTGGCAAAGGACGGCGCGGCATTGAGCAGCAGCGACAGGCGGGCGTCGCTGGCACGCGCGAGCGCGGGAATATACTGGAACTGCGTCGACTGGAACGCGCCGAAGATCCGCGCGAGATCGCGCACCACGCCGATATAGGGGCTGTAATAGCCATAGCCGCCCTCGGGCGTCGCCGCGAGCTGGAGCGCGAGATCGGTGGGCGCGCCGACGAGCGTCTCGGTCAGCGACGCGCTGTGGCTGTCCGCGAGCAGCAACGAGCTGCGGCTCTGCGTCAGGCACGCCGCCTGCAGGTCGACCGCCTGTTCGAGGCACTCGGCCTTCAGCGTGATCGACAGGCTGCGCGTGAGCACGGGCGACACGGTCTCGATCCGTTCGGGACGAGTCCGCTCGAGCCGGTGGATCGAATCGAGAAACGTGTCGAGCCGGGCACGATCGAGCGAGGCCTGGTTCAGCTCCTGCGAGGCACGCACGAACGCACCGGGCTGTTTGCGGACCGCATCGACGATCGCGTCATACCCGCCACCCGTCTCGGGCGCGAGGAACAGGATCAGCTGGCGCGCGCCGGCGGGCACGGTGAGATCGAGCGTGTTCTTCTTGCGCTCCCACGTCTTGGCCTGCGCGAACCAGGATTTCGGGGGCGGATTGGTCGCGCCGCGCAGAAACGCGGCGACGAGCACATAGTGCACGCCCTGATCGCGCGGCAGTTCGGCGCCGACCGCGATCCGGTCCCCCTCGCTCAGATTGGGAACCTGCCCGATCGGCAGCGTCGTCCTGCCATGGGTCACGGTGACGCTCAGCGCCGGGCCGGTGAGGTCGAACGCGGCGGGATCCGCATGCGCCTGAGTCAGCGGGAACAGCGCAGCCAGCAGCAGCGCATGCCGCAAACGAAGGAACGACGCACGGATCGAGGGTCGCAAAACAGCCATAGGCGTGCGTCGTGGCGGTACGGCATGGCCTTTTTAGGGCGGCCGGTTGTACGGATGCGGTGCAGACCGAGGCGATCCGCCGACCGCGCTAGACGCTGACCTTCGACGCGGCGCGCCCTTTCCCGCCGAAAATGCGCAGATAGCGTTCGATCTCGGCCGGGTCGCCGGTCGCTTTCGACGGATTGTCCGACAGTTTCACCGCCGGCCGGCCATCGGCACGCGTGACCTTCGCGACCAGCGAGATCGGCTCGAGCCCCGCCATCCCATCGGGGTCGCAATCGCGGAAATCATTGGTGAGATTGGTGCCCCAGCCGAAGCTCATCCGCACGCGACCGTGGAAATGGCGATAGGTCGCCTCGATCGTGTCGACGTCCATGCCATCAGAAAAGATCAGCAGCTTGGTCTTCGGATCGCGGCCGTGCGCCTGCCACCAGCGGATGATCTCCTCGCCCCCCTCGATCGGCGGCGCGCTGTCGGGGCGAAAACCGGTCCAGTCCGCAACCCAGTCGGGGGCGTTGGCGAGAAACGCGCTGGTACCGAACGCATCGGGCAACGCGATCAGCAGGTTGCCGCCATAATGTCGCCGCCAGTCGTCGAGCACCTGATAGGGCGCCGCGGCCACCCCGGCATCGTCGGTCGCGAGCGCCGCGCGCACCATCGGCAACTCGTGCGCGTTGGTGCCGATCGCCTCGAGATCATTGTCCATCGCGAGCAGCACGTTCGAGGTGCCGATGAAGCGGGTTCCCAACCCCTCCTTCAACGCCTCGACGCACCAGCGTTGCCAGAGGAAACCGTGCCGGCGGCGCGTACCGAAGTCGGAGAGGACGAGATCGGGCAGCGCGCGCAGCCGTTCGACCTTGTCCCACAGCTTGGCCTTGGCGCGCGCGTAGATCACGTCGAGCGTGAAGCGCCCGCGATCGCGCAGCACGGCGCGCGCGCGCAGTTCGTTGACGATCGCAAGCGCGGGAATCTCCCACATCGTCGTGTGCGTCCACGGTCCCTCGAAACGCAGCTCGAACTGACCATCGACGGTGCGCAGCTCATAATCGGGCAACTGGAAATCGGCGAGCCAGCGCAGGAAATCGGGCGCGAACATCCGGTCCTGCCCATAGAAGCTGTTGCCCGCGAGCCAGATCAGTTCCTTCTTGCCGAACCGCACCGTGCGCGCATGGTCGAGCTGCGCACGCAACTCGCCCTCGTCGATGATCGTCGCCAGCCGGACCGTCTCCGTCCGGTTGATCAGCGCGAACGTGGCCTGCACGTCGGGATACTGCTGACGGATCATCTGCAGCATCAGCAGCTTGTAGAAATCGGTATCGAGCAGGCTGCGGACGATCGGATCGAGCCGGAACCCGTGATTATAGGTGCGCGTCGCTATGTCGGTAACGGCCATGCCGGACTCCTTCCTCGCGGTTCGGCCCGGCCGCGCGGCAAGGCGTCAGGAGCAGGCGGAACCATCCGGGGAGCGATAGCGCCGAAACCCGTTTTGCAAAGCCTTCGCCTGGCCGGCGGTCACCCGATCACGCGGGGCATCGCGGGTGAACCGGGCAAACGCCCGCACCGCCTGTCCCGACCGGATCACACGATCAGGCGTCGGCAAGCCGGCGCGCGCGGCGTTCGCCGCCGCCGGCATCGCGCGGCGCGCTATCCGGACCGCGCCGGTCGGTGCGGCGACGATCGCCGGCGACGGGCAGGCTGCGCTCGCGGCGCTCCCACCGGAAGACCGACGCCTGTTGCACCATCCGCTGGACCTTGGCCGACAACCCGTTGGCGGCAGCCGACGTCTCCTCGACCATCGCCGCATTCTGCTGCGTCGCCAGATCCATGTTGCAGACCGCTGCGGAAATCTCGGAAATGGCAAGCGACTGCGCCTGGTTGTCGACGACCATCCCGCCGACGAGCGCATGGACGTCGCCGACGTCGCGCGCGATCTCCGCCAGCGCCCCGTCGACCTGCTCGACCGCAGTGACCGCGGTCACGATCTCGGTCCGCGTGGTGGTCAGCTGATCGCGCGCGCTCTTGGCTTCCGCCTCGGCTCTTTGTGCGAGCACCGATACGAGATCGGCAACGACCGCAAATCCACGACCCGCATCGCCCGCCCGCCCCGCCTCGACCGCGGCGTTCATCGCGAGCACGCGGGTCTGGAAGGCGATCTTGTCGAGCCCCTCGATGATGTCGTCGGTTCCGGTCACGCTGGTGACCACCCGCGACATCGCCTGAACCGCGTCCTCGGCGGTCGAGCGCCCCGCGGCGACCGTGGCGAGCGCGCTGTCGGCCCGAGCCACCGTGCTCGACGAGGTTTCCGCCGACGATCGCAGACGCTGGTCGATCTGGACGAGCGCGGCACTGGTCTGTTCGAGGCTGGCCGCGGTGCTTTCGGTGCGCCGTGCCAGATCCTCCGATGCGGTCGAGATCTCGCCTGCGCCGCCCTGGATTTCCGTCGCGGTCTCGACGACGGTCTGGATCATCGCGCGCAGCGTCGACACGGCGCTGTTGAGGTTCTGCCCGATCTCGCGGAACGACGGCGGAAATTCGATCGCGGGCCCCCCTCTCAGATCGCCCGTCGCCATCGTCTGCAGCACGCCCGCAAGCGCGTCGGTGACCATCGTCTGTTCGCGGGACGCCGCTGCATCGGCCTCGGCGCGCGCTTCGGCCGCGACCCGGAAGCTTTCGACCGCCACGGCGATGCTGCCGAGCTCGTCCTTGCGATCAAGATAGGGGACGGATGCCGGTTCCCCGCGTGCCAGTGCCGCAGTGACGTCGGACAGGTCGACGGTGGGCGAGACGACCCGCCGCAGCAACAGCACGCAGAAGCCGGCGACGCCCCCGACGATCAGAAGCCCGATCACCGACAGCAGGACGAGCGCGCGGTGCAGCGTGGTCGCGGCACGATCGTTCAGGCTCGTCTGATAGGCGAGCGCACGCGTGACGAGCGTGTCGATCGCAGCGCGATGCGCCGCATAATCGCGCGTGATCCGCGCATAGCTGCGGTCGAGCGCACGACGATCGCGGGCGCGGGCCGCGGCCAGATACCGCGTCTCCACCTCGGTCCAGAACGCGTCGGCGGCGGGCTTGCTCGCGCGCAACGCGGCATAGACCGCCGGATCGATGTCGGTGTGCGACCAGAAGTCGTGACGTGCCCGATACTCGTCATGCAGCTTCGCCAGTCGCTTGCCCGCGGCGGGCGCATCGGCGGGATCGCGCAGAAGCAGCGTCGCCTCCAGATACGCCTGGATGATATAGGCAGGCGGGGGCAGGACATCCGCCACGAGGTCCGAGGTCCGCTGCGACTGGACCTGCAGCGGCCCGCCCATGCGGATGACGTCGATCCGCCATGTCGCCAGCCCGGCCGCCAGAATGATCATGAGCAGCAGCAGCGCGCCGCCGGCACGTACGAAGGTCCTGATAGTCATCCAACGCTCCAGATGGACAAACGCGCGGAACGGGCGGCGCCGCGCTCTGCCGGTATCGGTCCATTATAGCGCGCCGGGCGTCCCCGGCTGTGCGCAGAGCATCTAATTCACACGGTGCAACCGCCCGCATCGTGCGGGCGAAAACCCTATCGGTCGGTTTGCAGGCCGGTCCAGGCGTCGAACGCGGCGATCGTGCGTGCGCGCACCTCGTCCGGCGTGCCGGAGGCATCGACGACGACATGACGAGCCGGATCGCGCCGCGCCTGATCGAGGAACGATTCGCGGATGCGCAGGTGAAAGGCGAGATCCAGCGTTTCGAACCGCCCCTCGTCGACCGCCGAGGTCGCCAGCCGCTTGCGGCTTCGCGAGAGGCCGGTCTCGACGTCCAGGTCGAGGATGATCGTCAGATCGGGCCAGACATCGCCGACGGCAGCGGCGTGGAGCTGACGGATGAACGCCTCGGACATGCCGCGCCCCGCACCCTGATAGGCGATGGTCGAGCCGACATAGCGGTCGGAGATCACGAACCGCCCGAGTTCCAGCGCGGGTTTGATGACACGACGGACATGCTCGACGCGCGCCGCGGTCATCAGCAGCAGCTCGGCATGCGGATCCCAGGCATCGTCCGCGCCCGACAGGATCAGCGATCGGATCGCCTCGCCCTGCGGCGTGCCGCCCGGCTCGCGGGTCGCCGCCCCCTTGCCGCCGCGCGCGCGGAGTTGCTCGACGAGATAGCCGACCATGCCGCTCTTGCCGCTGCCGTCGATCCCCTCGATCGCAAAGAAACCGTTGCAGCTCATACCCGGCCGCGCATCGCATAGCGTGCAGCGGGGGTGAAGCCGGGCAGCGGGCGGCCCGCGCGTTCGATCACAGGGAGGAAGCTCATCGCGCCTCCCTAACCGACCAGCACGTGCAGGTCGAACGCCTCAGTCGCGAGGACCGCGGCGATCATCGATACGCCCGTTCATTCGCGAAGCTGTTCATGATGCCGGATCACCTCGTCGATGATGAAACGCAGGAATTTCTCGGAAAATTCGGGATCGAGCTGTGCTTCTTCGGCAAGACGGCGGAGCCGGGCGATCTGCCGCTCCTCGCGGCCCGGGTCGGCGGCGGGCAGGCCGTACGTCGCCTTGTGGCGCCCCACCGCCTGCGTGACCTTGAACCGCTCGGCCAGCATGTGGATAAGGGCCGCATCGATATTGTCGATGCTCTGGCGATAGCCGCTCAGCAGGTCGTCGGGCATCGTGGAACCTCCGATTCATTATGCGCGCCCGCCTTTTGCGGAGCGTTTCGCACGCCGGCAAGGGTTGCTTTGCGGAGGCTTACCGGCCAGAGGCTCGGGCAGATGAGCGCTACCGTCCACCGCCTCGACTCCTCCACTTCCAATGCCGGGTCACAGCCTTCGCTGGATCCGATGCTCCGGCTCGTCACGCACGATATGGATCAGGTCAATGCCGTGATCGTCGCGCGGATGGATTCGGAGATCCCGTTGATCCCCGAACTGGCGGGCCATCTGATCGCGGGTGGCGGCAAGCGGATGCGCCCGATGCTGACGCTCGCAAGCGCGCAGCTGATCGGCTACACCGGGACGCAGCATCATCTGCTCGCCGCCGCGGTCGAGTTCATCCACACGGCGACGCTGCTGCATGACGACGTGGTCGACGGATCGGACCTGCGTCGCGGCAAGCGGACCGCGAACATCATCTGGGGAAATCCGGCAAGCGTTCTGGTCGGCGATTTCCTGTTCAGCCGCAGCTTCGAACTGATGGTCGAGGCGGAGAGCCTGAGGGCGCTCAAGATCCTGTCGTCGACCAGCGCGATCATCGCCGAGGGCGAGGTCAACCAGCTCACCGCCGCCCGCCGCGTCGATCTGGGCGAGGAACGCTATCTCGATATCATTGGCGCGAAGACCGCGGCGCTGTTCGCAGCGGCGTGCCGGATCGCGGCGGTCGTCGCCGAGCGATCCGAAGCCGAGGAGGCCGCGCTCGACGCCTATGGCCGGAACCTGGGGATCGCGTTCCAGCTCGTCGACGACGCGATCGACTATGTTTCGGACGCGGACACGATGGGCAAGGATGCCGGCGACGACTTCCGCGAGGGCAAGATGACGCTGCCCGTCATCCTCGCCTATGCGCGGGGATCCGCCGAGGACCGTCAGTTCTGGAAGGACGCGGTCGAGGGCCGTCGCGACAGCGATGCGGACCTGCAGCATGCCGTACGGCTGATCCGCGCGACGCGCGCGATCGACGATACCTTCGCGCGCGCACGGCATTATGGTCAGCGCGCGATCGACTCGATCGGCGGCTTCCCCGACTCGGTGGCGAAGGACGCGATGATCGAGGCGGTCGAATTCGCGGTCGCGCGCGCTTACTGATCCGGCATCGCCCGGGCATCGCTTTATGCACCGACATGAAAACGGCGGCCGATTGCTCGGCCGCCGTTCTTGTTTGCAGTGATATCAGACGTTTAGCGGCACTTCACATTGCCGCGATCGACCGAGCGACCGAGCAGCGCGCCACCGCCGGCGCCCGCCAGCGTTCCCAGCGTACCGCCACCGATGAGGTTGGCGAGCGCGCCGCCGCCGAGCGCACCGATCACCAGGCCCGTCGTGCCGTCGTTGCGCTTGCAATAGGCGCGGCCGTCCTGCCCGCGATAGATGCGGTCGTTGCGGCCGAGGCGGCGCTCACGGTAGTTGCCGTTCTGATAGCTGCGCGAGGGATCCCAGTTGCGGTCGTCGCCATGCCAGTTGCGGTCCACGCGCCGATTGTCGCGGCGGTCGTCGCGCCGCTGGGCGGTTGCCTCGACGGGAGTAATCACGGGTGCGACGACGGCGACCGACATCAGTGCGGCAATCAGATGGTTCTTCACGGGGTCTTCTCCTGATCTATGACAAGGTAACCCCCGCGCGACGCAAAGGTTCAGACGGTCGCGGTATCCGCCATCGCGCAATCGTCCCCATCTCCCGTCTCGACCTGCAGCGTGGCATGGCCGATCCCGAACCGATCGTGCAGCAGTTCGCGCGCGTCGGTCAGGAACCGGTCGCCGGGATGGCCCCTGGGCATGACCAGATGCGCGGTCAGGACGGGCTCAGTCGTGCTCATCGGCCAGATATGAAGATCGTGGATCGCGGTAACGCCCGGAAGACCGCACAGCGCCTGATCGACATGATCGAAATCGATCCCGCGCGGCACCGCCGACAGCGTCATCTCAATCGTTTCGCGAAGCAGGCCCCAGGTCTGCCAGAAGATCAGGATCGCGATGGCGATGCTGACCGCGGGATCGATCCAGGTCAGCCCCGTCCGCCAGATGACGAGACCCGCGATCACGACGCCCGCCGACACGAGCGCATCCGCCGCCATGTGAAGATACGCGCCACGGATATTGACGTCGCCCTTGCGGCCCCGCGCGAACATCCAGGCGGTCACGGCGTTGACCGCGATACCGACGCCCGCGACCATCGACACCGTCAGCCCGGCGGTCGGCGCCGGACTGGCAAAACGCTGCGATGCCTCGAGAACGATCGCCCCCAGCGCCACCAGAAGCAGCAGCGCGTTGGTCAGCGCGGCGAGGATCGTCGATCCCTTCAGCCCATAGGTAAAGCGTTTGGTCGGCGCAGTCCGCGCGAGCATCGTCCCACCCCATGCGACGACCAGGCCCAGCACGTCGGAGAGATTGTGACCCGCATCGGCGAGCAGCGCGACCGAGTCGATCCGCAGCCCGACCAGCGCCTCGATCGCGACGAAGGCGATGTTGAGGCCGATGCCGATCGCGAAGGCGCGGTCGAACGACTCCGGCGCATGGCTATGGCCATGTCCTCCGTGCCCGTGGCCGTGCGCATGGCCGTGCCCCTGCCCCTGATCGTGCCCGTGATCATGTCCGTGATGATGTCCGCCCAACGTCTGCGCTCCGGTGATTCGGCCGGCGCGTAGCATTGCGGTGGCGTGAGATACTAGGACGCGTGCGGTACCGGCGATCGGGCGCCCGCGACAGAGCGGCGTTCAGCCGGCGCCGAACGCCAGTCCGTCGGCATCGGGGTCGGTCTGCGCGATCAGGCGGCGTGCCGCACGGCGTGCAAAGGCAAGCGTCCCGCGCTTCCGGACATGCGCGGGGAGGGGGGTGGTGTGCGCCTCGCGAACGATCGCCGCGTCGTACCGGTCCGCGACGATGATCCCGGTGCGTTCGGGGAGAAACGCCGCGCCGTGCAGCGGGCTGGCATCGAACCCCGCGGGCACCGCCCAGAAATAGCGATCGCAATGCCCCAGATAGTCGGGCCATTTTCCGTCCCCGAGCAGATCGGCGCGCGAGACCTTGATCTCGACGATGACGATATGGCCGCGTGCGTCGATGGCCATCAGATCGGCGCGGCGCCCGCCGTCGAGCGGCACTTCCGCCATCGCGGTCAGGTCATGACGCAGCAACATCCGGACCACGCCGCGCGCCACATCGGCTGCGCATAACGGGGATCCGGGTTCGTCGATACAGGAGGCCGGGGGGGTGTCGAGCATCGCCCGAAAATAGAACAATCCGCGAACGAGGCAAGCGCATTCGCCTGCTCATCCGCGGATCATGGGTCTCGAAATCGAAGCGGGACGCCGCGTGTTCAACCTTTCCCGACGGCGGTCGGGACGATCCGACTCAGCGGTAGAAGACGTGGTTGCCGATCGAGGCAACCTTGATGACGCGGCCAGCAGGGCGGCGGTCGGCGGTGTTGAAGTACAGCGCCTTCTGCGCGGGGCTGTTCCACGCGTCAGCGAGCGCGACCTTGGCGACGGCGATCGCGGTGCGATAGGCCTTGCCGATGTTGATGGTCGGGATCTGGCCACCGCGCACGAAGCTGAATTGGCCACGCTGCTTGACGACGGCGCAAACGTCCGTCGGGAAACGGCCCGACTTGGCGCGGTTGATGATGACTTCGGCGACAGCGAGCTGGCCAGTCAGCGGCTCACCCTTGGATTCGAAGTAGATTGCGCCGGCAAGGCACTCGAGCGCTTCGTCGGCGGCGGCATTGTCCTGCGCGGCGACGGCTTCTGCGAGGGTGTCGAATTCTTCGTCTTCGGCAGTGGTGGTGGGCTCGACGGCGGCAGGAACTGCGGCAGGAGCGACCAACGGAACATTCTGCGGAGACAGGGCGTTTAGATTGGCAAGTGCGGTAAGGCTGGCCGTCGAGCGGTCGATACCGCTGGCCTTGCCTGGTGCGCTGTTGCCGAGGAGTCCGGCAAGCGAGAGAGACATGGCTGCGATGGTCGCGGCCCGCTGCATTATCGTCATTCAAACTTATTCAGGTGCGGTTGAATCGCGGTTCGCTCGTCAAAGACGATCGTCCGTGCATCCCCCCGACTGCGTAATCGACCCGGATCGCACCCGCACCGACACAACGCCAATCAATGATGTAATCCCCCTCTATCGGGGGGGCATTGGAGTCAATCGGCGACGATCGTTTCAGCGGCGAACCGTTCTGCCGCTGCGATGTCCACCTCGATCACCCACAAATCCGGATCGCGCGCGCGTCGGCGCCGCCAGTAGCCGTCGATGTCGTCGGTCGGAGTCGAGTCGATCAGCGCGACGCGCCCGCCGGGTCCGATCCCGCGTTCGAGCACGCGTGGCGGTGCCCCCGGATCAAGCGCAATGACGAGGATCGCGCCACCCTGCGGATCCCCCTTGGCGAGCACGATACCAAAGCCGCCCGCATCGTTGACGCGGCGCAGCAGCGCGCTGACGAGGAGACCACTGGGGAGGCGACCGGTCACCCGCCGGGTCGGTCGGAGCTACGATATCCGGGCAGTCCGGCAAGCGGAATCCGCGAGCGCATAAAGGTGCCCGTACCGCGCGCGGCCTCCTCACCCTCGGCGTCGATCAGCCGCGCATCCGCGACGAACACGCGGCGCTTTCCGCTGATCCAGCGGCCTTCGGCCACGACCGGGCCGACCTTCAGCGGGCGGGTCAGCAACAGGTTGAACGCGGTGGTAAGCAGAAACCGGTCGGTGACGAGGCTGTTGGCGGCGTAGAAGGCGGCATCGTCGAGCATCTTGAAATAGCTCGTGCCATGCGCCGCGCCACCGGCATGATAATGGCGTTCGTCGATCGTGAAATGAATACGCGCAAATCCGCGTTCGGGGATTTCGAGCGTCGAGTCGAAGAACCGGTTGATCGGCGCGCGTGCATAGAGCGACTCGAGCGCGCGGAAATGCGCGTCTTCGCCCGCGGCGTCCGGATCGACGCCATCACGCTGCATCGCGAACCTCGTCCGCGGAGAACAGCGCGTACAACGCGTCGGGGGAGCCGCCGCCGCGCAGCTTTTCGAGAAACGTCTTGTCGCGCAGGCGCCGCGAGACGCGCGCGAGCGCCTTCAGGTGCACCGCGCCCGCATCGGTCGGCGACAGCAGCATGAAGACGAGGTCGACCGGAAGATCGTCGACCGCCTGAAAGTCGATCGGCTGGGCAAGCCGCGCAAAGACGCCCGTGACCTGCGAAAGACCCGGCAGTTTCGCATGCGGGATGGCAACACCGCCGCCGAATCCCGTCGAGCCAAGCTTTTCACGTGCGGTCAGCAGGTCGGCGATCGACTTCGCGTCGATTCGGCCTGTAGCATCCGCCAGATTATCCGCGGCAATTGTCGAAAGTTGCTGGAAGACCGCCTTTTTATTGGCTGCGACCATATTGGTCAGGACTGCGTCAGGACGCAGCATATCGCTGAAATCATTCATGCTGTTTGTCTCTGAGCGCCCCCGCACTCCCGCCTTAGCGGGTCGTGCGGGGGCGTAAAGAGCGCGCCTTACTGTGGAGGCGTGCTGGAGGCCGCACGCTGGGGCTCGACCCAACCGATCGTGCCGTCACCGCGGCGATAGACCATGTTGTGTGCGCCCGTTCCCGCGTTCGTGAACAGGAGTGCCGCGGTGTTGCGCAGATCGAGCATCATCACCGCATCGGACACGCTGGCTTCGGGAATATCGACGCGTGTTTCGGCGATGATCAGCGGCGCGTCGGCGACGTCCTCTTCCTGGATGTTTTCCTGGAACAGCGTGTAGCCGGCATTGTCGTATCCGGTACTCTCCGCGATCGCGACCGCCTCGCCGGCATGGCGATCCTTCAGTCGTCGCATGTAGCGGCGCAACTGGGTCTCGATCTTGGCAGCGGCGCCGTCGAATGCGGGGTGCGCGTCATAGGCCTCGGCATGGCCCTTCAGGACTAGCCCCTTCATGACATGCGCGACGATATCGCATTTGAAGCCGGCATCGTGCGGCCCCTTGCCAAAGGTGACTTCGGCAGAAATGGCGCGCGAGAAATACTTGTCGGCGATACCCTGGAGTCGGTCTTGCACATGGGTGTTGAGTGCTTCGCCCGTGGCGACCTGATGACCAGAAATCCGGATATCCATTGTCTTCTCCATGCAGTCGAACGGTCCTGTTGGCTCCGCTCGGTCGACGTCATCCGGACGCCACGGCCCCCCAAATCGGATCCTTGATCCCCTTCATAAACGCCGCATGCGCCGCAAGGTCTCCGTCGCTCGCCACGAAAACACGCGGCGGACGAACGACACGAGGCGTCTGTGCGACGATCGGAGTCGAGGCGGACGATACGGCATCGCTGATAAGGCCGAGGCCGATCTGGCGCCCCCCCATCAGCTCGACATAGACCTGCGCCAGCAACTGCGCATCGAGCAGCGCGCCGTGCAGCACGCGGTGGCTGCGGTCGATCCCGAAGCGTGAGCACAGCGCATCGAGCGAATGCTTGGCGCCGGGGTGGCGGCTACGCGCGATCTGGAGTGTATCGACCATCCGCTTGAGATGGATGATCTGCCGACCGCATTTGGTCAGCTCGCCGTTCAGAAACGAGAAATCGAACGCGGCGTTGTGCGCGATCATCGGTGCGTCGCCAACGAAGTCGAGCAGCGCCTCGACCGCGTCACCAAAGCGCGGCTTGTCCGAAAGGAATGCCTGGCTCAGCCCGTGGACGTTGAACGCCTCGACCGGCATGTCGCGTTCCGGATGATAATAGGCGTGGAAGGTCCGCCCGGTCTCGACGCGGTTGACCATCTCGACGCAGCCGATTTCGACCATCCGGTCGCCGCCTGCAAAACTGAGGCCGGTGGTTTCGGTGTCGAAGACGATCTCGCGCATCACGATGGTATCGACCTTACGCGGCGCGTGCGCAAGCGATGACCGCACGGACCTGCGCGCGCGTTTCGGAAAGATCGGTATCGGTGAAGATGACGTGATCGGCACGCGCGCGCTTTTCGGCATCGGGCGTCTGTCGTCCGAGGATGGTCGCGAACTTCGCCGGCGTCATGCCCGGTCGCGCGAGAACGCGCGCGCGCTGGACTTCGGGTGCGGCCGTGACGACGACGATGCAATCGACGCGACGATCGCCACCCGTCTCGAACAGCAACGGCACGTCGAAGACGACAAGCCCGTCGGTGTTATGCGTGAGGAACGCCGCGCGTTCCTCCGCGACCGCGGGGTGGACGATCGACTCGAGCCGCTTGATCGCCGCGTCGTCGCCGAACACCGCGGAGCCGAGTTTTGCCCGGTCGATCGCGCCATCGACGACCGCGTCGGGAAAGGCGGCCGCGATCGCCGGGACCAGCCGGCCGCCAGCCGCCTGGAGCCTGTGCACCGTCGCATCGGCATCAAACACCGGTACGCCCTCGGCCGCAAACATCGACGCGACGGTCGATTTGCCCATGCCGATCGATCCGGTCAGTCCGATGATCATTGGGTGAGACGAGCGCGAAGTTCGTCGTCGCGGTCACGCGGAGGTTCCACGTGGAACAATATTTCGAACGCGACCGCCGCCTGACCGATCAGCATCTCGAGCCCGTCGACGGTCTCGAGATCGCGCGCGCGCGCCGTCTTGAGCAGCGTGGTCTCGAGCGGCGAATAGACGATGTCGTAGACGAGCGAGTCCGGGTCCAGCGCACCGAGGTCGATGTCGAGCGAGGGGTGCCCGGCCATGCCGAGAACGCTCGCGTTGACGAGAAGCCGCGATGGCGGTGCGGCCGCGGGGATCGGCAAGGCCTGACCCTTGAGCCCGAAACTCGAGAGCAAGGCAGCGCCCTTGAGCGGACTGCGATTGAGGATAATCACCGGCCCGACTCCCATGCGGGACAGCGCAAACAGGACCGCACGCGCCGCACCGCCCGCGCCGATCACCGTCGCGGGCTGACCCGCGATATCGAGGTCGTCGATCGGCGCCCAGAAGCCCGCGGCATCGGTGTTGGTGCCGATGCAATCGCCCGCCGAATTACGGAACACGGTGTTGATCGCGCCGATCGTGCCGCGGACATTGCCAGGATCGGCGACGTGATCGAGCGCGGCAAGCTTGTGCGGCATCGTGACGTTGCACCCGCGCCAGGCGGGGTCTGCCTTGCGCTCGGCGAAATAGGCAGGGAGCGCCTCAGCGGTGACATGCTTGTGGCGGTATTCCGCGTCGATCCCGAGCGCGTCGAGCCAGAAGCCGTGGATCAGCGGCGATTTCGACTGTGCGATCGGATCGCCGATCACTTCGGCATAGGGTCGGGTCATTCTGCGCTCCGTGTGTCCCCGCGACGGCGGGGATCCAGTCTCGGCACCCGCCTTCGCGGGTGGAGACGATTTAGTCTACCGCGTTGAAATTGCCACGGGCTGCCCCTGTGACCGTCCTCCCTCCACGCCGTCCTCCCTCCAAATCGCCATCCCTCGAAGCCGTCACCCCTTGAAATCGTCATCCCAGCGGAAGCTGGGATCTCCCAGTTTGGCGGACGTCGCCTGCCCCGTGAAATACCCCAGCTTTCGCTGGGGTGACGGGTGGGCGTGGCGGGAGGTGTGGGTGTGGGTGTGGGTGTAAGTGTGGGTGCGGCGCGGCGAGAAAGGGGAAAGGCTACGCCGGCAGTTCGCCACGCACACGGAGAAAGTCGAGGACATTGAGCAGCGGCATGCCCAGCACCGTGAACTGGCTCCCCTCGATCCTCGTGAACAACTGCGCCCCGGGCCCTTCGATCCGGTAACACCCGACACACCCAGCGATCGCCGGCCATTCCGCGTCCAGATACGTCTCGATGAACGCGTCGGACAGCGGCCGCACGTGCATCTTCGCGCGGTCGACATGGCGCCAGATCGGTTGCGCGTTCTCGGCGATCACCGCAGCGCTCCAGAGATCGTGGCGTTTGCCCGACATCGCGCGCAGATGCGCCGCCGCATCCGTGCGGTCGACGGGCTTGTCGAGGATCGTCCCATCGTCGAGCACGACCATCGAATCGCTGCCGAGGACGAGGTGACCGGGCATCCGGGCCGAGACCTTGACCGCCTTCAGCTCCGCCAGCGCATCGACAAGATCGCGCGGCGCCAGATGGCGGAGTGCGACCTTGGCGGCGTCCTCGTCGACGCCGGCAAAGGTCGCGTCGAACGCGACGCCCGCCGCGGACAGCATCGCGCGGCGTGACGCGCTTTGCGACGCGAGAACCAGGCTCATGCGGCGTCCACGCGACGCTGATTGCACAGGGCGATGATCGCTGCGGCGGTCTCCTCGATCGACCGCCGGGTCACGTCGATGACCGGCCAGCCATTGTCGGCGAACATCCGGCGCGCAAAAGCGAGTTCGCGCATCACCGCCTCCTCCTCGACATAGGAGGTGTCGGGCGCCTGATGCAGCGACAGCAACCGGTTGCGGCGGACCTGGATCAGCCGGTCGGCGCTCGTCGTGAGGCCGACGATCAGCGGATTGCGCAACGTGTAGAGGATCGAGGGCGGGGGGCTCTCGACGACGACCGGGATGTTCGCGGTCTTGTAGCCCCGATTGGCGAGATAGATCGAGGTCGGCGTCTTCGACGACCGCGATACCCCCGCGAGGACGATATCGGCCTCCTCCCATTCCTCCCATGCGATCCCGTCGTCATGCGCGATCGTCCACTGGATCGCATCGACGCGCGCGAAATAGGCAGCGTCGAGGACATGCTGCCGCCCCGGACGCGCCTTGGCCTGCTGCCCGAGCAGCCCCGACAGCGCGTCGTTGACCGGGTCGAGCGGGGCAACCGCAGGAAGCGCGAGCGCAAGACAGCGCTGTTCGAGAATGCGGCGTGTCGCGGGGTTCACCAGCGTGAAGATCACCAGCCCAGGGTTCTGCGCAATCTCCTGCAGGATGCGTTCGAGATGCGCCTCCGTGCGGACCATCGGCCAGAAATGACGAACGGTTTCGACGTCGTCATATTGGGCAAGCGCCGCCTTCGCGATGTTCTCGAGCGTCTCGCCGGTCGAGTCCGACAGGAGGTGAAGATGGAGCCTGGTCATCGGCCTTTGATCCCGGTCGTCGGCAAGGGGCGGGGTGAATCTGTGGATAACATGGGGAGAAGGGCTAGCGTAACTCGGCGATGCCGCCAAGCGACCGGAAGGCTGTGGAAAACCACCTATCTATCCACAGCCCTGCGCACAGGAGCAACTTTCATCCACAGCCTGTGGGTAACGGGGGCACCTGAATCGAATCAGCGCGTTTGTGGCGATGTCCGGGGGTCAAGCTGTTGGCATTTCGGGGGACACCGCATAAGTCCCACGATCAACCGCCCAACCACTGCAACAACCTATTTCTTGAATCTTCTTATAGTAGAAGAAGGGTGCTCCGCTGACCGATCCGATCCCCAATCTGCAGACCGTCAAGCCGTTGCTGGCGACGCTACATGGCGAGCGTCAGGCGACGCCGCCCTTGTGGCTCATGCGGCAGGCGGGGCGGTATCTCCCCGAATATCGCGAACTCCGCGCGCAGAAGGGCGGCTTCCTCGCGCTCGCCACCGATCCCGACGCCGCAGCCGAGGTCACGCTCCAGCCGATCCGTCGGTTCGGGTTCGACGGATCGATCCTGTTCTCGGACATCCTGATGATCCCCTGGGCGCTCGGCCAGGATCTGAGCTTCGGGGTCGGCGAAGGGCCACGGCTCGAACCTGCGCTGGTCGATCATGCGCTCGATCGGTTGCAGCCCGTTCCCGATCGGCTGGAGCCGGTCTACGGCACCGTTGCGAAGGTCGCCGGGGCATTGCCGCCCGAGACGACGTTCCTAGGCTTTGCGGGGTCTCCCTGGACGGTCGCGACCTATATGGTGGCGGGCAAGGGCAGCAAGGATCAGGGTGAAACGCGGCGCTTCGCCTATGGCGACCCGCAAGCGTTCGGCGCGATCATCGATGCGATCGCCGACAACACCGTTGAATATCTCGTCCGGCAGATCGAGGCGGGCGTCGATGCGGTCCAGCTGTTCGACAGCTGGTCGGGCAGCCTCAGCCCCGCGCAGTTCGAACGCTGGGTGATCGCGCCGACCGCGTCGATCGTCGAGCGCCTCCATGCGCGCTGCCCGGGCGTGCCGGTGATCGGCTTTCCCAAGGGGGCAGGGGGCAAGCTTCCCACCTATGCGCGCGAGACGGGCGTCGATGCGATCGGGCTCGACGAGACGGTCGATCCGGTCTGGGCGCATGCGTCGCTGCCCGCCGACATGCCGGTGCAGGGCAATCTCGATCCGCTCGCGTTGATCGCGGGCGGCGCGGATCTCGATACGGCGATCGACCGGATCCTTGCGGCGTTCGTCGAGCGGCCGCACGTCTTCAATCTGGGCCACGGCATTCTGCCCGACACGCCGATCGCGCATGTCGAGCAGCTGATCGCCCGCGTCAGGAGCACGACATGAGCGGTTTTCTCGGGGCGTCCTATGACTGGGTGAAGGCCGCGCACCTGATCTTCGTGATCTTCTGGATGGCGGGGCTGTTCATGCTGCCGCGCTATCTCGTCTATCATCAGGAAGCGCTGGCCGCAGGCAATGCAGCCGAGGCGGCGAGCTGGGTCGAGCGTGAGGCCAAGATCCGGAAGATCATCCTGACGCCGGCGATGATCGTCGTCTGGGTGCTCGGACTCGCGCTGGCGCTGAACCTCGGGCTGGCGGATGGCGCGCCGGGGCTCGGGTGGCTGCACCTCAAGCTGCTGCTGGTGTTCCTGCTCACGGGCTATCATGGCTGGACGGTCGGCTATGCGAAGAAGCTCGCGGCGGGGAAGCCGACGCTGACGGGCAAGCAGCTGCGGATGCTCAACGAGATTCCCGCGCTCGCGGTGACGCTGATCGTCGTGCTGGTGATCGTGAAGCCGTTCTGACTCCCTAGGTCATCCTGGACATGATCCAGGATCCAGAGCGGCGGAGGACACCGCGTGTGGCTCTGGATCCTGGGTCGAGCCCAGGATGACGGTGATGGCGGTCGCCTTGTCCCCGCTTGACTAACAGCCCCCCCAATTCTACCCCGATTCCCAGCACGGCCTCCTGGCGTCCTGCCCGGTCGTGTGGTCCTGCCTGTTCGGCTCGCCCAGTTCCGCTTTCCAGCGCACGCGCAGACCGAACCTGTTCCCGTTGATCGCTATCCGGAAATCCCCATGCATCTCAAAGACCTGAAGAAAAAGAAGCCTGCCGAGCTGGTCCAGCTCGCCGAGGAACTGGGGGTCGAGAGCGCCTCGACGCTGCGCAAGCAGGACCTGTTGTTCGCGATCCTGAAGGTGCAGGCGGACAATGGCGACCAGATCATGGGGCTCGGCACGATCGAAGTGCTGCCCGACGGTTTCGGCTTCCTGCGCTCGCCCGAGAGCAACTATCTCGCAGGGCCCGACGACATCTATATCTCGCCGAACCAGGTGCGGAAGTTCGGCCTGCGCACCGGTGACACGGTCGAGGGCGAGATCCGCGGGCCTAAGGATGGCGAGCGCTATTTCTCGCTGGTGAAGCTCACGGCGGTCAATTTCGACGATCCCGACGTCGTGCGCCACCGCGTCAATTTCGACAATCTCACGCCGCTCTACCCCGAGAGCAAGCTGACGCTCGATCCCGCCGACCCGACCGTCAAGGACAAGTCGGCGCGTGTCATCGACATCGTCAGCCCGCAGGGCAAGGGCCAGCGCACGCTAATCGTCGCACCGCCGCGCGTCGGCAAGACGGTCATGTTGCAGAACATGGCCAAGGCGATCACCGACAATCACCCCGAGGTGTTCCTGATCGTCCTGCTGATCGACGAGCGCCCCGAGGAAGTCACCGACATGCAGCGCAGCGTGAAGGGCGAGGTCGTCAGCTCGACGTTCGACGAACCCGCGCAGCGCCACGTGCAGGTCGCCGAGATGGTGATCGAAAAGGCCAAGCGCCTCGTCGAGCACAAGAAGGACGTGGTGATCCTGCTCGACTCGATCACGCGTCTGGGTCGTGCCTACAACACCGTCGTGCCGTCGTCGGGCAAGGTCCTGACCGGCGGTGTCGATGCGAACGCGCTGCAGCGTCCGAAGCGCTTCTTCGGTGCCGCGCGCAACATCGAGGAGGGCGGCTCGCTCTCGATCATCGCGACCGCGCTGATCGACACGGGCAGCCGCATGGACGAGGTGATTTTCGAGGAGTTCAAGGGTACCGGCAACTCGGAAATCGTGCTCGATCGCAAGGTCGCGGACAAGCGCATCTTCCCGGCGCTCGACGTCGGCAAGTCGGGCACGCGCAAGGAAGAGCTGCTGGTCGACAAGGCCAAGCTCTCCAAGATGTGGGTCCTGCGTCGCATCCTGATGCAGATGGGCACGATCGACGCGATGGAGTTCCTGCTCGACAAGATGAAGGATTCGAAGACCAACGAGAATTTCTTCGATTCGATGAATCAGTAACCGAGTGCGGCCTGCTGCACGCTGCAGCAGGACTCGCACCGGTTCGGCCGGCGGGGCAGCGCCCCGACCGACGACGCGGCGGTGCCGCGGCGCCGACCAACAGTTCCAAAGCGGCACGCGAGAGCAATGGCTTTCGTGTGCCGCTTTGCTATGAAACACCATGAAATCCGCCACCTCCGCGCACCGGCGGTGGCTCGTCTCCGGGAGCTGACATCTTGAGTATCATCGCCATGCTGGCCACCGCCGCATCGGGAGTCGCCGGACCCGGCTCGCCGCTGGAGATATGGCAGCACATCGTCGCCGACTTCTCCAACCTTGGTGATCCGAAGGCGCTGGCCGCGTTCGGATCGGTCCTGATGATCGACCTCGTCCTCGCAGGCGACAATGCGATCGTCGTCGGCGCGCTCGCCGCGGGGCTTCCCGCCGACCAGCGCAAGAAGGTCATCCTGATCGGCATCGGCGCCGCGCTCGTCCTGCGCATCTTCTTCGCGCTGATCGTGACATGGCTGATGGGGATCGTCGGGCTGATCTTCGCGGGCGGCCTGCTGCTGCTGTGGGTCAGCTGGAAGTTCTGGCGTGAAATCCGCGAGGGTGCGCAGAACGCCGGCTCCGAGGAAATCCAGGGCGACGAGCGCTCGGGGATCAAGTCGTCAAAGGGCTTTGCCAGCGCCGCCTGGGCGGTCGCGGTCGCCGACGTGTCGATGAGCCTCGACAACGTGCTCGCGGTTGCGGGCGCGGCGCGCGAGCATCCGGGCATCCTCGTGATCGGCCTGTTGCTGTCGGTCGCGATGATGGGTCTGGCGGCGAACTACATCGCGCGCGTCATCAACCGGTATCGCTGGATCGCCTATATCGGCCTGCTGGTGATCCTCGTGGTCGCGGTAAAGATGATCTACGAAGGCTGGGTCGGCACCGGCGAAACGCTCGGGATCATCTCGCTGCTCGGCTGATCGCCACAGCGTCTGGATACGGAAAAGGCCTTGCCGGGATCGTCCGGCGAGGCCTTTTTTATGTCCGTCGCGGGCTCGTCATTCCGGGCGTTGCTTGCCCCGACACAGACCCCATCATCGTCATCCCCGCGCAGGCGGGGATCCATATCCTCAAAGGGCGGCGATTCTTAGCGACGCCAGCCAGTATGGATTCCCGCCTTCGCGGGAATGACGGCGGTTGGGGAAGGGGGTGCCCCTCAGCCCAGATGCTCGGCGAAGAACTTGGCCGTCCGCTCGTCGGCTAGCTTCGCCGACGCATCCGACCGGCGCTCGCCGAACTCGGTCGCGAAGCCGTGATCCTCGCCCGCATAATCGTATATCGTGACCTTGGGGTGATCGTCGAGCCCGGCATGCATCGCGGCCTGCGCATCCTTGTCGACGAAGTGATCCTCCTCGGGCACGTGGAGCAGCACCGGGTGCGCAATCGCGTTCTTCTCACCGAGCAGCCCGTCGATCCCGACACCGTAATAGCCGACGCTCGCATCGATGTCGGTCCGCGCCGCGGTCATGAACGCGAGGCGTCCGCCGAGGCAATAGCCGACCGCGCCGACCTTCGCGCCGTCACCGAGTTCGCTGCGCGCAGCGCGGATCGTCGCTTCGATATCGGCGATGCCCTTGTCCTGATCGAACTTGCCCATCAGCTCGAGCGCCCGCTCGAATTCGGGCTTGATGTCCGGATCGAGTTCGATGCCACGCTCGAGCCGCCAGAACAGGTCGGGCGCGATCGCGAGATAGCCTGCTTCGGCGAGCGTATCGCACTTGCGACGGATGCCCGCGTTCACGCCGAAGATCTCCTGGATCACGATGATGGCGGCCTTGGGCGTACCGGCGGGGACCGCGCGATAGGCGTGGAAATCGCCGTCACCCGCAAGCGTCGGGATGGTCGTCGTGTTCGTCATAGCAATACTCCTTGGTGGCGCTCGAGATCGAGCAGCCGGGATTTCGTGTGCGGGCCTTCGCCGGCAGAATACGCGCCAAGTACGCCTCCGGCTCCGAGAACACGGTGGCAGGGGACGAGAATTGGGAAGGGGTTGCGCGCGCAGGCCTGGCCGATCGCACGCGGGCTCGACCCGATCGCGCGGGCGAGCGTGCCGTAGGTCGCGGTCTCGCCATAGCCGATCGCGACAATCGCCTCGCGCAAGGTTCCGCCGCGCGCGGTCGGGGAGGGGGCCAGCGGCAGGTCGAAATGCGTCAGCGTGCCGTCGAAATACGCGGCGAGTTGGCGAAGCGCCTCGTCCACGGCGGGGCTGTCGCTGGCCGACGGCGCGGCATCGACGGGCCCGATCGTGACCGCCGTGATCCAGTCCGCGGTGCCGAGCACCGTGACCGTCCCGATTGGCGTTGCGATCGAGGCTGTATCCCGCGCATACATCGATACGCTATGCCGCGCGCGAACGAGCGGCTCAAGCAGCATCGTGAGGGGCCGCATATGAAGATGAACATCGAAATCGAATGCACCCCCGAAGAAGCGCGCCGTGCGGTCGGGTTGCCCGACCTGACGCCGATCCACGACCGCTATGTCAGCATGATGATCGAGGCGATGCCCGGCCTTGGCGAGGGGCAGATCAAACCCGAGATGATCGAGACGATGATGCGCAGCTGGCAGCCGATGAACGAGGCGGGGATGACGTTCTGGAAACGCCTGTTCGATGGCGCGAACAAGCCCGGCGGCTGAGCGATCCGATGACGACGATCTATGCGGTGTCGAGCGGACAGCCGCCGGCTGCGATTGCGGTCGTCCGCATATCGGGGCCTGCTGCGTGCACCGCTGCGGAAACGCTCGCGGGTCGGCTGCCTGCGCCGCGTCATGCCAGCTTGCGGGGACTGCGCGATGCCGACGGCGCGCTGCTCGACCGGGCGCTGGTGATCGTCTTTCCGGGACCGCGAACGGCGACCGGCGAGGATCTGGTCGAGTTTCACTGTCACGGCGGCCGCGCGGTGATCGCCGCGGTCGAGCGGGCGCTGTCGCTGGTCCCGGGGCTGCGACCCGCCGAGCCGGGGGAGTTCACGCGGCGTGCGCTGACGAATGGACGGATCGATCTGACCGAGGCGGAGGGGCTGGCCGATCTGCTCGAGGCAGAGACCGAGGGCCAGCGTATCGCCGCGATCAACGCGGCCGAGGGGCGCGTGAGCCAGGCCGTGCGGGGCTGGATGGACGACGTTGCGATGCTCTCGGCGCGGATCGAGGCCATGCTCGACTTCTCCGACGAGGACGACGTGGCGAGCGACGCCGCGGCGTTCGACGCAATCCGGCTGGCGGTCGACGCGCTCGCGGACAGGATCGCGCGCGTGGTCGATGCGCCACCCGTCGAGCGGCTCAAGGATGGCATCCGCGTGGTGATCGGCGGACCGCCCAACAGCGGCAAGTCGACCTTGCTCAACCTGATGGGCGAGCGCGACGCCGCGATCGTCTCGTCGATTTCGGGGACGACGCGCGATCGGATCGACGTCCCGGTGATGCGCGGTGGCATCGCCTATGTGCTGACCGATACCGCCGGACTGATCGACACGCTCGATCCGATCGAGGCGATCGGCGTCATGCGCGCGGAGCAGGCGATAACGACTGCCGACATTCTCGTCTGGCTTGCCGACACCGCGCCGCCGCGGGACGATGCGGTCTGGGTGCATGCCCGCGCCGATCTCGCAGGCCGTGATGTCGTGCCGGAGGGGCGGGCGATCGCGATTGCGCAGACTGACCCCGCGTCGATCGACCGGCTGTGGGACGAGCTACACCGGCGGGCGGATGCCCTGCTCCCGCGCAGCGACGGCGTTGCACTTAAGGCGCATCAACGGCGCCAGTGCGCCGCAGCGATCGCGACGTTGAGAGAAACGTCTGCTGACCCTCTGATCGTCGCTGAACATCTGCGTCGCGCGCGGAGCAGCCTCGCCGCAGTGCTCGGGCTCGATGCGACCGGGGAAATGCTCGACGCGCTGTTCGGACGCTTTTGCATCGGCAAATGATGTTCCACGTGGAACAGCTTTGACCGGCCGGCCGCATGCTCCTAGGAGGGCGGCATGTTCGATGTAGTGGTGGTTGGCGGAGGCCATGCCGGAACCGAAGCCGCAGCCGCAGCGGCGCGCCGGGGTGCGCGGACGGCTTTGGTCTCATTCGATGCGCGTCATATCGGTGCGATGTCGTGTAATCCGGCGATCGGTGGCTTGGGCAAGGGCCATATGGTCCGCGAGGTCGATGCCTTTGACGGGCTGATCGGCCGTGCGGCGGATGCCGCCGCGATCCATTACAGGATGCTCAATCGCAGCAAGGGCGCCGCGGTCCAGGGGCCGCGCGTCCAGGCCGACCGGCGTCTCTATGCCGGTGCAATCCAGACGATGCTCGCCGCAACCGCCGGACTGACGGTGGTCGAGGGGGAGGCCGTCGCACTGCGTTTCGATGGTGATCGTGTCGCCGGTATCGTCCTGGCGGACGGATCGATCGTCGCCGCGCGTGCGGTCGTCCTCGCGACGGGGACGTTTCTCGGTGGCCGGATCTTTCGCGGCGACGATCGCGCAGAGGGCGGGCGGATCGGCGAGCGCGCCGCAAAGCCGCTCGCGGACCAGCTCCGCGACCGCGCGCTGCCGATGGCGCGATTGAAGACCGGGACGCCGCCCCGGCTCGATGGCCGCACGATCGACTGGGCATCGCTCGACGAACAGCCGACCGATGTCGAAGCGTGGACGATGTCGCCGATGACCGCCGCGCGGCCGCTCCCGCAGATCGCGTGCGCGATCACGCGGACGACGGATAAGACGCACGCGATCATCCGTGCCGCCTTTGACCGCTCGCCACTGTTCACCGGGGCCATCGAAGCGGCAGGCCCGCGCTATTGCCCGTCGATCGAGGACAAGGTCCACCGGTTCGGCGACCGTGACGGGCATCAGATCTTCCTCGAGCCCGAGGGCCTCGATGACTCGACCGTCTATCCCAACGGGCTGTCGACGTCGTTGCCGACCGATGTACAGGCGGCGATGCTCGCAGCGATTCCGGGGCTCGAGCGCGTCGTCATGACGACGCCCGGCTATGCCGTCGAATATGACCATATCGACCCACGCGCGCTCGATACACGCCTCGCGCTCGGTGCGATCGAGGGCGTGTTTTGTGCGGGGCAGATCAACGGGACGACGGGGTATGAGGAAGCGGCGGGGCAGGGGCTCATCGCGGGTCTCAATGCGGCGGCGCACGCCTGCGACCTCGCACCGGTGATCCTCGACCGGGCGTCGAGCTATCTCGGCGTGATGATCGACGATCTGGTGCTGCAGGGCGTGACCGAGCCGTACCGGATGTTGACCGCACGCGCGGAGTTCCGCCTGTCACTGCGTGCGGACAATGCCGAAACGCGTCTTGGCGGGATCGCGCTCGCCGCGGGATGTCTCGGAGCGGAGCGTCGGGTGCACCAGCAAACCCTGACGGAGCAGCGTGCGACGTTTCGCTCGGCGCTGAATTGCGAACGGACGGCGACCTATGTCGCGGATCAAGGCGTTGCGATCGGTCGCGATGGCGCACGTCGGACGGCGTTCGACTGGCTGCGGTTCGATGGCGTGATGCTGTCGCATGTCGCGCCCGATGCCGCGGACGGGATGCCGCCGGCGGTGATCGGCGAGGTCCTCGAGGATGCACGCTACGCGCCGTATATCGAACGCCAGGCGCAGGAAGTCGCCCGGCTGCGCGCGGACGAAGCGATCCGGCTGCCCGAGGACCTTGCCTATGATCGCATACCCGGACTGTCGAACGAGATGATCGATCGGTTGAGCGTCGCGCGACCGACGTCGCTGGCGGCTGCGGCGCGTGTCCGCGGGATCACCCCCGCAGCGCTGTCGGCCGTGTTGTTGCATACGAAACGAGTAGCCGCATGACCGAAGACGACGCGAAGACATGGGCGAGCGACCGCTTTGGTGCCGACGCGACGGATCGGGTGTCCGCGTTTGTCGAGATGGTCGTGGCGGAAACGGAGCATCAGAACCTGATCGCGCCCTCGACGATCCCGACGATCTGGGAGCGGCATGTGGTCGATTCGCTCCAGCTGGTCGCACTTGCAGGCGAGGCGTCCGACGCCGGACGCTGGCTCGATATCGGCACCGGCGGCGGCTTCCCCGGCATGGTCGTCGCGCTGGTGCGCGGCGGCCCCGTCGATCTGGTCGAACCGCGACGGCGCCGGGCCGATTTTCTCAGCCTCTGCGTTGCCCGGCTGGGGCTGGGCGGGCAGGTTGCCGTTCACGCTGCCAAGGTGGAGTCGGTCAGCGTGAAGGCGTCCATCATATCGGCGCGCGCCGTTGCATCACTGGAAAACCTTTTGCGCGGCGCGGCACACTGCGCCACAACCGAGACGCGGTGGCTCTTGCCTCGGGGACGTCTTGATGAGGCCGAGATCACCGCATTGCGGCAACAGTGGCGGTTTATGTTCCACGTGGAACACAGTGTCACGAATGCGGAGTCGTCGATCGTGGTTCTGACACAGGTGCAAAAGCGGTGATCACGATCGCCGTAGCCAATCAAAAGGGCGGGGTGGGCAAGACCACCAGTGCGATCAATCTCGCCACCGCGCTCGCGGCGACGGGTATGCGCGTCCTGCTCGTGGATCTTGATCCGCAGGGCAATGCCTCGACGGGGCTCGGCATCGGCCAGTCGCAGCGGATCAAGTCGAGCTACGACGTGCTCGTCGGCGAGGCGACGATCGATCAGGCGGTCGTCCAGAGCCGCGTGCCGCGCCTCGATGTGATCCCGGCAACCGTCGATCTTTCCGGCGCTGAGATTGAACTCGTCGAATTCGAGGCACGCACGCACCGGCTCGACCGGGCGATGCAGGCTGCGACGGGGCATTGGGATATCGCGCTGATCGACTGTCCGCCGTCGCTGGGCTTGCTGACGATCAACGCGATGGTTGCGGCGGACTCGCTGCTCGTGCCGCTGCAGTGCGAGTTCTTCGCGCTCGAGGGGCTGTCGCAGCTGCTCAGCACGGTCGAGCGGATCCGCCAGCGCTTCAATCCGGGCCTGTCGATCCTGGGGGTCGCGCTGACGATGTATGATCGTCGAAACCGGCTGACCGATCAGGTGTCGGCGGATGTGCGTGCGGTCCTTGGCAAGGTCGTGTTCGAAACGGTGATCCCGCGCAACGTCCGGTTGTCGGAAGCGCCCAGCCATGGGCTGCCCGCGCTGATCTATGACCACCGGTGCAGCGGGTCGCAGGCCTATATAGCGCTTGCCCGAGAAATGATCGGTCGCCTTCCCGTGGCGGCACAGGCGGCCGCGTGAGGGTGTTGCTATGAGTGAAGGTACGAAGCGCGGCCGCCCCGGTCTGGGACGCGGTCTGAACGCGCTGCTTGGCGAGATGGCGCGAGAGGCGCCGGTCAATGCCGGCGGCGAGACGCCGACGCAATCGGGTGTGCGCATGTTGCCGGTGAGCTCGCTGTCGCCGCATCCGGACCAGCCGCGCCGGCATTTCGACGAGGCGATGCTCAACGAACTCGCCGCATCGATCGCCGCGCGCGGTCTGATCCAGCCGATCGTCGTTCGCCCACACGGCCATGATTATCAGATCGTCGCGGGCGAGCGTCGCTGGCGGGCGGCGCAACGCGCGCGCCTCCATGAGGTGCCGGTCGTCGTCCGCGACTTCGATGATGCGGAAACGCTCGAGATCGCGCTGATCGAGAACATCCAGCGCGAGGATCTGAACGCGATCGAAGAGGCGCAGGCCTATCAGCGGCTCGCCGGCGAATATGGCCATACGCAGGAAGTGCTCGCGCGGATCGTCCACAAGTCGCGCAGTCACGTCGCGAACCTGCTCCGACTGCTCGAACTGCCGGCGCAGGTCCAGGCGCAGGTCGTCGACGGGTCGCTGTCGATGGGCCATGCGCGCGCATTGCTGGGGTCGCCCGACGTCGAGACGCTCGCCGATCAGGTGGTCGAACGGGGTCTGTCGGTCCGCGAGACCGAGAAGCTGGCGCGCGATGCGAAGCCGGGACGATCGCGGTCGGGCGGGCGCGCTGCGACCCCGCCGGCGGACGCACGGATACCCGATGCGGATATCGCGGCACTCGAGCGGCAACTCGCCGACCTCCTAGGCCTGCAAGTCCGTGTCGCGCATAGCGAGACGGGTGGGACGCTGACGCTCAGCTATTCGACGCTCGATCAGCTCGACATGGTCTGCCAGCGGCTGACGGGCGGCGCGATCTGACGGTCGGCGTCGGCGTCGGCGTCGGCTCTCCTTAATTGATCGGCACCGACGTCGACCTGAAGTGAGGCCGATGGCCTCGGCGTCAATTCCGGCGGGCGATCGCCTGTGACAAGGCCACGACCGCAGCTTCGGCGACGACACTGCCCGCATTACCCGAAGCCATGATCGCGCGCTCGGCAGCTCGGACGCGTGCGATCGCCGTGGACAGCATCGTCGGCGACCAGCGCCGCAGTGACTTGGCGGTCTGGGCCTCCTCGCGAAAAAAGACGCGGTGGCGCTTCATCACGACATCGACCGCCTCGCCACGATCGATCTCCCCGCGCATGTCGGCCAGCGTCACGAGCCGGCGGACGAGCTGGCGCAGCCACGGGATCGGCGACGTGCCCGCCTGTTGGAGCAACGCGAGTTCGGTCCCGAGATCGGCGACGCGGCCTTCGATCACCGCGTCGATCGCGCGCGTCATTTCCGCATCGCCGAGGTCGGCGCCCACCGCGTCCAGCGCGGCGTGCTCGAGATCCTGTGGCCGCTCGGCGCTGGCATCGAGATACAGCGCGAGCTTGTCGATCTCGCGTGCCATCACGGCGCGGTCGCCGCCCGTCGTCTCGACAAGCCGCCGCGCGACGCCGCCTGCCAGGCGCAGCCCCTGATCGCCCGCCATCGTGGCGGCGAGGCGTTCGGCGTCGGCCGCAGTCGGTGCGTAGCAGGCAAACGCCATCGCGCGCGGCGATTCGAGCGCGAGCTTGACGATCTTCGCGCTCGTCTTGACCGATGGTGCGATCGCCACGACGGGGTTGCCCGCGCGATCGGCGTTCAACAGCGTCGTGAAGGCCTCCAAGCTCTCCTCGCCTGCGGTCGTCACGCGGACGTGCCGCGCGGTGGCGAACAGCGACATCGCCGCAGCCTCATCCGCGAGCCGTGACGGATCGCCCTTCAACTGCGCGCCGTCGAGATCGACGCGTTCGGCGTCGGGACCCATCGCCTTGCCGAGCGTCCTGGCCAGATCGGCGGCGCCAGCCTCGTCCGGGCCGTGGAGCAGATAGAGACGGATATCGGGGCCGGGTTTGGCCAGCGCCGCGCGGATCTGGGCAGCGCTGGCCTTCACGGCGTCGGGCTGGTCGCGGGCGGATCGATCACGGCACGGCTCGCCGGGGTTCGCCGGGCATAGAGCGCAATACGCGCAACGATCTGGTCTGCGACGATCGCCGACAGCCGTTCGAGTGCGGTGTTCTCTGCGGCAATCGTCGCATATTCGGATCGAACGACGTCGATGCCGGCGTCGGACCCCGCGGTCGCGTCGAGCAGCACCGATCCGTCGCCGATGCGGACGAGCTGATAGCGTGCACGCAGGACACGGCGTTCGCGCGAGACGCTGTCGTCGCGCCGCACGCCCAGACCACTGATCTGGTCGTCGAGCCGAATGTCGACGCGGTACAGCGGCGCGCTCCCGTTCGACGGCATGCGGTCGCGGAGCGCGGTTGCCATTAGCCAACCCGCCTTGCCCTCGATCGGCGCAATCTCGACCTGTCCGAGCGCGCCTGCGACCGCGCCCGTGCTGCCGCCCGAATACAAGGGCTGCAGACCGCAGCCGGCGAGCGTGACGGGCAGCATCAGCGCACCGGCGAGGATACGCAGCCGTGTCATGCGACGATGTTCACGAGACGGTCGGGCACGACGATCACTTTCCGGGGCGGCTTGCCCTCGAGCAGGCGGACGATCTTCTCCGAGGCAAGCGCAGCGGCTTCGACCTCGTCCTTCGGCGCGCCCTTGGGGAACACCAACGTGTCGCGCAGCTTGCCGTTGACCTGCACCGCAATGGTGACCTCGTCATCGACGAGCAGCGCCGGATCGACCGCGGGCCACGCGGCGTCGGCGATCAGGCCGTCGTTGCCCGCGGTTGCCCAGGCTTCCTCGGCAACGTGCGGCACCATCGGGCTGACGAGCAGCAGCAACGTGCGGATCGCCTGTTCGCGGTCGGCGGAGGGCGGTGCCTTCTCGATCGCGCTGCACAAGGAGTAGAGCCGCGCGACCGCCTTGTTGAACTGCAAGGCGTTAATATCGCTTTCGATACCGACTGTCGTGCGGTGGCACAGCTTGCGCAGCGCGATGTCGTCGCCCTCGGCCTTGGCGGCATCGTCGGCTTCGATCAGACGCCAGAGACGCTGGACGAACCGCCACGCGCCTTCGATGCCCGATTCGCTCCAGGGCAGATCGCGCTCGGGCGGCGAGTCGGAAAGCACGAACCAGCGCACCGCGTCGGCGCCATACTGGTCGACGATAGGCTCGGGATCGACGGTGTTCTTCTTCGACTTCGACATCTTCTCGACGCGACCGACGGTGATCGCATCACCCGTCGCGATCTCGATGCCGTCGCGCACGTCGTCGGGGCCGAGCCAGCGCCCGTCCGCGGACTTGTACGTCTCGTGCGTGACCATGCCCTGCGTGAACAGCCCGGCAAACGGCTCGGCGATGTCGAGCATGCCGATATGTTTCAGCGCGCGCGTCCAGAAGCGCGCGTAGAGCAGATGCAGGATCGCATGCTCGACGCCGCCGATATACTGGTTGACCGGCAGCCACTTCTCCGCGCCCGACCGATCGAACGGCTTGGCGTCCGGCTGGCTGGCGAAGCGGATGAAATACCACGACGAATCGACGAACGTGTCGAGCGTGTCGGTCTCGCGCCGCGCATTTCCGCCGCAGCTGGGGCAGGGGACGTGCTTCCACGTCGGGTGGCGATCGAGCGGGTTGCCGGGGATGTCGAAGCTGACGTCCTCGGGCAGCACGATCGGCAGCTGGTCCTTGGGCACCGGCACCGCGCCGCAGGCGTCGCAGTGGATGATCGGGATCGGCGTGCCCCAATACCGCTGGCGGCTGACGCCCCAGTCGCGCAGGCGGAACACGGTCGTGCCCTTGCCCCAGCCTTCGCCCTCGGCGCGCTCGATCACGGTGCGCTTGGCGTCCTCGATGTCCATGCCGTCGAGGAAGTGCGAGTTCACGATGGTGCCGGCGCCCGTCCAGGCGGTGTCGCCGACGAACACAGGCGCCTCGTCATCGCCTTCGGAGACGACGCGCTTGACCGGCAGATCGTATTTGCGCGCGAAATCGAGATCTCGCTGATCATGCGCGGGCACGCCGAACACCGCGCCCGTGCCATATTCCATCAGCACGAAGTTCGCGATGTAGACGGGGAGTTCCCACGTCTTATCAAGCGGATGCGTCGCACGGATCCCGGTGTCGAAGCCCAGCTTCTCCTGCGTATCGAGCTCGGCGGCGGTGGTCCCGCCACGCTTGCAGAGTTCGATGAACGCAGCCGCATCGGAGTTCGTCTCGGCGACGGCACGCGCGATCGGATGATCCGCGGCGACCGCGACGAAGCTCGACCCGAACATCGTATCGGGGCGAGTCGTGAACACCTCGACCGAGTCGATGCCGGTCGCATTGCCCGCGAGCGCGAACTTGAACTGCAACCCCTGGCTGCGGCCGATCCAGTTCTCCTGCATCAGCTTGACCTTGTCGGGCCAATGCTCGAGCGCGCCGAGCCCGTCGACCAGTTCGTCGGCGAAGTCGGTGATCTTGAGGAACCACTGCGACAGCTTGCGCCGTTCGACCAGCGCGCCCGATCGCCAGCCGCGCCCGTCGATCACCTGCTCGTTGGCGAGCACGGTCATGTCGACCGGATCCCAGTTGACCGCCGATTCCTTGCGATAGACCAGCCCCGCCGCGAACAGGTCGAGGAACAGCGCCTGCTCATGCCCGTAATAGTCGGGCTCGCACGTCGCCAGTTCGCGCGTCCAGTCGAGCGCGAAGCCCAGCCGCTTCAGCTGCGCCTTCATCGTCGCGATGTTGGCGCGCGTCCAGTTGCCCGGATGCACGCCCTTTTCCATCGCCGCATTCTCGGCGGGCATGCCGAACGCGTCCCAGCCCATCGGATGGAGCACTTCCATGCCCTTCATCCGACGGAACCGCGCCAGCACGTCGCCCATCGTGTAGTTCCGGACGTGCCCCATATGGATGCGCCCCGACGGATAGGGGAACATCTCGAGCACGTACGAGCGCGGCTTGGTCGAAGAATCGTCGGCGGCGAACGTGTTGCGTTCGTCCCAGACCCTCTGCCACGCCGCGTCCGCCTTCAACGCATTGAAACGCGACGCCATGATGTCGTCCTCAGCCCGCGATCGAGGCGCGACGCAGGTCGCGGGCCTTGGTCAGGATGATGTCCTCGAGCTTCTGCGTGGTCGCAGCCTGCACGGGCGCGGACACCCACTGGCCGTTGCGGTTGATCTCGCGCAGCGCGGCGATCCGCAGCGCATCCGCGCGCAGATCCTGGTCGAGAATTGATACCGTTACCTTCATCCGCTCGGACGGGGTCTGCGGATTGACGTACCAGTCGGTGACGATGACGCCGCCGTTCGAGTCGGTCTGGAGCAGCGGCATGAAGCTGAGCGTGTCGAGCGACGCGCGCCAGAGATAGCTGTTGACGCCGATCGTGGTGATCTTGGAGGCGGCCAGATCGGCCTTGGGACGGGCGCTGCCGCCGCCGCACGCGACCAGCGGCAGAGCGGCGAGAACCACGAGGGCGGTACGCGGGCGGAACATCGGCATCATCCTGGCAATAAAATGTGTCCAGCCTCTACAGGGGCGACCCCCGACCCGCAAGGATCGCCGCGGACGATCCCGGTCGTCGTGCGTCCTGATGTCTGCGCGCGTTCGGAGCGCGCATTGGCTAGGGGGAAGGCGGCGTGGCCGATCGGGCCGGGCGCGTGCGGCTGTGTGCCTAATGCAACACCTGCGGAGAATTGCCGGGTGTGGATGGCTGACGGGGATCAAACCGTGTTAGGCGCCGTTCAGCGAAAGACTCGTAAAGGGTCATCTATAAAATATTCGCAGGGAGTCGTGGTGTTGGTCGCCAAACGCGTGATGGTCGGGATGCTTGCTGGGGTGGTTGCGACCGCCGCGGCTTTCGTCGCGCCCGCGTTCGGCGCGTCCGAACAGCAGGTCCGGATCGCCAAGCGTCCGCCGCTCGCGGTTCGCGGGACGGGGTCGTTCACGCCATCGGCGGCCGATCCGCGGCTCGCTGCCCTGTTCGCGCGTGGCGGCTTCGATGCCGGCAGCTTCCGGTTCACGCCAGCCGAGACTCGCCGCGACAACCGTGCGGTAACCGTCGCGGTACGCGCGCAGACGAACCGCGGTATCGATACCACGCATCTCGCGACCAGCAGCGCGCCGACCGTCGGGCTCGCGCCGATCGCGTATAATCTTGGCATGTCGGTCGGGTGGAAGCGGTTCGCGGTTTCGGGTGATCTTGCAAAGATCGATCTGGCGGGCATGCCGGGCAGCCGCAGTTCGGCCGATCTTGCGGTCAGCTATGCCGGCAAGCGCTTCACCGGCAGCGTGAAGGCCGCGGCCGACCGGCCGATGGCGAACACGCCGCGGCTCGTAGAGGACATGCCGAGCTATTCGGTCGATCTGGGCGGATCCTATTCGCTGACGCGCAACATCGATGTCACCGCCGGTGTTCGCTATCGGTCGGATCGTGAGCGGTTCGTGCGTCTCGACGACGACCGCCGTGACAGCCAGGCGGTTTACCTCGGTACCGCGTTCCGCTTCTGAACGCGTGCCCGTCACGGGCAGAGCGTCCTATCCCGCGATCAACGCCAGCCATCGATCGCGGCCCAGCCGTAAAAGCCGATCAACCGTAATTTTCGCCACCGTGTCCGCGTCACGCCACCGAGCGCGATGATCGGCGCGCCGGCGGCACGGCCGATACGACGGGCCTTGGCCGGCCCGATCGCCGCGGCGCCGGGATGCGAGCGCGTCGGATAGACCGGCGACACGAACACCGCATCGGCTTTCGCGATCGCGGCGGCTTGCGCCTCTCGCCGGTCATGCACGGCCCTGGTGAGCAGAGCAGATGGGTTTGGCCGACGTCCACCGTGCCGAGCATCAATACCCGGCATCGCGCCAGCCGAGACCAGCACCAGCCCCCGCGCATGCGCGATCCTTCGAATCGCCAGTCCCAAGGTACGACGTTCCGCCGGCGGGGTTGCGTAATGGCGAAACACGACACCCGATCCCGGCGGCAGGCGCCGCAGCGCACGCCATAGCGCGTCGCCCATTCGCTCGTCGGTAATCAGCCACTCACGTGGGACAGGGTTTCGGCGCCGCATTTCGCTGCCTATAGCGCGCATCATGACAGAGATGAATTCGACCGCAGACCTTGCCCCCCACGCCGTGACACCGCTTGCCGCGATCCGCGACCGGATTGCGAGGGCGGCGGCGATCGCCGGGCGAAAACCCGCGGAGGTGACGCTGATCGCGGTATCGAAGACGCATCCGGTCGAGGTGATCGCGCCTTTGCTGGAACAGGGCCAGCGTGTGTTTGGCGAGAACCGCGTGCAGGAGGCTGCCGAGAAATGGCCGGCGCTGCGCGAGCGCTATCCAGACGTCGCGTTGCATCTGATCGGGCAGTTGCAGTCGAACAAGGCCACCGACGCGGTCGCGCTGTTCGACTCGATCCACGCCGTCGATCGGCCGTCGCTGGTCAAGGCGCTCGGCAAGGCGATGGACGAGAGCGGACGTCGGCCCGACTGTTTCCTTCAGGTCAATATCGGCGACGAGCCGCAAAAGGGGGGCTGCGCGATCGCCGAATTGCCCGCTCTGCTGGAGGCGGCGCGCACGGCGGGGCTCCCGGTCGCGGGGTTGATGTGCCTGCCGCCCGCCGATGTCGAGCCGGCGCCGTATTTCGCGCTGCTCGCCAAGCTGGCGCGTGATCATGGCCTGACCGGGCTCAGCATGGGCATGTCCGACGATTTCGAGACCGCGGTCACGATCGGCGCGACTCATGTCCGGATCGGCAGCGCGCTGTTCGGCGCGCGCGGGACCCGGGCATGATGGCGTCGGTCCGCTTCGACGCGCTGCTGTTCGATTTCGACGGGGTTCTGATCGACAGCGAGGCGATCGGCAATCGCCACACCGCCGAATGGCTGACCGCGGCCGGGCATCCGACGACGGCAGCCGATTCGATGGCCAATTTCATGGGGCTGGCCGGACCGCAGTTCGTCGATGCGATCGAACGCTGGATCGACCGGCCGCTTCCCGACGATTTCTACGCCGCGCGCAAGGCCGAGGACGATCGTGTCATGGCGGCGGGGATCGATGCAATTGCGGGCGCGGTCGCGTTCGTCCGGTCGCTGCCAAAGGACCTGCCAAAGGCGATCGTCTCGTCGAGCCCCACGCGCTGGATCGCGCGGCATCTCGATCATATCGGCCTGCGCGATGCGTTCGGCGACCATCTCTACAGCGGTCGCGAGCATGTCGAGCACGGCAAGCCCGCACCCGATCTCTATCTGTTCGGTGCGCAGAGACTGGGCGTCGACATCACGCGCACCGCGATCCTCGAGGACTCGCCCGTCGGCGCGACCGGAGCGGTAGCCTCGGGTGGCTATGTCATCGGCTTGTCCGCAGGCACGCATTGCGGGGCAGGGCATGGTGATCGGCTGAAGGCGATCGGCGTCGACGCGCTGGCGGAAGATTTCGACGCGGTCGCCCGGTTGATGGCCTAGATCGGAGGCGTCTGCGGCGCGATCAGTGCCGTCGCCTGCGCAGGATCGCACCGACGCCGGCGACGAGATCATAGGGTATCGCGGCGGCCTCGCGCGTACGCATCTTGATCTGGTAGCGACGACTGCCGCCGTGCGGCACGTGGATCGCGGTTGCGGGCATGCCGAGCATCGCAAACAACATGCGGATGCGCGGTTGATGATAGCCGTCGGTACAGATCATGCACTGCGCGTACCGGCCCGCGCGGGCGAACCGCGTCGCGGCGATCACGCTCTGCAGCGTATCAACGCTCTTCTCGTCGAGGTGGATGCGCGACGGATCGACGGTCTCGGACAACAGCCCGGCCATCACCGAGGCTTCGGACGGACCATGATCGCCTTTTGCGCCCGAGCAGAAGAGTTCGGCTTCGGTATAGCGCGCGGCGGCGGCGGCGGCGAACGCGATCCGGCGCGCGAGCGTGGGGCTCGGGTTCCCGTCGGGCCGGACCGCGGCGCCGAAGACGACGATCAGCCGCCGCGAAGGCGGAATGTCGCTCAAAGCTGATGCCCGGTACGGTCGCGCTTGGTCGCGAGATACCGGCTGTTGTGCGGATTGGCGGGAAGCGCGTGCGGGACGCGTTCTGTCACCCGCACGCCGCTCGCCTCGAGCCCGAGGACCTTGGCGGGGTTGTTCGTGAGCAGCCGGACCCGGTCCTGCGACAACAGCGTCAGCATCCGCGCGGCGACACCGTAATCGCGCGCATCGATCGCGAAACCGAGCCGCGTATTGGCATCGACGGTATCGAACCCCTGGTCCTGCAGCGCATAGGCGCGCAGCTTGTTGACCAGTCCGATGCCACGCCCCTCCTGGCGCAGATAGAGCAATATGCCCCAGCCGCTTTGCCGGATCGCGTCGATCGCCGCGTGAAGCTGTGGGCCGCAGTCGCATTTGAGGCTGCCGAGCACGTCGCCCGTCAGGCATTCGCTGTGGAGGCGGACAAGCGGCGGCTGGCCATTGGGCTGACCGATCAGCAGCGCGATATGCTCGTCGGCGCTTTCGGGCGATCGGAACGCGACGATCTCCGCATCTTCCGCCCCCTCCACCGGCAGTCGCGCGCGCGTCGCGATGACGAGCCGGGTCGCGTCCTCATGCGCGTCGATGTCGCGAGTCGTCGCGATCGCTTCCGGGGTACCCGTGCCCAGGAAGAACGCGGGCAGCAGACCGGCGATCCGGGCAAGCCGCAAGGCCGCGGTGGCGGCATCGGGGTGCGGGACCGGCAGGGTGCGGAACGGGCCCTTCAGCGGTGTCGCAAGATCGAACTGCGGATCCGCGAGCGCGGTCGCGGCGGCAAAGTCGATCCATGGCGCACGATCGACCAGCACGGGTGTGGTCGGGTCCGCGGCATCGAGCTGGTTGGCGAGCTTGAGCGTGACCGCGCGACCCGACGAGATCAGCACGCCGCCGGTCTCCGACGGATCGAACGCCGCCAGCCGGTCCGCATCGGCGCTTTCGACCGCAAGAAGCGTCAGCCCGTCGATCGCGATCGGCCAGCCGCGACGCAGCGCATCCACCGCGCGGGCGGCCGCGCGAGGATTGGCGCCGGCTGGATCGGAATCGCGCGGCGCGATCGTCACGGTTTGCGCAGGCTGGCAGGCGCGCTCAAAACGCGAACTCGGTCATGATCGGAACGTGATCCGACGGCTTCAGCCAGCTTCGGCAAGGTTCGAACACCTGATGTGCGGTCGCCGCAACGGCGGCATCGCCCGTGGCCCACATATGATCGAGCCGCCTGCCGCGATCCGAGGCGGCCCAGTCCTTCGCGCGGTAGCTCCACCAAGTGAACAGCCGTGCCGGTGCGGGATGGAACTGACGACCGAGATCGACCCAGTTCCCGGCCGCCTGCAAGCGCGCGAGCGCCTCGACCTCGACCGGCGTGTGACTGACGACGTCGAGCAATTGCTTGTGGCTCCAGACGTCCGACTCGAGCGGTGCGATATTGAAGTCACCGACCAGGATCGTCGGCCCCGAAAGCGTCGTCGACCACTGTGTCATCCGCTCGACAAAATCGAGTTTCTGCCCGAATTTGGGGTTCGCCTCGCGATCCGGAACGTCCCCGCCAGCAGGAATATAGACGTTTTCGAGACGGACGCCGTTTTCGAGCCGGACGCCGACATGGCGCGCTTCGCTATTGGCCTGCCAGTCGAGACGGTCGTCGGCCGTGATCGGTACGCGGCTGATGATCGCAACGCCGTGATGCATCCGCTGCCCGTGCAGGACGATGTGCTCGTACCCGAGCGCACGGAACGCATCGAGCGGGAAGTCGCCGTTGATGACCTTCGTTTCCTGCAGGCACAGGATGTCGGGCGCGGCCTCGCGGAGGAGTTGCTCGACGATACCGATCCGGAAACGGACCGAGTTGATGTTCCAAGAGACGATCTTCACGCAGGCGATGTAGCGTTGGACCAAAGGGCGGACAAGCCAGCGGGGGGCGCGGCGCAAGATATACGCCGCCGGAAACAATCGTGCCTCGAACGAAAAGACCCCCGCTCCGGGGGCATGGAGCGAGGGCCGACTCAGCGTTCGTCACGCAGGCGGGATGTGGACACACCGTCCGGGCAACAGGGGGAAAAATCCCGAACGACCCACATCCGCGAGCCACCCTCTAGCGGCCTCAACCTGTCGGGCCGATGAATGAAAGTGTAGCTTTTGTTCAGCTTACGCATTCGCCCGCCCGGACTAGGCCCGTCCGCGAGCGAAGTGTGATCTGTATCAGCGCGGCGAAGCCGTTCGACGGGGATCGTTCCAGCGGAAGACGCTGTCGCTGACGGTGCCGCCGAACTTCTGGTTCGACAGACGAATCGTCGTGCGGTTGTTCTGGCTGTCGAGCGCAACCCAGCCCTGCAGCATCAGGCCGCCCGGCGCGGCGGGATCGCGCGCGAACACCAGCGTGATGCGGCCATATTCGGGGTGCTTCGGATCGTTCGCCTCGACCGATACGACGCGGCGATCATAGCCCTCGACCAGCTTGGCATAGCGCGTGATGTCGCGCGACGGATCGAGCAGCACGCCGAGCGGCGAATTCTTGATCGGCCAGCGCTGCACCTGCTTGACCGAATAGTCGATGAAGGTCAGCGCGCCGCCCTCCGCGACGATCAGGATCGGCACTCCCTTTTCATACTGGAAGCGGAGCTTGCCGGGCTTCTTGAGCGTCAGCACGCCGGTCAGGACCTTGCCGTTGCGATCCGCCTGGGAAAAGTCGGCGGTCATCGTGTTGACCGACTGAAGATGACGCTGGACGGCGGCGAGATCGCCGGTCGCCTGTGCGGCGAGCGGGGCCGGCATCGCTGCGACCGAAAGGGCGGCGATCGTCGCGATCGCTGCGGGGCGGGTGTTGAACATCGAAATCTCCTTGGGGCGGGGACGATTGCCGGCCCGCGCTTGAACCGCCACTGAATTCGGCGTGGCTTCGGTATTGAATGCGCGTCCGACAGCACAGTCCCCGTCAGGATGACGGGACAGGAAAGACCGACTCCCCTACAGCGTGATCGCACCCTTCAACCCGAGCACGCCGACATCGCGGGCATCGTGCACGCCGCCCGGATTGTGGATGAGCTGCACGTTCGGCCGCAACTCCAGCCACCTGGTCGGATGCACGCTGTAATAGATTTCCGAGGCATATTCCGCATCCTGCACCGCCGGCCGGGTCGGATCGAGTGCCTGGCCCTTCGCGACGCGCCCGTTCACATTGGTCCGCGCGACGCCGACGCCGAGGATATCGCCGGGCCGCCACGGCACGAGCCCCTTGTAGAACAGGCCCGCCGCGACCTGGTTGTCGGTCACCGAGGTCTGCCGATCGGCCTGCGTCGCGTTGAGGAACACGCTGAGCCCGGTAACGGACTTGCCGTCCTTCGAGGTGCCCGTGAGCTGTTGCTGGAGGTTGAAAAACACACCGTAGCGCGCGCTGCGCCGAAGCGGTTCGAGCCCGGTGATCACGATCGGCTGTCGATTGCGGTCGTAGAACACATCGTCGCCGTTCGATGTGTTGATCCAGCCGCCGACCTTGTACGCGCCGACGCGGCCATCGTCATCGCCGCGCCGCCATTCGACCTCGATCGGCACGAGCACGCCTGTCGCGCCGTGGAACCGGCCGATCACGAAATCCTTTTCGAGATTGCGCGGGTTCACCTCATAGGCGGCGGTCTTCAGCGTCAGCCGGTCGTTGACGTCGTAGCGCAGCCGCGCGCCCCATTGTCCGACGGGCCAGTTATACCAGTAATCGCCGACCAGATTACCCGGCTGTGCGCCGCAGAAACTCAGATTCTGGAAATAGCAGGAGAAGACCGCGAAATCCTCGCCGGGATTGGTCCGTCCGATCTTCAGTTCGAGCTTTTCGCCCAATTTCTGCTCGTACCAGAACTGCGTCAGGCGCAACGTCTGGCCGCGGCCATACACCTCCTGCACCTGTTGCAGCACGCCGAGATTGGCGTCGGCGCCGAGATCGCGGCCCCGACGATAGGTGATGGTCGCCTGGAACGCACCGCCCTGGAGCCCAGCTACCTTGTCGAGATCGAGCAGCATGCCGACGTCGAACTGTCCGGTCTCGCGCAGCAGCTTCCGGTCCCCGCCCGAAAAATTATAGCCGCTCTCGGAGGCATAGCGCGCGCTGAGCCCGATCCCGCGATCCGCCAGCCTTTTGCGGATATCGAACCAGTCGGCGAACAGCCCGGGCGGCGGGGTACGCTGCGTATCGGCGGTCAGTGCCGACGGGGAGAGATCGCTGTCGCGACGAACGCCCGCGCGAGGACGATGCTGCGTGTCGGTGGTGCTGCTGCCGGGGGTCTGTTTGGCGGTGTCCTGCGCCGAACCCTGCCCGGATATCGCGAGCGCCAGCGCCGCCGCACCCAACCACCGATACTGCATTAAGCCCGCCTGTTTCAGTCACTTGTCACAGCCCCGTAGATCAGGCTGCGACCGTCCGAAAGCCTCCGTCACGCCCGGACGCGGCGAGCCGGTCGCGGGTCCGGCAAATCCTCCCCCGGCCGGGGGGGGCGGTGCTGGGTCGCTAGATCGCATGCCCCTCGGTATCGCGCAGCACTTCGCGCCGCCCGACATGATCGGGCCGCCCGACGATGCCGTCCTTTTCCATCCGCTCGATCAGCCGCGCGGCCGAATTATACCCGATCCGCAGCTGGCGCTGCAGCCACGAGGTGGAGGCCTTCTGCGATTCGCACACGAGCTGGATTGCGGACCGATATTGCTGATCCTCCGCCGAATCCTCGCCGGTCGGTGCGCCTTCGAGCGCGAAGCCGTCCTCGGGCTCCTCGGTGACCGACGAGATATAGTCGGGCAGCCCCTGCGCGCGCCAGTGATCCGCGACCGCGCGGACCTCGTCATCGCTGACGAACGGCCCGTGGACGCGGACGATGCCCTTGCCGCCGGGCATGTACAGCATGTCGCCACGACCGAGCAGCTGTTCGGCGCCCTGTTCGCCGAGGATGGTGCGCGAATCGATCTTCGACGTGACGTGGAAGCTGATGCGCGTCGGCAGATTGGCCTTGATGACGCCCGTGATGACGTCGACCGACGGGCGCTGCGTCGCCATGATCAGGTGGATACCCGCCGCGCGTGCCTTCTGCGCGAGCCGCTGGATGAGGAACTCGACCTCCTTGCCCGCGGTCATCATCAGATCGGCGAGCTCGTCGACGATTACCACGATCTGCGGCAGCACGTCGTATTCGAGCTTCTCCTCCTCGTACATCGGCGCACCGGTGTCGGGATGATAGCCGGTCTGGACCTTGCGACCCAGCGGCTGCCCCTTGGTCTTGGCGGCGCGGACCTTGTCGTTGAAGCTCGCCAGGCTGCGCACGCCGACCGACGACATCTGGCGATAGCGATCCTCCATCGTCTCGACCGCCCATTTGAGCGCGCGCACCGCCTTGGCGGGATCGGTGACGACCGGCGACAGCAGATGCGGGATGTCGTCGTACATGCTCAGTTCGAGCATCTTCGGATCGATCATGATCATCCGGCACTGGGTCGGCGTCAGCTTGTACAGCAGCGACAGGATCATGCTGTTCAGGCCGACCGACTTGCCCGAGCCCGTCGTACCCGCGACCAGCAGATGCGGCATCGGCGCGAGATCGGCGATCACCGAATCGCCCGCGATGTTCTTGCCGAGGATGATCGGCAGCTGTGCCGACTGGTCCTCGAACGTCTGGCTGCCGACGAGTTCGTGCAAGGACACCGCCTCGCGCCGTGCGTTGGGCAGCTCGATGCCGATCACGTTGCGCCCCGGGATCACCGCGACGCGGGCGGAGATCGCCGACATGTTGCGCGCGATGTCGTCGGCCAGCGCGATCACGCGACTGGCCTTCACGCCGGGCGCGGGCTCGAGTTCGTACATCGTCACGACCGGACCGGGCCGGACCTCGATGATCGATCCCGTCACCTTGAAATCGTCGAGCACGTTTTCGAGCAGACGCGCGTTGCGCTCGAGCCCGGCCTTGTCGACGACGTTGCCCTGGCTGGGCGGCGAGGGGACGAGCAGGTCGACGGACGGCAGCGTGAAATTGTCGCGCAGGTCGAGCGAGGACTGGCGCTCCTTGGGCTTTGCCTGCGAGGGTGCGTTCTGGCGATCGGCGATCACGGGGGCGGGACGCGTGTCGGGTTCGGCGACCGCGCGCGGCGCAACCGCCTTGCGTGTCAGCGTCAGCGGCTCCTCCTCGTCCTGCTCATCGTCGTCATACGCATCCGCGTCGCCGAACACGCCGTTCTCGGTCCGCGTCCGCCGGAAGCGCCACTTGCGGTCGCCCAGATCCAGCTCGACGCTCCGGCCCCAGATCAGGGCGCCGCCGACCGCGGCGATCAGTCCGACGGCGCGAGCAGACCAGAGTTCGATGCCGGCGTCGCCGATGAACGCGAGCGCCCAATGGACGCTGCTCGCGGCGGCAAGCCCGACGACTCCGCCCCAGCCGGCGGGCAGCGCCAGCACGGCACCGTCCGATACGAAGGCGAGCGCGGACGCCATCAGCGCGACGCCGATGGTCGCACCGCGCAGCATCCGCACCCAGCGTCCGGCGGGCTGGTCGCGCCATAGCCGCATCGCGACGATCGGCCCGACCGGCAGCAACAGCGCGACCACGGGGCCGAACAGCGACAGCGCGATGTCGGCGAACCACGCCCCCGGCGGCCCGATCAGATTAGCGGGATAGCCCCCCGACGCGGTATTCAGCGCCGGATCGCCGGGATGATAGCTTGCGAGCGCAACCGTCATCAGCACGGTCGACGCGAAGATCACGATCGCCGCGATCAGCGCGCCGCTGCGCACCGCCCCTGCCTTTACCGTCTCACGCCACAAGGCTGGCTGCGCGCGGCTGGCCATGACCCGTAATCCTTCAATGTCCGATACCCGACTTTTCATCGCGCCGCCCGGGTCCGACGTCAAGGCGAGCGCGACGGACCGCCGGTTTCGTCCATCGGTACGGCATGGGGCACTGACGAAGACAATCGGGGTTATCGCCCCACCCGATCGGCGTTGGCAGCGACCGGCTGGCGGGATAGAGCGGGGTCATGGACACAGATGTACTCATTCTCGGTGGCGGGCTGGTCGGCGCGGCGCTCGCGGTGGCGCTCGACGTGCACGGGGTGTCGTCGATCGTGATCGACCCGGCCGACCCGGCGGTCACGCTGGCGCCCGGTTTCGACGGTCGCGCCTCCGCGGTCGCGAGCGCGAGCCACCGGATGCTCGATGCGATCGGCGTCGGCGCGACGCTGGCGGGACGCGGTTGTGCGATTCGCCAGATCCGCGTGAGCGACGGGCTCGAACCCGGCAAGCTCGACTTCATCCCCGACGCGAGCGACGGGGCGCTCGGCACGATGTACGAGAACAAGCTGATCCGCCGCACGCTGTTCGACGCGGCGACCGCTGCCGAGCATGTCGACCTGCGGATGCAGACGCGGGCGGTCTCGGTCGATCGCGGTGCGGCGGGGGTCACGATGACGCTCGATTCGGGCGACGTGATCCGCGCACCGCTGCTGGTCGCGGCGGAAGGGCGCAAGTCGCCGACACGCGAGGCGGCGGGAATCACGATGGCGCACTGGTCCTATGACCACACCGCGATCATCGCCGCCTTCCACCACGAGCGTTCGCACGAGAACATCGCCTACGAGATCTTCTATGCGAGCGGCCCGTTCGCGCTGCTCCCGCTGCCCGACGACGATGCGGGGCATCGGTCCGCGATCGTGTGGACGGTCGAGAGCAAGAACGCCGCGGGGATGCTGAAGCTCGGCGAGCGCGCGTTCCTCGCGGAGGCGACCAAGCGGATGGGCGGGTTCCTTGGCGAACTGTCCAACCTGACGCCGCGATCGTCCTATCCGCTGGGGTTCCAGCATGCGGCGCGGATCACCGACACGCGGCTCGCGCTGGTCGGCGATGCCGCGCACGGCATCCACCCGATCGCGGGGCAGGGGCTCAACCTGGGGTTCCGCGACGTCGCGACGCTGGCCGAGGTGCTGGTCGAGGGCAAGCGGCTCGGGCTCGACCTCGGCGATGCGGCGTTGCTCGCACGTTATCAGCGCTGGCGCGGGCTCGACACGTTCATGACCGCGGCAGCGACCGATACGCTGACCCGGCTGTTCGGCATTCCCGGCAAGACGGCGAGTGCGGTGCGGCGGTTCGGGATCAGCGCGGTCGACGCGATCGCGCCGCTGAAGGATCGCTTCATGGCCGAGGCGCGCGGCGAGAGCGGCGACCTGCCCAAGCTGCTTCAGGGCCTGCCGATCTGATCCTCTTCCGCCCGCGCGATCTGCCGGTCGTGCGGGCGGGACAGCGTTAGCAGCGCGAGCGACGCGCCGGTCAGGCATATCAGCATGTCCCACTGCGTATCCCACGGATCGCCCTGCGTGCCGAGAAACGCGTCTGCTCCCTGGCCGAGCGCCATCGCCGCGCCGAACTCGAGCAGTTCATAGAGCGCGCTGATCGCCAGGCAGAAGCCGAGCACCGCGGGCGCGAGCAGCCGGTGCGCGATGCCGCCGCCGCGGATCAGCAGCTCGCGCAACACGATTGCGGGGACGAACCCCTGCATCAGATGCCCGAACCGGTCATAGGGATTGCGTGCGAGGTGCAGCCAGTCCTGGACGACAAAGCCGATCGGCACGCGCGCATAGGTGTAGGCACCGCCCAGCATCAGCACGAGACCGTGCAGCCCGATCAGCACGAGCGCGAGATCGGTGAACGCGAACCGCCGTCGTGTCGCGACGAGCAGCGGGAACGCGATCAGCACCGGCGCCACCTCCATCCACCACGTCGCCCGGTCGAACGGCGACCAGCCCGACGCCAGCAGCCCAATCGCCCAGACCATGCCGAGCGCTACCAGGCGGCGGTCGGCCTTTGGCATCAGCCGGCGACGGGGCCTTCGATCCGCCGTGCCTCTTCGACGAGCATGACGGGGATGCCGTCGCGGATCGGATAGGCGAGGCCGGCCGCGTCGGAGATCAGTTCCTGCGCGGCCTCGTCATAGCGCAGCGGCGTGCGCGTCGCCGGGCAGACGAGCCGCTCGAGCAGCCAGGGATCGAGCGCGCTCATTGCAGCGTGACCGATTCGTCGCCGTCATGCCGCCCGAAGAACTGCATCAGCTGGATGATCAGCTCGGCGCGTGTCTCGATGTCGGGCGCCTCGAGCAGCGCCTGTTTCGCCGCGGAATCGAACGGTGCGATCTGCGCGATGCCGTTGACCAGGCTCTCGTCGTCGAGCCGCGCGACCGCGTCCCAGTCGACCGCATAGCCCTGAACCTCGGCGAAGCGGCGCGATTCGAGTTCGAGCGACGAGCGTCGACCGAGCGACAGCGCGTCGTCCTCGAGAATCGGCAACAATTCCGCCTCGACCTGTCGGAAGGCGGTGCTGACATCGAGCTCGCGGACGATGCGGAACAGCGCCACGCCCTCGAGGATGACGTTGTAGCGGCCATCCTCGAGCGCCTCGACCTCGGCGATCTTGCCGACACAGCCGATCTGGTACAGCTCTCCATCGTCGCCGCGCGGCTGGATCATGCCGATCCGGCGGTCGCGCGCCATCGCATCGCTGATCATCGCCCGGTAGCGCGGCTCGAACAGGTGCAGCGGGAGCTGCATCCCGGGAAACAGCAATGCGCCGGGCAGCGGGAAGATGGAGAGCCGGGTTGTCATCCGAACAGGATCGCAGACAGGCGGCGCCGCTGTCCAGAGACCCAGGGGTCTTCGAGACCGACCACTTCGAACAGCTTGAGCAGCTGTGCGCGCGCCGCGCCCTCGTTCCAGTCGCGTTCGGCGGCGATGATGCCGAGGAAAGTGTCCGCCGCGGCATCGCGGTCGTTCGCCGCCATCTGGCCGTTGGCGAGCGCGAACCGCGCGGCCAGATCGTCCGGATTGGCCTGAACCGCGGCGATCAGCGGCGACAGGTCGTCGACCGCAGGCGCCGATTGCGCGAGCGCGAGGGCTGCCTTTGCGCGGTGGATCGCGGGATCCTTCGCGATCGCCGGATCGAGGTTCGCAAGCCAGTCGGTCGCCTCGTCGAGCTGCCCCGTCGCGACCAGCGCGCGGACGAAGCCGGCATGGACCTGCGGATGATCGGGCGCCATCTCGGCGATCTGGCGGAAGATGCTGATCGCACGTTCGCCATCGCCGTCCGCCAGCGCCTCTTCACCCATCGCGATCAGCGGCTCGATCTCGGCGACGGCCTCGTTGGCCTCGGATTCGATCGGCAATTGCTTGAGCAACTGGTCGAGGATGACGCGGAGCTGCGAATCGGTGCGCGCGCTGGTCATGTCCGCGACCAGCTGGCCCTGGAACATCGCGTAGACGGTCGGGATCGACTTGATCTGGAATTGCGCGGCGATGAACTGGTTCTTGTCGGTATCGACCTTCGCCAGCACGATGCCCTTGTCGGCATAATCCGCCGCGACCTTTTCGAGCGTCGGGCCGAGCGCCTTGCAGGGCCCGCACCATTCGGCCCAGAAATCGATGATCACGAGCTTCGTCATCGACGGTTCGACGACGTCGCGACGGAACGACTCGACGGCGTCCTTCTCGGCGGGTGACATTCCAAGCGTGGCCAAGTTCAACTCCCGTGTGGTTCTGCCCGCTATTTGGGGGCGCTCGCGATGAATGCCACCTCTAGGATGGATCGGTAAGTACGACAAACCGCGCCTACTACCCGTCATCCTGGGCTCGACCCAGGATCCAGAGCCATAGAACCCGCCGCGCTTGGCTCTGGATCCCAGCCTGCGCTGGGATGACGGCTTCAATGAAAGTCGCGAGACTTGGGCAGGATACGGACGTCGCGAGGGTGTGTCGCGCGCGGGTGGTGCGCGCGCGCGTCCGGACTCCGCGTCGCGACCGGGCGGATCACCTCGTCGACACGGGCGAGCGGCGGCTCCACCGCATGATCCTCGGACAACAACCGCAGCATGTCGCTGCGATCCTGCACGCGCGCGGTCATCAGATGCGTGACGCCTTCCTCGCTGCGCTGGATCACGCCTTCGAGCACCATCAGCCGCGAGGCCATCACCGCGCGTCGGTTTGCCTCGAAATCGCGCGCCCACATCAGGCCGTTGGTGACCCCGGTCTCGTCCTCGATCGTGACGAAGATCGCATTGCCCTTCCCCGGCCGCTGGCGGACGAGGACGATGCCGGCGACCTTTGCGCGGCGGCCGTCCTTCGTGGCGTTGGCCTGTGCGCTCGACAAGATCCCCTCGGCGGCGAAGCGGTAGCGCAGGAACGCCATCGGGTGCGCCTTCAACGACAGCCGAGTCGTCTGGTAATCCGCCGCGACCTGTTCGGACAACGGCATCGCCGGCAGATGCGCGTCGGGCTCCACGCCGAGTTCGGGCGCATCGGCGGCAGCGAACAGCGCGAGCTGCTTGGGCGGCGTACGGCGCACGTCCCACAAGGCCTCGCGCCGGTCCTTGGCGAGCGAGCGGAACGCATCGGCATCCGCGAGCAGGTTCATCGCGCGCTGCGGCAGGCTGGCACGCCGGGCGAGATCCTCGATCCCGGCGAACGGCGTGGTCCGGACCCGCGCGATCTCGACCGCCCATTCGGCACGGAACCCGTCGACCTGCCGGAAGCCGAGCCGCAACACCATCGCCGATTCGAGGCTGTTGTCCCACCCGCTCGCATTCACGTCGACGGGCAGCACCCGCACGCCGTGCTCGACCGCATCGCGGACCAGCTGCGCGGGAGCATAGAATCCCATTGGCTGCGCATTCAGCAGCGCGCAGGTGAACACCGCGGGGTGGAAGCACTTGATCCACGACGACACATAGACCAGCCGCGCGAACGACAGCGCATGGCTTTCGGGAAAGCCGTAGGATCCGAACCCCTCGATCTGCTTGAAACAGCGTTCGGCGAACTCCGCCTGATAGCCGCGGCGGACCATCCCGCCGATCAGCTTGGTGTGGAAATTGTCCATGCCGCCGACCTTGCGGAACGTCGCCATCGACTTGCGCAACTGGTTCGCCTCGTTCGGCGTGAACCCCGCCGCGACGATCGCGAGCTTCATCGCCTGTTCCTGGAACAGCGGCACGCCGTAGGTGAAGCGCAGCAGCTGTTGCAGCTCGTCGGGAGGGCCGAAGCGTGGATCGGGCGCGGGAAACTCGACCTTTTCCTTGCCGCTGCGACGCCGCAGATAGGGGTGGACCATGTCGCCCTCGATCGGCCCGGGCCGGACGATCGCGACCTGCACGACCAGGTCGTAGAGCTGGCGCGGGCGCAGCCGCGGCAGCATGTTGATCTGCGCGCGGCTCTCGACCTGGAACACGCCGATGCTGTCGCCCTTGCACAGCATGTCATAGACGCGGTCGTCCTCCGCCACCGCGATCGTGTCGAGCAGATGGTCGCCGAGCCCGTGCTCGCGCATCAGGTCGAAGCTCTTGCGGATGCACGTCAGCATGCCGAGCGCGAGGATGTCGACCTTCATCAGGCCGAGCGCGTCGATATCGTCCTTGTCCCATTCGATAAAGGTGCGGTCCGCCATCGCGCCATTGTGGATCGGCACCATCTCGTCTAGCCGCCCCTGCGTCAGCACGAACCCGCCGACATGCTGCGACAGATGCCGCGGGAATTCGAGCAGCCGGTCGACCATCATGCGCAGCCGCGCAATCTCGGGATTGTCGGGATCGAAACCGGTCTCGGTAAAGCGACGTTCGTCGAACCGGCTCGAAAAACTGCCCCACACGGTGCTCGTCAGCCGCTGCGTCACGTCCTCGGTCAGGCCCAGCGCCTTGCCGACCTCGCGTACCGTGCTCTTGGGGCGATAATGGATGACGGTCGCGGCGATCGCGGCACGGTCGCGACCATAGCGGCGATAGATATACTGCATCACCTCCTCGCGCCGCTCATGCTCGAAATCCACGTCGATATCGGGGGGCTCGTCGCGCTCGCTCGAGATGAAGCGCGAGAACAGCAGGTCGTATTTCATCGGATCGACCGAGGTGACGCCGAGCAGATAGCACACCACCGAATTGGCCGCCGAGCCGCGCCCCTGGCACAATATCGGCGGATCCTGCGCGCGCGCGAACCGGACGATGTCGGACACGGTGAGGAAGTAATAGGCATAGTTGCGCTGGCGGATCAGCGTGAACTCCTCGTGAAGCAGCGCGAGCATCTTTTCGGGGACGCGGTAGTCGTAGCGCTCCAGCGCGATCTGCCAGACCAGATGTTCGAGCCAGTCATGCGCGTCCCACCCGGCCGGAATCGGCTCGTGCGGATATTCGTATTTGAGGTCGTCGAGCGTGAAGGCGATCCGTGACAGCAGCCGTGCGCTCTCGGCGACCGCGTCGGGGCGATCGCGGAACAGCCGGGCGATCTCACTCTCGGGCTTCAGATGGCGTTCGCCATTGGCGGCGAGCAGCCGCCCGGCCTTGTGGATGCTCGTCCCCTCGCGGATGCAGGTGACGATGTCGTGCAGGTCGCGGTCGTCGGGATAGGCATAGAGCGCGTCGGTCGTGGCGAGGATCGGTACCCCCGCCGCATCGGCGATCCCGGCCAGCCGCGCCAGCCGCCGCCGGTCGCGCCCACCGCGCGGCATCGTCACGCCGAGCCAGACGCAGTCCGTGCCGAGTCGCTTCACCGCGCGCAGGACGCTCGGCAGGTCGCGCTCGCGGCGTTCGGGCAGCGCATCGCCCTCGGGCGGCGGCGACACGGGCGTCGCGCCGCGCGCGCTGCTCTCGGGCATCACCACCAGCATCATCTCGGCATGATGCGCGATCAGGTCGCCGAGCCCGAGGATACAGCCGCCCTTTTCCGCGCGCCGGTTGCCGACCGTCAGTAGCCGCGTCAGCCGTCCCCAGCCGCGCCGCGTCGCGGGATAGGCGATAATGTCGGGCGTGCCGTCCTCGAACACCAGCCGCGCGCCGACCAGCAGCCGGAAATCGACCGGCGGCAGCGTCATGCCGAGCAGCGCAGCCTCCGCCTTCTTCAGTGCCTGGTGCGCGCGGACCACGCCCGCGACCGTGTTGCGGTCGGCGATGCCGATCCCGCCGAGCCCCAGCTCGACCGCGCGGCCGACCATCGTCCCCGCGTCGCTTGCCCCGTCGAGGAACGAGAAATTGGTCGCCGCGACGAGCTCGGCGAAAGCGGTCACGCGAACACGCCGTGGAGATACCAGCGCGGCGTCTCCACCTCGGAATACAGGCCGTGGCGGAAGATCCAGAAGCGCCGGCCGCGGCGGTCCTCGATCCTGTAATAATCGCGCGTCGGGATATCATCGCGCCGCCACCATTCGCCCGCGATCCGCTCCGGCCCCTCGCTATGCGCGACGTCATGCACGGTGCGGCGCCAGCGAAAGCGGTGCGGCGGGCCATCGGGAACCTCCGCCATCATCGATTCGATCGGCTGGGGCGGGTCGAACAGATAGATCGGGCGAAGCGGCGGCTCACCCGATTCGGGCGTGGTCCAGACCGCGGGGCGTGCGCTGACCGCGGCGGTCTCGGCGGCGGGCAGCATCAGCTCGGCCTGTTCGGGGATATGGCTGTCGCGCGCCGCGAACCGGCGCACCTTCGCGCGGCCGAGCCGCGTGCCGAGCTGATCGACGAGCGCGGCGACGCCATCGTCCTGCGCGGCGCCCTTCTGTCCGCCCTCAAGCTTTAGCTGCGACGCATCGAGCCGCTCGGCAAGCGCGACGTCGAGCCGGATCAGGTCATAGCCGAACCCCGGATCGAGCGGGTCGGCGAGGCTGTCGATCCGTTCGCGGAACAGCCGCATCAACAGCGCGACGTCGCGCGTCGGCTGGCCGGTCTCGACCCGCAACCGCTGGACGAGCCCGTCGGCGCGAAACAGCCGTGCCTCCCAGCGCCGGCCGCCTTCGTGCCGCTCGGTCAGCTGCACGGCGGCTTCGCCGGCCAGTTCGGCCAGTACCTCCAGGGCATAGTCGGTGCGTGCGATCGGTTCGGCGAAGCGCCGCTCCGTGCCAATCGCGGGGACCGTCCGGCGCGGAACGATCGGCCCCTTCACGCTGCCGTCGAGACGGCGGATCATCATGACCGCCGCCTCGCCGAACCGCGCGGCGATCACCCCGAGCGGGCGCGCCATGACATCGCCGACGGTCTTCAATCCCGCGCGCGACAAGGCGGCCGTCGCATCCTCGTCGAGACCCAGCGCTGCAACCGGCAGGCGTTTGACCGCGCGCCGCTCATCGGGGGCGGGCGCACCGGCATAACGGGCGAGCGCGCGCGCGGTATCGGGCGTATCGCCGAACGCATGGCGCACCAGCAGACCGCGGCGCGCCAGCCGGTCCTCGAGATCGGCGGCAAGCCGGCGCTCGCCCTCGAATTCATGCACGCAGCCGGCGATGTCGAGGATCAGCCCGTCGGGTTCGTCGAGGGCAACCGAGGGCGTGTAACGCTGGCAGCCATCCGCCAGCCGCTCGAGCCATTCGTGATCGGCATGCGGGTCATGATCATAGACCTCGAGTTCGGGGATGCGTGCGCGTGCATCGGCAAGCGCAAGTCCGGGGTGAAGCCCGGCGCGCGCCGCCTCGCGATCGACGCTCTTCAGTCTGACCCCGCCCGCGACCGACTCGACGAACGCAAAGGGTATGTCACCCCGTCCGACGAAGAGGTGAGGGCGCATCGTCCGCAGCCGCTCGATCGACAGCCACGGAAATACCAGCGCCAGATACCGGCGGGGAATCGTCGATTTCGGTCCCTGGGCTTTGGCCATCGGCGGCGATCTGGTCGAAGATATAAGCGTCACGGTCCCACTCCACGCGCCAGCGCAGACCGGCCTGGCCTCCGCGTCGGCGCAACAATTCGATATCGAAGGTCGGCCGTCCCGGTGCGTCGGCCTCGAGTGTCCGGGAACGGCACGATGCCACCTGCCACCGCGTGGCGGCGGCGCTCGGCACGGGGGCGGCACCGATCCGCAGGTTCAGGATCGTTACCCCCGACGCCTCGGCGGCGAGCATCAGGCGTCGTGTAGCGGTGAGGTCGATACCCGCCGCACGCCCCCAGGATTCGATCAGCAAGGTACCAAGCCCCTTGCACCGCGCCGCATCCGCCGCCGCGCGCAAGAGGCTTGCCTCGTCATCGACCACCGCGAGCACCAGCGATCCTACGTCCAGCCCCATCTCGTTCAGGCCATTGGCATGGAGACGCCCGCCCTGACGTTCGCTGCCCTCGGTCCGCAGCCACAGGACCGGCGCGGCATGGCCCGCCAGGCTGCTGGCGACGGCAAACCCGGCGGCGCTTGCAGCATCGTCCTGTGTCGCGAAGATCTCGTGCAGCTGCGCGCTTGCCATGCCGTGCCTCAGCCACGCATCGACCGGTCTGGCATCACCCTGCAGCGGCGATCCGGTAGCGGCGATACGCTTGAGATGCGCGATAAGGGCGGGCGAGTCGTTCACAGATGTTCTTGTAATGTTCTATGTGGTCAGACTCCAAGCGGAATCTGAATCGACCGTCTTTGAAATTTTCCGAAGAAGGCGCTTGCCGTACCTGAAACCCCGGGCTAATAGCGCGCCTCACCCCGCCACCGTGTCGATTTCGACCGGCGGCACAGGCGCCAGAGCGGGCGTAGCTCAGGGGTAGAGCACAACCTTGCCAAGGTTGGGGTCGAGGGTTCGAATCCCTTCGCCCGCTCCAGCCGCCACCCATCAGGGTGGCGGTTTCGATGGATAAGCCATCGATCCCGCCCGGGATGTCACCACGATCACCATCGCCTTATAGCATCACGCGGCCTTATCGTGCCACGGACGAAAGATTGGCATGAGCTCGGCCTGTGATCTCAGGCGTGAACATTCCATCCAGAGACATGGCCGCGCACGCGCGACCTCGACCATGCTGCGACGAACGTCACGGCGATCGAAGCCAACATCACTGTCTATCGTGCGCAGACTTCCGCTACGCTTGCGACATGCGCCAACCCATGCCGGACGGCTTCGCTTTGCCCTGAAAGCCGGCCCCTATGCGAGCATCCGCAAGATCCTTGGCGCGGCCCGGGAATCGGTCAGGGATGCCGTTGGAGGACCACCTGCGATGCCGGCGCAGCGGGCTGGCCGGTGCCGAGATTCATCGACGATCGTGACCGTCGATCGGGGGCACTCCCTATAATTCACTATCGCAAAACCGTCTTGGGGGCGTGGCGATAAGGAGCAGTCAGTGTCATCGGATCAAGTTTCGTCGCGCCTCACTTTCATGGAGATGGGGCCAAAACAGCAGGCAACAGTGGCGGCGGTCCGGCCGCTCATTCAGAAAATCATCGGCGGCGCACTCGACCGCTTCTACGCGCGGGTCCGACAGCAACCCGAAACCGCGCATTTCTTCCGTGATACCGCGCATATGGACGCGGCCAAGTCGGCGCAGGCGTCGCACTGGCTCAATATCGCAAGCGGCCGGTTCGACGAGAAATTCTACGGCAGCGTGCGGCGCATCGGCTCGGTGCATGCGCGCATCGGGCTCGAACCGCGCTGGTATGTCGGTGCCTATGCGGTCGTTCTCGAAGTCCTTCTCGAGGGTATCGGCAAGGAGTACAGCCCTTGGCGCCGCCTGATGCGCGGGTTTCGTGGACCAAGCGCGACCGATGCGACCGTCGCGATCGTCAAGGCTGCGCTGCTCGACATGGAATTGTCGCTGTCGGTATATTTCGAAGAGGCACAGGTCGAACGCAACGCCGCGATCACCGCGACGGGCAGCGCGCTCAATGCGCTTGCCGCAGGCGATCTGACGAACACGCTGAACGGTCTGCCCGAAAGCTTCGCGCCGCTCGAAGTCAGCTATAACGACGCCCTCAACCAGCTGCGGGACCTGATCGGTGCGGTGTCGCAGAGCACGACGACGATCCGCACCGGATCGCACGAGATCGCACAGGCGTCGGAGGATCTCGCGCGTCGTACCGAAAGCAACGCCGCCTCGCTCGAGGAGACCGCGGCGTCGGTGACGCAGATGGATGGCCGGTTGCGCGCGTCCGCCAGCGCGGCGAGCAGGACGGTCGAACGCGCGGATCAGGCGATCACCACGGTTGGCGGCGGTCGCACCGTGGCAGACGAGGCGGTCCAGGCGATGGGGCGCGTCTCCGAAAGTGCCAAGGGCATCGACAACGTGATCGAGGGGCTCGACAAGATCGCGTTCCAGACGCGCGTGCTGGCGATGAACGCGGCGGTCGAGGCCGGACGCGCAGGCGATGCGGGACGCGGCTTTGCGGTCGTCGCCGATCTGGTGTCCGCATTGGCAATGCGCGCCGAGGAGGAAGCCAAGCGTGCGAGGGATCAGTTGACCGTCACGCAGACGGACATCGTGACCGCGGTCGATGCCGTGACCAAGGTCGACGGCGCACTCGCCGAGATCTTGGGCGATGTGACGCAGGTCCACGAACTTGTCGCGACGATGGCATCGGACAACCAGGCGCAGTCGGAGGCGATCACACAGATCTCGGCCACGATCGGGACGATGGACCAGTCAACGCAGCAGAATGCGGCAATGGTCGAGGAAACCTCGGCCGCGGCGCGCAGTTTGGCGACCGAGGTCGGGGCGCTCGCCGACCGGGCGAACCGCTTCCAGATCGGGCAGGGGCATCGCAACGGCCACGCCTCGGCTGCACAGCGTTCGAACGAACCGGCTAGGCGCGATTTCGTAACCCCCGAAGCCTATGCCTCGCCCGTCAAGCCGCTGCCGGTCGCGGCGATCTCTTCGATGGTCCGCCGCGATGACGACTGGAACTCGTTCTGACGGCGACGTCAGCGGTTCAGGGTGTCGCCGTCAACGGCGCGGGTTGATCCTCGACCTGCTCCGCGGTCGGCGGCACGATCGGTGTCGTGACGATGATCGGGCTGGGCTGGGGTTGCCCGGCCTGACCCATGAGCGCGGTATTCTCCAGGATGTCGAGCGCCTGGCGCGCGATGATGTAGCGTCGTGCGGCCGCCATCCAGTTACCCGCCTGGCCGGCACCCGGCAGGCGCGCGACCTCGGCACGGGCGGCCTCGACCTGACCCGCCTCGAGCAGCCTGCGTGCACGTGCCAGTCGGTCGGCGGGCATCGGCGAGGCCATGCTCTCCTCGCGCAGCACGATAAGATTGTTGAATTCACGCCGGACCGTCTTGAGCCAGCCACCCTCGGCGACGCCGTTGGTGCTGGTGATGTCGGGCGCGATGGTGTCGAGACCCTGGCGAAGATCCTCGATCGTCACCGGCTGGTGGGCCGCCTGGATCACCGCCGCCGTGGCGCGGGGCTGCGCCTTGCCGAAGCGCAGCCGAAGCTGCTCCTCGATATAGCCCAGTCCGACACCGCGATCGATCGCCCGACGCGCGGCAAACGCGACCATCAGCCCCTCGGCACGCGTCGCCTGCGCCGCTGCCGAATTCGCATCCGCCGACACGGCGGCGGTACGCGTTTCGAGCACGCTGAGCTGGCCCGCCAGCGTGGCTTCGCGCGTCGCGAGCACCGCGGTATCGATCACCGCCGGCGCCGATGTCTCGCCATTGGCATTGAGCGGCTGCGCGGGCGTATAATCGGCATTGCCGGTCGTCGCAGCGGACGATTTCACACCGGATCCGGTCAGCGCGGCGGTTTGCGCGCCGAGCCATGGAACGGTCTTGAAGGCATAGCCCATCGCGACCAGGCCGGCGATAAACGCCAGTCCGATCAACGCGATTATTACACCCAGGCGTGGGCCGCGTGCCCTGGAACGGTCGATCGGCACTTGGTCGCTCATGACGCGCTTATCCCCGCGACGCGCGCCAGGGTCAATCGCGCGGTTTCCGGCAATCGCAACGAGCGCGTCGTCGGTCGGCTGGTCAGCGACGATCACCTCCTTCCAGCCACCGCCTGCGGCCGTTCCGACGGCGGCGCTGATGACGATGAGCGCGATCGTTGCGCGATCGACCCCTGCGCCGTCGACCCGTTCGGCAAAGGCCCGCGCCGCGCGTGCGGAATGGATCAGGACATGCTGCGCCGCAGCCGCGCGAATCTCCGCGTCATCGACGCGGACGGGATCACTCGAATAGACGGTGATGGCCTCGACGTTCCCTGCGGTCGGCGCCCGCTCGCGCCCTGCAAGGTGAAGCAGCCGGGCAAGATTTTTCGTACGGGCCTGATCGACCGCCGACCGCGCATCGCCGGTCCCGGTGATCGCGACATCGAAACCCGCCGAGCGCGCAGCGGCCGCCGTCGCATCGCCGACGGCAACGACGGGGAGCCTCTTCAGCGTATCGGGCAGCGCGCCGTGACGCACCGCGTTCGCGCTGGTCAGCAGCACCGCGTCGAACCGCGCAAGGTCGGGCAAAGTCCAGGCCACCGGCACCACCGCGAACAGCGGCAGGGCAACCGCCTCGAGCCCCTGGTCGCGCAGCCTTGCACACGTAGCGGCATTGCCGGGTTCGGGTCGCAGGACCACGAACCGGGTCATGCCGCGAACAGGAGCCTGACGCTGGCGGGCGCGCGGGTCAGCAGGTCGAGCGCGAGCGCCGTTCCCAGATCTTCGTCGATCCCGCCCTCGATCGATCCCGTCACGTCGCAGCGTCCGTCCTCGGCGATCAATTCCGCGCGCAGCGTCAATGTCTCGCCCGCCAGCGATGCGAGCGCTGCGACGGGCGAATGACAGTCCGCACCCAGTCGCGCGAGCAACGCCCGCTCGGTCAGCACGCACAGACTGGTTTCCGCATGATCGATCGCCGCAACGATCGCGCCCGCCGCGCCCTCGCCAAGCACCTCGATACCGACGGCGCCCTGCGCGGGGGCGGGCAGCATCACGTCGGTCGGGATCGCATGCCCGCAATCATGCTGGCCGAGGCGATCGAGCCCGGCTGCGGCGAGCAGCGTCGCGTCCATCTCGCCGCTCGCCACCCGACCGCGCCGCGTGTCGACATTGCCACGGATGAGGACGATTTCGAGGTCCGGGCGCAACCGCAGCATCTGCGCGCGTCGTCGTGGCGAGCTGGTCCCGACCACCGCATTCTGGCGCAGGTCGGCGATGCTTTCCGCGCCGATCAGCCGGTCGCGCACGTCGGCGCGCGGCAGCATCGCCGCGATCCGGATCGTTTCGGGCCGGATCGTTTCGACGTCCTTCATCGAATGCACGGCGCAATCGATCTCGCCGTCGTGGAGCGCGCGGTCGAGTTCCTTGGTCCACAACGCCTTGCCGCCGATCTCCGCCAGCGCGCGATCCTGGACGCGGTCACCGGTGGTGCGGATCACGACCGTCTCGACGGCGTCCGCTGACCAGCCATGCGCCAGGCACAACGCGTCGCGCACCATCGCTGCCTGGGTGAGGGCGAGGGGCGAACCGCGCGTACCGAGCCGAAAACGAGTCATGGTCGTGCCATGCAGAATGGTGACGCATTCGACAAGCGCGGGACAAGCTTCGTGCGGCGCGATAGAGACAGGCGATGATCATTCTCGGTATCGAATCCTCCTGCGACGAAACCGCCGCCGCGCTCGTCACCGGCGATCGGCAGGTCCTCGCGCACCGGCTGCTCGGGCAGGAGGCCGCGCATGCGCCGTTCGGCGGCGTCGTCCCCGAAATCGCCGCGCGCGCGCATGTCGAGGCGCTCGAGCCGCTGATCGTCGCGGCGCTGGCCGATGCGAAGCTGACGCTGGCGGATGTCGACGCGGTTGCCGCGACCGCGGGCCCCGGGCTGATCGGCGGCGTCATGGTCGGGCTGGTAACGGGCAAGGCGCTCGCGCACGCCGCGGGCAAGCCGCTGATCGCGGTCAACCATCTGGAGGGGCATGCGCTGTCGCCGCGGCTGTCCGACCCGGATCTCGAATTTCCCTATCTGTTGCTGCTGGTGTCGGGCGGGCATTGCCAGCTGCTGCTGGTCGAGGGCGTCGGCGCGTATCGCCGGCTGGCGACGACGATCGACGATGCGGCGGGCGAGGCGTTCGACAAGACCGCCAAGCTGCTTGGACTCGGCTTCCCCGGTGGCCCGGCGGTCGAGCGCGCCGCCGCGCTGGGTGATGCAAGGGCGGTGCCCCTGCCGCGCCCTCTCAAAGGCTCGGCCGAACCGCATTTCTCGTTTGCCGGGCTGAAGAGCGCGGTCGCGCGTGTCGTCGGGCAATATCCGCCCGAGGATATCGCCGCGTCGTTCCAGGCGGCCGTGGTCGATTGCCTGATCGACCGCACCACCAGGGCGCTCCGGATCTCCTATGGCGCGACCGCACTCGTCGTCGCGGGCGGGGTCGCCGCCAACACGGCGGTGCGCGGTGCGTTGCAGCGTCTCGCCACCGACAACGGGCTGCGCTTCGTCGCGCCGCCGCTGTGGCTGTGCACGGACAATGCCGCGATGATCGGCTGGGCGGGTGCGGAGCGGTTCGCCGCCGGGCTGACCGACCCGCTCGACGTCGCCGCACGCCCGCGCTGGCCGCTCGATCCGACCGCCGAGGCGGTGCGCGGGGCAGGGGTGAAGGCATGAGGGCGCAGGACATGAGGATCGGCGTCATTGGCGGCGGCGCCTGGGGCACCGCGCTGGCGCAGGTCGCGGCGCATGACGGCCGCGACGTCGTCCTCTGGGCGCGGGAGGCGGCGGTCGTCGACTCGATCAACGCGACTCAGGCAAACGCGCTGTTCCTCGCCGGCGTCGCGCTGTCGCCGACGATCCGCGCGACCGGCGATCTCGCCGCGCTGGCGGACATGGACGCGATCCTCGTCGTCGCGCCCGCGCAGCATGTCGGCAGCGTGCTCGCCGCCGCGCCGATCGGCCGCATCCCGCTGGTGCTGTGCGCCAAGGGGATCGAGGCGGGCAGCAAGCGGCTCGTCGGCGAGGTCGCGCGCGCGGTGCATCCCGCCGCGCCGATCGCGGTGCTGTCGGGGCCGACCTTCGCGCATGAGGTGGCGGCGGGGTTGCCGACCGCGGTGACGCTCGCCTGCGAGGACGAGGCGCTTGGCGAGGCGCTTGCGACGCGGCTCGCGGCGCGGCATTTCCGAACCTATGCGTCGACCGACGTCGTCGGCGCGGAGATTGGCGGGGCGGTCAAGAACGTGCTCGCGATCGGCTGCGGCGTGGTCGAAGGCGCCGGGCTCGGCCAGAATGCCCGCGCGGCGCTGATCGCGCGCGGCTTTGCCGAGATGACCCGGTTCGGGCTCGCGCGCGGCGCACGCGTGGAGACTCTTGCCGGGCTGTCGGGACTCGGCGATCTCGTGCTCACCTGCTCGTCGACGAGCTCGCGCAACTTCTCGCTGGGTGTCGGTCTCGGGCGGGGCGAGTCCGCCGCAACGCTGCTCGGCGATCGCCGCACGGTGGCCGAGGGTGCGTTCACCGCTCCCGTCCTGCGCGAGGCGGCACGCGATGCCGGGGTCGACATGCCGATCACCGAGGCCGTGTGCCGCCTGCTCGAAGGCGCACCCGTCACCGACGTGATCGGCGACCTGCTCGCGCGGCCGCTGAAAGGCGAGGCAGGTTGATAAGAAGCGATTGCCTCATCCTCCCCCTGGCGGGGGAGGATCAAAGGTTTAGCGCAGGACCCGCGCGGCGAGACCCGAACAATCCGCATCGCTCGCGGTCGGCCCCTGTTTCCCCGTGATCGCGCGGCCGATCGCCTTGAAGATATTCCCCACCGACTTCACCTCGGGCGGGATCGACACGCTGGGTCGCTCGATCGTCCCCGTCATATAGGCCGATCCCGGCAACCGGAGCAGCGCATCCTGTTTCGGCGTTCCGCTCAGCCGGATGTTCAGCGTCTCCCCCGGGAACACCACGCTACCCGTCCCCCGCAACTGGCTGGCGGTCGTGTCGATGATCATCGGATCGATCCGTCCATGCCCGCGCGTCACGTCGAGCTTGAGCACGACGCAGCGCAGCCCCGCGCGCTCGCCATCCTTCGCCAGAAGCGCGCGTGCCGCATCGAAGCCGAGCGCCGCTGCGATCCCCTGCGGCAATTGCCCGTCGCGCGCGACGAACCCGATCGTGCCGTTCGCATTGCCGACCGCCGCGCGGATCGTCGCACCGGGGCCTTTCAACCGCGCGCGCGCACTGACATTGCCGCTGAAATCGCCGCCGCCGCCCGCGAGATCCTGCACGCTGCTGCCGCGCAGCCGCAGGTTGATATCGACCATCGGCACCTTGCGATCGCCGCGCTGGTCGACCGTCAGCTTGCCCTCGACACGCCCATGCGGGAGTCGCGCATCGAGATCGCTGAGCGTCAGCAACTGGTGATCGATCGCCAGCACGCCCTTGGCGGACAGGATCGGCGACGCCCCCTTGGCGCTCACGATCCGCTTGATCCTGAACGCCATCCGCGCATCGGTGGTGTCGATCTTGCCGATGTCGATCCGCGTGTTCGGGACCAGTCGCGGGCCGATTGCGCGCTCGAGCGCGGCGCCCTTGGCCTTGCCCTCGTTCGACGAGAGATCACCAAAGTCGAACTGCCGCGACACGATTGCGCCATCGACCTTGCTCCGCCCCGCCTGTTTGTCGACGCTGACATGCCCCGTGAAATCGGACCGCCCGACGACGCCCTTGAGCTGTGTCACCGTCCATTTCGGCTGGTCGTGGCGGACATGCGCGCTGAACGAGACCGGCTGCGTCCGGAACAGCCCCGCCTCGATCACCGCGTCGATCAGCTTGAGATCGGTCGCGCGCGCGGTCACGTCGAGGCTCATCGCGTCGGTATCGAGCGGGCGGTCCATCCGGCCCTTCGCCGTGATCGAGAGCGCATCGCCGTCGATCGTCGCGGTGAACGGCCAGGGCTTGCCCTGGAACGTCTCGACCGAAGGCCCCGCGACCGCAATCCGCACCGCCGCACCGCGGATCGTGCCGGTGCCGGTCGCGCGGATCCCGTGCACGGGATCGGAGGCGAAGCGCGCGGTCACGAAACGATCCTGCTTGTCGTCGCGATACGCGATCACGCTGTCGCTGATCGTCAGCCCGTCGAGTTCCGTCGAGCTGGAGCCGCCCTTCGGCTTGCCCGGTCGTTCCCAATTGGTCCGGCCATTCCGGTCGCGGACCAGCACGAGCCGCAGCCCGCGCGCCTTCACATCACGCGGCCCGAACGCGCCTTTTAGCAGCGCGAGCCCGGAAAACGTCGCCTCGGCCTCGCGCAACCGTACGAAATCGCCCGTTCCGGCCCATGCCGCCTGCGGGATACGCACGTCGGTGATGCGGATCGTCGGGTTGAATCCGAACGTATCGACGCGCTCGATCCCGCCGATCGTCACGGGGCGTCCGAACCGCGCGGTGAGCTGGCGCTGGATCACCCCCTTGAGCGACCCCCAGGGAAACGCCGCAAGCCCGACAAGTCCCAGCACGAGCACGCCCGCGACGACCATGCCGGTGATTTTAACCCAGCGTTTAGCGAAGAATCCCCTCATCCTACCGCGACGCGCCGCCAGGAGATACGTTCCACCTGCGTCAGGACCGCTGCCGCAGATTTACCCCCGTCGTTCGCACTCTACCCCGCCATTCTCACCCCACCCGTCATCCTCGCCCCACCCGTCATCCTGACGAAAGTCAGGATCCAGAGTCAGCTACGGCGTCGTTCGTGATCCTGGATCCTGACTTTCGTCAGGATGACGGACGGGGCATGTGTCGTTCGTGATTCTGGATCCTGACTTTCGTCAGGATGACGGACGGCGCATGGGTCGTTCGTCACACCGGATCCTGATCGCGTCAGCATCACGGACAGGCCATCGCGCCCGGATCAGAAGTCGATCGCCATGCCCTTGAGCTCCCAGTCGCCATAGCGCGTGGGATCGCGCGGTTCGGGATCCTTGTCGGGCACGATCGGCTCGGGTTTTGGCACCGGCGTTGTCTTCGCCAGATATTCGGGTGGCTTCACATGATCGGGGCGCTGGCCCATCGCGGCTCTCCGGATTTGCGTGTTGGCGTCGTAACCGCCACATGGGCCCTGCCGCGCGACTTTGCCACTACAGCCACGCGGCAAACCGAACGCGAAGGACCTTATATGCCCGACTATACCCACGCCCCCGAGCCGCTTGGCGTCCCCACCCGCCGGGCAGCACTCCGCCTGCTCGACGCCGTGCTCCGACGCGGCGAGTCGCTCGAATCCGCGCTCCCCGCCGCGACCCGCGCGATCCACGGCCCCGATCGCGGCCTCGCGCACGCGATCGCCGCCGAGACGCTGCGCCGGCTCCCCGATCTCGATGCGATGATCGATTCGGTCACCAAGACCAACCTCCCCGACGATGCGAAGGCGCGGATGGCGCTGCGCATCGCGCTCGTCCAGGTGTTGATCCTCGGCACGCCGTCGCACGCCGCGATCTCGACCGTGCTGCCCTTGGTCGACGGCGGCCCGCGCAAGCTCGTCCACGGCGTGTTCGGCACGCTGTTCCGCGCGAACATGCTGCTCCCCGAGGTCCCGACGCTGCCCGCGCCGGTCGAACTCCGCTGGGAAGCCGCGTGGGGCGAGGAGATGGTCGACGCCGCCGGTCGCGCGATCGCCGCACCGCCGCCGCTCGACCTCACGATCGCCGACCCCGCCGAAACCGAAGGCTGGCGCGAGAAACTCGGCGGCGAGAGCTTCATGCCCGGCCATCTTCGCCTGGGCGATCACGACTCGGTCCCCGACATGGCCGGGTTCGGCGACGGCGCGTGGTGGGTGCAGGACATCGCCGCCTCGCTCCCCGCACGCCTGCTGGGGAAGGCGCCGTCAGAGGGTGGGGGCCACGTCCTCGATCTGTGCGCGGCGCCGGGCGGCAAGACGCTGCAGCTCGCCGCGGCAGGCTGGACCGTCACCTCGGTCGACAATTCGCAGAGCCGGATCAAGCGCCTGCGCGAAAACCTCTATCGCACGCACCTGAAGTCGGAGGTCGTCAACGCCGACATCCTCGAATGGGCGCCCGCCGAGCCCGCCGACGCGATCCTGATCGATGCGCCATGCAGCGCGACGGGCATCTTCCGCCGCCATCCCGACGTGCTCCACCGCGTCCGCCCCTCGATCATCGCCGAGACCGCGGCGCTCCAGGCACGCATCTTCACGCGCGCCGCCGACTGGGTGAAACCCGGCGGCACGCTCGTCTACGCGACCTGTTCGCTCGAACCGTCGGAGGGCGAGGCGCAGCTCGATGCGTTCCTGTCCGCGCGCAGCGACTACACGATCGCGCCGGTCGACCAGGCCGAACTTCCCGCGGGCATCACGCCCACCGAGACCGGCCCCCTAGCTGGTAGCGTCCGCACGCTCCCCGGCATGCTCGCGGATGAAGGCGGCTGCGACGGCTTCTTCATCGCCCGCCTCAAGCGCGCCTGACCAATCCTCCCCCGCAAGGGGGAGGATACAAGCCCTTCGCACCACGTGAATCCCGCGCTAGGACAATCCCATGCAACCCGTCCGTATCGCTCCCTCGATCCTGTCCGCCGACTTTGCCAAACTGGGTGAGGAGGTTCGTGCCATCGACGCGGCCGGTGCCGACTGGATCCATATCGACGTGATGGACGGGCATTTCGTCCCCAACATCTCGTTCGGCCCCGCGGTCATGAAGTCGGTGCGCGGCATGACCACCAAGCCGTTCGACGTCCACCTCATGATTTCTCCCGTCGACGCCTATCTCGACGCGTTCGCGGACGCCGGTGCGGACTGCATCACCGTGCATTACGAGGCCGGCCCGCACATCCACCGCTCGCTCCAGCATATCAAGGGCCTCGGCAAGCGCGCCGGTATCGTCATCTGCCCCGGCACGCCCGCCAAGATGCTCGATTATCTGCTCGACATGGTCGACCTCGTGCTGGTGATGAGCGTCAACCCCGGCTTTGGCGGACAGAGCTTCATCCCGAGCCAGCTCAAGAAGATTGCCGCGATCCGCACCATGATCGAAAAGAGCGGTCGTGCGATCGATCTCGAGGTCGATGGCGGTGTCGATGCCGAATGGGCGAAGCGCTGTATCGAGGCGGGCGCCGACGCGCTGGTCGCGGGCACCTCGGTCTTCCGCGGCGGGCCAGCGCAGTATGCCGCGAACATTGCGGCATTGAGGGGCGATTGAGCCAGCGCGATCCCGCGACCGACCCCGCGCTCGACGGGATCGATGAAGGCCGCCGCCTGATCCGGCTCGGCGGCGACAAGGGGCTGTCGCTCGCCGATCGGCTGGCCGAGCGCTTCCACCGGCTGACATGGCGCACGCCGTTGCATGCGCTTCGCCTCAAGGGGCGCTACCCGCTCAAGCTCATCGCGGTCCCCGGCGATCCGATCCTCGGCGACATCCCGCGCGGGACGATGCTGCTGGAGGGTGTGCTCTCGTTCCGCGGCGAGGCGCGCGATATCGAGACGCTCGACCTCGCCAAGCCGCTGCCCAAGGCCTTTGCCGACTATCTGCACAGTTTCGCGTGGCTGCGCGATCTCTCGACGGTGGCGACGCGGTCGCGCGGCGCACCGATCGCCGAATATCTGATGGGGCTCTGGCTGACCGCCTATGCCGACAAGACCGGGGGCATCGCATGGCGGCCCGACATGTGGGGCCGTCGCATCCTGTTCTGGACCGCGCACGCACCGCTGATCCTGTCCTCGTCCGACCTGATCTATCGCTCGAAGGTGTTGAACGCGCTCGCGCGCGGCGCGCTCCACCTCGATCGCACGGCCGACAAGGCGCCGGCGGGCGCCCCCCGCATCGCCGCCTGGTGCGGGGTCGTCGCCGCCGGACTGCTGATCCCCGGCGGAGACCCTCGTCGCGCGTTCGGCGAGGCGGGTCTGCTCCGCGCGCTGGGCACCGGATTGTTCGACGATGGCGGGTCGGTGTCGCGCAGCCCGTCGATGCTGCTCGACACGATCCAGCTGCTGACGCTGCTCCAGGAAAGCTACGTGGCGCGTGGCCTCGCGCTCCCCGAGACGGTCGGCGTCACGCTCGCGCGGATGGTCGCGGCGTTGCTCGGCGTCGCGCATGCCGATCACGGGTTGTCGAGCTGGCAGGGCGGCGGACCCTCGAGCGAGACACAGGTCGCCGCCGTGATCGAGGCGAGCGGCGTCCGTACGCGGCCACTCCGCCAAGCGCGCGACTGGGGCTATCAACGGCTCGCAGCGAGCAGCGCGGTGCTGATCGTCGATGCGGCGCCGCCGCCGATCGCGCGCCTCGTCGAAGGGGGCTGCGCCTCGACGCTCGCGTTCGAGTTCTCGGACGGTCCGTCTCGCATCGTCGTCAATTGCGGCGGCGCGCGGGCCGGCATCGCGCAGCTTCCCGCGGCAATGGTCGAGGGGCTGCGCTCGACCGCGGCGCATTCGACGCTGACGATCGCCGACAGCAATTCCACCGCGATCCATGCCGACGGCACGCTCGGCCGCGGTGTCGGCGAGGTCGAATTGAGCCGTCAGGAATCGGAGGCCGCCAGCCGGATCGAGGCGAGCCATGACGGCTATGTCCGCCGCTGGGGGTTCCTCCATCGCCGCCAGCTGATGCTCACCGGAGACGGGCGCGAGCTGCGCGGCGAGGACGCGCTTCTGCCGCAGGGGCGCAGGCGGCGTACCGGCCTGTCGCTGTTCGCGATCCGCTTCCATCTCGGCGCGGGAGTGCAGGTGTCGCCGACCGCGGACGGACTGGGCGCGATCCTTCGCCTGCCGGGCGGTGCGCTCTGGCAGTTCCGCTGTCGCGGCGGCGCGCTGGTGGTCGAGGACAGCGTCTGGATCGACGCGGACGGCCGCCCCGTCGCGACGCAGCAGCTGATGATCACGGGCGAAGCCGCAGCCGGTGGCGCGAGCGTGAGCTGGGCGCTGAAAAAGGCCTGACGGTCACCGCCATCATCCCCCACCCCCGTCATCCTGACGAAAGTCAGGACCCAGGATACCAAACGATCGCGCCCGTGGCTCTGGGTCCTGACTTTCGTCAGGATGACGTAGGGAGGGGAGGGCAGCTCCCCCTGTTCCCAAACCCCAACCGACGCTAAGGCCCGCCGCACGGCGACTCCACGAAAGACCCTCATGACCAGCATCCCGATCAAGCGCGCGCTCCTGTCCGTTTCCGACAAGACGGGGATCGTCGATCTCGGCAAGTCGCTCGCGAGCCACGGCGTCGAGCTGGTCTCGACCGGCGGCACCGCCACCGCCTTGCGCGCGGCCGGCCTCGACGTCCGCGACGTGTCAGAGCTGACCGGCTTCCCCGAGATGATGGACGGCCGCGTCAAGACGCTCCACCCGATGGTGCATGGCGGCCTGCTCGCGGTCCGCGACGATGCCGGCCACGCCGCGTCGATGGCCGAGCACCAGATCGGCGCGATCGACCTCGTCATCGTCAATCTCTATCCGTTCGAGGCGACCGTCGCCAAGGGCGCAGACCGCGACACCGTGATCGAGAATATCGATATCGGCGGCCCCAGCATGGTCCGCTCGGCGGCCAAGAACCACGCCTATGTCGCGATCGTCACCGATCCCGCGGACTACGCCCTCGTCGCGGGCGGCACCACCACGCTCGACGACCGCAAGCGCCTCGCCGCCAAGGCCTTCGCCACCACCGCCGCCTATGATTCGGCGATCGCGACGTGGTTCGGCACCGTCGACCAGGCCGAGGCATTCCCGCCCGTGCTGCCGATCACGCTCAAGCGCGGCGACACGCTTCGCTATGGTGAGAACCCGCACCAGTCCGCCGCCTTCTACACCGCGACCGACAGCGTCCGCGGCATCGGTCAGGCGCGCCAGCTCCAGGGCAAGGCGCTGAGCTACAACAATCTCAACGACGCCGACGCCGCGTTGGAGCTCATCGCCGAGTTCCGCGACGCCGAACCCTCGGTCGTCATCGTCAAGCACGCCAACCCATGCGGCGTCGCCACCGCCGCCACGCTCGCCGAGGCCTATGCCGCTGCGTTCGCGTGCGACACCGTCTCGGCGTTCGGCGGCATCATCGCCGTCAACCGGACGCTCGACGCGGAAACCGCGCGCGCGATCACCGGGATCTTCACCGAAGTCGTCGTCGCCCCCGACGCCGATGAGGAGGCGATCGCGCTGTTCGCTGCGAAGAAGAACCTCCGCCTGTTGCTGACCGGCGAGCTCCCCGATCCCGCGCGCGCCGGGCTCACCGCCAAGTCGATCGCCGGCGGCTGGCTCGTCCAGGGCCGCGACAATGGAGTCCTGGGGGGCACCCCCGGCGACCTGACCGTCGTGACCAAGCGCCAGCCGACCGAGCAGGAGCTGATCGACTGCCGCTTCGCCTGGACCGTCGCCAAGCACACCAAGTCGAACGCGATCGTCTATGCCAAGGACGGCAGTACCGCGGGCATCGGCGCTGGCCAGATGAACCGCCTCGAATCCGCGCGCATCGCTGCGTGGAAGGCGAAGGACGCCGCGGACAAGGCCGGCTGGTCCACCCCGCGCACGATCGGCTCCGCGGTCGCCTCGGACGCGTTCTTCCCGTTCGCCGACGGCCTGCTCGCCGCGGTCGAGGCAGGCGCCACGGCAGTGATCCAGCCCGGCGGGTCGATCCGCGACGCGGATGTGATCGCGGCCGCGGACGAAGCCGGTCTCGCGATGGTGTTCACCGGGATGCGCCACTTCCGGCATTGATCGGACCCGGGCCCCCGGCGATTGCGGGGGGCCAGTTACGGGATGGCCGAACCGGCGTTGGGGAGCACCGGTTCGGCTTCGGGTGGCTTCTTCTTGAACAACGCCCGGTCCGCCGGGCCGAACGCCCATTTCCACAGGATGAAGAGATACGTCCCGGCGATCGCGGGTTCCCCGACCGCGAGTTCGACCCATTCGTACCGTTTGGGCAGCGCGGTGAAGGCGGCGCCGACGACGATGGCAGCCAGCGCGGCCCACACGAGCGGCCAGCGCCATGGCGACACGCTCGCACCGAGCAGGTGGCCGAGCAGCCTGGACTTGATCACCGAGGTCAGCGCGACCGACAGCATGAGCGCGACCGCCGGCCCCGCCGCCTGATAATTCACCGGATAACCGAGCCCGCGGATCAGGAAGATCAGCGCGAAGCTGAGCCCGATCTGGAAGGCGAGCATCGCCGCCGAGATCATCAGGTTCCGGTGACGCGCGATGTAGACGAGCGCGGATTCGCTGACCGCGCCGGTCGAGGCGAGGAATTCGGCGGTCAGCAGGAACGCGAGTGCGGCGGTGCCGGCGACGAATTGCGGGCCCACCACGCCCATCACTGCTTCGCCGGGAATAGAGCCCATCAGCGCGAGCCCGCCCTGTGCCGCCATGATCCAGAACGCGACCTGGCGGACCTGGTTGGCGATCGCGGCGCGGTCGTTGTTCGCGAGGCTCTGCGTGATCACCGGGCCGAGGATAGGGTCGAAGCTGGTCTTGAGCTTCTGCGGCAGGCTCGCGACCTGCTGCGCCATGTAATAGATGCCGACGATCTTGGGCTCGAACATCACGCCGAGGATGAAGCGGTCGACGTTGCGGCTGCCCCATTCGAGGATGTCCGCGCCCGCCAGCGGCACGTTGGCGCGGGCGAGCGTGTAGAGCGGCCGCAAATGCGGCGACCAGCCGCGGGGGACGCCGTAGCTGCGCAGGAACGGCACGAGGCTGGCGATCAGCGCCGCGATCATCGACGCGACATAGCTGAGCACGAGCCCGTCGCGGATCGTGAAATAGGAGAAGGCCCAGGCGGCGATCGAGATCGTCCACGGCTCGACCACCGCGCGCGCGGTGACTGCGGCCTTGACGTTGAGGCGATAGGCGAGCGCGGCGAGGCTGACGTCGGACCAGGCGACCGCGACGATGATCAGCGGCAGGAACCGGTCGAGCCCGGTGATCGCGCTGTTGGGATACATGATCTGCGGGAAGGTGCAGAGCACCGCGCTGGCGATCAGCGAGGCGATGAACGCCACCGCCATCGCATCCCACACGACGTTGGCGTGCGGGCGATCCGCGCTGCTGAGCGCCTGCGCGAGCCCGCGCTTGAGGCCGAGCGTGGCCAGCAACGCGGCGAGTTCGACGACCACGACCGCGATCGCGAACCGGCCGACCAGGTCGGGACCGTAGATCCGGCCGGCGATGAACAGGAACGGGATTCGCGCGGCCAGCCGCAGGACGAAGCCCGCGATGTTGGTCCGACCGCCCTTGGCGAGCGTGTCGATATCCTTGGTCGATTCGGTCACGGGCGGGCGCCGTCGGTGCGTCGCGCCGCGGCACAGCCGCGTCGTCGGTCGGAGCAAGCGCTCCGCCGGCGGCGCTTGTGCGAGTCAGCCGGGCGTTGCCGGCTGCCGCCCTGCGCGATCAATGCGCCGCGCCCCAGCTCAGGCCGGTACCGATTTCGATGCCGAGCGGCACGTCGAGCGTCACCGCCGGCGTCGCGGCGTTGGCCATCACGCGTTCGATCACCGGCTTGGCCGCCTCGACATCGCCCTCGGGCAGTTCGAACACGAGTTCGTCGTGGACCTGGAGCAGCATGCGCACGTCCGGCAGCCCGGCCTCGAGCAGCGCAGGGCCCATGCGGACCATCGCACGCTTGATGATGTCCGCGCTCGTCCCCTGGATCGGCGCGTTGATCGCGGCGCGCTCGGCGCCCTGGCGTTCGTGCTGGATCTTCGAGCGAATCCGCGGAAAATGCGTTTTCCGGCCGAACAGCGTCGTCGTGAACCCGGTCGCGCGGACGCTTTCGGTGGTGTCGACGATGTAGCTCGAGATGCCGGGGAAGCGATCGAAATAGCGGTCGATCATCGCCTGCGCCTCGTCCGCGCTCACGTCGAGTCGACCGGCGAGCCCCCAGCGCGAGATGCCGTAGAGGATCGCGAAGTTGATCGTCTTGGCACGGCCGCGCGTGTCGCGGTTGACCTCGCCGAACAGCTCCTGCGCGGTGAGGCTGTGGATGTCGTCGCCATTCGCGAACGCCTGCTTCAGCGCAGGCACGTTCGCCATGTGCGCGGCCAGCCGCAGCTCGATCTGCGAGTAGTCGGCGGCGAGGATCACATTCCCGGGCTCCGCCACGAACGCGTCACGGATCTGGCGGCCGATCTCGGTGCGGATCGGGATGTTCTGCAGGTTGGGATCGGTCGACGACAGCCGTCCGGTCTGCGCGCCGGTCAGCGAGTAAGAGGTGTGGACGCGGCCCGTCGCCGGGTTGATCTGCGCCTGCAACGCATCGGTATAGGTCGATTTCAGCTTCGAGAGCTGGCGCCAGTCGAGCACCTTGCGCGCGATCACCGCGCCGGGCGAATCCTTGTCTGCGGCGATCCGCTCGAGTTCGGTGACGTCGGTCGAATAGACGCCCGACTTGCCCTTGCGGCCGCCCTTGATGCCCATCTTCTCGAACAGCACGTCGCCCAGCTGCTTGGGGCTGCCGATCGTGAACGGCGCGCCGGCGAGCGCGTGGATCTCGGTTTCGAGGCTCGCCATCTGCGCGGCGAACTCGGTCGAGAGCTTCGACAGTTTCGCCGCGTCGACCTTGATGCCGTGCATCTCCATCTGCGCGATGACGGGGACGAGCGGGCGGTCGACCATCTCGTAGACGCGCGTCGAGCCCTCGGCGGGCAGGCGGCGCTTGAACCGGCGCCACAGGCGCAGCGTCACGTCGGCGTCCTCGGCCGCATAGTGGGTCGCGGCCTTGAGGTCGATTTCGTTGAACGTCCGCTGCGACTTGCCGGTGCCGACCACGTCCTTGAACGCGATGCAGGTATGCGAAAGGTGCGTGGCCGCGAGTTCGTCCATGCCGTGGCCGTGCAGCCCTGCGTCGAGATCGAAGCTCATCAGGATCGTGTCGTCGAACGGCGCGATCGTCACGCCGCCGGTCGCCGCATAGGCGCGGGCGAGGACGATCATGTCGTATTTCAGATTATGGCCGATCTTCAGGATGCTCGGATCCTCCAGCAACGGCTTCATCTTCGCGAGCACGATCGCGCGGTCGATCTGGACCGGGTTTTCCGCGAGCAAATCGGTGCCGCCATGCGCGATAGGCACGTAGCAGGCGAGGTTCGGATGCAGCGCGAGGCTGATCCCGACGAGGTCGGCGCGCGTCGCGTCGATCCCCGTCGTCTCGGTGTCGATCGCGATCCAGCCCTGGTGCCTGGCCAGCGTGATCCAGCGGTCGAGCGCGCCCTCGTCGACGACGGTCTCGTAATCGTCATGCTTGCACGGCTCGTCCGCGTCCATGTCGGCGACGACGGTCGACTCGGCGACCGGCGCTTCTGCGACGGCCGACAATTTGGCGATCAGCGACTTGAAGCCGTGATGTTCGAGGAATGCGCGCAAGGGGGCGTCGGGGATACCCTTGAGTTCGAGATCCTCGAGCGGCTCGGGCAGCGCGACGTCGCATTTGAGCGTGACGAGCACCTTCGACAGCCGCGCCATCGCGGCATGCTCGATCAGATTGTCGCGCAGCTTGCCCTTCTTCATCCCCTCGGCCGCGGCGAGCACCGATTCGAGGTCACCATGCTCGAGGATCAGCTTGGCGGCGGTTTTGGGGCCAACGCCGGGGACGCCGGGGACGTTGTCGACGCTGTCGCCCATCAGCGCGAGCACGTCACCGAGCTGCGCCGGGGTGACGCCGTGGAATTTCTCCGCGACATGCTCCGCGCCCAGCCGGCGGTTGTTCATCGTGTCGTACATGTCGAGACCGGGCTCGATCAGCTGCATCAGGTCCTTGTCGGAGCTGACGATCGTGACCTCCCAACCCTGCGCGAGCGCGGCCCTCGAATAACAGGCGATGATGTCGTCGGCTTCAAGTCCCTCGGTCTCGATGCACGGCAGCGAGAAGGCGCGCGTCGCGTCGCGGATCATCGGGAACTGCGGGACGAGATCCTCGGGCGGCGGCGGACGCTGCGCCTTGTACTTGTCGTAGAGATCGTTGCGGAACGTCTTCGACGACTTGTCGAGGATGACCGCCATGTGAGTCGGGCCGTCTGCAGCGTGGACCTCGTCCGCGAGCTTCCACAGCATCGTCGTATAGCCATAGACCGCGCCGACCGGCTCGCCATGCTTGTTGGTGAGCGGCGGCAGCCGGTGATAGGCGCGGAAGATATAGCCGGAGCCGTCGACGAGATAGAGATGGGGCATCACGCGCGGTCTAGCGGATGCGCGCGCGCGGACCAATGGGCGAAGCGTGGCTGTTGGGTATCAGATTGGAGGAAATCTCGCCCGTCTCGATCAGGCGATCCCCCCCCGCCAGGGGGAGGTGGCAGGCGTCACCCTGATGGAGGGGAAGGACACGGAGCCGAGGTCGCCTTGACCGCCCCCTCCGTCCGGCGAGTGCCAGCCACCTCCCCCTTGCGGGGGAGGATCGGAGTCAGCTTTGAGGGCGCGCGTTGCCCGCATGCGCGGCGACGGCCGCTGCGACCGACTGGATCAGCATCTGGCGTTCGCGGATCGGGCGCAGCGTGTCGCCGATCATCACCGCGATCGCATAGCGCTTGCCGTCGGGTGCGGTGAGCAGGCCGACATCGTTGAAGCCCGCGTTGCGGCGCCCGAGATCCTGACCGGTGCCGGTCTTGTGCGCGATCCGCCACCCCGCGGGCAGCGCGGCGCGAAGCCGCGCGCGGCCGGTGACCGACGCCCCCATCGTGTCGAGCAACACCTGCGTCGAGCTCGCGCTGAGCAATTCGCCGCGCGCAAGCCGCGCGAGCGCATCGGCAATCGCGATCGGCGCAGCACCATCGGGCGGGTTGGCGACATAGGCATCGAGCGCCGCGGCACGGACCGTGGGATCGAGCTGCGCGCGGGCGACGGCAAACGCATTGCCGAGCGCATAGGCCGGCTGCCAGACGAGCCCGGCGGTCCCGCTCTGCAGCTGGCGCTCGCCCGGACCGAAGCGGATCTCGCCGAGCTGCTTGCGCAGGATCATGCCGCGCACCGCGCGCGGGCCACCGACATAGCTCAGCAACCGGTCGTTCGCGGTATTGTCACTGTGCGTCAGCGCGCGCGTCAGCAATTCGCCGACCGTGGTGTGATAGCCGTCGCCCTTGACCAGCATCGCGATCGGCTGGTGGAACAGCGTGAGGTCTTCGGGCCGGACCACGACCGGATCCTCGAGCCGCGCCTTGCCCTGGTCGCGCAGGTCGAGCAGCGTGATCGCCACCCAGAGCTTGCTGACCGATTGCTGCGGCAAATGCTGGCGTCCGCCGACCTCGACCGTCCAGCCATCATCGACCGCGCGGATCGCGATCCCCGACTTGCCCTCGAACCCCTGATGCAGCGCGACGATCGCAGCATCGAGCTGTGCCGGCGCGGCACGAACAGGACGCGCGGCGACGGGCGGGATCGGGATCGAGACGGTCGCCTGCGGATCGCCCTGCGGCGCGGCGGTGCTCGTCCCCGGTCGCGACGAGGGGCCGCAGCCCGCAACCGCGAGCGCGATGCCGGTGACCCCCAAGAGACACGCGAACCTGCCAGATGCCATATGTACCGATTGCCCCGTGATCCGGCGGCAATCCTTATCGGCCCGCACGGTCCGCGATATGCCCGTACCGGCCACGTGCGACGAGCCGCACTCTGAACACGTCGGGCCGCGAAAAATCAGGGAACGAGCACGGTATCGATCGCATCGGGCAGCATGCCGGGATAGTCGAGCGTATAGTGCAACCCGCGGCTTTCGTGGCGGTGCAGCGCCGAGCGGACGATCAGCTCGGCGGTCTGGAGCAGGTTTCGCAGCTCGATCAGGTCGGGCGTGACGCGGAAATGCTGGTAATATTCGGCCACCTCGTCGTTGAGCAGCTTGATCCGGTGCTGCGCGCGTTCGAGCCGTTTGGTCGTGCGGACGATGCCGACGTAATTCCACATGAACCGGCGGATTTCGGTCCAGGTCTGCTTAATGACCACTTCCTCGTCCGAATCGGTGACGCGGCTTTCGTCCCAGGGACGGATCGGCGGGGGCGGGGGCAGGCTGTCCCACGCGGCGGCGATGCTGTCCGCGGCCGCCTCGCCGAACACGAAGCATTCGAGCAGCGAGTTGGACGCGAGCCGGTTCGCGCCGTGCAGGCCCGATTCGGTGCATTCTCCCGCGGCATACAGGCCGGGGAGGTCGGTCTTGCCATGCTCGTCGATGACGATCCCGCCGCAGGTGTAATGCTGCGCCGGCACGACCGGAATCGGCCCGGTCGTCATGTCGATGCCAAGCCCGATCAGCTTGTCGTGGATGTTGGGGAAATGATGCCGGATGAAGTCGGCGGGCATGTGGCTGATGTCGAGATGGACGTAATCGAGCCCGTCGCGCTTGATCTCCGCGTCGATCGCGCGCGCGACCACGTCGCGGGGGGCGAGTTCCATCCGGTCCGGATCGTAATCGACCATGAACCGGTGTCCCGTCGACGGGTTGATCAGCCGCCCGCCTTCGCCGCGCACCGCCTCGGTGATCAGGAAGTTCTTCACGTCGAGATTGTAGAGGCAGGTCGGGTGGAACTGCATCATCTCCATGTTGGAGACGCGCGCACCCGCCCGCCACGCCATCGCGATGCCGTCGCCCGTCGCGCCGCGTGGCGCCGTCGAGAAGAGATAGGTCCGGCCGGCACCTCCGGTCGCCAATATCGTCGCCCGCGCGGTGTACAGCGCGACGCGTTCGGTGTGGCGATCGACCGCGTAGACGCCCCAGACGTTGCCGGCGCCCGAATAGCGCTCTTCGTGGCGGCCGGTCGCGAGGTCGATCGCGATCTGATCGGGGACGAGCGTGATGTTGGGATGCGCCTCGGCGGCCTTTTGCAACGCCTCCTGCACCGCCCAGCCGGTCGCATCGGCGACATGAACGATCCGGCGATGGCTGTGCCCGCCCTCGCGCGTCAAATGGAGCGCATTGCCCTCGGTCTCGAACGGGACGCCGAGATGCGTGAGCCGCTCGATCGCGGCGGGGGCGCCCTCGACGACCATCTCGACGACCGCGCGGTCGTTGAGGCCGGCGCCCGCGACCATCGTGTCCTCGACATGGTTTTCGAACGTGTCGCCGGGTTCGAGCACCGCGGCGATCCCGCCTTGCGCCCAGGCGGTCGAGCCCTCGTGGAGCGCGCCCTTGGCAAGGACGGTCACGGTGAAGCGGTCGGCCAGGTTCAGTGCTGCGGTCAGCCCGGCGGCACCCGATCCGACGATCAGGATGTCGCTCGTCATGCGTTGGCGGCGCGGGTCAGGCTGAGGAAGACGTCCTCGAGATCGGGTTCCTTGGTCGAGACGTCGATGATGCCGAACCCGCCACCCTGGATCGCGGCCAGCACTTCGCCCGCGTTCACGCGGTCCTTGGCATAGGTGATCTCCAGCGTGCGGCTGCCCTTGAGCGCGATTGTCTGGAAACAGGCATTGGCGGGGACCTCGGTCACGTCGCGGTCGACCGTGACCGCGACGATCTTCTCCTGCGCCTTGCCGACCAGCTCGCGCGTGGGTTCGTTGGCGATCAGGCGGCCGTTGTTGATGATCGCGATCCGGTCACAGAGCTCCTCGGCTTCCTCGAGATAATGCGTGGTCAGCACGACCGTCACGCCGGCCGCGTTGAGGCTGCGGACATAGGTCCAGAGCTGCTGGCGCAGCTCGATGTCGACGCCCGCGGTCGGCTCGTCGAGCACGAGCACGGGGGGCGAATGGACCATCGCCTTGGCCACCATCAGGCGGCGCTTCATGCCCCCCGACAGCGTGCGCGCATAGGCGTGCGCCTTGTCCTCGAGATGCACCGCGCGGAGCAGCTCCATCGTCCGGCGCTTCGCCTTGGGGACGCCGTAGAGCCCGGCCTGGATCTCGAGCGTCTCGAACGGCGAGAAGAAGGGATCGAACAGGATCTCCTGGTTGACGATGCCGATCGACGCCTTTGCGTTGCGGGGGTGGTCGTCGGTGTCGAAGCCCCAGATCGCCGCGTTGCCGTCGGTCTTGTTGACGAGGCCTGCGAGGATGTTGATCAGCGTCGACTTGCCCGCACCGTTCGGGCCGAGCAGCCCGAAGATCTGGCCGCGCGGTACGTCGAACGTCACGCCGTCGAGCGCGCGCTTGCCGCCCGCATAGGTCTTGCAGAGATTGGTGATGGCGATCGCGGCTTCGGTCATGGTCGCGGCATAGCGGGGCGGGGAGGGCGGGTCATCCCCTGAGGCAACAAGAAGATGTGTTCACGCGAAGGCGCAAAGGCTGTGGCGCCCAGCCCGTCCTTCGGAAGACACCAGTGCCCGTCGCGACAGAGATTAGGCGCACGGTCGCTCCGCGACAAACACACAAGCTTCGCGCCTTCGCGTGAATCATTCTCGGTCACTGCGAATGTCGACACAGAAGAACCAATTGCCCGCCCCGCCCGCGCTTGCTATCGCGCGGCCATGCATCCGCCGCTCGAAACCACCCGCGTCACCCACGCCCGCGTCGCCTGCGATGGCGCCACCGACATTCCCGGCGGCGCAGCGCTCGGCCATCCGCGCGTCTGGTTGCAGATCGACGAGACCGGCTATGTCGATTGCGGCTATTGCGACCGGCGCTTCATCCTCGTCGGCGGCCCTGCCGATGGTGCGGACCAGTCGACATTGCGCGACCATGGGGATGGCGCAGGGCGCTAAGCTTCTTATATCTATCGGATGACGATAGCCGCAGACCCCCGCTCGTTCCTCTACCGCGACACGCTCGACCCCGAGCAGGCGCAGGCCCTCACCGCCAAGGCGCTGCCCAAGGCCGATGACGGCGAACTCTATCTCCAATACCGCAAGGCGGAGGCGTTCGGGTTCGACGACGGCCGGCTGAAGACCGCCTCCTACGACACGAGCTCGGGCTTCGGCCTGCGCGCGGTATCGGGCGAGATGACCGCGTTCGCGCATTCGAACGAGATGACCCCCGCCGCGATCCGCCGCGCCGCCGAGACGATGGCGCTGATCGAGCCCGGCGTCGCCGCCAAGGCCGGCCCGCCACAGGGCACCAACCGCCACCGCTACACCGCCGCCGATCCGCTCGACCTCGTGCCGTTCGCGGACAAGGTGAACCTGTGCCAGACGATCGACGCCGCCGCGCGTGCGCGCGACCCGCGCGTCGCGCAGGTGTCGGTCAGCCTCTCGGGGACATGGTCGGTGGTCGAGATCGTCCGCGCCGACGGCTTCATCGCCACCGACGTCCGGCCGCTGGTGCGGCTCAACGTGTCGATCGTCGCCGAGCAGAATGGCCGTCGCGAGATGGGCAGCTACGGCATCGGCGGGCGCTATCTCTACACCGACCTGTTCCAGCCCGAGACGTACAACCGCGCGATCGACGAGGCGCTGTCGCAGGCGCTGGTCAATCTCGAGTCGATCGCGGCGCCCGCGGGCGAGATGACCGTGCTGCTCGGTAATGGCTGGCCTGGTATCCTGCTGCACGAGGCGATCGGCCACGGGCTCGAGGGCGATTTCAACCGCAAGGGCACGTCGGCCTTTTCGGGCCGGATCGGCGAGCGCGTCGCGGCCGAGGGCGTGACCGTCGTCGACGACGGATCGCTCGCGGATCGCCGCGGGTCGCTGACGATCGACGACGAGGGTACGCCGACGCGCGAGACCGTGCTGATCGAGGACGGCATCCTCAAGGGCTATATGCAGGACCGCCTCAACGCGCGGCTGATGGGCGTCGAGGCGACGGGCAATGGTCGCCGCGAAAGCTATGCGCACGCCCCGATGCCGCGGATGACCAACACCTTCATGAAGGCGGGCAGCGACGATCCCGCCGAGCTGCTGAGCCGCGTGAAGAAGGGTATCTTCGCCAAGGCGTTCGGCGGCGGGCAGGTCGACATCGTGTCGGGCAAGTTCGTGTTCAGCTGCACCGAGGCCTATCTGGTCGAGGACGGCAAGCTGGGCGCACCGATCAAGGGCGCGACGCTGATCGGCGACGGCCCCAGCTCGCTGACCAAGGTGCGCGGGATCGGTAACGACTTCGCGCTCGACGAAGGGATCGGCATGTGCGGCAAGGGCGGGCAGTCGGTGCCCGCGGGCGTCGGCCAGCCGACGCTGCTGGTCGACGGCCTGACGGTCGGCGGCACGGCGGCGCAGTAAGCGTCGCCGCCGACCGCCGGCGGCTAGTCCTCGACCCCGAAGTTCAGTCCGCGCGAGACATTGGGGTCGACGACTGCGACCACGAAATACGCGCAGAACTGTTTCACGCGCTGCAGCCAGCCGGTCTTTTCCTTGTACAGCGCCGGTGTGATCTCGGTCGAGCACGCGATTTCGGATTCGACATAGCGGCGGACATGCGCGGCGAAGGCGGCGTCCTCGATCCGGATCATCAGTTCCATGTTGATGAACAGGCTGCGCATATCGAAATTGGCGGAGCCGATATGGACCGCGTCGTCGATCACGTAGAGCTTGGTGTGCAGCTTCGTCGGCTGATATTCGAAGACGTGCACGCCCTTGCGTAACAGCCCGGCATAGGTGAACCGCGCGGCGGCGATCGTCGCGTTGTTGTCCGATTTCGCGGCGGTGACGATGCGCACGCGGTCGGTACGACGCCCCGCGCGATCCAGCCTGCGCAACATCGTCGGGCTTGGCGTGAAATAGCCGGCGATGATGTCGATACTCGTCGCGCGGCGCATGTCGTCGCGGACCGCCCGCGCCCAGGGTGACAGCCGCCGCGTCGGTCCACCAATCAGCCAGCGCATCGGTCCCTGCGTCTCGCTATAGCGGCGCAGCGCATGGTTGAGCTTGCGCAGCTTGCCCTTGGGCTGATGGATCCAGCCGCTGAGCGCATCGAAATAGCCCGCCAGCCGTCCCGCCGCCGGGCCTTCGATCAGCAGGCCGAGATCGCGCCATGCATTGTCGGCGACCGTCCCGAAATAATCGTCCTCGACGTTGAAGCCGCCAACGATGATCCGTGCGTCGTCGTGCTCACCGTCCGCCAGCGCGAGTTTCTGATGATTGCGCAGCAGATACCGCCGGCCGAACCGTGCGGAGAACCGGCACACCGCGATCCCGGCGGCCTTGAGCGGGTCGAAGAAGTCGACGCTCGCCGCATCGTCGCTGCCGAAGCCGTCGACGATGAGCGCGACCGTCACGCCGCGTTTCGCCGCCGCGATCATCGCGGTGTTCACGCGCTGCCCCGCGTCGTCGTCGGCGTAGATGTAATAGAGGATTCGCAACGAATGCCGTGCGCCGGCGATCAGCCCGATCAGTGCCTCGAGCCGCTCGGGTCCCGCTTCGAGCAGCGTCAGCCGGTTGCCGTCGACGGTGAAGACCGAGTCGACCGCCTGCGGGGCCGTGGTGCGATCGAGCTGGGGGGCGGGCATGGTCATGGCAAGAGCTAGTGGACACAGGCTCGGGCCGATGCAACCTCGCGGCCATGCGGCGCGGGGGGACGTGGGCGCCCCCCGACGGCAAAATCTTGACTTTGTGGCGGGGTGTGGGTAGGCGCCGTCATTCTCCCTATCGGTGTTTGTTGCGAAGGAAGCGTCATGGCGCGCGTTACCGTCGAAGATTGTGTCGACAAGATCCCCAACCGGTTCGACCTGGTGCTGTTCGCAGCACAGCGGGCGCGGCAGATCTCGGGCGGCGCCGAACTGACGCTCGACCGCGATCGCGACAAGAACCCGGTGGTCGCGCTGCGCGAGATCGCCGACGAGAACGTCAAGCCCGCGCATCTCAAGGAATCGGTCATCCAGGGCCTGCAGAAGGTCCGTGTCGACGATGACGACGAGGTCGATGCCGTCGGCAGCCTCGCGGCATCGGCAGAGGCGCTGCGCCTCACCGCCGCCGCCCCGCCGCGCAACCAGAATCTGGGTGCCGATTACGAGGGTTGATCGGACGGACGTGGTGCGGCGCCAGCCGGGCCATGTTGCGATCCGACCCTGATCGGTTTCCGGCGAACGATGCTGCGGCATTACTTGGTTGGTGTGATTGAAAGGCTCGTGGACCAGAAGGTCCGCGGGCCTTTTCTCTGCGCGGGTGTCGTTGGGGGTGAGGCGGAGGAAGTGTAGAGGGAGCCAGTTCGCCTTTACGGTGCAGGTGGCCATCGGTCGCCACCCCCGCACCGTTCGCCCCCCCCCCGCGCGGTTCGCCACACCCACACCGTTCGCCCCCCACGTGGTTCGCCACCCCCACGCCGTTCGCCCTGAGCGTAGTCGAAGGGCGGGGGGGGGGGGGGGGGGGGGGCCGGGTCGCGGGACACGGAATTAAGCCTGAAGGGCGCAGGGCGCAGGGCGCAGGGCGCAGGGCGCAGGGGCGCCGGCGATGCCACCGCCATCATGCGCCGGAACCACCCCGCCACGGCAAAGCCGCGTCGTCAGACGCCGCAGGGCAGCGCTGGCCGAGCCGATCGGTGGATCAGCGCTCCCGGTCCAACGATCGACCCTTGAACCCCTGCGCCACGACGAACCACTCGACCGATCCCTTGCGGCTCGCCGGCGGCTTGGCATGCTTCACGGTCGTGAAGTTGCGCTTCATCTCCGCGACCAGCGCCGAATCGGCACCCCCCGCGAACACCTTCGAGACGAACGTCCCGCCCTTCTCCAGCACGTCGCACGCGAAATCGAGCGCTGCCTCGACCAGCGCCATCGTCCTGAGCGCGTCGGTCTGCGGATGGCCGACGGTGTTCGCCGCCATGTCCGACAGCACGAGGTCGGGCGCGCCGCCGAGCGCATCGATCAGCATCGCGGGCGCCGCATCGTCCATGAAATCCATCTGGAAGATCGTCACGCCGTCGATCGGGTCGACCGGCAACAGGTCGATGCCGACCACCGCCGCCTTGGGCAGGCGGCGCTTGATCACCTGCGCCCAGCCGCCCGGCGCGATCCCGAGATCGATGACGCGCTTCGACCCCTTGATGACCTCGAACCGTTCGTCGAGCTCGGTCAGCTTGTACGCCGCACGGCTGCGATAGCCCTCGGCCTTGGCGCGCTTGACGTAAGGGTCGTTCAGCTGGCGCTCGAGCCAGCGCGTCGACTGCGCGGTCCGCTTGCGCGCGGTGAGGACGCGGGTATGCCCGCCCGAACCACCACGGCTCATGGCTTCGGGCTGCCCATCAGGCGGCGCAATATGCCCTCGCGAATGCCGCGGTCGGCGATGCCGAGCCGTTCGGCGGGCCAGATGTCCATGATCGTCTCCAATATCGCGCAGCCCGCGACCACCAGGTCGGCGCGCTCGTTTCCGATGCAGGCGAGCTTCGCCCGCTCCTCGATCGCCATGTGCGACAGGTTCGCGCTGATCCGCCGCATCGCGCTTGCGGGCACGATCAACCCGTCGACCACCGAGCGGTCGTAATGGCTTAGTCCCAGATGCACGCTGCCCAGCGTCGTCACGGTGCCGCTGGTGCCGAGCAGCCGGGGCCGCTCGACATTGGCCGGCAGCCGCGCGGCGAACGGCGCGATGCTGTCCGCGACGACCTGCCGCATCCGCGCATAGGCCGCGCGTCGGCCCGCCTCGCCCTTGCCGCCGCCCGCATGCTCGGTCAGCGACACGACGCCCCATGGCGCGGAATGCCAGTCGAGCACGGTCGGGATCGGCGTCGACGTATCGACCAGCACGAGCTCGGTCGATCCGCCGCCGATGTCGAAGATCAGCGCGGGGTCGTTGCCGGGTTCGATCAGTGCATGGCAGCCGAGTACCGCCAGCCGCGCCTCTTCCTCCGCGGTGATGATGTCGAGATGGATCCCCGTCTCGGCGAGCGCGCGCGCGATGAAGGCGGGGCCGTTGCGCGCCTGGCGGCACGCCTCGGTCGCGACCGAGCGCGCGAGCGTGACGTTGCGGCGCTTCAGCTTCTCCGAACACACGCGCAGCGCGGCGATCGTCCGCTCGATCGCGGCGTCGCTCAGCTGGCCGGTCGAGGCGAGCCCTTCGCCGAGTCGGACGATTCGCGAGAACGCGTCGATCACCGCGAATCCGCCGGCCTGCGGGCGTGCGATCAGCAATCTGCAATTGTTGGTGCCGAGATCCAGCGCGGCAAAGGCCTGCGCATCGGGCCATCGCCCACGACTGGGCCGGATCGCCGCCGGACGGGCAGGACCACCCTGCCGGGACGGCATTCGGGCGGAAACATCCCCCATCGCCGCAAAACTCACTATCTATATCTGCCGCCGCGGGAAAATACCCGCCCGGTGCTTGGCAACGAATGTAGCGCAGCCCGGCGATTACGCAAGCGACGTGGCGAATCGGCAACATCGGGGCGTTGACAGGCGGCAAAGCCCCGCCTAGATCGCGCCCTCGCTGATGCCCCGTCGTCTAATGGTAAGACTGCGGTTTCTGATACCGCCTATTGAGGTTCGAATCCTCACGGGGCATCCAGCGCTTCATCCTTTGACAGCGAAACGTGACCTCTGTGACAGGAGTGGCCGTCCGCGCGTCTTGTCTCGGTGGGGGCAGGGCGTTCCTGCCGCTTGCTTCGTGCTCCGAGCGGCTTCGGCAAGGCGTAAAGCGGCTGAGTCCCGTGCGCCGATCCGCGCTTCGCAACACCGCACACCCGTTCATCGCCCTGCTGACCGCTTCTGGCTTCCGAGGTCCGTTTAGAGCGTCGTGATCGGAGGACAGCGAGTGGCAATAGCCGACATTGCGGGCTGCCGCTGTTTCCGAAAGGATCGGATTTTGTGTGTGTCAGGCCTTGGTGGATAACGAAAGGGCTGCACCAAGGGGTATTTTTACTTGGCGGACGGTACCTTCGGCACCGGTGGGCTCGCTCAGTTTGATGGCGGCGAGGTGCTGACTTTACCTAGCCAGAAAATTCCGTCGTAGTCGGGATCTGTCTCAACTCCGGGTAACGCGCCGAGTTTGATAAACGCAGGGCGATGCAGATCCGCGAGCCCCCGGAAGGGGTAGCTGCCGCATGCGATATCTTTCGGAGTAATCGCCACGCCAGGGTTGGGCGTTACACCCGGCTTCAGCACGCAATTCCAGGCTGTTCCACCCGCGGTCAGCATATTGAGGGTGGCAATATTTGACGGCGAACCCAGCCGCATTGCCATGGGCTCATAAGACGCACCAGCACGCGCGATCGGACGTTTACGCGCATGGGCATTGCCAACCAGAACAAGGACCCGGTCGTATGAGCGCGCCTTCGCGGCGATCAGAATATTGTCGGCCTGTGCCGCCTCATGCGGTCCCTGGCCGGGAAGATTTGAAAACTGGCGACTCTGCGCCTCGTCTCGCGCGCCATTGAACGCAACCATGTCGATCGACTGACCCCGATTTGCCAGTTGGTGTAGCCGGACGAGGAGGTTCGACATTGCTTCGCTGCTGGTGCCGTCGTTCGAGCCAGACCATCCTGACCTCTCCAATGCGCCGGGAAATTGCGCATCCGACAGATTCCAAGCTTTTTGCAAAATGGCATTCTCAGTTGCCGAATGTTCGATGGCAACAAGGATGCGTTCGCCACGTGCAGCTAGCGCACATGCGACATCACCGACAAAGTCAGGCGCCTGCCGTGTTCCATGTACTTCACCGAAGATGACGAACTGCGGCTTGCGGGCTGCTACGGTGTCCCAACCCAAAGGCATTCGACATTCCCGCGCCTTGTGATGAATCGGCGCGCGGTACTTAGAGGGACTAGCATTCAAGCTAGCGGACGCGCTTGTCATCAGGACTGTCGTGCACATAATGGCAGCGGGACCGATCTTCATCGAAGTACTCTTGTCCAAGGGCTGATATTGCTATGGACCATAGCGCTGGCCAATAATCAATCGAAGCGATGACAGCTCCAGCGTGATAGATGCCGGCGCAAGCGTAATGACACGCTTTCAGTCGTCGCCGATGCGATCTGGCGGCGGCGTTTCCCAGCGATCGAGAGACGGCCGTCCAAGCCCGTTTGGGGACAGGCGATACCCGATGTTGCATGATAACTGTTGATCTCTTCTTGTTCATGCACGTTTGCAGTGGTAGGGACGGTGGATGTCAAGCGACCTTCCTTCGAGCCGTATCGATGCGATCCTTGCCCGCCTCGCCTCGGGCCAACCGGTTCGTGCAGGCGCGCTGGCCAGGGAGTTTGGCGTTTCCGAGGATGCGATCCGGCGCGATCTGCGCAGTCTGGCGGCGGAGGGCCTGTGTCGCCGCGTCTATGGCGGCGCCTTGCCGATCGTCGAGGGGGCGACCCCGATGGCCACACGCGTCGGCGAGGACGTGCAGCGCAAGCAGATGCTGGCCGACGCCGCGCTTCGGTTCTTGGAACCGGGCAGTTTCGTTTTCGTCGATAATGGCAGTTCCAATCTCGCGCTTGTCGAGAGGCTGCCGCCACAACTCGATCTTGCCATTGCCACGAGTTCGGTCACGATCGCCGCCGCGGTCCAGCATCGTGATGCCATCGATCTGCTGGTGATCGGCGGGATGATCGACCGGATGGTCGGCGGTGCGGTCGATGGAACGGCGCTCGAGGCGATCGCGCGGCTTAACATCGACCTGTGCGTGCTTGGTGCGTGCGCGGTATCCGCCGAGGGGGGCGTCAGTGCGTACGACCCCGCCGACGCCGTTTTCAAACGCGCGCTGTTTGCGCGGAGCCGCAGGACGATCGTCCTTGCCACGAACGACAAGCTCGGTCGACACGCCCCGCACCGCTTGTGTGGCGTCGCTGCGCTCGCGCAGATTGTCGTCGAACACGACGCCGATGCCGACATCGTGCGCGATCTGACGGAGGCGGGCGCGACGATCGCGCGCGCCGCCGCGCAAGCCCAGCCCTGATCCGAGGATAGCACCCGTGCAAAACCCCACTTCCGGCGCGCGCCTTGCGACGCGTCTGGCTTTTCTCGTGTCGGGCTTCGGGCTCGCCTGTTGGGCGCCGCTCGTTCCGCTCGCCAAGCAGAGACTGGCGATCGGCGACGGATCGCTCGGGCTGCTGCTGCTGTGTCTCGGACTTGGCTCGGTCGGCGCGATGCAGCTTGCCGGGCCGCTGACATCGAAGCTTGGCGCGCGACCCGCAATTCTCGTCGGCGGCATCGGGCAGGCGATCCTGCTGCCCTTTCTCGCCTTCGCACCGACGGTGCCCACCATGGCGATCGCGCTGCTGCTGTTCGGCGCATTCCTCGGCGTGATCGAAGTCGGCATGAACGTGCATGCGGTCGAGGTGGAGAAGCAGGCCGGCACGCCCTTGATGTCCGGGTTCCACGGGTTGTTCAGCGTCGGCGGCTTCGACGGATCCGCGCTGCTGACCGCTGTCCTGTCGATGAAGATCAGTCCGGTCGCCGGGGTCGTCACGGCATCGGTCCTGATGATCGCGACGCTCGCATTGGCCGCGCCCCGGCTGATCGCGACACCCAGGACCGAGGAGACCCCGCTGATCGTCGTCCCGCGCGGGATCGTGGTGCTGCTCGCGGCGCTCGCCGCGATCACTTTCCTGACAGAAGGCGCCATGCTCGACTGGGGGGCGTTGCTGCTGAGCGGCAAGGGCTTGTTGCCGGTCACGCAGGCGGGGCTCGGCTACAGCGTCTTTGCGGTGGCGATGACCGCAGGCCGCCTGACCGGCGACGCGATCGTCGGCAGGCTCGGGGATCGGCGGACGATGCTGTGGGGCGGGCTGCTCTTGCTTCTCGGCTATGGTGTTATGCTGCTCGCGCCGGTCGCAGCGGTCGCGCTGTTCGGGATGCTGCTGATCGGTCTTGGCGCGTCGAACGTCGTGCCGATCCTGTTCCGCCAGGCCGGCAAGCAGACCGTCATGCCCGCGGGCCTCGCGATCGCCGCGGTCACGACGATCGGTTACGCCGGGATCCTCGCGGGCCCCGCCGCGATCGGCTTTGTCGCGCAAGGCATCGGCCTGCCCGCCGCCTTCTGGCTGCTGACCGCGCTGCTGTGTCTCGTGCCGCTCTGCGCGAAAGCCGCCACCGCCAGCGGGCGCGCGTCATGATCCTTCCCGATCTCGCCGATGCCGAGACGTTGCCGCGCTACCGCACCGACATCGCGGTCGAGACCAAGGTGAAGGAGGGGTACAGCAGATCGCAGGTACCAGGTCCGTGATCCCGAAGGACCCCGCAGGATGACAGGGCAGGATCACGCCGCCGACGCCGCGCCGCTCCAGCTTTCGCTCCGAAGCGGCGCGTCGTCGTGCGGGGCGTTCAGCGCGCCTCGGCGATCAGCTTTGCCGCGGCGGGTGTGTTCCATTCATAGCCGCCCAGCATCCGCCAGACTTCGCGCCCATCCGAATCGTACAGGATCGTGGTCGGCAGGTTCGCCTGATACGCGATGCTGAGCGCAGCCTTTGTATCAAGATAGGGCTGGAGCGTCGTGAACGCCTTTTGCGCGAAGAACGGCGTGACCTTCTCCGCACCCTGCAGATCCTGGCTGACCGCGACGACCTGCACCTTGCCCTTCAGGCTGCCCGCGACCGCGTCGAGCGTCGGCATCTCGGCGACGCAGGGTGCGCACCAGGTTGCCCAGAGGTTGAGCAGCAGCGGCTTGCCCTTGAAGCTGGCGAGCGTGACGGCCTTGCCATCGGGGGCGGTGAAGCTGATCGCCGGCCCCGTCTCGCCCTTGTGGCTGCGGTCGATCTTCTCGACCGGGGCGGCGGGGGTGCCGGTCGCTTCGTCGGGCGAGGGGGCGACTTCGTCCGATGTCGCGGTGTTGCCAGCAGCGGGGCCGACGGCGGACCCTGCCGCGTTTGCTTGCTCCGGAGCCGGCGATTTCCTATCGCAGCCCGCGACCAGCATTGCGCTACCCAGGAGACAGACGATCGACGCCCGTGAGAGCAGAGAAGGGGAGGACATGGACGGCTCCAATGCGATGTGGGGTGGACGCTTCGCCGAGGGTCCGGCCGCGGTCATGCGGGAGATAAACGCCTCGATCCCCTTCGACAAGCGACTGTGGAAGCAGGATATCGCCGGCTCCAAGGCGCATGTCGCGATGCTCGGCGCACGCGGTATCGTGTCGGCTGAGGACGCCGCGACGATCGCTGCGGGACTCGACCGCGTCGCGGCGGACTATGCCGCCAACGGCGTCGTCGAGGATCTCGTGCTCGAGGATATCCACATGCAGACCGAGGCGCGGCTGGCCGAGGCGATCGGTCCGGTCGCGGGGCGTCTGCACACCGCGCGGTCGCGCAACGACCAGGTTGCGACCGATTTCCGGCTCTGGGTCCGCGATGCGATCGATCAGGTGCTTGCGGCGCTTGGCGGCTTCCAGGCGGCGTTGCTCGTGCGCGCCGAGGAGCATGCCGCGAGCGTCATGCCGGGGTTCACGCATCTGCAATCCGCACAGCCGGTGACGCTCGGCCATCACCTGATGGCGTATCACGCGATGATCGCGCGCGACGTCAGCCGCTTCGCCGATGCGCGCGTGCGGATGAACCGCTCGCCGCTCGGCTCCGCGGCCTTGGCGGGGACGGGGTTCCCGATCGACCGCGAGATGACCGCGCGCGCGCTCGGGTTCGACGGTCCGATGACCAATTCGCTCGACGGGGTGAGCGACCGCGACTTCGCGCTCGACTATCTGGTCGCCGCCACGCAGTGCGCGCTGCACCTGTCGCGGCTGGCGGAGGAGTTCGTGCTCTGGGCGTCGCAGCCCTTCGGCTTCGTCGCGCTCAGCGATCAGTGGTCGACGGGCAGCTCGATCATGCCGCAGAAGCGCAATCCCGACGCCGCCGAGCTCGTGCGCGGCCATTCGGGGCGGATCATGGGGTGCATGACCGCGCTGATGGTGACGATGAAGGGGCTGCCGCTCGCCTATTCGAAGGACATGCAGGACGACAAGCCGCCCGTGTTCGAGGCGCACGACCTGCTCGCGCTGTCGATCGCGGCGATGACCGGGATGGTCGAGAGCGCGACGTTCCGGACCGAGCGGATGCGCGCGGTGGCCGAGGCGGGGTTTGCGACCGCGACCGATCTCGCCGACTGGCTGGTGCGCGAGGCGGGGCTGCCGTTCCGCGAGGCGCACCATGTGACCGGGCGTGCGGTGAAACGCGCGGAGGATCTGGGGATCGCGCTCGATGCGCTGTCGATCGAGGACCTGAAGGCGATCGACACGCGGATCGACGATCGCGTCTATGGCGTGTTGTCGGTCGACGCGTCCGTCGCGAGCCGGACGAGCTTCGGCGGCACCGCGCCCGCCAATGTACGCGCCGCGATCCGCGCCGCACGGGAGACGAGCGAATGACGCGCCTGCCCCTCACCGCCCGCCTGACCGTCGCGTTGTCGCTCGCCGGTCTGACGCTGTCGGGCTGCGGTGCCGCCGACGGGCTTGAGCCCCAACCCGGCAAATCGCTCCCCGTGGCACCCTATGGCGCCAAGACCACGCCGACGCCTGCTGCATTGCTGACGCCGACGACGCAGCAGCGCCCCGAGCGCAGCGACGAGTTGCTGACGAATTCGCGCGAACGGCGCAGCGACGAATTCAACCTGCCGCCGCCAAACTGATTGTAAGCAAGCATGGACCATTTCCACTATCGCGACGGCGTTCTCCATGTCGAGGACGTCGCGCTGCCCGCGATCGCCGAGGCGGTCGGGACCCCCGTCTATGTCTATTCGACCGCGACGTTCCGCCGTCATGCGCAGGTGTTCCGCGACGCGCTGAAGGGCGCGGGGCGCGTGCATCTGGCCTATGCGATCAAGGCCAATCCGAACGTCGCGGTGCTGCGCGTGCTCGCCGACGAGGGTTACGGCGCGGACGTGGTGTCGGCGGGCGAGATGGCACGCGCGCTCGCCGCGGGCATCCTCGCGTCGGACATCGTGTTTTCGGGCGTGGGCAAGACCCGCGACGAGCTCGCCCGCGCACTCGATGCCGGGATTGGCCAGTTCAACCTCGAGCTCGAGGAGGAGGGCGAGGTGCTCGCCGCACTCGCGCGCGATCGCGGGATCCGCGCGCCGGCGGTGCTGCGCGTGAACCCCGACGTCGATGCCGGCACGCACGCGAAGATCTCGACCGGGCGCAAGGAGAACAAGTTCGGCGTGCCGATCGACCAGGCGCCGGCGATGTTCGACCGGCTGGCGCGGCATGACGGGCTCGACCTGCGCGGGGTGGCGATCCATATCGGCAGCCAGCTTGCCGATCTCGCCCCGCTCGAGGCGGCCTATGCGCGGATCGGCGCACTCGTCGCCGAGCTGCGCGCGGCAGGCCATGTGATCAGCCGGGTCGATCTGGGCGGTGGGCTCGGCGTGCCGTACAGGCCCGACGACGTGCTGCCGAGCCCGGCCGACTATGGCGCGATGGTGGCGCGCGCGACCGCGGGCTGGGACGTCGAATTGATGTTCGAGCCGGGGCGCGTGATCGCGGGCAATGCGGGCGTATTGCTGACCAAGGTCATCTGGGTGAAGCCGGGCGTCACCAATCCCTATGTGATCGTCGATGCGGCGATGAACGACCTCGCGCGCGTCGCGATGTATGATGCCTATCACGACTTCGTCGCGGTCGAGCCCGGCGGCGAGCGGATGACCGCGAACATCGCCGGGCCGGTGTGCGAGACGGGTGACACCTTCGCGATGGGGCGCGACATCGACGTCGTGAAGTCAGGCGATCTGGGCGTGTTCCGCACCGCGGGCGCGTACGGCGCGACGATGGCGTCGACCTATAACAGCCGCGCGCTGGTGCCCGAGGTGCTGGTCGATGGCGACCGGTTCGCGGTGGTCGCCGACCGGATCGAGCCCGAGACGATCCTGGCCGCCGAGCGCGTGCCCGAATGGCTCAAGCGGTGAGCCTGCACAGCCTGCCGCTGTTCGTGCGGCTGGCGGGCCGCCCGGTCATATTGCTCGGCGAAGGCGAGGCGGCGGATGCCAAACGCCGGCTGCTCGACCGTGCCGGCGCGCAGGTCGTCACCGACGAAGCCGCGGTCGCGGCGCTCGCGATCGTCGCGATCGACGACGAGGCGGAGGCGCTGGCGGCGGTTGCGCGACTGAAGGCACGCGGCGTGCTGGTGAACGCGGTCGACCGGTCGGCGCATTGCGACTTCACGCTGCCCGCGATCGTCGACCGTGAGCCCGTGCTGATCGCGATCGGTACGGGCGGTGCATCGGCCGGGCTGGCGGCGGCGTTGCGGCAGCGGCTCGAGGCGCTGGTGCCGGCGGATCTGGGCGGGCTGGCCAGCGCGCTGCAAAAGGCGCGGGGCGCGATGCGCGCTCGGTTTCCCGACGGCGGCGCACGGCGACGTGCGCTGGCCGACGCGCTGGCCCCCGGCGGCGTGCTCGATCCGCTCGGGCCATCGCGCGACGTCGCCGGCTGGCTCGACGGCGGAGCGGTGCAGGACGGAACGCTGGTGCGGATGTCGCTCGCGTCGCCCGATCCCGACGACCTGACGCTGCGCCAGGCGCGCGCGCTTGCGAGTGCGGACCGCGTCTATCACCGCGCCGACGTGCCGCCCGCGATCCTCGACCGCGCGCGTGCCGATGCCGCGCGGATCGCGTGCGATGCGGCGCCGAGCGGGACGGGACCAGGGCTGGTCGTCGATGTGGAGATGGGTGGTTGAGCGGTTTCGGGTTCAAGGTCAGCGACGGCGTCGCGTCGCGGATCCCCGTCGAAGAGGCGCCGGATGCGAGCGGTGATCTGGTCTGGGTGCATCTGTCGACCAACGAGGAGGAGGCGCAGGCATGGCTGCGCGACGAGGCCAAGCTCGAGACGTACGTCATCGACGCGCTGACCGCGACCGAGACGCGGCCACGGTGCGAGGCTGTCGGTGAAGGCGCGTTCCTCAACCTTCGCGGGCGGACGCGCGAGGAGATGGATTCGTCCGATCTGCTCGCGTCGCTGCGCATCTGGGTGGTCAAGGGGCGCGTCTATTCGCTGACGCGCAAGCCGCTGGTCGCAATTCCGTTGGTCGAACAGGAAGTCGAGGCGGGACGCGTGCGCGATCCGGGCGACCTGATCACCGCGTTCGCGACCGCGATCACCACCGATCTCGACCCCGAGGTCGCCGCGCTCGGCGACGAACTCGACGATTGCGAGGAGCGGCTGGATGCCAAGCACGTGTTCGCGCTTCGCCGGACGGTGAGCCAGGTCCGCGTCGCCGCGATCGGCTATCGCCGGTTTCTCAACCCGCAGCGCGCCGCGCTCGAGAAGCTGGCCGCGCTGCCGGGCGACTGGCTGCGCGACGACGACCGGCTGCATCTCGCGGCGGCGGCGGACCGTGCGGCGCGGATGGCGGAGGAACTCGAATCGATCCGGGAGCGGTCGGCGCTGACGCACGAGGCGCTGACTGACCTGCGCGCGGAGCAGATCGACAATCGCTCGCTGATCATCTCGGTCGCGGCGATGGTGTTCCTGCCGCTGACGTTCCTGACCGGGTTGTACGGGATGAACGTGAAGGGGCTGCCCTTTGCCGAGGAGCCCTGGGCGTTCGATGCGATCGCGGGGGCCTCGACGCTGATCGCGGTGGGGATCGTGCTGTACTTCGTCCAGCGGCACTGGTTCGATCGGTAGCGGTCAGGCGGCGCTGGCGGTCCGCCAAGCCTGCGCGATCTCGTCGAGCGTGTCCGCGGTCGTGCGGAACACCGTGCCGTCCTGTCCGAGCGAGGCATCGACGATCGTCCTGCGCGCGCCGGCATAGAGCCGCGCGAGCGTTTCCGACACCGCGCCGCCGCGTTCGAAGTCGAGCCCCGCCTCGAGCGCGAACAGGATCGCGGTCGCGCGCGTCACCCGGTCGCTCTTGGTCGCATATTGGCGGTTGTCGGATGCCCAGGCGGCCGCGCGCAGGGCCGCGACGAGTTCCTTGTAGAGCAGCTGGACCAACCCCGGTCCGTCGGTCGTCGTACGGCCGACCGCGTCGATCTGGCGATAGGTGGCGAATGGATCGCGCGTGAGGGTCGTCGCGTACATCACGAGTCGCTCTTGTTCCACGCCGCGATCTGGTTGGTGAGGAAGGTCTGGATCGACTTGTAAGACGAGACGCGCGAATTCATGCTCGAGAATTGCTGCGTCAGGCGGGTCGTCATCGCATCCGACTGATCCGCGATCTTGGCCTTGGCGTCGAGGATCGCGCTCTGTGCCGCGGTGTAGCGCGTCTGCGAAGCGCCGAGCCCCGTCGTCGTGCTGGTCGCGGCGGCGGCGAACGATGCGAGCACCGCGCCAAGCCCCGCCTTGCCGTCTGCCGAACCGTTCAGCATCGTCTCGATCGCGCCCGCATTGGTCAGCAACGCGCTCGACAGCGCCGCCGAGTCGAGCCGCAGCGTGCCGTCGCGGTTGGTCGCTACGCCGATCTGGGCGAGCGTCGTCGGGGCACCTGCGGTCGCGCTGGTCGACAACGGCGTCAGCGTCAGCGTTTTGAGCGATCGCAGCAGCGACTGCGCGGCGGTGTCGCCGCGAAGGACGCCGGTCATCGGGTTGGTCTGTTCGGTGAGCGTCGACAGCACCTCGTTATACGTCTCGACGATGTCCGACATCGCCTGCGACAACGCCGCGGTCGGGGTCGTGCTGCCGAGCGTGACGGGTTTGTCCGAGACGGTGTTGAGCTGGAGCTTCACGCCGGGGACGAGGTTGTTGATCGTGTTGCTCGCGCGCTCGACGGCGATCCCGTCGACGGTCAGCCTGGCATTCTGCGCGGTCGCGGTGACGCTGGTGTTCGTTGCGCCGGGACCAATATTATAGGCTGCAAGGCCAGGGTCGGAGTCTTCGGTCGCAGTAAGCGTGAACGCCTGTGACGCGCCGGTCGGTCCCTTGATCGACAGGAATGCATCGCCATTCGCATCCGTCACGACCGATGCGGTGATCCCTGCGCCCTTTGCGTTGATCGCGGCGGCAACGCCGTCCAGATCGGCGCCGTCCACCGAAATTTCCACGGCTTGGCCAGCAGGGGTGAAGCTCTTGATGTCGGTGCGTTTCGTATCGTCAACCGTGCTCTCGACGTAGCTGGCCGTACCGAACTGCAGCGTGAACTTGCCCGTGCCGATCTTGTCGGTCCGGTCGACCCCGGTCGCCGTGGTGCGGATCGTCTGCGCGCCGGCGAGCTGGTTGACCGAGATCGTCGACGACAGCCCCGCAACCTTGGCGCCGGCCAGCGCACTCACGCCGAGCGCGGCGTTCGAACTGGTCGGCTGGCTGGTGAGCGTGCCGCCCTTGACCAGCGCCGAATAGGCCGATGCGAATCCCGAGATCGCGCTTTTGAGCGCACTCAGGCCCGAAATTTGCGTGGTGATGGTGTTCGACTTGGCGGTCAGCTGCGCGGTCTTGGCCGCGAACTGCGCCTCGACCAGCGAGGGCACCAGGCTGGCGGTGTCGATCCCCGAGCCAGCGTTGAGCGAGGTCAGCAGCGACTGCGCCGCGTTCTTCGTCACGCTCGCCGCGGTCGGCGTCGGCGTTACCGCCGGGGTCGGCGTCGCGGTGCTGCTCGTCGTCGAAATGGCCATGCCGGTAATCCTTGCACCCGTAATTCTCGCGCGCTCGAAAGAGGTAACGACCGCGGCCGCCGGATCTTTAGGAAAGTTTCACGCCGTTTTCGTCGAAGCGCGCATCGAGCGGCACGGTGATCGCGGGCTGCGGCATCGGCGTGCCGCCTGCCGCGGCGTTCAGCCCGAACACGAAGGCGAGGACGGTGGCGATCGCCATGTACAGGTCGTCGCGAACCTCCTGGTTCTCCTTGCTCGTGTAATAGACCGCACGCGCGAGCAGCGGATATTCGAGCACGGGTACGCGGCTTTCCGCGGCGAGTTCGCGGATCGCCAGCGCGGTCGCGCCGCGGCCCTTGGCGACGACGACGGGCACCTGGTCCTTGCCGCGATCATAGCGCAGCGCGACCGCGAAATGCGTCGGGTTGGTCAGGATGACATGCGCCTCGCCGACCGCCTTGCGCATGTTGCCGCTCGCCATCGCGCGCATCTTCGCGCGCTGCTGGCCCTTGGCCTCGGGATTGCCCTCGCTCTCCTTGTGCTCGTCCTTCACCTCCTGTTTCGACATGCGCATCTTGCCAAGGCGGCGGATGATCTGGATCGGCACGTCGATCCCGGCGATCGCGACGAGCCCGAACGCCATCGCGATCAGGATCGACGAGAAGGTCCCGCCAAGCGTCGTCAGCGCCTGGTTGAGATCGGCGGACGAGGCGAGCCCCATCGTCGTGTGCGACGCCTGCCACAGCATCCAGCCGCCGATCGTGCCGAGCAAGCCGACCTTGAGCAGCGACTTGCCGAGTTCGATCCAGCCGGTCGGACCGAAGATCCGCTTGAGCCCCGAGGCGGGGTTGATGCGCGTGAACTTGGGCGCGAGCAGCTTGCCGTTGAAGCCGAGCGAGCCGAGCCCCGCCTGGCTTAGCACCGCGGCGACGAGGCTGACCACGAACAGCGTGACGAGCGAGGGCGCAAGCTTCCACCCCGCCTCCTGCAGCGGGCGCCAGGGCGAGAAATCCTCGACGTCGGCCCGCCCGAACTGGAAGCTCGACGCCATCACCGCCTTGCACGCGGCGATCAGCGAGGGGCCGGCATAGATCAGCCAGGCGACGCCCGCGAGCATGCTGAGCGCGGTGGCGAAGTCGCGCGATCGGAGGATGTCGCCCTTCTCGACCGCATCCTTCTTGCGCTTTTCGGTCGGGCTTTCTGTCTTTTCGCCGAATTCGTCCGCCATCAGCCGAGCACCAGGCTCTGCGTGGCTTCGAGGCCTTCGCGGATGATCACGACCATATAGTCGCCCATCGCCGGGAAGCCGACCGCGAGCGCGACGACGCCGACCGCGAGGCTGGCGGGGAGGCCGACCGAGAACAGATTGAGCGCGGGCGCTGCGCGGCTGATCATCCCGACGACGATGTTGAGGCACAGCAGCAGGAAGCCGACCGGCAGCGCGAGCAGCAGCCCGGCGAGAAACGCATAGCCGCCGAAGAACGCGATTCCGCGCAACCGGTCGACGCCCAGCCACGCGGCGCCGGGCGGCATCACGTCATAGCTTTTGACGAGCATCTCGACGAGCACGAGATGGCCGTCCATCGACAGGAACAGCAGGGTCAGCATGATCGAGAAGAACTGGCCGAGCGCGGGGCTCGACCGGCCGTTCTGCGGATCGACCGACGAGGCGAAACCCAGACCCATCGACCCGCCGATGATCTCGGCGGCGATCACCGGCGCGGCAAACGCGATCTGCAGCACGAAGCCGAGCGCGAGCCCGACCAGCGCTTCGGCCGCGACCGCGAGCACGGTCGACGTCGCGAAGATCTGCGCGGGTGGCTGGATCGGGTGCGCGGCGAGCACGAGAAAGCCGATCGCGCCCGACAGCGTGACGCGCACCGTGACGGGCACCGACACGTTGCCGAACACCGGCGCCGCGATGAACGTCGCGCCGATCCGCACCATCACGAAGATCAGCGCCCAGAGCTGCGGCTCGATCGAGAGGCCGAAGCCCAGCATCTGCCTATTTCACCAGATCGGGAATGCGTTCGAAGATGCTGACGGTGAAGTCGCTCAACAGCCCGAGGATGAGGCTGCCGAAGATCATGATCGACACCGCGACGACGATCAGCTTGGGGACGAACGACAGCGTCTGCTCGTTGATCGACGTCGCCGCCTGGATCATGCCGAGGATCAACCCCGCGAGCAGCGCCGGGATCAGGATCGGCGCGCTGGCGAGCGCCAGCACCCACATCGTCTGGTTGGCGATGGTCAGGAAATATTGCGCGTCCACCGGGTCAGGTCGCGAACGAGTTGGCAAGGCTGCCCATTGTCAGCGCCCAGCCGTCGACGAGCACGAACAGCAGCAGCTTGAACGGCATCGAGATGATCGTGGGCGACAGCATCGCCATGCCGAGCGACATCAGCACGGTCGCGACGACGAGGTCGATGACGATGAACGGCAGGAAGATCAGGAAGCCGATCTGGAACGCGGTCTTGAGCTCCGAGGTGACGAACGCCGGCAGCAGGACCGAGAAGGGGATGTCGCGCGGTGAGGCATAGGGGCCCGACTTCGCCATCTCGGCGAACATCGTGACGTCCTTGATCCGCGTCTGCTTGACCATGAACGCGTGGAGCGGGACGCCCGCGGTCGTGATCATCTGCGTGCCCGCGAGCTGGCCCGCGGCATAGGGCTGGATCGCGGTCGTGTTGATCTGGGTGATCGTCGGCGCCATGATGAAGAAGCTGAGGAAGAGCGACAGGCCGAGCAGCACCTGGTTGGGCGGCGTCTGCTGCAGCCCGAGCGCCTGGCGCAGGATCGCCAGGACGATGATGATCCGCGTGAAGCTGGTCATCATCAGCAGGATGCCCGGCAGGACCGTGAGCAGCCCCATGATGATGAGGACCTGCAGCGACAGCGACAGCGAGCCGCTCTGCCCGCTATTGCCCGCCGCCTGTCCGCCGAGCTGGCCGAGCGCGCGGTCGACCGCGTCGCCGACCGCGGGGCTGGCGGGGGCCGGAACCGCCTGCGCGAAGGCGGGCATCGCGAGGAACAGCGCGACCAGCAGCGCGAGGCCGACCCACAGCCACGCGGCGCCACGCGACCGCGTCCTGGCCTGCAACGGCGTGAACAGCGCCGGGCCCGACCCCTTGCGCGTGACGGTCAGGCTCATGCGTCGACCTTGTCGATCAGGTGCACGCCGCCGCGGCCGACCGAGACGAGCAGCCGGCGGCCCTCGAAATCGATCACCGCGAGCCGCAGGCCCGGCGAGATCATCATCGTTTCCTTGACGCCGATCAGCCGCGACGTCGGCTTGCCGGGCATCCGGCTCTCGAACTTGCGCCACAGCAGCAGGCAGCCGACCATCAGCCCGCAGACGAGCGGCAGGAGAATGACGAGTTTCAGGATATAGGACCAGAGCATCGGATCAGCCGCGCGCCGCGAGCGACTTGTCGGGATTGACCAGCTCGGTCATCCGCACGCCGAAGCGTTCGCCGACGGTGACGACTTCGCCGCGCCCGATCAGCGTGCCGTTGACGAACACGTCGAGCAGCTCGTTGGCCTGGCGATCGAGCTCGATCACGCTGCTCTCGCTCAGCGCGAGCAGTTCGCGCAGCGTCAGGCTGGTCGAGCCGATCTCGACGGTCAGCTTCACATCGACGTCCTGCAGCAGCCTGAAATTGGCGGCCACGGCGGCGTCGACCGGAAAAGTACCGGCCATGTCGGTCATGCTGCGAATCCTTCGTCGATACGGGTAATGGAGGTGAGCTGGATGGCCGCGAAGCCGTTGGACGTGCCGACCGTGCCGCAGCCGAGCCGGTCGTTGCCGACCATCACGGGGACGTCGCCCGAGATCGTGATCGGGATCACGTCGCCGGGTTTGAGGTCCATCAGCATCTGGAGCGACACGACGGGTTCGGCGAGCACCGAGCGGATCGGAAAGCGGATGTTCATCGCCGCGCGCGTCAACTCGTTGCGCCACGCCGGATCGGGCTCGGCGGTCTTGCCGAGCACCTTGGTGGTGAGCGACGGCGCGTGCGGCTTGAGCGCGGTGACCGGATAGACGAGGTCGAGGAACACGGGTTTGCCTGCCCCCGCCGCGATCCCGAAGCGCGTGACGATCATCGCGTCCTCGCCGTCGAGATCGGCGATCATCGCCGGGTTCGTCTCGACGCGCATCGGCGTGAAGTCGAACCGCGCCATCGGCTCCCAGGCGGTCTTGAGCGGGGTCGCGATCATCTGGCCGATGCGCGCGATCATCGCCTCGCCCGCGGGCGAGAACTCCGCGGGCAACACGGGCGCAACCGACCCGGTGCCACCGAAGAACAGGTCGAGCAGTTCGAGCACGAACCGGCCGTCCATCACGCACAGCGCCTGCGCGGCGCCCGGGGTCATCACCAGCGGCAACCAGGCGACCAGTCCCTCGGCGCGTTCGGCGCGGTAATCGGCAAAGCGCTGCACGACGAGCGGTTCGGCCCAGCTGCGGACTTCCTGGCGCAACAGCGGCTCGAACACGCCGCGGATCGCGCGCGCGAACCGCGCCGACAGGTGCTGGAGCGTGTGCAGATCGCCGAACGGATTGAGCTTGGTCGACCCCAGCACACCGTGATGCGCGACCTCGGGTCGATCCCGCTCGCGCCGCTCGCGCTTCGTTGGTGGTGGGGCGTTAACCATGAGTCACTGAACAACAAAACTGGTAAAGTAAACGTTACCGATCCCTCCGAATCCTTCCTTCTGCGTGAGCGTGTCGTTGATCGATTTGGCCAGCTGCTTCTGCAGACGGCGTTTACCGTCGGCGGTGAAGACCTGTTCCTCGGTCGCCTCGCCGAGCGTCATCAGGATTGCCGAACGCACTGCAATCTCGTTGGTCTTGAGATGCTCGATCACGGTCTTGTCGTACGGCGTCGACACCGCGACGCCGACCTGGACGAAATGCGACGAGTCCTGGAGGTTGGAGGTGAATTCCTTCTCCATCGCAAAGTAGGTCGACGCATAACGATCGCCGCCGCCGCCCTTGGGCGTGGCCATGCCGTGATCGTCCGCCGGGGCCTCGTCCTCGCCGCCGCCATGACCGCCGCCTTCGCTCTCGCCCTCGGCGGACGCGGGCTTCTGCTCGCTTTTCGGAACCAGCTTGGGCTTGCCGTCGTCGGCCGCAGCGCCGTGCCCGCCACCGATCAGCCCGGCGCTGGACGCATAGACGCCCGCGCCGACGCCGCCGCCGACGAGCACCAGCAGCGCGACGCCACCGATCAGCATCTTGCCCAGCTTGCCCTTCTTCTTGCCCTTCGCGTCGGCCGCGGCGGGGGTGTCAGTCGTGTCGCTCATCAGCGGGGTCCTTCAGTTCACGCGAGTCGTGTGTCGGTGGAATCGATGTCGGCGCCGCCATCGGCGCGCGGCCGCCGCGCGGGCGCGGAGGGCTGCTGCTGCTGCGGCTGCGGGGTCGCGGCGCGCTGCTGGTGCTGACCGGTGCCCGCGCCGGTCTCGACGGCGCCGTGCGAAAGCTTCAGCCCGCGCGCGTCCGCGAGTTCGGCGAGTCGCGGCTGCGCATCCTGCAACAGGGTCCGCGTCGCGGCCTGCTCGGCGTTGAAGTGGACGTGGAGCGTGTCGCCGTCCTTGCGCACCGACACGTCGATCGCGCCCAGCGCATCGGGGATCAGCCGGATCCGCGTATCGGTCGCATTCGCCGCATCGCGCAGCACCTCGATCCGCTCGATCATCGCGGTCGGCCAACGCTCGTGGCGCATGTCGAGCGGCGCCTGCGGATCGGAAGGCGCGATCGACGCGATCGCGGGCGTTGCCGCCGGTGCGGCGAGGGGGCCGATCGCTGGCGTATCCGCCGGCTCGTCGCGACCATGCGCCGCCGCCTGGATCGCTGCGCCGAACACATGCGCCGCCGATGCGACGGTACCGGGCTGGGGCTGTACGGCCAGCGTAAGCGGCTGCTGCGCGACGACGGTTCTCGACGGGGCCGTGTCCTGTGTCGACCATCGCGGCGGAAGGTCGGGGGCGGGCGCCGCTTGCAGTGGAGCGCCGCCAACATCGATGCGCGATTCGACGAGACCATGGAGGTGCGCGAAGCCGTATCGCTCCGGTGTCCCCGCTGGTGTCGAGGTGGGCAGGGGCGAGGGGACTGCGTTCGAGGTCGCCGTCGGGATGACGGCATCGGGCGGCCGGGTGTCGCCCATCGGGGACTGCGCAATGCTTGGGTCGCGGTTCGCAAGCGGAACAGGTGCAGCAATGGCCACAGAGGCGCCAGCCACCGCGCCCGGGATGTTGCCCGGTCCGTCGCCGGCGCGCGGCATCGCGTCATTGTCCGCGACCGCGACCGGGACCGGGATAAGGACCGCGGGGACCAGCGGAACCGCCGGGATGGCCTCTTGCGTGGCGAGCGGCGGCGCGGGTGTCCCGGCGTCGTCCGCGTCCTCCGTCTCTGCCGGCACGTCCGGGCGGTCGTCGCCTGGCACGCTGAGCCGTGCAGCCCGACGTGGAAGCATCGCCTGCCCGGTCGGAGTCGGCGCCGGGCTCGCGGGGGGCTGTGGGGCGGGACGTGGAGTCAGCAGCGCATCGCTTGCGTCGTCGACTGCCGACGGCTCCTGGGGCAGGAGATCCGGAGCGGATAGCGATCTCGCACGTAGCCCCGCAGGCAGCGGCGTTACAGGCAGCGGCGTTGCGACGATGATAGCGGCTGTCGGGGACGTGACGCCGATCGGTGCGATCGCGGCGTGTTCGGGCAACATCGGCAGCGCGCGTGTCTCGACCACCGGCCCCGTGACCGGCAAGGCCTTGCCGGTTACGGCGGCGGGCTGCCGGGTGACGTCATCGATCACCGGTGAAGCGACGGTGCTGGCCAGAACGGCGCTACTCGGGGCGGCAATGCCGGGGATGGCGGTGTCCACCGTTCCGGACCCCAGCAGCGTCGCAAGCGTCCCGCCGAAATCGCCCGCGCCATCGCTGCCCGCCGTGCGTGGCGTGGCGGCGGGGGTGATGCTCGGCAGGGACACTAGCGCGGGCTGGATCATGCGGTCTCTCGGATGCGGACGTCTCGCACCGTGCTCAGCAAGGATCGTGCCGGATCTTTCGGACCGAGGGCGCGTCTTCGAGCGCGCGGAGTTCGCGGAGCGCGGCATCGGCCTGCGCGCGGACGATGAGCTTTTCGACCGCGCTCTGGTCGCGCTTGGCGGACCGCGTCGCGTCGCTCGCGCGCTCGACCTGATATTCGGCGGAGCGGACGCGTTCGATCGCCGCATCGGCGGATTGCTGGAGACGTTCGCGGTAGTGCGCCGACGCGCCGAGCGAAACCGCGACCGCGACCTCGGGGGTGGGTGCGACCGCGGCCGCGAGGCTCGAGATGCGCGCGGACAAGGCCGATTCGCTCGCGAACTTGTCGTGCGCGCGTGCTTCGTCCGCGCGGATCAGCCCGAGCTGGAGCGTCCGGACGCGGTGGATCCGGGCGAGCGTCTTCGCGCGTGCATCAGCCATTGCCGAACACGCCGATCAGCTCCGCGACGGCATCGTCGAGCGACACCTTTTCGTCCGCATCCTGGCGGATATATTCCATGATCGCGCCGTGACACGCGATCGCATTGTCGATCGCCGGGTCGGCGCCCGCGCGATAGGCGCCCATCAGCACGAGGTCGCGATTCTCCTCGTAGGTCGCTAGATTGCGGCGCAGCACGCGCGCGGCGCGGACATGCGCGCCGTCGGCGATGTCGGTCATCACGCGGCTGACCGAGGGGCCGATGTCGATTGCGGGATAGACTCCGCGCTCGGCAAGCTGGCGGCTCAGCACGATATGCCCGTCGAGGATCGAGCGCGCCGAATCGACGACCGGGTCGTTGCCGTCGTCGCCGTCCGCGAGCACGGTGTAGATCGCGGTGATCGACCCGCCGGTGTGGACGTCGACGCCCGCACGCTCGATCAGGTTGGGCAGCATCGCGATGGCGGACGGCGGATAGCCACGCGCCGAGGCGGGCTCGCCGAGCGCGAGACCGATCTCGCGGCCGGCATGCGCGACGCGGGTCAGCGAATCCATGATCAGCAGGACCTGCTTGCCCTCGGCGCGAAAGCCTTCCGCGATCGCGGTGGCGCGCAGTGCGCCGCGGATGCGCAGCACGGGCGAGTGATTGGCGGGCACCGCGACGACGACCGAGCGCGCGCGCGCGGCGCCGGCGACCTTGGTCTCGAGGAAGTCGGCGACTTCGCGGCTGCGCTCGCCGATCAGGCCGATGACGATCACGTCGGCCTGCGCGGCGCGGACGATCATGCCGAGCAGCACCGACTTGCCGACGCCCGAGCCCGCCATGATGCCGACGCGCTGGCCCTGGCCGATCGTCAGCAGCCCGTTGATCGCGCGGACGCCGACGTCCATCGGCGTGCGCACGCGGCCGCGGTCGAGCGGCGATTGCAGCTTGCCCGCGATCGGCCAGCGTCCGGCGCCGCGGATCGGGCCGAGCCCGTCGATCGGCTTGCCCGCGCCGTCGACGACGCGACCGAGCAGCGCTGCGCCGACCTCGGCCTCGCCCGGCGCACCGATCGGCTTGACCGGCGCGCGCGGCAGCAGTGCGGCGGGGCCGCCGAGGTTCATCAACAGCGTGCGGCCGTTGCGAAAGCCGATCACCTCGGCCTCGACGCTGGCCGATCCCTCACCCACCGTGCACACCGTCCCGACGGGAAGCGTCAGGCCGACCGCTTCCATCAACAGCCCGTCGAACGAGGCGAGCCGGCCCGAGACCTTGGGCGCGGCGACGAAATCGGCATTGCCGAGCGTTTCGAGATAGTCGGCAGTAAAGCGGTTCAGCACTCAGGCGGCCTTTTTGGGAACGGCGACGCGGTCGATCGCGCTGGCCAGCTGGTCGAGCCACATGGCGGGGCCATCCTCGACGATCGTCGACGCGCTTTCGAGCACGAAACTGCCGCGCGCGACGCTCGCATCGCCCGCCGCGAAGATCGACTTGGGGAGCTTGCCGTCGATCAGCGCGACATCCTCGGGATTGACGCGCAGCAACGCCGCCTCGGCCGAATCGGCGAGAAGATCGGTCGCGGCCTCGATCCGCCCCGCGAGCAGGTCGGGCGCGATGCCGATCTCGCCGACCAGCTTGCCGACGAGCAGCAGCACGGTCTGGCGCAGCTGCATCGCGACGCGATCGCGGTCGACCCGGTCGGTGTTGAGCGCGGCGGCGAGGCCGGCGAGCAGCGCCTGGTCGCGCGCGGCATTGCCCTGCGTCACGGCCGCGGCGGCGGCGAGACCCTCGGCATAGCCCGCGGCATGCGCCGCCGCGAGCGGATCGAGAAAGCTTTCGGTCTCGCTGGCCGGATCGAGCGGATCCCAGCCCTCGGTCGGGTTGCTGTCCTTGTCGGCCGGACTGAAATGCTTCGGGCCGGTGGGGGTGGGCACAGGTGCGGACGGGGTGGCGGCCTGTGGCGCGAAACCGCTCGCGCGACGCGGCGAGGGCGCGGCGCGGTCGCGGATGTCGGCGGGGGCGAACCCCATCGGCGGCGCAAACGCGCTCGCGAGCAGCTGGGCCGCATTGTCATGACGGGCGGCAAAGCCGGCGACGAAACTAGACATAGTCGTCCTCGCCTCCACCCATCATGATCGTGCCGTCCTTAGCGAGCCCGCGCGCGATCGCGATCATCGCCTTCTGCGCTTCGAGCACCTCGGCGAGCTTCATCGGCCCGCGCGCCTCCATCTCGTCGCGGATGCCGTCGGCGGCGCGCGCCGACATGCAGCCGAGGAAACGGTTGCGCACCGCCTCGTCGACGCCCTTGAGCGACTTGGTCAGGATCTCGCCATCGACGTTGCGGATCAGCGTGCCCAGATTCTTGTCGTCGAGCTCGAGCAGGTTGTCGAACACGAACATCGCCTCCTCGATCGCCTTGGCGACGTCGCGGTCGATCTTGAACAATTTGGGCATGACGCGCTGTTCGGTCGCCTTGCGTGCGCCCGACAGGATCTTCGCCGCCTCGCGCGTCCCGCCCAGCGTCACGCCCTGGCCGCTCGACCCGGTGCCGGTGCGGTTGGCGAGCAGCGTGCGCAGCGTGTCGACCGCCTCGGGGGTGATCGGCCCGAGCCGCGCGATGCGGTGGAGGATGTCGGGCTGGACCGCGTCGGGCATCAGCTCGAGCACCTGGCCACCGACCGATGCATCGAGATTGGCGATCAGCACCGCGGCGATCTGCGGATGCTCCTTTTCGATCATCGCGGCGATCTCGCTCGCGTCGAGCCAGTCGAGCAGTTCGAGTTCGCACGCCGCCTCGGCCGGCGTGATCCGCGCGAGCACGCTCTCGGCTTTTTCGGGGCCGAGCGCGCGGTTCATCACCGCCTCGATCTTCGGGCGCGGGTCGAACCCGATCGCGGTGCGCTCGCGCGCGCGGTCGACGAAATCGTCGAGCACGGTCTCGACCTCCTGCTCGGACACGTCGGCGACCTTGAACATCGCCGCGCCGAGCTGGCGGACCTCCTCGGGCTCGAGCTTCTGGAGGATCGCCGCGGCTTCCTCCTCGCCGACGAGCATCATCAGCACGGCGGCGCGTTCGACGCCGGTATAGGTGCGCAGGGCCTCCATCAGCGTGCGTCCGCCTTGATCATGTCGCGCACGGCGAGCGCGGCGCGCGTCGGGTTGTCGCGCGTGAAGCCGCGAACCGCGCCGATCCGCTGGTCATAGCCGCGCGTGCTCTCGAGCTGGTCGAGGCTGACCGGCGCGGCGACGATCGGACCGCCCAGCCCCTCGGCGGCCTCGCCGTCGGCGCCCTCGATCGCCTGGCCAAAGGCCGGACGCGGGGCGGCATCCTCGCGCTTTTTCATCAGCGCCTTGGCGATCGGCCGTACGCCGAGCAGCAGGACGAGCAGCGCGATGACGATCGCGGTCCCGTTGCGCGCCAGCACCGGCAGCCAGGCATTGTCGTACCAGGCGGGGCCGGCATCCGCCGTGGCATCCGCGCCGGCGAACTTGCGGCTGATCACGGTGACGTTGTCGTTGCGGCCCTGGTCGAAGCCGACCGCGCTCTTCACGAGATCGGTGATCTGGTTGATCTCCATCGCGGTGCGGCGCGTCTTGTCGGGATCGCGCAGCAGCACCGCGACCGACAGGCGCTTGACGCTGCCCGGCGTCGCGCGCGTCACCGACACTTCGCGACCCAGGTCATAGGCGCGCTGATACTGGTCGGACTGCTTCATTGCGTCGGGCGCGGGGCCCCCGGCGACGGGCTGCGGCGTGCCGGGATTGCCGGTTGCGGGCTGTGGCTGCTGCAGCGTGCTGGCAGGAGGCGGCGTGTTGCTCAGCGCCCCCGGAATCCCGCCCGGCGTTGCGGCGCCGTCCTTCTGGTTGCCCGTCCAGTTGCCCGTCTCGGCGCGCAGGACGCCCTGCTTGTCATAGCTTTCGCGCGTCGCCTGCGTCTCGTCGAGATTGACGTCGGCCTGGACCTCGGCGGTGAAGTTACCCGCACCGACCAGCGGGGTGAGCAACTGGGTCAGCTGCGCACGATATTTGTCCTCGATGCGGCGCTGGATCTCGATCCGCTTGTCGCCTGCCGCACCGACGCCGTCGCTGCCGTCGGGCTTGGTGAGCAGTGCGCCCATCTGGTCGACGATCGTCACCGAATCGGGCTTCATGCCGGGCACCGACGAGGCGACGAGGTTGATGATCGAGGCGACCTGCGCGTCGCTCAGCGACCGGCCGCCCTGCAGCTTGAGGATCACCGACGCCGAAGGCGCGGCGTTGTCGCGGACGAACACCGACGCTTCGGGCGTGGCGAGATGGACGCGCGCCTCGGCGACCGCGTCGATCTCCTGGATCGAGCGTGCGAGTTCGGATTCGCGCGCCTGGCGCAGCCGCTCGCCTTCGACAGCGCGACTGACGCCCATCGGCAGCTGGTCGAGGATCGCATAACCGCCGGGTGCCGCCTTGGGCAGGCCCTGACCCGCGAGCAGCATCCGGGCGCGCGAATAGTCCTCCTCGGCGACCGTCAGCGAACCCGTCGAATCGTCGATCCGGCTCTTGATGTTCGCGGTCGACAGCGCCGACGTGACCGCAGCCTTGTCGGCATCGGGCAGGTTGGTGAACAGCGTCTTCTGCGTCGGCGACGACAGCGTCATCCACGCGAGCGCGGCAGCGGCGATCAGGCCGATCATCAGCACCATCGGCAGCGAGCGGCGGACGGCCGGCTGCGCAAACGCGGTCTTGATCTGGTTGAGCGGGTTAGCGAATTTCTCGGGAAGACCCGAGCCATTGGCCGGCGAAGCGGGGATGAGGGCAGTGCTCATATCATTACACCGGCATGCTCATGATGTCCTTGTAGGCGGACAGGAGTTTGTTGCGGACCTGAAGCGTCGCCTCGAACCCGACCGAGGCCTGCTGGCGCGCGAGCATCACTTTGGCGATGTCGACGGTCTCGCCGCGCTCATAGCTTTCGCTGAGCTTGGCGGCCTGCGTCTGGCCCTCGTTCACGCTCTTCAGCGCGGTTTCCATCGTGTCGCCGAAGCTGACGGGTTTGGCTTCCGTCGGCGCGACGGTCGGGCCGGTCTGGCTGGCACGCGCGAGCGCCTGGTTGCGCTCGAGGATCTGCGAGCGCAGTGCCATGACGCGGTCGACGCTCATCGCGCCGCCGCCGATCCCGCTGACGCCGCTCATGCCGACATCACGCGGGCGAAGTCTTCACCCTGTTCGCGCGCCTTGGCGAGACGGTAGCGCAGCGTGCGCTCCGAGATGCCGAGGCGGCGCGCGGTCTCGATCCGGCTGCCGCCGCACGCCTTCAGCGTTTCGCGGATCGCGGCGAATTCGCTCATCTGGACGATGTTGCCGAGCGTATCGGTCGGCGTGTCGATGGGCGTGTCGCCGGCCATCGCGACCGGCAGCGCGACCGGGGCGGTGCGCGGCGCGAAGGTCATCGTGACGGGGCGGTCGAACAGGATGTGGCTCGCCTCGATCGTGTCGCCGCCGCAGAACAGCAGCGCGCGCTGGATCACGTTTTCGAGCTCGCGGACATTGCCCGGCCAGTCGTGCAGCATCAGCTGCTCGATCGCCTCGCGCGAGGGCCAGGGGATGACGTTGCGGTTGCCGGCGTGGCGCAGGATCATCGTCGCGGCGAGCGCCGGGATATCCTGCGGCCGCTCGGCGAGCGACTTGGTCGACAGCGGGAACACCGCGAGCCGGTAATAGAGATCGGCGCGGAACCGGCCGGCGGCGACTTCGCCCTGTAGATCGCGGTTGGCGCAGGCGACGACGCGGACGTCGATCGGCTGCGGCACGGTCGCACCGAGCGGCACGACCTCGCGCTCCTGCAGCACGCGGAGCAGCTTGGCCTGGAGCGTCAGCGGCATCTCGGCGATCTCGTCGAGCAGGATCGTGCCGCCGTTCGCGGCGCGGAAAAAGCCTTCGCCGCCCGACGACGCGCCGGTGAACGCGCCCTTCTGGTGGCCGAACAGCATCGCCTCGAGCATCGATTCGGGGAGGGCGGCGCAGTTGATCGCGATGAACGGGCCGTCCTTGCGCGGCGAGCCATTGTGGATCGCGCGGGCGAGCACTTCCTTGCCGGTGCCGGTCGGGCCGTTGATCAGCACGGTGATGTCGGCGGCGGCGACGCGCTCGGCAAGCGCGAGCAGCGCGAGCGATTCGGGGTCGGCGGCGGTCGGCATGTCGGGCCCGCCGATCAGCGCGCGGGCAAAGCCGTTGCCGACCGCGGTGTCCTCGGGGGCGAAGCTGATCCGCGCGGGCGTACCGTTGCGCGACGGGGTGACGTGACGGACTTCGGAACCGATCACCACGGTGCGCGCGGGGTAGGCGACCGCCTCGCCCTCGGCGACCAGGAACAGGTCGTTCGCACCCGGCTGGGCGGTTTCGAGCGATCCGATCCCGAAGCCCTGCGCGCGCAGCGACGAGACCAGCGCGTATTTGCGCGCCGTGACGGCGGCAGATGGAAAGATCGAACGCATGAAGTCCCCCTGTGACGATTCGGGGAATGCGGCCTTGCTGGTAAATTCCCGGTTAAATCGTGCCGCATCGCGGCAAACTATTTCCGGGCGCGTTCGCGCGCGCGTGTACGGGAGCGCGCCACGCCGGTGCGCGAGGCGCAGATTTTTTTCCTAAAGCCCGGCGCGGGGCGGCCGTTACCCATCCTGACGGCTCGGTCCTTCGCCATGGGGGCGGCGGGATAGCCGGCATGAAGGAGATCACTCATGACTGTTATCGGGACCAACATCTCGTCGCTGCGCGCCGCCAATGCGTCGATGAGCGCGAACTCGCAGCTGTCGACTGCGATGGAGCGTCTGTCGACCGGCAAGCGTATCAATTCGGCCAAGGACGACGCCGCCGGCCTCGCCATTTCGACTTCGATGACCTCGCAGATCCGTGGCATGAATCAGGCCGTTCGCAATGCTAACGATGGTATGGCCTTGGCGCAGACTGCCGACGGTGCCTTGAGCGAGGTCACCAATATGCTGCAGCGCGTACGCGAGCTGACAGTGCAGGCTAAGAGCGGTACTTATGGCAGTGATGACCGGGCAAATATTCAGACGGAAATCTCTGCGCTGACTAGCCAAATTAGCGACGTCTTGGACAAGACAGCCTTTAACGGTGTTAAGCTGTTTGATACATCCGGCACGGACGCAAACAGCAGGACTCTGAATATTCAAGTCGGTGCAAATTCGACTGATACGGTTGAATTGAAGATTGACTCGATCAGTGCGACTAATTTGGCCGGAAAGCTTAACGTGGCAGGTAGTGTACCAGCCTCAGACGCGTTGGAGCTCGCAAAGGGCGAACAGGTCGCGGCCAAGGGGACCTATAAGCAAGATCTTCAGACCCTCAACGACAAAGAAACGGCCTTGGCGATTGCTAACGCTAAGGGACAGACTGACGTTACCGCTGAACAGGACGCGGTCGATGCGGCTAAGGCAGCTATCGGCGACGATACCACGCCAGGGAGCAAAGCGGCGTCAGAGGCGGCGGATTTGACGCTCGCTGCGGCACAGAAGGGCGTCGATAACTCGGCAACGAATGCCGCAGAGACGACGTTGAGCAACGTTGACGACTTGCTGGCTACAGTAAACTCTGTCCGGGCGGGATTGGGTGCAGCACAGAACCGCATGCAGTCGGTTGTCAATAACCTGACGACCAACGTAACCAACCTGTCGGACGCCAAAAGCCGCATCGAGGACGCTGACTTCTCGGCCGAGACGACCGCGCTCGCCAAGGCGCAGATCCTGAGCCAGGCGTCGACCGCGATGCTCGCACAGGCGAACCAGAGCCAGCAGGGCGTGCTGAAGCTGCTTCAGTAATCCGATCCCGGCGCCGGCACCGCCCCCCATGTGGGTGTCGGCGCCAGTCGGACCGTCCCGGCAACGGGATGCGCAGACCCCGGTGGCTTCAGGCCGCCGGGGTTTTTGTGCGTCGGGGCGAGGGGCGGGCGGGGCATTTGTCTGTAGTCGCTTATCCGCCGCCGTCTCTCCGTGGCTACCTATTCATGACCACCTATCCGTCCTCGTCATCCTGACGAAAGTCAGGACCCAGGATTACACGCGGTGCCGGTCTTGGCTCTGGGTCCTGACTTTCGTCAGGATGACGGACGGTTTTCGGGGTAGCCGGCTCGACGCACGCGAAACGCTCGCCGATGCAGACCGCCGGGCGCCCCGCCGAATACCGGGGGCAACGTCGGGGCGACCGTGGGCCGGGACAGCGATGGCTCTGCGATCCCTTCGTCGCCCCGGGCACGGTGCAATAGCCCGGCCTTGGTCAGGATGAGGATGAGGATGAGGATGACGACGGGGAGCGGTCGCTCGACCCGTCAAGTCTCACAATGCAGCGAAGGAACCGGTGCGGGCTTCGGCCCTGCCGATACAGATACGGGGCCGCCGATTGCCGTGGCTCAGACTTTCCGCGCCAGCGCGCGTTTCAGTTTCGCGTGCGCGGATGCCTTGATCTGGCAGACGCGCGCGGCGCCGATGTCGAAGACCGCGCCGATCTCCTCGAGGTTCATTTCCTCGACATAATAAAGCTGGATCACCTGCGCCTCGCGTTCGGGCAGCGCGGTGATCGCGGCGATCAGCGCGTCGCGCAGGTCGCTGTCGGCGAGCTGTTCGAACGCGTCGGGCGTGTTGTCGGCGAACCACGGCATGTCGTCGGCATAGACCTCGTCGATCGAATCGAACCGGATCGCGTCCGCGGTCACATAGTCGCTGCGCAGCTTGTCGATGCTGACGCCGATATGCTGGGCGATCATGTCTTCTCCCGGGGCCTTGCCCGTCTGGGCGGTGAGCGTTGAAATGGCGTCGGCATATTGGCGGCGGCGGCGCATCGCGCCGCGCGTCGTCGTCGCCTGGCGCCGCAGTTCGTCGATCATCGCGCCGCGCAGGCGGGTCGCGACATAGGCCTTGAACGGCGTGCCGCGCTCCTCGAAGCCGGCCGCCGCCTCGACCAGCGCGACGAGGCCGACCTGCACGAGGTCCTCGACCTCGACGATGCTGCTCATGCTGCCATGCACGTGCCACGCGATCCGGCGGACCATCGCGAGATGCTGTTTGACGAGCTGGTCGGGGTCGCCGCCGGGGCGTTGCTGGGGGCGATAGGTGAGCGGCCCCGCCGGGATTTCGCCGGCGCGCGCGGGGCGGGCGTTGTCGAACGCGGCTTTCATCGGTTCGGCGCTCATGCGGCCAGCGCCTGCTGCGGTGCGCCGATGACCGCGACGACCTCGACCGCCTTGTCCTCGGGCACTTCGAAGAACGACATGACCGGGGTATCGGGCAGGCAGGTGCGGACCAGCTTGCGGATCGCGAGGCGGATCGCGGGCTGGACGACCAGCGCGAACGGCTTGGCCTCGGCGATCAGCGGCTGCGCGGCGCTCTGCAGCGCCTCGACGATGCGGCGGCCGAGATCGGGTTCGATGACGTGGCGGCGCGACTGGTCGGCGCGCATCGCCTGGCCGAGCAGCCCTTCGAGATGCCCCTCGAGCGTCATCACGCGGAGCGGCTCGCGCATCCCGCACAGCTTCTGGATGATCAGCGCGCCGAGACGCGGGCGGATCAGTTCGATGATCTCCTCGGCATCCTGGCTGCGCTGGGCTGCGACCGCGATCGCGGCGGCGATGCTGCGGAATTCCTTGAGCGGGATGTTCTCGGCGAGCAGGCCCTTCAGGACCTGCGTCAGCGTGGTGATCGGGATCGGCGCGAGCGCGGTGACGAGCTGTGTCGCGCGCTCCTTCAGCCCGTCGAGCAGCGCCTGGACCTCGTCGGGGCCGAGCAGCTCGGACGCGTTCTGGCCGAGCATGTGGTTGAGATGCGTCGCGACCACGGTGCCGGGATCGACGACGAGATAGCCCGCGCCGGTCGCCGCATCCGCGTCCGCGGTCGAGATCCAGGTCGCGTCGAGCCCGAAGGTCGGATCCTTGGTGGTCTTGCCGATCAGCGAGCCGAACGCCTGGCCGGTGTCGAGCGCGAGCATGTCGTCGGGCGACACGGTGTCCTCGCCGACGACGACGCCGTTGACGATGATGCGGTAGACATAGGGGGCAAGGTTGATGTCGTCGCGGACGCGGACCTGCGGGATGACGAAGCCGAGTTCCTTCGACAGCTGGCGACGGACGCCGGTGATGCGGCCCATCAGCGGCGATCCGCGGCGGTCGTCGACCAGCGGCACCAGGCCGTAGCCGATGTCGAGATTGACCTGCATGCCGTCGGTGACCTCGTCCCAGCCGATCTTCGACTGGTCGATCGCCTCGACGGGGGCGATGACGACGGGGGCGGGGCGACGCTCGATCTGACGCAGCTTCCATGCCGCGAACCCGGCGATCGCCGCGGCGGGCAGGATCACCATGTGCGGCATCCCGGGCAGGACGCCGAGCAGCGCGAGGATGACCGCGACGGGCGTCCAGGTGCGCGGGGATCCGAACTGGCCGCCGATCTGGCCGGCGAGATCCTTGTCCGAGGTGACGCGCGTGACGATCGACGCGGCGGCAATCGACAGCATCAGCGAGGGCAGCTGTGCGACAAGCGCGTCGCCGATCGCGAGCAGGATGTAGTTGTGCGCGGCATCGGCGATCGTCATGCCGTGGCTGACGGGGCCGAGGATCAGACCGCCGATGATGTTGGCGGCGAGGATCAGCATGGCCGCGACCGCGTCGCCCTTCACGAACTTCGACGAGCCGTCCATCGAGCCGTAGAAATCGGCCTCGGTCGACACCTCGATACGGCGCGCCTTCGCCTCGTCGGGGGTGATGAGGCCGGCGTTGAGATCGGCGTCGATCGCCATCTGCTTGCCGGGGAGCGCGTCGAGCGTGAAGCGCGCGCTGACCTCGGAGACGCGGCCCGCGCCCTTGGTGACGACGATCATGTTGATGATCATCAGGATCGCGAAGACGAAGATGCCGACGACGTAATCGCCACCGATCAGGAACGTCCCGAACGCCTCGATCACGTGACCCGCCGCGCTCTCGCCCTCATGGCCGTGGACGAGCACGATCCGCGTCGAGGCGACGTTGAGGCCCAGGCGGAACAGCGTCGCGAACAGCAGCACGGTCGGGAAGGCGGAGAAATCGAGCGGCTTCTGCGCGTTGAGCGCGACCATCAGCACCGCGAGGCTGATCGCGATGTTCGCGACGAAGAAGATGTCGAGCATGAACGCCGGGATCGGCACGACCATGACGAGCACGAGCATCAGGATCGCGAGCGGCAGGACCGATGCGCGCGCGTTGGAGAGCAGGCGGTTCATGGGTTCAGCCCCCCATCTTTGCGAGCATCAGATAGGCGAGCCGCGCGGTGTCGGGCGTCGGGCGGAGCAGGCTCGCCGAATTCTGGCCCGCATTGAAGCTCGCGTTCCGGGTGCCGAACCGGCCCATCGTCGACGTCGCCCAGGCGAGCGCGTCCTCGGCGCTTTCGTTGTTGCCGGTGACGACCGTGCTGCCGTCCATGTCGAGCGCCTGCGCGGCGAACCGGACCGAGCCGGTCGTCGCCGAACCGGTCGCGCCGGCGGCGGCGCTGCCGAGCTTGTCGGCGAAACGCGCATAGATCTGCGACAGCGAGCGCGGGTTGCCGTTGGGTTCGTAGAAGACGCCGCGATTGGCGCGCGCGGCGGAGGGGAACAGCGCGGCGCCGGTCGCATCCGGATTGGACTGCATCGTCGTCAGGAACTTCGACGCGCCGCCGAGCCCCAGGAAATGCGCCATGTAGAGGTCGGTGCCGGTCGCCGCGCGGCCGAGCTTGCCCTCGAGCGCGTCCTTGTTGTCCGACGCATGCTCGGCCGCCATCATCGAGGCGGCGGCGGGATCGTTGCGCAGCGCGAGGATCGCCTGGCGCGTGCCGGCATCCGCGACGCCGAGATGCCCGCCCGACGACTGACCGATGCTGTCCGCCGCCCAGCCGAGACCATGCTCGGCGCCGTGCTTCTTGACGACCGCGAGCCAGCTCTGTTCGATGAACTGGTACAGGCCCGACGCGCTCGACGTGCCCGCCTTGGCATTGGCGTTAAGCCCGCTTTCGAGCTTCGCCTGGCCGAGCAGATAGCCGAAATCCACGCCCGTCTTGCTGCTCGCAAGCGCGATCGCGGACTGGATCCGGCCGGTAGTGATAGGATTGACGGTCATCCCGCGTGTAATGTCCCTGTTTCAGGACGTTACTCAGCAAGGGGCGTGCCAGTTCTGGCGCGACCGTCGCGATCAGGCGTAGGCGGCACCCATGCGCGGGCGATAGCCGGCAATGCCGCCCTCGCCGGTCAAGGTTTGCAGGCGGCGGCGGACATTTGCCGCCATCAGGTTGGTATAGATGCGGCAGGTCTCGTTGAGGCGGTTCGCCTCGTCCGCGAGCTCGCGCAGCTCGGGGCCGGCGGGACCGGTCCCCAGCGTCGCCACTGCACTGATACCGTCGAGCTTGGCCGCGGTCGCGCGCTCGAGCGCGCTGACGTCGTTCGATTTGAGCGCGGCGATCTCAGCGTGCAGCGCGTCGATCACGCGGACGAGTGCGTCACGCCTTGTCATGCGGGGCCCATTCCAGTTTGAAGGCGAGAAGACGGTCGGCGATGGTCGCGGGCAGGATCGGGAAAGTGCCGTTGGCGACCGCCTTCTTGACCGCGGCGACGCGCGCCTCGTTGATCGGTGCGGCGGCGGCCATCGTCTGCGCGAGCGCGATCGACGAGGTGGCGGAGGGCTTGGCTTCGACCTGCCGGGCCGCGGGCTGTGCCCCGATCTGCGCCCCGATCTGCGCCGACGTCTGTACGCCAGTCTGCACCGCAGTCTGCACGGCTGGCATCGTCGCGGCGATCCGCGCGACGCTGCGCTCTCCGCCCGTTAACGGCTTCGCACCGATCGATTCCACCATGTCTGCACCCTCTGGTTCTCGCTGACAGAGGAGGAAACGGCCGGATGCGCAAAAGCTTTAACAAAATTAATTCGCCCAGCCAGGGAGCGTCGCGCGGCCGCTCGCGACCGCGATCGCCTGGACGGGGGTGCGCGTGTCGTCGACCTTGACCATGAAGCGCGCGCCGGGCGCGGCATCGGCCATCGCGACCCCCTCGCGGCTGATCGAGAAGCCCTCGGTGCCGGCCTCGATCACGATCGGATCGCCGCGACGGATGACGGGCGGCGCCTTGGCGACGAACGCGACGCTCGATCCGCCGGCGGGTGCGGCCCCCGGCTGCGGCGCGGGGGCATTTGCCGGCCGGATGACGGGGACGAAAATGCGCCACGCTGGTCCGGCACAGGCGACGACGACCGCATCATGCGCCTCGGTCCGCCACGACATCGAGACGGTCGGGCATTTCGCGAGCCGCAAGCGCGAATCGACCGACGTCCGTGCACCGCCCTCGGCACCGGTGGGGCGGCCGGTAAAGGCCGAGACCGAGCGATCGAGCGCGGCGATATCCTGGAAGCCGGCGGACGGTGCACCGGCAGCGATCATCAACAAGGCGAGCATCATGAGGGGGTCCTTGGCGGTTCGCCGACAAAGGCTTGGGTTACGATGGCGGCGCGGCGGCCGGAGGTCGGTGACGTCGCGAGCGTCACGCGTCCGGGGGCAACGCGCGCGATCGCGGCGGCGACGGCGCGCGCACGGTCGGAGGCGAGGATCGCCGCGCTGCGCGTGACGGGGTCGACATCGCCGGGCGTGCCGTCGACCGACCCGGTCACGGTCAACTGGACGCGCGGATCGCGGACCGCGTCGCTCGCCCATCCCGCCAGCGCTGCGGGCGATGTCGGCAGCGTCGCCGAGCCGACCGCGAAGTCGAGCATGCCGGCCGCCGCAACGGGCAGGGCCGCGGGCGGCACTGGCGATCTTGGTCGCGCGATCCCGGCCGTTGCGGTGGCGGGCGCTGCGGTGGCGGGCGCGCCGAACCCCTCGCGCAACCCGGCCGCGAGCGCGCGCGGCGCGAGGGGGCGATCCCCTGCGGTCTGCGTCGCCTGCAACAGCACGAAGAATCCGACCAGCAGCAGCGCGAGGTCAGCGAGCGTGATCAGCCAGAGCGGCCGCCCCGGCTGGCGGTCGGGATATTCGCCGACCATCACGCGACACTCATCAGCGGCGCGCGCGGCGCCTCGCGCGCGGCGAGCGCGACCAGCGGCGCCTCGATCCGCGCGCGTTCGAACGCCTCGTTGCGTCCCTGTGCGCGCAGCCGGTTGGCGATCGGCATGAAGACGAGGTTGGCGAGCAACGCACCATAAAGTGTCGCCAGCAGCGCGATCGCCATCGCGCCGCCGATCGCGGTCGGATCGCTCATCGTCGCGAACATCCGCGCGAGCCCGATCAGCGTGCCGACCATGCCCATCGCCGGCGCGACCTCGGCGGCGCCGGCCCAGACCTCGGCGGCGGCGACGTGGCGCTCGATCCGCGCATGGCGGCGATGCTGGAGCAGCGTCGCCATGTCGCTGGACGTCGCGCCGTCGACGATCGCCGCGATGCCGGCGGCGATGTCGGGATCGGCGATGACCGTGCGGTCGAGCGCCATCGCGCCGTGGCGCTGCGCGATACGGCCGAGCGCCGCGATCTGCTGGAGCAGCGCGTCGCCCTCGAGCCGGGCGCGACCGAGCGTCTTCAACGCCGCGAGCGCACGGACGAGGTCGCGCAGCGGTGTCCGCAAGACGACCGCGAGGATCGTGCCACCGCCGACGATGGCGATCGCGGCTGAGTCGATCAGATGGGCAAGCGTGTTCATGTCCCGCGAATCTCTGCAAGGCCCGGGCCAGTTCGTGTGCGCCCAGTTCGCGTGCGCCATGACACGGGACGATAGTGCGTCTGCCCCGCCATCTGCGCGCAGCGCGCCGGTCGGACGAATGGCTGCCGGCATGATTGCCGCCGCGGCTTCCGGGGCGGCAAGGCGTTGCCGGTGCGGTTGCCGCACGCTTGCCGCCGGGCGGCAGGGCGGCATCATCCGGTCGGCGGGAGCAAACTGGCACGGGCATTGCTTTGGAAGGCTTGCGCAATTCAGCGCGGGAGTTCGGTCCAGTGTCAGGTGACTCGCTGTTCGGCGTTCATGGTGCGGCCCTCGAGGTGCGATCGCAGCGCATGGGGGTGCTCGCGTCGAACATCGCCAATGCCTCGACCCCCGGCTTCAAGGCGCGCGACATCGACTTCAAGTCGGCGCTGGCGTCGCTGGAAACCGAGGGCGCGGGCGGCATCGACGGCGCGACAAGATACCGCGTGCCGACGCAGACCTCGATGGACGGCAACACCGTCGAGCTGAACCAGGAACAGACCGCGTTCGCGGAAAACGCCGTGCAGTACCAGACCACGCTGTCGTTCCTGAACGGGCGGATCAGCCAGGTCACCCGCGCGCTGAAGGGGGACTAAGCGATGGCCAACGCGCCGATGACGATATTCCAGGTCGCGGGCCGTGCGATGTCCGCGCAGCTGCTGCGGATGAACACCACCGCGTCGAACCTCGCCAATGCGGGCGGCGTCGCGGGGTCCGCGGACGCCGCGTACAAGACGATGAAGCCGGTGTTCCGCACCAGCTTCGACGCTGCGAGCGGGATGTCGACGGTCGATGTCGAGAAGGTCGTCACCGCGGGCGAGGCACCCGCCAAGCGCTACGATCCGAACAACCCGATGGCCGACAAGGATGGCAACATCTTCGAGGCGGCGGTCGATGAAACGCGCGAGCTGGTCGACATGATGGAGACCGCGCGCAGCTACCAGAACAATGTCGAGGTGATGCAGACCGCGAAGTCGCTGATCATCGATACCCTCAAGCTAGGCCGCTGATCATGGCAAGTTCCTTCGATTCCACGCTTTCGAACCTCGGTATCACGCGCGCGAGCACCGCGGCGACGACCACCACGGCGTCCAATTCGACGACGCTCAACCAGTCCGACTTCCTCAAGCTGATGACCGCGCAGATGCAGAACCAGGACCCGTTCAACCCGGTCGACAACACGCAGATGGTCGCGCAGATGGCGCAGTTCTCGAGCCTCGCCGGTATCTCCGAGATGAGCAGCACGATGAAGTCGATCGCCGAAAAGCTGAATGCGACCAGCGCGAGCGACGCGATGGGCTATGTCGGCAAGACCGTGCTGACCGCGGGCGACACCGCCTATGGACGGACCAGCGGCGGGCTTGCCGGCGGGATCGAGCTGGCGGCGGCCGCGAGCAACGTCAACGTCACGATCACCGACGCCAATGGCGGCGTGCTGAAGACGATGTCGCTCGGCAGCGCCGACAAGGGCACGGTGAACTACGACTGGGACGGCAAGACCGCGACCGGCGAGGATGCCGGGACGGGGCCGTTCAAGGTCATCGTCAACGCCCAGAATAATGGCACGACCGTTGCATCACAGAACCTTGTCTGGGCGCCGGTCCAGTCGGTTTCGACGACGACCGGTGCCGCCATCCTCACGCTACCGGGCCTCGGTGAGGTCCCCGTCACCGCGGTTCGCCAGATCGGCTGATCGCCCGCCGATTGTCAGAATTCCAGGAGTAACCCGATGTCCTTCTATACCTCGCTGTCCGGCCTCCAGGCCTCGCAGACTGAAATGTCGACGATTTCGCACAATCTCGCGAACGTCTCGACCAATGGCTTCAAGAAGAGCCGCACCGAATTCGCCGACGTGATCGCGTCGAGCGTGTCGCTCAACCCCGCGCAGCAGATCGGCTCGGGTACCGTCGTCCAGGGCAATCGCCAGCAGTTCAGCCAGGGCAACCTGATCCAGTCGGCCAATGCGCTCGATCTGGCGGTGTCGGGCGACGGCTTCTTCGTGGTCAAGCCGAGCACGACCGCGCTGAACGTCAACTACACGCGCAATGGCGGCTTCCTGGTCGATGCCGACCGCTATGTCGTGGATTCGAACGGCAGCCACCTGCAGGTCTATCCGGTCGACGGTTCGGGCAAGGTCGTCGCATCGGGGCTCGATTCCGCCGTCAGCCTTCAGCTTCCCGCGACCAGCGGCAAGGCGGTTCCGACCGCGAACGTGTCGATGTCGCTGAACCTCAGCGCCAATGCCGCGATACCGGCGACGACGACGTTCGACCGGTTCGACCCGACCAGCTACAACCAGTCGGCGCAGACGACGATCTATGACGCGAGCGGCAACGCGCAGACGCTGACCAACTATTTCAAGCGCACGACCACGGCCGATGCCAGCAATAACCAGACCAGCAGCTGGGAAGTGTTCAGCTATGTCGGCGACAAGCCGATGACGACGAACGGTGCGCCAAGCGTCAAGCTGGACTTCAACGGCGACGGCAAGCTGACCGCGCCGACCACTGCGATCGCGTTCGACCCGTTCACCACCGCAGGCAGCAGCACGACGCAGCAGTTCGGCTTCACCTTCGGGCTCGACAGCACGCAGCTGGCCTCGGCGTTCAACGTTGCCGGGCGCGCGCAGGACGGCAAGGCGGTCGGCCAGATCCAGGGCGTGACGATCGACGAGTCAGGGATCGTCAAGGCGAGCTTCTCGAACGGCGACACGCAGGCGCTCGGCCAGGTGATGCTCGCCAACTTCTCGAACCCCGAGGGCCTGCGCCAGCTCGGCAGCAGCTACTGGTCGGCGACGGGCATCTCGGGCGAGGCCAAGCTCGGCATCGCCGACGTCAACGGCTTCGGCAAGCTGATGTCGGGGACGATCGAGCGGTCGAACGTCGACATCACCGAGGAACTCGTCTCGCTGATCGCGGCACAGCGCAACTTCCAGGCGAACTCGAAGGCCTTGGATACCGCGAGCCAGATCTCGCAGACCATCTTCAACATCCGCAGCTGATCCAGGGCGCGGACGGAGAACCCTGAATGGACAAGCTGGTCTACACCGCGGCGACGGGACTGCGCGCGCACATGGCGGCGCAGTCGGCGATCGCCAACAACATGGCGAACGCGTCGACCACCGGATTCCGCGCGGACCGCGTGGTGTTCGACCGGATCGACCTGAAGGGTGGCGGCCAGCAGTTCGAGGCACGCGCGCCGACGTCGGAGGAAGTGACCGACGCCGACCGCGCGCCGGGCGCGATTCAGACCACTGGTCGCCCGCTCGACGTCGCGGTGACCGGTGCGACCGCGTGGCTCGCGGTCCAGGCCGCGGATGGCTCCGAAGCCTATACGCGGCGCGGCGACCTCGAGATCGCGCCGTCGGGCGTGCTTCAGACGGGCGATGGTTTCCCGGTGATGGGATCGGGCGGGCCGATCACGATCCCGCCCTATGACACGCTCTCGATCGCCGGCGACGGGACGATCTCGATCGTGCCGCAGGGCGGCGACGCGAAGAACCCGCAGGTGATCGACAAGCTGAAGCTTGCGGACACCAAGGGGTCGGACACGGTCAAGGGGCTCGACAACCTGCTGCGCGTGCGCGGCGGCGGCGCGCTGCCCGAGGATCTCGATGCGAAGGTGCAGGGCGGGGCGATCGAGGGATCGAACGTCAACATGACGCAGGCGCTGGTCGACATGATCGAGAACCAGCGCAGCTACGAGGTCCAGGCCAACATGCTGAAGTCCGCCAAGGACATGGATGAAAGCGGTGCATCGCTGATGCGCCTGCCGAGCTAAGGAAGGATTAGGCCATGAGCAGTTCCGCCATGCACATCGCGCGTACCGGGCTCGACGCCCAGGATACGCGCATGCGGGTCATTTCGAACAACCTCGCCAACGTCAACACGACGGGGTTCAAGAAGGATCGCGCCGCGTTCGAGACGCTGGCGTACCAGGTCGTCACCGCGCCGGGCGCGCAGTCGACGTCGGAGACCAAATACGCGACCGGGCTCAACCTCGGTACCGGCGTCCGGATCCAGGGCACCGCGCGGATCGACACGCAGGGGTCGATGCAGACGACGGGCAACAGCCTCGACCTCGCGCTCGACGGCGACGGCTATTTCCAGGTGCAGATGCCCGGCGGCACGCTCGGCTATACGCGCGCGGGCAATTTCTCGCGCAGCCCCGAGGGGCTGATGGTGACGAGCGAGGGCTATCAGGTGATGCCCGGCATCACCGTGCCCGAGGGGACGACCAATATCACGATCGGCCAGGACGGCACCGTCTCGGCGACGGTCCCCGGCCAGTCCGAGGCGCAGCAGATCGGCCAGATCCAGGTCGCGAGCTTCGCCAATGGCGCCGGGCTCCAGGCGACGGGGGACAATTACCTCGTCGAGACCGCCGCGTCGGGCGCCGCCAATCTGGGCGTCGCCGGGCAGGACGGTCGCGGCCGTGTCCGGCAGGGCATGCTCGAGGCGTCGAACGTCAACGTCGTCGAGGAACTCGTCGACATGATCGAGACGCAGCGCGCGTACGAGGTCAATTCGAAGATGATCTCGGCGACCGACGACATGCTCAAATACGTCAACCAGAACATCTGATCGGAGGGCGAATCATGGCATTTCCGATCCCCACGCGCGCGCCGATCGCGCTCCTCGCGATTGTCGCCGGCACGCTGTCGCCGCTCGCGGCCGGGGCGAGCCTGTTCGGCAAGAAGCAGCCGGTCGAGGACTTCACCGTCGCGCGGCCGCTGCCCGTGCCCGTGGCCTCGCCCGCGACGGGTTCGATCTTCCAGGCGCAGGACGGCTATGCCGCGCTGTACGAGGGCTGGCGTGCGCGGAAAGTCGGCGATCCGCTGACGATCGTGCTCGTCGAGCGCACCGCGGCATCGAAATCCTCGGGCTCGAAGCTCGACAGCAACGGGTCGGGCAGCATCACGCCGCCGACGACGGGCGCGCTCAACCTGTTCAACCGTGCCGACGCGACGATCAGCGGCGGGCGCAACTTCAACGGCGCGGGCGCCGCCGACCAGGCGAACTCGCTGTCGGGCGAAGTCAGCGTGACGGTCGCCGAAGTCTATCCCAACGGCACGATGCTCGTGCAGGGGCAGAAGCGCGTGACGCTCAACCGCGGTGACGAGTTCCTCAAGATCAAGGGGCTGGTGCGCACCGCCGATGTCGACCGCGACAACCGCGTGCTGTCGACGCGCGTGGCCGATGCGCAGATCTCGTACACCGGCAAGGGCGACGTCGCCCGCGCCGGCCGCCAAGGGTGGCTCAGCCGCTTCTTCTCCGTCGTCAGCCCGTTTTGATGGTCACGCCCATGCGCACATACCAACGCCGCCCCAATTTCCGTTCGTCCCGAGTAGTCATCGAGCTTGTCGAGATGGCGTATCGAGGGACATGTGTCTCGATCCGAGCCCTCGACAAGCTCGGTCTCTACTCGACACGAACGGCAGGGTGGGTTGTCCTTGCGCTGGCCTCGCTCCTGATCGCTGCACCCGCGTCCGCCGACCGGATCAAGGATCTGGGCGGGTTCCAGGGGATCCGGTCGAACCAGCTGACCGGCTACGGCATCGTCGTCGGGCTTCCCGGCACGGGCGACGACAATCTCGAATATACCGTCCAGTCGCTCAAAGCCGTTGCGTCGCGTTTCGGGCTGCAGCTGCCGCCCAACGCCAATCCGGGGATGAAGAACGCGGCGGTCGTGATGATCACCGCCGAGCTGCCGCCCTTCGCCAAGCCCGGCCAGCGGCTCGACATCACCGTCGCGTCGATGGGCAAGGCGAAGAGCCTGCGCGGCGGCAGCCTGATCATGACGCCGCTGCTCGGCGCGGATAACCAGATCTATGCGATGGCGCAGGGCAACCTCGCGGTCGGCGGGCTCGGCGCGGAGGGCGCGGACGGGTCGAAGATCGTCGTCAACGTTCCCTCGACCGGGCGCATCCCCGAAGGCGCGACCGTCGAACGCGCGGTCGCGACCGGGTTCGACAGCGCGCCGATGCTGACCTTCAACCTCGCGCGCGCCGATTTCACCACCGCGCAGAACGTCGCGGGCGCGATCAATTCGAAGCTCGGCTTCGGCAGCGCGCAGGCGATCGACGCGGTCTCGGTCGCGGTCCACGCGCCCGTCGGCGCGGACGTCCGCGCGACGTTGATGTCGACGATCGAGAATCTCGACGTGATCTCCGCCGAGCCCTCGGCAAAAGTAATCGTAAATGCGCGCACCGGAACGGTCGTTATAAACTCCGCGGTGCGCGTGGGGCCTGCCGCGGTGACTCATGGGAAGCTGACGGTGCGGATCGACGAGAAGCCACAGGTGAGCCAGCCCGCGCCGTTCAGCCAGGGCCAGACCGTCGTCACGCCGAACAGCGCGGTCGCGGTCGAGGAGGAGCGTCGCCCGATGTTCCTGCTCAACCCGGGGCCCAAGCTCGCCGACATCGTCAAGGCGGTGAACGCGATCGGCGCATCGCCTGCCGACCTCGTCGCGATCCTCGAGGCGCTGAAGGAAGCCGGCGCGCTCAAGGCCGAGTTGATCGTCCTGTGAGCCCGATCGCAGCCCCTGGCCCGGTCAATGCGGGCGGCATCTCGACCGATACGAGCCGGCTCAAGTCGAACGACAATCTCGACAAGGCGGGCAAGAAGTTTGAGGCGGTCTTCACCGGCATGATGCTGAAAAGCATGCGCCAGGCAAAGCTCAGCGATTCGCTGTTCGAATCGAAGGCGCTCGACACCTTTACCGAAATGCAGGACGCGCGCGTCGCACAGACGATGGCCGAGCACACGCCGCTCGGCATCGGCAAGGCGATGACCGACTTTCTCGCCAAATCGCAATCCGATCTTAACCCAAGCGCGGCAGAGCCGTCACCATGAGCGACCTCCTGTCGATCGGCGCGTCGGGTGTGCGGGCGTACCAGACCGCGCTGAACACCGTGTCCGAGAACATCGCGAACACCGGCACCGCGGGCTATACCCGGCGGACGACGGCGCTCGGCCAGGTGACCTCGATCGGCAGTGGCATCAATGCAAGCGTGGCGACGGGCAGCAACGGCGTCACCGTCACCGGCATCTCGCGCTCGGCGGACACGTTCCGCTCGCTCGCGGTCCGCAACGCCGGGTCCGACCTCGCCAAGACGGAGACCGCGGCGGCCTGGCTCGGGCGGATCGAGACGTCGCTGACCGACAACAAGCTCGGCGACCGGCTGACCAGTTTCTTCTCCGCAGCACAGACGCTGTCGGCGGACCCGACATCGGTACCGGCGCGGTCGGTGATGCTCGAATCGGCGGCCAGCGCCGCGGCGGCGTTCACCGCGACGGGCAAGGCGCTCGATACCGCGGCCGCCGATCTCGACACCGCGACGCGTCAGGCGACGCAGACGCTCAATTCGTTCGGCACCGCGCTCGCCAAGGTCAATGACGGCATCGCCCGCAGTCAGAAGGGGTCGACCAACGCCGCGCAGCTCGCCGACCAGCGCGACCAGCTGCTCGAGCAGATGAGCACGATCACCGATATCAGTACGGAGTTCGACGATCTCGGCCGTGCGACCGTGCGGCTCGGCGGGGCGAGCGGCCCGGTATTCGTGGCGGGCCCCGATTCGGGCAATGTCAGCTATCTGAAGAATGACGAGGGCGCGGTCGGGTTCGTCGTCCAGCGGACCGGCACGACATCGGCGGTGACGCCGTCGGGCGGTGCACTGGCGGGCTATGCCGAGGGCGCGCAGAAGATCGTCGCGGCGCGCGACACGCTCAATGGCATCGCGACCGACTTCACCAAGCAGGTCAACGACATCCAGGCGCAGGGGCGCGATCTCGACGGCAAGCCCGGTGCGCCGTTGTTCGCGACCGGTGCCACGCCGACCAGCATCACCGTGGTGCTGACCGACCCGCGCGGCATCGCCGCGGCGAGCGACACCGGTGGCGTGCGCGATGCGTCGAACCTGACCGCACTGCTCGCGACGCGCGACCCGACCACGGGCAGCGAACAGCGGCTGACCAACATGATCACGAGCAACGCGGCGTCGCTCGAACAGCGCAGGCTGGTCGGCGATGCGCAGGGTGCGATCCGCGACGGCGCGGTGACCGCCCGCGATTCGGGCAGCGGCGTCGATCTCGACAGCGAGGCGGTCGACCTGCTCCGCTTCCAGCAGGCGTATCAGGCGTCGAGCCGCGTCATCCAGACCGCGCGCGACATCCTCCAGACCATCCTCGAGATCCGGTAGGCCTTATGCAGATCGCAACCAGCCTCTTCTACGACCGCTCGGCCAAGGCGATGAACGCGCTGTCGAAGCAGGCGGACGCGTTGCAGACGCAGATCTCGACCGGCAAGAAATTCGCCGCGCCCTCGTCCGACAGCGCCGCCTATCAACGGCTTGCCGGGATCGCGCGCGATACCGCCGACGACAAGGCCTATGCCGCGAACCTGACGACGGCGGCATCGGTGCTGAAGCAGTCGGACACGACGCTCAGCGCGATCACCGATCAGCTGCAGCGCGCGTCCGAACTCACGGTGCAGGCACGCAACGGCACGCTGAACGATGCCGCGCGCAAGGCGATCGGCGTCGAGATCGCGAGCATCGTCGATTCGATCGCGAGCCTCGCCAACGTCAAGGATTTGCGGGGTCAGCCGATCTTCGGTGGCGCGGATGGCGGCCCGGCGGCGGTCAAGCAGCCGGGCGGCGGCTATGCGCTGGCGACGACGAGCGTGTCGCCGGTGCCGATCGGTGATGGCCAGACCGTTCAGGCGAACGAATCGGCATCGCGCGTGCTGTCCGCGGGCGGCAAGGATACGCTTGCGGTGCTTGGCGCCATCGCGGCCGCGCTCCAGTCGGACAGCTACGATCCCGCATCGCTCGACACCGCGCTCGACGACCTGAATGCGGCGACCGAGCAGGTGTCGACGATCCAGGCGTCGCTTGGCGCGCGTGCGTCGCGCGTCGATCTCGAAACGGCGCGGCTGAAGGACGTCGCGGTCGACCGCGAGGATACCCGCCAGTCGATCGAGGGTACCGACATCACGACGTCGATCACCGAATTGCAGAAGACGATGACGATCCTGTCGGCGACGCAGGCGAGCTTCTCCAAGCTCAGTGCGCTGTCGCTGTTCGATTATCTGCGCTGAGCGCATTTATAGGACGGATCGGGCGGGGTTGGTAACCGGATGGCTACGAAATCCGGTTAATCCTCCGGTGACAGGGCCGGCTCTCCGGCCTTTGGGGGAATTTCCAGCACCATGTTTCCGATTATCGGCATCGTCGTCCTGCTCGTCATGGTGTTCGGCGGATTCGCGTTCACCGGCGGTGCGCTCGGCCCCGTGCTCGAGGCGATCCCGCACGAGATGCTCATCATCGGCGGTGCGGCCGCCGGCGCGCTGATCATCGGCAATTCGGGCAAGGAGCTGAAAGGCCTCGGCGGCGGGCTGATGAAGGTCTTCAAGGGCCCGAAATACAAGAAGCAGGACTATCTCGACGTCATCTTCCTCGTCAGCAAGCTGATGAAGATGCTGCGCGTCGACGGGCCGATCGCGCTCGAGCCGCATGTCGAGGATCCCAATTCCTCCGCGGTCTTCGCCGAATATCCAAAGCTGCTGAAGGATCACGCGCTGATCAACCTGATCGCCGACACGCTGCGTCTCGTCGTCGTCTCGTCGGGCACGCTCGACGTGCACGCGGTCGAGGAGGTGATGGATCAGTCGATCAAGACGCATCATCACGAGGAGGAGAGCGCGCATGGCACGCTGACCAGCCTCGCCGACGCGCTGCCCGCGCTCGGCATCGTCGCGGCGGTGCTCGGCGTGGTGAAGACGATGGGATCGATCGACAAGCCGCCGTCGGTGCTCGGCTCGATGATCGGGTCGGCGCTCGTCGGCACGTTCATGGGCGTGCTGCTGGCGTACGGCATGGTCGCGCCGCTGGCGAACCGGCTGAAGCAGGTGCTCGACGCGGATGCCTCGATCTACGGCGTCGTGAAGCAGATCATCATCGCCTCGCTCCACGGCCATCCGCAGCCGCTGGTGATCGAGGCGGCGCGCTCGGGGATCGCGCACAGGAACCAGCCGGGCTTCGCCGAAGTCTTTGACGGGCTGCGAGGCAAGTAAGGTGGCACGCGCGCCGCACGGGGCGAACCAGCCGCCCAAGATCATCGTCAAGAAGGTCTATATCGAGGGGCATGGCGGGCATCATGGCGGCGCGTGGAAGGTCGCCTATGCCGATTTCGTGACCGCGATGATGGCGTTCTTCCTGTTGCTGTGGATCCTCGGCGCGACGACCGAGAAGCAGCGCAAGGGTATCGCCGACTATTTCGCGCCGACGCTGATCGACACGCGGACGCTGGGGATCGGCGGCGGTGCGCTGCTCGGCGGCGAGTCGATCCTGTCGAAGAACAAGATCGGTCCGCAGGCGGGGCAGACCAGCCTGCCGCAGATCGCGATCCCGAATGCGGGCGAGGGCGGTGCGAACACCGGGACCGGGCCGAAGGGCAACATGAAGGGGCTCGACACGCTGAACGCCGAGGACCGCAAGAACTTTGCCGAGATGCGGCGCAAGGTGCTGAGCCAGATCCAGCGGTCGAAAAGCCTGTCGCGGCTTGCCAGCCATGTCCGGTTCGTGCCGACGCAGGACGGGATGCGGATCGACCTGGTCGACGACGCCGATTATTCGATGTTCGCGCTCGGCACGACCGCGCTCGACAGCAAGGCGGCGGACCTGATCGGGATGATCGCGGGATCGATCGCGGGATCGAGCAATGCGATCATGATCCGCGGCCATACCGACAGCGTGCCCTATGGCGATCCGCGCGCGATGAACAACTGGATGCTGTCGTCGGGGCGCGCCGAGGCGACGCGCCGCCGGTTGCTGGCGGGGGGAACGCCCGAGGCGCGGTTCGAACGGATCGAGGGCGTCGCCGATCGCGAGCCGTTGATCGCGAAGACGCCCAGCGACCCGCGCAACCGCCGCGTGGCGATCACCCTGCTCTACCGCCGCGGGCAGTTCGGCCGGTAGGTCCCGATACGGGGGCGGACGACCGGCCACCCCCTTCGGGCATCATCGTCGCGGTGTTGGCGTCCCGGCGTGGGCGCGCCGGCGTTGGCGTCGCCGCATTCGCGCGGACGCTTATTCCGCGACGGTCTGGGTCTCGGTCTTGCGCTTGCGTGGCGCCGGCGCGGCAGCAGCAGCGGGGGCCGGTTCGTCGGTCTTGCGCGCACCGGGCTTGCGACCCAGACCGATCTTCTTGGCCATCGCGCGACGGCTTTCCGAATAGTTCTCGGCGACCATCGGATAATCGGCCTTAAGACCATAGCGCTCGCGATATTCCGCCGGCGTCATGCCATGCGTCGCGAGATGTCGGCGCAAAGTCTTGTACGACTTGCCGTCGATCATCGAGATGATGTGATCCTTCGACGCAAGCGACTTCCGTGCGGTCACCGCGGGCGTGTATTCAGCGACCGCTTCGACCGGTGCGGTTTCGGCGGGCGTGCCAAGCAGCAAGGTCACGGTCTCGTGTATCTTGCCGAGGAATGCCGGAACGTCTTCGGCTGCGGTCCGGGTATTGGGGTTTCCCAGCCAAGCAATCGTCAACTCGGTCGCGAGTTCAACTGCGCTGAGATCGGTCGTGTCTTCCGCCATGATGTGCTCCATTCTACGAAGGCCCCGTACGCGCACGTTGCGGCGTATTCAACGCTGCAAATCAACCTATCCGCAATAGGCCTAAGCCCGATCGAGACAAGATGCAAAGGTACGCCGGACGTCGGAGATCGGCGAAAAGACTGTGCTTTGTAAATAGCTTGGGCAGCGGTCCAGCATGAAATCGACAACTCCGACCCCAAAGTTGACCTTTAACTATAACCTGGATCAAAGTTAGTACTTGCGGGAAAGACGTTGATCCCAACAAACGGAGCGATGAACTTGATCGAACCGTGATCAAGCAGAACACCGCCAGGCGGTTGCGACGGCGGTCCGGGCGCGTACTCGTCGCGCGCGGCGTTGACGGATCGACACCGGATCCATACGCTCATGGTAACGATAACATACCCCGCCGCATCGCCGGACGGGTGCGACATGGAGAGCGAAGCCTTGGCAGATACCCCCGTCATGCGTCCACGATTCACCCCGGTCGCAACAGTGCGGCGGCAGATCCGCCGCTATGTCCGTGGCGCGATCCTGCCACTGATCGCGGCGGGGATGGGCGGCACATCGCTGGCGGCGCAGACCGTACCGGCGGGGGAGGGCGCCACCGCCACGGTGCGCGCCGATACGCCCGGGCCCCGGATCGAACGCGACGTGTTCGGCCAGTTCGCCGAACATCTCGGTCACGGCATCTATGGCGGGATCTGGGTCGGGCGGAATTCGAAGATCCCCAATGACGCCGGCTATCGTCGCGACGTGCTGGCGGCGATGAAGGCGATCGACGTGCCGATGGTGCGCTGGCCGGGCGGCTGTTTCGCGGACGAATATCACTGGCGCGACGGCATCGGCCCCGCCAAGGCCCGCCCCGGCAAGATCAACACCAACTGGGGCGGCGTCAACGAGGACAACGGTTTCGGGACGCACGAATATTTCGGGCTGATGGAGCGGCTTGGCGCGAGTACCTATGTATCGGCCAATGTCGGCAGCGCGCCGCCCGCCGAAACCGCGCAATGGGTCGACTACATGACCAGCGCGACCGACAGCACCGCGCTCGCCAAGGAACGCGCGCGCAACGGCCGCGCGGCACCGTGGAAGGTCCGGTATCTCGGCATCGGCAACGAGCTCTGGGGCTGTGGCGGCAACATGCGCGCCGAATATGCCGCCGACCTGACCAACCGCTACGCGCTGTTCGCCAAGTCCGGCAACGGTCCGATGCTCAAGATCGCGAGCGGGCCGAGCGACTCGAACTATGAGTGGACCGAGGCGATGATGCGCATCGCGGGCAAGAATATCGACGGGCTCGCGCTGCATTACTACACGCGTCCGCGCGAGGGCGACTGGAACAACAAGGGCCCGGCGCTGGGCTTTCCCGAACGCGAATGGGCGACGACGATGGCGCACACGCTGCGGATGGAGGAGTTCCTCACCAAGCATTCGGCGATCATGGACAAGCACGACCCCGCCAAGCGCGTGATGCTCGCGGTCGACGAATGGGGGACGTGGTACGATCCCACGCCCGGCAGCAACCCCGGTTTCCTCGAACAGCAGAACTCGTTGCGCGATGCGGTCGTCGCGGCGCTCAACATCAACATCTTCGCGCGTCATGCCGACCGCGTGCGGATGGCCGCGATCGCGCAGATGGTGAACGTGCTCCAGGCGATGCTGCTGACCGACGGGCCGCGGATGGTGAAGACGCCGACCTATTGGGTGTTCGACCTGTACAAGCCGTGGCAGGGCGCGACCGCCCTGCCGGTCGACCTGACCTCGCCCTGGTATCACAAGGACGAGGTCGCGATCCCCGCGGTGAGCGTGTCGGCGGTGCGCGACACCGCGGGGCAGGTGCATGTCGCGCTCGTCAATCTCGATCCGAACCGCGCGATCCCGGTCTCGGTATCGCTCGCCGGCATGCAGGCGGGGCAGGTGTCGGGACGGATCATCACCGGGACGGGGATGGATGCGCACAACAGCTTCGACCGGCCCGACACCGTCACGCCGCAGCCCTTTGCCGGCGCACAGGTTTCGGGGGGTGCGCTGACGACGACCTTGCCCGCGAAATCGGTCGTCATCCTTGACCTGCGCTGAGGGAGAGCATGCATGAATGGATCTCGCGGGACGATGCTGCCGTCTGCTCGCACGGGGGCGGGTCGATGAGCGCGGGGCGCAAAGCGGGGATGGCGCTGATTGCCGCGCTGTTGCTCACCTCGGGGTCCGCCGCGCAGGTGTGGCGGTCGGATCAGGGGGACGGCAGTTTCCGCAACCCGGTGCTGTTCGCGGACTATCCCGATCCCGACATCATCCGCGTCGGGCGCGACTATTATTTCGCCACCACCACCTTTGCCAACGTCCCGGGGATCACGATCCTGCACAGCCGCGACCTGGTGAACTGGACGATCGCCTCGCATCTGGTTGACCGGCTCGACGGCCGTCCGCAATACGACCTCAAGGGCGGCAACGCGTACCGCAAGGGCCTGTACGCCTCGAGCCTGCGCCATCATGCGGGGACCTATTATCTCGCGAACACGCCCGTCGGGCAGAAGACGCGGATCTATCATGCCAGGGACGTGCGCGGGCCATGGGCGTATCACGAGCTCGACCGCGAAGCGTTCGATCCCGCCTTGTTCATCGAGCCCGACGGCCGCGCGTTCGTCGCGACCGCGAGCACTGCGGACGGGACGATCACGCTGCTGACGCTCGACGCCGGGCTCGCCCGTGTCACCGCGTCGCGCAAGATCCATTACATCAAGGGGGCCGAGGGTTCGAAGATCATCCGGCGGGGGGCGTACTACTATCTGTTCAACGCGTTGCCGCCGCGGCTCGGGCTGACCGTATCGCGCGCGCGCAGCCTGTTCGGACCATGGGAGACGCGCGATCAGATCGACGACAAGACGGGTGGCCACCAGGGTGCGCTGGTCGACCTGCCCGACGGGCGATGGTTCGGCTTCGTCATGGAGGACAGCGGCGCGATCGGCCGGATGACCAATCTGAGCCCGGTATTCTGGCGTGACGACTGGCCCGTCTGGGGAACGCCGGCGGCACCGGGGCGCGTGCCCGATCGCGCGGCCAAGCCCGTCCCGGGATTCGCCTTTGCCGAGCCGGCGACGTCGGACGACTTCGCCCGCGCGTCGCTTGGACTGCAATGGCAATGGAACCACAATCCCGATCCTGCCCGCTGGTCGCTGACCGATCGCCCGGGCTGGCTGCGGTTGCGCCCGACGGTTGCGGACCGCTTCTGGTCGGCACGCAACACGCTGACGCAAAAGGGGCAGGGGCCCGCGAGCCGCGGCGAGGTGAAGCTCGACGTCCGCCATCTCGTCCCGGGCGATCGCTGCGGTTTCGGCACGCTTGGCCAATATAGCGGCAACCTGACCGTCGCACCCGCCGACGACGGGAGGATCGCGATCGAGATGGAGCTGACCGAGGACAAGGTCGGCGGCGCCGAGACGCAGGTCCGCGCGCGGACCATGGTCGCGCGCGGCGACGCACTATGGCTGCGGACCGACATGGATTTCACCACCGATCTCGCGCGCGTCGCCTACAGCCTCGACGGCGCGCGCTGGACCGCGCTGGGCGGCAGCTTTCCGCTCGCCTTCGCGTGGCGGACGGGCACGTTCCAGGGCGAGCAGTTCGCGCTGTTCTGCTATGCGCCGGCCGCGAGTCGCGGATGGCTCGACATCGACGAGTTCCGCCTGTCCGCGCTCAAGCCCGAGGGGACGCGCGCGCGCACCGCGCGCTGACGTGCGCCTGCCCCCCGGACCCACGGCCTATCGGATGAGCGCGGCATCCGCCCAGATCGCCGGGCCCGCCATGCCCTCGGCGTCGCCGCGCGCAACCAGCTCGACGATCCCGACGCCCGCGACGCTCGCCTCGATCGGCGCCGCGGCATCGCCGAACGCCATCGGTTTCGAACGCGCGAGCAAGCGGCCGTCACCCCAGATCTCGAACACGACCCGGCCGGCCCGCGAGGGCGCCGAATCGTTGACGCCGACCCTGGCCGTGAAGCGCGCAGACCCCTGGTTGCGAACCTCGAGCCGCGCGTTGGCGAGAACGCCGATCCCGGTATCGAACGCGGTACCCGCAATCCGGATCGGCGCGCCATAGGGTGCGCGGTCGGCCTCGGCGCCGCCCCAGCCGCCATATTGCGGATGGTCGCCCGGCCCGCGCGTGCCCGTCCACGGCGTGATCGAGCGATGGATCGTCGGATCGGGCGTCGGCCGCGCGATCCCGTCGACCGCCGGATTGACGCGTCCCGGCTGCTCGGAAAGATACATGCCGCCAGCCAGGCGATGCGTGCCGGTCGCGCGGAAGACGAGCGTTTCGTGCGGCGCCAGCGTCAGTGCGGTCTCGCCGCGGAACGTCCGCTCGGTCTTGCTCCACAGGTCCCGCAGCCGGACATCGCCTTGCGCGGTCATCTTCAACTGCGCCGCGGTCAGCACCGCCTTCACCGGTTGCGCGGTACGGTTGACCACCGCGACGCCCTTGCTCCCGTCGGCGAGCGTCTTGACGAAGATCTGTGCATCGTCCGAATCATAGGCGAGCACCGCCTGGTTGCCCGCCGCGTCCTGGTTGAGCGCGACGATGTCCGCGTTGCCGAAGATCGCGAGCTGGTCGGGCGTCAGCTTGCGCAGGTCGTAGCCGATGATCAGCGGCGCGTTGAGCATCGCCCATAGCGCGAAATGCGCGCGTGCCTCGACCGGGTGCGCGGCATCGAAATCGCCCGTGCCGACGAACAGCATGTCGGGGTCGTTCCACGATCCCGGATGCGCATAGAGCGCGCGGTGCGTCACCGTGTCGAGATTGGTCAGCATCCGCGCCCAGCTCGGCTGGATATCGTCGCTGGTCCGCGACATGTTGCCGACATCCTTGCCCCAGGTGCGGACGTCGCCCGCCCCCCACAGGCACAGCGAATAGACATAGGGACGCTGCCCCGCATGCGTCCTGAGCGCGGTGCCGACCGCCGCGTACAGGCGGCGGATCCCGGCGACGTCGCTCGCGGCGAGCGACTGCATGTCGACCAGCGGCGGCAATGCGCGGTACAGGCCCGATCGGACGCGCGGCGCATCCGCGGCGAGTCCGCGCGCGCCACAGCCGTCGACCTTGATGAAATCGAAGTTCCACTCGGCGAAGTACAGCCGGATGTCCTCGTCGACATGCCCGTACAGCCCGACCTCGCGTTCGGCGACGCTGCCCTCGGGCTGGTTCTTGAAATCGGGGGTATAGATCTGGCCGCAGCTGTTGCGGCCGATGTCGGAATAGATCCCCGCCTTCAGCCCCATCGCGTGCAGGCGATCGGTCAGCGGACGGAAGCTCGGGTTCGCGCCGGTGCGCGCGGAGGGGAAATGGCTGGTGCGGATCATCATCCGGCCATCGGGCTGGCGCCGCTTGAGCCACCAGCCATCGTCGATGTTGACGTAGCGATAGCCGAGCGTCGCCAGCTTGGTGTCGACCAGCGCCTGTGCGGAGGCGAGCACCTTCTCCTCGTCGACGTCGCTGTTGAACGCGTTCCACGAGTTCCAGCCCATCGGCGGGACGGGCGCCGACCCGTCGCTGTTCGCGCTCCAGCGTCCCGTCGGCACGAGCGGATCGGGCGAACCGGGCAGCGACGCGGCGTGCGCGGAAGACAGGATCGCGCCCACCGCCGCCGCGACCAGTGCCCAGCGCGGGGCGGCGATGCGTGGCGCGGCTCGGGCATCCGCTCCGGCCATCGTTCGCGGGCTGGTCATGCTGGTCTCCTGCGTGGCGTTGGACGCCTGACGGGGCGGGATCATTCGACGGGGATCTCGAACGTGCCGACCGGCAAGCCTGTATTGTCGGAGAGATTGGTCATCGGCGCCTCGGTCCAGGCATAGCGGACGCGGACTGCGGGGCGGCCATCCGCGGGCAGGGTGACGGTGCGCCCGTCGACCCGGCCACTGGCATAGCGGCAGGTTCCGGGGGCGGTATCGCACAGCTCGAACCCGATCGCCCGGTCCGCGCTGCGCGCGTGGAGCGCGCCCGTCACGCCGTCGAACCGCAACGCGACCCCGCCATCGGGCGCGCGGTGCGCGGCGGCGATCGCGGGGCCCGCGGGCGCGACCCGTTCGCCATAGACGCGCGCGCGCATCACCTGCGCCAGCCGCTGCCCGACGGCGTGTTTCTCGCCCGGGTGGATGTCGAGCGCGTCGCCGATGTCGAGCGTCACCGCGAGCCCCGCGCGCGGATCCTTCGCGGCGACGCGGCGCTGCGCATCGCGCACGCTCCCCCAGCCGCTTTCCGCAGGCGTGCTCGACGGGCTGCCATAGGCGGACAGCTGGACGATCCCGAAGGCCGCGTCCGGGCTCGCGAACCGCTGCCGCCAATCCGCGATCAGTGCCGTGAGGCGGCGGTCGTAGCCGGGTATCCCGGTGTCCGACTCGCCCTGGTACCAGGCGATCCCGGCGAGGCGGGTGGCGCCCAGCGGTGCGATCATCGCATTGTACAAAGTGCCCGCGCCGTTGATGTCGTCCCATGGCACGCGCGGCGCCGAACCGGGCAGCCGCCTGGCGATCGCATAGCGCCAGTCCGTCCCGAGCGGGATGCTGCTGCCGTCGGCGAGCGTGAGGCGCATCGACTCCGCGGGGCCGGTCATCCCGCCATCGGCATAGACGTCGTCCACGTTGACGGTCACGACGTTGCGACCCGGCGTCAGCATGCCCGCAGGCAGCGCATAGACCCGTGCCTGCGACGCAAGGCTGCTGCCACCGACGCCGCGGCCGTTGACCCAGACCCGGTCCGCATCGTCGATGGTGCCGAGCACCAGAGTCGCGGGGCCGCGCGCCTGTTCCGCGGTCAGCTCGACGGTGCGCTGATACCAGAGCATCCCGTTATAGGTGGCGAGTTCGGGCACGCCCCAGCGCTCGAAATTGGTCATCGCGGGGACGGCGCGCCAGTCGAGCGCTGCGGCTGGCTGCCACGGTTCGGCACCGGGCCGGTCGCCCGATCCGCCCCGCCACCATTGCTCCCAGAGCGTCGACGCGCGCGACTTTGCCGCAGCGGGGTCGCGCGCATAGAGCGCGAGCAGTGCAGCGTCGTCACCGAGCCCCGCGTCCTGCAGCGCGGTACCGCTCATCCACGCGCTGATCCGCGATCCGCCCCAGCTCGAATGGATCGCGCCGATCGGGACCCCCGCGGTGCGCCGCAGCGCCTGCGCCATGTAGAAGCAGGCGGCGGAGAAGCCTGGAACGCTGGCCGGCCCCGCGACCGTCCAGCGCGGCGTGTCGGCAAAGCGCGCGAGCGGCGCGGGTGCCGCGACCTTGGCGACGGTCAGCAGCCGCAGCATCGCGTCGACCGGGGGATGCGCGTCGGGGATCAGGTCCTGCGCGTCGCCGACCGCGAGCTCCATGTTGCTCTGGCCCGAACACAGGAACACGTCGCCGATCAGGATGTCGCGCATCACCACCGCGCCGCTCGCCGCGGCGATCGTCAGGTCGTACGGCCCACCCGCGGGCAGCGCGGGCAGCTGCGCCGAGAACCGCCCGTCCCGGCCTGCGCGCACGACGACCGTCTTCCCTGCCAACGTCACCATCACCGTCTCCCCAGCCCCGGCATCCCCCGTCAGAAGGATCGGCTGGCCACGCTGAACCACGGCATGATCGCCGATCACGCCGTCGAGCCGCGGTGCCGCCGCTGCGGCCGCGGGGGTGAGCGCGAGGGTCAGCATCGCGACACCGGCAAGACATGACAGGCGCACCGTGGCGGTCGACATCGACGAACATCCTCTCCCCGCGGCTCAGATGATTCTGGTCCGTCCGTGCACCGGTTCCCGCGTCGCCCCGTTCGCGATGGCAGACGCCACCCGAATAGCCCGACGCGCCTGGCTGCACCGCGCAATCTATCGGCGATCCGCAGCATTGATAGCGCTAAACGTACTAGCTCTGATCATGCCGCCAAGGCCGCAGGACGGCGCGGTTCACCGGTGGCTGGTGCTCGACCAGTGCGGCGATTTCCGTTCCGGACCGGCCCTAATCGTTACACTTGACAATAACTGCCTAAGCATCGATCCTTATGGTAGCGTTACCGCATTAGACGCAAACATGCGTGCGGGGCGGACGACACCGTTGCGGTGTCCGATCACGACGAGGAGATAGGGATGTCCGTGAAAGCTCAGCCGCCGGGTGGCACCGTTCCTGATCGATTGCGCACCGCGAGCCTCGCCGTCATCGCGGCGTGCCTCGTGACGACGCCTGCTTGGGCGCAACAGCCGCCGGCCAACAGCCAGGTGCAACCACAGCCACAGCCACAGCCACAGCCACAGATCGAGACGCCCCCGCCGCAGGACGCGGATATTGCGGACGCGCCGGCTCCGGTCGCCACCCCGGAGGCGGAGGCTCCGGCGGCGGCCGCGCCCGCGCCGCCGGCCGAACCGACCGCGCAGGACATCGTCGTCACCGGATCGCGTATCACGACCAGCGGCTTCACCGCGCCAACGCCGACGACGGTGATCGATGCTGCGGCGATCGCGGCGAATGCACAGCCCAATATCTTCACGACGATCGCGCAGCTGCCGTCGCTGCAGGGATCGACCGGCACGAGCACGGGCACGTTCAGCACGTCGAGCGGGCAGCAGGGGCTGAGTTCCTTCTCGCTGCGCGGCGTCGGTGCGATCCGGACGCTGACGCTGCTCGACGGACAGCGCGTCGTCGGTGCCAACGTGACCGGCGTGCCCGATATCAGCCTGTTCCCGCAGTTGCTCGTCAAGCGCGTCGACGTCGTCAACGGCGGGGCCTCCGCATCCTATGGCTCGGACGCGGTCGGCGGCGTGGTCAACTTCATCACCGACACCCGGTTCAAGGGGGTGAAAGGCAATGTGCAGGGCGGAATCACCACCTATGGCGACAACGAACAGGTGCTGGTCCAGCTCGCCGCGGGTACGAGCTTCCTCGAAAACCGGCTGCACATCGTCGCGAGTACAGAATTCGCGCGCGAAGAGGGGATTGGCGGCGGGTCGGATCTGGGGATCGGCATGGCGGGCGGACGCGACTGGTTCCGCCAGTCGACGCTTATCAACCGCAACGTCCTGAACGACGGCTCGCCGCAATATCTCTACCGCGACTTTGCGCAGCCCTATAACTACACCAAGTACGGTCTCATCACCGCGGGGCCGCTGCAGGGGACCGCGTTCGATCAGGCGGGCAATCCATTCGCGTTCCAGTACGGATCAAACGGCGTTCCCGCGCGCGACGCAGCGGGCAACGTCAACGGATGCCTGCCCGGCTTCTGTCTCGGTGGCGATCTGTCGGGGAATGTCGATGCGGGGCGGTCGCTCCAGTCGGAGATCCAGCGGCTCAACAGCTATGGGCGGATCGGGTTCGACTTTGCGCCCGACAACGAGATCTATCTCAGCGCGAACATCGGGCAGGTCAAGACGCAGAACCAGCCCGTCGGCGGGCAGAACCGCCCGAACCTGACGATCCAGTGTGCCAATCCGTTCGTGCCCGCCTCGGTCAGCGCGGCGTGCGCGACGGCGGGGATCACCGATTTCCAATACGGGACGAGCAACGCGGCGCTCGGCAATACGCAGGTCCGTACCGATCGCCGGCAATATCGCTTCGTCGGCGGGGCCAAGGGGCGCCAGCCGGTGCTCGGCTCCGACTGGAGCTATGACATCTATTATGCGCACGGGACGAACTACAGCGACATCGACGTCGACAACGTCCTGCTGTCGAACCGCTTTAACCAGGCGATCAACGCGACCACGCTGAACGGCGCGATCGTGTGCGCCGATCCGGTCGCGCGCGCCAATGGGTGCCAGCCGCTCAACATCTTCGGCGGCAACCCGTCACAGGGCGCGCTCGGCTATGTCATGCCGCAGAACGGGCCGTATCAGCGCACACGCCAGACGCAGGACGTCGCCAGCCTCAGCTTTTCGGGATCGCCGTTCAGCTCGTGGGCGGGGCCCGTGTCGATCGCGTTCGGCGGTGAGTTCCGGCACGAATTCTATTCGGTCCGCGCCGATCCCTATGGCGCGGGCAGCGACAGCACGCCCAACAACGCCGCCTATCCGGCCGACCCGTTGCTGCTGTCCGGCGGCAACAACTGGTATGCTGGCAACTACAAGAACGGCAGCGGCGCCTACAGCGTCAAGGAAGCGTTTTTCGAAACCGACCTCCCGCTGCTCAATTCGGATGTCGCCGGACGGCTCAACGTCAACGGCGCGGCCCGCGTCACCGATTACAGCACATCGGGGACGGTATGGGCGTGGAAGGTCGGCGGGACGTGGGACCTGCCGGTCGACGGCTTTCGCATTCGCGGCGTGACGTCGCGCGACGTCCGTGCGCCGAACCTGTCGGAACTGTTCGCAGCACCGGTCACGACGACGTTGCCCAATTTCTTCGATCCGTTCCGCAACGTGAACGTGCTGGCGATCCAGAACACGATCGGCAATCGCAACCTGACGCCCGAGATCGCACGCAACACCACGCTCGGGATGGCGTTCTCGGGATCGTCGCTGATCCCCGGTCTCAGCCTCTCGGTCGACTATTACAAGATCAAGATCACCGACGTCATCTCGAGCCTGGGCGCCGCCGATATCGTCAACCTGTGTTTCCAGAACGTGCTTCCCGAGAGCTGCAACGCGTTCAATCTGAACAATCAGAACGGGCCCAACTTCATCGACGTGCAGGCGTTCAATCTCGCGTCGATCGACACCGACGGTTTCGATATCGAGGCGAGCTATCGCTGGCGTCGCCCGCTCGGGCTGCCGGGCAGCTTCACGGTCCGCGCGCTGGCCACCAACATCCGCAAGTTCGTGACCGATACCGGCCTCCCCGGCACGATCCCGGTCGATACCGCGGGCGTGAACATCGGCAGCACGCCCAACTGGAAATGGCTTGCAGTGCAGACCTATGAGCACGACAATTTCTCGTTGCTGATCCAGGAGCGCTGGTTCAGCGACGGTGTGCTGGGCAATCAATATGTCGAGTGCGCACCGGGAAGCTGCCCGGCATCGACCAATAACCGACCGACGATCGAGCGTAATTTCGTCCCCGGCGCCTTCTACATGGACATTGGCGGGACGTACAACGTCACGGACAAGGCGACCGCTTACGTCAAGGTCGACAATCTGTTCGATCGCGACCCTGCGGCATCCCCGTATTTCGTCAATCCGGCGCTGTACGACGTGATGGGGCGGATCTATCGTGTCGGCGTGCGCTTCGCTTTCTAACGACAGGAGACAGGGTGTTGAGCATGTCACGCCTCGGACTGGGCCTGGTGTTGGCGGCCGCACCCTGCCTCGCTGCACCGGGGGGGATACCGGCGAAGGCCGGTTCTAACCCGATCATCCGCGATATCTTCACCGCCGACCCGGCGCCGCTGGTCGTCGGCGACCGGCTGTATCTGTACGTCGGGCACGACGAAGCGCAGCGCGACGAGATGTTCAACATGCGCGAATGGCGGGTCTATTCGACCACCGACATGCGGCACTGGGTGCCGCATGGGCCGATCATGAACGTCAGCGATTTCAAATGGGCGAAGAAGGACGCCTGGGCATCGCAGGCGATCCGGAAGAACGGCCGCTACTGGTTCTATGCGGCGGTCGAGCATGACGACACGCATCCGGGCAAGGCGATCGCGGTCGCCGTCGCGGACACGCCGACCGGGCCGTTCGTCGATGCCAAGGGCGCCGCGCTGATCACCAACGAGATGACGCCGAAGGGGTCGCACAGCTGGGAGGATATCGATCCGACGGTGCTGACCGACGACGACGGGACGACGTGGATCGCGTGGGGCAACCGGCAATGCTACATCGCCAAGCTGAAACCCAACATGATCGAGATCGACGGGCCGATCCGCGAGATCACGCCGCCGCATTTCGAGGAGGGGCCGTGGCTCCACAAGCGCGGCGCGCTCTATTACCTCACCTATGCATCGCTCGACCGGAGCAAGCACCGTGACGAACGCGTGTCCTATGCCACCGCGCCGGCGATCACGGGCCCCTGGACGTATCGGGGCGAGCTGACCGGCTCGGGCAAATACAGCTTCACGATTCATCCCGGCATCGCCGCGTTCAAGGGCCGGTCCTATCTCTTCCTGCACAATGCGACGCTCGCGATCGGCGATCAGAACGGCGCGATCGGCCGGCGGGCGGTCACGGTCGAACCGCTCCGCTACAATCCGGACGGCACGATGGTGCCGGTGGTACAGACCGACGCAGGCGTAACCGCGCCGGTAGCGTATAAACGCTAGCGACAGGGTCGCGCGCGCGGGCTGCTTCCTGAAGGACCGCTCGCAAGCCCTGCGTTGCGGAGTGTACGCCCCTTGGTCCGGGCAGCTTCAGCGCTTGTGCGGGGCAGGCCGTCGCAAACCGCTCCCGCCGCATCGATCGCGACGGATGGCGCCTTGATCGGCCCTGTATTCGTCGATACGGCCCCATAACGGTTCGACGGAAAGAAACCGGTCAAGTTTGCTCTTGAGATCGCTGGACAATGGCGGCTCGGACATGACATGCGGGGAGCTTCAACATGTCGAGCATGCTGGTGCATTTTGGCCCGAAGCTTCGTCTCGTAAAAAGGGATGCCATGCACGGTTTCGGTTTTCCGCGCTCGGGCGCGCTTCCGCCATCCTATTACGAGACATCGGACGGGCTGCATCGCTGGTTTACCGCGGGCGCCTATCTCAACTATCGAGCTATTGTACGGAACTGTCGCTACGGCAGGGCAAGGGGCTGACGCGGTGAAATCTGGTCAACACAGCAGTGAGCACTTGGCGGGCTCGCGTCGCGCAGGAAATGCGATGCACCGCGAAGAAGTTCGCGTTGTATTGTATATCATACTTGTCGTTTTCGACGTCCTCGCGGTGGTCGGTGCGTTCCAGCTCGGCATGATTGCCCGGTACGGCACGATCGGATGGCAGTCGGCGATGGACGTCGTGGTCGTCACACTGCCGATCTACATTCTTACTGCGCTCAACAACGGCGCCTATTCGATCGACGTGCTGCGTCGCGCACGCGTGGGGATCGCGCGTTCGGCGGCGGCGCTGGTCTTCGCCTTTGCGAGCTTCCTGTTCATCTCCTATTATTTCAGGATCCTGCTGTTCCAGCCGCGGAGCGCCACCAGCGTCGGCATGGCGGCGAGCTTCATCCTGCTGATCACGTTCCGGTTGATCCTGGCGCGAATCTTCAAGCGCGTTATCGGGCAACGCATCACGTCCGATGTCGTGATCCTCGATGATGTCGTCGTGCCCGTGCCGGCGCATTATCAGGTGATCGACACGGCCTCGACGAACCTGCGGCCCAACGTTCGCGATCCGATGATGCTCGATCGCCTCGCGCGGCGTCTGCGCGGCGTCGATCGCGTCATCGTCGCGTGCCAGCCCGAGCAGGAGCGGCCATGGGCGGTCCTGCTCAAGGGCGCGGGCATCAACGGCGAGATCATCTCGAACGAATTCGATCAGGTCGGCGCGATCGGCATGGGATCCTTCGACGGTCGCTCGACACTGGTCGTGGCCGCGGGTCCGCTCAGCACGCAGAGCCGACTCGTGAAGCGCGTCTTCGACCTGATGTTCGCGGTCCCGGCGCTGATCGTCCTGCTCCCCGTCTTCGTCCTGACGGCGGCGCTGATCAAGCTCGACAGCCGCGGGCCCGTGTTCTTCCGCCAGCAACGCGTCGGGCGCGGCAACGCGCTGTTCGAGGTGTATAAATTCCGCTCGATGCACACCGACCGGGGCGATGCCGCCGGCTCGGTGTCCGCCTCGCGCGACGACGACCGGATCACGCGCGTCGGCCGTTTCATCCGCGCGACAAGTGTCGACGAGCTGCCGCAGCTGCTCAATGTCCTGTTCGGCTCGATGAGCATCGTCGGCCCGCGTCCGCACGCGCTCGGGTCGCTCGCCGGGCAGCAATTATTCTGGGAGGTCGATGAACGTTACTGGCATCGCCACGCGTTGAAGCCCGGGATTACAGGGCTGGCGCAGGTACGCGGCTTTCGTGGTGCGACCCATCGCCGCGATGATCTGACGCGACGGCTTCAGGCCGATCTCGAATATATCGTTGGCTGGTCCGTATGGCGGGATTTTGCAATTCTCGTCTCCACCGCACGAGTGGTGGTGCACAAGAACGCTTTCTGATATGCTGACCGCGTAATGATTACGCTGCTGCGTTGTGATGTAATCATTTGAATGTGATATCGTGTATCGTTGCTTAACCATCTCGGAATATGCCATCTTAACCTAAGTGGTCCAAATCGTCGCTATGGCCCGTTCGACATTTCATGCGCGCTCTGTGGAAGCGCTACCCTTCGACGACGATGCGCATAGCAACGATCGGCTTCACGACGACCGCATCGATTTCGATGCCTGGTTGCTCCCGCCCGAAGTCCCCACGCGTGGCGAGCGGATCATCCGGTTCTGCTCGACAGCATCGGGGCCGATCGTGTTCGGTGTCGCACTCGCCGCCTTTGTCGGCTGGATCGCCTGAGGCGAGCCAATGAGCGCACTGTCTTCGTCGCAGCCGACGCCCTGTCGTCGAACGGAAGAACGCACCCCGATCGTGCGATCGAGCACGGTCCGGAACGTCGACGCAGCGCCTTACGACGTGACGATCGAAAACCTGTCTCGCAAGGGATTCTCCTTCACCAGCGACACCGTCGTGGCGGTCGGCGGGCGGATCAAGGTCGGTCTGGCAGGCGCGGGCAGCGCCGGCGCGCGCGTCGCCTGGCGGAAGGGCAATTGCCATGGCTGCCTGTTTCGCCCCGCGCTCACCAAGGCACAGTTCGATGCAGCCTTCAGCCCGACGTCGAACGTCCTGACGATAACCCCGGCCAGCGCTTCGGCCGGCGACGCCGCTTTCGGACCGCGATCGGGCCGGGAACACGGTACGAAGATCGCATCGCCCGCTGTCGGGCTGGTCCTGATGGGGCTCGCCGGTGCCATGTGCTGGACGATCATCGCGACGATCTTATAGCCTCGTTACCGGCGACAGTCGGTCTTCAATCGACGTCACTGTTCGCGATGCCGAACCACTTGCGCGCGCTTGTTGCTGCCGCGGTTTCCATTAGACGGTCCCGGGATCGGGTTCTGATCGGCGGCGGGGCGCGGGTCGATGGATCGCGATGTGCGGGATGGGGAAGCAGCAGCGTGTCGATCATAACTCACAGGCAGTGTTCACGGCGGGTTTCGCACCGATGAGCCGTCGCCGGAAACTCGTGTTCGTCATCAATTCGATCGGCGAGGGCGGGGCGGAGCGGGCGCTCGATACCGTGCTGCGCGCGGTTGGCGATCGTGCCGCACGCTATGAGATGCATCTCGTCCTGCTCGATGACGAACCGGAGCGGCGGATCCTGCCGGCGCTGGACGGTCGCCACTGTCTCGACGCCCGGGGAAGCCTGCTCAAGAGTATCTCCCGGCTTCGGTCATGCCTCGATGCGCTCCAGCCGGATCTGGTCGTCAGCCTGCTGGTACGGTCGAATCTGGCAAACGCGGTGGCCGGGGTCGGACGTCCCTGGCGAACCATCCTGTGCGAGCGGATGCATCTGAGCTCGCATCTCGCCGGGCGTTATACCGGGGCGGCGTTGCTGACGCTGCGGCTGCTGCCACGATTGCTGTATCCGCGTGCCGACCTGATCTTGGCGGTGTCGGAAGGCGTGCAGCAGGATCTGATCGATACGTTCGGTCTCGCGCCGAGCAGGACGCGCACGATCCACAATCCCTATGATCTCGACGCGATCACCCGGGCGGGCGCGGAGCGGCCAGTCATCGACCTGCCGGAGCGCTACATGGTGGCGGTTGGCCGGCTGGTCGAGGCGAAGGGGTTTCACGACCTGATCGAGGCGTACCGGCGTGCCGATCCCGCCCCGTCGCTCGTGATCCTCGGGGATGGCGAGCAACGGCAGGCGCTTGAGGCGCAGATCTCCGCGGCCGGACTGACCGGGCGGGTCCTGCTCCTGGGGTTCGTCGAGCAACCCTTCGCGATCATGGCGCGCGCGCGCTGTCTCGTTTCGGCGTCGCGCAACGAAGGTTTCCCCAATGCGATCGCCGAGGCAATGGTGCTGGGGCGCCCGGTGCTCGCGACCGATTGCCCCTCAGGGCCGGCCGAGCTGCTCGGGGGCGTCGCGGTGCGTCCGGGCGAGGTTGTCGAGGCGAAGTACGGATTGCTCGTCTGCAACCGCGATGTCGACGGGCTCGCCAAGGGGCTGGTGCGGATGGACGACGATGCGCTGTGCGCCCGGCTGGGGCAGGCGGCGCGCCGGCGGATGGACGACTTCCGCGTTGCCGTGATCGCCGCGCGCTACTGGGATACCTTTGACGGGGTCTTGGCCGCAACGCGCTGAGCCTGTCTGGCGGTCCCGCGCGCGACCTGCCGGATCAGGTCGCTGTACGCTCGTACGGCGAGTGATATGCGGTGGCGTGCGACGATCGGCTTGGCGGGGGGCCATGGCATCTTCCGGCGAGCGCCCATCGTCATGATGCGCGTGATCGCGGGGACGTCGCCGACGTCGAAATAATGGTCTTCGGGCAACCCGAATTCGCGGTGGACCGGAATGTCGGACACGAACGTCGGCACACCCGCGTTCAGCGCCTCGAGGATGACGAGGCCGAAACCCTCCATCTCGGATGGATGGATGAGCAGCGATGCGCCGGCATAGATCGCCGCGAGCGCCTCGCCGCTGTGATAGCCGATGAAATGGACGCCCGGTCCCGCGGTCGCGCGCAGGCATTCATCGTATCGCGACGCGGCGGTCGCCGCGCCGACGATCACGAGCGGCTGGACGTCCGGGCCCGCGGCAGCGTGCGCGGCAATCAGATCGTCGAGTCGCTTGGTCTCGTCGATCCTGCCGACGACGATGGCATAGTTTCCGCGCACGAGTCCGAGCGACTCGAGAAATGCGTCGGGTGTGCTGATTGTCTCCGATGGCGCCTCGATGCCGTGGCGGATCGTGATGGTGCGGTCCCGGGCGGTCGGATTGCGCGCGAGGAACTCCGCCTGCAACGTCGCGCTGACGCAAATGACGCGGTGGGCGAAACGCGCCGCAAGCTTCTCGCCGAGCCGCAACGACGTGCGCGCGGCCCAGCCCCATTTCGGTCGCATGAAATCAGCCGCATGGTGCGTGACGATGACCTTGAGGCCGAGCACCCGCGCCAGCGGCGAGAACAGGGCCGGACCGATGCCGTGAATGTGGACGATGTGAGGGCGGATACGGACGGCGGTGTAGAGCAGCGCCAGGCCCGTATGGACCAGCGCTTCGAGCCCGCTGGTACGCGGCGCCCAAAGCGCGCGAATATTGACACGGCCAAGTTGCGCGGTGCGGGCGGGCATGTAGCTGCTGCGCGCCAGGACCTGGATATCGAGGTCGTGATCTTCGGCGGCCAATAACGGATATATCAGCGCACAATGGGTCTCAATGCCGCCGATGACATCGGGCATTCCCCGTAGCCCGATCACGGCAAGACGTAGCGTCGGTTTTATGGTCTGGGCATCGGTGACAGAAGTGACATGCTGCGACAACGTTGCGCTCATCGCGCTGCCACGGCCGGCGTGCTTGTCATTATTCTGTTCCCCTGCCCCCGCACGGGCCAAACGGCCCGTTCATTTGAGTGGGGTGTAGCAGAACGCGGGCAAGTCTCAAACATTAAGCCCGACCGAGCGCTGGCCCATCTTGGAGCTAGTAGAGGAACACTGCCCCAAGGCCGAATACCGTTGCCCAGCAGAGGCCGACGGTGCCGAGCACCAGGACGAGCTGCGACCGTCCGCGCCAGCGTGGCGTCTTGGTCGGTGAATAGAATCCGCGCAGCGCGGCGTCGCTGACCCGGCGCTGGAGATCGCCGGCTGGCGATGCGCCGGCGGGGGGGAGTTGAACCGGCGTGCGTTCGGTCCTTGCCGGAGCGACTTCGATCGGCCTGACCCGACGAATGTTAGCCCTTGCTGCCATAGTTATTTCCTTCGCTTTCGCGAAGCCAATAGCCGATTTATAGCGCAACAACTCTATCAAAGATGGTTAATGCCGTGGACATCCTATATTTGTTCGCCACTGCAAGTCCAAGTATTTGCTCAGTTCAGCTCTTGGATGGTGAAGGCGTGAACCGTGCCACGTGCCGCCCGATCGCGCGCGGCAACAGGGGCTGCAGTTCCTGGAGATTCGCCACAGTGAATTTGCGTGCGAAGACAAGAAGCGCGACGAGATACACTATGCCGCCTGCCGTGACGCAAAGCAGGAATCGGCCAAGCGGCGGGAAATCATCAAGCACGAACAGGCGGCGCGTCGTGACGGCGATCGCCATGATCGCGCGCCAAGGCGACACGCCGATCCCCTTCGCCACGAACCGCAGCGAGAGCGGCGTCGTGATGTGCGCGCGCAGCGTATGCCCCGCCGCCACCGCGATCGGCCCGAAACTGATGGTGCACAACGCGACGAGCAGATTGCCGATGAAGCCGATCAACGTCGCCCAGAAGGTGAGCCCGGTACGTCCGGCGGCCGACAGCGCGGGACCTTGGAAATAATTGAGCGTTGCCGGTCCGACGACCAGCGCGAGCGCGATCATGATCAGCCCGCCTTCGTGCCATTTCGGACCGAACATGAGGCGGACGATATCGGGCGCCGTCGCCGCCATCCCGAAGAACACGGGGCAGGTCAGGAGCGCGCACGCGCGGGTGACGCGCAGATAGGCAGGGCCGATCTGTCCGTTGTTCTCGTGCACGCGCGAGAAGGCGGACATCGAGGCCGACTGCAACGGCGTGATGACCAGGCTGACAAGCATGTTCAGCGCGCCCGATCCGACGCGGTATTGGGCGATCGCCGCCGGCCCGAGAAAGCTGCCGATCAGCAATGCCGTGACCTGGGAGTTGCCGTTGGCCAGCAACTGGCTTCCCAGTTGATGCGAGCTGAACTGGCCAAATTGCCGGTATTCGGCAAACGAGAAGTGGAACCGGGGACGAAAGCCCGACGAACGCCACAGCAACAGGCTCGACATGCCGGATGCGAACAACCGGCTGATTACCATCGCCCAGACGCCCCAGCCCAAATAGGCGAGCGTAACGCCGATCACGCCGCCGATGACGTTCGAACTCATGCTGCGTCGCGCGATGATCTTGTGGCGGAATTCGCGTCGTAGCTTGGCCGTGTGAACGGTCGATGCGCCTTCGATCAGCAGCAGCGCGGACAGCGCCGCGAGCACATAGCCGAACGTCTGGTCGTAATAGACGCCCGCAAGCGGCGCGACGACGAAACACAGGATCGCGGCAATCGCGACGCCGATCACGATATTGGTCCAGAATGCGGTGCTCGATACGTCGCGGTCCCAGTCCGGTCGCTGGATCAGCGCATCCGGGATGCCCGCGCCGACGAGGATCCGGCTGAACTCGATGAAGACCGAGGCGAAGGCCACGATCCCGAACTGCGCGGGCGTCAGCAACCGCGCCAGCGCAATGAAGACAACCATCGTCGACACGGTGTTGAAGACATTGGCCGTTACCGTCCATACGTTGCTCGCGGTCAGCTTGCGCTTCACATTCGTTCGAGCGGCTTCCTTTCGAACGTATCGATGGGGCTGTTGCATGTATGCGTGGGGTGATCCGGTAGAAAGCACACGTCGAATCGGAAGGGCGTAACTTGTATCGGCGTCAGCGTGTGGCCATAGCGTCCCCGCGCTTGCGAGAAGGATGAGAGTTTGCCCAGCCGGACGCTACGTGTTGCATTGCGGCCTGCCTGGCGAGGGCCCAACCCCTATACGGCGATGTTTGCCGATGCGCTCGCGTCGGAAGGCGTCACGGTCCGCGAACTGTACCAGAATGCGGCGAGTGTCCTCGCGGCCGGTGATGTCCTCGTTCTCCACTGGCCCGACGAATTCTTCTATGCGCGGAGCCTGAGCCGCCGGTTTCGCGGCATGCGCAGCCTGACGGCGCTGCTGATCGCGAAATATGTCCAGCGCAAGCGGATCATATGGGTCGGCCATAATCTGGTACCGCACCAGCGCGGTGCGCGTGTGTCGCGGATCCGGCTGCCGGTGTTTCTCCGTGCGGTCGATGGATTGATTTTCCTGTCGCGAGCCTCGCAAAGCCTGTTTTGCGAGACCTATCCGCAATTGGCTGCGGTGCCGGCGATCGTCGTACCGCATGGCCATTACCGATCGCGCGAGCGGTCCCTGCCGTCTGTCCGCGACGTCGCCGGCCCGCGTCCGGTCCGACTCGCCTTCATGGGACAGGTCAAGCGATACAAGGCACCGGATATCGTCGCCCGGCTGGTCGCGAGCCTGTCGCCCGACCGGTGCGAGCTCGTCATCGCGGGGCAGTGCAAGGATCCCGATCTCGGCAGCGAATTGACCACGATCGCCGCGGGGGTGTCGAATGTGGATATCCAGCTTGGGTATCTCGAGGATGCTGCCCTCGAGGCGCTGATCGACGGCGCCGACGCGGTTATCCTGCCCTATCGCGACATCCTGAACAGCGGCTCGGCGCTGATGGCGCTGTCGCGGTTGCGACCCGTCATCGCCCCACGCCTCGGCAGCCTCGTCGATCTGCAGAACGAGGTCGGGGAGGCGTGGGTCTGGCTGTACGAAGGCGATCTGACGACAGAGAAGCTTGCGGCGGCGCTCGAATGGGCACGCCAGCCGCGCGATCCGCGGGGCCCGGATCTGTCGCGACAGGAATGGGCGCTGATCGGCAGCCGAATCACGGCGTATCTGCGCCAGATTGTCGCGCGCTAGACCGTCATCGCCGCCAGAGGTCGAACGGAAACGCGGCGATCAGCGCATCGGCGTCAAAACTGATCGCGGGGTGGGGGCCTTCGCCGAGTGCTTCCTCGACCGAGCGGACCGGGTCAAGCGACGCACGGCCCGTGCCTTGCGCGTAATCGTCATATTTGAACGTCGACTCGGTTTCGGACAGGCGCAGATAGCGCGCCGGAACACCGAACGCCTCGGCGAGGATGAGGCCGTGCAGCGAGCTCGCGATCACGAACTTCGCCGACAGGATTTCCTCGATGCACCGGTTCCACCCCCAGAGCGGCGAGACCAATCGCGTCTGATCGGTGACGAGCGGCAGATCGTGGAGATTGGGGACGATGACATAGTCGCGGTTCGGCGTCGGTACGAACCGGTCCTTGAACAGGCGCGGCACGAGCAGGGCGGGATCGCCAAACACATCGGGAACGGACATTCCCATGTCGCGCAGCCGCGCGGCGGTCTTCGGTCCGCGGACCGCGCGTATGTCGAGCTGCCGGGCAGGGATGTCGCCGCTCGCAACCTTGCCATTGATGCCGCTGCCCCAGATCACGTCGCCATCATTGGCAAAATGCAGGATGGAGCCGATGCCGAGAAGTCGCCGCGTGGGCTTGACCTCGTCATCGAGCGTCATGCCGACGCTGCTGACGACGATCTTCGACAGGTGGTCGCCGGAATTCCGGCGGCCCCCTCGAAAAAAGCTCGGGTATTTCGGCGGATCATTCGCGCACTTGTGGTTGCGGATCTCTTGCGGCCTCTATGCAGCCTGTCCCACGCGTCGCAACCCCACGCCGTCAATCGCCTCGCGCGGACCGCTGTCTTGGGATATGAATTGCTGACAGGGCAGCATCCGCGTTAAGGATGTTTCATAACGGGAGGGTGTCATGTCTACGATTGCAACCGGCGCTCTGGCCGGATGGAAGCGCTGCGAGGGAATGAGCGGCATCGTGCTGACGATGCAGATCGTCGAGTCGGTGGAGGCGTATCAGGAACAGCGCGTGGCAAAGGTCCAGGTCGCGTTGAACGATCGCCAGCTGCGCTCTCTTGCCCGTGACCTGACGCGTGCGGCATCCGAGCGCGGCATCGAGCTCCAGGCCCGGCGACCGTGGTGGCGCGTCTGGGGATGACGCCGCGTCGGTGAGTGGGATCAGCCGTCGTAGAATCCGGCCGGCACGGGGCCATGAAACGCATCGACGCACCGGCGTACCAGCGCCTCGGGGACCTGTCTGTTCACGTACCCCAGCGAGCCCGCCTGTGAGAGCAGCTTCGCGGGGACACCGCCCACCACGCTCGTCGGCGGCACGTCCTTGGTCACTACGGCATTGGAACCGATCGACGTGTCGTCGCCGATCGTCAGGCGTCCGACCACTTTCGATCCGGCGCCCATGAATACGCGGGCGCCCAATGTCGGGCTGCCCCGCAGCGGGCCGCGATTGGCCTGGCCGAGCATCGATCCGTGCGTGATGTTCGCATTGTAGCCGACAATGGCATCGCCGTTGAAATAGATGCCGCCGAACCGATTGATGAAAAGCCCCGGTGCGATGAGCGTGTATTCGGGAATTGCGATCCCGAACTTGTAGCGTGCCCGCAGCAGCATCCACTTGAGCAGAAAATACAGCCCGCCGGCCTTGGCGGGCTTGAGCGCGAGATACCCCGTCAGGCGCATCAGCACCGTGTATTTGTATCCGGGCGTAAAGAGGTAATGCTTCAGGAAATTCTTCGCATCGACGGATCCGGAATACCGGTAAAGGTCGGCTGCAAGGACGGCACGTAACGCACTGAAGCGGCGTATGCAGCCCCTGCGATGCGGTTTTCCGAGCTGTTCAAGATCAGCTTCGTCGACATGTGTCACGATCAGGTATCCTGTTGCGGTGCAACGCGACCTACGGCGTTGATCCGGGCGTGGTCAAGACCGTAGCGCTGGCGGTCGTCGGCGTGATCGGCTAGGTATGCCATCCATGGACTCCCTTGTCGCGAATGGGCGCGCTCTACCCTATTACGCATCCATTCCAGCGACGTTGCTGGCGCTTGCGATGCTGTTCGTGGCATTGCGGAGCAGCCAAGGGCGCGCCACCCGCTTTGTAATATTCGCGATCTGGCTGCGGTTCATCCTGTCCGCCTTTCATCCGATCACGTTCAGTTCTTCCCCCATCGGGCTGTCGTACAATGCGCTCGGATCAATCTTCATCTGCGGTCTCGGGGCGTGGGTTTTGAAACCGCGCGGCATGTTCGATGTCGGTCTCGTGCCTTTTTATCCGATCCTGCTGGCGGTAATTCTAAGCGGCTTTGCTAATCACAGCGTTTCACCAATGGTCGATATGACGGTGAAGTACTTGTATCTGGCAATTATCACGCTGGCGGTATCCGAATCGCTACAAGATGATGGCTGGGACGAGCCCCTACGGAAAGTGTTTCTGCCTTTTCTAATACTCGTTGGCTTTCAGGCGCTATCGGTGTTGCTAGGTACGGTGAAGGCAGCCGAATCCGACGGATCGGCCAGCTACATTGGCGGTTTCTACCATGAGGCGGGGTTCTCGGTTGCGCTTGCTGGCGGGTTGCTCGTTGTGTGTTTGCGACGACGGCAGGTCGCTCTCTACAAGGTGGCTTGGGTTCTGGTGTTTTGTGTTGCCATTATGCTCGCAAATTACCGGACTGCGATATTGGCAATGGCGCCTCTGATCGGCGCAACCGCGCTAATTGGCGCCGCTAGATCTGTGATCCGTGAACAGCGTGTAATTGTCGTCGGCATGATGGCGGCAATCGTCTTGGCGGTCGGTGTGGGCGGAGCTATCGCTGGAAGAGAAAGATTTGCCGATTTAGGTGCTGTCGCTGCACAAGGTACGGAGCTTATAAAACGCCCGGATCAGTTCAACCTAGACGAACGCCATTTGTTATCGGGGCGGTTTGTCATCTGGAGCGGTTATCTTTACGGATATAGTGATTCAACGCCCCTGCAACATATTGTCGGCCTTGGTCCAAACGCGTGGATAGGCAAGTTTAAAGTTTACGCGCATAATACACTGGTATCCGCAATATACGAATTGGGAATATTTGGTTTAATAAGCACCGTGTTCCTATGGATATGGATGCTCGTATTGGCGATTAAATCGCCGAAAGGCGTTCGAGGCATTCTTGTGTCCGCGCATATAAGTTTCATAATTTTGAACATGGCTACGATGCCGCTCTGGATGATCGAAGGCATGATTTATTACGGTATATTGTGCGGAGCTACGATCGCGGCCTTCAAAGCGGGAAGGCCGCAATCGCGGAAAATCTTAAAGCAGCCTGCTGTATAACTCGACCACCTTCGTCGCATGATTCGCGGCGGATAGAGCGTGAGTGATCTCGAGTTTCTTGTCTTCTTTCAGGAGCACACTTGCAGGGTGGTCTAATACGTCGAGTGCGACGGCGGCGAATGCGGGGTAATCCGCCGCCTTGTCGACCAGGCGGCCGCCCGCCCATCGCCGACCAATTTCACCATGTCCGGCGTCGTCGGTGGCTACGTAAGGCGTTCCAAGTAAAAGGCTCTCGATCGGCGTCCTTCCCAGAGGTTCGTTGATAGCCGGCGCGAGCATCAGATCAAGGGCAGCAATGTTGCTCTCTACGGGCAGGCGAAAGCCTGGAAGATGCAGGTGGTCAGCAATGCCGATATGCCTTGCGTAGTCCTCGATTGCGCTAACCGCGACATCACCCTTTCGCCCAAACATGACAAATGATGCTAAGGGGTGGCGTTCGAGTATAACTTTGCAAACATCTAGGAAGAAGAAGGGGCGCTTTCGCTCCCAGAAATTTGCGACAAAGCCTATGATCGGACCCTCGGCAGCCAAGTCGAGCTCATTGACCAACTTTTGTCGCTCTTCTGAACGATTTGGGATGCCGCCCAATGCAAAGGGGTTGTCAATTGTTTCGACCTTTCCCGCGGGTAAAAACGCCATGAGCTTCTTCACCGACTCGGATATAGCAATCGACTTGTCCGCGAGGTTCATGATGAGCCGGTTCGCCAAGATCGGGCGATTGAATGCCCGATTGTGATATACCAGCGGCGCTCCCACTAATTTTGCAGCCGGGCCCCAGGATTGCAGTGCGCCCATGCCATGGCAATGCACGATTATTCCGGGCCCTTCCTGTCGAAGCATGTGCGCCCGGAATGGCAATCGCAGCAAATCATACGCGAGGTTATGGCGAGCGGCAGGCGTCTCGGACAATTCGCGCACAGTCAAATCATAGCGCGCTGCCTCATGGGCAATCTGAGTGTCTTTGTTGGCGTATGCAAATACCTCGATGCCCAGATCCTGCAACGCTCGACACAGCGTAAAGGAGGAGATGTGGCTGCCACCGATCTCGGTGCCCGTGTATGGTACGATTACACGCTTTGGCTGCACGCTATGCTCCTATGATTAACGAAAGTTTCACTAGGTATCGATACAGTCTGTATCATTTTCGCACGTAACCCGATCAATGCCGCGCGACGTCGCGCGTTAATCGGGGAACTCGCGCGATGGCTACCACTTATATCTCACCCACGGGGATGGGCAATAAAAGCGGTTCCGACTGGGCTAACGCAGCATCCATTACAAGCCTGAACGCCATGATCGCAAAGGCCGGGCCCGGGGGCGAAGTCCTCCTTCTTGCTGATGCGGGCAGCTATAAGGTGTCGTCCCCGATCAATATCTACGGCGGCGGCACGCCGGGTGCAGCCGTCACGATCAAGGGCGTCGACCATAGCGGCAACGCGATGGAGGCAACGATCGAGGGCACGCGGCCCTCCGTCTATGCCGCGAGCAACGCAGCCGGTAACGAGCTGTTCAAGTTACAGGCCGGTGCCGGGAATCTCAGCTTCGAGAACCTTCAGGTCAACAACACCGGGACCGTCTTCCGTGCCGCCGGCGACGTGTCGAACATCACCATCGAGCATGTCGATGCGAGCAATGTCGCGCGGTTCTTCGAGGACTATGCGGGTGGCGCGAACAAGACCGCGACCGTGACCGGGCTTACGATCCGTGACGTCGAGGTCGACGGCTTTTCGAAGGGCGTCATCCGGCTTCAGTACAATAGCAGCAACATCCTGATCGAGGACGTGCGGGGCGACAGCCTGAAGCAGGATGGCGACAATTTTGCGATCGGCGTGCATCTGGACGGCACGGCGCATGACGTAAAGATCATCCGCACGTCCATGGCCAATGCGACCGACACCACGAGTTCGAGCTATTGGAACGGCGACGGCTTTGCGACCGAACGCGGCGTGTACAACGTCCTGTTCCAGGATACGGTGGCCAGCGGCAACACGGATGCCGGCTATGATCTCAAGTCGACCGGGACGACGCTGGTGCGCGCGATCGCCGACGACAATGCCCGCAATTTCCGGATCTGGGGCGAGGCGACGATGATCGACTCTGTCGGCCTCGATCCCCACAAGCGCGGCGGGATCGCGAGCCAGGCACAGGTCTGGCTCAATGAAGGTGCCAAGCTGACGATTGACGGCGGCAGCTTTACGGACTCGGGCACCAACACCGCCGTATTCTATAACAACGGCACGATCACCGTGTCCGACGTGAGCGTCAGTCTTGCCAGCACCGCAAAGCTTGTTGCGGGCAAGGCACTGACGGGCGCGTTGACGACCGTCGAAAAGCTTGTGCCGACGGGCCCCTATTCACTCGACGCCGGGCTGAACGTGCCCGTGGTCGGCTCGTTGCTCGATACGCTTCCAATCGTGCTCGCGCCGGTCGTCACGGTGCCCGTTATCACGGTGCCGGTCATCGCTGCGCCGGTCGTATCGACACCGGTCGCCGAGGCGCCTGCCGCCTCCGTGCCCGTCGTGGTCGCGCCTGCCGCACCGGCCGTGGACACGCCTCGCGACAGCATTTCGCCACTCCACTTCGTATCGAACGCCGCCAGCGAAACGATCAAGGCAACCAGCGCGGCCGACAGCTTCTATTTCAACCAGGCCAGCAAGCAGGGCGCTGACAGCATCATCGGCTTCGGTGCCACCGACCTGTTGATGACGGCCAAGATGCTGAACGACGGCAACAAGGACGGGATCATCACCTATGGTTCGAACGGGGTACTCGACCTCGGATCGAAGATGGGCACCGTGAAGCTCGAGGGCGTCAATGCCGGGTTGCGCTATCTCGGCCTCGTCGATGGCCATTTCGCCTATGCCGCCGCGTCGGTGCGTCCGAAAAACGCGGTCGAGGGCAAGTTCGGCGTCGCTGACACGCTGGCGGGTGACGCGGGCGACAAGAAGGCGGGGGCGTTCTTCTTCGACAGCGCGCTCGACCAGTCGCTCGGGCACGACAAGGTCACCAAATTCGGCGCGAAGGATATCATCGTCACGACCACCAGGATCGGCGGCAGTGATGCAGGCGCTACCGTGGCGGCGGCCGGTGGTGTGTTCTCGCTTGGCCATGACGGCATCGATCTGGGCGACTTCACGGTCACCGATACGGCAGGGAAATCGGTAGGCGCGCTGGAATTCGACGGCGAGCGTGTCGTCGGTGACACGCATTATTATGTCTATAGCGCGATTGGCAGCGCTGCAGGGCTCGCGCAACTGGGGTTTTAATCGTCTCGTTGTGTCTGCAACCGCGCCCGGTATCTCAGTATCGACCGTATGAGGGCGTTTGTCCGTCGGTATCTCGACAGCCAAAGTGCCACGATGCCAGCAAATGATTGCAGGTTGTGATTCTCATTCCAGGCCTGCGTAAGGAATATTTCCGCTGCCTCCATGTTGCCGTCCCGCAATCCCCTCAGGCCGCGGGCGGCATATTGCTTCGACTGCTTTATCAAAGGCTTTGTCAGGAAAAAAGCGCTGGGGCCAATTCTGTCGAGCAGATCGCGACCATCCTGATCGACGTCTTCAGCGCATTGTACTGCGAATTGGGACAGCCGTGTCTGAAGAAATAGGCTTCGTGGTGTTTTGGTGACGCCGCCGTGAAAGCTTGTCCGCTCGTACAAAAGATCGGGCAGGACGGCATAGTCACAGTATCGGCCCATCCGTAGCCACAGGTCACGATCCTGAGCAAACCTGAATTCCTGACGATACCCGCCGACCTTATCGAACAGGCTTCGACGAAACATGACCTCGCCGTGGCTGAAGGGGTTGCGATGAAGCATGGTCTTCAACATCGGACCTCGCTCGATCACCCCTGCGCGGGGCCCAATAACCATGCCATCGGTCAGTCGCGCGCACCCCACCGCGCCCACCTCAGGGTTTGCATCAAGGAACGCTGCCTGCTTTTCCAGCCGCTCAGGAAGCGAAATGTCGCCTGCGCCATGGACTGCAATATACTGTCCTCGACTCCGCCTGACCGCAGCGTTCATGGCCGCGGTAAATCCGCTATTGCTTTGGCCGGTGACATGAAGCCGAGCGTCATCGAAAAGCGACAACTGGTTTAAGGTGTCATCGGTGGAGCCGTCGTCAACTACAATGATTTCAAAATCTTGCGATGTCTGAGAAAGGAGGCTGCCGATCGAGGTGCTGATAAGTGCGGCTCGATTATAGAATACCGTGATGCAGGATATCTGCGGCGAGGAATGCTCGCTGCTGGTATCAGCCAGCTCGTGATCGACAGAAATCATGATGTCAGGTTGCCACCGCTATTGTCATCGATGCCCGCGCCTCATGATCTTCAATATCCGAACCGATTTCCGAGCCAATGCAGGCAGTGGAAGGGGGGTGAGCGACATCAGTTTCACAGCGACGTATTTGCCGAGGCTGTCTCGCGGGCTGAAGTCCTCGATTGATATCGCGGAGGGCCGTTCCCCCGTCTTCCAGGTATTGAACGCGTATTTGTGCATTTCACGATTGGCAATACGCCTCAGTCTCCGCGCAATGCCTGTATCCACAGTCGGTACGCGGTCCACAATCGTATCAACGATGCGCTGCCGTGCAGTAAAACGCTCGACCTTGGTCAGCATGTTGTCGGCATCGCGGTGGTAGGTCGCCGTCTTGCGGCCGGTATAGGCGCACCGCGTTGCGAGCATCGTGCGCAGCCACAGGTCGCGGTCGCCGCCGCGCCGGCATAGCCCTGCGGGGAACATCCCGACCGACAGCAATATGTCGCGGCGGATGGCGACGGCGCCGGTCCACAAGGGGCATCCGCCCTCCAGCCAGAAGTCGAGCATCTGCGCGGTATCATAGACGCCGGCCTTGTGCCCGGCATGCGTGAACCAGTCCTCGACCTGCCGACCCGAAGGTTCCAGAAACTGGTATCCGGTGAAGACGCAGCCAACGTCCTTTCCGCCGTCGCTGATCGCGGCACGGATCGAGGCGAGGTGATCGGGCGTCCAGCTGTCGTCGGCATCGAGGAACGCGATCCATTCGCTGCCCGCGGTTTCGATCGCGAGATTGCGCGCGGCATAGCCGCCGGCGCCGGGTTCGGTGCGCGTCAGGAAGATCGCACGGTCTCCCGCGGCCGCACGCAGCCTTTCGATCGACCGATCGGACGATGCATCGTCGACCATGATGATCTCGTCCGCAGGCGATGTCTGTCCCTGCGCAGCGTCCAGCGAGCGGACGACGTGGCGCTCCTTGTTGTGCACCGGAATAACCACGGCGATAGTGGGGTCCGTCACGTCATGCCTCCCTGCACTTTGCCCGCGACCGCAGTGGAGCGCCCAGCTTTTACCGACGCGTCGCATATGCTAGGCGCGCCGCCTTGTCGACCTGGGCGGCATCTCCAGAGGATTGATAGTCGAGATGACACGCCAGGCCGGTCCCTCCCCGCAAGCGCGGCGCGCACCATCCGGCTTCGGTTGGGAGGCCATAACCGTCGCGATCAGCCGCTTTTTCCAGAAGGGCAGTTATTTCATAACGAGCCTCATCCTCGCCCGATTGCTCGGCCCCGAGGGGAGGGGGCTTGTCGCGGCGCTGCTCGTGCCGGCCCAATTGGCCGTCAACTTCTCCGAAATGGGGATCCGCCAGTCCACCGCCTTCCATCTCGGGCGCGGTATCTATCCGCTCGAGCGGCTGCTGCCGACGCTGCTGACGCTGGTTCCGCTGGCGGGGACGATCGCGGTGCTGCTGGCGCTGGCCTATCTCGACTATGCGGGCGTCGCACGCGATGACTGGATGCTGCGCGCGCTGGCGGTTGCGTCGATCCCGACATCGCTGCTGTCGAGCTATGCAAGCGGCGTCTTTCTCGGGCGGCAGCGGATCGCGGCGTTTCGCCGGACGAGCTGGCGGCCGGCGCTGCTGCGACTCGTCCTGATCATCGTCCTGGGGTGGGCACTGGATCTCGGTCTGTACGGCGTGCTGATCGCCAATCTGGGCGCCTCGCTGCTGGGATCCGGCTACGCGCTCTATCTGCTTTCCAAGGAGGGGCGGCTGTACCTTGGGTTCGACCGGGAGGTCGCGGTCAAATTGCAACGCCGGGGCTTGTCCTACGCCGCGTCGCTGTTCGTCATGATGCTCAATTACAAGATCATGATCCTTTTGCTGACGCGGTTCGCGACGCTGCGCGAGGTCGGCGTCTATGCGCAGGCCACGGTCATCGCCGAACTCATCTGGGAAATTCCCACCGCAGTCAGTTCGCTGCTGCTGTCGCGCAGCGTCAATGCGAAAGAGGACAAGGCCTTTTCGACGAAGGTGCTCGTCCTGGCGCGCGTCTCGTTCCTCGCGGCGACGGTGCTCGCGATCGGCATAGCGATCGTTTCGGGATTCGCCTTTCCCCTCCTGTTCGGCAAGCGGTTCGCCGAAAGCGCGTCGGTCTGCAACGCGCTCCTGCCGGGCGTCGTGGCGTTCATCGTCTTCAAGATTCTCAACACGAACCTCGCCGGTCAGGGAAAGCCCTGGGCGTCGCTGATCATCATGGCGCCGGTGCTGGCGTGCAACATCATGCTGGGATGGTGGATGATTCGCCTCGACGGCGTGATGGGCGCCGCCTTGGCGTCGAGCATCACCTACGTCGTGGCCACGATCCTGTACGTCGGCCTTTATGCGCGGATGACGGGCTTCACCGTGCGCGAGATGGTCGCCTTCCGGCGGTCCGACTTTGCCGCTCTGGCGACGCATATCCCGTATTTGAAGCGGCCTGGTAAGCGCTGAACCGCACCGCGCACGAAGTGTTCAGGGCGATCAAAATATAGACGTCGATCCATATCCGGCAGCAAGGGCCGGCATAATGGCCAGCCGGCCCGTAAAACTATCAGCGCCGCGCGCAGACATCTTCGTATATCGACGGATGTACTTTGCCGATGGTCCGGATGATCCGTCGGAATCCTGATATCCGTACCGTTGCTTGCTGCATGCAAGATTCCGATCTGTCCCATCGCGAGACAGGCGACCGGCGAAATCGTTGACAACGATGCTGAATTAATTGAACTCGATCCTTAATAAAGCATTAAGCGTTGGGCACGGCAAAACGTGACAACATGGTTTCAAACAACGACGGTAGCGGAGACAAGACAATGGCATTCGGCGACAACAGCAAGCTGATCACGACGGCAGACAACACGATCATGCTGAACAACGGCACGAACGATACGGTTGCCAACACGACTGGTGCGACCGCGTTCAGCTTCAGCGCAGGCAACACCGGTGACGATCAGATCGAGAACTTCGGCAAGAACGACACGATCCTGAACTACCAGAAGATCTTCGACGGCAACAACGACGGCATCATCGACTTCGGCGCAAACGGTATCCTCGATATCGACCGTACGTCGAAGAAGAACCCTGGCGCAGACCAGATCACGCTGCAGGGCATGGAGAGCAAGCAGCTCCGTTACCTTGGCGAAAAGGGCGGCGCATTTGTTTACGCCGACGCAAGCGTCAAGCTCGCTGGTTTCACCGAGGGTACCGTTGGTAACGACACGCTCGACGCGGCGACCGGTTCGAAGAAGTTCTTCTACGACACTGCACTCGGCCTGAACCTTGGCGGCGACACGATCAAGGGCTTCGGCGCTGACGACCAGATCGTCACGACCTCGCAGATCTTCAACGGCAAGGCCGGTGCAGACGCAGGCGTGCAGATCAAGTTCGGCAACAATGGCGTGCTGGATCTGTCGGGCGAAATGATGAACACCAAGGGTGATGACGGCGCAGCACATGGCGGCCAGATCGACCTCGTCGGCGTCAGCGGTCTGTACCTGCAGTCCACCAACGAGGTGAACGGCGTGACGTACTACCACTACGGCATCGACAACACCGCAGGCTAATGCCCGCGGCTCTTCTTCGGGAGAGATGATAGAGAGAGATTTCCTCACGGAAATCTCTCTCTTTTTTTGTTTGCCGCGCTCGGGTGCGAACGCGCTCTAGACCCGTGCCGGGCAACCGCGGTCGCCCGGCACGTCACCGGATCAGAAGTTCAGCGTCGCGATGCCGGCCGCCGATCCGTCGAGGCTGTAGACATAATAGGTCATGCCGTCGTGCGAGACCGCGCCGTCGAACTCGAGCATCGAAACGGACGCGCCCTTCAGGCCGCCGATTGCGACATCGCCCAGATCGACCCCCGCGCTGCTGCCCAGGTCGAGCATGCCCTTGGCCCCGAGCTTGACGTGGCCGGTGCCATCGTCCTGCAGCGCGACCGTGGTGACCAGCACGTCCTTCTTCCCGAAATTCGACAGCGTGTCGTGGCCGAGATCGAGCCCGAGCGCGGTGTCGAAGAAGAACTGGCTGGCCTTCTTGTCGGTCGAGTCGCCCGACATCTTGTCGTTGCCGAGCTTGCTTTCCGACGCCCCCTTGGGACGGACGCTCGCATCCGCGTAGATATACCGCCCGGCGGAATCGGCGCCCATCAGGCGGAGACCCGAAACGCCCTCGATGACCGCGTAATCGTTGCTCTTCGGCGAATCGAGCGACAGGCGGTTGGCTGCGAAGGTGATGATGCCGTCGCCATTGCCGTCAAAAAGCTTGGCCGTCGTTGCCAGCACGTCCTCGTGGCTGAAGTTCTTGATCGTGTCGGTGCCGGTATTCTTCGCGATGTCGAAGAAGAACATGTCGTTGCCCGACGTGCCCGAGAGCGTCTGCGAGGCCGAACTGCTGCCGTCCTGGACCGATGGCTTGGCGACAAGCGGCGTGACCGGGGGGACGACGACGACGACGGGGGGAAGGACTGGGGGGGCAATGGTGGGAACGACGGGTGCCGCCGCGACCGCGATCGAGACGACGCCATTGTCGAAGGCCTTCCCGTCGCTTGCCGCGTAGGTGAAGCTGTCGCTGCCGACATAGCCCTTGTCCGCGACATAGGTGAAACTGCCATCGGCGTTGAACAGCAGCGAGCCATGCGTCGGTCCCTTGACGAGGCTGGCGGTGAGCGCGTCACCGTCGCCGTCGCGGTCGTTCGTCAGGACGTTGCCGCTCTCGCTCTTGCCCGCGACGATCGCGACCAAGTCGTCGACCGCAACGGGCGCTGCGTTGACGGGTTCGGGGCGCGCGACGGCGCTCGCCTTGATCTCGGCGACCGTCGCGTTCAGATCGTTCGTGATCCCCATGTAGAAGGTGAACGTCGTCGATTGGCCCGCCGCGAGCGTGCCGAGACCGAAGTTGATGTTGATCGCGTTGTCGCCCTTGAGCGAAAAGCCCTCGGCGGGTGCGGTATCAAAGGTCGCCGCGGCGTTGGGATTCTCGTTGACGTACCCCTTGAAGGTGGAGACCATCGCGCGATCATCGGCGGTGTAGTAAAACAGCGGCGTCTTGCCGCTCGATGCATACGCCGCGATCAGTGCGCCATCCGCGCCGTCGCCACCCTGCTCGATCACCGTGTTGACGGTATCGAAGGTCGCGCCGTGATCGGGGTCGATCGAGCGCATGTAGTGCAGATCGGCGACGGCCTTGCCGGTCGTGTTGGTCAGCGTGACGTCGACCTTGATATATTTGGCACCATCGGCGAGCGACATCGTCTGCGCGACCTTGACGCCCTCGGTCGTCGCGCCCGTCCAGCCGGCCTTGCCGATCCCATCGCTCGACAGGTCGGAGGAAACGCCGCCGGCGACCTGGCTCTTGCCGTTCCGCTCGCTGTTGACGCTGGTGTAATGCTTCGCGCCGATGTCGTAGCCGATCGAAAAGCTCTCGACCGGCGTTCCTGCGAGCATCGCGTCGCGCGTCGCTGCCGCGCCCTTGCCGAAGCCATCCGTGTCGCCCACGAGCCCCAGGCGGATATAGCCGTTAACCGCATCGGTGACGAACCCGACGGGTGCGGTCGCGCGCGTCCCGAGCGTGCCGCTGCCGTTGATACCCAGACTCAGATACTGACCCTGCAGAAAAATCTCATTTCCGATGGTTGCGTCGAGTGTCATGCGCTGTTCCCCCGTTCCAGACGGCGCGCGGGTTTATCCGCACGGCGTTTTGGTTCCCTGAATGTCACGGCAACTGCGGGTCACTCGCTGCTTTCTCACACCGAATCACCCAAAACCGTTCAATAGGAATGGCACGGAGCAATTGACGGCTTCTCAACATAGACGTCTAATTTCCGTTAACCTTGGGAACCAAAACGCGGACCGAACGTTTCGCCGTTCACTTGCCATCCCTCATTGAATACAGGCGGTTCAAGAGCTTACGCGGTCGGATAAGGCCGTTGAGCAGCGCGCGAATTTAACTGACGTTGGACGTCCCTTGAGGGGGCTGGCCACTTTGCCAGCTCGCAGGGTTAGGGAATAAGCCCGACATACGCCTGTGCGTCGTCATTGTCCGGCCGCTCCGCGTTCGGTGCCGTCAGGGCAGCGTGCATCCCGTCCCGAGGTGAATGTCGGGCGTTACCTTGGCATCGAGACGGATCATCTTCGTGCCTGCCGGCACATGAAGTTCGCACCGGTCGATCGTCAGCTGCCCCTGACCATGCACGACGATAATCGGCTTGCGCTCGGTCGAGCGGACGACGAGCGTGCCGATGTGCCAGTCGGCCCCGGGATTGATCTGGAGATGCGCCTTGGCGGGATCGGTGCTTGTGATCCGCGTACCGGTGCCGGTACCCCAGAACCGGTAATTGATCCCGTTCCGCGCCGCCGACACGTTCTCCAGCCTGGTGTCGGTCGACTTCAGGTCGAAGCCACCATCGCTGTTGTCGTTGGCGGTGCTGTTACGGAATATGATCCGCGCGGCGCCGCGCTCGCTCGAGAACCCATCGCCGTTGGTATAGCGCTTTTCGCGATGGATCATCTGAAACCCGCTTGCGGTGACGGAGTCGATCAGGATGTCGTGGGCGTTGCCCTGGAGCTCGATACCCGCGGGGAGTTCGGGCGCAGGCGTCGGCGCGGCCAGTCGCAGGGTCGTGTTCCGGATGACGATGTCGTGCGCATCGCCCTTGAAGCGAAAACCGCCGCGCAGCACGGTTGCATCGATATTCTCGAACCGGCTGCCGCTCGCGATCCCGAGCGGGTCATCGAGCAGGCGATAGGCGTTGCCATAGCGCTTGTTCTGGACGACCGATTTGGCACGCGGCGCGATCCGCTCCGTGGCACCCCGCCGCGCGTCGAAACGATCGGAAGCGGGCAGGCCGGCGGTACCGGCGCCCCCGGCGGCGCCCGACTCCAGCCGTTTCGCCGGCGCTCCGGACGCGAGCGCCAGGGATATGATCAACATGCCAAGCCGGTACGCCATACGCCGTCCTTTCGATCGACCGCAGCGTTTGCGGTCGTCGCCGGCCATCTAGCAGGGGCTTAGCGTCGCTGCGAGGGGGCCTCGCCTTCGGGTGGTGTCGGCCGGCCGGTCGGGTCGACGGGCAGCGTGGTCGCCAGCGGACCGCTTGGCGGGGGCGCGACCGCAGCGATGACCGTCGTGTCGGTGGCGGGCGGGAGGATCGGCGCGGCGCGGTTGCGGCTGCTCGGCACCTGGATACTGTCGAAAGCGCGGACGATGGCCGTGAACGGGCTCAACTGGCTCCGCTTCTGTTTTTCGAGATTGGCCGCGGAATCATAGATCGCGACCGCCTGGTCGATCGCTGCCGCCTGCAACCTGCCGAGATAGGCGAGCACGTTCGCCTGTCCGGCATATTGCGAATATTGCGCGTTCGCGAGGATGAGCTGCGCGTTGAGCAACCGCTGTTCCGAATCGAGAACCTCGAAGTTCGACCGGAAGCCTTCGGCGAATCCGCGGCGGACGCCGTCGAGCGCGACCTGCGCGGCTTCAACCGCCGCCTGGCCGTTCGTCACCTGATCCTGCGACGTGATGGACTGGTTCCACGCGTTGAGCAGCGCGCTGTCGACGCTACGCCGCGTGTCCTCGATCAGGAACGACAGCGATTGCTGGTTCGCGATCGCGGCGCGGATCTGCGACCCGACGACACCCTGATTGATCAGCGGCACGGTCACCGTCACGACGCCCGACAGCGCGCGACCCATATCACGCACATTGTAGCTCGCGGGCGCATTATAGCCGTAGCGCCCCTCGGTCGCGATCGTCGGATTACGCTCCGCGCGCGCTGCCGCGACACGCGAGCGTCCCGCGCGCTCGTTGAGGATCGCCTGCCAGAGGGTCGGGCTTTCCTTCTCGGCGATCTGATACGCCGTGTCGATCGACGTCGGCAGCCCCGGCAGTGCGGGCTCCGGCTCGAGCACGCCCGGGTTGCGGCCGACGACCGCTGCGAATCGCGCGCGGCTCTGTTCGAGCGACGCGCGCGCCTGCGCCAGCGACGTGCGGATGATCAGGAGCTGCGCCTGCGCCTGCGCAATATCGACCCGCGTCAGATCGCCGCCACGCTCGCGCGCCTGCGCCTGCTGGACCTGGCGTTCGTACGACCCGACCGATCGCTCCTGGATCGCGACGATCCGCGAGTCGCGCCGCACCGAGACATAGGAGTCGACGACTTCGAACAGGATGAAGTTCTCGACCTCGCGCAAGCGTTCGCGCCCCGACAGCACATCGGCTTCGGACGCCGACAGCTGTGCCGCGGTGCGGCCGCCCGTGCTCAGGATCTGCGAGACGGACACCGCCGCGCCCATCATCTTCTGATCGAACTTCTGGAAGTCGTTGAAGAAGCCCGCGCGTTGCACCTGTTCCTGATAGGAAAGGCTCGCGACGACGCCGACGTTCAACCGGTACGGGGAGGCCGCCTGGATGACCTGCTCGTCGAGGACACGCAGCTGGGCACGCTGCGCCTCGAGGCGGGGATTGTTGCGATAGGCATCGGCGATCGCATTACCCAGCGTATCTGCCGACGCCGGTTGCACGGCGATGCCCGCAAGTAAGCACGCGCACATCAACCAACGAGCCCGCCGCATATAGATTATCCCCCTGATGTCGCACGTTAACGACAATCTTGCGTAACACAGTGGTCGGGCCCTTTCCAGACGAGTTCAATACGCAGCGGATAGTGATCGGACCCCGTCCTGGGCAGGCGTCGAACGGCGCGAACGCCCCAGTCGGGACCTGCGAAAAGATGGTCGATCGGCAGCACGGGAACCGGCACGGCATGGCCGGAAAAGTCGGCGGGAAACGAGAACAGGCCGCGCGTCACGCGACGCATCGGCGCTACGGCGGCGTCGAAATCCCGCATCGCGGCCGACCATGGAACCAGGTTGAAATCGCCCGCAACGACGAGCGACCGGGTCCCCACGCGGGCTGCCGCCTCGGCAAGCGCACGGCGTGCCTCGCTCTGTCCCTCGAGAGTCAGCCGGCGGGACAGGTGGACGCTGGCCAGCACGAATCCCCCGCTGACGCCCGGCAGCTTGACGCGCGTCTGGACGAGGCCCGGCCCGAACGGCTTGCCGGTCTCGTCGCGGAATCGATAGCGGACGCGCGTGAGCGGGATTCGCGAGAAGATCGCGAGCGAACAGGGTTTGCGACACTCGCTCGCATAGGGAAAGCTGCGACGCAGCTGTCCCAGATAGGGACGAACCGTGCCTTCGGTCTCCTGAAGGATGAGGATGTCCGCGTCGCTCGCGGCCAGCGTGGCGATGGTGCCCGCAGGGTCCGCGTTGCGCACGGCGATATTGTGCGTGATGATCACGAGGCCCCGGCCGGGCGTCGCGACCGTCCGGGCGTCGCGCCACTCATAGGCAAAGGTCGCCGTCGCTATCCCGAGCGCGATCACCGCGATCGCGGGGACGATGACGGAGCGCCGCCAGGCGAAGCCGATCGCGAGGACTGCGAGCACGGGCGCGACCGGCAGCGCCGCTGCGGCGATGTCTGCGGCAGCGATCCAGTCACCCGCCCATGGCGCAAGCGACAGGAGCAGGGCTGCAGTGGCCGCAACCGCTGCGATCGCCGTCGCAACGCCGCGCAGGATCATCACCGCCGGGTCGCGAGCGCGTCGTCGATCACTGCCCAGTAGCGCTCGACCGCGTGCGCGACGCTGAAGTCGCGCACGCGCGCGCGACCCGCCGCGGCCAATGCCGTACGCCGGGCGGGGTCCGCCATCATCCGGAACGCCTCGGTCATCGCCGCGAGATCGTCGACGGGGACGAGCAGCCCCCCTCGACCCTGACCAGGAACGACGTTGCCCGGCGCAATCGATACGTCGAGCACCTCGGAAGGCCCGGAACGACAATCCGTCGCCACGACGGGGACCCCCGCCGCGAGCGCCTCGACGAGCGCGTTGGGAAATCCCTCCGCATTCGAGCTGAGCACCAGAAACTGCGCCTTGCCGACGATCGCATACGGATTCTCGGCAAATCCCGGCAGCACCAGCCGCGCGCCAAGGCCGAGCGAGTCGCCCAGCGCGCGCAGCGCCGCGTGATCCGGTCCCTGACCCAGGATTACCAGATTTCCCGCGAGTCCGGAGGCGGCGAAGGCCCGGATCGCCAGCGGAAAGTTCTTGTTCGTCACCAGCCGTCCCATCGCGACGACGAACGGTACGGCGCTATGGCCGTTGGCGGGCTCGGCTGCCAGCGCTTCGATCCGGTCGGTGTCGATCGGATTGGCGATCGCCACGACCCGGTCGGCGCGGACGCCGAAATCCTCGACCAGCGTATCGCCGACGCCTTGCGACACGGCGATGATCCGCGTCGCGCGCGGATAGGCGAGGCGGACCATCGCCTTGCTCGCGGTGGCGGCACGCCCCTCGCCGAGATGCGCGGTGGTATTGACCCGCTCGCTCAAGATGAAGGGACGGCGACGCAGCGTCATCGCCGCGGCGGTCGCGACATTTGCCCGGGTAAGAAACGACAGCGCGACGTCCGGCTTTTCGCGGCGCACGACACCCGTCAGCCCTGCGATGCTCGCGGCAAAACCATGTTTGCAGTCGAGCCGGTGGACGCGGATCCAGTCGGGCAGCGCATAGGCCTCCTCGTCGCGGTCGAGCAGCGCGATCGCGCAATCATAGTCGCGCGCACGCGCTTCCGATCCTCCGAGCAACGTCGCCATCACGCGCTCGGCGCCGCCGCCCGCAAGCGAATTGATCGCGAATAAAACCTTGCGTCGCATCGCGTTCCTCCTTGGCCCGATGTTCGCCTAGCCATGCCATGCCGTCGTGGCAATCGACCCATTACGGTCATTCCGGTCGTGGATCGTCGCGGTATCTCTATGGCGCTTGGTCGCGCGGTCAGTATAGACAAACGCTGATATTCAAGGAGGGCTGGATGACTGCGATCAGTGCGGCACGCAAGTTTGCGGGTTTCGGAGCGGCGGTGGCGACGCTGCTGGCGGTGGCCGGTTGCGCGACGCAGCCCAAGACGCCGTTGACCGCCGAACAGATCAACGCCCGCGTCGACGTCTATCGACTGGGCCTCGGCGACAAGGTGCGCGTCAACGTCTTCGGCGAGCCCGCGTTGAGTGGCGAGTTCCAGGTGTCGGGCAATGGCGCGATCACCATGCCGCTGATCGGCGACGTCAAGGCCGTGGGCCTGACCGCGCGCGAGATGGAGGCGGCGCTGGTCGCACGCTACGCCGCCGGCTATCTCAAGGACCCCAAGATCGCGGTCGAAGTCTACGATTTCCGGCCCTATTTCGTGCTGGGTGAAGTGGCCAAGCCCGGCCGCTATCCGGCCGGCGAAGACGCGACGATCCTCGGCGCAATCGCGACGGCCGGCGGGTTCACCTACCGCGCGAACAAGAACAAGGTGTTCGTCCGTCGTGCGGGCGATACCGCCGAGCACGAAGTCGACATCAACGCCAATCTGAAGGTCCTCCCGGGCGACGTGCTCCGCGTGGGCGAGCGGTACTTCTGAGTCCTGCGACGTTCCGGGCGGTCAAACATTAACTGAGGCAATGCGCGTGCGACACAGGACACAGGGGCGGCGGTCGGCACTCTTCGTTGCGGGGCTTGCGGTCGGCGCGATACCGGGGGTGGTAACCGCGCAGGATCACGTCGCTGACGGAACGCCGGCGATCCTGTCGGAGACGGCACCGCAGGCGACACCGCTTACGCTGCCGGGAGGCGATCGCTCCGACGCCCCGGCGATCGGGACGGGCTCGCTCGCGCTGCCCCGCGGCGATGTGATCGGCTTTCGCAACGACTCCGTGTTGCCATCCGCCAAGCGCGCGGTGAATGGCGTCACGGTCGCCGCGCGGTCGCGGCCGGAATTCGATCCGTCGGGAATCCAGCTCGGCAGCTTCACGCTCTTCCCCGCGCTGACCGCGCGGGGCGGCTATGACAGCAACGTCTATGTGCAGCAGGACGGCGTATCGGACGCTTATGGCATCCTGCGTGCGGACGTCGCGCTGAAGTCGAACTGGGGGCGGAACGCGCTGAGCTTCGACGGCTATGTCAACGAACGCGCGTATAGCAAATTCGTCACCGAGAGCGGGATCACGTATCGTGGCCGTGTACGGTCGCGGTATGACATCGCCGAGGATTCCGCGATTTCGGCCGACGTCCAGCATGAGCGCGCGTTTGTCCGCCGCGGCGGCACGGGCGATCTCATCCTGACGCGTCAACCCGTTCGCTATATGCTGACGAGCGGCCAGCTTTCCGGCACCAAGGAATTCGGCCATTTGACGACGCAGCTGACGGGTTTTGCCGGCCGCTACAATTACGAGGACGCCGAACGTCCGACCGGCGAGCCCGTCGATCAGCAATATCGCGACTACAGCCTGTATCGCGGATCCGCCGAATTCGGCTATCGCACGGGTGCCGGCCCGATATTCTTTCTTTCGACGACAGGCGAAGTGCGCCGCTTCCGTCTGCAACGCGGCCCGATCCTGCGTGATGCGGATGGTATCGAGGTTCTTGGCGGGGTCAGCAGCGAAATCACCCCGCTGCTCCGCGGACGTCTCGGCCTCGGGTACATCTATGCGGATTTCAAGGATCCCAATATCGAATCGCGCGGCGCGCTCGGGTTCCAGGCGGATCTCGACTATCTCGTGACCGAGCTGACGACCGTGAAGTTCAGCGCGCAACGCTATTTCCAGAACGTCGCGGCGGCAGTCTCGCCGGCCGCGCTGGCCACCGAATTCGACATCGGCGTCGACCATGAACTGCTGCGCAACGTGATCCTGTCCACCTCGCTGTCATACCGCCAATCCAGATACGTCATCCTCGATACGACGTCGAAGGGCTATGGCTTAGAGGGCGGCGTCCGCTGGCTGGTGAGCAAGCATCTCCGCGCGGACGCGTCGGCGAGCTATCGCAACCGCAAGGGCAACGGGGAGATCCTCGGCATTCCTGCCACCCGGACGTTCAACCAGCTGCAGGCGACGTTCGGTTTCACCATCACGCCGTAAGTCCCAAGTCCGCGCACGCTCCGCCGCGGAGAAGCGCCGCCCTCACGCCAAAGAATACGGGCCGGGAAATGTGATTTCTCGGCCCGTATTCGTTTTCGATCCTGGCTGAGCCCGTCAGCCTGCTTCGGCGTAATATCCCTTGAAGCGATGATAATAGGACATCTCGTCGCCGAACCCTGCGCGTGACTGCTGTTTGAGGTTAACCTGCGAAAGCGCGACGCCGTAGATCTTGGCGCCTTCGCGCGCGAGCATATCGACCGCGAGTTCGCTCGCATTCGCCGGTGTCTTGCGCCACCGCGTCACGAACAGCACGCCGTCGGCCATCGCCGCGATCGCGCGTGCCTCGGCGAGCGGCAGGACCGGCGGCGTATCGAGCAGCACCAGGTCGAACCGCTCGGAGAGCGACTGGATGAGCGAGAACATCGCCTGCGACGCGACCAGCTCGTAGTTCATCGACTTGGTGTTGCTCTGCGGCAGGATATACGCACCCGACGCCGTGTCGTGGAGCAGCGCCTTGTCGAGCTGCGCGGTGCCGTCGAGCACCTCGATCAGGCCGACCGCCGTGTCATTGGTGACCGAGCGGCTGAAGGTGCGACGCCGGACGTCGCAATCGATGACGACGACCTTCGCGCCCGCCAGCGCGGCGGAGCGGGCGAGGCAGATCGATATCGTCGTCTTGCCTTCGCCGGGCAGTGCCGACGAGACCGCGAGCGACCGAACGACCTGATCGGGGCGGCCGATCTTCAACGCGGACCGGATGCTGCGGAACGATTCGCTGAACAACGACCCCTGGTTCTCGACGAGGAAATTCGCTGGCGCCATCGGATCGCGCTTCGAGATCCGCGCGCCCGGGATCGTTGCGAGGTCGGGAACGGTCCCGATCACCGGCACATGAAGCCGCGCCTCGACCTGGCGTCGGTTCTGGAAGCCGCTTTCGAGCAGCTCGAGCAGCAATACGACGCCGACCGCGGCGAGCAGCGACGCGAGAATGCCGCCCGCGCCGAACACCGCGGCGTTGGGGAAGACCGGTCCGCCGGGAACCATCGCACGCGAGATCACCGACGCATTGCTCTTGTCGGTGCCTTCACCGGCGACCGACTGGCGATACCGGTCGAGAAACGCCTGATAGAGGCCGCGCGCCGAGTCGGCGTTGCGCTGTAGCTCGTTCAGCTGGACCGAGGCGCGGTTGCCCGCCTGCAGCCCGCCCTGTGCGCGGTCGAGCGAGGAGCGGATCGCCGATGTCCGGCCGGCCGAGACGCGCGCGTCGGCCACGAGACCGGCGAGCGTCCGGCGGGTTTCGTCGCGGATGCTGTTGTTGACGTCGGCATATTGCCGGTCGAGCTTGGCAAGATCGGGATGCAGCGGGCCGTACCGCCCCGCCAGGTCCGCGCGCTGTGCGCTCAGCTGCGCCTGCTGCTGGCGCAGGCTGCGGATCACCGGCGAGCCGAAGTCCGCCGCCGCATTGCCGCCACCGCCGCGCGCTGCGCGCAACCGTGCTTCGGCCGCTGCCTGGTCGGCCTGCGCGGTCGCCAATTGTGTGTTCAGGAACGACAGTTCCTGCTGCACCGCCGTGCTGTCCTTCTGCACGTCGATCAGGTTGGTGTTCGCGCGGTACTGCGCCTCTGCCGTTTCGGCCCGGATGACCTCGTCGCGCAGTCGCGACAGGCGTTCGCGCAGCAGCTTGTTGTCGTTCGTCCGCGAGTCGACCTTGGTGTCGCGCTGGCTTGCGATATATTCGTCGACCAGCGCGTTCACCACGGCGGCGGCGTGCTTGGGGTCCGTCCAGGTGAAGCTGGTGTCGATCGCATAGGAGAGGCCGGTACGCTTGACCGCCAGCCCGCTCTGGACCTTGGAGATCGCCCGCGATCGTGCCGCGGCCGGCGAGAGGACGGGGCCGTCGATCGCCTGACCAAAGCCGGGTTCGCGCTGCAGATTGAGCGTGTCGACCACGCGTGCGGCGAGCGAGGGCGATGTCAGCACCTCGACCGCGGTGTCGACGGTGGGTGAATCGGTCGGCAGCTCCTGGTTGGGAGACTGGCCCGCGATGATCTGATCCGCGCGCCGGTCGAGCGCGATGCTCGCCGTGCCCATGTAGCGCCGCGGCACCATCGTATAGGCGACGGCGGTCAGCACGAGGATGATCACGACCGTTGCGACGATCCACCAGCGGCGACGTCGGGCGATCCCGAAGATCCGGTGCAGATCGATCAGCCGGGCGTCGGACTCGCCCTCGTGCAGCTCGTCCGACAGCGTATTCGTCTTTGCGGCCATGCGCGTGTCACCATTCATCACAAGAGCATTCCCGGAAGCCTACCGTGAACCCGACAATCACCGTTCATGCAACGACCGGGAGAAGGCTTCGGTAAGCGGATCGAAAAAATATTGCAGTGCGGTACGCTTACGCAACTTGACCAGCACCTGAACGGGTACGCCGGCACGAACGCCGGTATCCTCGCCGCGGATCTTCTTGAGCAGATCCAGCTGCGACTTCGGTACCACGACTTCGGCGCTATAGTAAGTATGGCCGCTCTGCTCGTCGCGAAGGCTGTCCGCCGAGACGTTGCGAACCGTCCCGAGCAGGATCGGCAGGTCGCGTTCGTGGATCGACAGGAACTTCACTTCGGCTTCGCGTCCCTCATAGACGCCGTCGATATCGTTCGGCTGGAAGTTGGCCTTGACGATCAGTGGGGCTGCATCCGGAACGATGTCGAGAATGGGCTGTGCGGGCTGGACGACGCCCCCGACCGAAAAGACCCGGAGGCCGACGACCCTGCCCGCCATCGGTGCACGGATGACGGTGCGTTCCAACTGTTCTCTCGCGGCGATCCATTTCGGCATCACTTCGTTCAACTGGAACTGCGTATCGCGCAGGATGCTGGCACTGTCGTCGATCGACTTGCGCTCGGTCTGGATGATCTGCTGGCGCGTCTCGCCGATCTGCTCGCGCGATGCGGCCGCACGTGCAGCATAATCCGCGTTGGCGCCGTTGATTTCGGCCACCGCGCGTTCGAGCGCGCTGACCGAATTGCGCGAGACATAGCCTTCGTCGGCGAGCTTGCGGGTCCGGTCGAGCTGTGCCTGCAACGAGGCACGCTGGGCGGCGCTGGCACCGGCCTGCGCGTTATACCCGCCCGACTGCTTGGAAACCTGCGCTTCCTGCTGTTGCAGGACGTTGCGGCTCGACGCCAACAGGCTCTGCCGCGATGCGCGCTGGGCGATCTGGAGCTGCATCGCCTTGACGACCAGCGCCCGGTCATCGCCGGTCGCCGCCGCGAACGAGGCAGGCCACTGGATCGGGCCTCCGCGGATATCCGCCTCGAGGCGCGCCTTCTGCGCCTGAAGGTCGATGACGCTGTTCGCCAGCGCGCGTTCGGTCGCCGCCACTTCGGCGCCCGACAGGCGGATCAGGATCTGGCCCGCCTTGACGTGCTGCCCCTCACGGACGTCGAGCTGCTGGACGTTGCCGCCGTCGCGATGCTGCACGGTCTGGCGGTTGCCCGCGACCGAGACCTGGCCCTCGCCATAGGCGGCGGCGTCGAGCCGCGCAAAACTCGCCCAGCCGATCAGGATGATGAAGAACAGGACCGCGACGAGACCGCCGATCCAGAGCGCGTCGCGCGGTGAATCCTCGAGTTCGGGTGTCGCCGGAACGGGTCTGGTGGTTTGCACCAGCTCCTGCGACTTGGCCGTGACGGGGCCTACGAGTTCGCCTTCGCTCATCAATTCGCTCCTTCGAGCCGGCGGTCGCCGTCGTCGTTATGGCCCGCGTCGGTACCCGCAGCCGCGCCATCGGGCTGCTCGCCGACCGGCGTCGATTGCGGACGCAGCGCGTCCTCGCGGTTCGCGAAAAGCTGAACTTCGCCGTCGCGCAGCAGCAGGATCTTGTCGACCGCCTGCAACAGCCCGGTGCGATGCGTCGACACGATCACCGTCGCGCCGCGTTTGCGCAATTCGCCGAGCGTGTGCATCAGCCGCGATTCGCCGTTCATGTCGAGATGCGCGTTCGGCTCGTCGAGGAACAGCAGCGACGGGCTGTCGAACAGCGCGCGCGCGAGCGCCACGACCTGCCGCTGGCCGGCGGACAGGCCACCGCCCTCGCGGATCACCAGACGCGTGTCATAGCCTTCGGCGAAGTGCAGGATGAGCTCGTGCGCGCCGGCCAGCTGCGCGGCATGGACGACCTTGAGGTCCAGCGCCTCACCACCGCCCTCAACCGCCGCCTGGAAGCGGGAGATGTTGGCGTGGACCGTTGCCGGGAACAGCGTCGGGGTCTGCGGCATATAGCCGACATGCCGGCCCAGGTCCTCGCGGTTCCAGTCGTCGAGCCGCGCATCATCGATGCGGACCTCGCCCTCGTCGGGTTCGAGACCGCCTGAGAGAACGCGCAGCAACGTCGACTTGCCGGCGCCGCTCGGGCCGATGAGCGCGACGATCTGGCCCGGCTCGACGACGAAGTTGATGTTCTTGAGCAGCACGCGGTCGCTGCCGGGCGCGCGCACGGTAAGGTTCGAGACCTCGACCTTGCCGCGCGGGGCGGGCAGCGCGGTGCGCGCGATCGTGATGTCGGGCAGCTTGCAGAATTCGTCGAGCCCGCGATAGGCGTTGCGCGCGCCCAGCACGTTCTTGAGTGCATTGAGGATCTGCTCGACCGGCTGAAGCGCGCGACCCAGGATCAGCGACGCGGCGAAGATCGACCCTGCCGAGATGCTCTGGTTGATCGCGAGCCACGCACCGAGCGCCAGCGCGAGCGACTGGAACAGCAGGCGCAGGAACTTGGTGATCGCAAGGAACGTCCCCGAGCTCTCGGCGACTTCGCCCTGTCGGCGGACAAGATCGGCGCGCTCATGCAGATGACGGCGCACCAGCGCTTCGCGCATGCCGAGCGACCGTGCGACCTCCGAGGCCTGGATCGAATAATCCTGCGACCGATAGGACGCGTTGGAGCGCAGCGTGGTCTCGCTGACGCCCTTGCGGGTGGCAAAGTCGCTGGCAATGGCGACCGCGGTGAGCAGCAGAGTCGCGACGAGCGCCAGCGCGCCGATCCACGGATGCAGCAGGAAGCAGATCAGGATGTAGATCGGTGCCCATGGCGCGTCGAAGATCGCGATGATCGCCGGACCGGTCAGCGTTCCGCGCAACGTATCGAAATCGCGCATCGCCGTGGCGCGCTGCAGCGCGGTCGCGCCGCCCGCACCCAGGATGCGGTGCAGGATGTTCGATGCCGCCATCCGCTCGAGCCGGACGCTCGCGCGCAGCAACAGGCGCATGCGCACCGAGTCCAGGATCGCGAAGACGCAAAGCGATACCGTCAGGATCAGCGTGAGGACGAACAGCGTCGCCCCGCCGCGCGTCGGCACGACCCGGTCATAGACCTGGAGCATGAAGATCGACGGGACGAGGTAGAGGATGTTGATGAGGCCGCTGAACAGCCCCGCGAACAGGAAGTGTCGTTTGCAGGCGCGCAACGCAGCACGCAGCGGATTCGAATCGTACAAGCCATCCGTCATGCGGAAATCCAATAGTAGAGCGGCCGAGGCAACTTATTGCTCAGCGTCTTAGCATGCATTTGTATATGCCAGGTTAGCGCCAAGTTCATGCGCTTTCCGCGCAAAATCATTATAGCCGCGTTCGATCTGCCACGCGTCGGCAATCCGGGTTTCGCCGCGGGCGACCATGCCGAGCAGCGCGAGCGCCGCGCCGCAGCGCAGATCGAGCGCGCGGACATCGGCTCCCTCGATGGCGGCCCCTCCCGTAATGTGCGCGGCGCCGTCACGCACTTCGCTCGAAACGCCCATCCGGCCGAATTCGTCGAGATAGCCATAGCGTCCCGCAAACCGCAGATCGACCAGTCGGGAAACGCCGCGCGCGCACGCGCCCATCGCTGCGAACAGCGGCTGCATGTCCGAATTGATTCCCGGATAGGGACCCGTGCTGATCTCGACCGGGTAGGGGCGGCCCGAACGGACGATCGCCACGGGGCCGTCGCGGAAGATCCTGGCGCCGCTTTCGCGCAGGAAGATCAGCGGGACTTCGAGATCCTCGAACGGAAAATCGACGATCTCGACATCGCCGCCGGTCATCACCGAGCCGATCAGCCAGGTCATCGCCTCCATGTTGTCGGGCATGACGCGGTGCGTGATCCCGCCAAGCGTCGGCGCGCCGTCGATGACGATGCTTTCCTGGCCGTTGATCGTGATCGCCGCGCCCATCGACCGGAGGAACCGGGCAAGGTCGATGATCTCGGGCCGGATATGCGGGTTCCACAGCGTGGTTCGCCCCTTCGCCAGCGATCCGGCGATAAGCGCGTTCTCCGTCGCGCCCGTCGAGCGCAGCGGCAACGTGATCTCGGCACCGCGCAGGCCATCGGGCGCCTCCGCGTGCAACATGCCGTTTTCTTCCCAGACGCGCGCGCCGAGCTTGGTCAGCACCAGTTCGTGGAGATCGTATTTGCGATCGCCAAGGTCGCAGCCGCCAGGTGCGGGGACGGCGCCGGCGCCGGTCCGCGCGACCATCGCGCCGAGAATGAGCAGGGTGTTGCGGATCGAGCGGCCCTGCCATGCCAGCGTCGACGATGGCGGCGCCGTCTCGGCCTCGATCACGAGCGTCTCGCCGATCACGCGACAGGTCTTGCCGAGCGTCTCGAGCATGCCGACGTGAACGATGGCGTCGAGCAGTTCGCCGGGATAGTTGTGAAGGACGATCCGCTCGGGCGTCAGCAGCGACGCGGCAAGCAGCCGCAGGACGCTGTTCTTCGCGCCGCTGACGCGGACCTGGCCACGCAGTTGCGACGGCCGGACGGTCAGGATCCGCGTATCGCCTTCGCCGTCGCGCGACATGGCGGGCACCTCGGCCGAGTGCCGCGTTACAATAGTCACGTCGTCGCGCTCCATCTCTCGAGCATAGCCCTGGCGAGCCCTGCCCATCCGCGCGCCCGTCGCGCCCCTACGTCATGATCGGTGAGCGAAGCGAGTCCGCCTTAAGTCCCTAGGATTTCATGTGCCGCAGTCACGGCTCCGTTCGGCGCGACATAGCGCACTTCGGCCTGCATCGCTACGCCGGTCATCGCCGCCACCCGATCGCGCGCCAGCGCGATCAGCGACAGCACGTCGCGCGCGGTTGCGCCGCCCCTGTTGACGATGAAATTCGCGTGGTCGGGGGAGAACTGGGCGCTGCCCTGCGTCGCGCCTTTCAGTCCCGCCAGTTCGATGGCCTGGCCGGGGGGGCCGATCTTCTGGTAGAGCGCAGGGTCGCTGACGAAGACCGAGCCGCAATTGGCGTGGATGCGGGGAAACTTCGCGCGTCGTGCCGCCAGGATCGCGATCGCCTCGCGGCGGGACTCCTCGGACGCGCGATGCGGGAGCAGAAAGCCCGCGCGCGCGACGACGAGGCTGCCGTCCTGCAGCCGCGATCGCCGGTACCCGAAGTTGAGCTGGTCGCGATCGAGCCGGTGCAGCACGCCGTCGCGATCGAAGGCGTCGACCCATTCGACATGGTCGCCGATCCCCTTGCGCTGGCTGCCGCCGTTCATCGTGACGAGCCCGCCCAGCCGACCGGGGATGCCGATCGCATGGATGACGCCGCCCAGTCCCGCGCCGATGGCGAGGCGTACGAAGCTCGGCACCCAGAGCCCGGCCTCCGCCTCGATCCGGCCGGGCCCGCTATGTCGTACCGCCGCGATCGCCGGGCCGATACGGATGACCGTGCCGCGAAATCCTTCATCGGCAAACAGCAGGTTCGTGCCGTCACCGATGATGATGACCGGCTTGCCCAGATCCCGTGCGGCGACCAGTGCCAGGCCCAGCGACCGTGTCGATGTCGGCGTCAGGACAAGATCCGCCGGACCGCCGATCCGCCAGCGGCCGAGCGTCGACAGCGGGACGTGCGCGCGCGCCGTCACGCCCTCTATCGGTTGGAAATCAGGGGGAGGGGAGTGCATGAAGCCCGATCCGGCGCGATGGAAGACGAGCCGCGTGCATACACGGCATTTGCGCGTGTCCAAACCCGGCGGGTTCACGCCGCGTTGACGACTTTGGCGCTAGTGCCTAGGTTCCCGCGCTGCCCACTGGCATCGTCGCGTTGGCGCGGATCAAACGGAGCGGCGTGATCAATGCGAGTATTCGTAACAGGGCTGCGCGGCATCCCTGACATCATGGGCGGCGTCGAAAGCCACTGCGAGGAACTCTATCCCCGCGCGCTGTCACAGTCGCCACGGCTCGACGTCACGATCCTGGCGCGGCGGCCCTATGTGAACCGCGCGCCGTTCGACCATGACGGCCTCCATGTCGTTCCGCTGCCGTCGACACGCAACGCACGGCTCGAAGCGATCGTCGGTACGTTCTTCTCCGTGCTCCATGCGCGACGGCAGCGGGCGGATCTCATCCATATCCATGCGGTCGGGCCCGCGCTGCTGACGCCGCTCGCCCGGATCCTCGGGCTGCGCGTGGTGGTGACGCATCACGGCGAGGACTATGCTCGGGCGAAATGGGGACGATTTGCGCGCATCATGCTGCGGCTCGGCGAAAAGGCCGCGTTGCGGTTCGCGCAGGCGATCATCGTCGTCGCGCCGTCGCTGCGCGAGACGCTGGCGCGCGAGAACCCTGCTGCGAGCGACCGGCTGGTCTATATCCCGAACGGCACGTCGCGGCTTCCCGAGCAGGGGTCGGCCGCCGACGAGGTGCTCGCGGCCGCGGGCTTCGCGTCCGGCGACTATTTCCTGACGGTGGGGCGACTCGTCCCCGAAAAGGCGGTCGACCAGTTGATCGAGGCGGTTCGCCGCGTGCCGGGCGCAAAGCTTCTGGTGGTTGGCGGCTCGGATCATGAGAGCGCCTTTGCCGACCGTGTTCGTGCGATGGCCGACGCCGACGTCGTCTTTGCGGGCGTGCAGACCCGCGCGACCCTGCGCGACCTGTACCAACGCTGTCGCCTGTTCGTTTTGCCTTCGCTTCACGAGGGCCTGCCCATCGCCGCGCTCGAGGCAGGCTCGGTCGGCGCGCCGATGCTGTTGAGCGATATTCCGGCGAATACCGACATCGGCCTGCCGTCGCACCATTATTTCCGCACGGGATCGATCGACGATCTTGCGACCAAGCTTGCGGCGCCGGCCGAGACCTATGCCATCGATCCCGCCGCGCTGCGGCTGCGGTTCGACTGGAACGGCATCGCTGCGCAGACCCTGGCGGTGTACGACCGCGTCGCGAGCGGAAAAGCGCCACGCGAATGACGCTCCAATCCCGTCGCATGTTTGCGCGGGGTGGCGGTTCAGACGTCTGACGGAGCTGGCCCCAGCGGCCGTCCTATTCCGCCGCTGCGCAATGTTTTACACGGAGCGCGCTGTGTCTTTGTCGTACAGTCGACTCGGCGAACAGGCGTTGCGTCACTGCACGTAATCTGCAATTCCGCGGCGCAGCATTGTCCGACCGGGGCGAGTCTGGACCCGGACGGTCGCGATACAAGGCTTTTAATCTTCATGCGCATTACGATGATCGGTTCGGGGTATGTCGGGCTAGTTTCCGGAGCCTGCTTCGCAGATTTCGGGCACGACGTGGTTTGTGTCGACAAGGACAAGTCGAAGATCGACGCACTGCTCGCCGGTCGCATGCCGATCTTCGAGCCCGGCCTTGATCACCTCGTCGGCTCCAACGTCGCCGCGGGTCGCCTGAGCTTCACGACCGACCTCGCCGAAGGGGTGAAGGACGCGGACGCGGTCTTCATCGCGGTCGGGACGCCGTCGCGCCGCGGCGATGGCCACGCCGATCTTCGCTATGTCTACGCCGCCGTCGAAGAGGTCGCGATGTCGATCCAGGGCTTCACGGTCATCGTCGACAAGTCCACCGTGCCCGTCGGCACCGGTGACGAGGTCGCACGGCTGATGGCGGCGGCGAACCCCGATGCCGATTTCGCGGTCGTCTCCAATCCCGAATTCCTTCGCGAAGGCGCGGCGATCGACGACTTCAAGCGGCCCGACCGCATCGTCATCGGCGGCGACAACGAGCGCGCGATGCAGGTGATGCGTGACATCTATCGTCCGCTGCACATCAACAAGTCGCCAATCGTCGAGATGAGCCGGCGCGGGGCCGAGCTCACCAAATATGCCGGCAACGCGTTCCTCGCGACCAAGATCACGTTCATCAACGAGATCGCGGACCTGTGTGAAAAGGTCGGCGCGGACGTGCAGGACGTCGCGCGCGGCATCGGCCTTGACGGTCGCATCGGCGGCAAGTTCCTCCACGCCGGTCCCGGCTATGGTGGTTCGTGCTTCCCCAAGGACACGCTGGCGCTGCTGAAGACGGCGCAGGATTACGAGGCGCCGCAGCGTATCGTCGAGGCGGTCGTCGCGGTGAACGACAACCGCAAGCGTGCGATGGGCCGCAAGGTGATCGCGGCGATGGGCGGCGATGTTCGCGGCAAGACCGTCGCGGTCCTGGGCCTGACGTTCAAGCCGAACACCGACGACATGCGCGACAGTCCCGCGATTGCCGTCGTCCAGACGCTGCAGGACGCCGGCGCGACGATCCGTGCGTATGACCCGGAGGGCACCGAGCAGGCACAGAAGGTCCTGACCGACGTGGCGTATTGCGAAAACGCCTACGAGACGATGGAAGGCGCCGATGCGCTCGTGATCGTCACCGAATGGGATGCGTTCCGTGCGCTCGACCTGCCACGCGTCAAGTCGCTGCTGAGCGAGCCGATCCTGGTCGATCTGCGCAACATCTATCCGCGCGACATGGTCGAGTCGGCCGGGTTCACCTATCACGCGGTTGGCCGCTGATATGACTGCACCGGTTCTGGTCACCGGCGTGGCGGGTTTCATCGGCCACGCGACGGCCCACCGTCTGCTCGACCGCGGCGAGCAGGTGATCGGGATCGACATCGTCAACGATTACTATGATCCGGCGCTCAAGCACGCGCGTCTCGCGACGTTCGAGGGGCGTGAAGGCTTCCGGTTCGAGCAGGTCGACATCGCCGACGCCGATGCGGTGGCGGCGATCGTCCGCGACGTAGGCGTGACCCGCGTGGTCCATCTCGCGGCGCAGGCGGGCGTCCGCTACAGCATCGAGAACCCGTTCGCGTATGAGCGGTCCAACCTCGCGGGCCATCTTTCGGTGATGGAGGCGTGTCGGCACGCGCCGGGGTTCGAGCATCTCGTCTATGCCTCGTCGAGCTCGGTCTACGGCGATCGTCTCATGGGCGGACAGGGGTTCAGCGAGGACGAGCCCGCAATGGAGCCGGTTTCGCTCTATGCGGCAACGAAGCGCGCCTGCGAGCTGATGAGCGCGGCCTATACGAAGCTTTATGGCGGTCCGCAGACGGGATTGCGGTTCTTCACCGTCTATGGCCCCTGGGGGCGACCCGACATGGCCTATTTCTCGTTCACGCAGAAGATCCTGGCGGGCGAGACGATCGAGGTGTTCGGCGAAGGCAAGATGGCGCGCGATTTCACCTATATCGATGATATCGTGGACGGCATCCTCGGCGCGCTGGACAACCCGCCGGCGCGGCACGGCCACCGTATCCTCAACATCGGCGGCAGCCAGCCGGTCGGTCTGATGGAAATGATCACCTCGCTCGAGTCGGCGATCGGCCGCAAGGCGAACATGATCATGAAGCCGATGCAGCCGGGCGACGTCACCGCGACCTATGCCGACGTGTCCAAGCTGAAGGCGCTTTGCGGGTTCGAAGCCAAGACGCAGCTTCCCGAAGGCCTCGCGCGCTTCGCGACCTGGTACAAGGACTATGTCGGCGCGCGTTGAGCCCCCGTGCCACGTGCGCGATCGAGCCTGAGACTCGCCGATCGGACGGTATCGAGTCTGACCTGATCATCACCGGCGACGTGCCGGAAAGCGCGCGGCCGCCGGTTTAGTGCACGATCCCGCATCGTCATGCGTCGACGCCATGCGCAAAAAAAACGAAGCCGCCCTGACTGAGCGGCTTCGTTCTCGTGTCCAGTGCGCCCGCGACCCGGCTGTGCCGCGGGCGTGTGGGGGAGGGGCCGGAGCCGCTCCCCCGAGCGTCAGAAGTGCAGCGCGCCGACACCGACGGCCGAGCCGACATTGCTGTAGACGTAATATTCGGTGCCGTTGTTCGTGACGACGCCGTCATATTCGAGCGCGGAGGTGCCGCTCAGCGCGACGCTGCCATGATCGCCGCCCAGATCGAGCACGCCGTTCTTGCCGAACGTGATCTTGTTGTCGTTGTTGGCATCGGCGAGCTTGGTCGTGGTCACGAAGATGTCGTTCTTCGTGAACGACACCGTATCCTTGCCGAGCGACGAGACCGGGTTGGCGGTGTCGAAGAAGAAGACGTCGGTCGCGCTTGCGGTCGTGCGTCCGCGCAGGACGTCGTTGCCGAAACCGCTCTCATACACCTTCTGCCCGCTCGACGCGACCGGGCGGACCCGCGCGTCCTCATAGTAGAAGACGCCGTCGATGCTGCCCATCAGCCGCAGCCCGCTGCTGCCCTGCGCGCCGACCAGTTCGACCCGGTCGCCGTCGCTGCCGTCGAGCGTGAGCGACGCACCCTTCCAGGTGATGATCCCGTCGCCATTGGCGTCGTTGATCGCCTTGGTCGTGGCGAGGACATCGCCGCGCGACCAGTCGGTGATCCGATCCGCGCCCGACGTCCCGCCCGAGCGCAGTTCGAAGATGTCACGGCCGGCGCCACCGGTGAGGGCGTTGGCGACCTCGTTGCCGATGATCCGGTCGTTGCCGCCGCCACCGATCGCGTTCTCGATGACCGCGCCATAGGCGATCGAGACGTTGTCGGTGAACAACCCGCTCTTGAGCCCGAGCTGCGTCTTGAGGTCCTCGTAGAAGTCGTAGCTGGCCTGCGAGCGCGCTGCGAAGCCCAGCGCCGCGCGATTGGCATTGACCTGCTCGAGCGTCAGGAAGTCGTCGACACCGCCACCCGACGAGAAGGCCCCCTGGTTGAGGTCGATGGTCGACGACGTGTTCCAGCCGGAGAAGTCGAGCGTATCGGTGCCGCCCGCATCCCAGATCGCGACGATCGGCCGGGTATTGGCGGAGAAGTCATAGACGGCGTTGTCCGCGGTGGCGTTAAAGCCATAGACGGTGTTGCCGGTCCGAGTCGTCTGGTCGACGCCGTAGATCTTCTGGATGGCGGCGATGTCATGGACCAGCGGCGTGGCCGCATAGGCGAAGTTCAGCAGCGCCCAGTCGATATGCTGCGCCCCCGTCTCATACGCGTCGAAATAGCTCATGATGCTGTATTGGCGTGAATCCTGCGCGTAGAAGGCATCGCTCGCATAGGTGATCGGATCGGGCACGCCGTCGCCGTCATTGTCGTCGAGCGCGTTATAATCGCCGGGATGGCTCAGCCCGATCGCGTGACCGATCTCGTGCACCATCGTCGTCTGCGCGTAATAGCTTGCGGTCAGCGGCGAGAAGTTCGACGCGACGCCACCGTCGATCCAGACGTCGCCACCGAGCCGGCCATAATCCTCGAAGCCGAAATCCGCGAGGATCTCTGCATCGTCGGTGCTGCCAAACGGCAGATAGGCATAGGCCTGCGCGCCACCGGTCGCGGTATTGCCGAACGTGATGTCCGCCGACCCCGACTTGGTCTGCTCGAACGAAATCGCGACCAGGTCGTCCCACAACGTCATCGACCGCTGGGCAAGCGCCGTCTGACCGGCGTTGAACGCGGTGAAATCGAAATATTCGTTGAGCGCGACCGTGCCCGTGACGTTGGTGTAATAGCTGTTTCCCAGCTCTTCCTGGTTCAGCCAGAAGCCATAGTTCAGGACGCCGTCGTTTAGTTCGCCATAGTTGTTTGTGTACCAGTCATATCCCGACCGATTGAAGTTCGCGTTGATCTGATCCAGCGTCCAGATCGTCTTGTCATTGGATGTGCCGCCCGCATTGGGGTCGAGCGAAGCGGCGAGGGGAACGGGCCCGCCATCATTGTACGTCCCGCCGTCATTGAATCCTGCCGTTGATCCGGATGCTTCGAACGTCATGCTATTCTCCCTGTTTTAACCCTGTGTCGGCGGATATGTACGCGCGCCCGGACTGCCTATTCTGGTCTGTTCCCGGCGTTGCGATGATGAGGCAGGCTTTTCTGCAACACTTCGTCGATCTGTGGTCGTGGCGGCGCCGTGCCGTGCCAGGCGACACTGTACCGCGCGGGCGATTCGGCGTCGTCGATCTCGACGGCGCGGCGGACGACGACGACGAGGTGTTCGCCCTGCGGATGCTGTTCGATCGCGACGGCAACGATGACGGTGTCACGGTCCGCCTTGGTCGCGCGGTGGTCCCGCGAGATGGGGGTTACCGGCAGAAGCGAGCGCCGCCGCGCTTCGTCGGCGATGACGTCGCATAGCGCGGGCGCGATCCCCGTGTCGCACATCAGGCCGATACGCGCCGCACCGCGCCATAGCGGGGACGGCATCGCGCGTTGCGGCCACGGTGCGGCGTCCACAGCGTCAGGTGCGGCGGCAGCCAGCGGCGACGCTATCATCATGGACAATCCGACTGGCCCCCACACGGTGTTCCGCTCCCCCCATCTTGGTTAATGAAGCTGACACTTTTATTACAAAAGTCAACGACATTGCGGGGCGGTATCGTGCGCGTGACGAACGCATCACGTTTGGATGATGCGTGAGCGGTGGAGGTGGTGGCGCGCGCGGTTTGCGATCAGCCGTGCGCGTGGATGATCGCTTCTTACGGACAGGCGTCAGGGGTAGCGTGAGTCGGGTTCCGCGTGGCGGCCGGCCGTCGACACGAGCCTTGGTCAGCCGACCGCCGATCTGCTCGCGAGTGTCACTGCCAGCATCGATGTTTCCGCAGCGTCGCGTTGCGAACAGCGGCGGTGTTTCGGGTACCCATGATGACCGTAGCGCGCGGTCCGCCGCGGTTGGCCTCGCAGCGCAGCGGGCATCATGTCGTGACAGACGATGTCACGACCATCTGGTCGCAATCGCCAGCTCCAACGCCGCCGTGGGCAATCGCATCGTTATTACACGAAAACGGTATGGACGGGACGGCGCCACATCCGCCAGCCTATGTCCGGCCTAAAGATTAGCGGCCATGCTTGCGACCAAGACATGGCCTGACCGGCTTTACTGGAACCTGCAGACGAGTGCAGGCGCATACAGTCTGAAAGTCATGCCTCCGCACAAGAACTTGCGCCGCTTGTCAGAAATGAGGCGGCGCAGATCGGCAGCATGTATTTCACCGGTCTTGCCAAGACCTGTTACGCATAGGCCAACATCAACGCCAACGCGATCAGCATCCAAATGACGATGCTGATGGAAAGGCCCACGACAAGCCCGAACATGGCCTGCGGGGCATCGTGGTACGACGGCGGTTGTATCACAGAGCGGTGAAACTCATTCATGGCACTCTCCTCAGCGGTCATATCGCTCGCTTTGTCTCAACATGGGACAGGGAGTGCCGGAAATCAAACAAAAATATGCAATTACGCGAAATTTTCGAACGAAACTTCTATTGTGAAGCCACCATGTATTCGAGTCTTAGTTGAATTTGAAAAAACCAATTAATTCAATGGGCAGCGTCCTGGACTTAATAGTAGCGGTAGGAAGTGAGATTAAGAAGCAAATGGGACGACAATAAAAAATCGTTTATAACCGGACGCGCGATAATATTATCATCCCTTTGTTGTAAGAATATGGCGAACCGTCGGAGCCGGCGGCGATCGGCAAATAGTCCTCGCAAGGCTTGCAGGAGCAGCAGCGCGGCCCGAAGCAATCGGTCGGCACGAGCGCGAGGCGAATGCCGTGCGTGAATTGTCCGACTAGTACCGCCCCAAAGCAACTACCGCCCGAGTTCGCCCGGGGGTGGCCATGATCTCCTCGGGGCATCGCACGCGCCGTCGACCAGTGACTGTTGTTCCGGTCATGGTCGGATCGTTAAACGGGGGAGGATCGCGGTCATGCGTGGACCGTCGACGCGCGGCGGCGGGGGCGTTGCGACTCGCACCCGCCGCAGCGTCGCGCGCGCGACGCGGACGCGCGCGAACCGCCCGCTTCAAGCTCCTCGTATCGCCGTGGTCAGCGTTTCCGCACGAACTCCGCGCGCAGTACCAGCCCCTTGATACCCTCGTATCGGCAGTCGATCTCCTGCGCATCACCGGTAAGCCGGATCGACTTGATCAGCGTCCCGCGCTTGAGCGTCTGACCTGCGCCCTTGACGGTCAGGTCCTTGATCAGCGTCACCTGGTCGCCGTCCGCGAGGACGTTGCCGACCGAATCGCGGACGACGACGCCATCCTCGCCAGCATCCTTGTCCGCCCCGGCGCCTGCGGCCACCCACTCGCCGGTCGCCTCGTCATAGACATAGCTGTCCTCGGCGCCGGTCCCGGCCGTCGTCTCGGACCCGCTCATTTCAGCGTGGTCATCTCGACGGGCTTGCCCTTGGTCGTCGGGTTCGCAGCGTTCGCCTTGGGCGCCTTTTCGGCCTTGGGCTTGCGCACTTCCTTGTTCGACTTCTTCTGGCTCTTGGCCATGATGCTGCCCCTTTGACGGAGCGGAGCGCCCCGGTGCCGCCATGCTACACGGTCACGGTGCCGCACGCGCGCATATTCGCGGGCGTGCGCGCCACCCGGAGGATCGCCCGGGATCGCAACCTCGACCCGGCCGGCGCGTTGAAGAAGATCATGGAGGCGGGGATGCGATGCATATGATGACCAGGCTCGTTCCCATCGCGCTCGCGGCGTTCGCGCTCACGGGCTGCGGCAAGGCCGACGACCGGGCGCAGGCCGATGCGGTCGGAAACTTCACGCCGCCGGCGATGCGCGCGCCCAAGCCGATGGCAGGGCAGGCGCAGACGACGCCGATCACCGCCTATGTCGGCAAATATCCGCACGATGCGGTTGGCGGGGTCGATTTCTTCGACCGGACCGAGGTCGCGAACGCGTTGATCGACGCGGTCGGCGACGACAAGGTCCGCACGCTGATCCGGACCCGCGACGGTCCCGAGACGCCGATCTTCCGGCGCGGGCCGCGCGTTGCCGCCTGGGGCTGCGAGCAGCATAATTGCGGCGATCACAACTGGATGTTCGCGGTCGCCGCGGATGCGAGCCAGGCCGGCGATGCCGATGCCGGACGACCCGAGGCCTGTTATCACGATGCGGACAGCATGGGCGATCGCAGCCGCTGGTATGGCAATGGCGGATCGACCTTCCGTCCCGGTTCCTGTCCGTCGGAGGGATAAGCAATGCTCGAACATCTTCCCGCGTGGCTCGGTCATGCAATGCAGGGGTGGCGCGCGGGCGCCGACTCGGTCGTGATCGCGCAATCCGATCTCGCTGCTGGTGCGACGGCGGACGCGCAGCTTGCGTCGCTCGACCTGTCGAGCCCGGCGTTTGCGCCCGACGCGCGCCTGCCCGAGCGCTTTACCGCGGACGGTGACGGTGTCTCGCCGCCGCTCGTCTGGGGTGCCGCCCCGGCGGGCACCGCGGCGTTTGCGCTGATCGTCGAGGATGCCGACGCGCCGACGCCACAGCCACTCGTCCACGCGGTCGTGTGGAACATCGCTGCCGACGCAAACGGTCTTGCCGAGGGTGCGATCGTCGCCGACGGCGCCGGCCACGCCAACGCTGCGATGCCCGGGGATGTCGGTCGCAACTCATATCTGCGCGAGGGATGGCTGCCGCCCGATCCGCCGACCGGGCACGGGCTCCACCGCTATGTCTTCCAGCTTTTCGCGCTCGACTCCGCACTCGGGGATCCGGGGACGTCACCCGGTCGATCCGCCTTCGTCGAGGCGATAAGGGGGCATGTGCTCGCCGCGGGGGTCCTGGTCGGGACCTATTCGCGCGAGGAGGAGGCGCCGGTCGGACCGGTATCGTCAGGCGTGCTCGCCTGACCGGATCGGCGCGTGCCGATACCCTGTGTCAGATGAACGCGGCGCTGTGCGTCGTGATCAGCAGGACGGTCGTTGAAAATGCGGCGAGGCCGATCAGCAGGCTGCGGGCCATGGTGTGTCTCCGGTTATACGCGATGAGGTGAAGGCGGCGCGTGGCTCAGGCGATCGGGACGATCGGAGCGGCGGCGCTGACGGCGATCGCGGCGAAGACGACTGCGCCGACGAACGAGACGGCGATGCGCTTGGCAGCTTCGATACGGGCGGAGGCGAAGAGGAAGGTCATGATGGCAGTCCCTGTGATGTCGGCGTCCGGACCATCCGGCGTCGATATCCAGGGCGTTGCATGCAGCGTGCCAATTCAGCATGTGACTGAAACGAGCCGATATTGTTTGTGCGGCCTTGGCCAGACAGCAATTTACGCCATGCCGACCGGCCGGATATCCCATTTATCGGCGCGGTTGACGCCGCACCCGGTCAGGCGGTGCACACCCGATCGCGACCATCGCCCTTGGCGGTGTACAGAAGCCGGTCCGCGCGCAGGAACGCCGCCTCCGCGGTTTCGTCCGCGTGGATCGCGGTCACGCCTGCGGAGAACGTCACCTGCCCCAGCGGCCGGTCGGTCTCGCGGTTGCGGAACCGCTTTGCCGCGACCATCGCCCGAACCGAATCGAGCAGCGCGGCGGCATCGCTCAGGCTGACGCCCTGCATCAGTACCGCGAATTCCTCGCCGCCGTGACGGACGACGAGATGCCCACCGCATCCCTCCGCGATGGTCTGCCCGATGACCGTCAGGACGCGGTCGCCGACGCCGTGACCGAACGCATCGTTGACGCGCTTGAACCGGTCGACGTCGCACACCGCGAGGCAATAGGGGCCGGCATCGAGGTCGCGCGCGGCAAACGCCTCGTCGAACGCGCGGCGGTTGGGCAGCCCGGTCAGCGTGTCGCGCCGGGCGGTGTCGCGCGCCTCGGCCAGCTTGGCGCGCAACAGGTTGGTTTCCTCGGTCGCGGTCGCCAGCCGCACTTCGGATTCGCGGATCCGCTCGATCATCGCGCTGGTGATCCGCGTGATCTGGTCGATCTCCGCAAGTCCGGGCGCTATCGTGATCGCCGCGGCGCTCTCGGCGAGCTCGTGGCCAAGCCCGCGGGTCTCGGCATGGATCGTTTGCATGATCGAGGCGAAGTCGTTGACCTGCTCCTGCGTCTCGGCGACCAGCCGGTCCGCCTCGCCGTTGCGGACATCGGCGTCGCCGGTCGACACGGGGATCACGACCTGTCCGCCGAGCGCCTCGATATCCTTGCGCAACAGCCGCACGCCGCCCTCGGTCAGCCGCGCCACCGTGGCGGCAAGCGGACCATCGGGCGCGGCGAGCACGCTGTAGGCAAAGCTGTAATGCGCCGGTTCGGGGCTTAGTCGGTGGTCACGGAGAAACTGTCCGATCCGCTCGAACAATCCCTCCACTGCCATCGCCCGTGCGCCCTGCGCATCTCGCATGTTATCGCCCCCGATTCGGCTTCAAGATAAACCCGAAAAGGTTAGTAAGCGATGACGATTAATGCGTTATCGCCGGTTAAGGTTCTCGACTGCGGCAAGCGTCGTCGTGACGTGATCGGTCGGATTCATGTTGTCGTGGACAAAGGCGACGCGTCCGTCCTTGCCGATGACATAGCTGGTCCGCTTCGTCACGTTGCGACCCAGCACTTGCTTCCCCAGCGCGACGTCATAGCCCGCGACGACCTTTGGCCCGGCGCTCGCGACCGCGAACTTGCCCGCGCACTTTTCCGCCGAGAACTTGCTGAGCGTCTCGACATTGTCCGCCGACATGCCGATGACCGTCGCACCTGCCTTGGTGAAGGCGGGGATCGCCTCGGCAAAGGCATGCGCCTCGGCGTTGCAGCCGCCCGTGTACGCCGCCGGGAAGAAATAGAGGACGACAGGACCCTTTTTGAGTTGTTCGGCCAGGTGGACGGTGAAGACCTTGCCCGCGATCGCGCCACGGGTGGTGAAGTCGGGAGCCTTGGCGCCGGGCGCCAGCGCCGCGAATGCCGGTGCGGCAGTGAGAAGAGCGACGGCGGCGAGAGTCGAGACGAGGCGCATGGGCGATACTCCGGTTGGATCGCAATGACCTACGCCGCGCCGTGCGCCTCGTCCATTGCTCATGACGGCGTGCGCCGATAGGCAGGGAATATGCCAGTAACCCAAGCCGATATCGACCTCGCGCACCGCCTCGCGGATGCCGCGGGCCACGTCATCCGACCCTATTTCCGCCATGAGCACGGCGTCGAGATCAAGGACGACCAGTCCCCCGTCACGCGCGCGGACCGTGAGGCCGAATCGGCGATGCGTCGGCTGCTCGACGCCGAACGCTCGGGCGACGGGATCGTCGGTGAGGAGTTTGGCGAGAAGACCGGTGTCACCAACCGCAAATGGGTGCTCGACCCGATCGACGGCACGCGCAGCTTCACCGTCGGCCGTGCGATCTTCGGGACGCTGATCGCGCTCGTCGAGGATGGCTGGCCGGTGCTCGGGATCATCGACCAGCCGGTCCAGCGCGAACGCTGGGTCGGCGTCGCGGGGCGGCCGACGACGCTCAACGGCGTCCCGGTACGCACGCGCGCCTGTCGCGATCTCGCGGGATCGACGATCGCCACGACCAGCCCGCATCTGTTCGGCGAGGGCGATGTCCCGCATTATCTCGCGCTGGTCGCCGCCATATCGGGCGGCAATCCGCGGCAGGGGCCCGTCTATGGCGGCGACTGCTATAACTACGGTCTGCTGGCGAGCGGCCATCTCGACGTCGTCTGCGAATCCGGTCTCCAGCTCTACGACTTCGCCGCGCTGGTGCCGGTCGTCGAAGGCGCCGGCGGGATGATGTGCGACTGGAACGGCGACCCGCTGACCGCCGCGAGCGAGGGCCATGTGCTCGCGATCGGCGATCCCGCGAGGCTGGATGATGTGCTCGAGGCGATGCACCGGATCGCGGGCGATGCGCACGACCATGGCGGTTCGCATGACCACGGCGATCACGAGCATTGAGAGCGTCTTGGTGGGAAGGCGGGCGTTAGGCCGCGCACCCAGTCCCATATCCGTCATCCCGGCGAAAGCCGGGACCCATGGACACGGCACGGTCGCTAACCGCGCTGGCCGAAACCATGGGCCCCGGCGTTCGCCGGGGTGACGGGAAGGGTAGGGCCGGTAAGGTAAAACGCGCGGCGCGGTTGTGACCAAAGCCGCCGCCGCCTTAGAAGATTCCGAGAAACTTCTTTTTCTGGCCCTTCTTCTCGGCCTCCGACGTCTTGCCATCCTCGGCCTTGGCCGTCGTTCCCCGGCCGACATCGTCACGCGCCTCGCCCTTGGTCGTCCGCTGCGCCTTGGCCGTCGCACCCGCCAGCACCGGGCCGCACGCGGTGGCCTTCGCATCGCCGACATCGACGAAGGCGAGGATCCCCGCCACCGGCGTCGCCACCAGCGCGAGTCCCAGCCCGCTGCCGACCCGCGCGAGCAGGTCCTTCGAGATGACGCTCATCCTGGGCGCCGCGAACACGCCGCCGAACCCCACGGGCGACTGTCCGGCGAACAGGCTGAACTTCTTCGAATCGGCGCGGAAGGCCAAGTCGACCGCCTCGTTGCGGAAGCTGAACCCGCCGCGGCCGACGATCACGTTCTTGCGCGTGTCGATCAGGATCGGGTCCGCCGCCGCGACGCCGCCGCGCACCGTGAAGCCGATCAGCCCGCAATTGACCTGCACGGGTTCGTCGAGCTTGCCCTGGAACATCCGCTGCGCAAACGTGCCGATGTCGAGCTCGGCGAGCTGGACGTTGCGCACCGACAGCGCGCCCGACGGCATCACGAACGCGATCCGCCCGCGCGACGACGCCAGCGAATCATGGATCGAATCGCCGCGACCATCGAGCTTGATCCGGCCCTTGATCGTCCCCGTCGTCCCCGCCTCGGCCAGGCCGTAGCCCTTGAGCAGCCGCCCCAGCGGCGTCGGGGCGAGGCGGATGTCGTAGGACACCGCGCTCGGCCGCGACCGCGTGTCGAAGACCACGTCGGAGGCGACGTTGCCGCGCGCCATCGCGAAGGTCAGCGGCGACAGCGCGAGTCGCCCGCGCTCGAGGTCGAGCGTCAGGTCGACGTTCGAGATCGGGATGTTCTTCGACCGGACCACGCCGATCGTCCATTTCAGATCGGCGTCGAAGATCCGCATCGTCTCGATCGGGAAGTTCGCATCGGGCAGCAGACGCTCGGTCCCCGCACCCGTCGCCGCGGCGGCGGCCACCGCGCCCTTCGTCTCGACGATATCCGGATTATAGCCGATGAACGGCGCGGCATCGACGATGTCGAGACTCCTGGTCGCCAGCACCGAATCGAGATGGATACGGTCACCATTGGTGATGGTCAGCTTGCCCGCCAGATCGGTCTTGCCAGCGATGCCGGTAATCCGCGTGAAGCGGTATTTCTCGCCGGTCTTCACCATCTGCCCGCGCAGGCGATAGGTCCGTGTGTTGGGGATCGCCACGTCGATGACGCCGAGCAGCGTCGACAGGTTGGCGCCGCGTGCGGTCACCGCGAGCGGCACGTTCTCGACATCGGCGATGCTGGGCAGCGTGCCGGCGACATCGATGACGTTCCCGGCCGCGCGCATCCGCGCGACGAGCTTGTTCTGCCCGCGGTTGGCGGTGGCGTCGGGCGACAGGAGTTGCGCGATCACCGTGAACGGCGTCTCGCGCAGCCGTCCGGTGCCCTTCAGTCCGACCGCGCGACCGATCGTCGCGTCGACCGACCGGATGTCGGCAACGTCGAGATTGGCGAGCACACGCATCCGCGGATCGAGATAGCGCACGCTCGTGCCCGTCACCGTCGCGACGTCGATCCGCGGAAATTCGAGCGGCTTGCCGCCCTTCTTGTCGCTGAACGTCCAAGTGTTGGCGCTATGCGCCGCGTTCCATTCCAGATCGACCGCACCATCGACCAGATCGAGCCAGTAGAGCCGCCGCTTGCCGAAGATCAGCGACAGCGGCGCGATCCGCGTGTCCAGCTTCTCCGCCTGGAACAGGTTGGGGCGGCTCGCCCAGTCGGGGTTCGAGAGCGTGAAGCGCTCGGCGTAGAACTTGATCCGGAACGGCGCGAAATAGAGCTGGAAATCGCCGCGGACGGTGACCGTGCGGTGAGTCAGCGATCCGACGATCCGTTCGAACGGATGCTTCAGGAAGCGGCCCTTGGTGATGTAGAGCACCAGCCAGATCGCTGCGATCACCGCGACGATCCCGATCAGGACGTTGCGGACGATCCGCCGCACCCGGCGCGGACGCGCCTCGGTCGGGGCAGGGGAGGCGATCGGCTGCGGCGCGCTTTGGTCCATGAAAGAACGTATCGCATGGCGGGCGCTGCGGTTCCAAATGGTGGACAATGGCGCCACGCCCGTCTATGCGCGCCGCTTCCTCGAAGGGAACGCGTTCGACGAATCGCCCGGCCAGTGTGGGCTGCCGCGGCGATTTCAGCGTCCTCCTTCGTAACCGAAAGGATAAAAATGCCCAAGCTGAAGACCAAGAGCGGCGTCAAGAAGCGCTTCAAGCTCACCGCCACCGGCCTGCTCAAGCACGGCGTCGCCGGCAAGCGTCACCGTCTGGCGCATCACAACGGCAAGTACATCCGTCAGAACCGCGGCACCAAGCTGCTGTCCAAGGCCGATACCGCAGCAGTGAAGGCCTGGGCGCCTTACGGCCTGCGTTGAGCTGAGAAGGAATTAGACAATGGCACGCGTAAAACGGGGTGTTACCACCCGCGCCAAGCACAAGCGTATTTTGGTTCAGGCGAAGGGCTATTATGGCCGTCGCAAGAACACCATCCGCATCGCCCGTCAGGCCGTCGAAAAGGCCGGACAGTACGCTTATCGCGACCGCAAGGTTAAGAAGCGCACCTTCCGCGGCCTGTGGATCCAGCGCATCAACGCCGGCGTCCGCGCCGAGGGTCTGACGTACTCGCAGTTCATGCACGGCGTGAAGCTTGCGGGTATCGAACTCGACCGCAAGGTCCTGGCCGACATCGCGATGCACGAGGGCGCAGCCTTCAGCGCGATCGTCGCCCAGGCGAAGGCAGCACTTCCCCAGGCCGCGTAATCCGCGACTGAGGTTGGGTTCGAAAAGGGCGCCGGTGGGAAACCACCGGCGCCCTTTTTTTGTGTTTGGGGTTTGCCGACCGGCCATCCCCCCATCCGTCATCCCGGCGAACGCCGGGACCCACGGTTACGGCGGACCCGGCGAAAGCGTGCTACCATCACCCGGCCCGCAACCATGGGTCCCGGCGTCCGCCGGGATGACGGGGAGGGTGATCAAGGGGGAGCAAGAAATGCGCGAAACCTTTCAGCCTTGCGTCTACATCCTCGCCTCGCGCCGCCACGGCGCGCTCTACATCGGCGTCACCTCAAACTTGATCGCGCGCCTCGTTCAGCACCGCGAGGGGTTGATCCCCGGCTTCACTCGCCGGTACGGCATCAGGCGTCTCGCTTATTACGAGATGTTCGACACGATGGAGGCCGCGATCGTTCGCGAGAAGCGGTTGAAGGACTGGCGAAGAGCGTGGAAGATCGAGCTGATCGAAGCGCGCAACGAAAATTGGGACGATCTGGGTATCGGTCTGGGGCTGCCCCGCCTGTCCGATCTGCCGACCGAACCCGCCCTGGGAGTATGACGTGACGCAAGACCTGAACCAGATGCGCGAACACATGTTGACGGCGATCGCCGCGGCATCCGGCCTCGACGCGCTGGAGGCGTGCCGGGTCGAGGCGCTCGGCAAGCAGGGCACGATCACCGCGCTGCTCAAGACGCTCGGCAAGATGACCCCCGACGAGCGCCTCGTGCAGGGCCCGCTCATCCAGGGGCTGCGGGAGGCGGTTGCGAACGGCATCGCTGAACGGAAAGCAACGCTCGAACGCGCCGCGCTCGACGCGCGCCTCGCCAGCGAAACGCTCGACATGACGCTCCCCGCCGATGCGCCGATGCCCGGCACGATCCATCCGGTCAGCCAGGTCATGGACGAACTCGCCGAGATCTTCGCCGACCTCGGCTTCGCGGTCGCGACCGGGCCCGAGATCGAGACCGACTGGCACAATTTCTCCGCGCTCAACATTCCCGAGACGCATCCGGCGCGCGCGATGCACGACACCTTCTATCTCCAGCAAGGGATCGACGCGAAGGTCGCGGGCACCGCCGACGAGAAGACGACCTTCTCGCTGCTCCGCACGCACACCTCGCCCGTCCAGATCCGCACGATGCTGAGCCAGAAGCCGCCGATCCGCATCATCGCGCCGGGCCGCACCTACCGCTCGGACTCGGACGCCACGCACACGCCGATGTTCCATCAGGTCGAGGGCCTCGTGATCGACAAGGGCATCACGCTCGGCCACCTGAAATGGACGCTCGAGACGTTCGTGAAGGCGTTCTTCGAGCGCGACGACATCGTGCTCAGGATGCGCCCGAGCTATTTCCCGTTCACCGAACCCTCGGTCGAGATCGACGTCGGCTACACGCTGGTCAAGGGCAAGCGCGTCGTCGGTGGCGCCGAACCCGACGGCTGGCTCGAGATTCTTGGCTCGGGGATGGTCCACCGCAAGGTGATCGAGGCGTGCGGGCTCGATCCCGACGAGTGGCAGGGCTTCGCGTTCGGCTGCGGCATCGACCGGCTCGCGATGCTCAAATACGGCATGGACGATCTCCGCCCGTTCTTCGACGGCGATATCCGCTGGCTGAAACATTATGGTTTCTCGAGCCTCGACGTCCCCACTCTGTCGGCCGGAGTCGGCGCATGAAGTTCACGCTCAGCTGGCTCAAGCAGCACCTCGACACCACCGCCACGCTCGACCAGATCGTCGATGCGCTCACGCGTATCGGCCTCGAAGTCGAAGGCGTCGAGAATCCGGGCGAGAAGCTCGCCGCGTTCAGGATCGCCAAGGTGCTCAGCGCCGAACGCCATCCGCAGGCCGACAAGCTGCAGATCCTGTCGGTCGACGCGGGCGATGGCCCGCTCCAGGTCGTGTGCGGCGCGCCCAACGCGCGCGCCGGGCTGGTCGGCGTGTTCGGTGCGCCGGGCGCGTATGTCCCCGGTCTCGACGTGACGCTCAAGCTCGCGAGCATCCGCGGCGTCGAATCGAACGGCATGATGTGCTCGACGCGCGAGCTCGAACTCGGCGAGGACCATGACGGCATCATCGAGCTGCCCGCGGACGCGCCGATCGGCACGCCGTACCCCGATTATGCCGGGCTCACCGATCCCGTCATCGACGTCGCGATCACGCCCAACCGCCAGGACTGCATGGGCGTGCGCGGCATCGCGCGCGACCTCGCCGCGGCGGGGATGGGCACGCTCACACCGCTGATCTTCGATCCCATCGTCACCGACGGGGCAGGGCCATCGGTCCGCACCGAAGACACCGCAGGGTGCCCCGCCTTCTTCGCGCAGACCGTCACCGGCGTGCGCAACGGCGACTCGCCCGACTGGATGCGCCGCAGCCTGCTCGCGATCGGCCAGAAGCCGATCTCCGCGCTGGTCGACATCACCAATTACCTGATGATCGACCTCGGCCGCCCGCTCCACGTCTACGACCGAGCCAAGCTCTCCGGCGGCCTCGTCGCGCGCAAGGCGAAGGACGGCGAACAGGTCGTCGCGCTCAACGGCAAGACCTACACGCTCGACGCCAGCATGACCGTCATCGCCGACGACGTGGCGGTGCACGACATAGGTGGCATCATGGGCGGCGAGCATTCGGGCGTCTCGGCGGACACCACCGACGTGCTGATCGAATGCGCCTATTTCGATCCCGACCATATCGCGCGCACCGGCCAGGCACTCACGCTCACCTCGGACGCGCGCAGCCGGTTCGAACGCGGCGTCGATCCGGCGTTCCTCGACGACGGCCTCGCGATCGCCACCGCGCTCGTACTGCACGTCTGTGGTGGCACCGCGAGTGAGGTCACGCGCTCGGGCGAAGCGCCGTCGGAGCCGCGCGTGATCCATTACGACCCGCGCCTCAGCGCGGACCTCGGTGGCCTCCACGTGGCGCCCGAACGCCAGGCGCGTACGCTGCTGTCGCTCGGCTTCACGATCGGCGCCATCAAGTCCGCCGACGCGTTCAGCGACGCGCTGTTCTCGACGATCGAGGGCAAATGGCCGGTCACGGTCCCGAGCTGGCGCCGCGACGTCGACGGCCCCGCCGATCTCGTCGAGGAAGTCGTGCGGATCGAGGGCATCGACAACATCCCCTCGACCCCGCTGCCGCGCATGCCCGGCGTCGCCAAGCCGACCGCCACCCCCGAACAGAAGCTCGAACGTCGCGCGCGCCGCGCCGCGGCCGCCCGCGGCCTCGACGAAGCGGTGACGTGGAGCTTCCTCTCTGAGGCCGAAGCCGCACCGTTCGGTGGCGGCGCCTGGACGCTCGCCAACCCGATCAGCGAAGACCTGAAGGTCATGCGCCCCTCGCTGCTCCCCGGCCTGCTCGCCGCGACGGGGCGCAACCTCAAGCGCGGCCAGCAAAGCGTCCGCCTGTTCGAGATCGGCCGCCGCTACCTCGCCGACGCCGAGCGCGCGACGCTCGGTGTGGTGCTGGCGGGCGACCGCCGCCCGCGCGGCTGGCGCGACGGCAAGGCCGCGAGCTTCGACGCCTATGATGCGAAGGCCGAAGCGCTGGCGCTGCTCGCCGCCTCGGGCGCACCCGTCGACAATCTGCAAGTGATGGGGGAGGCGGGCGATGCCTGGCATCCTGGCCAGTCGGGCACGCTGCGCCTTGGGCCTAAAACCGTGCTGGCAAGCTTCGGCATGCTCCACCCGCTGGTGCTGAAGGCGTTCGATCTCGACGTCGCGGTGGCGGCGGTGGAGATCTATCTCGACGCGATTCCGCCCAAGCGTGCCTCAGGTTTCGCCCGCCCAGCCTACACGCCGCCCGCGCTCCAGGCGGTCCGCCGCGACTTCGCGTTCCTCGTGCCGGCGGCGCTCGCCACCGACACGCTGGTCCGCGCGGTCAAGGGGGCCGACAAGGCCGCGATCGTCTCGGCGCGGGTGTTCGACGTGTTCACCGGGCAGGGCGTCGAGGACGGCCACAAGTCGGTCGCGGTCGAGATCGTGCTGCAACCCACCGCCAAGAGCTTCACCGACGAGGAGATCAAGGCGATCGCCGACAAGGTCGTCGCTGCGGCAGCCAAGCAGGGCGCGAGCCTGCGCGTATAAGCGTGCCCTCACCCTTCCCACGGCCAAGCGGCCGCGGGCCCCTTCCCTCTCCCCCAAGGGGAGAGGGAGAGACGCCGAAGGCGGCGAGGGTGAGGGCATGAATTCGAAGGAAGGACCCCCATGACCGACCTCATCACGATCGCCAACGACCACCTGACCGCGCAGATCAACCCGCTCGGTGCCGAACTCACGTCGCTGAAAGACGCGGCCGGCCGCGAGCTGATGACCAACGCCGACCCGGCCTATTGGACCGGCCACGCACCGATCCTCTTCCCCGTCGTCGGCCGCCCCTACCGCGACACGATCCGCATCGACGGCACCGAATACCCGATGAAGCAGCACGGCTTCGCGCGGCGCATGGTCTTCGCCGTGTCCGAGCAGCAGCCCGGATCGGTCGCCTTCACGCTCGAGGCGACACCAGAGACGCGCGCGGTCTATCCGTTCGACTTCTGCCTGACGGTGACGTTCGCGCTGGTCGACGCGACACTGAGCGTCGACGTCGCGATCACGAACCCCGCCGCGCAGCCGCTTCCGGCGAGCTTCGGGTTCCACCCCGCTTTCGCCTGGCCGCTGCCTTACGGGGAGGATCGCGCCGACCACCGCATCGTCTTCTCGGCTGACGAGCCTGATGCGCTGCGCATGATCGCCGACGACGGCACGATCGCGGAGGGGGAGCGGCCCTCGCCGCTGGAGGGCCGCACGCTGCGCCTGCGCGACGACCTGTTCGCCAAGGACGCGCTCGTCTGGGACACGGTCCGCTCCGACTCGGTCACCTACGGCGCCGAGACGGGCCCGCAGCTGCGGATCGATTTCCCCGACACGCCGATGCTCGGCCTCTGGACCAAGCCCGGCGCGGCCTATGTCTGCGTCGAGCCCTGGCACGGCATCGCCGATCCCGAGGGCTATACCGGCGAGTTCCGCGACAAACCCGGTGTGTTCGAGGTGGCGCCGGGCGCCGCCAAACGCATCGCGCTCCGCGTCACGCTGATGGCCTGACCTCGCCAATTCCGTTCGTGCCGAGTAGAGGCCGAGCGAAGTCGAGGGCTCGTATCGAGGTACATGTCCCTCGATACGGCTTCTCGACAGGCTCGAAGCCTACTCGGCACGAACGGTCAGATGTATTCAGTCTTGGGAAGGACGCGCCCCCTCTGTCCTACACGCCCCGCATCTGCCAATAGCACGCGATGATCGCTGCAAGCCGCCTCCTCCCGATCCCGCCGCGTCCCGCGCGGGGAGGGGATTCCGAGCGGTACGTAGCCTGAACTTCCTTACCTTCCGAGCCCCGACTCGGCTCCCCGGATCCACGCCATGACCCAATTTCCCCGCCGCACCTTCGCGATCATCTCGCATCCCGACGCTGGCAAGACCACGCTGACCGAGAAGCTCCTGTATTTCGGCGGCGCGATCCATCTCGCGGGCGAGGTGAAGGCGCGCGGCCAGAACCGCCGTGCGCGCTCCGACTGGATGAAGATCGAGCAGCAGCGCGGCATCTCGGTCACGTCGTCGGTGATGACCTTCGAACGCCAGGGGATCACCTTCAACCTGCTCGACACGCCGGGCCATGAGGACTTTTCCGAGGACACCTACCGCACGCTGACCGCGGTCGACTCGGCAGTCATGGTCATCGACGCGGCCAAGGGCATCGAGCCGCAGACGCGCAAGCTGTTCGAGGTCTGTCGCCTGCGCAACGTGCCAATCATCACCTTCGTCAACAAGGTCGATCGCGAGGGGCGCGACCCGTTCTCGCTGCTCGACGAGGTCGCCGAGATGCTGCAGCTCGACGTTTGCCCGATGAGCTGGCCGGTCGGCATGGGTGGTGAGTTCGAGGGCGTGTACGATCTCTATGCCAACACATTGAGCCGCCCCGAAGGCGACAGCCGCGAATTCATGGGCAAGGCGATCCCTTTTGAGGGCATCGACGATCCCAAGCTGGCCAAGATCCTCAGCCCCGAAGGCATCGTCCGCCTGAACGACGAAGCCGAACTCGCCCAGGGCGGCTATTCGAGCTTCGACGCCGAAGCCTATCGCGCGGGCAATCTGACCCCGGTCTATTTCGGCTCCGCGCTCAAGGATTTCGGCGTCGCCGAACTGATCGCAGCACTTGCCGACTACGCCCCGCCGCCGCGCGCGCAGCCCGCCGAGCCTGCCCCCATCTCACCAGATGAGAGCGAAGTCACCGGCTTCGTGTTCAAGGTGCAGGCGAACATGGACCCCAACCACCGCGACCGGATCGCGTTCATGCGGCTGTGCTCGGGCGTGTTCAAGCGCGGCATGAAGCTCACCCCCACGGGCCACGGCAAGCCGATCGCGGTCCATTCGCCGATCCTGTTCTTCGCGCAGAACCGCGAGCTGGCGGACGAGGCGTTTCCGGGCGACATCATCGGCATCCCCAACCACGGCACGCTGCGCGTCGGCGATACGCTGAGCGAAAAGGCCGCGATCCGCTTCACCGGGCTGCCGAACTTCGCGCCCGAAATCCTGCGTCGCGTCGTGCTGAAGGATTTCACCAAGACCAAGCAGTTGCGCAAGGCGCTCGACGACATGGCGGAGGAGGGGGTGACGCAGGTCTTCTACCCCGACATCGGCTCGAACTGGATCATCGGCGTCGTCGGGCAGCTTCAGCTCGAAGTGCTGCTGTCGCGCCTCGACGCGGAGTACAAGGTCGCGGCCGGGCTCGAGCCCGCGCCGTACGAGACCGCACGCTGGATCTCGGCGGAAGACTCGCAGGAGCTCAAGACCTTCGCCGAGATCAACCGCGGCGCGATGGCGAAGGACCGCGACGGGAACCCGGTGTTCCTCGCGAAAAGCGCCTGGGAGGTGAACTATATTGCCGATCGCTATCCCAAGATCCGCTTCGCCGCGACGCGCGAGCGGTAAGGGGGCTGCGACCGCTATCCGTCGTCATCCCCGCCGCCGTGGGGATGACGAACCGGGTGGTCGGGGGTCAGTCCGCCGCCAGCGCCTCGGCCAGCATGGCGCGGATGGCGCGCAGCGCGGGGATCGGCGATTCGGCCTGCGCGATGATCTCGGCGGGGCCGGGGATCGCAGGCGGGGTGCTCTTCTCGCCCGCCAGCAACTGCTGGACGCCGCGCACGGTGTAGCCGTCGCGGTTGAGCAGCTGGTCGATCCGCCGCACCAGTGCGACGTCCTCGACCCTGTAGTAGCGACGGTTGCCGGCACGTTGCAGCGGCCGCAGCTGTGGGAACCGTGTTTCCCAGTAGCGCAGGATATGTTGCGGCAGGCCCGTCTCGACCGACAACTCGCCGATCGTCCGAAACGCGGTAGGGGCCTTGCCGGAGGTCTCCGGCATCGTCGGACGTCTAGTCCGCGCCGACAATGCGCTCGCGCATCATCTGGCTGGCGCGGAACGTCAGGACACGACGCGGTGCGATCGGAACCTCGACGCCGGTCTTGGGGTTGCGGCCGATGCGTTCGCCCTTGTCGCGCAGGACGAAGGTGCCGAAGCCGGAAATCTTGACATTCTCGCCGCTGGAAAGCGCTTCGCACATCTCGACGAGGATCTGCTCGACGACCTTCGATGCGTCCGCCCGTGACAGGCCGACCTCGCGATGGAGGGACTCGGCGAGATCCGCACGCGTTAGGGTACCCGTCATTGTCATTCCGCAAACTCCCACACCCAGCCCGTGTCTACACAAGCGCCGGGATCATCGGAAGTGCTATATCTGACAAATCGCAAATGGGTTTCAATTGCGATTAGAACCGGATGACCGCTGCCCCCCAGGTGAAGCCGCCGCCCATCGCCTCGAGCACGACGATCTGCCCCTCGCGGATGCGCCCATCGCGGACTGCGACGTCGAGCGCGAGCGGGACCGAGGCGGCCGAGGTGTTCGCGTGCTGGTCAACCGTGACGACGACGCGCTCCGGGGGGAGCCCGAGTTTGCGCGCGGTCGCATCGAGGATGCGCGCATTCGCCTGATGCGGGACGACCCAGTCGACCTGATCCGCCGACAGCCCCGCCATCGCGAGCGACTCGGTCATGACCGCTGCCAGGTTGGTGACCGCATGGCGGAACACCTCGCGGCCCTTCATGCGCAGCTTGCCGACGGTCCCGGTCGTCGAGACGCCGCCATCGACGTACAGCAACTGATTGTGCCGGCCATCGGCGTGAAGCTTGGTCGTCAGGATGCCGCGGCCGCCCTCGTCGGCGGTGTCCTGCGCCTCGAGCACGATCGCGCCCGCACCGTCGCCGAACAGCACGCAGGTCGTCCGGTCTTCCCAGTCGAGGATGCGGCTGAACGTCTCGGCGCCGATCACCAGCGCGCGCTTGGCGACGCCGCTGCGGATCATGCTGTCGACGACCTGCACCGCGTAGAGGAAGCCCGAGCAGACCGCCGCGACGTCGAACGCGACGCAGTCGTTGATGCCGAGCATCGCCTGGACCTTGGTGGCGGTCGCGGGGAATGTCTGATCGGGCGTCGCGGTCGCCAGCACGATCAGGTCGATGCCCTGCGCGTCGATACCCGCTGCGGTCAGCGCGGCACGGCATGCATCGGCCGCGAGCGTCGCGGTCGTCTCGCCTTCGCCCGCGATGTGCCGGAACCGGATGCCGGTACGCTCGACGATCCATTCGTCGCTGGTGTCGACCTGCGCCGCGAGTTCCGCGTTCGATACGCGGCGTGCGGGCAGCGCCGACCCGGTACCGGTGACGACGGAGCGGATCATGCGGCTTCCTTGACGTTGCCCAGGTCGTCGCTGATGCGGCGGACCAGATCGTTGCGCACCATCTTGGCGGCATTGCCGATCGCCGTCGCCACGCCGCGCTCGTTCGCGCCGCCATGGCTTTTGACGACGATGCCGTTCAGCCCGAGAAAGACGGCGCCGTTGTGATTATTGGGGTCGAGATGATCGCGCAGCAGTTCGGTTGCCGGCCGCGAGATGAGGAACCCCAGCTTCGAACGGACCGAACTGCGAAATGCCCGCTTGAGCAGGTCCGCGACGAACCGTGCGGTTCCCTCCGCCGTCTTCAACGCGATGTTGCCGGAAAAGCCGTCACAGACGACGACGTCGACATCGCCGCGCGACAGCCGGTCACCCTCGATGAAGCCTTTAAAGTCCATGTCGAGCTTGGCCGCGGTCCGCAGCAGTGCGGCGGCCTCCCGAATCTCGTCGGTGCCCTTCATGTCCTCGCTGCCGATATTGAGCAGCGCGACGCGGGGGTGCGGGATATCGAGCGCGGTCCGGGCATAGGCGGCACCCATGACTGCGAACTGGACGAGGTTGCGCGCGTCGCACTCGGTATTCGCGCCAAGGTCGAGCATGACCATGTCGGTATCGCCGAGTGTCGGCAATCGTGCGGCCAGTGCAGGCCGATCGATCCCAGGGAGAGTCCGGAGCGACAGCTTCGCCATCGCCATCAATGCACCGGTGTTGCCGCTCGACACCGCTGCTGCGGCGCGACCCTTCTTCACCAGATCGATGGCGATTCCCATCGACGTCGTCTTGGCACGCCGAATCGCCTGGCTCGGCTTGTCGCTCGAACCGACGACACCGGGCGCGTGGACGATCTCGGAATTCTGTTCAAGATTCGGATGGTCCTTGAGACCTTCGCGAATCGCCGACTCGTCGCCGACCAACAGGAAGCGCATGCCGTCGAACTGGCGTCGCGCACGCGCTACGCCAGCCAGCATCACCGCCAGCCCGTCATCGCCACCCATCGCATCGACGGCGATCCAGGCGCTGTCGGGCATGCTCACGTCCTTCGCTCAGGTGAGGGCTCAGCCCTCGACCGAAAGGATTTCGCGACCGTTATAGTGGCCGCAAGACGTGCAGAGGTTGTGGGGGCGCTTCAGTTCGCCACAGTTCGGGCACTCCTGGAATGCCGCGATCGTCAGCGAATCGTGGCCACGGCGCATGCCGCGCTTGGAGGGCGAGGTTTTTCTCTTGGGGACGGCCATTTCGGCACCTTGTTCTTTTAAAAGGTCGGGGCTCCGATAGGCCCGGACGTGGAAGTCGGCAACCGACTGTTAAGGTCGGCCGCGTGAGCTACCATACGGCCTGACGCATCGCGAAGCGTGGCGCTATAGCGATAATCGCCTGCGTTGCAAGCATCGTGGCGGGGTGGCACGGGGTACGGCACTGCAAAAATCAAGGAACGACCAGCATGATCCTGCCCGTAACGCTGACGATCGCCGCCGCTGCGGCCATCGTCAATCTCTGGCTCGCCTTCCGGATCGTGCCGACACGACTGAAGAACAAGATCCTGCTCGGCGACGATGGCAACACGCTGTTGCAGGGACGGATGCGCGCGCAGGCCAATTTTGTCGAATATGCGCCGTTCATCCTGATCCTGTTCGCGCTCATTGAACTGGGCGGCGGGTCGCCGACGCTGTTGTGGATCACGGGCGTCGCCTTCGTCCTCGCGCGTGTCGCGCATGCGTTCGGCATGGACCGCCCGACCTCCAATCTGCCACGCGCGTTCGGCGCATTGGTGACGTGGGCGGTGATGGCATTGCTCGCGGGCTGGGCGCTTGCGATCGCCTATCAGGGGCATGTCGTACCGGCGGCAACGACCTTCCAGCTCGTTCCGACGGGGGGGCGCGCATGACCCGGTCGCATCGTTTCCTCGGCACGGCCCTCGCCGTCGCGGCTACGGCGATCGCGGCACCGGCGCTTGCCCAGCAGACGGTCTCGCCCGAACGGCTGTCGGCGGACGTGAAGACGCTGGCGTCCGACGCGTTTGAGGGTCGCGCGCCGGGGACACCCGGCGAGACCAAGACGATCGACTGGCTTGTCGCCCAGTTCAAGGCAATGAAACTCGCGCCCGGCGGCCCGGACGGCAGCTGGACGCAGGCCGTGCCGCTCGTCCACACGCGAATGGGAACGGGCACGGTCACTGCGGGCACGCGGACGCTCATGCAGTCGCGCGACGTCTATCTCAGCACCGTGCGCGGGGTCGACCGCGTCGCCATCGCCAGCGCACCGATGGTCTTTGTCGGCTATGGCGTGACCGCCCCGGAGCGCGGCTGGGATGATTTCAAGGGGCTCGACCTCAAGGGCAAGGTCGCGGTCTTCCTCGTCAACGATCCCGATTTCGAGGCGACGGCCGGCGACGATGCAAAGGGCCGATTCGGCGACCGCCGGATGACCTATTATGGCCGCTGGACCTACAAGTTCGAGGAGGCGGCGCGCCGCGGTGCGGTCGCGGCGTTGATCGTGCACGACACCGCGGGGGCGGGCTATGGCTGGGATACGGTCAAGGCGCCCGCCGGCGAGAATTACGACATCGTCCGCAGCGACCCGAGCTCGCGGGTCCTGCTGCAGGGCTGGATCGAGGGGGCCGCCGCGACCAGGCTGTTCGCCGAATCGGGGCAGGACCTCGCGGCGCTTCGCAAGGCGGCGCGGCGTAGCGACTTCCGCCCGGTCGTCCTGAAGCAGGCGTTCAGCGTCGATCTGCCCGTGCGGCACGACACCGCCGAAAGCCGCAACGTGCTGGCCAAGCTGCCCGGCAAGACGCGTCCGGACGAGGTCGTGATGTTCGGCGCGCACTGGGACGCCTATGGCATCGGTGCACCCGATGCGCAGGGGCGCACGATCCGCCCCGGCGCCAACGACGACGCGCTTGGCGTGGCGGGTGTGCTCGAACTCGCGCGGACCTTTGCACAGCGCCCGCGCACCGACCGCAGCCTCGTCTTCGCGCTGTGGAGCGGCGAGGAACGGGGCCTGCTCGGCTCGGAAACCTATGCGGTCGATCCGGTCTATCCGGCGGCGAAGACCGTCGCCAACCTGACGCTGGACATCCTCCAGACCGCAGGCCCCGCCCGCGACGTCCTGCTGGTCGGTGCGGGGCAGAACAGCCTCGAGGACATGCTGGGCGATGCCGCCAAGGCGCAGGGCCGGGTGGTCACGCCCGAGGCGCTTCCCGAGCGCGGGCTCTTCTACCGCGCAGACCATTTCGCGGTGGCGCGTCGCGGTGTTCCGACGCTGCTGCTGATGGCGATCAGCGGCGCGTCGGATCTCGTCACGGGCGGTCGTCAAGCCGGGCAGGCGTGGCTCGACGGCTATATGAAATGCTATCACCAGACCTGCGATGCCTGGAGCAAGGACTGGGACCTGCGCGGCGCGGCGCAGGACGTTGCGCTGTTCCAGACGATCGGGACGACGCTTGCGAACGGCCGGGCATGGCCCGAATGGCGCGAAGGGTCGGAGTTCAAGGCGATCCGCGCCGAAAGCGCAGGCGAACGCAAGTAGGTCGCGGCGCGGCAGGAGTCCCACCCCCGCCTTCACGGGCGTGGGACGCCTGCCGGTATCGCGCCGGCGTCAGGCGGCGAGCGCCCGGTCGCTCACGAACATGTTGTTCGCCCGCTCGTGCGCGAACGTGCTCGCCGCGCCGTGTCCGGGAATGAAGCTCGTGTCGCTGCCGAGCGGCCAGAGCTTTTCGACGATCGACTTGATGAGGGTCTGGTGATTGCCGCCCGGCATGTCGGATCGCCCGACCGATCCCTGGAACAGCACGTCGCCGACCTGCGCGAACTTCGAGGGCGCGTGGTGAAAGATCACATGGCCCTCGGTGTGCCCGGGTGTCGCGTAGACATCGAGCGAAAGATTGCCGACCGTGACGACATCGCCCTCGACCAGCCAGCGATCGGGTTCGAAATTGACGCCGGCGATGCCGTATTTCGGCCCGTCCTGATCGAGCCGCTGCAGCCAGAACCGATCGGCTTCGTGCGGACCTTCGATCGGCACCGCAAGGTCGTCCGCAAGCGCCTTCGCCTCGCCCGCATGATCGATATGTCCATGCGTCAGCAGGATCTTTTCGACCGTCACGCCCGCCTGCGCGATCGCGGCCCTGATCCGCGGCAGGTCGCCGCCCGGATCGATCACCGCCGCCTTCATCGTGCTCGTGCACCAGATCAACGTGCAATTCTGCTGGATCGGCGTGACCGGAACAATCGCGGCGCGAAGCGGCGGAACGGCGGGGGGCGTGGGCGTCTGTGTCATATGTGCAAAATAGGGCGTTGGACGGTTTCGGGCAATCGCCGCTTGCGGTCGGCCGCTCCGCCCGTGCAACAGGGACAGCGATGTTTACCGCGCCTTTTGTCCTGCTCGACGATGCCCGCGAGAATGGGGCACCCGCACGCCTGTACCGCGCGCCGGTACGAATCGTGCGCGCCGATACCCCGGAAGCGGTTCGTCCGGCCCTGGAGGCCTTGCGCGCTGCCACGGCCGAGGGCCTCCACGCCGCCGGGATGATGAGTTACGAGGCCGGCATGGCACTCGCCCCGCGCAGCATCCGCCCGGACAAAGCTGCCCCCGAGAGCGCCGCGACGGACCACTCCGCGCGTGCGCCGCTGCTGTGGTTCGGGCTGTTCGACGGGTACGAGACGATCGCCGCGGACGCGGTCGCGCGGCGCCTGCCCGATCCGGCGGGCGCGTGGGTCGGCACGGCGCGACCGCAGATCGATCGCGACGCGTACGATGCGCAGATCGCGCGTGTCCTCGCGCTGATCGCCGCGGGCGACATCTACCAGGCGAACCTGACCTTTGCCGCGATCGTACCCTATGCGGGTGATCCGCTTGCGCTCTACGCCGGCCTGCGCGGTCAGGCGCGGGCGGGCTATGGCGCGCTGATCGATACCGGGACGCAGGCGATCCTGTCGCTGTCGCCCGAGCTGTTCTTCGGTCTCGAGCATGACCGGCTGACCTGCCGGCCGATGAAAGGGACGGCGCCCCGTGGTGCGACGCCGGATGCCGATCGCGCAGCCGCGTCTGCGCTCGCCGCCGATCCGAAGCAGCGCGCCGAAAACCTGATGATCGTCGACCTGATGCGCAACGACCTGTCGCAGGTCGCGCACGACGTCGCGGTCCCCGACCTGTTCAGCATCGAGACCTATCCGACCGTCCACCAGATGACGTCGACCGTGACCGCGAGGCTCGACTCGGCGCGCGACGCGGTCGACGTCATCGCGGCGTTGTTTCCCTGCGGATCGATCACCGGCGCGCCGAAGCAGCGCGCGATGGAGGTCATCGCGGAGGTCGAGCAGGGCCGCGACCGGGGCGCGTACACGGGCGCGATCGGGTGCATCGACGCGAATGGCGACGCGATGTTCAACGTCGCGATCCGCACGCTGACGATCCAGGACGACCGCGCGGTGATGGGGCTCGGATCGGGGATCGTCGCGGACAGCGTCGCGGACCAGGAATGGCAGGAATGCCTCGACAAGGCGGCGTTCCTCACCGCGGGCCGACGGCCGCTCGACCTGATCGAGACGATGGCGTTCGACCCCGATCACGGGCTGTTGCGCCTCGAGCGTCATCTCGCGCGGCTGAGTGCCAGCGCCGCCGCACTCGGTTTCGCGTTCGATCGGCATGGCACGCGCAATGAACTCCAGGCGGCGACGTTCCGGCTGCGCGGCCCCCGGCGGATCCGGCTGCTCGTCGCCGCATCGGGCGCCGTCGCGATCCAGGTCGGCCCGATGCCGGTCTCGCCCGCGCGGATCGAGGTGGCGGTCATGCCGCTGCCGGTCCCGACCGCGGATATCCGGTTGCGCCACAAGACCAGCGACCGCGCATTCTATGAGGACGCGCGCCGGCAGGCGGGCACGTTCGAGGTGGTGTTCGAGGATCCGCAGGGGTTTCTGACCGAAGGCAGCTTCACGTCGATCTTCGTCCCGCGCGCCGACGGCATGCTCGTGACCCCGCCGGCCGGGGCATTGCTCCCCGGGATCCTGCGCGCCGAGCTGATCGCGAACGGCACGGCGGTCGAGGGGCCGCTGACGAGGGCGGACCTCAGGCATGGTTTCTACATGGGAAATGCAGTGCGCGGCCTCATTCCCGCGATCGTTGCGGTTGCGAAATCCGCCGATCGGGGGGTATAGCCGCCGCGAATGCCGCGGGCGAGCTCTGCGGACAACCGCAGAGGTTCCATCATGCACGCATCCGCCGCGCTCGGTCGCATCAGCCCTTCGCCGACGCTCGCGATCACCAGCCGCGTTCTCGAACTGAAGCGCGCGGGCGTCGACGTGATCGGGCTGGGCGCGGGCGAACCCGATTTCGACACGCCCGACTTCGTCAAAGAGGCCGCGATCCAGGCGATCCGCGACGGCAAGACCAAATACACCAATGTCGACGGCACGATCGAGCTGAAGCAGGCGATCGTCGCCAAGTTCGCACGCGACAACGGCTTGGCATACACCACCGATCAGATCAGCGTGAACGTCGGCGGCAAGCACACCCTGTTCAACGCGATGGTCGCGACGATCGATCCGGGCGACGAGGTCGTGATCCCCGCGCCCTACTGGGTCAGCTATCCCGACGTCGTGCAGTTCGCCGGCGGCGTCCCCGTGATCGTCAAGGCAGGCCCCGAGGTCGGCTACAAGCTCGATCCCGCCGCACTCGACGCGGCGATTACGCCCAGGACCAAGTGGGTGATTCTCAACTCGCCGTCGAACCCCACCGGCGCCGGCTACACGATCGACGAGCTGAAGGCGCTCGGCGCGGTGCTGGCGAAGCACCCGCACGTCTGGATCTTCGCCGACGATATGTACGAGCATATCGTCTATGACGGCTTCAAGTTCGCGACGATCGCAGAGGCATGCCCCGAGCTGTTCGAGCGCACGCTGACCGTCAATGGCTGTTCGAAGGCTTACGCGATGACCGGCTGGCGGATCGGCTATGCCGGCGGCGCGGCGTGGCTGATCAAGGCGATGGCCAAGCTCCAGTCGCAGTCGACCTCCAACCCCTGCTCGATCGCGCAGGCCGCCGCGGTTGCCGCGCTCAACGGTGACCAGTCGTTCCTTGCCGAGCGCAACACCGCGTTCCAGGGCCGGCGCGATCTGGTCGTGTCGATGCTCAACCAGATCGACGGCATGCACTGCCCGACGCCGGAGGGCGCGTTCTACGTCTATCCGTCGTTCGCCGAACTGATCGGCAAGTCGACGCCGAACGGTCGCCTGATCGACACCGACGAGGCGATGGTCGGCTATCTGCTCGACGACGCCAAGGTCGCGGTGGTGCAGGGTGCGGCCTTCGGCCTCAGCCCGGCGTTCCGGATCAGCTATGCGACCTCGGACGCGCTGCTGCGCGAGGCGTGCACGCGGATCCAGACGGCGTGCACCGCGCTCCGGTAAAGGCCGGGCCACGGTAGCGGCGATGGCGGCGGGCTGACCCGATCGGGCCCGCTCCGGCAACATTGGCGACACGTCGCGACATCTGCCGGCAACCCTGCCGGTAGATGAACCGATCGGCCATGCCGCGTTAATCGAGAGTTTCTAAAAACGGCATTGTCGAAACCCGGCGTCTAACCGACATGCCGGTACGTAGCTGACGTGATCTTCACGATGACGCCGGTACCAATTCAACAGGAGCGCATGATGCGCAGTCTTATCAAGTCGAGCTTTCTTTGGCAGTTCACCGGCGGTTTCATGCTGGGCGCACTTGGTCTGCTTGCACTTCAGCCCGCCGAGGCGAAGCATGATTTCGAGCGTCACGTGACAAGCATCGTTCAGGGTCAACGCTGATCGGCCTTTGTTTACAACGGCTTGGAAATCATCTGTGTGCTCACCACATAGGGTGACATGAAAACGCCCCTCATCGCCACACTCGCCGTCCTCGGTATCGCCGGCGCGGTCATCTCATCCGGGACAGCGCAGGCCGAGCGTGCGGTGATCATCCCGGCGGTCAAGGCGGACGTCGCACCGACGCCCGGGATCCAGACGGCGATCCTCGCAGGCGGGTGCTTCTGGGGGATGGAGGCGGTCTTCGAACATGTGAAGGGCATCAAGGCGGTCACCGCGGGCTATGCCGGCGGGACCAGGGATACCGCAAGCTACGACAAGGTCTCGACCGAGACGACGCGGCATGCCGAGGCGATCCGGATCAGCTATGATCCGCGCGCGGTCAGCTACGGAACGTTGCTGCGCGTGTATTTCTCGATCGCGCACGACCCGACGCAGCTCAACCGCCAGGGCCCCGACAGCGGCACCAGCTATCGTTCCGCAATCTTCCCGCAATCACCGCAACAGGCGAAGGTCGCTCGCGCCTATATCGCACAACTCGACCAGACGCGCGCGTTTCCGCGTCCGATCGTCACCAAGATCGAGGCCGGCAATTTCTTTCCCGCCGAGGCCTATCACCAGAATTTCTTCGACCGGAACCCGACGCATCCGTACATCGTCGCGTGGGACAAGCCGAAGCTCGCGGCATTTCGCGCGGCATTCCCGACGATCGCGAGCTGACGTCCTACGCCGCGATCGGGAAGCGCAACAGCCTATCGGCAACGGGGATCAGCGCCTGCGCGCCCTGGCCGACCGCGCGCATGATCTCCGGGTGATTGGGGTCCAGACCGCCGGTCAGCACGCCGAAGGCAGGCAGGATCAGCTTGGTCTGTGTCGCCACGAAACACCGCCGCGCGACATTCTTGCCGCGTACGCGCAGGCGTAGCTTGGGATGGAAATGGCCCGACAGTTCGGGCCGGTCCTCACCGCGATCCGCCTCGTGCCGCAGCACCAGTCCGTCGACCACCGCCTCGGTGACGACGCGGCCGCCACAGCGGTCGAGGATCTCGGGATCGTGGTTCCCCGTGATCCACGTCCAGTCGGTCGCGCTGGTCAGCCCGCGCAAAAGGTCCTGCGCGCGGTCGGGCAGGCGTGCGCAACCGTCACTGTCGTGGAAACTGTCGCCGAGGCACCAGACCTCGCGTGCGCGTGTCGCGTCGACCACGGCGGTGAGATCCGCGAGCGTCGCGATCGAATCATAGGGCGGCAGCATCTGGCCGGATTTGGCGTACCAGCTCGCCTTCTCGAAATGCAGGTCCGCCACCAGCAGCGCACCGCGCGACGGCCAGAACAGCGCGCCTTGGGGCAACGCCAAAAGCGTATGCCCGCCGAACGAAAAGGGAACCATTCCGCCGCCATGCCGCTGCTCGAGTCGCGAATCAAGCGATTGTGCAGTGCAGGGGTGCGCACTTGCGCATCGCTGCAATCGGCGTAAAGCGCGCCGTCCCTCCATGAGGAGCGCTTCCCGCGCCATGTCGTCCGTCGTCGGAACCCGTGAAATTGCCCCGCCGTCTGCCGCGCACCCCGCGGGGTCATCGCACGCGCATCCCGCGCTGGCGGCGCTGACCGTCGGCGCGATCGGCGTGGTGTTCGGCGATATCGGCACCAGCCCGCTTTATGCGTTCCGCGAGGCGCTTGGCCAGACGACGGCGGGCGGGATCGATGCCAGCGAGATCCTGGGCGTCCTCAGCCTTGCGCTCTGGTCGCTGTTTCTCGTCGTCACCGTCAAATACGTCATCTTCCTGATGCGCGCGGACAACCAGGGCGAGGGGGGCGTGCTCGCGCTCGCCGCGCTTGCACGCCGCGCCCTGGGCGTCCGCTCGAAGATCGCGATCGTGCTGGGCGCGGCCGGCGCGTCGCTGTTCTACGGCGATGCGATCATCACGCCGGCCTTGTCGGTGCTGTCGGCGATGGAAGGGCTGCGCACGATCCCCAGCGCCGCGCACATCTTCAGCGAATCGACCGTGCGGGCGCTCACGATCACGATCCTGATCGGCCTGTTCCTGATCCAGGCGCGCGGGACCGCGCACGTTTCCAAGCTGTTCGGCCCGGTCTGCATCCTGTGGTTCCTCGCGATCGGCGGGCTGGGCGTGTGGCACATCGCCGACGAACCCTCGATCGTGCGCGTCTTCCTGCCCAGTTACGGCGTTGCCTTCCTGATGACCCACGGCGTCACGGGGCTGTTCGTGCTCGGTGCGGTCTTCCTCACGGTCACCGGTGCCGAGGCGCTGACCGCCGACATGGGGCATTTCGGCAAGCTTCCCATCCGCCTCGGCTGGTTCTTCCTCGTCTTCCCGGCGCTCGCGCTCAACTATCTGGGGCAGGGCGCGTTCGCGCTCGCCGCGCTCGAGGATGCGGCGGTGCGCGGCGTGCCGTTCGCCAACCGCGACTGGTTCTTCCTCATGGCGCCCGAAAGCCTGCGCGGTCCGCTGATCATTCTCGCAGGGTTCGCCACCGTGATCGCCAGCCAGGCGGTCATCACCGGCGCATTCAGCCTGACGCAGCAGGCGATCCAGCTCGGCCTGCTCCCCCGGTTGCGGATCCGCCAGACATCGGCGGTGTTCGCGGGTCAGATCTATCTGCCCGCGATCAACTGGCTGTTGCTGATCGGCGTGCTGGTGCTGGTGGTGCAGTTCAAGACGTCGTCGGCGATGGCGGCGGCGTACGGCATCGCGGTGACCGGGACGATGGTCGTGACCACGCTGCTTGCGTACATCGTCGTGCGGCATCGCTGGAACTGGTCGCGCCCGCTCGCGCTCGCCGCGATCCTGCCGTTCCTGACGCTCGACCTGATCTTCTTCGGCGCCAATATCCTGCGCGTGATCGAAGGTGGCTGGGTGCCGCTGGTCATTGCCGCGTCGATCGGCCTGATCATCTTCACCTGGGTCCGGGGGAAACAGATCGTCAGCGCGTTCGAGAAGCGTCAGAGCATCCCGCTCGCCGATCTCGCCGCGGCCCTGGAAAAGCGCCCGCCCGAGCGTGTCGCCGGCACCGCGGTGTTCCTGACCGCCAACCCCTACGCCACGCCAGGTGCGCTGCTGCACAACCTCAAGCACAACAAGGTGCTTCACGAGACCAACCTGATCGTCAGCATTCGCACCGCCGATCGCCCGTTCGTCGACGATTCGCAGCGCGTCTGTACCGAGCGCGTCGACGAGAATTTCTCGGTCGTCGTGCTGACCTATGGGTTCATGGAGTCGCCCGACGTGCCGCGCGATCTGGGCGTTGGCGCGAAGACCGAACAGCTCGGGCTCGATCCGATGCGCACGTCGTTCTTCATCGGGCGCAACACGCTCAAGCCCGACGCGGAAAAGGGCATGCCGCCCTGGCAGGACCGCATCTTCATGTTCCTGCAGCGCAATGCGAGCGACCCGACCGACTTCCTGAAGATCCCGCCCGGCAAGGTGCTGGAACTCGGCGAGCAGGTCACGGTGTAACCGCCCTCTCCCCGCAGGGGAGAGGGGCGCGGCCGGTCATCCCGCGAACGCCTTCACCAGATCGAACAGATAGTCGCGGCCGTCGTACAGCGACTCGACGCGGATGCGTTCGTTGAGGCCGTGGATACCCCCCATGTCCTTGTCGATGAACACGCCGGGCGCGCCGTAGACCGGGATGCCGATCGCCTCGAGGAAGATCCCGTCGGTCGCGCCCGTCGACATCAGCGGCAGGATCGGGATGCCGCGGAAATGCTTTGCCGCGACCTTCGTCACCGGTCCCATGATCTTCGGGTCGAGCGTCGGCGGGATCGCGGTCGGGCGTACCGGCTGGTTCGCCGTCACCGCGACCTTCGTGCCGGCGAGTTCCTTCAGCTTGGCCAGCGTGCCGTCCACCGTCTCGCCCGGAAAGATCCGGCAGTTGATGTTCGCCGTCGCGCGCTGCGGCAACGCGTTCTCGGCATGCCCGGCGCTCAGCAGCGTCGCCACGCACGTCGTCCTGAGCGTCGAATGCATCGCCTTGTCGCGGCTCACGATCGCATCCGCCGCCTTGTCCTCCGGATCGGCGAGCAGCGCGGTGATTGCCGTTCCCATCGCGCCCGGCATCGCCTTGGCGCTGGCCGCGAAGAACGCCCTGGTCGTATCGGTGAACCTTACGGGGAATTCGTAGCCCTGCACCGCCTTCACCGCGTCCGCGAGTTCGTAGATCGCGTTGTCGGGTGTCGGTTGCGAGCTGTGTCCGCCGGGGTTGGTGGCAAGGAACGTGTAGTTCTGCGCCGCCTTCTCGCCGATCTGGATCGCGAGCAGCTGGCGCTTGCCGGTATCGTCGAGCCGCCCGCCGCCGCCCTCGTTGAGCGCGAATTCGGCGGCGATCAGGTCGGGCTTCTCCTTGGCCAGATACTGTGCGCCGTTCCACGCGAACGTGGTCTCCTCCCCGCAGGTGAGCGCGAGCTTGATCGTCCGCTTGGGCGTGTATCCGCCGGTCTTGAACCGGATCATCGCATCGGACCAGATCGCCGCCTGCGCCTTGTCGTCGACCGCGCCGCGCGCGTAATAATAACCACCGTCTTCGATCAACGTGAAGGGATCGCGCACCCAGTCCTCTCGCTTCGCCTCGACCACGTCGAGATGCGCGAGCAGCAGCATCGGCTTGATCGACGCGTCGGATCCCTTGAGCACCGCGACGAGCCCGCCGTCCTTGGGATGCTCGGGGACCGAGAAATAGGTGATGTCGGCATCCGCATAGCCGGCGGCCTTCAGTCGCCCACCGATCTGTGCCGCCGCCTGCGTGCAGCTGCCCGACGACAGCGTCGTGTTGGTCTCGACCAGCTCCTTGTAGAGGCCGAGGAACGCCTTCTGGTCGGGTCGCGACTGCGCCTGTGCCGTCCCGGGCGCCGCCATCGGTGCCGTCAGTATCGCCGCCGTCATCAACCACGCTGTTCGCATCGCCATCCCCTTGCCTGAGCGCGTAGCGTCGCAGGGAATATCGGGGCGCGCAACCGGATTGCCGTCATGCGGGCGGGGGTGTGGGATCCGTGCTGGGGCCCGCGGCGAACTGCGCGACGATCCAGTCGTGCGCGTCACGCCAGTCGTCGATCCGGGCATGCGCTGCGGGTGCCTTGGGCACGGCCGCGGCAAGGACCGGCTCGGCGATCATGTGGAGGCGGTGGACCGCAGGGGCATGTCGCGCGACCGAATCATGGTGCACGGCGAGGTCGTCGACGAACACCGTCACCGGGTTCCCGTATTCGGCAACAAGCCGCGCGACCGGCTCGCCCTTGCCGCCCTGGTTGCATTCGACGCGGTGCGCGATCCCGAATGCCGCGAGCTGTTCGATCCGGGGCAGGCGGCACTGGTCCTGAAGGTTGGTCAGGATGACGATGTCGGTCGTCTCCGCGAGTTGGGCCAGCGCCTCGCGCGCATGCGGCACCAGCGTCTGGCGGTGCATCTCCGCCGGGAAAAACCCCCCGAGCAGCGCCCACATATCCTCGCGAGTCGGCGCGGGGCCGCCATCGCGACGCGTCATGCTGTTCGCGAAATCGCCATGCCCGATCGAGAAGTCGATCTCGTGCGCCTCGTCCAGCCACGTCCCGAAATGCCGGACCATGTGCAGCAGCACTTCGTCGCAATCGCTGATCAGCAGCGGCTTCATGACTCATATCCCGGTTCGAGCGTCATCCGCGCCCGCGCGAGCGTCTCTGGCTTGATCCCGAGGGCTGCGGCACACGCGATCATGTCGGGCTCGTGCGCCTCGAGAAAGCCCAGTACGGCGGCCAGCACCGCGGTCTCGCCCGCGCGGGTGCGCAGGTCCGATGGCTCGAGCCCGGTCACCGACAGCAGCCGAGTCGCGCGGTCGGGCTCGGCCAGGGTCCAGGCCAGCGCACGGAGCGCGAGCGCCTCGGCGTCTTCATTTGTATCGACGCCGCGCATTGCCTATCGTGGTCCTTCTCGAAACGAATGGTGGCTCGCGTGGCAAAGAAGGTGCTCGTTGTCGAGGACAACGAACTCAACCTCAAACTTTTCTGCGACCTCCTGCGCGCGCACGGCTATCTTGCCGAGCCGGTGCGGGACGGGCGGGACGCCGTCGCGCGCGCGCGCGATTTCGCCCCCGACCTGATCATCATGGATATCCAGATGCCGCACGTGACCGGCTACGAGATCATCCTCGAGCTCAAGGCCGACGACGCGCTCCGGTCGATCCCGGTCATGGCGGTCACCGCCTATGCCGGGCGCGAGGACGAGGAGCGGATCCGCGCCGCGGGCGCCGATGCCTATGTTTCGAAGCCGATCAGCCTAGCCCGCTTCATGGAAGCCGTCGGCGCGCTGATCTGATCCATCTTGCCACGCTGGTCCCGGATGAAGGGCGGCGGGATGAACGACAAAAGCCGCGGGTATCGCTACCCACGGCCTTGCGGTCCCATGCAATGCGAACGACGGCAGACGCCGTCGCGCGAATTACTTGATCTTGGCTTCCTTGAACTCGACATGCTTGCGCACGACGGGATCGTACTTGCTGAACGAGAGCTTCTCGGTCTTGGTACGCGGGTTCTTCTTGGTGACGTAGAAGAAGCCGGTGTCTGCGGTGCTGACGAGCTTGATCTTGACGGTAGTCGGCTTGGCCATGAGCCCAATCCTTAAGGCTGAAAATGCTAGGGCGGCAGCACGAATGCCACCGCCCGATCTGTCGCGGCGCATGGCGCAAGCGCGCGGGCAAGTCAACCATATCGCCCGTATTTGCCGCCTTATCATCCCCGAATCGCGACGAGGCGGGTATTTAACCGCATCTTTATCGGCAGGGGTGCATGCTGATATGCAACGATGGAGTCGAAAGGCGGGATCATGGGGATGGCGGGCAAGCGAGTCGCGGAAACAGTCGATCTGGCACCGATCCGCGCCGATCTGGAAGCGCGGATCGCCGCGATCGACGTTCGCGCACCTTATTCCCGCGCCTGCGATCTCGCTCCCGATGTCGACGCGATCCGCCTGATCGCCCACCGCGCCGGCATGAACCCGGCGGTGACGGTCGCGCATTTCATCGATTCGGCGCTGGCGCGGGGCGAACACGGCCCGCTCGTCCATGGCTGGCTGGCGACGCTGAAGGACGCGATCGGCAGCGAGCGACAGGATGTGCAGGCGTGCCATGCGTTTGCCGCGCTTTGCTCCGTACGCCTGTCGGGATCCTGACCTGATCCGATGACGATGCGGTTTCCATGGATGCGCTGATGGCGGCGCTGGTCGCCGCCGCGTTCGCGCAATGTGGCGATCGGACCGCGTGGCTGTCCGCAATTCTCGCCGACCGGTATCGCAGGCCCGGGCTCGTCATCCTTGCCGCGGCGATCGCGCTGCTTGCGGCGAGCGGGCTTGCCGCAGCCGGCGGCGCGATGCTCGCTCCGTTGCTGACGCCCAATGCGCGCCTGCTGATGCTTGCGCTGGCGCTGATGCTGCAGGGCGGGGGCGCGATGCTCACGGTCACCGCCCCCGACCCGTTGCGCGGATGGACGATCGGCCCGGCGGCCACCGCGGTTCTCGGGCTGTTCATCCTGGCGTTCGGCGACGGCCTGCAGTTCATCGTGTTCACGCTGGCCGCCCGGAGCACGATCCCCGCGCTCGCCGCGATCGGCGCCACGATCGGATCGCTGGCCGTGATCATCCCCGCGGTCATGCTCGGCGCGTCGCGGTGGCAGCGTCTGCCGCTCGCGCTGATCCGCCGGGGCACGGGCGCGCTGTTCCTCGTCGCCGGTGCGGTCATGGCGCTCAATGCGCTTCGCCTGATCTAGCGCATCGATCAGACTGAGCCGGAAAGTCGTACGCCTTTTAGCGGACCGTTTCGTGTATCGGATCGTTTACGCAACGATCCTTTGAATCGGAGTCATCCCATGCCGAAGACCAACCCAGCGCTCGACACCCCCACCGATCTCGTCAGCAACAGCACCAAGTCGGTTGCCGACGCGCTGAACGCGGCGCTCGCCGATTGCTACGCGCTGTATCTCAAGACGAAGAATTTCCACTGGCACATGTCGGGTCCGCACTTCCGTGACTATCACCTGCTGCTCGACGATCAGGCCGCGCAGATCCTCGGCGTGACCGACGCGATCGCCGAGCGCGTCCGCAAGACGGGCAATACGACGCTGCGCTCGATCGGCGATATCTCGCGGCACCAGTCGATCTCGGACAACGACAAGGACTTTGTCGGCCCGACCGAGATGCTCGCCGAGCTTCGCGAGGACAATCTGCGGCTCGTCGAGCAGTTCCGCGTCGTCAAGGACGCCTCGGACGAAGCCAAGGACAATGCGACCAGCGGGATCGTCGACGAATGGACCGATCACGCGGAGGAACGCGCATGGTTCCTGTTCGAGGCCAGCCGCAAGGGCTGATCGGCTCGCCGCGACGGCGTCCCCAAGCGCGGGCCGGAACCGATGCGAATTAACATGATTTAGCTTTCAACAGGAGATTGAACATGTTGAAGCTTGCCGTCACGTTTCTCGTCATTGGCCTGGTCCTCGCGCTGCTTGGCTTCGGGGGCGTCGGCGGCGCCTTTATCGGCATCGCGAAGATCCTGTTCTTCATCGCGATCGCGCTGTTCGTCGTTTTCCTCGTGCTCGGCCTGCTCGCCGGCAAGGGGATCAAGAACGCGATAGACTGACACGGTGCGGCCTGGTGCCGAACCGTGGACCAAGGACGGGAAGGCCCTCGCTGACGCGGGGGCCTTTTTTCGTTGTGGGCGTCCCGTCGCTCGACCCATCGCGATCCTGGAGCGCAGCGGCCATGCCGAGCGTTGAGGCTTCATGCACGCCTTCGCCGCCCTGCTCGACTCGCTCACCTACACGCGCTCGCGCAATGCGAAGCTGAAGCTGATCGGCGATTATCTGCGCAACACGCCCGATCCCGACCGGGGCTGGGCGATGGCGGCGCTGACGGGCGACCTCGACATTCCCGGGATCAAGTCGGCGGTCATCCGCGCGCTGATCGAGGCGCGCGTCGATCCCGTCCTGTTCCGGATGAGCCGCGATTATGTCGGCGACACCGCAGAGACGGTCGCATTGCTGTGGCCGGAGCCGGTGACGCCGGTATCGGCCCCGCCGCTGTCGATCTCGCAGGTTGTCGACCGGCTCATGCAGGTCTCGCGTTCCGACGCGCCGGCAGCGCTCGCCGAGATGCTCGATCAATCCGACCCGGAGGAGCGATTCGCTTTGCTCAAGATGGCGACGGGCGCGCTGCGGATCGGCGTCTCGTCGCGGCTGGCCAAGACCGCGCTGGCGGAGACGTTCGGTCTGGACGTCGATGCGGTCGAGGAGGTCTGGCACGGCCTCTCGCCTCCCTATGCGACGCTGTTCGCCTGGGCAGAGGGCGAGGGCGCGCAGCCGACCCCGGCCGACGTCCCCGTATTTCGCCCGTTCATGCTCGCACACGGGCTCGAGGACCTGCGCGTCGATCTCGCGGACTATGCCGCGGAATGGAAATGGGACGGCATCCGCGTCCAGATCGTCCATGTCGCCGGGCAGACGCGCCTGTACAGCCGGACCGGCGACGACGTCACCGCGAGCTTTCCCGACATTGCGGGCGCGTTTGCGACCTCCGCGACCATCGACGGCGAACTGCTCGTGAAAGGCGAGCATCAAGGCGGGACGCTCGAGGAAGGTGGCGGGGCGGCGAGCTTCAACGCGTTGCAGCAGCGCCTCGGACGCAAGACCGTGTCGGCGAAGATGCTTGCCGACTATCCCGCCTTCGTCCGCGTCTACGACCTCCTGATCGACGATGGCGAGGATCTGCGGGCGCTTCCCTGGACCGACCGGCGCGCGCGGCTCGAGGCGTTCATGCCGCGCCTCGACCCCGACCGGTTCGACCTCAGCCAGGTCATCGAGGCAAAGGATTTCACCGGGCTGGAGGTCGTCCGGGCGGGGGCGCGCGACTCGGCGATCGAGGGCGTCATGCTCAAGCGGCGCGATTCGCCCTATGTCGGCGGGCGCCGCGCGGGGCTGTGGTACAAGTGGAAACGCGATCCGCTGACCGCCGACTGCGTGATGATGTACGCGCAGCGCGGGAGCGGTCGGCGGTCCTCCTATTATTCCGACTATACCTTTGGATGCTGGACCGAAGACGGCGAACTGCTGCCCGTCGGCAAGGCGTATTCGGGGATAACCGACGAGGAACTGCGCATGCTTGACTCGTTCGTGCGCAAGAACACGCTCAACCGCTTCGGCCCCGTCCGCGAGGTCGAGAAGACGATGGTGCTCGAGATCGCGTTCGATTCGCTGCACGAGTCGAAGCGGCACAAGTCCGGGGTGGCGATGCGCTTCCCGCGTATCGCGCGGATCCGGACGGACAAGCCCGCGGCGGAGGCGGACCGGATCGATACGCTGCGGCGCATGATCATCGACGGATAGCGCTGCCCTCGTCGGCCTCGTCGATCGTGATCTCGAACAGCGTCGGCCACAGCTTGCCGGTGACGAACAACCGCTTGCGCTGGGCGTCCCAGGCAATGCCGTTGGGCACCGCATCGCGGTCGGCCGCGCCGATTTCCTTGACCAGCGGGCGCAGGTCGATGATCGCGTTCACCTTGCCGGTGCCGGGGTCGATCCGTACGAGAAAGCCGGTCTGCCAGACATTGGCGAGGATCGCGCCGTCGACATATTCGAGCTCGTTGAGCTGCGACACCGGACGCCCGTCGATCGTCACCGCGATGCGGCGACGTTCCGCCAGCGTGGTGGGATCGCGGACGATCAGCGACGACGAGCCATCCGACTGGATCAACGTCTCCCCGAGCGTCGTCATGCCCCAGCCTTCGCCGCTATAGCGGTTCGTGCCCTTGGGGGTCAGGCTACGCACGTTCCAGCGATGCGCGATGCCGTCATGCCATGTCAGGCTGATCAGATCGCCGTTCCACAGCGCGAGACCCTCGCCGAACTGACGCGAATCGATCGCCTGCTTCTTGAGCACCCGCCCGTCGGCGAGGCGGACGCGCCGGACGTCGGACATCCCCTCCTTGCCCGTGCTCTCGAACAGCGTCCCGTCATGCCACAACAGCCCTTCGGTGAACGCGGTGCGATCATGCGGATAACGGGCGACGACGCGGACGGACAGGATCGGGACTGGACCGGCCGCTGGGCGGGCGGGCTCTTGGCTAGTCCTCGGGTTCGCCGCTCGTGCCGCTTGCGGCGCAGCGACAGGTGCGTTCGTCCGGCCGGGACGATCCGTGACCGGCTGGCCGACGGCCACGCCCGACTGACGACTCTCGTCGAACCCGCGCGCGGCCGCGTCTGCCGGCAGGGAAGGGGCACAAAAGAAAGCGGCCGGCCCCGCGAGTGCGAGACCGGCCGCGATCACATACCGTTCGATCGTCATGCGTGTCCGAAAACCGCGCTGTTCGACCGAATCGTTATCAGCCACCTGCGCTCAGGTTGACGGCTGCGTACTTGCCGCGGCGATCGACCTCGAGCTCGAACTCGAGCTTGTCGCCCTCGTTCAGCGTCGCCATGCCGGCACGCTCGACGGCCGAGATATGCACGAATGCATCGGGCTGGCCATCGTCGCGCTGAATGAAGCCGAAGCCCTTCATCGCGTTGAAGAACTTGACGGTGCCCGTCGCCTTCTCACCGGTCAGCTGGCGCTGCGGTGCGCCGCCTGCACCACGATCGCCGCCACGGGGGGCGCCATGGCCTTCGTCGCGATCACGCGGGGGACCACGATCGGTAACGGCCATCGGCTCGCCATCGATCTTCAGGTCAGTCGCCGAGATGCGGCCACCGCGGTCGACGAGCGTGAAGCCGAGCGGCTGACCCTCTGCGAGTGCGACCATGCCGGCCTGCTCGACTGCGCTGATGTGAACGAACACGTCCTCGCCGCCGTCATCACGCACGACAAAGCCGAAACCCTTCTGCGCGTTGAAGAACTTTACGACGCCAGTGCCCTCGCCGACAACCTGCGGGGGCATGCCACGACCGGCGCCACCGCCGCCGCCGCCGCCACCAAAGCCGCCGCCACCGCCGCCGCCGCGGTATCCACCGCCGCCACCGCCGCCGCCGCCGAAGCGATCACCGCCGCCGCCGAAGCTGCTGCCGCCGCCGTAGCTGCTGCCACCGCCGCCGCCATAGCTGCTGCCGCCGCCGAACCGGTCGCCGCCGCCGCCGAAGCTGCTGCCGCCGCCGAAATCGTCGCTGCCGCCGCCGAAGCTGTCACGCTTGTCGCGGCCACGCCCGCCACGGTTCCCGCGGCCACCTTTATCGAAACCCATAAGCCCTGATCGTCTTCCCGGTTCGCCCGCAAAATCTCTCCAGAAAACCGGCGTGTCCGGACGACGAACGCGGGCCTTCGGGCGCGAAACCTTTTGCGCCGTGATCGAGGCATAGCGCAAAAATCAAGTCACCGCGAACAGAATCTTGTGGGCAATTCTATCATCGACCAGCATCACGGCGAAAGAGAGGCATCGGACGGCAGTAGGGCATTCGCGGTCGACCGGTTCGTGCAGGCCGGCTCTGGGCAGGGCGTCTGGTGCGTCATCGCCAGGCGCTCGCAAGCGCTTCGGATCAGGGGTTTGTCGGCCATTGGCGTGGCTGTGCGTCGCAGGGGGATGACCGCATACCCATTGAGCGGCGCGGCGACCCCCGCTAGGGCCGGGGGATGACAGTTCATCTTCATGAGGGCGATATCCCGTCCGGGATCTTCGCACCCGGCGCCTCGATCGCGGTCGATACCGAGACGATGGGGCTGATCACGCCGCGGGATCGGCTCTGCGTGGTCCAGCTTTCGGATGGCGGGCCGGATGAGCATCTCGTCCGATTCGCGGCCGACAGCGACTATGCCGCGCCCAATCTCAAGGCGCTGCTGAGCGACCCCGAACGGCTCAAGCTCTATCATTTCGGGCGGTTCGATATCGCCGCGATCCAGCATTATCTGGGCGTCGTCGCCGCACCCGTCTATTGCACGAAGATCGCGTCGCGGCTGGTGCGGACCTATACCGACCGGCACGGACTGAAGGAACTCGTCCGCGAGCTCCTCGGCCAGGACGTCTCGAAGCAGCAGCAATCGTCCGACTGGGGCAGCCCCGTGCTGAGCGAGGCGCAAAAGGATTATGCCGCGTCCGACGTCCGTTTCCTCCACCGCATGAAGGAGGAACTCGACCGCCGCCTGATTCGTGAGGGCCGGATGGAACTCGCGCAGAGCTGCTTCGACTTCCTGCCGACGCGCGCGGCGCTCGATCTCGCCGGATGGCCCGAGATCGATATCTTCGCGCACGCCTGAGATGGTGCGGACGCCACGTCCTGCCAGCGGGCCGTCGCGACGGCCGGTGCGGTCGCCGCGGCAGGTCTGGGCGGCGCCGGGCAGCCGCCACGACCGCGTCGTCGGCCTCGCACGCATCGGCCTGCCGACCGCGATCGGCGTGCTGACCGCGTTTCTGGTCATGGCGCCGCTGACCGCGGGCGGCGACGTGTCGTTCGTGCTCGACAAGAACAAGGTCGAGGTCGCGCAGGAGCGGATGAAGCTCCAGGCCGCGCAATATCGCGGACAGGATTCGAAGGGGCAGGCGTTCTCGCTCGATGCCGGATCGGCAATCCAGAAGAGCTCCGCCGAGCCCGTCGTCGACATGACGCGTCTGAGCGCGCTGCTGCAGCTTTCCGACGGTCCTGCCACGGTGAAGGCGAACACCGGGCGCTACGACATGGACACCGAGAAGGTCCGTCTCGACGGTCCGCTCAACGTCACCGCACCGCGCGGTTACGACCTGCGCACGACCAATGCGACGCTCGATCTGCGCGCGCGGACGATGGAAAGCGGGAGCGCAGTGACGGGCACCGTGCCGCAGGGGCGGTTCAGCGCGAACAAGCTGCACGCCGACCTTGAGGGACGAACCGTCAGGCTTGATGGCAATGCCCGCTTGCGGATCGTGCCGCGAGGGCCGAAATAGCGGCCATGCGCGCCCTTCATGCCCCCACCCTCCTGATGCTCCTGGCATTCGCCGCAACCGGCGTCTCCGCGCAGCGTGCCCATAATTCCAACGCGCCGATCGACTTCGGCGCCGATCATATCGAATTGCAGGACAAGGCCAATCGCGCCGTGCTGAGCGGCAGCGTGTCGGTCAAGCAGGCCGACATGACGCTCAATTCGGCGCGGATGACGGTCGCGTATACGGGCGAGGTGATCGGCGGCAATCCGCAGGTCTCGCGGCTCGACGCGTCGGGCGGCGTCACCGTCCGGCGCCCGGACCAGACCGCGAAAAGCCAATATGCGATCTACGATCTCAACCAGCGCGTGATCACGATGCTGGGCGCCGTCACGCTCACCCAGGGCGGCAACACCGTGAACGGGGGGCGTCTGACGATGAACCTCGACACGGGCCGTGCGGTCATCGACGGATCGTCGGTACGCGGCAGCAATGGCGCGGCGGCGAGCGGCGGTACCGTGACGCAGACCGGCGGCCGCGTGACCGGGACCTTCTCGGTCCCCAAGCGCAACTGATCGATTCGCCCGGCATGACATGGCTTTCGCGATCGAAGACCGGGCTCTCGCGATCGAAGACCGGATTGACGCTTTCCGTTTCCCCGCTGTCGAGGCGCACCGTTCCCGTTTCTGCCGCTCCCTTATTATCTGAAGGCCGATCTTGATGGATGCCTCCACGCTGCCCCCGATCGACAACGCCGGCGCGCACGGCGAGCCGATCGTCGAATCGCCGGTGGTCGACGGCCTTCAGGTCGTGTCGATCGCCAAGTCCTACGACAAGCGCACGGTGCTGACTGACGTCTCGGTGTCGGTCGGGCGGGGCGAGGTCGTCGGGCTGCTGGGGCCGAACGGCGCGGGCAAGACGACGTGCTTCTATTCGGTGATGGGACTGGTGAAGCCCGATTCGGGCCGCATCATGCTCGACGGCGAGGACATCACGCGGTTGCCGATGTACCGGCGCGCGATCCTCGGCCTGGGCTATCTGCCGCAGGAGACGTCGATCTTTCGCGGGCTGACGATCGAGAAGAACATCCTCACGGTGCTCGAGCTCGCCGAACCCGACAAGGCCGAGCGTCAGCGCAAGCTCGATACGCTGCTCGACGAATTTGGCCTGACGCGGTTGCGGACCTCGCCCGCGATGGCGCTGTCGGGGGGCGAACGCCGCCGCGCGGAAATCGCACGCGCGCTCGCCGCCGAGCCGTCGATCATGCTGCTCGACGAGCCGTTCGCGGGGATCGACCCGATCTCGATCGCCGACATCCGCGATCTGGTGAAGGATCTGAAGCGGCGCGACATCGGCGTGCTGATCACCGATCACAACGTCCGCGAGACGCTCGACATCGTCGACCGCGCCTACATCATCTATGACGGTCGCGTGCTGTTCTCGGGCAGCCCTGCCGAGCTCGTCGCCGACGCGAACGTTCGCCGCCTGTATCTGGGCGAAGGCTTCTCGCTCTAGTGTCATGAGCCTCGCGCCTCGCCTGGACATTCGCCAATCGCAATCGCTGGTGATGACCCCGCAATTGCAGCAGGCGATCAAGCTGCTGGCGTTGTCGAACCTCGAGATCGAGGGGTTCCTGGCCGAGGAGATCGAGCGAAACCCGCTGCTCGAGGCGGGCGCAGCCGACGATGGCGACGGCCCCGATCGTGAGCCGGGCCAGGAGCCGGCGCCCGAGACGCCGCGCGACGAACGCGTCGCGGCAGACGACCTCGTCTCGGGCGCGGCGGGCGGCGATGAGCCCGCGCTCGACGTCGACTATGCGACCGAGAGCCATCAGCAGGACAGCGTCGCCGATGGCGGCAGCGGGATGGACGGCGCGCTGTCGATGACCGGTGCCAGTGCGGGCGGGGCAGGGGGCGAGGACGGTCCCGATCTCGACGCGTTTGCCGATACCGGGCTCAGCCTGGCCGATCACCTGATGGCGCAGGCAGGCCCAGCGATCGCCGCGGAGGATGCGTTCATCGCCGCGCATCTGATCGATCAGATCGACGAGGCGGGGTATCTGACGGCCCCGCTCCTAGACATGGCGACGCGGCTCGGCGTGCCGCTCGCCCGTACCGAGCATGTTCTCGCGATCATCCAGACGTTCGACCCGACCGGCGTCGGCGCGCGCGATCTCGCCGAATGCCTCGCGATCCAGGCGCGCGAGGCCGACCGCTACGATCCGTGCATGGCGCGGCTGATCGACAATCTCGACCTGCTCGCCCGCGGAGAACTTGGTCGGTTGAAGCGGATCTGCGAGGTGGACGACGAGGATATCGCCGACATGATCCGCGAGCTTCGCGGCTATGATCCGAAGCCCGGCTGCCGGTTCGGCGGCGAGCCGAGCCAGGCGGTGGTCCCCGACCTGTTCGTCGCGCGGACCAAGGCCGGGTGGGCGATCGAGATCAACGCCGCGACGCTGCCGCGCGTGCTCGTCAATCGCAGCTATTATACCGAATTGGCGAGCGGGCAGCAGGACAAGGCGTCGAAGGCGTGGCTCAGCGACTGCCTCGCCAGCGCGAACTGGCTGGTCAAGGCGCTCGACCAGCGACAACGGACGATCATCAAGGTCGCGACCGAGATCGTGAAGCAGCAGGAGGCGTTCTTCCTCCACGGCGTCGCGCACCTGAAGCCGATGACGCTGCGGATGGTGGCCGATGCGATCGAGATGCACGAATCGACGGTCAGCCGGGTCACGAGCAACAAATACGTCTCGTGCGCGCGCGGCCTGTACGAACTCAAATATTTCTTCACGTCGGCGATCCAGTCGGCCGACGGCGGCGACGCGGTCTCTGCGCAGGCGGTCAAAAGCGCGATCAAGGCATTGATCGCAAACGAGGGTGCCAAGATCCTGTCGGACGACACGCTGGTCGAACTGCTCGACGGCAAGGGCTTCGACATCGCCCGGCGGACGGTCGCGAAATACCGGGAGTCGCTTGGAATCGGCAGTTCGGTACAACGCCGCCGCGCGCGCACGCTCGAGGGCACCGGCTGACGCTTGCCTTCTTCCGGCATCGGCGTAGCGTCGCGGCGTCATCACGGGGGGGCCCAGACCGATGAACGATCAGACTGCTGGTAGCGCCGCCGCCGACGATGCCGCCGACTTCACGCACGCCGGACAGGCGATCGGCGGGACCTCGCCGGCGATGACCGCGGCGGAGCCCGATGGCGCGCCGCGGATCGCGGTCCTCGACATCCTGCGCGGGATCGCGATCCTCGCCATCCTGTTCATGAACATCAACGACATGGGCGGCTCGCTGTTCGCGTCGTTCGACGATGTCCGTCATTTCGGCTGGGCGAGGCAGGATCAGGTTGCGTGGTGGTTGCGCGAGGTGATCGCGAACGGAACCGCGCGCTGCATGCTCGAGATGCTGTTCGGCGCCGGGATGGTGATCCTGACCGATCGCGTCGCGCTGGCGGTCGGCACGCGCGTCGTGATGAAGCGTTATTATGTCCGCAACCTGCTGCTGTTCGCGTTCGGGCTCGTGCACATCTTCATCCTGCTGTGGCCCGGCGACATTCTGCACACCTATGGCATTGCGGCGCTGGTCGCGTTCCTGTTCCGCCGGCTCCGTCCGCGCCTGCTCATCGTGTTCGGGATGGCCGCCGCGGTGCTGCAGTTCGCGGGCGGGACCTATGGCTATGTGTCGACGGTGCAGACGCAGGCCAGGGTGGCGGCCATCGAAGCCGCGCGCGGTGCGGGGCGGCCGGTCGAGGCCGCGGACCGGGCGTTTCTCGCCAAGATCGCCAAGAACAAGGCCGCGCGCGCGAAGAGCAAGGCCGAGGACAAGGCCAGGATCATCGCCGAGGACAAGGCGCGGACGGGCAACTTCAGGACATGGGCGGCCTATCAGTGGAGCGTCACCGCGTACCTCGAAAGCCGCGGGCTCGAACTGCTGTTCGTCTGGGAGGCCGCCGGCGTGATGCTGATCGGCGCGGCGCTCTACAGGCTTGGCATCCTCCAGGGCAGCCGCTCGCGGGCCTTCTACTGGCGGATGACGGTGATCGCCTACGGTGTCGCGATCCCGTTGCGGATCATCGGTGCCGCCGAACAGATGCGATTCGACACCAGCGCCAAGACGCTGTGGGCGACGACGGAAATCGCGCGCCAGGCGATGACGCTCGGTCATGTCGGCGCGGTCAATTTGCTGGTGGGGACGCTTGTCGGGGCACGGCTGTTGCGCCCGTTCGTCGCAGCGGGCCGGACCGCGCTGTCGATCTATGTGCTGCAGACGATCGTCGGACTGTGGATCCTGTTCCCGCCGTTCGCGCTCGGTCTCTACGGCCGGCTGGGCTGGGCGGAACTGATGGCGACCGCGCTGGTCATCGACATGGTGCTGCTGTGGCTGGCCAATGCGTATCTGAAGCGCTTCACGATCGCCCCCGTCGAATGGGCGTGGCGGTCGCTGATCGAGCGACGCAGGCTGGCCTGGCGCAAACCCCGCGCCGAGCCCCGGGGACGCCTCGAGCCCGCCTAGTCGTCCTCGTCCTCGAACCCGACGAGCGCCAGCGCACGCGCCTTGATCTGTCGCGTCATGCACCAGTGGATCAGCGCGTCGTCGCGCCCATGCGTCACCCAGACCTCGCGCGGCGCGATCTCGGCGAGCGTCTCGGTCAATTCGTCCCAGTCGGCGTGATCGCTGAGGATCAGCGGCAGTTCGACATTTTTCTGCCGCGCGCGTCCGCGCACGCGCATCCAGCCGCTCGCCATCGCGGTGATCGGATCGGGCAGCCGTCGCGACCAGCGATCGTTGAGCGCACCCGGCGGGCACATCACGACATGCCCCGCCATCTCCGCCTTCTTCGCGTCGGCGACGGGGCGCAACTCGCCCAGCCGCACGCCATGCTCGGCATACAGGTCGCACAGCCGTTGCAGCGCGCCGTGGATATAGATCGGCGCTTCGTGCCCGCGTTCGCGCAGTTCGCAGATCACGCGCTGCGCCTTGCCGAGTGCATAGGCGCCGACGAGCACGCAGCGTTCGGGATTGGCGTGGAGCGCGGTGATCAGCTTGTCGATCTCGTCGCCCGTGTCCGGGTGCCGGAACACCGGCAGGCCGAACGTCGCCTCGGTGACGAACACGTCGCATTTCACCGGCTGGAACGGGACGCAGGTCGGATCGCTGCGGCGCTTATAGTCGCCCGACACGACGACGCGTTCGCCGCGATAGTCGAGGATGATCTGCGCCGAGCCGAGCACATGCCCCGCGGGCACGAAGCCGATATCGACCCCGTCACCTGCGCCATCTGCTCCGCCCCCCATCCGGATCGTCTCGCCATATGCGACCGGGTGGCCGGTTTGCGGACCATAGCGCGCGTCCATGATCGCCAGCGTCTCGGGCGTCGCCCAGACCGCCGCGTGCCCCCCGCGCGCATGGTCCGCATGGCCATGCGTCACGAGCGCCTTCGCGCTGGGGATTGAGGGATCGATCCAGGCATCGATCGGCTTGACCAGGATGCCGTGCGGATGCGGTTCGAGCCAGTCGCCGAGTCTTGCCATGGGGCTAGTACGCGCGAGCGAGGCGGTGGTGCCGTCGGCTCTGCGCCCGGCGACCGGCGATGATCAGGCGACCGCGCGGATCGGCGCGCGCCGCCGGCCGATCAGCGCCGCCGCCCGATCTTGATCGTCGCCAGAATGGCATCCATCCGTGCCGCGGCGACGGCCTGTGGCGGGGCATTGCGCCGCGGCGGCGGGGCGGCCGCGGCCGAATAGGTGACGCGGTCAATCGCATAGCAGGCGCCGTTGACCACGGTGCGGAAATTGGTGGCGCGGATCGCTTGGCTCATCCCGGCATCGCCGTTCGCATACACCGTCCAGCGATGGCCGCCGAGCATCCGGTCGGGCAACCGTCGCCCGCTGCCCGACCGCGTGCCCGCGGTGCCGCATGTGGCGATCACGGTGGCGCTGCGGCTGAAACCGACCTGGATCATCTCGGTCACCTGGCCCTGGCCGTCGGTCGGCTTTGCAACCTGCCAGAACCGGACCACGCCGACGCCGCGCCCGACCGGCGTCCCGTCCCACATCAGCCGCCAGCCCGCGCTCATCAGCGCGCGTCCGGCGAAATTCCGCGTCGGCTGCAGGCTCGAGGGATGGCTCAGCCGTATCAGTCCGCCCGCGCCGATGAACGACTGCGACGCCGCGGTCGCATTCGCCAGCGGCAGCAGCGCGAGGAGGGGCAGGGGCAGAAGGTAGCGATAGAGCGACACCAGGAGCCTTTCGTTGCGGGAAACTATCCGACGCCGATCGGGCTCGATCGCCGGGCGCCAACCATGCCGATGGGGTCCATGCCTATGAGATCCATAGCAACAGGGTCCATGGCGATGGGGCGCACCGCCCCCATATGACGACGATGCGTGAACGTTGCGTGACCAAACTGCCCTTGCCCCTTGAAAGCTGGTTCGCGACGCGGGGGTGGCAGCCGCGTCGGCATCAGCGCGACATGCTCGATGCCGCGCGCGCGGGCGAGCATGCGCTGCTCGTCGCCGCGACCGGCGCGGGCAAGACGCTTGCGGGGTTCCTGCCGACGCTCGCGGAGCTGATCGACGCGCCGACCGAGGGGCTCCACACGCTCTATGTCTCGCCGCTGAAGGCGCTCGCGGTCGACGTCCAGCGCAATCTGCTGACGCCGATCGAGGAAATGGGCGTCGACATCCGCGTCGAGACGCGCACCGGCGACACGCCGTCCGACCGCAAGGCGCGACAGCGGATCAAGCCGCCGCAGATCCTGCTGACCACGCCCGAATCGCTGTCGCTGCTGCTGAGCTATCCCGACAGCCTGACGATCTTCGCGGGGATCCGGACGATCATCGTCGACGAGGTTCACGCGTTCGCGACGGGCAAGCGCGGCGACCTGCTCTCGCTGTGCATGGCGCGGCTGCAGAAGATCGCGCCGGGAATGCGCCGCGTCGCGCTGTCGGCGACGGTCGCGGATGCGGACGGCTATCGTGCCTGGCTCGCGCCCGATGGCGACATCGACCAGGTCACGATGGTCGACGGCGAGCCCGGCGCGGACCCGAACATCGCAATCCTGCTGCCCGAGGGCCGCATCCCGTGGTCGGGACATTCGGGTCGCTACGCCGCCGAACAGGTCATGGCCGAGATCGAGTCGCACGGCACGACGATCGTGTTCTGCAACACGCGCAGCCTCGCCGAGCTGATCTTCCAGGACCTGTGGAAGGTCAACGCGAACAACCTGCCGATCGGCGTCCACCACGGCAGCCTCGCCCGCGAGGCGCGACGCAAGGTCGAGGGCGCGATGGCGGACGGCAAGCTGCGCGCGCTGGTCGCCACCGCCAGCCTCGACCTGGGGGTCGACTGGGGCAATGTCGACTGCGTGATCCAGATGGGGGCGCCCAAGGGCTCGTCGCGGCTGCTCCAGCGGATCGGCCGCGCGAACCACCGGCTCGACGAGGCGAGCGAGGCGATTCTCGTCCCGGGCAACCGGTTCGAGTATCTCGAGGCGCGGGCCGCGCTCGACGCGGTCGAGGCGGGCGAGCTCGACCCCGACCTGTTCCGCGTCGGCGCGCTCGACGTGCTCGCGCAGCACGTCATGGCCTGTGCGTGCGCTGCACCGTTCCGCGAGGCCGACCTGCTCGACGAGATCCGGTCCGCGCTGCCCTATTCGGCATTGCCGACCGAGACGTTCGAGCGGGTGCTCGGCTTCATCCGCGACGGCGGCTACAGCCTCAAGGCCTATGACCGGTTCAAGCGCCTGACGCAGGATCCCGACGGCACCTGGCGTATCAGCCACCCCAAGTTCATCGCGCAGCACCGCCTCAACGCGGGCATCATCGTCGAGGCGACGATGCTCAACGTCCGGTTCGGCAATGGCCGCGCGCTAGGCCGCGTCGAGGAGGGGTTCGCCGCACAGCTCAGCCACGGCGACACCTTCTTCTTCGCGGGTCTCAGCCTCGAGGTGATGAAGATCGATACCGAGGATCTCGTCGTCCGCGCGACGTCGAAACCCGCGCGCATCCCGACCTATGGCGGCAGCCGCATGCCGCTGTCGACCAACCTTGCCGACCGCGTCCGCGGCTTTCTCGCGCATCCCGGCGAATGGGCGCGCTTCCCCGACGACGTCCGCGAATGGCTCGAATATCAGCGGCTGCGCTCGGTCCTGCCCGAACCCGGGCAGTTGCTGGTCGAGACGTTCCCGCGCGAGGGGCGGCATTACATGATCGCCTACAGCTTCGAGGGGTGGAACGCGCACCAGTCGCTCGGCATGCTCGTGACCCGGCGCATGGAGACGCTCGGACTGAAGCCGCTCGGCTTCGTCGCGAACGACTATGCGCTCGCCGTCTACGGCCTCGAGAAGATCACCGACCCCGCCGCGCTGTTCTCCGCCGACATTCTCGAGCACGAGTTCGTCGACTGGGTGCAGCAATCGCATCTGCTCAAGCGTGCGTTTCGCGAGGTCGCGGTGATCGGCGGGCTGGTCGAGCGCCAGCATCCCGGCAAGCGCAAGACCGGACGGCAGGTCACCTTCTCGACCGACCTGATCTACGACGTGCTGCGCAAATACGAGCCGACGCACCTGCTGCTCGAAGCGGCATGGGCGGACGCGCGCGCACGGATGACCGATGTCGGCCGCCTCGCCGGGCTGCTCGACCGCGCGGCGGCGACGATGCTGCACGTCGATCTCGACCGCGTGACCCCGCTCGCGGTGCCCGTGCTCACGTTGATCGGGCGCGAGAAAGTCGCGACCAACACCGCCGACGACGCGCTGCTCGTCGAGGCCGAGGCGCTGGCGGCCGAGGCGATGCGGATCGACTGATGCGTCCCCCGCTTGACCGGAGCCCCGCGCTTGTGGTGAGACCGCGGACATGACCGATCGTATCGACCGCAAGCTCGAAGAGCTTGGCCTCGCCTTGCCGCAGGCCGCCGCCCCCGTCGCCTCCTATGTTCCCGCCGTCGAGGCGAACGGGTTGCTCCACATCTCGGGCCAGCTGCCCTTCAAGGACGGCCAGATCGTCACCGGCCGCCTCGGCGACGGCGTCTCGCTCGAGGACGGGCAGGATGCGGCACAGCGTTGCGCGCTGATGCTCGTCGCGCAGATGAAGGCGGCGCTCGGCTCGCTCGGCCGTGTCGAGCGGATCGTGAAGCTCGGCGTGTTCGTCAACTCGCACGGCGACTTCACCGACCAGCCCAAGGTCGCCAACGGCGCGTCCGACCTGATGGTCCAGCTGTTTGGCGATGCCGGCAAGCATGCGCGCTCGGCGGTCGGCGTGCCCGTCCTGCCGCTCGGCGCCGCGGTCGAGATCGACGCGATCGTCCAGGTCTCCGCCGCTTGAGCCTGACGCATGTGCCCCTATTTTAGGGGCACATGACCGCCCTCTCAGCCCGCATCGCCTCAGGCGTCGTCGCAATCGCCGCCAAGGACTGGAACGCGTGCGCAGGCGAGGGCAATCCCTTTGTCGGCCATGACTTCCTCGCCGCGCTCGAAACCTCGGGCAGCGTCGGCGGGCGTTCGGGATGGCAGGCGTTGCCGATCGTCATCGACGATGACGACGGGACGCCCGCCGCGATCGCCCCGGCCTATGCCAAGAGCCACAGCCAGGGCGAATATGTCTTCGACCACGCCTGGGCGGACGCCTGGGAGCGCGCGGGTGGGCGCTATTATCCAAAGCTCCAGCTGTGCGCGCCGTTCAGCCCGGTGCCCGGCCCGCGGCTGCTGTTGCGCGACCCGACGCTCGCGCCGGCGCTGATCGCCGCCGTCGAGGCGGTCACCGACCAGAGCGGGCTCTCGTCGGCGCATGCGACCTTCATCGCGCCCGACGAGGTCGCCGCGTTCGAGGCGGCGGGCTGGCTCATCCGGCAAGGGACGCAGTTCCACTGGCGGAACGCCGGCTATGCGAGCTTCGACGATTTCCTCGCCGCGCTCGCCAGCCGCAAGCGCAAGGCGATCCGCAAGGAGCGCGCGGCGGCGGTCGAGGGGCTGACGATCCGCCACCTGAGCGGGGCCGATATCACGCCGGCGCACTGGGATGCGTTCTGGGTCTTCTATCAGGACACGGGCAGCCGCAAATGGGGCCAGCCCTATCTGACGCGGGGTTTCTTCGACACGATCGGCGCGACGATGGGCGACCGGATCCTGCTGATCCTCGCCGAGCGCGACGGCGTACCGATCGCGGGGGCGCTGAACCTGATCGGCGAGGACACGCTCTATGGTCGCTATTGGGGCGCGACCGAGGAGGTGCCGTTCCTCCATTTCGAGCTCTGCTATTACCAGGCGATCGACGCCGCGATCGCGCGCGGTCTGCAGACGGTCGAGGCGGGCGCGCAGGGTGAACACAAGCTCGCGCGCGGCTATGCACCTGTCGCGACCTATTCCGCGCATTATATTCCCGACGCGGGGTTCCGCCGCGCGATCGCCGACTTCCTCGAGCGCGAGCGCGAGGCGGTCGCCGCCGATCGCGACTATCTTGGCGAACTCACTCCGTTTCGGCGGGGCGGGGCGTTACCGTCCGATTGACCTTGAACAGCGCGCTGGTGCCGTCGCGGCGGATCAGCGTCAGGTCGTGGATCAGCGCCGGGTCGAACGCCGGCGGGTGGATCAGCCAGACATAGTCGAACGCCGCGCGCGGGAAATGCTCGAGCGCGGTCGAGATCGGCCGCCAGAACTGGCCACGGCAGCGGATGTCGGACACGATTTCCGACGGGTCGTGCGAAAAGCCGCGCGCGGCGGGATAGCGTGTCGTCATCAGCTGTCCGCCTGCCATCGACCATTGATCGTTGGCAAACGCCAGCCGGCGCTCGAGCAACAGCCCGGGCACATGCTCGAGCCGCGAATAGGCCCAGTCGTCGCGACAGCGCCGGCCGACGAACGAAACGACGCGCGCACGCTCGGGCAGCGTGTCGATCGCGGCGATCGCCTGGTCGTATGACCGGTCGTAGATCAGGTAGCTGATCGTCGTGCCCGCCAGTCGAACCGCGAAGAAGCTGAACCCGAGCACTGCGAGCACCGCCGCGCCGCGCAGCGACAGCCCGTGCCGCGGGCGCAGCGCGATGATCGCGAAGGCGAGCATGAACGGCGCGAGCCGCATGTCGGCATAGGCGGATCCGAACACGATCCGCGGCAACAGGATATAGACCAGCAGCAGGAACAGCGCGGACAGCGACAGGTTGCGCGAATATTCGATCGTCTGGTCGCGGATGCCGCGGAACAGGATGATGAAGAGAACGGTGACCGACGCGATGTCGAACGCCATCCACCGGTCGCGCAGGACCATCGTGATCCAGTTCATCTTCCAGCGCCAGTTGAACCAGTCCTGCGTCTTGCCGGTGACATGGTCGCCCGACCGCCACAGCACCATCATCACCATCGGCAGCGCGAGCGGGATGCAGTTGATCCCGGCGCGGACGATCGCGCTCACCCAGCCATGCGACGCGCCGCTGTCGCGGATCGCGTCCTTGCGGATATCGTGCTGGCGGATCAGCTCGGCGGAGAAGGCGAGCACGCCGAGCACGCCCCAGCCGAACGTATGGCACAGCCACAACAGGCACGAGGCGGGGACGAACAGGATCGTGCGCAACCGCAGTTTGCCCAGCCGCCCGAGCCGGACCCAGAAGGCGAACAGGTTGAGCGCGAGCGCCATCGCCAGCGCGAAATTGGCAAAGCCGAACTGGAAGGGATAGCTGTAGGCGAGCGGCAGCGCGAACAGCGCGGTCGCGGGGATCCGGCCATGGACCTCGCGCGCGATCCACAACAACCCGGTCACCGTCAGCGCCGGGATCGCCATCATGATCAGCTTGACCGCCAGCTCTAGGCCGAAGATCGGCGCAAGCGGCTCGATCAGCAGATCGACGCCGAGATTGCCGATCAGCTGCCACCGGAAATCATACCATTGGCTCAGCCACGGATTGTCGCCGATCGCCAGTTGGACGCGGTAGCGCCCCATATGTCCCGGCAGGTCGACCAGTGGCGGGATCTCCGGCCACAACAGCGGGATGATCGAGGCCAAGGCGACGCACGCGACGAACGTGCGCGTCTGCCACCAGTGAAGTTCCGTGGTTGTCCCCCGCGCCATCCCTCGACGCCTAGCGCCGGGAGGGGGGCTTCGACAAGCGTCGACGTTGCGCGGTTGCGACGGAATTCGCTTCGGGCGTTAACACCGCCGAACGTCCGGCCCCCGGGTGCCGCGCAGGGCACCCCGGGGAACGTCGCGGCTCAGACCTGGTCGCGGCGGCCGAGCAGGCGCAGGCGCAGCGCGTTCAGCTTGATGAAGCCCGCCGCGTCGCGCTGGTCATAGGCGCCCTGGTCGTCCTCGAACGTCACGACCTTTTCCGAGTACAGCGAGTTGGGCGACTTGCGGCCGACCACGTACACGCCGCCCTTGTACAGCTTCAGCCGGACCGTGCCCGAGACCTTTTCCTGGCTGTGATCGATCGCTGCCTGGAGCATCTCGCGCTCGGGCGAGAACCAGAAGCCGTTGTACAGCAGCTCGGCATAGCGCGGCGCGAGCTCGTCCTTCAGATGCGCCGCGCCGCGGTCGAGCGTCAGCTGCTCGATGCCGCGGTGCGCGAGGTGATAGATCGTGCCGCCCGGCGTCTCGTACATGCCGCGGCTCTTCATGCCGACGAAGCGGTTCTCGACCAGGTCGAGACGGCCGATGCCGTGACGACGGCCATAGTCGTTGAGCGTCGACAGCAACGTCGCCGGGCTCATCCCCTCGCCGTTGATCGCAACGCCGTCGCCACGCTCGAAATCGATCGTGATATATTCGGGGACGTCGGGCGCGTCCTCGGGGTTCACCGTGCGCGAATAGACATAGTCGGGAACCTCGTCCCACGGATTCTCGAGCACCAGACCCTCGGACGAGGTGTGGAGCATGTTCGCATCGGTCGAGAAGGGGGCCTCGCCGCGCTTGTCCTTGCTGACCGGGATCTGGTGCTGTTCGGCGAACTCGATCAGCCTGGTGCGGCTGGTCAGGTCCCATTCGCGCCACGGTGCGATCACCTTGATGTCGGGCGACAGCGCGTAATAGCCGAGCTCGAAGCGGACCTGGTCGTTGCCTTTGCCGGTGGCGCCGTGGCTGACCGCGTCGGCGCCGACCATCCGGGCGATCTCGATCTGGCGCTTGGCGATCAGCGGCCGCGCGATCGACGTGCCGAGCAAATACAGCCCCTCGTAGAGCGCGTTCGAGCGCATCATCGGGAACACGTAATCGCGCACGAATTCCTCGCGCAGGTCGTCGACGAAGATGTGCTCGGGCTTGACGCCCATCATTTCGGCCTTGGCGCGCGCGGGCTCGAGTTCCTCGCCCTGGCCCAGGTCGGCGGTGAAGGTGACGACTTCGCAGTTATAGGTCTGCTGGAGCCATTTCAGGATCACGCTGGTGTCGAGGCCGCCGGAATAGGCGAGAACCACCCGATTGATGCCGGCGTCGCCGGCGGCGCGGTTGATCTGATCGGTCACGGGCATGGTCCTTCGGGCAATATCCAATGTCCGCGCCCCTATGCGCTGGACGGCCCGCGTGCAACCGGGCGCATTCATGGCGCGTACAACCAGCCCGCGCTAAGCGCCCCCCAGTTTCATTGGAGTGTTCCGACCGTGCTACGCCAAACGCTAACCGTTCTTGTTCTCGCCGGTCTCGCGACCCCGCTCGCCGCACAGGAAACACGCGCGTCCGCCGCCGCCAAGTTCAAGGCCGAATTCGCGGCGTCCGACACCAACAAGGACGGCGTGCTGACGCGCGCCGAGGTGCAGGCGCGGATCGGCAACATGAAGGTCGGACCGGGCCGCCCCGACCCGGTGCACGCCAAGCGTCTCGCCGATCTCTGGTTCACCAGCGCCGATGCGAACAAGGACGGCAAGGTCACGCAGCCCGAGGCGCAGGCGCTGCTCGCCGCGACGTTCGCGAAATATGACGCAAACAAGGACGGCAAGATCGGCGGCGACGAACGCTCCGCCGCGAAGTCGCAGATGCAGGGCGGCCGCTGAGGTCAGGCCTATGAGGCGGTCACCGCTCTAGAGCGACTCAGCATAAAGCCGTCATCCCCGCGACGGCGGGGATCCAGCCTGGCTACCGTAGCGGCTCCATCGTCGGAGCCTGCCAGTCTGGGTTCCCGCCTCCGCGGGAATGACGGACGGCCGGACATCACGTGGCACCGGCCGGCCCGACGTCACCCCTCGCGCAACGCCCGCTCGCCCTCGAACATATAGTCGCGCGTCAGCGGCAGCGTCATCCGGCTCTTCGACAGCTGGATCTGGTAATTGACCATCCCCCCGGTCCGGAACGCCGCCGCGGCACCCGCGAGGTAGAAGGTCCACATCCGGTAGAACCGCTCGTCGTACAGCGCGACGATCGCGTCCTTTGCCGCCACGGTCCGGTCGTACCAGAGGTCGATCGTCCGCGCGTAATGGACGCGCAGCACCTCGATATCGGTCGGGAAGAACTTCAGCCCCTCATAGCCGCGCACGATCTCCGACAGCGCGGGGTTGTAGCCGCCGGGGAAGATATATTTGGTCGTGAACGTGTCGGTGACGCCAGGGCCACCCATCCGGCCGATCGTGTGGAGCAGCATCACGCCGTCGTGCGTCAACAGGTCGCGGCACTTGCGGAAGAACGCCTTGTACTGCGGCGGCCCGACATGCTCGAACATCCCGACCGACACGATCCGGTCGAACGTCCCCGTCAGCGCGCGATAGTCGATCAGCTCGAATTTCACCTTGTCGGCGACGCCCGCCTCCTCGGCGCGGCGCCGCGCGACCTTGAGCTGTTCCTCGCTCAGCGTCACGCCGAGGACTTCCGCGCCGGTCTTCGCATGCAGGTACAGCGCCATCCCGCCCCAGCCGCAGCCGATGTCGAGCACGCGCATCCCCGGCTCGATCGCGAGCTTGGCGGCGATGTGCGCCTTCTTGTCGGACTGTGCCTTTTCCAGGCTGTTGCCGGGATCGGTGAAGTACGCGCAGCTATACTGGCGATCCGCGTCCAGAAAGAGGTCGTAGAGCCGGTCGGACAGGTCGTAGTGATGCGCGACGTTCTTCTTCGACCGACGCGCCATGTTCACGCGGTCCACGCGGTGGACGACCTTGTCGAGCAGCTTGATCGGCAGCGACGGATTGAGCCCGCCGCCGCGCTCCCACGGGCTGTTGCCCTTGAGCAGGTTGACGAGGTCGCGGATATCGCCGCGGTCGATGACGAGGCGTCCGTCCATGAACGCTTCCGCCGCACCCAGCGCGGGGTGGCGGATGATCGCCCCCGCGACGCCGGGGGCGGTGAGGCGGATCGTGACGGGATTATAGGCGGGATCGGGCTTGCCGAATTTCTTGGTCGTGCCGTCCGCGTGGATCAGGGTGAGTTCGCCGGTTTTTACCTGCCGGGCCAGGAAACGATCGAAAAGAGCCATGCCGGGTTAGCTAATGACTGGTACGGAAATGCGCCACCCCCGGCTGGCGTCAGATCCCTGCATACCAGTCGTAATCCACGTTATCTTCCCAATAGCCGCCCTTGCCTTTGCCGATCCCCTCGAGGCTGGCGACCGCATCTATCGCCATGATATATTTGGCATGTTTGTAGCCAAGCTGGCGCTCGACGCGCAACCGGACGGGCGCGCCGTGCGCAACGTCGAGGACCTGATTATTTAATGCCCAGGCAAGGATCGTCTGCGGATGAAACGCGTCGATCAGGTCGATCGACTCGTAATAGGGCGTGCCGCGATACAGGTCGGCGCAGGTGAAGACGATGTAGCGCGCGGCGTCGCGGATCCCCGCGGCCTGCAACAGCGTGGCGAGTTTGGGTCCCTGCCATTTGCCGATCGCCGACCACCCCTCGACGCAGTCGTGCCGCGTGATCTGCGCACGCGCGGGCATCTGGCGGAGCTGCGGCAACGTCACCGACAGCGGCCGGTCGACGAGCCCGCCGACGCGAAGCCGATAGTCCGCGAAATTGGTCGCGACCATCGCGTCGTACGCGGGCGTCCCCGGATTGCTCGTCCCGTTCGAGCGGAAGATCGGCGACATCTGCGCCGGGCTGAATTCGGGGGCCAGCGCGTGACGATTGGTCAGCGCGCGCTGCAGTCCGCGGTTCATGTCCTCGCCCATGAACAGGATCTTGCGCGCCTCGGGGTGCTGGATGATCTTGTCGCACCCGGTGAGCAGCGCGCCGGCCCCGACCGCCGCGCCGGCGACGAGCGTGCGGCGGGTGATGATGCTGCTCATGCGACGTCCTCCGGCTGGTGGGCCGGGACGTGGAAGCGCCCGGTGATCATCGATCGCACCTCGTTCCACGCGCCCGCCAGGATCACGAGCGCGAGATGGACGATGATGAACAGCACGAGCGCGACCATCGCGATGAAGTGGATCGACCGCGCCGACTGCCGCCCGCCGAAGATGTCGAGCAGCCACGGCCACGCGGCATCCATCGCCGGCGACATCGCCAGCCCGGTCAGGATCATCACCGGCAGCAGGATGAAGATCGTCGCGACATAGGCCAGCTTCTGCAGGATGTTGTACGCGGCGGGCCGCTTCGGATCGTGGAAGCGCAGCGCGAGATGCTCGCGCACGTCATGCGCCACCTCGTGCGGCGCCAGCTCGCCCGCGCGGACGCGGAGATCGCGCTGGAAATGCCGGTTGAACAGGCTGACGATCATGAAGCCGAGCAGCGCGAACGACAGGACGAGCGCGAAGAGCAGGTGCCAGCGTCGCGAGATGGCGAGGTTGTAGCTCGCCGGGATCGTCAGCAGGTTGATCAGCGTCACCACCCAGCCCGGCCATTGGTCGAGCGTCGTCCACGCCTGATCGAAGTTCGCGCCGTAGCGGCCCCAGTAGAAACGCGGATGCGCCTTCAATATGCCGATCCCGCTGCCGATCATGATGAACATCGTCACCGCGGTGATCCAGTGCCACAGCCGCGTCGCGATCCGGTGGCGTTTGACGACGGTGACAGGGGCGCTGGTGATAGGGCGGGCGGGATCGTTCATGCTTGGCCTTCGCTTTAGCCGACAAGCTCCGACCATAGCAGGGATAAGCGTATGACCGAATGGCATTCTTACGAACCGGCGAGCGGCCATCGCCTGCCGCACGATCCGCTCAACGCGATCGTTGCACCGCGCCCGATCGGCTGGGTGAGCACGCTGTCGGCGGAGGGTGTGCCCAACCTTGCGCCGTACAGCTTCTTCAACCTGTTCAACTACACACCCCCGCTGATCGGCTTCTCGTCCATGGGGTGGAAGGACAGCGTCGCCAACATCGCGGCGACGGGCGAATTCGTCTGGAACCTTGTCAGCCGCGACCTTGGCGATGCGATGAACGCGACCGCCGCCAATGTTGCGGCGGACGTCGACGAGTTCGCGCTGGCGGGGCTCGAGACGCTCGCGTCGCTGAACGTGAAGCCGCCGCGCGTCGCCGCGAGCCGTGCGCAGTTCGAATGCAAGGTGACGCAGATCGTCCGGCTGGAAACCAAGGAGGGCCGCGAACTCGACCAGTGGCTGGTACTCGGCGAGGCGGTCGCGATCCATATCGACCCGGCGATGCTCGACGACGGCGTATACCAGACCGCGCGCGGCGAACCGATCCTGCGCGGCGGCGGCCCGGCGGATTATTTCACGATCACCGAGGAGTCGCTGTTCAAGATGCGCCGGCCGGGCTGAACTCAGGAGGTTTGTTCACCCGCGAAGGCGGGTGCCCAGGCTGGGTCCCCGCCTTCGCGGGGAACCAATTCTTAGCCGTACGCCCGCCAGAAGAACACGATCGTCGTCGCGATCGTCACCAGCAGCGTCCACACGCGAATGACCCTGGCCGACATCACCAGCCCGAGCTTCGCGCCGAAATGCCCGCCGACGATCCCGCCGAGCAGCATCGGCACGCACAGCGCCCAATAGACCATCCCCGTGGCGATGAAAATGATCGTCGCCGCGAGGTTGGCGACCGCGAGCATCAGCGTGCGCGGTGCCGCAAGCATGGCGGGCGTTGCTCCCGACAACAGCCCCCAGGCGGCGGTCAGCATCAGCCCGACCCCGCCGCCGAAATAGCCGCCATAGACCCCCAGCATCGCCTGCACCGCAACCAGCGATTTCGGCCCGATCGCGACCCGCGAGCGGAGCCACAGCGACGCCTGCGTCCCGAACGCGATCGCCAGCGTCGCGAACAGCAGCAGCCACGGCACGATCAGGTCGAACGCGCGCGCCGACGTCGCGACGAGCAACAGGCTGCCGACGAGCCCGCCGACGAAGGTGATCCCCGCCATCGTCCGCATGCCGACGCCGGACACGGGCTCCAGCCCGTGCCGATAGGTCCATGCGCTCGCCATCGCGCCCGGCTGGAGCGAGACGTTGCTCGTCGCGTTGGCGAAGGTCGACGGCACGCCGAGCCCGATCAGCGCAGGCATCGTCGCAAAGCTGCCGCCCCCCGCTAGTGCATTCATCGCCCCGCCGAGAACGCCCGCTCCTGCCGCCAGCGCAGCCCCACTCCACTCAAGCAAAAGCGTCGGACTCGGCAGCGGCCTCGCGATCGAGCTGCGCGCGGCTCTTCTTCTCCGACGCGGTCTTCAGCTGCCCGCATGCTGCATCGATATCGCGCCCGCGCGGGGTGCGCACCGGCGCCGAAATGCCCGCGCCGAACACGATGCTCGAAAACGACTTGATCCGCTCGGGCGTCGAGCATTCATAGACGGCACCCGGCCACGGGTTGAACGGGATCAGGTTCACCTTGGCGGGCAGCTCGTATTTGCGCAGCAGCCGGACGAGTTCATGCGCATCGGCGTCCGAATCGTTCTTGTCCTTCAGCATCACGTATTCGAACGTGATCCGCCGCGCATTGTTCGTGCCGGGATAATCAGCGCACGCCTGCAGCAATTCCTCGATGCCGTATTTGCGGTTGAGCGGGACGATCTCGTCGCGCACTTCCTTGGTCACCGCGTGCAGCGACACTGCGAGGTTCACGCCGATCTCCGCGCCCGCGCGCGCCATCATCGGCACCACGCCGCTCGTCGACAGCGTGATCCGGCGCCGCGACAGGGCAAGGCCTGCACCGTCCATCACGAGCTTCAGCGCATCGCGGACATTCTCGAAATTATACAGCGGCTCGCCCATCCCCATCATCACGATGTTGGTGAGCATCCGCCCTTCGGGCTGGCTCGGCCATTCGCCGAGCGAATCGCGCGCGAGCATCACCTGGCCGACGATCTCGGCGGGGGTCAGGTTGCGCACCAGCCGCATCGTGCCGGTGTGGCAGAAGGTGCAGTTGAGCGTGCAGCCGACCTGGCTCGACACGCACAGCGTGCCGCGATCCGCGTCGGGGATGAACACCATCTCGTAATCCTGCGCGTCGTCCGATCGCAGCAACCACTTGCGCGTACCGTCGGTCGACACCTGCGCCTCGACCACGTTGGGCCGGCTGATCACGAAGCGCTGCTCGAGCCACGGGTGCATCGTCTTCGAGATGTCGGTCATCGCCGAGAACTCGGTCGCGCCGCGATTGTAGATCCAGTGCCACAGCTGTTTCGCGCGCAGTTTCGCCTGTTTTTCCTCGAGCTGCGACGTCTCCAGCGCCATCCGCAGATCGGCGAGCGACAGCCCGAGCAGGTCGATACGCCCATCGCTGCGCGGCACGAAGCTGCGGGGAACGGGCACGGGATCGATGTGCCCGGGGATGGGCATGAGGTTCGCGGCGGTCTGCATGGGGCGGCGCTTAGCGGAATTTTGCCGATTTTTCTACAGGGTGTGGAAGAAGGGGATTGGTCGGCGAAGTGATGCGCAACGACACCCGGACAGCAGCACCTCCCCGGCGGAGGCCGGCGCCCAATTGGGAAGGTGGTCGCAACGGTGCGGGGAGCGTCGTCACGTGCGTCCCCCAATTGGGCCCCGGCCTGCGCCGGGGTGGTAGAAGGGAGAGGGGAGCTATCCCCCGCTGCACGCCAGTACGGCCGCATCGATCGCCGTCGCAGCGCCCGACAGCGCGTACACATCCGCGAATGGGCGGCCGCCGACGCCGACCGCCTCGACGCTCATGCTGCGCCCCGATCGCAGCGCGGCAACGATCGCGCGGGCGCTGGGGGCATCGCTCGCCCACGCGTCCAGTCCGTTTGCGACCAGCGCGAATCGGCGTTCGCCCACCGTCAGCGTCACCCCGGCGGACCGATCGCGCTCGCGGCTGAGCCGGATGTGAAGCGACGCGCGCAGGCCGCGTCTGGGCCAGGTGGCGACGCTGGCGAACCCGGTCGACCGGCCCCCCGCCATCACCGGCCGTGCGATCGCGTAACAGCGCGGCGGCGTCGCATCGCGGAACGCACCCCATCCCGTGTAGATGCCGATCGTGTCGCGCGCTGCCACGGGTGTGGCGACCGCGAGCAACAGCAGGACGACACGCGTCACGCGCCGCGGTTCACGCGGGTGCAAAGCCGGTGCCGCGGTGCGGGACGGTCGCGCGTCCGGCCTCGACGAGCGTGACCGACCCCTGCGGCAGTCCCGGTGCGATCGGCGCGCCGAGCACAGGGTCGACCGGAGCGCCGGTCATCACGCCGAGCATCACGCGGCTCGAGATGCCGTGCATGATCACCAGCCGGTCGCCGGCATTCTCTGCGGTATCCGCCAGCCAGCCGCCGACGCGCGCGGCGATCTGCGGATAGGTTTCGCCGTCGGGCGCGGCGCGCAGCGTGCCGCCGGGCTGGACAATCGACCCGACCTCGGCCGCGAGATCGGCATAATAGCGCCCGCCCCAGCACCCCATGTCGATCTCGACCAGCCGCGCGTCGGTGCGCGCGGCATGCCAGTCGAGTCCGAGATGCTCGGCGACCACCGCCAGCGTCTGGAGCGCGCGCCCGGTCGGCGATGCCCACAGGGTCAGCGCGGGCTTCGCCCCGAGCAGGTCCCGCAGCGCGCGGCCGAGCTCGTCCGCCTGCGCGAATCCGGCGCGCGTCAGCGGGGTATGCGCGGCATCGCCCTGCAGCCGGTGCGCGGCGTTGAACACGGTTTCGCCGTGCCGCGCGACGAAATCCCGCCCACGCCGAATGCGCGGTCTTTCGGTTGGACCGGCGTCCGCTGCATCCTGCCGATGGCTTGGAATCATGGGCTGCATTTCAACCCCCTGTGGCGCAAAAGCAACGGATTTCCGTGTTTATCTGGGGTTCATGCAACGTGCCGCCGGCTGGTCCATTGGGGCTGTCCATCCCGCGTTCGGGGATGACGAAGACATTATGGAGTATCCCAATGCGTAAGCTTATCGCCGTCTCGCTGTTCGCTACCACCGCGGCCCTGACCGTTGGCGCAGCCCCCGCGCTGGCGCAGACCAACCCGACCTTCACCGGCCCGCGCGTCGAGGCCACGCTCGGCTATGACCACACCGGCGCCGGCAGCAGCGTGTCCAACGACAACGGGCGTGACGACCAGAAGATCGACGGCCTGCTGTACGGCGGTGGCATCGGCTATGACATCGCGACCTCGGACAACATCGTGCTCGGCGCCGAGGCGGAACTGACCGGCTCGACGTCGAAGAGCGGCCGCAACGACTATACCAGTGACTTCGGCTTCGGGCGCGTCAAGCAGGGCCGTGACATCTATGTCGGTGGCCGCGTCGGCTATGTCGTCGCGCCGACGACGATGCTCTATGCGAAGGGCGGCTACACCAATGCCAAGCTGAACGTGCTGGCGGGCGACACGAACCAGACCACCGACACCGACTTCAACCTCGACGGCTGGCGGATCGGCGCGGGTGCCGAGCATGCGGTTGGCCCGAACAGCTATGCCAAGCTCGAATATCGCTATTCGAACTATGAGCGCAGCAACATCGATTACGCGACGGGCGGCACGAGCGGCCGATTTGACGTCGACACCGATCGCCACCAGGTCGTCGCAAGCTACGGCTTCCGCTTCTGATCGTGTTTTAACGCGACGTTTACCGTGATCAAAGAAGGGTCGGGGCGCTTGCTCCGACCCTTTGTTGTTGGGTAAGCCATTAGCGGATTGCCCCCAGCCCCGAGTCCGGCTGTGGAGGCCGGGGGAATTTTGATGAAGGCGACGATCGAACGCGCAACGCTCCTCAAGGGGCTGAGCCATGTCCAGTCCGTGGTGGAGCGGCGCAACACCATCCCCATCCTGTCGAACGTGCTGATCGAGGCGACCGCCGAGGGTACGCTGAAGCTGATGGCGACCGATCTGGATCTCCAGATCAACGAATCGATCGCCGCTGCGGTCGACCAGCCCGGCGCGACCACCGTGTCCGCGCACACGCTGTTCGACATCGCCCGCAAGCTTCCCGAGGGCAGCCAGGTCCAGCTCGCCGCGTCGGAAGGCCGGATGAGCATCGTCGCGGGCCGCGCGCGCTTCTCGCTCGGCACGCTGCCGCGCGACGATTTCCCGGTGATCGCCGAAGGCGAGCTGCCGACTCAGTTCGAACTGCCCGCCGAGACCTTGAAGCAGATCATCGACAAGACGCGCTTCGCGATCTCGACCGAAGAGACGCGCTATTATCTCAACGGCATCTTCCTTCATGTGGCGGACGGCGACAGCTCGAACCCGGTGCTGAAGGCCGCCGCGACCGACGGTCACCGCCTCGCGCGCGTCACGCTGCCGCGGCCCGAGGGCGCCGAATCGATGCCCGACGTGATCGTGCCGCGCAAATGCATCGGCGAACTGCGCAAGCTGCTCGACGAGGTCGACGGCTCGGTCGGCGTCTCGCTGTCGCCGACCAAGATCCGCTTCGACCTTGGCCAGGCGATCCTGACCTCGAAGCTGATCGACGGTACCTTCCCCGATTACAGCCGCGTGATCCCGACCGGCAACGACAAGATCCTCAAGATCGATCCCAAGAGCTTCATGGAAGGCGTCGACCGCGTGTCGACCATCGCCACCGAGAAGACCCGCGCGGTCAAGATGGCGCTCGATCGCGACAAGATCACGCTGTCGGTGACCTCGCCCGAAAACGGCACCGCCGCGGAGGAGGTCCCAGGCGATTACGTCGCGCTCCCGTTCGAAATCGGCTTCAACAGCCGCTATCTGATGGACATCCTCGCGCAGATCGACGGCGACATGGTCGAGGTCCACCTCGCCGACGCCGCCGCCCCGACGCTGATCCGCGAAAACGACAAGTCGCCCGCGCTCTACGTGCTGATGCCGATGCGCGTCTGACCGTCACGCGCTGACGATCGAACGAAAGGCCATCCTGCGGGGTGGCCTTTTTCGTTTGAAGCCCTTTGCGAATCTGATACTGACAATCGTGTCAGTAAGGAGTCGACTCGATGGCTGTACTTCCTCCGTTTCCCGGCACCACCGGTCGTCGCGACTGGCGAACGGCATTCGATGCGATCCGGAAACTGCTCGCGAACGGCGATGATACGACGCAGGTGTTCCGGATCATGCGCGCGCTCAACGTCGGCAATGCGCCGATGAACTACGCGCGGCTGATCGCGACGGGGCAGGGCGGGCGGATCGCCTATGACCGGGTCGAACTGGCGCAGCGTTTCTCCGATCCGGCGTTCGTCGCGGGGTTCGCGCCGGGGACGGTGGGCGCCGCGTATCGGCATTTCCTCGAGACGACCGGCTATTCGGCGGACGGCCTCGTCGCAGTGTCGCGCGTCGAGCCGAGTGTCGACGACCTCGCGCATCCCTATGCCTGGTTCGGACGGCGGGTGCGCGACACGCACGACATCTGGCATGTGCTCACCGGCTATCAGGCGGACGAGAGCATGGGCGAGGCGTCGCTCGTCGCGTTCAGCTATGCGCAGGTCGGCGGGTTGGGCTGGGCGCTGATCGGCACGGCGGCGGCGCTGAAGAGCATCCGCGTCACCGGCAGCACGCTGTTCGCCAAGGCGGTCTGGGAGGGGTATCGCAACGGCCGCAAGGCACGGTGGATTTCGGGCGAAGACTATCTGACGCTGCTGAACGAACCGCTCGATGTGGCGCGCGCGCGGCTCGGGATCGTCACGCCGGTCGCCTATCTGCGCGCGCAACGCGAACTCGGCCCTGCGCTCGCCTCGTATCTCAGCACGCAGAAGACCGGGGCGGGTGCGGTCCCCGAGCGGATTGCCGCCTGATGCGAAGGCTGACAGCGGGCGGAGATTGCCGCTAAGGCCGGTGCGATGCTGTCGCGCCTCGTCCTTACCGATTTCCGCAATCACGCCGACCTGACGCTGACGCCGGGGCCGGGGTTCGTCGTGCTGACCGGCGAGAACGGCGCGGGCAAGACCAATATCCTTGAGGCTGTGTCGCTGCTCGCCCCCGGTCGTGGATTGCGCCGGGCCGCACTCGGCGAAATGGCGCGGCAGGGCGGGGCAGGCGGTTTCGGCGTCGCGGCGCGCCTGTTCCCCGCCCGCGCCGGGTCGGGGGAGGGTCTGGTCGACGGCGCGCCGGGCCCGGAGGAAATCGCGCCGCAAGCCCCGGCGATCGACGAGGTGGACATCGCGACCGGCGCGCTCGCCGCCGCCCCGGAGCGCCGCATCGTCCGCGTCCAGGGTGCCACCACCACCGCCAACGCGCTCGCCGAGTGGCTCACCATCCTGTGGCTCACGCCCGCGATGGACCGGCTGTTCGTCGCGCCCGCGGGCGAGCGTCGCGGGTTTCTCGACCGCCTGACGCTGGCGCTCGCGCCGGCGCACGCGCACCATGCCGCGCGCTACGATGCGGCGATGCGCGCGCGCAACCGGCTGCTCGCGGACGAGGGCCGGCCCGACGGCGAATGGCTCTCCGCGCTCGAAGCGCAGATGGCCGAGCATGGTGCCGCCGTCGACGCCGCCCGGCGCGAGACGGTCGGCTTGCTCCGCGCCCGGCTTGCGGGGCAATCCGACAGTCCCTTCCCGCGTGCGGGGCTCGCGCTCGAGGGATGGGCGGGCGATGCCGCGCGCCTGCAGGCCGATCTGGGGCAGGGCCGTGCGCGCGATGCCGCCGCGGGGCGTACGCTGTCGGGGCCGCACCGGGTCGACCTGATCGTCACGCACCGCGACAAGGCGCGCGCCGCCTCGCTTGCCTCGACCGGCGAGCAGAAGGCGTTGCTGCTCGGCATCGTGCTCGCGCATGCCGATCTGGTGGCGGAGCGGACCGGGCAGCCGCCGGTGCTGCTGCTCGACGAGGTTGCCGCGCATCTCGATCCGGCACGGCGCGCGGCGCTGTTCGACCGGCTCGCGGGGCGCGGGCAGGTCTGGATGACGGGTACCGAGGACGCGCTGTTCGAGGCGATCGATCCCCAGGCGACGCGGATCGCCGTCGGGCTCGCCTGAACGCGCGCTGTCGACCCCCGTCACCGGGCATTCAAGCAGACGCGGGCAAATCCCGGTCCATCGCGCCCCGGTCCACAGCGGGGGCGACGGAGAAAGATGATGAAGACGACAATCGCACGCGCCGCATTCGGGCTGGTCATGATCGCGGCGACGACCGCACCGGCATTTGCCCAAGCCGGCGAGCGCGCACGCTACGACATGAGCAACCCGCCCTGGTCGCGTCCCGGCTACCGGCTGGCGGGTGCGGGCGTGCCGGTCCTGTTCCCCGAACTGCGCAATACGCCGCGCGGTCGCGCGTTCGTGATGCCCAATTTCGACGCGAACGGCGACGGCCGGATCAACCGCCGCGAAGCCGACGACGCCAACCGCGAATTCGCGCGCATCGCCGGCCCGCGGCGCGACCGGTTCGACTGGGACGCGTACGGCCGTGACCCGCGCGGCTATCGCGGCGGTACGACCGTCGTCGAGACCACCACGACGTGGGACCGCGGCGCGATGCGCAACTACGGCTTCCGCCAGACCCCTCGTGGCGCGACGCTGACGCTGCAGGAAGACGTGCTGTTCCGCACCGACAGCGCGGTGCTGCGCCCCGGCGCGATCGAGAAGCTGCGCCCGCTCGCGCGCTATCTGCGCGGCAATCCGGGGGTCCGCGTCGCGATCGACGGTTTCACCGATTCGCGCGGGTCCGATGCGCACAACCAGGATCTGTCCGAGCGCCGCGCGGCGAGCGTCCGCCAGGCGTTCGACGACATGGACGTCGTCCGCGCACGCTTCAGCGTCGTCGGCCACGGCGAGCGCCAGCCGGTCGCGACCAACGCGACCGTCACCGGCATGCGCCTCAACCGCCGGGTCGAAGTCACCCTGCTCGGCCAACGCGCCGACCGCTTCTAAGCGCGAACTCCCTCTCCCCTCGGGGGAGAGGGAAGGGGCCCGCGGCCGCTTGGCCGTGGGAAGGGTGAGGGGGCGTAAGGCTCGGGAGCGCGCCCCAACTCCCCCTCACCCTTCCGTCGCCTGCGGCTCCTCCCTCCCTCTCCCCCGAGGGGAGAGGGGCAGGCACCACGACCCCGGCGCGACAGGCCATTTCGCTTCCGTTTCGGGCGTCCGATGCCTATATGCTGGGCATGGCATCCAACCCCGAAACCAATAATCCCAACCTGCCCAACCAGGGCGACTATGGCGCCGACTCGATCAAGGTCCTCAAGGGCCTCGACGCAGTGCGCAAGCGCCCCGGCATGTATATCGGCGATACCGACGACGGGTCGGGCCTCCACCACATGGTGTTCGAGGTGAGCGACAACGCGATCGACGAGGCGCTCGCCGGGCATTGCGACCGGATCGACATCGTCCTGAACGCCGACGGGTCGGTCAGCGTCACCGACAATGGCCGTGGTATCCCGACCGGCATCCACACCGAGGAAGGCGTCTCGGCGGCCGAGGTCATCATGACCCAGCTCCACGCCGGCGGTAAGTTCGAGAACACCAACGACGAGAACGCGTACAAGGTCTCGGGCGGCCTGCACGGCGTCGGCGTCTCGGTCGTCAACGCGCTGAGCGAATGGCTGGACCTGACGATCTGGCGCGACGGCAAGGAGCATTACATGCGCTTTGCGTTCGGCGACGCGGTGATGCCGCTCAAGATCGTCGGCGACGCAGCCGAGGGCCAGAAGGGCACGCGCGTGACCTTCTTCCCGTCGCCCGCCACCTTCAAGATCACCGATTTCGACTTCGACAAGCTCGAGCATCGCTACCGCGAGCTCGCCTTCCTCAATTCGGGCGTCCGCCTGTTCCTCTCCGACGCCCGGCACGAGGAGATGAAGACCGTCGAGCTCTATTACGAGGGCGGGATCGCCGCGTTCGTGAAGTATCTCGATCGCGCCAAGGTGCCGTTGATGCCCGAGCCGGTCGCGATTTCGGGCACGCGCGACGACGTCACGATGGACGTCGCGCTCCAGTGGAACGACTCTTACTACGAAAACGTCCTCGCCTTCACGAACAACATTCCGCAGCGCGACGGCGGCACGCACATGGCCGCGTTCCGCGCCGCGCTGACCCGCACGCTCAACAACTATGCCGAGAAGAGCGGCCTGTTGAAGAAGGAAAAGGTCCAGCTCACCGGCGAGGACATGCGCGAGGGTCTGACCGCGATCGTCTCGGTCAAGCTGCCCGACCCGAAGTTCAGCAGCCAGACCAAGGACAAGCTCGTCTCGTCCGAAGTCCGCCAGCCCTTGGAAAGTCTGATGGCCGACAAGATGGCCGAATGGCTCGAGGAGAACCCCGCGCACGGCAAGGCGATCGTCGCCAAGATCATCGACGCCGCCGCCGCGCGCGAAGCCGCCAAGCGCGCCCGCGAACTGACTCGCCGCAAGGGCGTGATGGACATCGCCTCGCTGCCCGGCAAGCTCGCCGACTGCCAGGAGCGCGATCCCGCCAAGTCCGAGCTGTTCCTGGTCGAGGGTGACTCGGCCGGCGGTTCGGCCAAGCAGGGCCGCGATCGCCATTTCCAGGCGATCCTCCCGTTGCGCGGCAAGATCCTGAACACCGAGCGCGCGCGCGAAGACCGCATGCTGTCGAGCCGCGAGATCGGCACGCTCATCACCGCGATGGGCACCGGCATCCGCGACGACTTCAACGCGGACAAGCTGCGCTACCACAAGATCGTCATCATGACCGACGCAGACGTCGACGGCGCGCACATCCGCACGCTGTTGCTGACGCTGTTCTACCGTCACATGCCCAAGATCATCGAGGGCGGCTATCTCTACATCGCCCAGCCGCCGCTGTATAAGGCGACCAAGGGCCGGTCGGAGGTGTATCTCAAGGACGATGCGGCGCTCGACGAATATCTGGTCGATGCCGGTGTCGGCACGATGGTGCTCGACGGTCCCGGCGGCGGCCGCTCGGGTCGCGACCTGAAGGATCTGGTCGATCACGCGCGCCGCATGCGCACGCTGATGCGCTACGTCCCCAAGCGCTACGATGCCGGGATGATCGAGGCGCTCGCACTCGGCGGCGTGTTCGATCCGGAGGCCTCGGTCGCGGACCGCACCTCGCGTCTGGAGATCGTCACGCGGCGTCTCGAACTCGACGACGGCGATGCGCGCTGGACCGCGGTGCTGACCGAGGACGGCGGCATCCATTTCCAGCGTGCGTGGCGCGGCGTCACCGACCATCACATCATCGAAGCGAGCTTCCTCGTCTCGGCCGAGGCGCGCAAACTCCATGCGCTGTCGGGCGAACACGCCGACAGCTATGCGCAGACCTCGAACCTCGTGCCCGCCAGCAAGGCATCGCAGGCCGAAGAGCCCGAGGCCGAGGACGCCGCGGAGGCTGGTGCCGGTGTCATCGGCTCGGTCACCGCCGTCGCCGCGCGCGGCTCGACGCAGGTGTCGCGCCCTAGCCATCTGCTCGACGCGATCCTGACAGCCGGGCGCAAGGGTCTCGCGATCCAGCGCTACAAGGGGCTGGGCGAGATGAACGCGGAACAGCTCTGGGAAACCACGCTCGATCCGTCGGTCCGCTCGATGCTGCGCGTCACCGCGGTGAATGCCGAGAGCGCGAACGAGATCTTCACGCAGCTGATGGGCGAAGTCGTCGAACCGCGCCGCGAGTTCATCCAGGACAACGCGCTCAACGTCGCCAATCTCGACGTCTGAGACCAAAGGCCCGTGACCCGCGTCACGGGCCGGTCGTCACGCCGCGTGCGACCGGACGATCGCGACGGCGCCGCCGAGCACCGCGGCATCCTCGACAAAGCCGGTGGGCGTCTGGCCATAGCCCGGGATGGCGGCCATGCGCGCGCGCCAGCCGGGGTAGGACGCGACGACCGCGGTAACGCCGCCGACCGCTGCGCCAAGCCAGCGCTGGCGGCGTGGCACCAGCGCGGCGCCCGCAATCGCGGAGGTGACGAACCGCGCGGCGAGCCCGATCGCCACGACCCGGTTGGGCGCGGTCTTCTGCTTGTCGCCCGCCATTTCACCGATCGCGAGCGCCAGCGCGCCCGCCGCGACGACGGGATTCGACAAAAGCCGTGGCGCGCCGTTGTCGACGGGCAGTTCGTCGCGCGCGGCGGCGATCGCGACCGCGGCGAGCGGCGTCATCGCGCGCTGACCGCCGACAAGACCGATGAGAAACGAGGCGAGCATGAGCGTCTCCGAAAGAGGAATATGGGGCCGCAACGCGCGGGAGCGTCCTCGGGGTACGGCGCGGCGCGCCGCGGATCGACGGGACCACGCGTCCGGCGGTCATTCCCATCGCGCGGCCGGTTCCTATATCAGACGGGCAACCCGCCGATCGGCTGCGGCATCGTCCGCCCCGACCGGCCAAACGGCGCGGCGAACGCGTCAGAGGAACGCATGGCAGACTATACCAAGACCGACGCGGCGATCGCCAAGCTGACGCCCGAGCAATATTATGTGACGCAGGAAAGCGGCACGGAGCGTCCGGGAACGGGCGAATATCTGCACACGAAGGAGCCGGGGCTCTACGTCGACATCGTCTCGGGCGAGCCGCTGTTCGCGTCCGCCGACAAGTTCGATTCGCATTGCGGCTGGCCGAGCTTCACCAAGCCGATCACGCCCGAGCATGTCGAGGAGCTGCGTGACGACACGCATGGCATGGTCCGCACCGAGGTCCGCTCGACCGGCGCCGACAGCCATCTCGGGCATGTCTTCGAGGACGGTCCGCGCGATCGTGGCGGCCTGCGCTACTGCATCAATTCGGCATCGCTGCGGTTCGTGCCCCGCGACGCGATGGAGGCCGAGGGCTATGGCGCCTATCTCGACCAGATCGAAACGCCGCGCTGAGCTGGCGACCACGCCACACACTTGCGCCTCTCCGCGCGACGACCAAGGATCTCCTCATGGCCGAAGACCGGTTGACCATCGATACAGCGACGATCGACGACAACACCGACCAGCGACGCGTTGAATTCGACGCCGACGTCAGCGGCGAACGCTATCGTTTTGCGGTCCAGTACGACGTTCTCGAAGCGCTGGCCGCGGTGCCGCCCGTCAGCAACGCAATGGCGCTCTTCCGCGCGCATCAGGAGACGATCGCGATGATCGGCGTTCGCGCGCTTGCCCGCAATCCCGATCAGGACCGGGTCACGATCAGCGAGAACGATCTCGACTGATCGGCGTCGCGGCGGCGGTTGTTAAAGGACCGCCGCCCGCAACGTCGCACGGACACCGTTGTGCGTGCGGTCATATTCGACGATCGACTGCAGGCTCTGCGCCATCGCGCGGATCAGCTTGGTGCCAAGCCCGGTGCCGCGGGGTGCGGCATCGGCGGGCATCCCGCAACCATCGTCTTCGACCGCCAGCAGGAATTCGCCCTCTGCGGTCCGCGTCAGCGCGACGCGGACTTCGCCCGGCCCGTTGGGATAAGCGTATTTGCACGCGTTGGTCACGAGTTCGGTGACGATCACGCCGAGCGATACCGCGCGATCGGTCGCAAGCCGGATCGGCTCCGCCGCCAGGCTGAGCGCGCGCGGCTGCGCCTCGCTCGACCAGGTATCCGCAAGCTCGTCGACCAGCGCGCCGAGATATTCCTGCATGTCGACATTCTCGACGTCGTTGCTCGTGTAGAGACGGCGGTGGACCTGCGCGATCGCCTGGATCCGGCGCTGCGTATCGGCCAGTGCCTCGCGGGCCACCGGATCGGCGAGCGCGCCCGCCTGAAGACTGACCATCGCCGAGACGAGTTGCAGCGAGTTGGCGACGCGGTGGTTGACCTCGGCCAGCAGCGCCTCAAGCCGCGCGTTGCTCGCCCGCAGGTCGGCCTCGGCGGCGACCTTCGCACGGTGCAGCGCGGCGCGGGCACCGACCTGGTCGAACGCCGCGTCGAGCAGATCGAAGAAATCCTCGCCGATCGTCTTGACGACATAGTCCGCCGCGCCGGCCTTCAGCGCGGCGACCGCGATCCGGCCCTCGTCGGATCCGGTGACATAGACGACGGGCGGGGTATCGGGGAGCAGGCGGAGCCGTTCGAGCGTCTCGAGCCCGTCCATCCCCGGCATGTAATGATCGACCGCGATCAGGTCGAATTGCTCTGCCGTCGCGTGCTCGATGCCCTCCGCGCCCGATTCTGCGAGCGTCATCCGATAGCCGCGGCGCTCCATCGCACGCCCGACCAGACGCCGGATACCCGCGTCGTCGTCGATGTAGAGGATGCGTTGGCCGGTCACTCAGATCTCGACCGACGGGACCTGGATGACCGACAGGAACAACCCGAGCTGGCGGATCGCCTGCGCGAAGCTCTCATAATTGACGGGCTTGGTGATGTAGACGTTGCAGCCCAGGTCGTAGCAGCGCTGGATCTCGATCTTGTCGTCGGTCGTCGTCAGCACGACGACGGGCGCGCGGCGCAGCGGGCTGGTCTCCGACTTGATCCGCGCGAGGATGTCGGTGCCGCTCATGTCGGGCAGGTTGAGGTCGAGCAGGATCAGCGCCGGGCCGCTCTTGGCGGGGCCGTCGGGCGCGTTGAACAGGAACTCGAGCGCGGTGGTGCCGTCGGTGAAATGGCGGATGTCGTTGAGGATGCCCGCGCGCCGGATGTTCTTCTCGATCAGACGCGCATGGCCCTCGTCGTCCTCGATCATGACGATGCCGACCGACTTGTGATCATTCATGCGGGAATATCCTTGTGACGTATGTCGGCAGGCAGGGTGAGCACGAAGGTCGAGCCTTCGCCGAGCGTCGAGACGAGGTCGACCGTTCCGCCAAGGCGATAGGCGAGCGCGCGGACATGCGCGAGTCCGATGCCTTCGCCCGCCTGGTCCTGTGCGCCGGCGCGTCGGAACAGGTCGAAAACACGCTGATGGTCGCTGGCGGCGATGCCGCGGCCATTGTCGATCACCGACAGGATCACGCGCTGCCGCTCTCGCCGGCCGCTCAGGCGGATCAGACCGGGACGCCCGGGCTGCAGATACTTGGTCGCGTTCTCGATCAGGTTCGACAGGATCTGCTCGAGCGCGAGCTTGTCGGTGACGATCGACGGCAGCGGGCGATCGATCGTGACGGTCGCGCCGCGATCGTCGACGAGATGCTGGATCGAGGCTACGATCGCCTCGCCGACCGCGGCGGGATCGACCGTCTCAGGGGTGATCGAACGGCGTCCCTCGCGCGACAGCTTGAGGATGGCGTTGATCAGCCTGTCCATCTTCTGCGTCGATGCCCGAATGAAGCCGATCGCCTCGGGCAGGTCCTCGCGCGCCGCCAGCCGTGCCTCGTTGGTGACGATCTCGGGCGCGATCGCTTCGGCGCGGTCGATCAGCGCGGCGAGCGGGACCGTCGCCTCGGCGAGTTCGGCGGTAAAGCCCATCACGTTGACCAGCGGCGAGCGCAGATCGTGGCTGACGATATAGGCGAAGCGCTGGATCTCCTCGTTCGCGCGGCTGAGATCGGCGGTGCGCTCGGCGACCTGATCCTCGAGCGTCTCGTTCAGTTCGTGCAGCCGGTCGCGCGACGCGCCGATGTCCGCGGTGTAGCGGCGGACCACGAGGACCGCGAGGATGGCGACGGCGAACAGCAGCAGCGCGGCGATGGCGGCAACTGACAGGAACAGGACGCTCGACCATTGCTGCCGCTCGCTGCGGATCGCGAGCAGCCGCACCTCTTCGGCCGCCATCGCCTGCAACCGGTAGCGGATGCTCCGCATCAGCGGGACGCTCGCGTCGATCCTGAAACGCCGGCGGGCCTCGGTGATGCGCCCCGCCGCGACCAGTTCCATCGACTGGGTGCGAAGCGCCAGCAGCGCATCGAACCGCGCGTTGATCAGGTCGGTCCGCGCGGTCTGCGTCGGATTGTCCTGCGTCAGCCGGCGCAGCGCCGCGATCGACGGCGACAGATTGCGCGCGGTCCGGTCATAGGCCTGGCTGAACAGCGGCAGGCCCGTCAGCATATAGCCGCGCCGCGCAGTCTCGGACTGTTCCATCTGGATCTGGACCGCCGCGATCGTCTGGCGGACGTCCTGCGTATGCGACATCTCGTTGGTATAGGCGCGGTTGCGGACAGTGATCCACGCGATCGCCACCGACGCCGCCACCAGCGCCACGAATCCCAGCGTCATGAATGCGACGAGCCACCGCGCAACGCGGCCCTCGGACTGGGGCAAGTGCAATTGTACGCGAACCATAGGCGACCGGTCTATGCGATGCCCGGTCGTTACGCCAGCGATACCGCTGAAAACCTGATCTAGAGCAGCAGGTCCTGCGCGCTGGCCTTGCCGACCCGCCCGCCGCCGCTGCGACGATCCATCTCGTGATTGGCGGTGAACCGGATATCGGGATCGCGATCGGTCAGGAACGCCATCAGCGTCTCATGATCGAGCTCGGACCATTCCTTGCCGCGGTCGGGACCATAGCGGACGCGTGGGATGAGCCCCGGATCGCGCGACCATTCGATCAGCTGTGCAAGGCTCGCCTCGTTGAGCATGTCGCGCAGGTGGAACGCGGTGACATAGGCGTCGGGAAAGGCGCGGTGTGCGGGCAGCCCGCGTTCGTGCTCCATCCCCTCGGGCTTGCGCCAATAGCGCAGCACCTGGTTCGAAAAGCTCGGCGAATCGGGCCACAGCCGCAGCGCGCATTTCCACGTGCAGATCCATTCCGCATCGCGCGTCAGCGCGGGGGTGCAGAATTTCTGCTCGAAATCCGCGCGGTGCGCCGCCAGTGCAAGCCGGCGGGGCCACGGATCGAGCACCGGCCGCGCACAATCGTGCCACCACGGCGAGTCCGCGACATGTTCGTCGAGGATATGGTGGATCGCCTGCGTGACGGGCGGGATCGGCCGGCCCGGATTGACGAGCAGATTGCCGCCTTCGCCGTAAAGCTCCCAGCGCCCGTCTTCGCCAAGCGCGACGTCCTGCCAGCCGATCTCGCAGACGCCGTGCGCGGGCGGGGCCGACCCTGTCGTCTCGAGATCGATGACCCGGACGAGCTGCGACTGGGGCTTGGGCTTGGAATAGGATGGCGCCATTCCCGCCATGTGGGGATAAAGTCGCGCCTAATCCAGCGCGTACGCGTGCGCATCGTCGATATCGACCTCGCGCACACCGCGGCGCGCGCGCGCGCGATCGACCAGCGTGCGCAGCCCCTCGCGGCGGTCGCGCGCCATCGGCACGTCGCGCAGGACAAATTCGCCGCCCCCGGTCGTCCGGTCGCTCGACGTCAGCGTGATCGTGCCGATGTCGGTCATCTGGTTGAGCAGCGAATAGCCGAGGCGGACGTCCTTGATCCGGTACAGCTCGATCTCGTCGATCGTCTTGAACAGGATGCCGCGCCTGACGATCAGCCGCTGGTCGGTCACCGCATAGTGCGCGCTCCGGTTCCTGAGCCAGCGCAGCGCGATGAGCACGAACCCGACGCCGACGACACAGGCGAGCATCGTGCCCCAGCCGGCAAAGCTGCCGAGCAGCCAGCGGCGCGTGCTCGAGCGGAATTCATCGACTTGCCGTTCCACGTCGCACTCCCAGGGACGGCGCGAAGGTAGCCGTCGGGTCCACCCTGTCAATCGTCCTGACGCGTCACTCCGGCGATCGCGAGATGCGCGTCGACTTGCGCGAGCAACCGGTCGAGCGCGGCCGCATCCCGGGCCTCCGCGCGCACCGTCAGCATCGCCTGCGTGTTCGATGCGCGCAGCAGCCACCAGCCATCGGGCGTCGCCACGCGCGCGCCGTCGGTGCGGTCGATCTGCGCGCCCTCCGACGTCAGCCGGTCGATCACCGCGTCGACGATCGCGAACTTGCGGTCATCGTCGACTGGAAACCGCAGGTCAGGGGTCGCCACCAGCGCGGGCATGGCGTCGTGCAGTTCGGTCAGCGACCGTCCCGACAGATGCACCGCGCGGATCAGCCTGACGGCGGCGTAATGCGCGTCGTCAAATCCGTAATATTCGCCGCCGAAAAACAGATGCCCGCTGAGCTCGCCGCCCAGCGGCGCGCGGGTGCGCGTCATCGCGGTCTTCATCAGGCTGTGCCCGGTCGGCGCCATCACCGCGGTGCCGCCAAGCGCGGTGATGCGGTCGAACAGCGCCTGGCTCGACTTCACGTCCGCGACGACGGTTGCGCCGGGTCGCTCGCGGAGCAGAGGTTCGACCAGAATGGACAGGATCTGATCGCCCCAGAGCACGCGTCCCAGCGCGTCGACGACGCCGATCCGGTCGCCATCGCCGTCGAACGCGATACCGAAATCGAGCTTGTTGTCCGTGACCAGGCGCTTCAGATGCGCCAGGTTTGCCTCGATAGTGGGGTCGGGATGATGATGCGGAAACTTGCCGTCGACATCGGTAAACAGCAGATGATGCTCACCCGGGAGGAGCTTGACGAGCTTCTCGATCACCGGTCCCGCGGCGCCGTTGCCGGTGTCCCAGCCGATCCGGTAGCGGCCGCCCGCATAGCCCGCATAGCCCGCAAAGAGACGCGCGACATATGCGTCGATGATCGCGACATCGGTCACGGCGCCGTCGCCGGTCGACCAGTCGCCCGCCTTGGCCAGCCGGGCGAGATCGGTGATGTCATCGCCAAAAAATGGCGCATGACGAAGTACCATCTTGAAGCCGTTATACTCGGCGGGATTGTGGCTGCCGGTTACGTGGATGCCGCCATCCACTTCTAGCGTCGCCTCCGCATAATAGAGCATCGGCGAGGGGCCGAGGCCGATCCGGACGACGTCGATGCCGCCCGCACGCAACCCCGCGACGAGCGCGGCCTCGAGATCGGGGGACGACGTGCGCCCGTCATAGCCGACCGCGACGCGCGTGCCGCCGATCGCGCGGACCCGCGTGGCGAAACCTCGACCGATCGCGGTGGCATCGCCTGGGCCCAGACTTTTGCCGACGATCCCGCGAATGTCATATTCGCGCAGCGAGGTCGGGTCGAACTGATGCGTCATCCGCTTGCGTATCGACTTATTTCGGCGCGCGCTTGAGCAGCAGGTCACGTGCCGCATTGACCCGCCGCGTCAGATCGCTCGACCCGCCGCGGTCGGGATGGACCGAGGCGATCAGCCGGCGGTGCGCGCTGCGGATCGCATCCGCGTCGGCATCGTGATCGAGCCCGAGGATCGACCGTGCCTCTGCCTCGTCCGTCACGCGCTTCGACTTCGGCTTGGGACGCAGATAATGCCAGGCCAGCCAGAGCAGGACCGCGACGGCGATCAGCTTCACGCAGCGACGCCGGCGACGGGGCCTGTCGCGGCCGTCTGCGCCTGCTCGCCGACATCGTCGGGCAATTGCAGTGCGGCCATCATCTCGCGCAGTTCCTGGCGCGCGGCGACATGCGCGAGGCCCATGCTGCCAAACGCCTTCGAATCGATCATCGTCAGGCCGGCGGGGAACATCTCGCGGTAGATCACGCGCTCGCCGAGGCCGGGGATGATCCGGAAGCCGACGCGCTTCGACAGTTGCGCGAGCGCATCCGACACGCGGCGCATGTTGCGCGCCTCGATATGCTGGAGGCGGTTGCGCAGCACGACCCAGTCGATCGTCGTGCCGTCGGCGCGCGCGCGCTGTTTGCGCGCATCCCAGATGAGTTCGGAATAGAAGCTCGGGCGCGTAACCTGATACGTCTCGGGATCGACCTGGCCGATCAGGTCGAAGTCGACGAAGCTGTCGTTCATCGGCGTGACCAGCGTGTTCGCGAGCGCCGCCGCGGTGCGCGCGAACGGGTCGTCGCGACCCGGCGTGTCGACGACGAGGAAATCCGACCCCTCGCACAGCGAATGCCACAGATCCTCGAACTGGTCCTCGGTCTGCGCGGACAGAGTGGCGTGACGTGGCATCGGCAGCGGAGACCCCGTCCGCTTGATCGTCTCTGCACGATTGTCGAGATAGCGGCCGACGGTCCGCTGGCGATGATCGAGATCGAGGCAGGCGACGCGCGCACCGCGTGCGGCCAGCGCGATCGCGACATGGACGGCGGTCGTCGACTTGCCCGTGCCGCCCTTCTCGTTGGCGAACACGATGACGTGCGGGGACGTCTGGGGGGCAGCATGAGGGGAATCCGGGCCCGTGGCCAACGCGCGTTTCCTTATTGATCGACAGTGTCACCCTTCATAGAAGCCGCGACCGCACTTATCGAGTAGGAGTTTGACGTGCAGACCGTTCGGGACCTGAATATGCTTCGCGAAAGCGTCGCCGCCTTCCGCGCGGCGGGGCAGCGCGTCGCGCTTGTCCCGACGATGGGCGCGCTCCATGCCGGCCATGTCGCGCTGATCGAGGCGGCAAAACGACCGGGGACGAAGGTCGTCACGTCGATCTTCGTGAACCCCAAGCAGTTTGGCCCGAACGAGGATCTCGCGCGCTATCCGCGGCGCGAAATGGCGGACGTGCGCCTGCTGAACGAGGTCGGCTGCGACCTGCTCTGGGCGCCGGGCGTCGACGTGATGTATCCCGAGGGCTTCGCGACGAACATCGCTGTCGCGGGCGTCAGCGAGGGCTTTGACGGTGCCGCGCGGCCGGGGCATTTCGACGGCGTCGCGACCGTCGTCGCCAAGCTGTTCAATCAGGTGGGGGCCGACGCCGCCTATTTCGGCGAGAAAGATTTCCAGCAGCTTGCGGTGATCCGCCGGATGGTCGCCGACCTCGACTTCGCGCTCGAGATCGTCGGCGTGCCGACGCAACGCGACGACGACGGGCTCGCGATGTCGTCGCGCAACATCTATCTCGACGACGACCAGCGCCGTCAGGCGGTCGCGCTGCCGCGTGCGCTCGGTGTCGCCGCGCGTGCGATCGCGAAGGGCGAGGATGTCGAGGCGGTGCTCGACGATGCGCGCACGACGCTGGTGGGGGCGGGGTTTGCGATCGACTATGTCGCGCTCGCCGATGCCGAGACTCTGGCCGGCAACCCCGCAGCGGATCGTCCGCGACGGCTGCTCGCGGCGGCGCGGATGGGGTCGACGCGGCTCATCGACAATATTGCCGTCGAATAGGCAGTTCTACGCATTAACCCATTAACCATTTCGCAGGGCGAATCGGTCCAGTCTGTCCGCATGAACATTGGGGACCGACCATGGCTAGCAGGCTCAAGACCACGAATTTCCTGATCGAACGGCGTCTCGCCGATGCCGCGCGCGGCGACGGGCGGGCCTGTTACGAGCTCGGGATGGTGTATTCGACGGGAACCGCGGGCGTCGTGCTCGACCTGATCGAAGCGCACAAGTGGTTCAACCTCGCGGCCGTGTCGGGCAACATCGCCGCACAGGAATGCCGCGCGCAGATCGCCGAGGACATGACCGCCCGCGAGATTTCGGTCGCACAGCGCGCCGCGCGCGACTGGCTGCAGCTGACGCAGCGCCGCGCGGCATAAGCCATCTCCCACGCGATCCTCCCCCTGGCGGGGGAGAATCGGAGGCCAGGGTTATTCGGCTGCGGCCTTCTTCTTCGGGGCGGCCTTCTTCGGGGCGGCCTTTTTCGCGGGGGCCTTCTTGGCCGGCGCCTTCTTCGCGGCCGCCGGTTTCGCCTCGCCGTCCTTCGCCGCGGGGGCCTTCTTCGCCGCGGGCTTCTTGGCGGGCGCCTTCTTCTTCTTCGTCGCCGGTGCCGCGGCCGCACGCGCGTCGATCAGCGACGCCGCCTCTTCCAGCGTCAGCTGGTCCTTCTCGATCGACTTGGGCAACGTCGCATTCGTCGTGCCGTCGGTGACGTAAGGGCCGTAGCGGCCTTCCATCAGCTTGATCTCCGCCTCGGTCCGCGGATGGTTGCCGAGCACCTTCAGCGGAGCCTGCGCGCCGCGCTGCTGGCGTCCGCCCCCGGCCGCCGCCTCGGCGAGCTTGACCACCGCCGCATTCATCCCCGTCTCGAACACGTCGGCGGTCGAGGTGAGCCGGGCATATTTGCCGGCGTGCTTGAGATACGGACCATAGCGGCCGATCGCCGCGGTGATCGGCTCGCCGGTTTCGGGATGCACGCCGATCGTCCGCGGCAGGCTCAGCAGCTTGAGCGCCCATTCGAGGTCGAGCTCGCCGATGTCCTTGGGGATCGACGCCATCTTGCGCGCCTCGCCCTCGCCGATCTGGATATACGGGCCGAAGCGTCCCGATTTGCGCTCGACGGGCAGGTTCGTTTCCGGATCGACGCCGAGCGTCGAAGGGCCGGTGTCGCCCTCCGCCTCGCCGCCCGGCTGCGCGAAGCGGCGGGTGTATTTGCATTCGGGGTAGTTGGAGCACGCGATGAACGCGCCGAACTTGCCGCCGCGCAGCGCAAGCTGTCCTTCGCCGCAATTCGGGCAGAGCCGCGGATCGCCGCCGTCCGCCTTGGCCGGGAACAGGTACGGCGCGAGGAAGGTGTCGAGCTCGGCGGTGATCGCGCTGGGCTGCTGCTCCATCACCTCGTTGGTGCGCGGCTTGAAATCGCGCCAGAACGCGTCGAGCACCGACTGCCACTGCGCGCGACCGCCCGAGACGTCGTCGAGCTCCTCCTCGAGCTCGGCGGTGTAATCATAGCCGACATATTTCTCGAAGAAGCGTTCGAGGAACGCCGTCACCAGACGCCCGCTCTCCTCGGCGAAGAAGCGGTTCTTCTCGATCCGGACGTACGCGCGGTCCTTCAGCGTCTTGATGATCGAGGCGTAGGTGGACGGGCGGCCGATGCCGAGCTCCTCCATCCGCTTGACCAGCGAGGCCTCCGAGAAGCGCGGCGGCGGCTGCGTGAAGTGCTGCTCGGCGTCGACCTTCTTCTTGGCGGGGGCATCGCCCTCCTTCATCCGCGGCAGGCGGCGTGCATCCTCGTCCTGCGTGTCGTCGGCGCCTTCCTCGTACAATGCGAGATAGCCGGGGAAGAGCACGACCTGGCCGGTGGCGCGCAGGATGTTGCGCCCCGTCCCGTCGGCCATCTCGACCGTGGTGCGCTCCATCCGCGCCGACGCCATCTGGCTGGCGAGCGCGCGCTTGAAGATCAGGTCGTAGAGGCGCGCATGATCGCCGCCCCCGGCCTTGTCCTTCGAGAAGTCGGTGGGGCGGATCGCCTCGTGCGCTTCCTGCGCGTTCTTCGCCTTCGACTGATACTGGCGCGGCTTGTCGGGGACGTAGCTCGCGTCGAAGCGGTTCGCGACCGCGAGGCGTGCGGCGCTGATCGCGCTGCCGTCCATCTGGACGCCGTCGGTACGCATATAGGTGATGGCGCCGTCCTCGTAGAGGCCCTGCGCGATCCGCATCGTGTGATCGGCGGAGAAGCCGAGCTTGCGCGACGCCTCCTGCTGGAGCGTCGAGGTCGTGAACGGCGGCGGCGGGTTGCGCCCGGCGGGCTTGGTCTCGACCGACTGGACCGAGAAATTGCCGTCGAGCACCGCCTGCTTGGCGCGCAGCGCGTCGCCTTCGTTGCCGATCGACAGGCGGTCGAGCTTGGCGCCCTCGAACTGCGTCAGGCGCGCCTGGAATGCGGTGCCGTCATGCTCCATCTCGGCGGTGACGGACCAATATTCCTGCGGCTTGAACACGTCGATCTCGCGCTCGCGCTGGACGATCAGGCGGAGCGATACGGACTGGACGCGGCCGGCGGACTTTGCGCCGGGCAGCTTGCGCCACAGCACCGGCGAGAGCGTGAAGCCGACGAGGTAATCGAGCGCGCGGCGGGCGCGGTACGCATCGATCAGATCGTCGTCGAGCTCGCGCGGGTTCTTCATCGCCTCGGTGACGGTGGCCTTGGTGATCGCGTTGAAGGTGACGCGCTCGACCTCCTTCGGCAGCGCTTTGCGCGCACGCAGCACCTCGCGGACGTGCCACGAAATCGCCTCGCCCTCGCGATCCGGATCGGTCGCGAGGATCAGGCGGTCGGCGGTCTTCGCGAGATCGGTGATCGCTTTCAGCTGCTTCGACTTGTCGGCGTAATTCTCCCACGTCATCGCGAACTGATCGTCGGGATCCACCGAGCCGTCCTTGGGCGGCAGGTCGCGGACATGGCCGTAGCTGGCCAGCACGCGATAGTCGCTGCCGAGATACTTCTCGATGGTTTTCGCCTTTGCGGGCGATTCGACGATGACAAGCTGCATGGGGTAACCGGGGTCCTTACGTGTACGCGTACGAGCGTGACGGCGTCGGGGCGGTGCCGTCAAGCGTGGGGTTGGCGGGTGTCGACGCGTCAGATGGGGACGCGATGCCCGAATGTCAGGCGCTGGATGCAGCGAACGCCGCAGCGCCGGCCTGCACGATCCGCCCGTTTCCGTTCAAACGACGGGCCAGAGCCAGGGTATTTCCCGGATTTTGCGCAAGCCGCGGCGAACCTAGTTTCCATCATCATGAGCGATCAATGTTCCTTGCCGGTGCGCCTGCGTTTCGACCAGACAGGGTCTGCGACGGCAGGACGGGCGGACATCGCATTCCTCGCGCCTGTCACCGGCCGGTTTCGTGCTGCCGACTGGTTTCCGAGACGATCGACGATGTTTGCAGCGGGTTTGGCGGTGCACGCCGATCATGGTGGACCCGTGCTGATCCGCCGCCGCGGCTAGATCAGGCTGACGCGACCGCCCGCGTGGCGGTCGATGTGACCCGCGAGCTCGAGTTCGAGCAGCACCAACTGCACGACCGCCGGGGGGCGGTGCGACTGGCGGATGAGTTCGTCGACCGCGACGGGGACGGGACCGAGCAGGTCGATGACCGCGCGCCGGTCGGCATCGCTCGCGTCCGCCGGCGGGGGTGCGTCGTAGGCATTGCCCGGGACGCGGACGGAGCGCGCATCGAACGGACGGATCTGTTCGAGGATGTCGGCGGCGCTCTGCACCAGCGTCGCGCCCTCGCGGATGAGCAGGTTGCACCCTTGTGCGCGCGGATCGAGCGGGCTGCCGGGGACCGCCATCACCTCGCGGCCAGCCTCGTTCGCAAGGCGCGCGGTGATCAGCGACCCGGATTTCGGCACCGCCTCGACCACCACGGTGCCGATCGCCAGCCCTGCGATGATGCGGTTGCGCGAGGGGAAATTGCGCGCCTTGGGCTCGGTCCCCGGGGGCTGTTCGGCGATCAGCAGGCCTTCGCGGGCGATCCGCTCCTGCAGCGCGCTGTTGTCGGGCGGGTAGGCGATGTCGATCCCGCTCGCGATGACCCCGATCGTTGCCCCGTCGGGCCTGCTGCCGAGCGCGCCGATATGGGCCGCGGTGTCGATCCCGCGCGCCAGCCCCGACACCACCGTCGTCGCTTGCTCGGCGAGTTCGTATGCGAGCTGTCGGGCGAACCGGCATGCCGCCGCGGATGCATTGCGCGCGCCGACCAGCGCGACGCACGGGCGTGTCGCAAGCGCGAGGTCACCGCGCAGGATGAGCGCGGGCGGCGCCGTCTCGATCTCGCCGAGCAGCCGCGGATAGTCCGCATCGTCGACGAACAGATAGCGCGCCGACAACCGGTCGGTGGCAGCGATCTCCCGCTCGATCGTCGCGATGTCAGCGAGCGGTGGCGTGCGTCCACCGCCGCGCGCGGCCAGCATCGGCAGCGCCGCGATCGCGGCATCCGCGCCGCCGAACCGCGTCATCAACTGGCGATAGGTGACCGGTCCGATCCCGGTCGTTCGGATGAGCCGAAGCCGTGCGAGCCTCGGGTCAGCCACCCGGTTGCCGGTTGGAACGGCCGATCCGCGGCTCGGTCCCCGCGAACAGGCGTTCGATGTTGTCGCGGTGCTTGAACAGCACGATCAGCGCGAGCGCGAGGAGCAGCAGGACGAGGTCGAACCGCCCGAACAGCGCCGCCGAGAACGGCGCGCTCAGCGCCGCGGCGATGCCCGCGACCGACGAGATCCGCAGCCCCCCGAGCAGCCCGAGCCAGACCACCGCATAGACCAGCCCGAGCGGCCAATGGAGCGCGACGACGATACCCATCAGCGTCGCAACGCCCTTGCCGCCGCGGAACTTGAGCCAGACCGGATAGCAATGCCCGACGAACGCGCCCGCCGCCGCCAGCAGCGCGTTGCCGGGGAACAGGTGCGCGACCAGCAGGACCGCGACCGCACCCTTGGCCATGTCGAGCAGCAGCGTCGCGGCCGCCAGCCCCTTGCGCCCCGTCCGCAGGACGTTGGTCGCGCCGATATTGCCCGACCCGATCGTCCGCAGATCGCCCGCGCCGCCGAGCCGCGTCAGGATGACGCCGAACGGGATCGCGCCGAGCAGATAGCTGAGCAGGAGCGAGAGCGTCGGCGCGACCCAGAGTATTTCCGTCTGCAAACTGCTCCCCCGTTTCGCCGGTGCTTATAAACGACGCGGGGCAGACGGCAAATGGCCTGCGACGGGCGACGACCGCGCCTGTGCCACCCGCATCCCGACCGCCCGAACCCCGAACCCCGCGTTGCCGGCGATAGCGCGCATGGCGCTGGTTTACGACGCGTGATCCGTCCTAAGGCAGCCAGATGGACCAGCGCCCCATCCTGTTCTTCGATTCGGGCGTCGGCGGCCTGTCGATCGTCGCGCCCGCCCGCGCCGCGCTTCCCGATGCGCCGTTCGTCTACGCCGCCGACACCGCGGGCTTCCCCTATGGCACCAGGAGCGAGGCGGAGATCGCCGCGCGCGTGCCCGTGCTGCTCGGGCGGCTCGCCGAACGCTATCGCCCGCGGCTGATCGTGATCGCGTGCAACACCGCCTCGACGATCGCGCTGCCCGTGGTACGCGCGGCGCTCGACCTGCCGGTGGTCGGCACGGTCCCGGCGATCAAGCCCGCCGCCGCGCTGTCCGTCACGCGGACGATCGGCGTGCTGGGCACCGAGGCGACGGTGCGCCAGGCCTATGTCGACGACCTTGCGGCGCGCTTCGCGGGCGACTGCACGGTGTTGCGACACGGATCGGCGGCCCTGGTCGAGATGGCGGAGGCCAAGCTGCACGGACGCCCCGTCGCGGCGGAGCGGTACCGTGCGGTGCTCGACGGGCTGTTCACACAGCCGGGCGGCGACCGGATCGACGTGATCGTCAACGCCTGCACGCATTTCCCGCTGGTCGAGCGCGAGCTCGCCGCCGTCGCGCCCGGTATCGCGTTCGTCGACGGCGGCCCCGGCATCGCCGCCCGCATCACCCATCTGACGCAGGGGCAGTCCTGGCCGTCGGGCGGGGCAGGCGCGGGGATCGCGGTCGTCACGCGGCTGGGTGACGAAGACCGCGCGCTGGCGCCGGCGCTCGCCGCGCACGGGTTCGCAACGCTCGAACAGCTCTGAGCCGACACGGAACAGCACGCTGGGACAATATGCCCGCTTGCTTCGGCGCGGTCTCGTGGCAATGTTCTATAAGGACGGGGAAAGCGATCACCGTTATCACGGGATCGCACTGGAAATGAGCGAAGGTGAGGCGTAGTGCCCAAGGTCATGAGTACGGACGCCACCAAGACGCATGGTCTGGAACCGCGAGTCGATTATTCGCGCGTGTTCACGCAGGCCATCGATCGCCTGCACGCCGAAGGCCGCTACCGCGTCTTCATCGACATCCTGCGCAACAAGGGCGCGTTTCCGAACGCGCGCTGCTTTGCCGGGCATAACGGCCCCAAGCCGATCACCGTGTGGTGTTCGAACGACTATCTCGCAATGGGCCAGCACCCCAAGGTCATCGCCGCGATGGAAGAGGCGCTGCACGATGTCGGCGCAGGGAGCGGCGGCACACGCAACATCGGCGGCAACACGCATTATCATGTCGACCTGGAAGGCGAACTCGCCGATCTCCACGGCAAGGAAGCGGCCTTGCTGTTCACCAGCGGCTATGTCTCGAACGAGGCGACGCTCGCGACTCTCGCCAAGGTCGTGCCGGGCTGCATCATCTTTTCGGACGAGCTGAACCACGCGTCGATGATCGCGGGGATCCGCAATTCGGGCTGCGAAAAGCGCGTGTTCCGTCACAACGATCTCGCGCATCTCGAGGAACTGCTCGCCGCCGAGGACCCCAGCGCGCCGAAGCTGATCGCGTTCGAGAGCGTCTATTCGATGGAAGGCGACATCGCGCCGATCTCGGCGATCTGCGACCTCGCCGACCAGTACAACGCGCTGACCTATTGCGACGAGGTCCATGCGGTCGGGATGTACGGCGCGCGCGGCGGTGGCATTTCGGAGCGCGATCAGGTCGCGCACCGGATCACGATCCTCGAGGGGACGCTGGGCAAGGCGTTCGGGGTGATGGGGGGCTATATCGCCGCCGATCGCACGATCGTCGACGTGATCCGCAGCTATGCTCCCGGGTTCATCTTCACGACCTCGCTGTCGCCGGTCCTCGTCGCGGGCGTGCTTGCCAGCGTGCGGCACCTCAAGGCGTCGAGCGTCGAGCGCGACGGGCAACAGGCGTCGGCAGCGATGCTCAAGGCGATGCTGAAGGACGCCGGGCTGCCGGTGATGATCGGCGACACGCATATCGTGCCGCTGATGGTCGGCGATCCGGTCAAGGCGAAGAAGATCAGTGACGTGCTGCTCGCCGAATACGGCGTGTACGTGCAGCCGATCAACTACCCGACCGTGCCGCGTGGCAGCGAACGGCTCCGCTTCACGCCGGGTCCTGCGCATACCGAGGCGATGATGCGCGAACTGACCGACGCGCTGGTGGAAATCTGGAGTCGGCTGGACCTGCGCAAGGCGGCCTGAGCCGGACCGGCCTAGAGTGCCGCCGCCGCGAGGGTCACGACGCCGAGTCCAAGAGACAGCGGCACGCGCAGCGCCATCCATCCCGGCGGCGCGATCCCGGCGCGGACGAGCGCGCGGTCGACCAGCAGCGCACCGATCAGGCTGATTCCCAGCACGACCAGCGACGGCCCCGGCCAGCGCAGCCCGACCATCCACGGCCATGCCGTCACGAGTGCGATCAGCGAAGGCGCAACGCTCGCGAACCACAGCCAGCGCGGCGCCGCCTCGGTCCGGGCGGCAAGCCCCCACCACAGCCCGCCGAGAAAGCTCAGGATCAGCGCGGCATAGGCATAGGCGACGGCGAGCGCGGAAAACCGGCTGGCGGGATCATTGCCGAGCAGGAGCGCGACCGCGCCGAACTGCGGCAACAGCCCCGAGAGACCGAGCAAAGCTGCGATCCGCGGGATACCGCCCGGCGCGGCCGGCTTGGTCATCATACGCGCGCGACGACGCCCGTCGCGACGACCGGACCGGTCGGCAGGCCGGTCGGCGAACCACCCAGCGGCTCGACCGAAATCGCAAGCGTCGCGCCCGCGACAATGCGGCGGCGGTCAACGCCTGCCGGTGCAAGCACCGTCGGCTGCGCTGCGAGCAGGCCGAGCGCATGCGGCACGCCGTCGCCGCCGATCACCCAGAGCTGCGCGACACGCGCATCGGGGACGCCCGGTCCCGCCGCGACGCGCAACGCGCCGGTCGCGGGATCGAACACCGCCGCGACGGGCGACTTCGCGTCGCCCAGCATCGCGACGAGCACGCTGCTCGGGCGGGCCGCCGGGATCGGCTGCGAGACGGGCGCCGATTCGCGGGGTTCGACCGCGATGAACACGAGCAGGCAGGCCGCGACCGCGCTGCTTGCCGCGGCGAGCCACGGCCATGGCGACCGGCGCGTCGGTATCGCGGACACGGTTCCGGTCGCCTCGGCGCGGCGTACCGCGTCGAGGCTGGCCTCGATCCGCGCGACGAGGTGCGGTGGCGCGTCGTGTTCGGGCCACAGGTCGAACAACGCGGCGAACTGCGTGCGCCACCATTCGACGTCGGCGGCGAAATCGGGATCGGCGAGCACGCGGCGCAGCGCCGCCGCGCGGTCCTCGCCCTCGAGCAGGCCCAGCGCGAATTCGCCGGCAAGGGGGTCGCGATCAGGCACCAAGACAGTCCTTCAGTCGCGCGAGCCCGCGGCGGACCCAGCTTTTCATCGTGCCAAGCGGGACGGCGCGCCGGATCGCGAGCTCGGCATAGGTCACGCCGTCGAAAAACGCGGTACGGATGACATCGCGGTGCTGCGCATCCAGACCATCGAGGCAGCCATGCAGCCGGCGCGTCGATTCGTCCGCGAGCAACAGCGTTTCCGCGGTCGGTGTTGGATCGGCAATCTCGGGTGCGTCCTCGAGCGGCGCTGCACGGCGCAGCGTCTGCGCGCGCTGCCAGTCGATCGCGCGGTTGCGGGCGATCGTTGCCAGCCAGGTGATCGGACTCGCACGGCCGGGCTCCCACGCCCCCGCGCGCTTCCAGATCGTGAGATAGACGTCGTGCAGCACATCCTCCGCGGCTTGAGCGTTGCCGCAGATACGCAGGGTGATGCCGAAAAGCTTCGCCTGGGTCAGCGCATAAAGCTCGCGAAAGGCATCACGGTCTTCCTGTCCGGTCCGGATGAGGACGGCGGAGAGATGGGCGCGGGCGGCATCGGCCTGGGGCTTGGACAGTGTCACGCAGCGGACACTAGCGTGCTGATCCGTTGCGACAATAGCCTTCGCCGGTCTTGACCGTCAGGCAGTCGGTCTTGCCGGCCAGATATTTCAGACCCGTAGCGTTGCCATCGGTCGGGCGCAGGATTTCGCGCACGCCGCCGCGCGTGAAGACGATCGTGTCGCCGACCGCCTGCCCGTCGAACTCGCCCTTGTTGTCGAGATCCCACTGCATCGCGAGACGGAAGCGCCCCGGGGCCGCTGCGGGGGTGATGTCGAGGACCATGCCCTCGACCCCGATCCACCGCCCCGACAGGTCGCGCGTCTGCGGCGCGACGACCTTTTCCGGGCGCGTGGTCTCGGTCGCGCCCGCCGACGTCGCGACCGGCTCGCTACGTGTCTCGGGCGCAGGGCCAGAGCATGCGGCAAGCGCGAGCGCCAAAGCGAGGGCAGGGGCGGCGGGCAGGGGGAAGGCGTTCATGGCGTATCCTTGACCGCAGCAGGGCGGTCATTGCAATCCTCCTCCGGCAGGGGGGGAGGATCGTTCGCGCCTCCAGGCGCATCGCGCGAACAGGTGTGGCAAATTCCGGCTCGGGTGGGTAAGGGGCTGGGCACCCGATCCCGATCACAGGAATACGCCAGGTGCGCATCGCCATCGCGTCCGACCACGCCGCCGTTTCGTTGAAAGCGGTGCTTGCCGCGTGGCTGACCGAGGCAGGGCACGACGTGCTCGATCTCGGACCCCAGGGCACCGCGAGCGTCGATTATCCCGATTATGGCTATGCGCTGGCCGCCGCGATCGAAGACGGTCGCGCCGAGCGCGGGATCGCGCTGTGCGGCTCGGGGATCGGCATCTCGATCGCCGCGAACCGCAACCCCGCCTGCCGCTGCGCGCTCGTCTCCGAGCCGTTGTCGGCGAGCCTCGCGCGGATCCACAACGACGCCAACGCCATCGCGATGGGCGCGCGGCTGATCGGCGAAGAAATGGCCAAGGCGTGCGTCGAAGCCTTCCTGTCCGCCGATTTCGCCGGCGGCCGTCATCAACATCGTGTCGACAAGCTCTCCGCCATCGACAGCGTTTCAGCAAAGGTCCCCGCATGAGCACCCAGCCCAACACGCTCCATGACGTCCAGCCGGACGGCTTCTTCACCCGTGGTCTCGCCGATGCGGATGCCGCGGTGTTCGCCGGCGTCGCCGCCGAGCTCGGCCGCGAGCAGACGCAGATCGAGCTGATCGCGTCCGAGAACATCGTCTCGAAGGCGGTGCTCGAGGCGCAGGGCTCGGTGTTCACCAACAAATATGCGGAGGGCTATCCGGGCAAGCGCTATTACCAGGGCTGCGCGCCGTCGGACACGGTCGAGACGTTAGCTATCGAGCGCGCCAAGCAGATCTTCGGCTGCGGCTTCGTCAACGTCCAGCCGCATTCGGGCGCGCAGGCGAACGGCGCAGTGATGCTCGCGCTGGTCAAGCCGGGCGACACGATCCTCGGGATGAGCCTCGATGCCGGCGGCCACCTGACTCACGGCGCCAAGCCCGCGCAGTCGGGCAAGTGGTTCAACGCGATCCAGTACGGCGTCGATGCGACCACGCACCTGATCGACTATGACGCGGTCGAGGCGCTGGCGGTCGAGCATCAGCCAAAGCTGATCATCGCGGGCGGCTCGGCCTATCCGCGCGTCATCGACTTCGCGCGCTTCCGGGCGATCGCGGACAAGGTCGGCGCGTATTTCATGGTCGACATGGCGCATTTCGCCGGGATCGTCGCAGCCGGGCTGCACCCGACGCCGTTCGGCCACGCGCATGTCGTGACGACCACCACGCACAAGACGCTGCGGGGCCCGCGCGGCGGCATGATCATGACGAATGACGAGGCCGTCGCGAAGAAGATCAACTCGGCGGTGTTCCCGGGCCTCCAGGGCGGTCCGCTGATGCACGTGATCGCAGCGAAGGCGGTCGCATTTGGCGAGGCGCTCCAGCCCGACTTTAAGAGCTATATCGCCGCCGTCGTCGAGAATGCGAAGGTGCTGGCGGCGACGCTGAAGGAGCGCGGCTCGGACGTCGTTTCGGGCGGCACCGACACGCATCTGGCGCTGATCGACCTCACGCCGCTCGGCATCACCGGCCGCGATGCGGACGAGGCGCTCGAGCGCGCGGGGATCACCTGCAACAAGAATGGCATCCCCAACGATCCGTTGCCGCCGATGAAGACCAGCGGCATCCGCGTCGGCAGCCCTGCCGGCACGACGCGCGGCTTCGGCCCGGCCGAGTTCCGCGAGATCGGTAACATGGTCGCCGACGTACTGGACGGGCTCGCGAAAAAGGGCGAGCATGGGGACCCGGAGGTCGAGGCGGACGTTCGGACGCGTGTTCGCACGCTGTGCGCACGCTTCCCGATCTATCAAGGATAATGAGCATGTCGAAGATCGACGAAATCCAGAACGACATCAAGGCGACCCCCGGCCTCGGCAAGAGCATGGCCAAGTGGAGCGCGCTCGGCGCAGTCGTGGCGATCCCGGTGCCGGTGATCGGCCCGATCTTCGGTGCGCTCGCCGGCGCGGGCTACGCCTATTACAAGGGCAAGAAGAAGGTCTGAATGCGCTGCCCTTTTTGCGGACATGACGACAGCCAGGTAAAGGACAGCCGCCCTACCGAAGACGGGGCGGCGATCCGGCGCCGGCGCCAGTGCGAAGGCTGCGCCGCGCGTTTCACGACGTTCGAACGCATCCAGCTGCGCGAACTGTTCGTCTTGAAGAGCGAGGGGCGTAGAGAGCCGTTCGACCGCGAGAAGCTGTTGCGGTCGCTGTCGATCGCGACGCGCAAGCGGGCGATCGAGGCGGGGCGGATCGAGAAGCTTGTGAGCGGGATCCAGCGGCGGCTCGAGACGCTCGGCGAGAACGACGTCACGTCGAAGCGGATCGGTGAGATGGTGATGGACGGGCTCAAGGGGCTCGATTCGGTCGCGTATATCCGGTTTGCGAGTGTGTACCGGGATTTCAGCGAGGCGAAGGACTTCGAGGCGTTTGCCGGGAGTGTCGAGGAGGTCGGGCGGGCGGAGTGATCCGGGCGTGTCCGTCGATACGCGCTCTCGACTTCGCGCGATCCCAACTCGGGACGAACGGCTGCATTGCACCAGTATCGCCCGCGACCTGCCCCTTCCCGTTCGTCCCGAGTAGACGTCGAGCTTGTCGAGACGGCGTATCGAGGGATAAGCCCCGCCGATGACATTCTGGGCCTATGTGGTGCGCTGCGCCGACGACAGTTATTATACCGGACATACGGACGATCTGGAGCGCCGGGTCGGCCAGCATAACCTTGGCGAGATTCCGGGGTACACGCAGACAAGACGCCCGGTCGAGCTGATGTGGAGCCAGGAATTCCCCTCGCGGCAGGAGGCGCTCGCGGCCGAGTTTCAGGTCAAGGACTGGTCGCGCAAGAAGAAGGAGGCGCTGTTCCGCGACGACTGGGCGGCGGTGTCCGCGGCGGCGCGCAAGCCGGAGCGCGCCGAACCTGTCCCTCGATACGAGGTCTCGACGAGCTCGACCTCTACTCGGGACGAACGGGATGGGGGTGTCGCAGCCCCACCCCCGGTGATCGTCCTCGTCCGCCCCCAACTCGGCGAGAACATCGGCAAGGCCGCGCGCGCGATGCTCAACTTCGGGCTCGTCGAGATGCGCCTCGTCTCCCCGCGCGACGGCTGGCCCAACCCCTCTGCTGGTCCCGCCGCCAGTGGTGCCGACATCGTCCTGCAAAACGCGCAGGTCTTCGACAGCGTCGCCGCCGCCACCGCCGACTGCGCGCAGGTCTTCGCCACTACGGTCCGCAAGCGTGGCGTGACCAAGCCGGTCGTCACCCCCGAACAGGCCGCGACCGAAATCCACGCCGCCCCCGGCCGCTCAGCGATCCTGTTCGGACCCGAGCGCTCGGGCCTCGAAACCGACGACGTCGCGGTCGCACGGACGATCATCACGGTGCCGATCAATCCCGAATTCGGGTCCTTGAACCTCGCCCAGGCGGTGATCCTAGTCGCGTATGAATGGTCGAAGGGGCTGACCGCGGAGCGCGAGCTCAGCCAGCCGTCGATCAATCCGATCATGCCGCCCGCACTGCAGGAGGAGCTCGACGGGATGATCGGCCAGCTCGATACGATGCTGATGGGGGCGGGGTTCTTCTATCCGCCCGACAAGATCCAGACGACGCGGCGGACGCTGCGTACGCTGCTGACCAAGCCCGGCTGGTCGAGCCAGGAGATCCGGACGATGCGCGGGGTGTTGTCGTCGCTGGCGGGGAAGAAGCCTAGAGCCTGATCTCCGTCATCCTGGGCTCGACCCAGGATCCAGAGCCAGAGAGGGCGGCGTTTGTGGCTCTGGATCCTGGATCAAGTCCAGGATGACGGGAGCGGGGTGGCGGCGTCCTCCGCAGCCCGTCTCAGCGCCGGTCGAACGCCGCCAGCTCATACGCGATCGAGGCCTCGACCAGCCCCTCCCACAGATCTGCCACCACAGCTTCCGGAACGCCGAGCTTCGCCGCCTCCGCCCGCACATTCTCGATAACCTGCGTCTTGCGCGCCTCGTCGCGCACATGCCCCCGCTCGGGCTTGATGCGCGCGGCGGCGTCCATATAGGCAAAGCGTCTGGCCAGCAGCGCGACGAGTTCGCGATCGAGCGCGTCGACGCCCGCGCGGACCTCGGTCATGGTGGTGCAGTCGGGTCCGGATAGGATGGTCATGCGCGCCTCTTGCCGAGCGACCCGCAGCCTGTCCAGCTTGACTCTGGCGCTCCCCCCGTCTAGGCGCCCGCCTTCGCAATGGCCCTGCACCCCGGTGAAGCGGTGGCCCTGCCTTGTCCTAAACGACGACCAGCAGAGCGATACCGGGACCAACGTTGTTTGCATTTGCAAAGGTTTTATCATGTCGAAGCGTCAAAGCGCGAAGTACAAACTCGATCGCCGTATGGGCGAGAACATCTGGGGCCGCCCCAAGTCGCCGGTCAACAAGCGCGAATACGGCCCGGGCCAGCATGGCCAGCGCCGCAAGGGCAAGGTCAGCGACTTCGGTATCCAGCTGCGCGCCAAGCAGAAGCTCAAGGGCTATTATGGCGACGTGACCGAGAAGCAGTTCCGCGCCTGCTACCATGAGGCGGCTCGTCTGAAGGGCGATACCTCGCAGAACCTGATCGGCCTGCTCGAGCAGCGTCTCGACATGATCGTCTACCGCGCCAAGTTCGCGCCGACGATCTTCGCAGCCCGTCAGATCGTTTCGCACGGCCACATCCGCGTCAACGGCGTGAAGTGCAACATCGCGTCGCGTCGCTGCTTCGTCGGTGACGAGATCACGCTGGGTTCGAAGGCGCAGGAAATGGCGCTGGTGATGGAAGCACAGAGCCTCGCCGAGCGCGAGATCCCCGACTATGTCGCTCCCGATGGTGCGGCCAAGGTAACCTTCACGCGCGTGCCCACGCTCGACGAAGTGCCTTACCCGGTGAAGATGGAACCGAACCTCGTCGTCGAGTTCTATTCGCGCTGAGTCGAGAGTAACGAGACCGGCCGGCGTCGCTCAAGCGACGTCCGACGACGTGGCTTCGCCACGGCGCGGTCCGAAACAGAAAAGGGCGGTCCTTCGGGGCCGCCCTTTTTCGTTGCGTGGACATAGCGACCGCGCTTTGCCAGAACGCGCGGCATTCACTCGGGAGATCCCTATGCGCGCTGCCCTTCTGTCCCTGCTCCTTCTCGGCACCGCCGCCTCGGCGCAGACCGCGCCCGCGATCTCGGTCGAGACGCTGAAGACCGTGACGCAGACATTGTCGTCCGACGCCTATGAAGGCCGCGCGCCGACTACGCCCGGCGAGGCGAAGACCGTCGCCTATCTCGTCGCGCAGATGAAGGCCGCGGGGCTGAAACCCGGCAACAGGGGCAGCTGGACCCAGGACGTGCCGATGGTCGAGATCACCGCAAAGGACGTGAAGCCCTTCGTCTTCACCGGCGGCAAGACCCCCGTCAGCCTCGCCTATCGCACCGACATGGTCGCGGGGACCTACCGCGTCGCACCGACCTCGACCGTGACGAACAGCGACGTCGTCTTCGTCGGCTACGGCATCACCGCCCCCGAAAAGGGCTGGGACGATTATGCGGGCGTCGACGTGAAGGGGAAGACCGTCGTCATCCTCATCAACGACGCCGACTGGCAGACGATGGGCCGCGAAGGACCGTTCGAGGGCCGCGCGATGACCTGGTATGGCCGCTGGCCGTACAAGTTCGAGAATGCGGCGAAGCACGGCGCGGCGGCGGCGATCATCGTCCACGATACCGAGCCCGCGGCCTATCCCTGGGCGGTGGTGCAGTCGTCCTGGACCGGGCCGCAGCTCGAGCTCGACGAGAAGGGCGATCATCTCGACCAGTCGCAGGTCATCGGCTGGATGCAGAAGCCTGCCGCCGAGCGCGTCTTCGCGAGTGCGGGCAAGGATTATGCGGCGCTCGCCGCGGCGGCCAAGGTGAAGGGCTTCAAGGCGGTACCGCTCGGGCTCAAGCTGTCGACCGGCTTTGCCAACACGATCCGGCGCCAGGCGTCGAGGAACGTCATCGGCGTGCTGCCGGGGAAGACCGTACCGAACGATTACGTGCTGTATTCGGCGCACTGGGATCATCTCGGCCGCTGCGATGCGGTGGGTGGCGACGACATCTGCAACGGCGCCGCGGACAATGCGACGGGCACCGCGGGGCTGATCGCGCTCGCGCAGGCGCATGTGAAGGCGGGTCCTGCCAAGCGCTCGATCGCGTTCCTCGCGGTGACCGCGGAGGAATCGGGGCTGCTCGGCTCGCGCTATTATGCCGAGCATCCGATCTATCCGCTCGCGCGGACGGTCGGCGGCGTGAACATGGACGTGCTGAACGTCGACGGGCGCGTGAAGGACTTCGTGCTGACGGGGGCCGGCAAGTCGGAGATCGAGGATCTGGTCAAGCCGTTCGTCGCCGCGCAGGGCCGCGTGATCGGCGTCGAGGCCAACCCCGAACGCGGCGGCTATTATCGCTCGGATCATTTCAGCTTCGCCAAGCTCGGCGTGCCGATGCTCGATGGCGGCAGCGGCGAGGACCTGGTGGTCGGCGGCACCGCGGCGGGTCATGCCGCGCGCGAGGACTATGTCGCCAACCGCTATCACAAGCCCGCCGACGAATATGACGCCAAATGGGACTGGTCGGGTGCGGTCGAGGATCTGACGATCTATTACGGGCTCGGCCGCAAGCTCGCCGACGACACGGCGCTGTGGCCGAACTGGTACAAAACCGCCGAATTCCGCAACATCCGCGACAAAGATCGCGCAGGAGCCAAGTAAGTGACGACACTCCCCCCGCCCGCCGAATGGGCGCATCACAAGGCCGTCTGGATCGGCTTTCCAAGCCATGCCGATCTGTGGCTCGACGATCTTGAACCCGCGCGTGACGAGGTCGTCGCCTTTGCGTCCGCAGTCCATGCCGACGGCAAGGGCGAGACGGTGATCCTGGTTGCCGCGGACGAGGGCTCGGCGCGGACCGCGCGTCGGCTCGCCCCGTTCGCCGAGGTCGTGGTCGAGCCGTTCGGCGACATCTGGCTGCGCGACACCGCGCCGATCATCGTTGGCGACGGCACCGCGCACCAGTTCGTCTTCAACGGCTGGGGCGGCAAATACGACCTGCCCGGCGACGACACGATCGGCCGCCGTCTGGCCGAGGGCCGCGGCAAGACGCTCTCGGCATTCGACTGGGTGCTCGAAGGCGGCGCGGTCGATGGCGACGGCACGGGCGTGGTCGTCACGACCGAGCAGTGCCTGCTCAACCGCAACCGCAACCCCGACCTCGACAAGGCGGAGATCGAGGCGCGGCTGAAGTCCGACCTCGGCTTCAGCCAGGTCGTGTGGCTCGGCGACGGGCTCGTCAACGATCATACCGACGGCCATGTCGACAATCTCGCGCGCTTCGTCGGCGAGGGTCGCGTCGCGGTCCCCGAGGCGGCCGAGAACGACCCCAACTGGCAGGTCTATCAGCTGGCGAAGCGGGATGCGGAACGCGCCGGCCTGACGGTGGTCGGCATCCCGTCGCCCGGCCGCGTGCTGCGCGACGAGGAGATCGTGCCCGCCAGCTACATGAATTTCTACATCGGCAATGCCGCCGTCGTCGTGCCGCTCTACGGCGCGGAGAATGACGGCGCCGCGGTCGCGGCGATCCAGGCGATCTTCCCCGACCGTCAGGTTGTCGGGCAGCGTGCGGATCATATCCTGACCGGCGGCGGCAGCTTCCACTGCATCAGCCAGCAAATCCCCGGCTGATGCTCGCCTTCGCGGTCCGCGCGGTCCTGTCCGGGATCATCGTCGCGCTGATCGCGGCCATCGCCCGGCGGAGTCCGGCGGCAGGGGCGCTCGTCGCGTCGCTGCCGCTGCTGTCGGTGCTCGGCATGATCTGGCTGTGGCACGACACCGGCGACCGCGTCCGGCTGGCCGCGCATGCCGAGGCGACCTTCTGGTACGTGCTGCCCTCGCTGCCGATGTTCCTGCTGATCCCGGCGCTGTTGCGGCACGGTGTCGGATTCTGGGTTTCGCTTGCTGCCGGTTGCGTCCTGACGATCCTTCTCTATCTCGCGGTCGTCGCAATCGCGGCGCGCTTCGGCGTGACGCTATAGGAATTCGCATGACCGAGATCACCGTCGCCGCGCTCCAGCTCGGCTTCACTGCCGATATCGACAAGAATATCGCCAATGTCTCGCGGCTCGTCCGCGAGGCGGCGTCGCGCGGCGCGCAGGTGATCCTGCCGCCCGAATTGTTCGAGGGCGAATATTTCTGCCGTGTCGAGGACGAGGGCCTGTTCGCCAACGCCGCCCCCGTCGGCGAGCACAAGGCGGTGCTCGCGATGCAGGCGCTCGCCGAGGCGCTCAAGGTCACGATTCCGACCAGCTTCTTCGAGGCCGATGGCCCGCACCATTACAACAGCCTCGCGATGATCGGCCCCGACGGCGAGGTGCAGGGCGTCTATCGCAAGAGCCACATCCCCGACGGCCCGGGCTATGAGGAAAAATTCTATTTCCGCCCCGGCAATACCGGCTTCAAGGTCTGGCCGCATGCCGCCGCGCAGGGCCGTTCGACGCTCGGCGTCGGCGTCTGCTGGGACCAATGGTATCCCGAGACCGCGCGCGCGATGATGCTGATGGGCGCCGAAGTCCTGTTCTACCCGACCGCGATCGGCAGCGAGCCGCACGACACCAGCCTCGACACCGCGCGGCTGTGGCGGCGTGCGATGGTCGGGCATGCGGTCAGCAACGTCGTGCCCATCGTCGCCGCCAACCGCGTCGGCGTCGAGCATGGCCAGACCTTCTACGGCACCAGCTTCATCGCCGACGAGCGCGGGGATATCCTCGCCGAACTCGGTCGCGACGACGAGGGCGTGATCACCGCAACGATCGATCTCGACATCGTCAAGCGCCACCGCGCCGCTTTTGGATTCTTCCGTGACCGCCGGCCTGATCTTTACGGGAGACTTGTTGCAGACGTCTAGCTATCGTGAAGTTCTTCGTGGCGGAGACATGTGCTATGGTGAACAGAACTTCGCGGGTTATCTTGCTGGCGATCGGTGCTTCGACCATGGCAAATGCGCAGGACAAGTTGGCTCGCCAGCCGGACGTTGAGCCACCCGCGGGGCAAACGGCATTACCTCCCGCGGCAGCATCTGAGAATGATATTGTCATTCAAGGATACAGGCTGCGTAAAGATATCGATACGACTGCGCGTTATCCAACGGCAATCTCAACGATCAATATTCGTGCGCGCTACGACGCCAGCGAGCGAATGGCAAAATGTGCCGCGCGTAGCAATTTGAGCGAGTATGCCTGGCTGCACAAGGTTGTTGATGGCGAGTTCAATAGTGTTCGTCACGCCTACGCGCAGGATAGACTGGCTCGGATCTATGCGACGTGTGGCGAAGGGGCCAATGCACTCGGACGTCAGGGGCGCGATGCCACGGAACTCGAGGCTGCCACTGCTATGAATGGTGGGCAGAAAGGTATTTCACCAAATATCGAGGCCGCGCCGCTCGGCCATTCCATTTATGATCGCGGCGCGTTCACGATCCAAGCATTGAAGATGTTCGTACCAGACTTGGAACTCACCACGGAGCAGACGCGTGATCCGGAGGTCGAACGCCGATTCGATCTCCGGGAGATTCCGCGTAACCGCTTTCGTTCGCCGGTCGACCAAGCCTATTATCGTATTGCAGCGTGCATGGTGCGGCTGCAGCCCAAACTATCCGTGCAGTTGGCGTTAGGTGACGGTCCCGCACTGTTTGGCGATCTTCAGGCTGCTTTGATCGATCAGGCAAGGCCCTGTGTTGGCGGCGCGAAGAACGTTCAGGTCGATCCTACCCAGTTCCGGATTTATATTGCGGATGCGGTTTATCGTTGGGCAGTCGCAGCGCGCAACGTCGCCTCACTGATCCCCGCAGACAAGGGTTAGCGCAACTCCAGCGCCCGCGCGAACACGGCTTCGAACATGTCGGGGGTCAGGACGCGGGTGTTCTGGTTGTAGCGCGAGCAGTGATAGCTATCGATCAGGATGCGGCCGTCGGGCATGACATGCTCGGCGAGATGCCCGAACTTGGCCTTGGGCAGCCGCCCGCCGAGCAGTTTCACGCTGGTCTGGTGCGCGATCTGGCCGAGGGCGATGAAAACTCGCGCCTTAGGCAACTCCGCGAGCTGGTTCTCGACGAACGGGCGGCAGGTGCGGATTTCCTCCGGCGTCGGCTTGTTCTGCGGCGGCAGGCATTTGACTGCGTTGATGATGATCGCGCCGTTCAGCTTTAGCCCGTCATCGGGTTTCGCTGCGAACACGCCGTCTGCCAGCCCGAACTTGCCGAGCGTGTCGTAGAGCAATTGCCCCGCGAAATCGCCGGTGAACGGACGCCCGGTGCGGTTGGCGCCGTGCTTGCCGGGCGCGAGGCCGATGATGCCGAGCCACGCATCGGGATCGCCGAACGCGGGGACGGGGGCATTCCACCAGGTCGGAAATTCGGCGCGCAATTCGTTGCGGAAGGCGACGAGACGCGGGCAATTGGGACAGTCGTGCGGCGGCTCGGTTTCGGGCAGCGGGGAGGGTGCGAAGTTCATCGCGGTGCGTTAGGCGGGTCGGATGGAGCGGACAACCTATGCGATCGCGCTCGGATCGAATCGGCGCGGAATCCACGGTGCGCCCGCCGCGACGATCCGCGCCGCGCTGGCGGCGGTCGGGGGCGTCGTCGCCGTGTCGCCGATCATCGCGAGCGCGCCGCTCGGGCCGTCGATCCGGCGCTACGCCAATGCGGTCGCGCTGGTCGAGACGCACGACTCGCCGCCCGTGCTGCTTGCGCGGCTGAAGCGAATCGAGACCGCGTTCGGTCGGCGGCGCGGCCGCCGCTGGGGATCGCGCGTGATCGATCTCGACATCATCCTGTGGTCCGGCGGCGCATGGCGGGGGCCGGGGCTGAGCGTGCCGCATGCCGCCTATCGGGACCGCGGCTTCGTGCTGGCCCCGCTCGCGCGCATCGCGCCGCGGTGGCGCGACCCGCTGACCGGGCAAAGCGTCCGTCATCTCGCGCACAAGGTTGACCGACCGCGGCTGCGCCCCTAGTGGCTCGCAGCCGATATACGGGTCCGTAGCTCAGTTGGTAGAGCAAGCGACTTTTAATCGAGAGGTCCCGGGTTCGAGCCCCGGCGGACCCACCATCGGCACCTTATCCTCTCGCAGACTCCCGATTCGCACCGGTTGCACCGCGGCGGCGGTGCGCGCATCGTCGCGCGATGGACGAACTCACCACGTCGATCGTCGGGATCGACTTTCCCAATACCGACAAGAGCCGGAGCAACCGGCGGATGGAAATCCTGCTCTGCGCGTCCGGCGACCGCGTGACCTTGCGCCGCGAGCCCAAGAACCCGCATGATCCGAATGCGGTCGGCGTGTGGAGCGAGCGCGACATCCAGATGGGCTATATCAGCGCCGAGCGCGCGCCGCTGATCGGCCAGCGCATGCAGGCTGACGAAACGGTCGCGGTGTTCCAGGCGATGCATGGCGGCGGCGCGTATATCCGCATCCGCTTCGGTGGCGGCGACCCGACGCTGCCCCCTCCGGTCGCGGATACGGGTCGCCGGGCCGCCCCACCCGCGCCGGACCGGAGCGACGGCTTCTATCCCGACGAGGACGGGCCCGAATGGGGCGCCTGAGCGCTGCCGGTCTCCCGCCCGAGCCCCTTTCCGTCATGCTGACGAACGTCAGGATCCAGAGCCAGTCGCGCCAGCGCGCGTAATCCAGGCGTACGGCGCTATCCGCGCGTACCGTCCCGGTCATCCGGATCAAAGCCGGCAGTCACGGGTTATCGCTGCCATACCTACCCCGCACCGGCGACGCGCGAAGGCGTTTTCCGGGGTTGCCCCATGCGAGGGGCGCGGGCAGGGACATTCGCGCAACCCCCGGGAGTCCACAGACATGGCCAGCAGCCTCGTAATCGACCAGAACAGCCTTACCGACAACGACCGCGAGCGGCAGGTCGAATTTACCGCCGAGATCGATGGCGACGACCGCGACTTCGCGGTGAAATACGCCGTGCTCAAGGAACTGAGCGGCGATGAGCCCGAGGATGATGCGCTCGAACTGTTCGAACGCTTCAGCGACGAGATCATCGACGTCTGCGCCGAGGCAGCGATGAAGAAGCCATCGGCGTCGCTCGTCGTGATCGACGAGGGCGATCTGGAGTAAGCTCCGTCGTTAGCCAGCAAAACGGCGCGGACGACGGTCCGCATCGTCGTCGCCTGCCCGTGGTGCTGGCGGGCGCGTCGGTCGGCGCGGCGGGGATCGCGGTCGTCCTGCTCATTGGTCTGGCCATCGGTCACTGGCCGTTTGCGTTCGACCGCGCGATCATCGTCGGTCTGCGCGACTGGGGTAGCCCGTCGTGGCTGCCCAAGGTCGCCGCGGACGTCACTGCGCTTGGCGGCGGCGTCATCCTGACGATCGTCGTCCTGCTTGCCACGGGTCTGCTCGCCGTTCAGCGGCTCTGGCTAAGCGCAGCGGCGACGCTTGCGGCGAGCATCAGCGGCGGCCTCGTCGTCAGCCTGGTCAAGACCGAGGTCGCACGTCCGCGCCCGGATCTCGTCGACCACCTTGTTCAGGTGTCGAACATGAGTTTCCCCAGCGGCCATTCGGCAAACAGCGCGATCGTCTATCTGACGCTCGCCGGGCTGGCCTCGCAGGTCACCGTATCCGCCGCCGCGCGCCGCTATATCCTCGTGATGGCGATCATCATGGTCGGAGCGATCGGCTGCAGCCGCGTCTATCTCGGCGTACACTGGCCAAGCGACGTGCTCGCCGGCTGGAGTTTCGGGACGTTATGGGCGCTTGGCTGGTGGCTTGCGACCGCGCGCGCACGCGAGGCGATCGGCGGCGAACGTCACGCCTTTGGTACGCCGCCGGCCGACGCCTGATCTCCTTCTTCAGCCCTCCCCCGGCGGGGAGGACTAAGGATGGAGACCCTAGCGCTGGCGTTCGGCGAGCGTGCGCTCCCAGGCCAGTGCGTCGCGGACGATGCCGTCGAGATCGGCATGGCGCGGCGTCCAGTCGAGCGTCGCGAGGATCGCGCTGTTGTCCGAGATCAGCATCGCCGGATCGCCTGCGCGGCGCCCCTCGAGGCGGCGATCGATCGTCATGTTGGTGACCTTGTCGACCGCGTCGAGCACCTGCAGCACCGAGAAGCCCGTCCCATAGCCCGCGTTGAGCGTGTGGCTCTTGCCCGGATCGGCGACCAGCAGGTCGAGTGCGGCGACATGCGCAGCGGCAAGGTCGCTGACATGGATATAGTCGCGCACGCCCGTACCGTCTGGCGTGTCGAAATCGGTGCCGTAGACCCCGACATGGCTGCGCTTGCCCGTCGCCGCCTCGACCGCGATCTTGATCAGGTGAGTCGCGCCGACCGTCGACTGGCCGCTGCGCCCTTGTGGATCCGCGCCCGCGACGTTGAAATAGCGTAAAGCGGCATAGTTGATCGGGTGCGCCGCCGCGACGTCGCGCAGCATCGCCTCGGTCATGAGCTTGGACATGCCGTAGGGATTGATCGGCACCGTCGGATCGCCCTCGGCGACCGGCACCTTTTCGGGCGTGCCATAGGTCGCCGCGGTCGACGAGAAGATGAAGTGCGGCACCCCTTCCGCCACCGCGCTCTCGATCAGCGACCGGCTGGCGGCGGTGTTGTTGCGGTAATATTTGAGCGGGTCGCTGACCGATTCGGGCACCACGACCGAGCCTGCGAAATGCATGATCGCGCGGACCTTGTGATCGCGGATCGCCGCGCGGACCTTCGCATCGTCGGCGACATTCGCCTCGACCAGCGTCGCGCGGGGATCGACCGCCCAGTCGAAGCCGGTGACCAGATTGTCGACCACGACCACCTCATGCCCCGCGTCGAGCAGCGCCAGGACCGCATGGCTGCCGATATAGCCGGCGCCGCCCGTTACCATCACCCTGCCATCAAGCCTTGGACCGTCGATCACATGTGTCTCCTCTTTGTTGCGGGGTAGCGGCTTCCTATCTTGGCGGAAAGGAGATCGTGATGACGGATTATGTAACGCTGGCGGGCGGGTGCTTCTGGTGCACCGAGGCCGTGTTCAAGGACGTGATCGGCGTCGAAAGCGCCGAGAGCGGCTATATCGGCGGGCATGTGCCTGATCCGACGTACAAACAGGTGTGCGGCGGCGATACCGGCCATGCCGAGGCGATCCGGATCGGCTTCGATCCCGAACAGCTGAAACTTGGCGACCTGCTCGACATCTTCTTCGCGACGCACGACGCGACGACGCTCAACCGGCAGGGCAACGACGTCGGCACGCAATATCGTTCGGCAATGTTCCCTGCCGACGATGCGCAGAAGGCGGAGATGCAGGCGGCGCTCGAGCGCGCGCAGGCGGACAGCGCCAAGCCGATCGTCACGACGATCGAGCCGATGACCACCTGGTACGAGGCCGAAGGCTATCACCAGGATTATTGGGAAACCTCGGGGCGCTCCAACCCCTATTGCATGGCGGTGATCCCGCCAAAGCTGCAGAAGCTGCGCAAGAGCTTCGCCGCACGGTCGAAGGCGGCGGTCAGCGCGTAAGCCTTGAACCGGCCGGACGAGCCACACCCCCCGTCATCCTGACGAAAGTCAGGATCCAGGGTTTCGGGGGGTGTCGCTCGTGGCTCTGGGTCCTGACGTTCGTCAGGATGACGAGAGCGTCAGCGATGCGCAGCGCGGCGGAGGCGGTCGTTGATTGCTTCGCCGATGCCGTCGAACGGGATCGGCGCGATAGCAATCCGCGCGCTCGCATTTGCGTCAGCGGCGTGGAGCAGGTCGAATAACCTCGCGGCGGCTTTGACGAGGTTTCCCGATGCGGAGAGCGATACGTCGCCCGCGACGTCGCCAAACCCGATCAGCCACTCATCGCGTTCCGCATCGATCGCGTTCAACCGGAGCACCTTGCTCGGCGCGTAGTGGCTATCAAGCTGTCCCGGCGCCGTCACCGCACGCCCCCCCGGCGAAGGCCGGGGCCCAATTGGGGGACGGTCATGATCCGCACCGCGCTCCATTACAGGAGACGTGCCAATTGGGCCCCGGCATTCGCCGGGGAGGTGCTGGCGGAGAGCGTCGGCCGTCACCGGCCCCGGCCGCAACACCGACCGCCCCGCCACGATCGTCGATTCCAGCCCCGCCTCGGTCGCGCCGTCGTCGAGGATCAGCGGCACGTTCCCTCCCAGACTCGCTGCCACATGCACCGCGCTGGTCGGGCTGATCCCCCCGCTCGCATTGGCAGACGGCGCCGCGAGCGGCCGGCCCGACGCTGCGATCAGGCCCTGCATCGCGCGGTGGCGCGGCACCCGGATCGCGATCGTATCGAGCCCCGCGGTCACCAGCGCCGCAATCCCCGAATCGTGGCGCACCGGCAGCACCAAAGTGAGCGGCCCCGGCCAGAACGCCGCGGCCAGCGCCAACGCATCCGCGTCGAGCAACGCGATCCGCTCCGCCGCCGCCAGATCGGCGACATGCACGATCAGCGGGTTGAAACTCGGACGGCCCTTGGCGGCATAGATGCGCGCCACCGCCTCGGCATTGGTCGCGTCCGCGGCGAGGCCATAGACCGTCTCGGTCGGCACCGCGACGATACCGCCTGCGCGAATCAGCGTTGCGGCCTCGGCGATCGCGGCTGTGCCGTAGGGTAAAATCCGAGGGTGTGGACGGGTCATTTCACAGGCTTATAGCGGGTCCAAACCGTAGCGATAAGAGGATGCGATGGCCTTCACACCGGCAACCACCGAACAGCGTTTCGTGCTCGATCACGTCGTACGGATCGGCGACCTTGCAGACACCGAACGCTATGCCGCCGCGAGCGGCGACGTCGTCGACGCGGTGCTCGAAGGCGTCGGGCAGCTCGCCGCCGGCGAATGGGCGCCGCTCAACCGCACCGGCGACACCGTCGGCGCGAAATGGACCCCCGAGGGCGTCGTCATGCCCGACGGCTTCGCGCAGGCGTACAAGGATTATGTCGAGGGCGGCTGGGGCGGAATCGGCGTCGAGGAAGAATGGGGCGGGCAGGGCCTTCCTTTCGCGATCCAGACCGCGGTGCTCGACACGCTGGGTTCGGCGAACATGGGCTTCGCGCTCTGCCCGACGCTGACCGTCGGCGCGATCGAGGCGCTCCAGCATCACGGCAGTCCCGAACAGCAGGCGCTCTACCTCCCGCATCTCGCGACCGGCGAATGGACCGGCACGATGAACCTGACCGAACCGCAGGCCGGCTCCGACGTGGGCGCGCTCCGCGCGACCGCGACGCCACTCGGCGACGGCAAATGGTCGATCAAGGGCACCAAGATCTACATCTCGTTCGGCGATCACGACATGGCGCCGAATATCGTCCACCTCGTCCTCGCACGGACGCCGGGCGCACCGGCCGGGACCAAGGGCATCTCGCTGTTCCTCGTGCCCAAATACCGGCTTCAGGACGACGGCACGCCGGGCGACTTCAACGACGTCCGTGTCGTCTCGATCGAGCACAAGATGGGGCTCCACGCCTCGCCGACCTGCGTCTTGAGCTTCGGCGACAGTGACGACTGCGTCGGCGAGCTGATCGGCGCGGAACTGGGCGGCATCCGCGCGATGTTCACGATGATGAACAATGCGCGGCTCAACGTCGGGCTTCAGGGCGTGCAGGTCGCCGAGGGCGCGACGCAAGGCGCGGTCGCCTATGCGCTCGACCGAGTCCAGTCGGCACGCGCGGGTTCGCCGAACAAGGAGTCGGTCAAGATCGTCGAGCATCCCGACGTCCGCCGCATGCTGATGCGGATGAAGGCGCAGACGCAGGCGGCGCGTGCGCTCGTCTATTACGCCGCGGGGCAGGTCGATCGCGCCAATCTGGGCGATCACGCCGCGCGCAACCGCCTCGAACTCGTCACGCCGCTCGCCAAGGCGCATGGCACCGATCTCGGCAACGAGGTCGCAAGCCTCGGCATCCAGGTGCATGGCGGCATGGGCTATGTCGAGGAGACCGGCGCCGCACAGTATTTCCGCGATGCGCGCATCACGCCGATCTACGAGGGGACGAACGGCATCCAGGCCGCGGACTTGGTTGGCCGCAAGCTCGGTCTCGACAATGGCGGCGCGTTTGCCGCGCTGATCGCCGACATCCGCGCGGAGGCAAAGGACGAGCGTCTGCTGGCGCTGGTCGACGCGTGCGAGGCGATCGGGCGTCGCCTGGCGACCGCGGACGCCGACGACAAGCTCGCGGCAAGCTATCCGTTCCTGACGATGCTGTCGGTCGCGACCTGCGGCTGGCTGATGGAGCGGCAGGGCGGCGTCGCCGGCACCGACGACTTCGGCCGGATGAAGACCGCCGCGGTGCGGTTCTACCTCGACCAGATCGTCCCCGAGGCGATGGGGCTCAACGCGGCCGCCAATGCCAGCGCGGCGGTGCTCTATTCGATCGAGGCGGACCTGTTCGCCGCCTGAGCCGCGCGATCAAGCCCCGTCATCCTGACGAAAGTCAGGATCCAAAGTCACGCGCGCCGGCGTCTGTGGCTCTGGATCCTGGGTCGAGCCCAGGATGACGGAGGGGGTAGGGCCGGCGCTTGTCCATTCTCCTCTACCCCCCGTTCGATCCTCCACCGTCCGTTCGCCCTGAGCGAAGTCGAGGGGCACGTCTCAACCTTAGGTGCTTCGACTTCGCTCAACACGAACGGTATAGGGGGCGGAAAAGGGATACAGAAAACCAGATGTTCGACCTCGACGCCTATCTCACCCGTGTCGCCATGCCCGCGCGGCCGACGCTCGATTCGATCGGGCTCGGTCGCCTGCAACAGGCGCACCGGCTGGCGATCCCGTTCGAGGATCTCGACGTCGTGCTCGGGCGCGGTGTCGCGATCGACAGCGCCCCGGTCTTCGCCAAGCTCGTCACCGCGCGCCGCGGCGGCTATTGTTTCGAGCATAACCGGCTGTTCCTCGATGCGCTCGCCGAACTCGGTTTTACTGCGCGGCCGCTCCTCGCGCGCGTCTGGATTGCCGCGACCGACGTTCCGCCGCTGACGCATACGTTCGCGCTGGTGACGATCGACGGGCAGGACTGGATCGCCGACACCGGTTTCGGCGGCAGCTACACGCCCGTTCTTCCGCTGGCGGACGGCGCCGAGGCGACCGCGCCGGACGGCGCGCGTTTCCGGCTCGACGCGACCGAGCAGGGCTGGCTGTTGCTGCGTGACGGCGATCCGATGTCCACCGATGGCCGCGGCGAGACGGGCGGGTTCCAGCCGCAATACAGCTTCACGCTCGGCGAGGTGTTCGACGCGGATCTGGCGATGGGGAACCACTGGACCTCGACCGCGCCCGCCAGCCGCTTCACGCATACGCCGATCGCGAGCATCGTCCTTCCGAACGGCTTTGCCTCGCTGATCGGCCGCAATTATCGCCGCCGGTCGGGCACCGACACGACCGCTGGCGAGATCACCGATCCGCGCGTGTACCGGATCCGGATGAGCCTGTTGTTCGGGATCGACCTCAGCGTCGAGGACGTCGCCGCACTCGGAATCTTCTAGGCCGGCCACCCGGGACGGGCGCGGCAGGTCAGATCCGCTCGCGCTCCAGCAGATCGTGCGCGTCGAGCCCGAGCAATTCGATATGCCCGAGAATGCGCGGCCACTGCGTCGTCACGAAGTTCTCGCGCTCGGCGACGCGCAGCGCTTCGGCGGCGCCCGGCATTACGAACATGCCGACGCCGCGGCGCACCTCGACATAGCCGTCGTCCTGAAAGCTCTGATAGGCCTTGGCCACCGTCAGCGGATTGGCGCCGTGTTCCGCCGCAAAGGCGCGCACCGATGGCAGCTGGTCGCCCGTGCGATAGTCGCCACGCAGGATCCCGGCCGCGATCGTGCTGCGGAGGCGGAGATATACCGGGCTGTCGTCGCTGCTGAGCGCTGTCATGCTCCCCTAATACAGCAATTCGGCGATTCGTCGAGTCCTACGGCCGCCAGCGCGAGACGACGCGTTCCATATCGGGGCGGGGCCGTTCGTCGAGCGCGCGCGATGGCGTGCCGATGAACATGAATCCGGCGATGCGCTCGTGCGGTTCTCCGAACGCATCGCGAACCGCGTCCGAAAAGCTCGGCCACCCGGTCAGCCAGCCGCCGGCAAAGCCGAGCGCATGCACCGCGTGGAGCAGGTTCATACACGCGGCCCCCGCCGACAATTCCTGCTCCCATACCGGGATGTGGCTCGGCCTTGGGGACGACAGCACGACGACGAGCGCGGGCGCCTGATGTGCGAACTGGTCGAGCGCCTCGATCTCGGTGCGCGACGCGGTGGGGCGCTCGACGCGGTACGCATCGATGATCAGCGCAGCCAGCGCGGTCCGCTGGTCCTGCCCGACCACGACGAAACGCCAGGGCGCCAGCTTGCCGTGATCGGGGGTCCGCGCGGCGATCGCGAGAATTTGCGCGAACTGGTCGGCGTCGGGACCAGGGGCGGCAAGGTCGCGCGGCTTGCCCGAGCGGCGGGTCGCGAGCAGTGCGAGCGGACTGGAAGTGTCGTTGAACATCGCCCCGCAGATAGGCACGTAGCGCGGCGATTTACAGCCGCATCCGCGATTTAGCAGGTGGTCCCACGGCCACCGATATTTACAGTCCCGGCTTTGCCGCTAGGTAAGGCGGCAATGAAGCCGCCGCGTTCGACGGCGGCCCAGCGTAGCAGGGAGCGTAAGAGATGGTGGACACCCCGACCGCGGATACACCGCGAGAGCCGGATATCACCCACGTGAACCCCGCCAGCGGGGAGACCTGGTTCGGCCATCCCCGCCAGCTCGCGCGATTGTTCACCACCGAGATGTGGGAGCGTTTCGGCTATTACGGCATGCGCGCGCTGCTCACGCTGTACCTCACCAAGCATTTCGTGTTCGGCGACCGCGAGGCGACCGGGCTGTACGGCGGCTACACCGCGCTGGTGTATCTGACGCCGCTCGTCGGCGGCTATCTCGCGGATCAGTATCTGGGTTCGAAGCGCGCGGTGAAGTTCGGCGCGATCATCATGGCGATGGGGTATCTGCTGCTCTGCTTCGGCGGCGAGACCGCCAAGCCCTATGCGACGATCGCCAGCCAGCGCTACGAGATCCAGGTCGAGGAGCGCAACGGCAGCGAGGTCCGCTATCTCGCCGATCCCGCCGGGCGCCTTCAGATCAAGGGGAACGACGACGGCACCGTCTCGCTGCTCGCCGCCGACGGCTCGGTCGCGCGCACCGTCGAGAAGGGTGGCTTCGCGTCGGGTGCCGAACGCAGCGAGTTCTACGTCACGATCATGCTGCTCGCTCTGTGCATGATCTCGGTCGGTAACGGCTTCTTCAAGCCCAACATCTCGACGATGGTCGGCGAGCTCTACGCACAGGGCGACAAGCGGCGCGATGCCGGGTTCACGATCTTCTACATGGGGATCAACCTCGGCTCGCTGTTCTCGCAGCTGCTCTGCCCGTTCCTCGCGGTCGCGTTCGGCTGGTGGGCCGGCTTCGGGCTGGCGGCGATCGGCATGCTGTTCTCGTGGACGCTGATCCAGTTCGATGGCGGCAAACTGAACGGATATGGCGAGCCGCCGGTGCGCAGCGGTCCCGATCGCGCGCTCGGCATCTATGCGCTCGCGCTGCTCGGCATCCCGATCTTCTATCTGCTGTTCGTCAACCTGATGAACGCCGAGCCGCCGGTGCCGGGGTCGGGGATCATCGGCTACATCGTCTCGCTGTCGCTGATGGGCAAATTGCTGTTCGGCACGTTCCTGGTCGCGGTGCCGGGCATCCTGATCTGGTCGTTCGTCAATGGCGAGCGGCGCGAGTTCCAGATGATGCTCGCGGCGATGGTGCTGATCGTGTTCAACGTCGTGTTCTGGACGCTGTTCGAGCAGGCAGGCTCGAGCCTCACGCTGTTTGCGGATCGCAACACCGATCTCAGCGTCTTCGGGCTGTTCAGCATCTCGGCCGGGCAGACGCAGTTCTTCAACGCCTTCTTTATCGTCGCGCTCGCGCCGGTGATGTCGATCCTGTGGACCAAGCTCGCCGCCCGGGGCATCGAGCCGTCGATCCCGGTCAAGTTCGGCATCGCGCTGATCGGCGTCGGCGTCGGCTTCCTGTTCCTCGTCTGGGGCGCGAGCATGGTGGGCCCCACGTTCAAGGTCGCGATCTGGTGGCTGGCCGGGCTCTACTTCATCCACTCGTTCGCCGAGCTCTGCATCTCGCCGGTCGGTCTCAGCATGATCACCAAGCTGTCGATCGCGCGCGTCGTCGGGTTGATGATGGGCGTCTGGTTCCTGTCGATCTCGGTCGCGCAATATGTCGCGGGCATCGTCGCACAGGTCGCCAGCGTCGAGACGGTCGGCGGTCAGGTGACCAATCTGAAGGTCAGCCTCGACACCTATGCGGGCGTGTTCTGGACGATCGGGCTGGTCTCGGCGGGGATCGGCGTGCTGCTGCTGCTGATCTCGCCGCTGATCAAGAAGTGGATGCACGGGGTTCAGTAAGGCTGCTGGACCTACCGACGGATCATTCCCCATGATCCGTCATCGCCTAAACGATCCGTCATCCCCGCGAAGGCGGGGATCCAGACACTCTGTGGTTCGTGATAGACCACGGTTCGCCAGTCTGGATCCCCGCCTGCGCGGGGATGACGATTATGAGAGGGTAGGACCCGGTTAGATCCGCGTCATCGACAGCGCCTTCTCCCCATACCGCGGCCCCGCCGTCCCACCCTTGGGAGCCGCCGCATCAAGCTTAGCCAGATCATCCGCCGACAGCGTGATGTCCGCCGCCTTCATGCTGTCCTCCAGCGTGACACGGCGCTTCGACCCCGGGATCGGCACGATGTCGTCACCCTGCGCGAGCAGCCACGCCAGCGCCACCTGCGCCGGGCTCGCCCCATGCGTGTCGGCGATCGCTTTCACCGCCGCGACCATTTCCATGTTCTTGGCGAAGTTCTCGTCCGAATAGCGCGGGTCGTTGCGGCGGTAATCGCCCTCGGGCAGTTCCGACCGCGCGGTGATCTGCCCCGTCAGGAACCCGCGCCCAAGCGGCGAATAGGGCACGAACCCTATCCCCAGTTCGCGACACAGCGGCAGGATTGCGTCCTCGACCCCGCGCTCCCACAGCGAATATTCGCTCTGCAGCGCGGCGATCGGATGCGTCGCCGCGGCGCGCCGGATCGTGTCGAGCCCGGCCTCCGACAGTCCCAGATGCCGCACCTTACCCTCGCGCACCAGCTCGGCCATCGCGCCTACCGTATCCTCGATCGGCACGCCCGGGTCGACGCGGTGCTGGTAGAGCAGGTCGATCGTCTCGACGCCGAGCCGCTTCAGCGATCCCTCGCACGCACGCCGAACATTGGCGGGGGTGCTGTCGACGCCGGTCATGCCGTTGTCGTCATAGCGGAAGCCGAACTTGGTCGCGATCACGACGCCGTCGCGCTTGCCGCGGATCGCCTTGCCCAGCAGCTCCTCGTTGATCAGCGGACCATAGATCTCGGCGGTATCGAACAGCGTCACGCCGAGCTCGATCGCACTGTGGATCGTCGCGATGCTCTCGTCCGCGTTCGCCTCGCCGTACATGCCCTTGCCGATCCCGGCCATCGGCATGCAGCCGAGCCCGAGCGCAGAGACTTCGAATTCGGGGCCAAGCGTACGATATTTCATCGGGTCATCCTTCGCTGTCGCGGCCGCCATTCCGGCGCGAAAGCGTCACCGTGGTCGCGAGATCCATCATAACGTTCCCCAGCGTCCGGATGATGTCGGGGATCGTCTCGACCGCGACGAGCAGCCCCAGCGGCGCGACCGGTGCCCCGATCGCCGCCGCGATCGGCGCGATCGCGCTGACATAGCTGATCGTGCCCGGCAGGCTGACCGACCCGAGCGAGGTCAGCGTCGCGACGACGACGCCGACCGCAAGCACCGCGGGCGACAGCGGCACGCCGAACCAGAAGGCGACATAGATCGCGACAGCAAGGTTCATCGCTGGCCCGGTCGCGCGAAAGATCGCCACCGCCAGGGGCAGCGTGATCCCCGACGTGGCGACCGGGACGCCGAGCGCGCTCGCCCCCTCGACCATTGATGGGAGCGAGGCGATCGACGACTGCGTGCTGATCGCGACCGCCTGGCTCGGCAGCGCGGCGCGTGCATAGTCGCCGATCCGCACGCGTCCGCCGAACACCGCGATCGGATAGGCGGCAAGCGACACGATGACGCCCACGCCGGCGACGATCAGGATATAATGGACCAGCGCGCCGAACGCGCCGGTGCCCGCGCGTGCGCCGACGACGAGCGCGAGCGCAGAGACGCCGACGGGTGCGATCCACAGGATCCATTCGATCACCACCAGCATCGCGTCGCGCACCGCGGTGAAGAACGCGGTCAGCAGCGCGCGACCCTTCGCATCGATCCGCGTCATCGCGAACGCGAAGATCAGCGCGAAGATGATGAGCGAGATGAACGCGTTCTCGGCCGCCGCCTTGACGATGTTGGTCGGGATGATCGCGGCCAGAAACTCGCCTAGCGGCGGCGCCGCGCTCATCGCATGCAGCCCTGGGATCGCCGCGCGCAGGCTGGCGGCGGAGTCGGCGGGAATCGGGAACAGCGCGAGCAGCAGCGGCGTCACCAGCGCAGCTGCGGTCGCCGACAGCGCGAGCAGCGCGACATACAGCGCGATCGCCCGCCCCGCGAGCCGCCCGGCCTGCGCCGCCTCCGCGGTTGCGGCGACGCCGGTGATCAGCAGCGAAACGACCAGCGGGACGATCGTCATCTGCAACGCGTTCAGCCAGGCACTTCCGATCGGCTGTGCGACGGTGATCACCGGACCGACGCTGCCGGGTGCGAACGCGGCGAGCGCGATGCCCGCGGCCAGCCCGATGATCAGGGAGAGAAGAATCCGTGTAGCCTGCGACATGCTCGCCCTTCGTGTGACACCGCGCTATCAACGCCGCCAGACCCCGATACCGGACGGAAAGCATAACGAATGGCAAGGAAATATTTCGGCACCGATGGCATTCGTGGCGCCACCAACCTGTCGCCGATGACCGCGGAGATGGCGATGAAGGTCGGCATGGCGGCGGGCGCCTATTTCCTGCGCGGCGATCACCGCCACCGGGTGGTGATTGGCAAGGATACGCGGCTGTCGGGTTATATGCTCGAATCCGCGCTGGTCGCGGGCTTTACCAGCGTCGGCATGGACGTGGTCATGGTCGGGCCGATGCCGACGCCCGCGGTCGCGATGCTGACGCAGTCGATGCGCGCGGATATCGGCGTGATGATCTCCGCCAGCCACAATCCCTATGCCGATAACGGGATCAAGCTGTTCGGCCCCGATGGCTACAAGCTGTCTGATGAGGCGGAGACCGCGATCGAGGCGCTGATCGACGGCGACGTGCCACTCGTCGCGTCGAGCGCCATCGGCCGCGCACGCCGGATCGACGACGCGCAGGGACGCTATATCCATTTCGCCAAGTCGACCTTCCCCGAAAATCTCCGGCTCGACGGGATGCGGATCGTGCTCGATTGCGCGAACGGCGCCGCCTACAAGGTCGCGCCGTCCGCGCTCTGGGAGCTCGGCGCGGACGTCGTCGCGATCGGCGTCACCCCCAACGGCATCAACATCAACGACGGCGTCGGTTCGACCGCACCGCAGGCGCTCGCCGAGACGGTGGTGGCGAGCGGCGCGGACATCGGCATCGCGCTCGACGGCGACGCGGACCGGCTGATCGTCGTCGACGAGACCGGCACGATCGTCGACGGCGACCAGCTGATGGCGACGATCGCCGCCAGCTGGGCGCGCCAGGGGCGGCTCGCGGGCGGCGGCCTCGTCGCCACGGTCATGTCCAACCTCGGCCTCGAACGGCATCTCGCCGCGCAGGGACTGGGTCTGATCCGCACCAAGGTGGGCGATCGCCATGTGCTCGAGAAGATGCGGTCGAGCGGCTATAATGTCGGCGGCGAGCAGTCGGGGCATATCATCCTGTCGGATTATGCGACGACCGGCGACGGGCTCGTTGCGGCGCTCCAGATCCTCGCCGAGGTCAAGCGCTCGGGCGCGCCCGCGGGCGAAGTGCTGCACCGCTTCGAGCCCCTGCCGCAGTTGCTCAAGAACGTCCGGTTCGGCGGCGGCAAGCCGCTCGACGACGAATCGGTGAAAGCAGTGATCGCGCAAGCGGAGGACGAGCTTGTCGGCAAGGGACGGCTCGTCATCCGCCCGTCGGGCACCGAACCCGTGATCCGCGTGATGGCGGAGGGCGATGATCCCGGTCAGGTCGAGCGCGTCGTCGACCGGATCTGCGACGCGGTGCGCAAGGTGGCCGCCTGATGCTGGAGATGCGCCCCAGCTGCGAACGCTGCGCCGCCGAGCTTCCGGCCGATGCGCCTGGCGCGTTCATCTGCTCGTTCGAATGCACCTTCTGCGCGACCTGTGCAGACGCGCTCGACGAGCGTTGCCCCAATTGCGGCGGCGAACTGCTCGACCGCCCGACGCGGTTGGGCGAAGCGCCCCCGCAGAGGCCGGCGTCGGGTAGGCGGCACTAAACACCTTTCCAACCTCTACCACCCCCGGCGAAGGCCGGGGCCCAATTGGAAAGGCGTCGGTAACGGATCTGCCCTCTGCCAGCAGCCCCCAGTTGGGCCCCGGCCTCCGGCGGGGCGGTGGTGAAGGCATGGCCCTGTCCCGCACCGCACCGACTATGGCATAGCTCAACCCATGACCTCCAACCCCGCCCGGCACCGCCAATGACCGCCAGAATCCTCATCATTGCCGGCTCGGATTCAGGCGGCGGCGCCGGCATCCAGGCGGACATCAAGACCGTGACGATGCTTGGCGGCCATGCGATGACCGCCATCACCGCGATCACCGCGCAGAACACGCTCGGCGTTCAGGCGGTCCACCCAGTGCCCACCGACATCGTCCTCGCGCAGATCGACTCGGTCGTGTCCGACATCGGCGTCGACGCGGTAAAGATCGGCATGATCGGCTCGGCAGAAACCGCCAACGCCGTAGCCGACCGCCTGACCACATTGTTCTCCCGCGAAGGCGGGAGCCCAGACTGGACTCCCGCCTTCGCGGGAGAACAAGGAGGGGCAGGGCGACATCACCAAGCACGCATCCCCATAATCTTCGACCCGGTGATGATCGCCAGCAGCGGCTCCGTACTCGCCGACCCGGCGACCATTGCCGCGTTCGCCCGCCTCATGCGGGTCGCTACGCTCGTCACCCCCAACCTCCCCGAGCTCGCCGCCCTCGGCGGCGAGGCGGCGGTGCGCGCGCTCGGGCCGGCCATGCTGATCAAGGGCGGGCACGGCGAGGGCGAGCAGATCACCGACCGCCTCGTCACCGACGCCGGCGAAACGCGCTGGACCAACCCCCGCATCGAAACCCGCCACGCGCACGGCACCGGTTGCACGCTCGCCAGCGGCATCGCCGCGGGGTTGGCACAGGGCATGCCGCTCGACGCGGCAATTGCGCGCGCGATCGCGTTCGTCCGCGCCGCGCTTGCACAGCCGCCGGGGCTGGGTGCAGGGCACGGGCCGATGGGGCATGCACTCGGTGTCAGCCCGTTCGACCAGCTGAAGGACCGCAAATGCCCGGCATGAAACATGAAAAGCTCTGCGTCGGCCCCGTCGCCGGCGTCGACGAAGCCGGCCGCGGTCCGCTCGCCGGCCCGGTGGTCGCGGCCGCGGTGATCCTGCCCGCCAAAGGCGTCCCCCGCGGCATCGACGATTCGAAGAAGCTCTCCGCCTCCGAACGCGAACGGCTCTGCGCGCGGCTGAAGGGCTGTGCGATCGTCGGTATCGGCATCGTCGAGCCCGACGAGATCGACACGCTCAACATCTACTGGGCGACGATGAAGGCGATGACGCTCGCGGTCGATGCGCTCGCGACCGAACTCGGCCACGCGCCCGGCCACGTCCTCGTCGACGGCAACCGCCTGCCGCGCTGGACCTACCCCGCCACCCCGCTGGTCGGCGGCGATGCCAAATCGCTGTCGATCGCTGCGGCCTCGATCGTCGCCAAGCACACGCGCGACCTGATCATGGTCGCCGCCGCCGACGTCCACCCCGAATATAACTGGCATTCGAACAAGGGTTACGGCTGTGCGCACCACATGAAGGCGCTGCGCGACCACGGCCCCACGCCGATTCACCGCCGCAGTTTTGCGCCCGTCGCCGCGGCCTATCGGACGCGCGAGGGACTCTTCGCAAAGGAAACGACGAGCTGAGTCTTTCGCGCCACACCCCAAGGGCTTGAGGCGCACGTCTCCCACGACTCAATATCTGGAGGACGGCGACTCGATTGGTCGCATCCGCCGAATCGCGTGGGAGAGCCGTTAACGATTGTTTGCTTGACGGAGTCGGACAATTCCGCCGCTATGCGGGCCGACAAGGGGCGGAAAACATGGGTTTGATCGACACGATCGCGCGGCCGCGCGCGGCAAAGAAGGCAGCGGAACCGGCGGTTCAGCCGGCGCTCCCGCTCGACCAGATCCTGCGCGGCGACTGTATCGAGCGGATGAAGGCACTGCCGTCGAACTCGATCGACATGATCTTCGCGGACCCCCCCTATAATCTCCAGCTCGGCGGCGAACTCTATCGCCCCGACGGCAGCCATGTCGACGCGGTCACCGACGACTGGGACAAGTTCGACACCTTCGCCGCCTATGACCGCTTCACCCGCGCCTGGCTGAAGGAAGCGCGCCGCATCCTCAAGGACGACGGCTCGCTCTGGGTGATCGGCAGCTATCACAACATCTTCCGCGTCGGTGCCGCCGTCCAGGACCTCGGCTATTGGATCCTCAACGACATCGTCTGGCGCAAGACCAACCCGATGCCCAACTTCCGCGGCACGCGCTTCACCAACGCGCACGAGACGTTGATCTGGGCGTCGAAGGGCGAGAAGGCGAAGTATCACTTCAACTACCGCGCGATGAAGACGCTCAACGACGAGCTCCAGATGCGTAGCGACTGGGAATTCCCGACCTGCGGCGGCGCCGAGCGGCTGAAGAAGAACGGCACCAAGGTCCATCCGACGCAGAAGCCCGAGGCGCTGCTGTACCGCATCCTGCTCGCCTGCACCGAGCCCGGCGACGTGGTGCTCGATCCGTTCTTCGGCACCGGCACGACCGGCGCGGTTGCCAAGCGGCTCGGCCGCAGCTGGATCGGGATCGACCGTGAGGGCGACTATATCGAGGCCGCGCACGAGCGGATCGAGGCCGCGCTACCGCTCGACGAATCCGCGATCCGCACGATGATGAGCCCGCGCACGCAGCCCAAGGTCGCGTTCGGCGTGCTGGTCGAGAATGCGTATCTGACGCCCGGCACGGTGCTGACCGATTCGAAGCGGCGGTGGCGCGCAACGATCCGCGCGGACGGCTCGCTGCTCAGCGACTGCGGCACGATCGGCTCGATCCACAAGCTCGGCTCGACGCTCCAGAACGCGCCCGCCTGCAACGGTTGGAGCTTCTGGCATTACGAGAGCGACAAGGGGCTCAAGCCGATCGACGACCTCCGCCAGACTTATTTGTTGGCGACGACGGTCTGAGCAAAGTTCCGTTCGTGGCGAGTAGAGACCGAGCATAGTCGAGGGCTCGTATCGAGGGACATGTCCTTCGATACGCCATCTCGACAAGCTCGATGTCTACTCGAGACGAACGGCGTGGGTTTGATCGAGCGACGGATTTGGGGAAAAGGGGATCATGACCAGCCTCCACCTCCGCCCCGTCCAGTTCGTCGACACGCCGATCGGCCACCCCGACGGCAGCGTCGCGCGGCTCGCGGGCGGGATGCAGTGGTTCGCCGCCTATGAGGTGATCGAGGGGCGTGACCGGCGCACGGTGGCGGTCGCCAACGTCGCGGCGCTGGGCGCGCGCGCCGCGCATCTCCACGCCGCCATCACCGCCCCGCGCCCCGCGCTCCGGCTCGGCGAGCGGACGCTGCGTTTCGACCAGCCACTCGTCGCGGGCATCCTCAATATCACCCCCGACAGCTTTTCGGACGGCGGCAAGCATGTCGGCGATCCCGCCGCTGCCGCCGCCGCGGGAATCGACATGGCCGCGGCGGGCGCGACGATGATCGACGTCGGCGGCGAATCGACGCGGCCCGGCGCACCCGCCATATGGGAGGGCGACGAGATCGCGCGGCTCGTCCCCGTCGTCACCCGGCTCGCGCGCGCGGGCGCGATCGTCTCGGTGGACACGCGCAAGGCGGGCGTCATGGAGGCGACGCTCGCCGCCGGGGCGCATCTCGTCAACGACGTCGCCGCGTTGCTGTGGGACGACCGCGCGCTCGAGGTCGTCGCGACGAGCGGCTGCCCCGTCGTGCTGATGCACTCGCCCGATCCCAAGGACGGCGGCCATGGCCGGATCGGTTACCGCGACGTCGTCACCGACGTGTTCGACTGGCTTGAGGCGAGGATCGCCGCGGTCGTCGCGGGCGGGGTCGACCGGGCGCGGATCCTCGTCGATCCGGGCATCGGCTTCGGCAAGACGCTTGCCGATAATCTCGCGCTGCTCAACGGGCTCGCGCTGTTCCACGGCCTGGGTTGCCCGATCATGCTGGGGGCAAGTCGCAAGCGGCTGATCGGTGCGCTGTCGAACGAGGCGCCGGTCGGGGAGCGGCTGGCTGGATCGCTCGCCTTGGCGATTAAGGGGGCAGATGCCGGGGTGCAGATCCTGCGCGTTCACGACGTCGCCGAGACCGTTCAGGCGCTCAAGGTGTGGCGTGGACTGCGCGACCAGTCGTTGAGCGGGGGCTGATCGCCGCGGCGTGTCCGGGGCCCGGCGACGTGGCGCGATTCCGCGGCCAGTCGCTTGGCTGGGGCTGGTCACCGCTGCATTGCAGCGAAACCGGTCTTCGCGCATTAGAGGCGCGTAAACAAGGAGCTGCCCGTTGATCGTCACCGCAACCCCTCGCTTAAGTCAGATCCTCAGCGAGGTGTGGCGCCCGCTGCTCGGACTGTTCGTCTGGGACGTGATCGTGACGGTCACCTATTATGTCCTGCCATTTCACGCGCCGTCGCTGCCGCTGACGCTGTTTGGTACCGCGCTCGCGCTGTTTCTCGGGTTTCGCGACAACTCCGCCTATCAGCGCTGGTGGGAAAGCCGCGGGCTCTGGGGGCTGATGACCAATGCCTCGCGCAGTCTTGCGCGTATGACGCGCAACATGCTGCCCGAGCCCGAGGGGCATGATCTCAAGCGCACGATCGTGCTCCGCCAGATCGCCTATGTGAACGCACTGCGGTGCCAACTCCGCCGCCAGCCGATCGCGCCCGAGGTGCTGCGCTTCCTGTCGGAGGACGAGGCGGCCTATGCGCTGGCCCGGACCAATCCCGCCAACGGCCTGCTCGACGGCACCGGTCGCCGGATCGACATCGCGCGCCGCAACGGCTGGATCGATACCATCCAGCAGACCCAGTTCGAAAGCATCCTCGTCGATATCGCGAATGCACAGGGCGGGATGGAGCGGATCAAGAACACGCCGCTGCCCAACCAGTTTCGCTTCTTCCCCAGCCTGTTCACGCGACTGTTCTGCGTGCTGTTGCCGATCGGCCTGGTCGAGACGCTGGGCTTCGCGACGCCGATCGGCTCGACGATCGCAGGGCTGATGTTCCTTGCCGTGCTGCAGATCGGTGACGATCTGGTCGATCCGTTCGCGGACACGATTCACGACGTGCCGCTCAACGCGATGTGCCGCACCATCGAGATTGATCTGCTTCAGTCGATCGGCGACGAGGCGCCGAAGCCGCTGACCCCGGTCAAGGGCGTGCTCTGGTAGAACGCGGGTGGCGACGGTTCCTGGGCAATCGCGCCGGAACCGCGGCCGCGAAAATCATGCCGCGTTGTCGATCCCGAGTTCGCTGAGCTTGCGATACAGCGTCGACCGGCCGATCCCGAGGCGGCGCGCTACCTCCGTCATCCGGCCGCGATAATGGCCGATCGCGAGGCGGATGACGTCGGCCTCGATCTCCTCAAGCGTCCGCAGATGCCCGTCGGCATTGAACAGCGTGACACCCCCGCCACTCGCGACCGATGGCTTGGTATGCCGCTGCCGGGTACCGAGCGCGGCGATCTGCGGAAAGTCGGCGCGGGTCAGCGCATCGCCCTCGCAGAGCACTGCGGCCCGGAACAGCGCGTTCTGCATCTGGCGGACATTGCCCGGCCAGTCATATTGCACGAGCAACGCGAGCGCGTCATCGGTGATGCCGAGCGGTCGCAACCCCGGCTGCTGCGCGATTCGCGACAGCAGGTGGCGGGCAAGCGCGGGAATGTCGCCCGCGCGTTCGCGCAGCGGCGGGATCGTGACCTGCACCGCGTTCAGCCGATAGCAGAGATCCTCGCGGAACCGTCCGGCATCGACCTCATCGAGCAGCGTCGTGTTGGTTGCGGCGATCACCCGCACGTCGACCTGCTGCAGGTGCCGTCCGCCGAGCGGCTGGACCTCGCCGGTGTTCAGCACGTGGAGCAGCTTGGCCTGCGCGGCGAGTGGCATCGCGCCGATCTCGTCGAGGAACAGCGTCCCGCCATCGGCCTCCTGGAAACAGCCGACCCGCCGTTCGAACGCGCCGGTGAACGCGCCCTTCTCGTGGCCGAACAGCATGCTCTCGACCAGATTGGCGGAAATGGCGCCGCAATTGACGCTGATCATCGGCTTTTTCGCGCGCGGCGATGCGGCGTGGATCGCCTCGGCGATGACTTCCTTGCCAACGCCGCTCTCGCCTTCGAGCAGGACCGCGACGCGCGCCCGCGCGGCCTTTGCGGCGATCGCCAGCGCGGCGCGGAAATCGGGCGATGACCCCACGATCTCGTCGAACGCGAGCAGTGCGGGGATCTTCTCGGTCAGCGGACGCAATTCGCCCGCCGTCGTGCCTGCCATCACTGCGTCGAGCGAGGCGAGCAGGCGTTCGGGGGCAAGCGGCTTGACGAGGAAGTCGGTCGCGCCGGCGCGCATCGCCCGGACGGCCTGTTCGACCGATCCGTCGGCGGTCAGCATCAGGATCGGCAGCGCCGGGCGTCGCGTCCGCAATTCCGCGATCAGCGCGGCGGCGTCGTCGTCGGGGGCCGAGCGATCGAGGATGATCGCATCGAGCTGCGCGCCGTCGTCGGTGGCCAGCGTCGCGATCGCGGCTTCGCCGTCATCCGCGAAGATCGCGCGCCAACCCCCGCGTGCTGCCAGCGCCGCAACGAGTCGCCGTTGCGCCGTCTCGTCGTCGATCAGAAGTAACAGCCGCTGCCCATTGCGCGTCATGGCATATCCCGTCCCATAGCAGGACGGTCCCTAAACGGGACAGGTAAAGGCCGCCTTAAGCGCATGAACGATTCATGCCCGCCCTCTCGCCCGATGGCGAGTGCTTTGCCGGGGTAGGGGTTGAGGCTCAGGGTTTGCCCGGATAAGGTCTGCGCAGAGCAAAATGGCGCAAGGGACGGGATCATGGCTGACGATACGAATATGAAGAGCCATGTGGCGACCTATGGCAGCATGATCGGCGTAATGAAATGGGGCGCGATGGCCTGCGCGCTGCTTGTCGCGATTGTCATCTGGCTGATTGCATAACCCGATGAAAATCGCCGTCCTGAAAGAACATGCGGACGGCGAGCGGCGGGTTGCCGCAACGCCGGAAACCGTCCGGAAATTCGCGGCGCTGGGCGCGACGCTGGCGGTCGAGACGGGCGCCGGTGACACCGCCTCGATCGCCGATGCCGCGTACCGCGATGCGGGCGCGACCGTCGGGGACCGTGCCGAGACTCTCGCAGGTGCCGACATCGTGCTCGGGGTGCAGGGGCCGGCCGCGTCATCGCTGACGGGCGTTTCGCGCGGCGCCTGGATTGTCGCCAGCCTCGATCCGTTCGGCACCGGGCCGGATCGCGGACGCGCGCGCGTCGACGACTATGCCGCGGCGGGTTACGAGGCACTGGCGATGGAGTTCATGCCGCGGATCACGCGCGCGCAGTCGATGGACATCCTCTCCTCGCAGTCGAACCTGTCGGGGTACAAGGCGGTGCTCGACGCCGCTGCCGAATACGGCCGTGCGTTTCCGATGATGATGACCGCGGCCGGCACGATCAGCGCAGCAAGGGTGTTCGTGATGGGGGTTGGAGTCGCAGGGCTCCAGGCGATCGCGACCGCCCGCCGGCTCGGCGCGCAGGTGTCCGCCACCGACGTCCGCGCGGCGACACGCGAACAGATCCAGTCGCTGGGGGCCAAACCGATCTTCGTCGAGACCGTTGCCGGGATCGAGGGCGAGGGGGCGGGCGGCTATGCCGGCGAGATGAGCGCCGAATATCAGGCGGCGCAGGCCGAACTGGTGTCGGGGCATATCGCCAAGCAGGATATCGTGATCACCACCGCGCTGATCCCCGGCCGCCCCGCGCCGCGGCTGATTTCGGCGGCGCAGGTCGCGAGCATGAAGCCCGGTTCGGTCATCGTCGACCTCGCGGTCGAACAGGGTGGCAATGTCGAGGGCGCCATCGCCGGCGAGATCGTGGACGTGAACGGCGTCAGGATCGTCGGTCACCGCAACGTGCCGAGCCGCCTTGCCGCCGATGCCAGCGCGCTCTTCAGCCGAAACCTGTTCAACTTTCTCAGTGCATTCTGGGACAAGGGCACGGGCCGCCCGGTCCTCGACGCGGAGATCGGCGACGCGATCCGGCTGACCAGGGACGGCAAGGTGGTCAATGCGCGACTGCTCGCATGACCCCGCGCTTCGGCTGGCGGGTGCACGGGGATACGATAATGCTGTCCTACATCGGCCGGTTCTGCTTACCTCCTCATGCGGCAGGCCGGATGAGAGGTATCGAATGTTGAGACAGTGCCAGACCCTCAACTTCCTCAACTTAAGCGCGCGGCGCGGGAGCTGACATGGACTTTATCGGGATCCTGTCGATCTTCGTCATGGCCTGCTTCGTCGGCTATTACGTCGTCTGGTCGGTGACGCCGGCGCTCCACACGCCGCTGATGGCGGTGACCAATGCGATCTCGAGCGTGATCATCGTCGGCGCGCTGATCGCATCGGCTGCCGCCGGCTCGCCCGTGGCCAAATATCTCGGGCTGCTCGCGGTCGTGCTGGCGAGCGTCAACATCTTCGGCGGCTTTGCGGTCACCGCGCGGATGCTGGCGATGTACAAGAAAAAGGAACGGCCGGTCGCCAAGTGACCGTCACGGATCCGAGGGGAACTGAGTGATGCATGACGTGGCGGTAAACCCGTGGGTGGCGCTGGCCTATCTTGTCGCAGGCGTGTGCTTCATCCTCGCGCTGCGCGGTCTGTCGAGCCCGGCGACGAGCCAGCGCGGCAACCGGTTCGGGATGATCGGCATGACGATCGCGGTCGTCACGACGCTCGTCACGCATCTCAACGTCGGGATCTGGGAAATCGTCGTCGCGATCGGGATCGGTGCCGCGATCGGGCTTGTGACCGCGCGGCGGATCGCGATGACCGCGATGCCGCAGCTCGTCGCCGCGTTCCATTCGCTCGTCGGGCTCGCCGCGGTGCTGGTCGGAATCGCTGCCTATCTCAATCCCCAGGCGTTCGGCATTTCCGACCTGATGATCCCGCTGCTCGGCGATCCGGTCGCGATCATCCGTCCCGTCAGCCGGATCGAACTGGGCCTTGGCGTCGCGATCGGCGCGATCACCTTCTCGGGATCGGTCATCGCGTTCCTAAAGCTCAACGGCAACATGGGCGGCAAGCCGATCATGCTGCCCGGCCGCCACGTCATCAACATCGCGCTGCTCGCCGGCATCCTCGGGCTCATCGCCTATTTCGTGACCGACCAGGCGCCGTGGATCTTCTGGACGATCACGGTGCTCAGCTTCGTCATCGGTTTCCTGCTGATCGTGCCGATTGGCGGCGCGGACATGCCGGTGGTCGTCAGCATGCTCAATTCCTATTCGGGGTGGGCGGCCGCGGCGATGGGCTTCACGCTGCACAACACCGCGATGATCATCACCGGCGCGCTGGTCGGATCGTCGGGTGCGATCCTCAGCTACATCATGTGCCGCGCGATGAACCGCAGCTTCATCAGCGTGATCGCGGGCGGCTTCGGACAATCCGCCGATGCCGGCGGACCCGCGGCCGCGAGCGATCGGCCTTGGAAGCGCGGCTCGGCGGAGGATGCGGCGTTCCTGATGAGCCAGGCCGAGCAGGTCGTCATCGTTCCCGGCTATGGCATGGCGGTGGCGCAGGCCCAGCACGTCCTGCGCGAGATGGGCGACAAGCTGAAGGCCGAGGGAGTGCGCGTGAAATACGCGATCCACCCGGTTGCGGGGCGCATGCCGGGGCACATGAACGTGCTCCTCGCCGAGGCGAACGTGCCCTATGACGACGTCTTCGAACTCGAGGACATCAATAGTGAATTCGCGCAGACCGACGTCGCGTTCGTGATCGGCGCGAACGACGTGACCAATCCGGCTGCGAAGACAGACAAGGCCTCGCCGATCTACGGCATGCCCGTTCTCGACGTCGAGAAGGCGAAGACGGTGCTGTTCATCAAGCGGTCGATGGGCGGTGTCGGCTATGCCGGCGTCGATAACGAGTTGTTCTACCGCGACAATACGATGATGTTGCTCGCCGACGCGAAGAAGATGGTCGAGGAAATCGTCAAGGCGCTCGACTGACGCGCTGACGACGTCGGGCGCGGTCCCGGCCCGGGCATCGCGAAGTCCGCCGGGATCTGATCCAGTTCGGGTGTAACGCCGGCCTGTTTCATGGCCTATTGCCCGTTTGGACTGAGACGGAAGGGGCGGCCATGGCGATGCACGAGCCAGCGAACGACATTCGGTACCAAAACGGTGTCGAAGCGGTTCTGATCGCCGACCCGTCCACGTTTCTGTCTTCGCGTGATGCCGGGAGCGACCGGCTGGCGACGGCGTTCACCGCGCTGGGCGGGCGGATGGTGGGGCGGATCGGCTGGCATGATTCGCTGGAACGACAGCCCGTGCCGCGGGTCGTGCTCGTCGATGCGGCGGGGATCGAACCCGGGACGATCGCCGAGCGTCTCGGTGCGATCGTTGCCTGGGCTGCCGGCGACCGCGCCGCGCTGGTCATCGCGCTTGCACCCGAGCAGATCGACGCGATCGCCGCGGTAACGCTCGGTGGCGGAACCGCACTGCTGGTGAACCCCGGGATCGGCGAATGCGTCGGCGCGGTGGCGCAGGCGATCGAGCAGGCGCGGGGTCCCGACAGCGTGTTCGATATCAATCGCGAAAGCGACAGCGCCCGCCTCGAGCGACTGAACGTCGAGGTGAGCCGTATCGCCGAGGCGCTGGCGCGCCTTACGCGGACCGAACAGGAAAGCGATCGCCGGCCGCCGTCGATCGTCGGGGACCGCATCGATCGGTACGGTGCGCCACCCGCCATTCCGTCGCATGGCGCCCCCGAAATCCGCCGCGCCATCCGCACGCGGCGAATGCGCGACCAGTTCTTCACGAAGACATTGTTCGAGGATCCGGGCTGGGACATGCTGCTCGATCTCTATGCAGCCGAACTCGAAAGCCGGCGCGTATCGGTGTCGAGTCTGTGCATCGCATCCGCCGTAGCGGCGACGACGGCGTTACGTTGGATCGCGCGGATGACCGACGACGGCCTGTTCGAACGCGAGCGCGACCCGCACGACCGCCGCCGCGCCTATATGGCGCTGTCGTCGCAAGCGCGCGCCGCGATGCACGGCTATATGACGAGCGTCCTGCGCGAGGAATTGCGGATTGCCTGACAGATGGTCGCATTGGGGGTTGCCCCCAGGCCCGCGCTTTGGCATCGGGCATGGGTCTCCGGGGCCTGGTCCTCGTGAGGGCGCTTAGCTCAGCTGGTAGAGCGGCTCGTTTACACCGAGTAGGTCGGCGGTTCGAACCCGTCAGCGCCCACCATATGCACCGATAGGGTTGCTTAAGCTTCCTCCCTGGCGAGCGCCTTGAGGCGATACAGCGCCTCGAGCGCATCGCGCGGGCTCATCGCATCGATATCAAGGTTCGCCAGATCCTCGCGGAGCAGGTCGCACGCCACCTCCTCGACCTGCGCGGCTGCGGCGAACAGCGGGAGGTCGTCGAGGCCGGCGGCAAGTCCGCCCGTCTTCGCACGGCCCGCCTCCAGCTTGGCGAGAACGGCCTTGGCCCGCTGCACCGTGACCGGCGCCATGCCCGCCAACCGCGCGACCGCAAGACCATAGCTGCGGTCGGCGGGACCATCGGCGAGTTCATGCAACAGGACGAGCTCGCCCTTCCATTCGCGCGCACGGACGTGGTGCAACGAAAGCGCGTCGCATCGCTCGGCAAGACGCGTCAGCTCATGATAGTGCGTGGCGAACAGGCATCGGCAGCGATTATCCTCGTGGATCGCCTCCACCACCGCCCATGCGATCGCGAGTCCATCATAGGTCGATGTACCGCGCCCGACCTCGTCGAGGATCACGAACGAGCGCGGCGTCGCCTGCGCGAGGATCGCGGCAGTCTCGACCATTTCGACCATGAATGTCGATCGGCCGCGTGCAAGATTATCCGATGCCCCGACACGGCTGAACAGCCGATCGACGAGCCCAAGCGTCGCCTTGCTCGCAGGGACGTAGCTTCCCGCCTGCGCAAGGACCGCGATCAACGCATTCTGGCGGAGAAACGTCGACTTGCCGCCCATGTTCGGCCCGGTAACGAGCCATAGTCGGGACGATTCGGACAGGTTGCAGTCGTTGGCAACGAACCGGTCGCCAGATTTCGCGACCGCCGCCTCGACGACTGGATGCCGGCCGCCCTCGATCTCGAAACAGGCGTAATCGACCAGCGTCGGGCGTGCCCAGCCCCCCTCGGCTGCACGTTCGGCGAGCCCCGCCGCGACGTCGAGGCGAGCGAGTGCATCCGCCGTCGCGGCGATGGCCTCACGAACGGCCAGTGCCCGGACGGTAAGATCCTCGAGATGGGCCGATTCCGCCGCCAGCGCATGCGCACCCGCCTGGCTGACCTTGGCCGCGACCTCGTGAAGCGCGGGGGTATTGAAGCGCACCACGCCAGCGAGCGTCTGGCGGTGCGTGAAGCCGCTTTCGGGTTTCATCAACGGGTCGGCAGCACGCGCCGGAACCTCGACGTGATAGCCGAGCACGCCATTGTGGCGGATCTTCAGGGCAGCGATACCGGTGGCCGTCCGGAATTCTGCCTCGAGGGCTGCAATCGCGCGCCTGCCACCCGCACCCGTGTCGCGGAGATCGTCGAGTGCCGCGTCGTACCCGGCCGCGATATAGCCGCCATCGGACGCCTCGATCGGCGGCGAAGGAACGAGCGCCCGCTTCAACAGGTCGATCACCGCGCCATGTCCGCGCAGTCGCGGCGCGATCTCGCTGAGCAACTGCGGTCCATCGGCGATGTCATCCAGTCGCTCGCCGAGGTTCCACGCACCGTCCAGCCCATCGCGCAACTGGCCAAGATCGCGCGGCGAACCACGTCCTGCCGCCAGCCGTCCCAGTGCGCGGCCAATGTCAGGCAGCGCGCGCAACGTTGATCGCAACCGTTCGCGCAGGCCCTGATCCTCATGAAACAGCCGGACTAGATCCAGCCGTGCGTCGATGGCGGCCTTGTCCATGAGCGGGGCTCCCAGATCGGCACCCAGCAATCGTGCCCCCGCGCCGGTCACCGTACGGTCGACCGCATCGAGCAGGCTGCCCTTTCGAGCGCCACCCGTCGTGCAGGTCAGTTCGAGGCTTTCCCGCGTCGCTGCATCGATCGCCATCGTTTCGGTAGCACGACCGATCCGCGGCGGCCGTAGAAAGGGCAGTGCGCCCTTCGCATTATGTTCGAGATACGCGACGAGACCGCCCGCCGCGGCGAGTCCTGCACGTCCGAAGTGACCGAAACCGTCGAGCGTCGCGACGCCGTACAGGCGCTTCAGTCGCGCCTCGCCTGCGTTGCTGTCAAAGTCCGTCTTGGGGCGCAGGGTCGTGGCAACCTCTTCGTATCCGCCGGTCTCCGATGCGACGACTTCGGCAGCGCCCAATCGCGCGAGTTCGGCGCCAACCGCGTCGCTTGCGACTTCGACGATCTCGAACCGCCCCGTCGAGACGTCGGCGGCGGCGATCGCGACGGTGCCGCCCGCCTCGCCGATCGCGACGCACCAATTGTCCGAGCGCGCGTCCAGCAGCGCTTCTTCGGTCAGCGTCCCCGCCGTCACGACGCGGACGATCGCGCGCGCGACCAGTGCCTTCGATCCGCCGCGCGCCTTGGCTTCTGCCGGGCTTTCGACCTGCTCGGCGATTGCGACGCGGTGGCCAGCCTTGATCAGACGCTGGAGATAGGCGGTGGCGGCATGCACGGGAACGCCGCACATCGGGATCGGCTTGCCGTCATGTTCGCCCCTTGCGGTGAGGGCGATGTCGAGCACGGCCGCGGCAATCCGCGCATCGTCCATGAAGAGTTCGAAAAAATCTCCCATGCGATAGAATAGCAGGCAGTCGTCGGCCTCCGCCTTCAGGCCGAGATATTGCGTCATCATGGGGGTAGGGGCGGGAGTGGGCATTGCCGCGGGGTAGCGAAAGACGCGTCAGGCTCCAATAGCGCTCGCATGGACCGCTCAAGGGGTGACGAACAGCCACGCGTTCCGTAAAGGCATGGGCTCCCCCCCAGATACCCCCGAGGCCCCGCGCATGTCCGACGACAATAATCTCCAGTTCTCCGAACGCGAAGCGCTGCTGTTCCATTCGGAAGGCCGTCCCGGGAAGCTCGAGATCATTGCGTCGAAACCGATGGCGACGCAGCGCGACCTCGCGCTCGCCTATTCGCCCGGCGTGGCCATCCCGGTGCAGGCGATCGCCGACGATCCCTCGACCGCGTATGACTATACCGCCAAGGGCAATCTGGTCGCGGTGATTTCGAACGGGACCGCGATCCTCGGGATGGGCAATCTCGGCGCGCTCGCGTCCAAGCCGGTGATGGAGGGCAAGGCGGTGCTCTTCAAGCGCTTCGCCGACGTCGATTCGATCGATATCGAGCTGAAGACCGAGGACGTCGATCGCTTCATCGACGCGGTCGAGCTCATGGAGCCGACGTTCGGCGGCATCAACCTCGAGGACATCAAGGCACCTGAGTGCTTCATCATCGAGCAGACGCTGCGCGAACGCATGAACATCCCGGTGTTCCATGACGACCAGCACGGCACCGCGATCATCTGCGCGGCGGGGCTGATCAACGCCTGCCGGGTTACCGGGCGCAAGCTCGGCGACATCAAGCTGGTCGTCAACGGCGCAGGGGCCGCGGCGATCGCGTGCACCGAGCTGATGAAGGCGATGGGTGTCCGCCCCGACAACGTCATCATGTGTGACCGTACGGGTGTGATCTATCAGGGTCGCGACGACGTGAACCAGTGGCAGTCGGCGCATGCCACGACGAGCAGCGCGCGGACGCTGACCGAGGCGCTGGTCGGCGCGGACGTATTCCTCGGCCTGTCGGCGGCAGGCGCGCTCAAGCCCGAGATGGTCAAGGACATGGCGGCGGCGCCGATCATCTTCGCGATGGCCAATCCCGAGCCCGAGATCCGCCCGGAGCTGGCGATGGCCGCGCGCCCCGACGCGATCGTCGCGACGGGCCGGTCGGATTATCCGAACCAGGTCAACAACGTACTGTGCTTCCCGTTCATCTTCCGCGGTGCGCTCGACGTCCGCGCGACGGGGATCAACGACGCGATGAAGATCGCCGCAGCGAACGCGATCGCCGAGCTCGCGCGCGAGCGTGTGCCCGAGGAAGTGGCGCTGGCGTACGGCGTCAGCCACAGCTTTGGTCCGGCCTATATCATTCCTGCGCCGTTCGATCCGCGGCTGATGGAGGTCGTTCCCGTCGCGGTCGCCAAGGCGGCGATGGCATCGGGCGTCGCGACCAAGCCGATCCTCGACATCGAGGCGTATCGCCAGTCGCTGCGCGCGCGCCTCAACCCGACCACTTCGGTGCTGTCGATGGCCTATGAGGGCGCTCGGGCGCATCCCAAGCGCGTCATCTTCGCCGAGGGCGAGGAAGAGGTCGTGCTGCGCGCGGCGATCGCGTTCAAGGAGGGTGGCTATGGCACCCCGGTGCTGGTCGGTCGCGACGACGTGCCAGACCGGCTGCGCGCGCTGGGCGTCACCGATCCTGAAAGCTTCGAGCTGCACAACAGCCGCGTCTCGCCGCTGGTGCCGCGAATGGTCGAGTTGCTCTATGCCCGGCTCCAGCGCCGCGGCTATCTGCGTCGTGATTGCGAGCGGATGGTGAACCAAGATCGCAACATCTTCGGTGCGCTGCTGCTGCAGCTCGGCGAGGGCGATGCGATGATCACCGGCATCACGCGTACGTACGGCGAGACGATGCGCCAGATCTACCGCGTGATCGATCCGGCGGCGGGGAAGACGCCGTTCGGTATCCATCTGCTCGTCGGGCAGAGCCACACGGTGTTCATCGCCGACACCACGGTCAACGAACGTCCGACCGCCGAACAGCTCGCCGATTTCGCCGAGCAGACCGCGGCAGTCGCGCGTCGCATGGGGCATGAGCCGCGCGTCGCGTTCCTGAGCTATTCGAATTTCGGCAACCCGAAGGGCGAGTGGCTCGACAATATCCGCGATGCGGTGACCGTGCTCGACGGCCGTCAGGTCGGGTTCGAATATGAAGGCGAGATGGCGCCCGACGTTGCGCTCAATCCGAAGCAGCTGGCGAACTATCCGTTCGCGCGGCTGTCGGGGCCGGCGAACGTGCTGATCATGCCGGGCCTGCAGTCCGCGCATATCTCGGCCAAGCTGCTGCGCGAGCTGGGTGGCGATTCGGTGATCGGGCCGATGCTGATCGGCATGGAGAAGCCGGTGCAGGTCGCGCCGATGACGAGCACGGCGAGCGAGCTGGTGACGCTGGCGGTTCTGGCCGCGGGTGGGATTGCGCGCTGACAGGCGGGCCCTCTCCCCGGCGGGGAGAGGGAAAGCGCGCATAGCGCGCGAGGGTGAGGGCACGGGAGGGAATGCGGCGCGTGCCCTCACCCTCCCACCGCTTCGCGGCGGGCCCCTCCCTCTCCCCCGAGGGGAGAGGGGTTTTGCTTAGGCGTCGATGCTGGTGCCTAGCGAGGCGTGGACGAGGCCGCCGTCGACGGTGATCGTTTCGCCAATCACGTAATCGCCGGCGCGGCTCGCGAGGTAGATCGCGGCGCCGGCCATGTCCTCGTCGACTCCGACCCGCTTGGCGGGAATCCCTTGCGCGACCGCGTCGCCGTGATCGCGGGCCGCCTTGTTCATGTCGCTGGCGAACGCGCCGGGGGCGATCGAGGTGACGTTGATCGAGTCGGTCACGAGCCGCGCGGCCATGCGCTTGGTCAGATAGATCAGTGCCGATTTCGACGCGTGATAGCTGTACGTTTCCCACGGGTTGAGCCGCTGGCCGTCGATCGAGGTGATGTTGATGACCTTGGCCGGCCGGTCGCGCGAGCCCGACGCCTTGAGCGCCGCGTGCAGCGCCTGCGTCAGGAAGAAGGGCGACTTGACGTTGAGGTCCATGACCTTGTCCCAGCCGACTTCCGAAAACTCCTCGAACGGCACGCCCCAGGCCGCGCCCGCATTGTTGACGAGGATGTCGAGCTGGCTCTCATGCTCGGCGAACTGCGCCGCGAGCGCCTTGCAGCCGTCGACCGTGGACACGTCCTGGGGCAACGCGATGCAGTTGGGGCCGAGCTCCGCCGCGGCTGCCTCGCAGGCATCGGCTTTGCGCGACGAGATATAGACCTTTGCCCCCTGCGCGATGAAGCCCGCCGCGATCATCTTGCCGATTCCGCGACTGCCGCCGGTTATCAGCGCGACGCGGCCGTCCAGGCAAAACAGGGTGGTCGTATCCATGCGGCATCCTCCAGTGTTTTTCGACTGGTATCGCCGCCCGCCGCCCGCCGCAAACCCGATTTTCAAATAGTGTCTGATTGACGGGTCGCGCTTCCATACTCCGGTCGGAAATATCGGAAACTGGCCGTGTCCTGCCCCGCCCGCTTCAGATCCGTGCCGTTGCTGCGCGCGGCGCCAGACGAGAGGCAGTGGTGCGTCAGAAGCCGCATCTGCCGGTTCAGAACGCCAGTGTCGCTGTCGCAAAAAGGAACTCGTCGGTGAGGCAACACGCTTCGTCGGATATGGTTCCGCGGCGACTTTCAATTAAATCGCGGCTCCCGTAGCCAGACTGTGACGAACGGGTTTTGACCGGGGGGTCTCGATGAATTTCAAGGCGTTAGCAGCGCGTTTTGCGCTGATGGTATCGTGCGGCCTGATGACGGCCACACCGGCAGCAGCACAGTTCTGGCAGTGCGTGACCTTTGCGCGCTCGGCGTCCGGCATCGAGATCCGCGGCAACGCGAACACCTGGTGGAGCCAGGCCGAGGGCCGCTACGAGCGCGGCCATACCCCGAAGGCCGGCTCGGTGCTCGCCTTCTCGCCGACGTCGCGGATGCGCGTGGGCCATGTCGCGATGGTTTCGAAGGTCGTCAGCGACCGCGAAGTCCTCCTCACCCACGCCAACTGGTCGCGTCGCGGTGCGATCGAGACCAATGTCCGCGCGATCGACGTCTCGAGTGCGGGCGACTGGAGCATGGTCAAGGTGTGGTATGGCCCGCAGGGCGACCTGGGCACCTCGGCCTATCCGACCAAGGGCTTTATCTATTCGGGCCGTGCACCCGCTCTCGATACCGAGACCCAGCCTGCAATGCAGATGGCATCGATCAACACCTCCACATCCGCCACTGCGCGCGCCAACGCCGTATCCGCAGCGGCCTCGAGCGCATCACGCGGCGGCTTCAGCGATCCGCGCCACATCTTCACGCTGGTCGACTCGCGCTTCTGAGACGTGACGCAATGCGCGTCGTCTATGCCGGTTTGAAGGTCAGCGCGTCACCGTTCATGCAATAGCGCTTGCCCGTTGGCTTGGGGCCGTCATCGAACACATGGCCCAGATGACCGCCGCACCGGCGGCAATGCACCTCGGTCCGCGCCATGCCGAGCGTGCGATCCACACGGTTTCGAACGGCATTGGGCAGGGGCTGCCAGAAGCTCGGCCATCCGGTGCCGCTCTCGAACTTGGTCTTCGACGAAAACGCCGGCAGCGCACAGCCGCCGCATCGGAAGATCCCGGCACGATGCTCGCCGTTCAGCGCGCTTGAATAGGGCCGCTCGGTCCCCTCCTTGCGCAGCACATCATAGGCGTCCGGCGAGAGCCGCTTGCGCCACTCGGCATCGGTCAGCTGGATTTCGAAACGCTCGGCGGCTTCGGCGGGCTGTGCGCTGCAACCCCAGAGTGCGAAGCCGGCTGTACCGGCGCCTGCGATTGTCAGAAACGTGCGGCGATCTGAAGATGTCTGCGTCATGGTCATGATGTAAGTACGATCTCGCCCGGCAACAGGATGTGTCGATCAATATCGGCTGATCTCGACGGGTAAGCTACGGTAACCGTGGACAAAGCAGGCGGCGACCCGGTCCGGCTCGGCAAGCACGTTGACGCGCATCCGCCGGTTCGCCATTTCCTCGAGAAGGATCGCGATCTGCATTTCCGCGAGCCTTGCGCCGACGCAGCGGTGGATCCCGTGCCCGAATGCCAGATGGCGCCGGGCATTCGGGCGATCGACCCGAATGGAGTCGGCATCATCGCCAAAGACGGTCTCGTCGCGATTGGCCGACAAATACCACAGCGCCAGCTTGTCCCCCGCCTTGATCGACTGGCCCATCAATTCCGTGTCACGGGTCGCGGTCCGGCGCATATGCGCGAGCGGCGTCTGCCAGCGCAGAATCTCGCTCACGGCGTTTGGAATGTGGCCTGGATCCGCCTCGAGCATCGCGCGGGCATCAGGAAATCTGTCGAGGCCATACGCCAATGCCGACATCGAATTGCGCGTCGTATCGTTGCCGCCAACGATCAGCAGGATCAGGTTCCCGATGAATTCGTGATGCTCCATATGCGCCATGGCATCCGAGTGGATCATCATGGAGATCAAGTCCGGGGTCGGATCCTTGCCGATCTTCGCATTCCACAAATTCTGAAAATAGGCGCCGCACTCAAACATATGCGCGAGGCGTTGCTTGCGCGTCGTCTCGTCCCGGACGAGTTCGATATCACCTGCCCAGTCGGACCAGAGCGTCAATTTCCGCCGATCGGCCCAAGGGAAATCAAACAGGATCGCAAGCATCTGCGTCGTCAGTTCGACCGAAACCGTATCGACCCAGTCGAACGGCGTATTCCAGGGCAGACTGTCGAGAATATCCGCGGTTCGCCGACGGATATCGGCGGCCATCCGGGCCATCTCGCTGGGGGTAAAGGCGGGTGCCACCGTGCGACGCTGGCTGGTGTGAACGGGGCGATCGCGCGCGATGAACATCGGCATGCGGACGTCGCGGTTCTCGTCGAAATCGGCGAGCGTGATGCCGCCTGCTTCCGACGAATAGATCTCGGGCAGCGACTCGACCTCGACGATGCCCTTGTAGGTCGAGACCGACCAATACGCGCCATAACCCGACCGCGACACGTGATGGACCGGCGCGGACGTACGCAGCGTTCGAAAGGGCGCCTGCCACACGTCGTCGCGGTACAGTTCGGCGCGGCTGACATCGAGAGGATCGATCGGATAGACGCGCGGGGGTGCCTGCGCGGTATCCTGCGGAATCGAGGCCATCGTTGCTCTCCTAGCGTTTTCCACAGGAGATCGCCTGCTGACATTCCTGTCAACAGCGTTGGATCAGTCGGAGCTGCGTCGCCTGCGCCAGAACGGGCGTGCGCTGCCCGATTGCAGCACGCCGCGCCGGAACAGCCGCGCGCCGACCGCAATGAAGATCGTCACCCACAAGGCCTGCCATGCCAGCGCTGCGAAATGCGGCCACAGCTCGGGTGAATTGGCGGCATGGCCCGCCATCGCGAAGGGCGATGACAGGGGGAAGATTTCGGCAAAGGTGGCGAGCCAGCTGTCCGGACGCGAAACCGCTGCCGACGACAGGCCGAACATCCCGACCTGGAGGATCGTGATCGGCAACGAGAGCATCTGGATCTCGCGCATCGTCGAGGCCTGTGCGCCGACGCCGAGGAAAACCGATCCGAGTAGCAGATAGGCCATCGAGAAATAGGCGGCGAACAGCAGCATGAATGCAGGGCCGCCCACGGCCGGGGTGAGGTCGCCGATCGCCGCCGCCGCACCCGCCGGAAGCAGCGACGTGATCTGCCCCACCACGGTGCCCCAGAAGGCGACGAACAATACTGCAACGCCGAACATGCCGATCAGTTTGCCGAAGAAGACCGATTCGAGCGGGACCGCGGCCGCAAGCACCTCGATAACCTTGTTGTTGCGCTCCTCGGCCATCGTGCCGACGACCTGGCCGGAGAGGAACAGCGTCAGGAAGAAGATCCCGAACACCGCGAAGAAGGCGGACTGGTGCTGACCACCGATCGAGGTCCCCGTGCGCGTCATCCGGATCTTGGTCGGGTTGCTGGCTGGCAGCGTCCCGCCAAGTCGTTCCGTCGCCAGCGTCACCTGCGCGAGTGTCGCGAGATAGTCGGCGGCGCGGACACCACGCGATCCGTACAGGATCTGCGGCGCGTCCAGCGGGCCATAAAGCACGGCTGCGGCATCGATATTTTTGGCGTCAAATGCAGCCCGCGCCTGGGCAGCGGGATCGCGCCTCGGGGTGACCGTCATGAGCGCGGGCGGTGTCTCGTCGCGGCGGAACATGGCGCGAAGCCGGGCGTCGCCGCGCTGAATGACCGGCGTGGTTCCGGCGGGAACGATCGCGATGATACGCGCCTTGTCCTGCGCGCCATCGCTGACACTGGCGGCACCAAGCCCACCGATCGCGCCGAACGAGCCCATGATGACGGGGGCGAAGAGGAAGAGGAGGAAGATCGGGGTGAAGACCGTGGCGATGAAATCGCGGCGGGCGATCGTCATCGTCTGGCGAAGCATGCGGCGGAAGGGGCTCATGGCTGGACGTCCTGCCCGCCGACGATGCGGACGAATGCCTCGTGTAACCCGGGTCTCTCGATCGACAGGCCGGAGATGCCGTACCCGGCATCGATCAGCCGGACGAGCAGCGCCTCGATCCCCTCGCCGGGAAGCTGGAAGCTCCAGCCCCCTGCACCCACCGGACCGTCTGCGACCGCGTCGCCGGGCAATATGCCGCGGATCGCCGGATCCGGGCGGTGCGGTGTATAGCGGACGCGTTGCGGCAGCATCCCGCGCGCGTCGTCGACGGTGCCCTCGAACCGGCGCTTGCCCCCCGCGATGATCGCCAACCGGTCGCACAGCCGCTCTGCGTGGCTCATGATATGCGTCGAAAACAGGATCGTCGCGCCCCGGTCGCGCTCGACGAGGATGAGCTTCTCGAGTCGCTCCTGGTTGACCGGATCCAGCCCGGAAAACGGCTCGTCGAGCACCAGCAGATCGGGCTGGTGCACCACCGACCCGAGCAGCTGGACGAGTTGCGCCATCCCCTTGGAGAGTTTGCGAATCTTCTCGTCCACGGCATGGCCAAGGCCTGCGCCCTCCATCAACGTCACGGCGCGGGCGCGTCCGGTCTTCCAGTCGAGGCCACGTAGCGCCCCCATGAAGGCGATCGCCTCGCGCGCCTTCATCGCCGGGTAGAGACCGCGTTCCTCGGGCAGATAGCCGACGCGGTCGCTCGCATCGCGCGGGCGGTCGTGGCCGAGCAGCGAGCGGTGGCCAAAATCGGGTTCGATGATGCCGAGCAGCATGCGCAGCGTGGTGGTCTTTCCCGCCCCATTGGGCCCGAGCACGCCGTATATCGACCCCGTCGGGACGGCGATGTCGACCCCGTCGACGACGCGCCGATCCCCGAACATCTTTACCAGTCCGCTCGCGCTGACCGCCCACTTCTCGTCCACGCGCAACTTCCTTCAAACCCGTGGCCTGTGGTAGCGGCGAGCACTCCACCAATACAAGTCATTGGACCGGACCGATTGGAACTTGAAGCACGTCTGAAGGCGAAGGCCACCGAGCTGGGTTTCGCGGCATGCGGGATCGCGCGGGCGGATGCCGCGCCGCGTGCAGGCGAGCGCCTTCACCAGTGGCTCGCCGAGGGACGGCACGGCGACATGATCTGGATGGAGGAGCGCAAGCACCACCGCGAAAGTCCGGCCGGGCTCTGGCCCGAAGTGCGCAGCGTGATCGCGCTGGGGATGAGCTATGCGCCGAAGGACGATCCGCTCCGCCTGGCTGACGAGGGCGGAATCGGCCGGATCTCGGTCTATGCGCAGGGGCCGGATTATCACGATGTCATCAAGCGTCAGCTGAAGGCACTCGGTCGCTGGCTCGCGGTCGATGCAGGGCAGGAGCGCGGCGATTTCGACCTGAAGGTCTTCGTCGATACGGCGCCCGTCATGGAAAAACCCCTGTCGGAAGCCGCGGGGCTCGGGTGGCAGGGCAAGCATACCAATCTGGTCAGCCGTACCGAGGGTAGCTGGCTGTTCCTCGGGGCGATCTACACGACGCTCGACCTCGTGCCCGATCGCGCCGGTACGGATAGCTGCGGCAGCTGCGATGCGTGCCAGCGCGCGTGCCCGACCGACGCGTTTCCGGCGCCCTACAGGCTCGATGCGCGGCGGTGTATCTCGTATCTGACGATCGAGCATTCGGGTGCGATCCCGCACGAATTCCGGCGCGCGATCGGCAACCGCATCTATGGCTGCGACGATTGCCTCGCGGTCTGTCCGTGGAACAAGTTCGCGGCGTCGGCCAGTGCGAACCTGGCCTTCGCACCCCGCGCGGAACTCGTCGCGCCCGGCCTTGCCGACCTGCTCGCGCTCGACGATGCGGGGTTTCGACAGGTCTTTGCGGGATCGCCGATCAAGCGCATCGGTCGCGTGAAGATGACGCGCAACGCCTTGATTGCGGCCGGAAACAGCGGCGAGGCCGCGCTGATCGGGGTGGTCACGGCGCTCCTCGACGACCCGCATGCGGTCGTTCGCGGCGCCGCGGTCTGGGCGCTGCGAATGCTCGATCGCCCGGTCTGGGGAACCGAGCGCGCGGCGCGAATGGCCGTCGAGCCGGACGAGGATGTTCTGGCGGAATGGGACCGCCAGTAGGCCGGTCGGTGTGGCGCGCGATTCTTCTGCACAAGATCGCGCCGACGCCATTCACCGCTTGCGTTGCGCGGACAATCGCCACACCGATGCAGGCGTAGCGTCGGTGCCTGGGCATCGGCGACCGGGAAGGCGACGAGTTCTGATGTTGGCATTTACGACCGCAACGATGATTGCCGCCTTGTCGGGATCGGTTGCGGACGCCCTACCGATGACGCAGGTGACCACGCCGGTCGAAATGCCCGCGACCACGAGTACGCCCGCGCCCGCGACTACGCCCACGACGACGCCCGCGCCCACGATCACGCCGGCCCCGGACGAGACGCGGCCGACCGGCGCGGTGCCGCCCGTTGCGACGAAGCCGCGGCAGACATCCGGCAGGGCGGGGGCACCCAATGCCGCGAGCGACATCGTCGTGGTGGGGCGCAAGCGCGATCCCGGTGACCCGCTGCGGTCGGTCAATGCGCAGGCGTTCGGCGCGACGCAGGCGGTCGACAAGGCCGTGGTCGGGCCGGTCGCGCGCGTCTATCAACGCAAGGTGCCAAGCCCCATCCGCCGGGGAATCCACAATTTCCTGTACAATCTGCGCGAGCCGATCGTGTTCGTGAACTTCCTGCTCCAGTTCAAGCCGGGCAAGGCGGCGGAGACGGTCGGGCGGTTCCTGGTCAACACGACCGCGGGCATCGGGGGGGTGCTGGACGTCGCCAAGAAGCGTCCGTTCCGCCTGCCGCGCCGGTCGAACGGCTTTGCCAACACGCTGGGCTATCACGGCGTCAAGAACGGTCCGTTCCTGTTCCTGCCGCTGGTCGGGCCGACCACGGTGCGCGATCTGGTCGGGGGGACGCTCGACCGGCTGCTGTTGCCCGCGGCGGTCGGTTCGCCGTTCACCGATACGAGCTATACCGCGCCGGCGGGGGTGCTCGGCGCGCTCGATCACCGCGCGGATTTCGACGAGACGCTGAAATGCCTGCATGACGACGCGTCCGATCCCTATGCCTCGTCGCGCGCCTTTTACCTGCACCGGCGTCAGGCGGAGATCGACCATCTCCACCGCCGTCCGCCCGCGCCCGCGCCGTTCTGCGAGGATGCGCTGCCCGCGACGCGGCGGTTGACGCCGAACAGCGACGGGACGGTGGATCCGACCCCCGTCGGAGCGCCGCCCGCCGTACCGCCCGCCGTTCCACTCACCGCTCCGACCGCCGTCCCGTCTGCGGCGGTGCCGTCGTCGGGTGCGACCGAACCGGCGCCTGCCGACCAGACGGTGCCTGTGGATCCGGCGCCCGTGCCAGCGACCGAGATTCGTTAGCGGCCGCCGTCGCGACGGGTGAGCGCGGCGACGCAGCTGGCGCGGTCGATCGTGCTGCCATCGGGTTCGCGGGCATCGAGATAGGTGACCTTGGGCTCGCCCGACCCGCTCGGATAGAGATAGGCGTCGAGCACGCAGATGCCGCTCTGGAACTGCAATTTGCGCACGGTGCCCTCACGGACATCGGCATCGGGTTCGCCGAACAGCCGCGTCAATCCGGCGGCGTCCTGACCCACAACCCGTTCCAAACCCACGCTTGTATAGGGAATGACGGTGCGGCCCACGACGGGCTTGGCGACCGGTGCGGCGCACGCGGCAAGCCCCAGCCCGAGCGCGAGACCGACCGCCAGTTTTGCCGATGCCGTCATTGATCCTGTCCCCCGATGCGGCGTGTGCCGCGGTTTGCGTGATAGTCGTGCGTCGCCATCGCGGCACCCAGGACCGGGGCCGCGATGTTGAGCACGGGAACCACGAACAGCCCGGTATTCGCAAGACCCAGCACGAACCGGCGCAAGCGCGTCGTCGCACGCCAGCCCCGCATCGCCCCGGCATCCATGTGACGGGCCGCGACCATGTCGCCGAGATCGCGCCCGAGCAGCCAGCCATTGACCACGAAAAACGCCGCGGCGGTGCCGATTCCGGTAACGAGCAGAGCGACATAGACGGGGAGCATGACGAGATTGACCAGCACGACGCGGAGCGCGGAGCGCAGCCCCATCGCGACGCCGCGCGCGAACGGGACGGGGCGGGCGGTCGCCAGCGCGGCGGGATAATGCCGCGCCTCGACCGCCGCGACGACGTCGTCGGCGAAGATGCCGACCACCGCGATCGCGACGACGCGGAACACGAGCCAGAGCGCGAGCGCGGTGACGAACAGCGCAAAAAGCGCGGCGATTCCAGTGCTCATGTCGGCGGACTGCGCGCCGAGCCAGGTCGCCAGCATCGCCTGCGTCCCCAACCACACGCCGATCCCGACGACCACAAAAGTCAGCAAGGTCAAGGCCATGGACTTGGCGAACACGCGCAGGATCGGCGGGTCGCCGAGCTGGCCGAGCGCGAGGAGGAGCGAGCGGATCATGCGCCAGCGATGGGCCGGGGGCGGGGGGGCGTCAACGGACGAATCGGCCGCGAGGAATCAGAGTTCGCGGATCAGGCGGACCGCGCGCGCGATCCAGACGGGGCGGTCGATCGTCTGCGGTTCGGTGCCGTGGCCGGGCGGAATAATCGTGGCGCTGCCGTCGGTTATCGCAACGAGCCGGCCAAAGGCGAAGCGGCCTGCGGGGCGCGGGACGAGCACGTCGCGGTAGAGCGCGGTGTCGAACTCGGCGGGCGCGAGCGTGGTGCACCAGAGTACGTCGCCCGCACGATAATCGCCGATCCCGGCCGCGACGGTCAGCGCGACCTGACCCGGCGCAGCCTGTGGCGGCGTAGCGAGGTTGGGACGCGTAGGCGCCTGTATTCCCGTCGAATCCAGGATCGCGACCACGGGCAGATCGGCGCGTTCGGGCATCGTGACGAGATCGACCGTGGCGACGTCGAGCGCGGCGGCGATCCGGTTGAGCCAGCCGACCGAAACGGTCCGCGTCCCCGTCTCGAGCCGGCCGATCGTCTGCGCGGTTGTCGGGGGATCGCAACGCCTTGCGACATCGTCGAGCGTCAGCCCCTTGGCACGGCGGACGGCACGGATAGCAGTGATCATCGACAGGCTCCGTCGCTTGTACAAACCAAACAGGTTAGTTTCGCTTGCATTTTCTGATCGAATATGGCAAAGAAAACCATATTCGGCAAATGGAAAGGGGCGGCGCATGCAGGAGCTGATCGAGGTCGCGATCGACGGGCAGGGCATGCGGCGGGAGCCTGACAGGGAAGGTGAGCGGGACGCTGACAGGGTGGTCGAGCGGGAGGTGCAGAGCGAAGGTGTCGCGCGGGGCGGGCGGAGCGTCACGGTCAACCGGGCGGAGTCGCCGCTGACCTGGCTGCGGTCGCGCGGGCTGATCGACGCGCGGCACTATGCGGCGGGCGAGCGGTTGCGCGCGGCGTACGAGACCGCGTCGATCGCGCCGAGCGTGACGATGCGCTGGACGCCGCGCGTCGATGGCGGCGGGCAGGACGCGCTCGACCCGACCAGCGCGCAGATCGCGGCGAAGCGGCGGTTCGATGCGGCGATCGCGGCGGCGGGGCCGGGGCTTGCGGACATCTTGTGGCGCGTGGTGTGCGCGGGCGAGGGGCTGCCCGCGGCGGAACGGGCGCTGTCCTGGCCCGCGCGCGCGGGGCGCGTCGTGCTGACGCTCGCGCTCGACCGGCTGGCGACGCATTATGAAGGCGGGCATTATGAAGGCGGGCATTATGAGGGCGGGGATGGGGGGCGCGGCTCGCCTTTGCGGAGCGACGCGGTTAAGGGCGCGGCATGCGCTTCGATCTGATCAAATGTCATGGCTCCGGCAACGATTTCCCGCTGATCGACGCGCGTGCGCTGTCGCTGGGCGATGCGGACTGGGCGTGCGTTGCGCGCGCGCTCGCGGATCGCGCGGGGCCGGTCGGCGGCGACGGGCTGCTGCTCCTGACCGCTGGCGACGATGACGGCGCACGGGCGTTCGGGATGCGGATGTTCAATTCGGACGGGAGCGAATCGGAGACGTGCCTCAACGGGCTGCGCTGCGTCGCGCGCGCGGGCTTTGCCGCGACCGGGCTCGACCATGCGACCGCGCGGCTCAAGACGAGCGAGGCGGTCGTCGCGCGCGACCGCGACATCGCGCCGGGCGTGTTCACGGTGCGCGAGACCGCCGGCCCCGCGTCGCTCGACGTTGCCGCGTGGCCGATGCACGTGGATGCGCAGAAGATCGTCGAGACGCCGCTCGCCGGGCTGCCGTCGACGCGCGCGTTCACCGCGGTGGCGATGCCCAACCCGCATCTGGTCGCGTTCGTCGAGGCGGTCGACGATGCCGAACTGGTCCGCGTCGGCGAGGCCTGCGAGGCGGCGCCCGACTGGCTGCCCAACCGCGCCAATGTAAGCTTTGTCGAGCTGCGCGGGACCGATCTGTTCGTCCGCACGCACGAGCGCGGCGTCGGGCTGACCGACAGTTGCGGCAGCGCGATGGCGGCGTCGACCTTTGCCGCGTGCCTGACGGGGCGGATCGCGTACGACACGCCGACGACGGTGTTCAACCGCGGCGGGCTGGTGCGCGCCGAGGCGGGCGCGGACGGCATGGTGACGCTGTCGGGGAATGCGACGGTCGAATGGAGCGGGTCGGTGACGGTCGATCTCGAGTCCGGCGAGTCGGGCGTGGAGTCGGGCACGCGCGACCTGGTGATCACGCAGCGACATGACGAGGAAATTGCCGCCTGGGAAACATTGCGCAACCCAATGTAAGGAAGCGCGTGCATCGTTGCGGTCCGGGTGGCCGTATCTTCGCCGCGGCAGCCGGATCATCGGCGCCGATCAGGAGAGATGTGCCATGACCCCCATGTTCCGTACGACGATCGTTGCCGCCGCTATCGCCGTCGGCGGCACCGCGCTCGTCGCCGCGCAGACCAACCCGATGGTCGGCGGCGCCGCGATGTACCCGACCAAGACGATCGTCGACAATGCGATCAATTCGAAGGATCACACGACACTGGTCGCCGCGGTCAAGGCCGCCGACCTGGTCGAGACGCTGTCGGGTCCGGGGCCGTTCACGGTCTTCGCGCCGACCAATGCCGCGTTCAAGAAGCTGCCCGCGGGGACCGTCGACACGCTGCTCAAGCCCGAGAACAAGGCGCAGCTGGCGGGCGTGCTGACCTATCACGTCGTGCCGGGGACGATCACCGCGGCCGACATCGCCGCCAAGGCGAAGGCGGATGGCGGGACGGCCAGCTATACGACGGTGCAGGGCGAGCCGCTGATGTTCGCGAAGTCGGGAAGCGGCTGGGGGATCATGGACGGCAAGGGGCACAAGGGGCGGATCACGATCGCCAATGTGCGCCAGTCGAACGGCATGATCCACGTGATCGACACGGTGATGCTGCCGTAACGCGCGCTGCGCTGGCGGGGTGACGGGGGTGGGGGATGTGTGCGCCCCTCGCCGTCATCCTGGGCTTGACCCAGGATCCAGGGTTACGGCGCGTGGCGCTGCTTGGCTCTGGGTCCTGACTTTCGTCAGGATGACGGGTGGGGGGCCTCACGTGCCCTCACCCTCCCACGCTTCGCGTGGGCCCCTCCCTCTCCCCCAAGGGGAGAGGGGTTTGCCGCTCCTCGTCATCCTGGGCTTGACCCAGGATCCAGGGTTACGGTGCGTGGCGCTGCTTGGCTCTGGATCCTGACTTTCGTCAGGATGACGGGTGGGGGGCCTCGCGTGCCCTCACCCTCCCACGCTTTGCGTGGGCCCCTCCCTCTCCCCCGGGGGGAGAGGGGTTTGCCGCTCGCCGTCATCCCGGGCTTGACCCGGGACCCAGGGTCACGGGCGTGTCGCCGCTTGGCTCTGGGTCCTGACTTTCGTCAGGATGACGGGGGTTTTTAGCTGATCAGGAGGCCGGCCAGCGCGGCGGACATGAGGTTCGCGAGGCTGCCGGCGGCGAGCGCGCGGAGGCCGAGTTTGGCGATCATCGGGCGCTGGTTGGGGGCGAGGCTGCCCGTCACCGCCATCTGGATCGCGATCGACGAGAAATTGGCGAAGCCGCACAGCGAGAAGGTGATCACCGCGATCGTCCGCGGGCTGAGCCCCGTCTGCGTGCCGAGCGAGATATAGGCGACGAATTCGTTCAGCACGATCTTCTGCCCGAACAGCCCGCCGGCGATCCCCGCCTCGCTCCACGGCACGTTCAAGAGGAACATGATCGGCGCGAAGACATAGCCGAGCAGACCCTGGAAGCTCAGCCCCGGCAGCCCGATCATGTTGCCGAGCCCGCCGAGCAGGCCGTTGGCGAGCGCGACCAGCGCGACGAACGCCAGCACCATCGCGCCGACCGCGACCGCGAGGCGGACGCCGGTCTGTGCGCCCTGCGCCGCGGCCATGATCAGGTTGGCGGGCTTTTCCTCGTCATGCGTCGCCTGCGGCATGGGTTCGCCCGCGGAGGATTCACCGGGCAGGTCGCCGAGCGCGAGTTCGCCCTCGGGCGGCGTGACGCGGTCGGGCATGATGATCTTCGCCATCAGGATCCCGCCGGGCGCGGCCATGAAGCTGGCGGCGAGCAGATAGTCGATGCGGATCCCCATCGAGGCATAGGCCGCGAGGATCGTCCCCGCGACGCCCGCCATCCCGCTGGTCATCACGGTGAAGAGCTGCGCCGGGGTGAGGCCGGCGAGATAGGGGCGGATGACGAGCGGCGATTCGCTCTGGCCGACGAAGATGTTCGCCGCCGCGCAGAGCGATTCGACCTTCGACACGCCGATCACCTTCTCGATGCCGCCGCCGACCCAGCGCACGACGAACTGCATGATGCCGAGATAATAGAGGATCGAGACGAGGCTGGCGAAGAAGATGATGACGGGGAGCGCGGCGATCGCGAAGCTTTGGCCGCCAATCTCGGGGGTCGCCATCTTGCCGAACAGGAATTCGGTGCCCTTTTGCGAATAGCCGAGCAGGTTGGCGACGCCGCCCGACATGCTGCCGAGCACGACCTTGCCGAAGCTCGAATAGAGCACGAGGATCGCGATGCCCGCCTGGAGCGCGAACGCGGCGCCGACGATCCGCAGCCGGATCGCGCGGCGGTCGCTCGAGAGCAGCACCGCGATGCCGAGGATGACGGCGATGCCGGCAAGGCCGATGACTAATCTTTCCATGGACGCCCTTGCGCTCTTTTCGAATGTCACACGCGGCCCCCCGGCAGCGCAAGCGAGCGACATGACACGGGAGGATGGTCGTCGCCAGTGAATTGCGGGGAGGTGTTTGACGCCGCGCGTGTTTTCGCTAGCGTCCCGCGCGATGACTATCCCCCCCAATCCGGCGCCCGCCTTTCCGCGCTCGCTCTTCGTCTTCTCGGTCCTTTACGGCGGCATGGTGTGCATCGCCGGCGTGCTGGGGGTGAAGCAGGTCGCGCTCGGGCCGCTCGCGGTCGAGGCGGGGATCTTCGGGTTTCTGCTGCTCGTCGTGCTGAGCAGCGCGATCTCCGAGCTGCACGGGCAGAACACCGCGACGTTCCTCGTGCGGCTGGGGTTCATCCCCTTGCTGGTGTCGGCCGCGCTGATCCACCTCGTGCTCGCGCTGCCGCACGATCCGGGGATGTACCCGCCCGCGATCGAGGCGTTCCCCATCGTCGTCGGGCAGAGTTCGCGGATGATGATCGCGGGGCTGATCTCCTACGGCATCTCGCAGACGCTCAACGTGCTGATCTTCGCCAAGCTGTCGGGGCAGGTCGGGAGCGGCGCGGGCAAGCTGGTGTGGCTGCGCGGGATGATCGCGAGCATCGTGTCGCAGGTGATCGACACGATCCTGTTCATCACGATCTCGTTCCTCGGCGAACGCCCGATCCTCGCGCTGATGGAGGGGCAGATGCTGACCAAGGTCGTGCTGTCGATCGTGCTGGTGCCGTTCATGATCACGTTCTTCGTGGGGCTGGGGCGGCGGCTCGACCGGGTCTGACGCGGTCCGTCATCCTGACGAACGTCGGGATCCAGAGCCATGGAGGACACCGCCCGTAACCCTGGATCCTGACTTTCGTCAGGATGACGGAGTTGGCGATGCGCGGTCCTGCTTTCGCTAACCCCTCGCACTGGCTAAGGGGGCGCGATGACCGATCATACGCCCGATCCCGCCCTGCTCGCCAAGGCCGAGACGCTGACCGAGGCGCTGCCCTATCTGCAGCGTTATGCCGGCAAGACCTTCGTCGTGAAATATGGCGGCCACGCGATGGGCGATCCCGAGCTGCAGCGCGATTTCGCCGAGGACATGGTGTTGCTGAAGGCGGTCGGGATCAACCCGGTCGTGGTGCATGGCGGCGGGCCGCAGATCGGCGCGATGCTCAAGCGGCTGGGCGTCGAATCGCGGTTCGTCGACGGGCTGCGCGTGACCGATGCGGAGACCGCGCAGATCGCCGAAATGGTGCTGGCGGGTTCGATCAACAAGGAAATCGTCGGCTGGATCGGCCAGGCGGGCGGCCGCGCGGTCGGGATCTCGGGGAAGGACGCCGGCCTCGTCCTCGCGCAGAAGGTCGGGCACGGGCGCGAGCCCGACAAGCTGCAGGGGATCGAGCGGCATGTGGACCTGGGGTTCGTCGGCGAGCCGATCGCGGTCGATCGGACGATCCTCGACACGCTGATCAAGGCGGACATCATCCCGGTGATCGCGCCGATCGGGATCGGTGCGGACGGGCATACGTACAACATCAACGCCGACACGATGGCGGGCGCGATCGCCGCGGCGATGGGCGCGGCGCGGTTCTTCCTGCTGACCGACGTGGTCGGCGTGCTCGACAAGCAGGGCGAGCTGCTGACCGATCTGGATCCGGCGAAGATCGCCGAGCTGCGCGCCGACGGGACGATCACGGGCGGGATGATCCCGAAACTCGAGACGTGCGTCGCCGCGGTCGGATCGGGGGTCGACGCGGCGGTGATCATCGACGGGCGCGTCCCGCACGCGATGCTGCTCGAGATCTTCACGAAGCAGGGCGCAGGCACGCTGGTGAGCGCGAAGGGCGGCGCGCGGTAGGGTCACTCTTCCGTCATCCTGGGCCTGACCCAGGATCCAGGGTTACGGGGGTGATGCTGCTTGGCTCTGGATCCTGACTTTCGTCAGGATGACGGGGTTGGGGCAGGGGGGTGCTCTTCTTTCGTCATCCCGGGCTTGATCCGGGATCCAGGGTTACGGGGGTGACGCTGCCTGGCTCTGGATCCTGACTTTCGTCAGGATGACGGGGTTGGGGCAGGGGGGTGCTCTTCTTTCGTCATCCTGGGCTTGACCCAGGATCCAGGGTTACGGGGGTGACGCTGCTTGGCTCTGGATCCTGACTTTCGTCAGGATGACGGGGTTCGGGCAGGGGGGCTCTTCTTTCGTCATCCTGGGCCTGACCCGGGACCCAGGGTTACGGGGGTGACGCCGCCTGGCTCTGGGTCCTGACGTTCGTCAGGATGACGGACGGGGTGTTTGCGGTGCGGGGTTCTCGTTGTCGTTCGGCTGCCTTATATCGGGGATACACCAGCGGAGACCCTTGCCTTGCTCGCCCTTCTTCAGATCGTCCAGTTGCTGCTCAACCTCGTCTGGTGGGTGATCGTCATCCAGGCGATCCTGTCGTGGCTGATCGCGTTCAACGTCATCAACACGCACAGCGATTTCGTCCGGTCGGTGTGGAACGCGCTGCAGCGGATCACCGAGCCGATGTACCGGCCGATCCGGCGGATCCTGCCCGATTTCGGTGCGCTCGACCTGTCGCCGCTCGTCGTGCTGCTGATCCTCTACATCCTGCAGAACATCGTCGTTCCCAACATCGCGCAGAGCCTGCTCGCTCCGACGCTGTGAGCGAACCCGCCGCCTGGCGCGCCGTCGACGGCGGCCTGGCGATCGCGGTCCGCGTGACGCCGCGCGGCGGGCGGGACGCGCTGACGGCGGGGACGCCCGAGCATCTTGCCGCAAGGCTCGCGGCGGCGCCCGTCGACGGCGCCGCGAATGCCGCGCTGATCGCGCTGGTCGCCAAGCGCTTCGGCGTGGCGAAACGCGCGGTGCGGATCGTCGCGGGCGAGACCGCGCGGCTCAAACGCCTGCATGTCGCCGGCGACACGCCCGCGCTGGCGGAAATCGCCGCCGGTCTTTAAGGACCGCGGGCATGAGCGCGACCATCATCGACGGCAAGGCCTTCGCCGCCGGCCTCAGGGCCCGTATCGCAGACGGCGTCACCGCCTTTCGGGCCGAGGCGGGGCGTGCGCCCGGGCTCGCCGTGGTGCTGGTCGGCGAGGATCCCGCGTCCAGCGTCTATGTCCGGTCGAAGGGCAAGGCGACGCGCGAGGCGGGGATGGAGAGCATCGAGCACCGGCTGCCCGCCGACGTCCCCGCCGAGCAGCTGCTGGCACTCGTCGCGACGCTGAACGCGGATCGCGCGATCGACGGCATCCTCGTGCAGCTGCCGTTGCCCAGGCATATCGACGAGCAGGCGGTGATCGCGGCGATCGATCCCGACAAGGACGTCGACGGGTTTCATCCGATCAACGCGGGGCGGCTCGCGACGGGGCTGCCGGGGTTCGTGCCGTGCACGCCGTTCGGCTGCGTGCTGTTGCTGAAAAGCGTGCTGCCGAGCCTGAGCGGGCTCGAGGCGGTCGTCGTCGGGCGGTCGAACATCGTCGGCAAGCCGATGGCGCAGCTGCTGCTGCGCGAGAGCTGCACCGTGAGCGTCGTGCACAGCCGGACGAAGGACGTGCCCGCGCATGTCCGCCGTGCCGATATCGTCGTCGCGGCGGTCGGCATTCCCGAAATGATCAAGGGCGACTGGCTGAAGCCCGGCGCGACGGTGATCGACGTCGGTATCAACCGGACCGAGACGGGGCTGGTCGGCGATGTCGACTTTGCGAGCGCGGTCGCGGTCGCGGGCGCGATCACGCCGGTGCCGGGGGGCGTCGGGCCGATGACGATCGCGTGCCTGCTCCGCAACACTTTGGTGTCCGCCGGGCGCCGCGCGGGCGTTGCGATCGACGAGGCCGCGCTGTGATCGAGCTGTTCGTCTCGTCGCTGATCACGTTCTTCGTCGTCATCGATCCGCCCGGCTGCGCGCCGATCTATGCCGGGCTGTCGGCGAGCGCGTCCGCGGCGCAGAAGCGCGCGATGGCGATCCGCGCGGTCGGCGTGTCGGCGGCGATCCTGTTCGTGTTCGCGCTGTTCGGCGAGGCGTTGCTCAAAGGGCTGGGGATCAGCCTGGCCAGCTTCCGGATCGCGGGCGGGATCATGCTGTTCCTGATCGCGCTCGAGATGGTGTTCGAGAAGCGCACCGAACGCCGCGAGGACCGCGCCGCCAAGGTCGCGAGCGACCCCGAGGCGGAGGACGTCTCGATCTTCCCGATGGCGATGCCGATGATCGCGGGGCCGGGGTCGATCGCGTCGGTGATGCTGTTGATGAGCCGCAACAGCGGGCTCGAGCGCAGCCTCGTCGTGCTGGGCGCGATGGTGACGATCCTGCTGCTGACGCTGGCTGCGCTGCTCGCGGCGGGGCCGATCATGCGGATCCTGGGGGCGAAGATCGAGGCGGTGATCACGCGGCTGCTCGGCGTGCTGCTCGCGGCGCTGGCGGTGCAGTTCGTGCTCGACGGGGTTTCGGCGGTGATGCGCTAGGGGGCGTTTTCGTCATCCTGACGAACGTCAGGACCCAGAGCCAAAACCGGCTGCGCGCGTAACTCTGGATCCTGACTTTCGTCAGGATGACGGGGGAGGGGGTGCGTGCCCCTCCTTCGTCATCCTGGGCTTGACCCAGGATCCAGGGTTACGGGTGGTGGTGCTGCTTGGCTCTGGATCCTGACTTTCGTCAGGATGACGGGGGGCGGTGTGTTCGCCCTTCTTCGTCATCCTGGGCTTGACCCGGGATCCAGGGTTGCGGGCGGTGGTGCTGCTTGGCTCTGGATCCTGACTTTCGTCAGGATGACGGGGGGAGGGGGTGGCTGCCCCTTCTTCGTCATCCCGGGCTTGACCCAGGATCCAGGGTTACGGGTGGTGGTGCTGCGTGGCTCTGGGGCCTGACGTTCGTCAGGATGACGGGTGTGTCAGTCGACCTTGAACAGCCGCAGCGGGGAGTTGCGGGGGAGGGGGAGCGGGGTGAGCCAGGCCGGGACCTCGTTCTTTGCCATCCGCGCGTAGAAGCCGTTGGGGCTGCGCGCCTTGTAGTTGGTCGATTCCGCCGCGTTGGGGCAGAGCAGCAGCAAGGTCGCGCCGTGGCGCTTGATGATCGCGTGCGCCGCGTCGGGGCTGCGGCCGAAGGCGTGCTGGACGTCGAGGATCGCCGCGCCGTTGCGGTGATAGGGGCCGGCGATCGCATCATGGTGCGTGATCGTGATCAGCCGCGGGCCCATGTCGACGAAGGTGAAGACCGTCTGCGCGGGGTATTTGTTGAGTGCGAGCAGCACCGTCGTGCGCAGGCAGTTGCCCGTCGCCATGTTGACGCGCTTCTCATACGCCTTGGGGCGGCCGACGGGGACGTATTTGAGCGCGATCCCGACGAAGAACCCCGAGATGATCACCATCGCGCCGACCGTCCCGAAGACGCGGACGAAGACCGAGCGGTGGCCGAGCAGCCAGGGCAGCACGAACCAGGCGAGCGCGACGATGCCGGGCACCGCGAGCAATTGCGCCGCGGGGCCCGCGCGGACCTGCCACAGCAGCATCGCCGCGGCGAAGGTCGTGAACAGCGCGACCGCGACCCAGCCGATCGCGCGCCGCTCGCGCCGCGCGCGCCACGCCGCGACGAGCGCGCCGATCAGCCCGATGATCGGCAGCGTCGCGAGCGCGACCCCGGTCCGCCAGCTATGCTTGTAGATCGGCTTCGCCTCGCGGACATTGTCGAGCCAGTTGCGCTGGAGCTCGGGCGAGACGCCCTCGGGCCGGGCGAGGCATTGCGGGAACATCAGCGCGAAGCCGATGACGATTCCCGCGCCCGCCGCGACCGCGAGCGCGAGCCGGGCGCCGCGCGACGCAGGGCCGAAGCGGGCGAGCAGGAAAAGGAGCATGCCCGCCGCGATCATGACGCTGAGCCAGACGGGGGTCAGCGCGTCGCAGCGCATCGCCTGGTTCGCGTTCGAGGCGAACAGCGCGAACCCCAGCGTGCTGCCGCCGCCCAAGGTCAGCGCATAGACCGCGAGCCGCGGCGCCTCGGCACGGTCCCACACCCAGCGCAGGCCGATGATCGCGCCCGCCATCGCGGCATAGGGGAGCAGCTCGAGCCCGATCGAGAGCGACACCGCGCTCGCGATCCCGACGAGCGCGCCGCCGCGCCGCGCCTGCGGATCGCAGAGCCCGGCGAGCGTGAGGCTGAGCATCGCGAGCTGCCAGCCGTGATGATCGATGCGCTCGGGCATGTACATCAGCATTGTCGCGGTCGCGCCGACGAGGAAGACGATCGACAGCGGCCAGGCATAGGGGTGGACCAGCCGCCGCACCGTCGCGCCGATCCCGAGCATCGCGATCGACAGCGGCAGCAGCGGCGCGATCCCGCAAGCGAGCCGCTCGGCCCAGCTGTTGCTCGTGAACAGGCGGAAGAACAGGATCAGCCCCGCGATCGGCAGGTCGACGATCCGGCTCCAGTGGATGTCGAACCCGACGGGCGGGTTGAGCCGGTACTGGCGCAGATCGTACCAGCCCTGACCGCCGAGCCATGCGCGGACCTGCATCAGCCGCATGTTGTCGTCGGTGTCGCCAAGCGACAGCCAGCGGACCTGGCCCCAGCGGTCGAACACCGACCACGCCGCGACCCCCACCCATGCGATCAGCGTCAGCGCGATCCAGTGCCGGTCGAGCAGGTCGAGCCACCGCTGCCGTGGGGACTGTTGGGGCTGATCCAAAACGCTTTCCTCCTGACCGCGCGCGGACTAATGCGCGGGGCTATCGTGAGCGCCGCTGTATCGACGCGCGTACAAAGAACAAGGCGGGCATGCAGGCGATCAGGCGACAGATGGACCAGATGCGGGCGAGCGGCGTGCTCGGCCAGCTCCTCCGCTTCGGGATCGCGGGCGGGCTGTCGAGCGTGATCTATTCGCTCGTCTATCTGCCGCTCACGAAATTCGTGTTTCCGCCGCAGCAGGCGGTCGCAGCGGTCCCGTTCGCCTTTGCGGTCGCGGTGACCGCGGGCTATTTCCTGCACAGCCGGTGGAGCTTCAAGGGGCATGCCGCCGAACCGGGCGGGGCCAAGCACGTCAAGTTCGTGCTGGTGCAGGGCACGGGGCTCGCGCTCAACGCGCTGATCACCTGGGTGGGGACCGCGTTCCTGCACCTGCATCCCTGGGTGCCGCTGGTCCCTGCGGTGTTCCTTGCGGCGATCGTGACGTTCGTGCTCAACCGTTTCTGGGTATTCTCTTGATTATGGCCGATTGCTGATGGACCGCATCGTTTACGACCGGATGGCCGCGCATGATTCCACGCACTGGTGGTACCGCGCGCGCCGCGACATCCTGGCGGATTACCTGACGCGCTATGGCGGTTTGCCCGCGCAGGCGAAGATCCTCGAGATCGGGTGCGGGACGGGGCATAACCTGCCGATGCTCGCGGGGTTCGGCGAGATCGACGCGATCGAGATCGATCCGGCGGCGCGCGAGATCGCGAGCGCCAGGCTCGGCAAGCCGGTCGGGGCGGCGCCTTTGCCCGAACTGCCGGGGGTGCCGCGCGGGCATTACGACCTGATCGCGGTGCTCGACGTGGTCGAGCATATCGCGGACGACGTCGCGGCGCTGAAGGCGATGGCGCAGTGCCTCGCGCCCGGGGGCAAGATCCTGATCGCGGTGCCGGCGCACCAGTGGCTGTGGAGCGCGCACGACACGGTCAACCATCACCACCGCCGCTATTCGAAGGCGACGCTGAAGACCGCGATCGCGGCGGCGGGGCTGAAGCCCGACAAGCTCGGCTATTTCAACTCGCTGCTGTTCCCGCTGGCGGCGGCGGCGCGGATCGCCGGACGGCTGTCGGGCCGCGACGACAGCGACGACTCGCCGCCCGCCAAGCCGCTTAACGCGCTGTTCGAGCGGATCTTCCGGCTCGAGCGGCATCTGGTCGGGCGCGTGCCGATGACGCCGGGAGTTTCGATCGTGACGCTGGCGGTGCCGGGGTAGGGGTTGGGTTTGGGTGGATGTCTGGGTTTGGTGGAAAGCTGCCGTCCACACCCTCTGCCGCTTAGACGCCACCACCCCAAAACATTAAAACAGGAAAAATCAGGAACGCGACTAAACCCATTGTAAATGGATAGAGATCATAAAACCAGCGTGCCTTACGGGAAAGGACGACTGCTCCCATTAACAAAAGGAGCGCCAGCACCGGCACGCCAGCATATAAGATTATTTGACCGGAAGCTGGATAGCCGGGAACATGCTGCGCTTTAATATCGCACAAACCGCCGATACCCGCGTACAATAGGTAGCCCCATAACGAAATTACTAGGGCAGTAGGGAGGTCGGTCCATCGCATGCACCACTGTCTCGTAACGATTGAATGACTGCAAGTGGGCGAAAGCGACACCTCTTGTCCGTTCGCCCTGAGCGTAGTCGAAGGGTGTGTGCGGGGGCGGTGCTTCGACTTCGCTCAGCACGAACGGGGGGTGGGGCGGTGCTGCGGTTGGGCGGGGTTCGCATGCGACGTCTCTTCAATCCCTCCCCGGCGGAGGCCGGGGTCCAAGTGGGGGACCGTCGTGACGGCGGTTGCGCCTCGTTATTCTGGCTATCCCATTTGGCCCCCGGCTTTCGCCGGGGTGGGGGCTTTCCGAGACGTCGGCTTGCCGGGTTCGCCCCACCCCAACCCCTCCCCTGAAGGGGAGGGGCTTTTTGGTTACGTAACGGGGGTTTCTGTGGGTTCGGCGCGGAAGCCGAGGGTGGCCTTGCCCTGGATGGGGCCGGCGATGTCGGCGACGATGTAGAGCGGGCGGCGTTTGGATTCGACGTAGAGCCGGCCGAGATATTCGCCGATCATGCCGAGCACGAACATCTGCACCGCGCCCAAAAACACCGTCACCAGCATCGTCGAGGTCCAGCCCTGCACCGCGCTGCCCGAGAGCCAGCCGATCGCGATGTAGACGAACAGCAGCAGCGAGACGCCGGTGAGCGCGAGGCCGGCATGGCTGGCGAAGCGCAACGGGGCGGTCGAGAAGCCGGTCATCGCGTCGAAGGCGAGCCGCATCATCTTGGCGAGCGGATAATTGGTCTCGCCCGCATGTCGCTCGGCGCGGTCATAGGCGAAGGGGATCTGGCGGAAACCGATCCACGCGACCATGCCGCGGATGAAGCGCGCCTGTTCGGGGAGCGACAGGAACGCGTCCAATGCCCGCCTGCTCATCAGCCGGAAATCGCCGGTGTCGACCGGGATCGGCGTGTCGGTCATCTTGGTCAGCAGCCGGTAGAAGGCGGCGGCGGTAGCTTTCTTGAACACCGTCTCGCCCGCGCGCTGGCGGCGGACCGCGTAGACGACGTCGGCCTGCTGCTCGGCCATCGCGGCGCGCATCTGCGGGAGGAGCTCGGGGGGATCCTGGAGATCGGCGTCGATGATCAGGATCTGCGCGCCCGCGCACAGATCGAGCCCGGCGGTGAGCGCGAGCTGATGCCCGTGGTTGCGCGACAGGTTGATCGCGACGAGCCGCGGATCGGCGGCGGCGAGACGCTGCATCACCGACCAGCTGTCGTCGCGCGAGCCGTCGTTGATCAGGACGATCTCGTAATCGTCGCCGACCGCGCTCTGCGCCGCGCCGGTGATGCGCGCGTGGAGGAGGTCGAGGCACGCGGCCTCGTTGTAGCAGGGGACGACGATCGAGAGCGCGGGACGGTGCATCCCCGCTCTCTAGCCGCCCCGTTGCGCGGCGTCATCGTCCGAAATCGCCGCCCCGCGTCGGGCCCCTGTTTCAGGCCTTGGCGAGCGCGGTCGCGCGGGCTTCGACGAGGCGTTCGAGGATCGTGAGGGGGACGGCGCCGTCGCGGAGCACCTCGTGGAACTGCTTCAGGTCGAACTTGTCGCCCAAAATCTTCTTCGCGGAGTCGCGCGCGCGGAGCCAGCTGATGTGGCCGAGCTTGTAGCTGCACGCCTGGCCGGGCATCGTGCAGTAACGCTCGATCTCGCGCTGCGAGCGGGGGCGGGCGAAGCCGACGGTGTCGACGAAATAATCGGTCGCCTGTTCGCGCGTCCAGCGCTTGGCGTGGATGCCGGTGTCGGCGACGAGCCGCGCGGCGCGGAAGAGGAAGGACTGGAGATAGCCCGCGCGCTCGATCGGACCCGCATAGCCGCCAAGCTCGTCGGCGAGCTGTTCGGCATAGAGCGCCCAGCCCTCGACATAGGCGCCGAAGAACGAGAATTTGCGCAGCAGCGGCGTGTCGAGCCCGGCGACGAGGCTGAGCTGGAGGTGATGGCCGGGCACGCCCTCGTGATAGGTGAGCGAGGGGAGCGTGTATTTGGGCCAGTCGGCGACGCTCTTGAGGTTGATGAAGTAGATCGCCGGGCGCGACCCATCGAGCGCGGCGAGCCGGTAATAGCCGTTCGATGCGCCGTCCTGGATATCGGTCGGGACCGCGCGGATCTGGAGCGGGGCGGACGGCGGGTTTATGAACGCCTGGGGGAGCTTGGCCTGCATCGCGGCGAGCCCGGTGTTGAGCCCGGCGATCAGCTCGGTGCGGCCGGCTTGCGTGTCGGGGTAGAGCTGTGCGGGGCTGGCGTTGAGCGCCGCGAGCCGTGCGCCGATGCTGCCCTTGGTCAGGCCCTGCGCCTTCAGGATGGTGTCGAGTTCGGCGCTGATCTGCGCGACCTGCTCGAGGCCCAGTTTGTGGACCTCGTCGGGGGTGAAGTTGGTGGTGGTCGCCTGTGCGAGCGCGGCGGCGTAGATCGCGTCGCCGCCGGGGACCGCCCAGAGACCCGCCTCGGGACGCGCCGTGGTGCGGAGCTGTTTCACCAGCGCGATCTGGCGGTCGAGCGCGGGATAGACCTTGTCCGTCACGAGCGCGGTGGCGCGGCGCTCCCAGTCGCCGGTCAGCCCGGCGGCCCTGGTGCGCGTCGCGACCGAGGTGACGAGGCCGCTCTGCGCGGGCGCGGGGGCGCGGAGTGCCGCCATCTGGCCGAGCGCGAGGTCGAGCGAGAAGCCGGGGGCGACGAGGCCGCGTTTCGCGCGCTCGGCCTGCGTCGCGGTGTCGCCGTCGAGCGCGGTCGCGAACGCGTCGAGGCGCGCGCAATAGGCGTCCGCGTCGGCGGCGGTCTTGATGACGTGCGCGCTGTCGAGGAAGTCGGGGACGTCGAAATAGGCGCCGTCCTGCTGGCTGATGACATAGGGATTGGTGGGGGAGCCGACCCCGAACCGCTCGGCGGCGGCGCGCTGCTGGTTCTGCGAATAGAGCACGACCTCGCGGTTGAGGCGCCCGGCGTCGGAGAGCGTGGCGGGGGGGACGGCCTCGATCTGCGCGATCGCGCGCGTGGTGCGCGCGAGGTTCGCCCGGACCGCGCCGGGGGTGTAATCGCCGAGCCGGCTTTTGAGCGCGGCGTTGGCGCCCTTGTCGAGCCCGAGCTGCGTGGCGAATTCGGGGGCGTATTTGAGGTTCGCGTCGAAGATCGAGGTCAGCAGCGCGTCGAGCTTCGCGTCGCCGGGGGTGGCGCCCGCGGCGAGGGCTGCGCGCGGGACGAGGGCGAGCGTGGCGAGCATGCTCGCGGACGAGAGGAAGGCGCGACGGTTCATGTGATGGGTCCCCCGGGGTGTTGCGGGCAATAGTAGCCGGGGATTTGTGCGGGGCAAGCGGGGGGGTGTGTTCGTCATCCCGGGCTTGACCCGGGGCTCAGAGTTGCGGGGCGGGGCGCTGCTTGGCTCTGGATCCTGACTTTCGTCAGGATGACGGGGTGGGGGCGGCCCTCCCTTCTCGTCATCCTGGGCTTGACCCGGGATCCAGGGTTGCAGGGCGGGGCGCTGCTTGGCTCTGGGTCCTGACTTTCGTCAGGATGACGGGGGGGGTGGGGGCGGCCCTCCCTTCTCGTCATCCTGGGCTTGACCCAGGATCCAGGGTTGCGGGGCGGGGCGCTGCTTGGCTCTGGATCCTGACTTTCGTCAGGATGACGGGGGGCGGGAGGCGGCTCTTCCTTCTCGTCATCCTGGGCTTGACCCGGGACCCGGGGTTGCAGGCGGTGGCGCTGCTTGGCTCTGGGTCCTGACTTTCGTCAGGATGACGGCGGAGGGGGGGGACGGGACGGCGGTTGCGGCGGGGACGGGGGAGGAGGACGCCGGCGGGCTAGACGCGTTCGACGGTGTTGACGGCGTCGGCGGCGCGGAGGCCGGCCATGAGGCGCATGAGTTGCTGGACGTCGTGGACCTCGACGTCGATCTCGTTGGTGTGGAAGCTGGTGTCGCGCGTGTCGAGCCGCAGGTTGATGATGTTGGCCATGTGCGTGCCGATGATCGACGCGACCACGCCGAGCGAGCCGGGCTCGTTCTTGACCATCACCGAGATGCGCGCGACCGCGCCCTCGGTCTTCTCGCCCCACGCGACGTCGACCCAGTCGGTCTCGTTCTCGGTCCGCTCGGCGAGCTCGGCGAGCACGCGGCAGTCGATCGCATGGACCTCGATCCCCGCATCGGGACGGCGCAGCCCGACGATGCGGTCGCCCGGCACCGGATGGCAGCAGATGGCGAGGTCGTAGGCGACCCCCGGCGTCAGCCCCTTGATCGAGATCGCGCTCGATTGCGGCGCGACCGCGTGGCCGAGATCGGCGCCGGTCGAGCCGGGCATCAGCGCCTCCATCACCTGTTCGTCGGACACGGTGCGGCGCGCGATCGCGACCATCAGCGCGCCCTCGTCGGCGATCTTGAGGCGTTTGAGCGCATGCTCGGTCGCGTCCGCGGCGATCTGCGCGGGGAGCCGCGTGACGATGTCGTCGAACAGCGTGCGGCCGAGCGATTCCTGCTCGACGCGCTCCTTGTGGCGCAAGTGGCGGCGGATCGCGGCGAGCGCCTTGCCCGTGGTCGCGACGTTGAGCCAGTGCGGTTGCGGCGACTGGCCCTTCGAGCGCAGGATCTGCACCTGGTTGCCGTTCTCGATCACCGTCGACAGCGGCACGACGCGACCGTTGATCTTGGCGCCGACCGCCTGGTCGCCGAGATCGGTGTGGACCGCATAGGCGAAGTCGATCGGCGTCGCGCCCTTGGGGAGCTGGATCAGCTCGCCCTTGGGGGTGAAGGCGAAGATGCGGTCGGCGTACATCGCCATCCGCGTGTGTTCGAGCAGCTCCTCGGGGCTTTCGGCGGTGTCGAGGATCTCGACGAGATCGCGGATCCAGCTGACCTGATGCTCGCCGCCGCCGATCGTCTGGCCGCCGGTCTTCTGCTTGTACGCCCAGTGCGCGGCGAGGCCGAATTCGGCCTGCGCGTGCATCGCCTCGGTGCGGATCTGGATCTCGATGCGCGCATTGTCCGCATGGATCACGCTGGTGTGGAGCGAGCGATAGCCGTTGCGCTTGGGGGTGGAGATGTAATCCTTGAACCGGCCCGGCACCATCGGCCAGCGCTGGTGGATGATGCCGAGCGCGGCGTAGCAGTCCGCCTCGGTGGGGACGATCGCGCGGAACGCCATCACGTCGGACAATTGTTCGAAGCTGATATGGCGTTCGGACATCTTGCGGAAGATCGAATAGGGGTGTTTTTCGCGTCCCGACACGTCGGCCTCGATCCCCGCGCGCGACAGCACCAGCCTGAGCCCCGACGCGATCTTGGCGATGCGGTTGCCGTCGCCGTTCTTGAGCTGCTCGAGCCGGCGGTTGATCGATTCGGAGGCTTCGGGCTCGATCTGTTCGAACGCGAGCGTCTGCATCTCGCGCATGAACTCGTACATGCCGATCCGCTCGGCGAGCGGCGCGTAGATGTCCATCGTCTCCTTGGCGATGCGACGGCGCTTCTCGGGTTTGGCGATATGATGCAGCGTGCGCATGTTGTGCAGCCGGTCGGCGAGCTTGACCAGCAGCACGCGGATGTCGTCGGACATCGCGAGCAGGAATTTCCGGAGGTTCTCCGCGGCGCGTTCGTTCTCGGTCTGCGCCTCGATCTTGCTGAGCTTGGTGACGCCGTCGACGAGCCGCGCGACCGACGGGCCGAACAGCCGCTCGATCTCCTCCGGCGTGGCGACGGTATCCTCGATCGTGTCGTGGAGGATCGCGGTGGCGATCGTCTCATCGTCGAGATGCAGGTCGGTCAGGATCCCCGCCACCTCGATCGGGTGGCTGAAATACGGATCGCCGCTGGCGCGTTTCTGCGACCCGTGCGCCTGCATCGAGAACACATAGGCACGATTCAGCAGGGCCTCGTCGGCATCGGGATCGTAATCGAGGACTCGATCGACGAGTTCATATTGGCGCAACACGATTGCTAGATGGGGCCGCAACGCGCCGCTTTGCAATCAAAAGCGTCAAGTCAGTGTGATCGAGCGGCTAGATTGCGGAGCTTTGTGGCGGCGGGGGGAGCGGGGGGAGGCGGCGGGGGGAGGCGCGCATTCCGTCGCGTCGCGGAATGCGGTACGGTCGGCGGCCGACGCGACCACCGGGGGCGAGATCGGGGGGCAGGATCGGGGGGAGACGATCATGGGGCGATTGCGCGAGCCTTTGAGGGAATGCAGCCTGCCCGCGGCGCTCGAGGCGATGGGCGAGCGCTGGTCGTTCCTGATCCTGCGCGCGGCGTTCAACGGGCTGCACCATTTCGAGGAGCTCCAGTCCGAGCTCGGGATCGCGCGCAACATCCTCGCCAACCGGCTCGCGCGGCTGGTCGATCACGGCATCCTCGCGCGCGAGCGGATGCCCGACGATCGCCGCAAGATCGCCTATGCGCTGACCGAAAAGGGGTTTGCGCTGCTGCCGACGATGGTCGCGCTGCGGCAATGGGGCGAGCGGTGGGAGACGCGCGTTCCGGCGTTCCCGATCCTCGTCGATACGCGCGACCGCCGGCCGATCGCCGCGGTGGCGGTGCTGGCGCATGACGGGCGCGTGCTGGGGCGGGGCGACCTGATCTGGGCGCTGCCGGGCGACGTCGCGGACGATCCCGGCGCCTGACGCGGGTCAGGCGGCGGTCGGCAAGCCCGCGATGTGCGCGCGGATCGCGTCGGGGAGCGGCGCGGGGCGACCGCTCGCGAGGTCGACATGGACGCTGACCATCGTGATGACGGTGTGCAGTGCGCCGGTGTCCGCGTCGACGAGCTCGAAGCGTTTGGTCAGGCTCGACGTGCCGACGCGGTCGATGCGGACGAACGCCTCGATCGTGTCGCCGAGGCGGAAGGGCCTGAGATAGTCGATCTCGGTGCGGCGGACGTTGAATTCGGTGTCCGCCCAGCCGGGGACCGCGGCGGCGATCCCCGTCCAGTCCCAGAAGTCGGTGACCGCGACATCGGCATATTCGAGATAGCGCGAGTTGAAGACGATCCGCTGCCCGTCGATCTCGGCGTAGCGGACACGCAGGCGCGTGGAGAAGACGAAGCCGGGGCGGGTCATGCGCGGGGGATGGCGGGGGCGGGGGGTGGCGTCAAGTTTGGGGGGGTGTCGCTCTCCCCTCGTCATCCCAGGCTTGACCCGGGATCCAGAGTGGCGGGCGGTGGCGCTGCGTGGCTCTGGATCCTGACTTTCGTCAGGATGACGGGGTGTGGGTGTCGTTCTCCACGCCGTCATCCTGGACTTGATCCAGGATCCAGAGTGGCGGGCGGTGGCGCTGCTTGACTCTGGATCCTGACTTTCGTCAGGATGACGGGGTGGGGGGTGTCGCTCTCCACGTCGTCATCCTGGACTTGATCCAGGATCCAGAGTGGCGGGGGGTGGTGCTGCTTGGCTCTGGATCCTGACTTTCGTCAGGATGACGGTGGGGTGGGGGGTGTCGCTCTCCACGCCGTCATCCTGGACTTGATCCAGGATCCAGGGTGGCGGGGGGTGGCGCTGTTTGGCTCTGGGTCCTGACTTTCGTCAGGATGACGGGGTGGGGGGCGCTCTCCACGCCGTCATCCTGGACTTGGATCCAGGATCCAGAGCGGCGAGTGGCGGGTCAGCCGGTGCCCTGGGCGGGGGTGTTGACGCCCATGCTCTGGAGATAGCGTTTCACGTTGCGTGCGGCCTGGCGGAGGCGTTGCTCGTTCTCGACCATCGCGATGCGGACATAGCCCTCGCCATTCTCGCCGTAACCGACGCCCGGCGCGACCGCGACATGCGCGTGCGTGAGGAGCTGCTTGGTGAATTCGAGGCTGCCCAGATGCGCGAGCGCGGGCGGGAGCGGTGCCCAGGCGAACATCGAGGCGCGCGGCGAGGGGATGTCCCAGCCCGCGCGGCCGAAGCTCTCGACGAGCACGTCGCGGCGCTTGTGATAGAGCTCGCGGTTGCGCGCGACGATGTCCTGCGGGCCGTTAAGCGCGGCGCAGGCGGCGGCCTGGATCGGCGTGAACGCGCCGTAGTCGAGATAGCTCTTCACGCGCGTCATCGCCGCGATCAGCGTCTTGTTGCCGACGCCGAACCCCATCCGCCAGCCCGCCATCGAATAGGTCTTGCTGAGCGAGGTGAATTCGATCGCGACGTCCTTGGCGCCGGGCACCTGGAGGATCGAGGGGGTCGGCTTGCCGTCGTAATAGAGCTCGGAATAGGCGAGGTCGGAGATCACCCAGAGCTCGTGCTTTTTCGCGAACGCGACGACGCGTTCGTAGAAGGCGAGGTCGACGACTTCGGCGGTCGGGTTGGAGGGATAGCCCATCACGAGCACGCTCGGGCGCGGCACGGTGAACGCCATCGCGCGCTCGAGGCTTTCGAAATAGGCCTCGTCGGGGGTGGTCGGCACCGCGCGGATCGTCGCGCCGGCGATGATGAAGCCGAAGGTGTGGATCGGATAGGACGGGTTGGGCGCGAGCACGACGTCGCCGGGCGCGGTGATCGCGGTGGCGAGGCTGGCGAGCCCCTCCTTCGAGCCCATCGTGACGACGACCTCGGTCTCGGGATCGACGTCGACGCCGAAGCGGCGGCCATAGTAATTGGCCTGCGCCTTGCGGAGGCCGGGGATGCCCTTCGACTGCGAATAGCCGTGCGCGCTCGGCTTGCGCGCGACCTCGACGAGCTTTTCGATGACGTGCTCGGGGGGCGGCAGGTCGGGATTGCCCATGCCGAGGTCGATGATGTCCTCGCCGCCCGCGCGCGCCGCCGCCCGCATCGCGTTCACTTCGGCGATGACATAGGGTGGCAGGCGTTTGATGCGGTAGAAGTCTTCGGACATGACGGACCCCAGCTGGAGGAAGCGCCGCTGTACCGTATGCGGCGGGGGCCGTCATCCGCCGCGTTCGTGCGATTTTCGGTCGGCGTCGTGACGGTTCTTCGTCGTCATCTTGACGATCCTCCGTCGTCATCCTGACGAAGGTCAGGATCCAGGGTTGCAGGGGGCGGTGCTGCTTGGCTCTGGATCCTGACTTTCGTCAGGATGACGGGGTGGGGTGGTGCTGTTTGGCTCTGGGTCCTGACTTTCGTCAGGATGACGGGAGGAGGGGCGGGCGGACGGGCGGACGGGCGGACCGGCGGACCGGGTGACGGGGTGCTTTCGCTGGGTGGGGGAGTGGGATAGGCTTGGGAAAAGGAGAGCTTGCCCATGTCCGAGACGCCGCCGGGGATCGCCGCACCGACGCTGGCCGAGCTGCAGCACTGGACCTGGGTGATGGGGCGCGCGCAGCAGATGATGCTCGAGCAGGGGCTCGACGCGATCACGACGCCGCTCGAGGGGATCGTCCCCGAGACGATGGTGGTGCCGGGGTTCAACGATCCGGCGACGCTGGGGCGGGTGCGCGATTTCTGGCGCGACGGCTTCGCCTTCTGGCAGCAGGCGCTCGACCCGTCGGCGCAGGGGGCGGCGCGGGGGGCGGCGCAGGGCGCGGGGGACGGCAAGCCCGCGCCGGGCGACAAGCGGTTCAAGGCGCCGCAGTGGCGCGAGCCCGTGTTCGACCTGATCCGGCGCAGCTACGAGACGATCGGCGATCACATGCTGCGCAGCGTCGACGCGGTCGAGGGGCTCGAGCCCAAGCAGAAGGAGCAGCTGCGCTTCGCGACGCGCGGCTTCGTCGATGCGATGAGCCCGACCAACTTCGCGTTCACCAACCCCGAGGTGATCGAGCGGACGATCGAGACGCGCGGCGAGAACCTGCTGCAGGGGCTGCAGAACATGATGGCGGACATCGGCCGCGGGCAGCTCAGCCACACCGCGCAAGGCAGTTTCGAGCTGGGCCGCAATCTTGCGATGACGCCGGGCAAGGTCGTCCACCGTACGCCGCTGTACGAGCTGATCCACTATGCGCCGACCACCGACCAGGTGCAGGCGACGCCGCTGGTGATCTTTCCGCCGTGGATCAACCGGTTCTACATCCTCGACCTCACGCCCGAGAAGAGCTTCATCCGCTGGGCGGTCGAGCAGGGGCTGAGCGTGTTCATGGTGTCGTGGAAATCCGCCGACGCGAGCATGAAGGACGTGGTCTGGGACGATTACGTCGCCGCGCAGATCGACGCGATCGAGACGGTGCGCGGCCTGCTCGACGTGCCCGCGGTGCACACGATCGGCTATTGCGTCGCGGGGACGACGCTCGCCGCGACGCTCGCGGTGCTGAGCGCGCGCGGGCAGGCGGACCGCGTCGCCAGCGCGACGTTCTTCACCGCGCAGGTCGATTTCGCCGATGCGGGCGAGCTGCAGCATTTCGTCGACGACGAGCAGATCGGACTGCTCGCCACGCTGTCGCCCGAGGGGTTTCTCGACGGGCGCTATATGGCGGCGACGTTCAACCTGCTGCGCGGGCGCGACCTGATCTGGAACTATGTCACCAACAATTACTTGCTCGGCAAGGACTATGTCCCGTTCGACCTGCTCCACTGGAACGGCGACACGACCAACCTGCCCGCGAAATGGCACAGCGCGTATCTGACCGACCTGTACCGCGACAATCTGCTCGTGAAGCCCGGCGCGATCAGCGTCGGCGGGACGCCCGTCGACCTGGGGCGCGTGACGACGCCGAGCTATGTCCAGGCGGGGCGCGAGGATCATATCGCGCCCGCCGAGAGCGTGTGGAAGCTGACCGGGCTGTTCGCGGGGCCGGTCAAGTTCGTGCTGGCGGGGTCGGGGCATATCGCGGGCGTCGTCAATCCGCCCGCGGCGGGGAAATATCAGTATTGGACGAACCCGGCGGCGGTCGAATCGCTCGCGGACTTCATCGCGGGCGCGGTCGAGACCAAGGGGAGCTGGTGGCCCGACTGGGTCGCATGGCTCGGCGAACAGGCAGGGACGGAGGGCGCGAAGCGGGTCGCGGCGACGGGCGCGCGGGTCCCCGGCGGCGGCGCGCTGGCGGCGCTGGGCGACGCACCTGGGGACTATGTCCGGATGCGATAATTAACCTGCATCAGATTGTGGATGTTTAACTTTGTACAAATGCTGCACTGCACAAAAAGCTTGCGGCGAGGGGTGATTCGGACTATTCTGCAACGCAGCATAATAGTGCGGAGAGTTTGCAATGGCCGAGCCGAAATCCGTGTCGTCGAACGCGCGTACCGCCGCTGGAAAGCGCGGCGCGCGCAAGGTCCGGTCCGCTGCGAGCGATGTCGCCGCGGCTGTCCCGGCATCTGTCGCCCCCGCCGTCGCAGCGCCCGTCGCCCCACCGGCCATACCGGCGGTGCTTGCGCGCAAGGCCGCGCCTGTCGCGCCGCCCGCAGCGCTCGCAGCGAGTCCGGTGTCCAAGACGTCCAGCAGCGTTCCGGCAGCGCCGCCCGCCGCGACGTCAGTGACTGCGCCGCCGGTGATTGCCCCGCCTGTGATTGCCCCGCCGGTTGCAATGCCGCCGGCCGCTTCACCGGCACCGGTGGATGTCGCGGCTGCGGTCTCGGCCGAACCCGCGGTTGACGCGCAGCGCGCTGCGCCGCCCGAGCCGGCACCCGTTTTACCTTCGCTACCCGCCGCCCCACTGGCGGTTTCACCAGGAAAGGACGTCACGATGAGCTTCGACACGATCTCTGCCGAGAAGAACCCCGCCGACAAGGCGCAGGCGCTGTTCTCCGACCTGAACGACCGCGCCAAGGGTGCGATGGAAAAGGGCGCCGCGATGTTCGAGGACGTCTCCGCGTTCAACAAGGGCAATATCGAAGCCGTCGTCGAATCGTCGAAGCTCGCCGCCAAGAGCGTCGAGACGCTGGGCCATGACGTCGCGGCCTATGCCAAGACCTCGTTCGAGAGCGCGACCGACGCGATGAAGACGCTCGCCACCGCCAAGTCGCCGACCGAGTTCATGAAGCTGCAGAGCGACTATGCGCGCACCGCGTTCGACACGCTGATCGCCGACAGCGCGCGCTCGACCGAAATGATGATGAAGATGATGGGCGAGATCACGCAGCCGATCTCGAACCGCGTCGCGGTCGCGACCAACAAGCTGAAGCTGTCGGCCTGACCGTCCTGCGCGTCGATGTACGACGCGTCTGACGATGGTGACGGGATCCAGCGGGGCAGGGGGGCGAATCGTCTCCCTGTTTCGTTTTGGAGGCGTCTGCGCGACACGGGCATCGCTTGTTGTGCCGCGCGCGCCAGTCGACCGGTGCGCGTTGCGACGGCGGGACACGGGCATGTCGTCCATGTCGTCAGGGGGGGCTTGTCCTTCGCTATCCAACTGCCATATTTTCCGATGATGCTTTCACACCCCAACAGACTGGTTCCGACCATGGCCGAATCCGTGGCTGAAGGGGGCGACGACCGCCCCGACGATACCGATGGCGGGCGTGGTAGCGGCGGAGACGGCGGCATCGGTGTCGCGACCAAGACGCGGTCGCGGACCAAGCAGCCGACGCCGTACCGCGTGCTGATGCTCAACGACGACTATACGCCGATGGAATTCGTCGTGCTGTGCCTCCAGCGGTTCTTCCGGATGGACATGGAGGCAGCGACGCGCGTCATGCTGCACGTCCACCAGAAGGGCGTCGGCGTGTGCGGGACGTTCACCTACGAGGTCGCCGAGACCAAGGTCAGCCAGGTGATGGATTTCGCGCAGCAGAACCAGCACCCGCTGCAGTGCACGCTCGAAAAGGCGTGACCCCGGCTCGGGTGGGGCGTCAGGCCCTGCCGACCCGACAAATGACCGGACGGCCTAGCGCGCGGCGGGTAGCCATCTGAGGTCGAGACCGTCGAACCGGTTGATGTAATTCGCCTCGCGCGCGAGTGCGCCTTCGTCGGTGAAGGTCATCCGGCCCTGACCGCGTGCGATCATGCCGTCCTCCTCGAGCTGGCGCAGCATCCGGTTGACATGCACCGCGGTCAGCCCGGTCGCGTCGCCGATCTCCTCCTGCGTCAGCGGCTGGATGAAGCTGGTAGCGCTCGCCTGCTGCGTATGGCGGACGCGGTTGCGGATCTCGAGCAGCAGCGCGGCGACGCGTGCCTTCGCCGAGGTCCGGCCGAGCGCCGCGAGCCGGTCGGTGAGCGCGACCTTCTCCATCTGGTTGATCACCATGATCACCGCGGCCAGTCGCGGATGCTCGATCAGCAAAGTCGCCATCAGGGTGCGGTCGAACGGGCAGACGGTGACGTCGGTCATCGCGACGATCGTCTCGGGCGAGTCGCGATAGACCAGTGCCGACACCGCGAGCATGTCGCCGGGAAAGAGGAAGCGCAGGATCTGGCGGCTGCCGTCGTCGAGCAGGACATAGCTCATCGCCATGCCGCGCTGGAGGATGAAGAGTTCGGACATCGGGTCGTGCTCGCGGAGCAGGATCGTGTCGCGACGCAGGTCGCGGGGACGCTCCTCGAGGCGCACCAGGGCCGCCGTTTCGCTCGCCGTCAGGTCGATAAGATCGCCGAAACGTTCGGCGGAGCAGCTATGCGGCACTCGGCAAAGTCCCCCGTTCCAGAGGAAGACCAGAGCAAACACTTGGTTTTCGTGCATTAAAGTCGATCAAGCCGTCTGCCTGGCCGTGCCACGTTAGCGGTAGCAGCCGCAGGAACGCGCATGTATTCCTTACAAGGCGGGTGGGGCCTCGGGTCTGCGGCGGATGCGGTCGCGTGCGAGCACGGTACCGGGCCGCTCGCGGCGGCTCGTGCGGCGGCCCGCCCGGCGGCGGGCGCGGCGACTTTGCCCCGCGCGTGCCCCGCCACGTCGTATCGGCGGACGACGGGTGGCTTGCGCGGATCGTGCGGGTCGATAGACAGCCGGACATGGACCGTATTCTCATCCGCGGCGGCAATCGCCTGACCGGGCGCCTGCCCATCTCCGGCGCGAAGAACGCCGCGCTCACGCTGATGCCGTGCGCGCTGCTGACCGACGAGCCGCTGACGCTGCGCAACCTGCCGCGGCTCGCCGATGTCGACGGGTTCGGGCATCTGCTCAACCAGCTCGGCGCGTCGACCGCGATCGAGGGAACGCGCCCCGACGAGTTCGGCCGCGTGATGACGATCCGCGCCGGGAAACTGACCTCGACCGAGGCGCCGTACGACATCGTGCGCAAGATGCGCGCGTCGATCCTCGTGCTCGGGCCGCTGCTCGGGCGCAGCGGCGAGGCGACGGTGTCGCTGCCCGGCGGCTGCGCGATCGGCAACCGGCCGATCGACCTGCATCTGCGCGCGCTCGAGGCGATCGGCGCCGAGCTCGAGATGGCGGCGGGCTATGTGAAGGCGACCGCGCCCGGCGGACGGCTGACGGGCGGGCGGTATCGCTTCCCGATCGTGTCGGTCGGCGCGACCGAGAATGTCGTGATGGCGGCGGTGCTCGCAAAGGGATCGTCGCGAATCGAGAATGCGGCGCGCGAGCCCGAGATCGTCGACCTGTGCAACTGCCTCGTCGCGATGGGCGCGCGGATCAGCGGGATCGGGACCGAGACGCTCGAGATCGAGGGCGTCGACCGGCTCCACGGCGCGACCTACAAGGTGATGCCCGACCGGATCGAGGCGGGCAGCTATGCCTGTGCGGCGGCGATCACCGGCGGCGACCTCGAGCTGGTCGGGGTGAGCCAGGCGGACATGGGCGCGACGCTCGACGCGCTGGTCGAGGCGGGGGTGAGCGTGACGCCGACGCGCGACGGCGTCCGCATCGCCGCGACCGGACCGCTCCAGCCGCTGACGCTGTCGACCGCGCCCTATCCGGGGTTCGCGACCGACATGCAGGCGCAGTTCATGGCGATGCTGTGCAAGGCCGACGGCGCGAGTGTGCTGACCGAGACGATCTTCGAGAACCGCTACATGCACGTGCCCGAGCTGGCGCGGATGGGCGCGGACATCCAGGTGCGCGGGCGCACCGCGGTGGTGCGCGGCGTCGACAAGCTGGTGGGCGCGCCGGTGATGGCGACCGACCTGCGCGCGTCGATGAGCCTGATTCTCGCGGGACTCGCGGCGGATGGCGAGACGTCGGTCGGGCGGGTGTATCATCTCGACCGCGGGTATGAGCGGCTCGAGGAGAAATTGAGCGCGGTTGGCGCGGATATCGAGCGGGCGAGTGATGGGTGAGGGTCTTTCTTCCATCGTCCTGAGGGACGTCGGGACCCAGAGCCGTGGAGTGCGGCGCTCGTAACCCTGGATCCTGACTTTCGTCAGGATGACGGGGTGGGGGTGCGGCGCGCGTCCGTATTCTCGCGATGTGGGCGTTTGCTTGCGGCTTTGTCGGGCTGCCGATGCGGATGTTTCACGCGCCCGCCTGGCCAATTATCCTCCGTCATCCTGACGAAAGTCAGGATCCAGAGCCGTGAAGCGCGGCGCTTGTGACCCTGGGTCCTGACTTTCGTCAGGATGACGGGGTGGTGGGGGGCGTGGCGGCTTGCCGCTTGAGGGCCGTGGGTGGCGGGCGACGTTGCTTTTGGCGTCTGCCTAGCCAATTCTCTTCCGTCATCCTGACGAAGGTCAGGATCCAGAGCCATGGAGTGCGGCGCCTGTGACCCTGGGTCCTGACTTTCGTCAGGATGACGGGAAGGGGTGGCGGGTGCCGGGCGTCAGGCGACGGGCGTCAGGCGATGCGGTCGGGGAGTTCGGCGGCGTCGTGTTCGATCGTGGCGGCGGGGGCGACGGCTTCCCAGGGGAAGACGAACCAGTCCTTGGTCTCGCGGCGGTCGATCGTGCGCGCGGTGTAGTCGATGCGTTCGGCGGAGCTGAGATTGTCGATCAAGGTCGCGAAGCGGATTGCGCCGGGGGTCGCGCCCGCGGCGGCGAGCGCGGTGCGCAGATGGGTGATCGTGCGGCCGGAATCGTTGATGTCGTCGAGGAAGAGCAGACGCTCGCCCGACTGGGTGCGCGCGGCGAGCTTGACGAGCGGCTGGTCGGCGAAATCCTCGACCTGGCTCGAATAGTCGACCGAGAGCGTCGGGAGGCCGATCGCGTGGCTGAGGAAGACCGCGGGGACGAGGCCGCCGCGGCCGATGCCGATGATGAAATCGGGGGTCCAGTCGGCGTCCGCGCGCAGCTGGGCGGCGAGGACGTGGATCGCGGCGACGAAGTCGTCCTGCGGGATGGGGGTGAAGATCGGCATCCGTTGCGCTTTAACGGGTGGGGGGCGCTGGGGCCAGATGGTGTTCGGGTTCGGGTTCGGGTTCGGGTTCGGCGGGGGCGGCGCTGCTGGGCTCTGGGTCCTGACTTTCGTCAGGATGACGGGGAGGGGGGGCGCCCGCCTTTTCTCAGCGGGCGCCCTGGGGTCAGATCGCTTCGAGCGCTTGCGTGAAGTCGGCGATCAGGTCGTCGGCGTCCTCGACGCCGATCGAGATGCGCACGAGGTTATCGGTGATGCCCAAAGCCTGCTTGCGCGCGTCGGGGACCGAGAGGTGCGTCATGCCGGCGGGGTGGCTGGCGAGCGTTTCGGTGCCGCCGAGCGAGACCGCGAGTTTCGCGATCTTGAGCGCGTCGAGGAAGGCGAAGCTCTCGCGCTCGCCGCCCTTCAGATAGAGCGAGAAGGTCGAGCCGCCGCCGGTGCAGTGGCGGCGATAGATGTCGGCCTGACGCTCGGCGCCGGGTTCGTCGGCGAGGAAGCCGAGATAGCCGACGCGCTCGACCTTGGGGTGATGGCGAAGATAGGCGCAGACCTTGGCGGCGTTCTCGCCCGCGCGGCTCATGCGGAGCTCGAGCGTTTCGAGGCTGCGCAGCAGCATCCACGCGGTGTTGGGATCGGTGATCGTGCCGATCGTGTTGCGCATCGTCCGGATCGTGTTGATGTGCGCCTTGGTGCCGAGCACGCCGCCCGCGACGAGATCCGAATGGCCGCCGACATATTTGGTCAGCGAATAGACGACGATGTCCGCGCCGTGCTTGAGCGGCTGGAACCAGAGCGGGCCCAGGAAGGTGTTGTCGATCGCGATCGGCGGCTTCTCGTCACCAAATATCGCGTCGCGGCTGGCGGCGACCGCCTCGACATCGACCAGCGCGTTGGTCGGGTTGGCGGGGCTTTCGAGATAGATGAGCGCGACATTGCCGGTCGCGGCCTCGGTCATCACCGCGTCGATCTCTTCGCGCGTCGCGCCCGCGGGGAAGTCGAGCCACTTGACCCCGAACTTGCCGAGCACGCGGCCGATCAGCGTCTCGGTCGCGGCATAAAGCGGCCCCGAATGGACGATCGTGTCGCCGGGCTTGACCATCGCGAGGAACAAGGTGGCGATCGCGGACATGCCCGACGAGAAGGCGAGCGCGTCCTCCGCCTCTTCCCAGACGCCGAGGCGATCCTCGAGGATCTCCTGATTGGGGCCGTTGAAGCGCGAATAGACAAGGCCCTCGGCACCGCCCGGACGCTTGCCGGTGACGCCCTCGAAATGGCGCTTGCCCGCGGCGGCGTTGGGGAAGACGAAGGTCGAGGTGAGGAAGATCGGGGGCTTGAGCGACCCTTCCGACAGCGACGGGTCATAGCCATGGCCCATCATCAGCGTCGAGGGCTTCAGCTTGCGGCCGCCGATTTCCTCGACATGCGGCTTGGGGGCGACGCGCGCGGCGACGCCGGTCAGGTCGGCTTCGGTGCCGGCGGCAGTCGCGGCGGGGATTTCACTGGGCGTATCGGACATTCTTAGCTCCTGCGTGGCCCGTCTGGTGCGGGCCGATGCGGCGAGCCTAGCGATGCGCGCGCGGTTTGGGGAGGCGTCAGAGGCCGATGATGCTGATCTGGCGACCGTAAGTGGGTTCGCCGCGATGGGTCGCGCGGCGATAGCTGAAGAAGGCGTCGTCTTCGGTGTAGGTGTCGCGGCCGAGCGCCTCGATGCGGCCGACCCCCGCGGCGGCGAGGCGGTTGACGACATAGGCCTCGAGATCGAACTGGTAATGGTCGGTGCGGGCATCCGCGAAGAAGCGTTCGTTCTCGGGATCGGCCTCGCAGAAGCGGCGGAGGAAGCCGGTGTCGACCTCGTAGCTGGCGCGCGCGATGCATGGGCCGACCGCGGCGACGATCCGGTCGCGGCGCGCGCCGATTGCCTCCATCGCGAGCAGGGTGGCGTCGGTGACGCCGCCGAGCGCGCCCTGCCAGCCGGCATGCGCGGCGCCGACGATCCCCGCCTCGCTGTCGGCGAAGAGGACGGGCGCGCAGTCCGCGGTGAGGATGCCGAGCGCGAGCCCGGGGCGGTCGGTGACGAGCGCGTCGGCGCGCGGGCGGACGGCGTCGTCGACGGGGGCGGTGATCGTCACCGCTTCGGCGGAGTGGATCTGGTAGAGGCCGACGAGCTGCGCGCCGGGGAGGACGGCGTCGGTCGCGCGGCGGCGATTCTCGGCGATCGCGGCGGGGGAGTCGTCGGAGCCGGTGCCGGTGTTGAGGCTGGCATAGGCGCCGGTGGAGACTCCGCCGGTGCGGCCGAGGAAGCCGTGGGGGATCGTGCCGAGCGATTTTGCGCGGATGGGGGTGGGGGTCATGCGCGTGGGTCCTGTCTGTCGTCGAGCACCACCCCGGCGGAGGCCGGGGCCCAATTGGGGGACGGGTGTAACGGGGGGCGGTGCGTCATTACCGGGGACGTGCCACTTGGGCCCCGGCCTTCGCCGGGGTGGAGGTTGGGTGGGGCACTGGCGTGCTGCACCACCCCGGCGGAGGCCGGGGGCCAGGTGGGGGGCGGGTGTAACGGGGGGCGGTGCTGCATTACCGGGGACGTGCCAGCTGGGCCCCGGCCTTCGCCGGGGTGGGGGTTGGGTGGGGTTTGGCGCGCCGCGTCACAGCGCCAGGCGCATGATGCGGTCGTCGTCCGCCTTCTCGCCGACCATGAAGACGTAGCGGCCGATCTCGGTGAAGCCGTAGCGCTGGTAGAAGCGGTGCGCGCGGTGGTTGTCGACATAGACGCTGAGGATCATCTCGGTCCGCGCCTCCGCGCGCGCGGTGGCGAGCGCCCAGTCCATCAGCGCGGGGCCGACGCCCGCGCCGTGCCGGTCGGCGCGGACGTAGAGCTGGTAGAGCTCGACCGCGGTGGCGGGCCAGTCGCCGGGGAAGGCGACGGGGCCGGTCTTGGCGAACCCGACGATCGCATCCCCGTCGAGCGCGACATGGATGCGGAAGGCGGGGTCGCCGATCTGCGACGGCAGGCCCTGCGGCCCGAACGCCTGGTCGAGGAACGTCGCGAGATCCTGCGGGCGGTAGAGCGTGCCGAACGTTTCGGTGAACGACGCGCGCGCCATCGCGGCGAGCGCGGGGCCGTCGGCGGGGACCGCGTCGCGGTAGGTGATCATGCGAAGGCGGCCGGGTTGGGCCAGCCGGGCGACGTGATCGCGAGCGCTTTGAACAGCGTCCCCATGTCGTCCATCAGCCGGCGGCGGTCGGCGGCGAGCGCCTCGGCGCGGTCGGGGGTGGCCCTGGCGAGCGCGGAGGTGCGCGTGTCGATGCCGAGACCGCCGAGCAGGTCGCGCTGTGCGACGGGGCCCCAGGCGACCGCGCCATCGGCCTGCGCGGCGGCGGCGAGCGTGGTGAAATCGACATGCGCGGTCAGGTCGTGCTCGCCCGGTGCCTCGAACGGATTGGCAAAGGCGTGCGCGCGGACCGCCTGGAGCGTGTCGCCGAGCGCGGGGCCTTCATAGCCGTAATCGATCGCGAGCAGCGCGCCGCCCTGCGCGACGAGGCGTTTCGCGAGCGCGCGGACGATGCCGACCGCGGCGGGGGCGGTCTCGAGGATCGATCCGGCGGGCGCGTCGCGGAACGGTTCGGGGATGACGGCGTCGGGAAGCGGCTTGCCCGCGATCGGGAGGAACAGCAGGTCCTGCGCGGCGACGAGGCGTTCGTGCCAGGCGTCCTCGCGTTTGAGCAACTGGCGGATCGGCAGCGCGTCGAAGAACTCGTTGGCGACGACGATCAGCGGACGATCGGTCGGGAGCGTGTCGATCGCGTCGTGCCAGGTCGCGGCGGGGACGCGGTCTGCCTGCGCGGTGCGGAGCGCGGGGCTGGTCTCGACGAAATGGACGGGGGGTGTCAGGCCGGCCTTCGCCATCGCGCGCAAGGCATCGGCGGCGAGCGTGCCGCGGCCGGGGCCGAGCTCGACCCAGGCGATGTCGGGGCGGCCGGCGCGGTCCCAGAGGTCTGCGCACCACAGGCCGAGGAGCTCGCCGAACATCTGGCTGATCTCGGGCGCGGTGGTGAAGTCGCCTGCGGTGCCGAGCGGGTCGCGGGTCGCGTAATAATGCGCGTTGGCGGCGGCCATGTACTGCGCGACGGGGACGGGGCCCGCGAGCGTGATCGCGCGGGCGAGGCGTTCGGGGAGCGCAGTGTCGGGGGTGGAAGTGTCGGTCACGGGCTGCGTTTGCCCGTGCGGCGCGGTCATCGCAACGGCAATCCTCCCCCGCAAGGGGGAGGTGGCGCCGAAGGCGTCGGAGGGGGAGGATTCGCAACCGTCCTTACCCGTTCCTCCCCCTCCGTCAGGCTGACGCCTGCCACCTCCCCCTGGCGGGGGAGGATTGCGGTGGGGGTGGGGGTGAGGGTGCAGTTCGTTACGCGACGCTCTGCGTGCCGGCGATGGATTCGACGCGGACGCGGCGTTTGGCGGCGGTGAGGATCAGGAACAGGCCGCCGAGGATCATCGGGACGCAGAGCCACTGGCCCATGTGGAGCCCGGTCTTCTCGGCAAAGGCGCGCAGCTGCGAATCGGGTTCGCGGAAGAATTCGACGGTGAAGCGTGCGAGGCCGTAGCCGAGCACGAACAGCCCGACGAGCTTGCCCGGGTCATAGCGTGCCTTGGTCTTCCAGAAGGCGAACCAGAGGAGGGCGAACAGCGCGAGCCCCTCGAGCCCCGCCTCGTAGAGCTGGCTCGGGTGGCGGGCGGGTTCGACCATCCCGAAGGGGACGGTGCGCGCGAAGACGATGCCCCAGGCGACGTCGGTCGGCTTGCCCCAGAGCTCGCCGTTGACGAAATTGGCGAGCCGGCCGAAGAACAGCCCGAACGGCACGCAGCAGGCGATATAGTCGTGGACGCGCAGCCAGTTGAGCTGGTGCTTGCGCGCGAACAGGATCAGCCCGAGCGACACGCCGATCACGCCGCCGTGGAACGACATCCCGCCGTCCCAGAGCCGCAGGATGCGCAGCGGCTGGAGGATCATCTCGGGCGCGTAGAAGATCACATAGCCGAGCCGGCCGCCGAGGATGATGCCGAGCGTCGCGTAGAAGACGAGGTCGTCGGCGTGACGCCGGGCCATCGGTGCGCCGGGCTGCGCGAGGAGTTTCAGCAGATACCACCAGCCGAGCAGGATCCCGCCGATATAGGCGAGGCTGTACCAGCGCAGCGTGAAGAAGCCGATCGAGAAGACGTCGGGGTGGAGCCCCAGGTCCTCGAAGCGGATATGGCTGCCGGCGGCAGCCGTAATGGTTGGCAAGATCAAAGGCTTTTCCCCGTGCGTTCGCGCCTGCATAAAGGTGGTCAACGATAAGACCAAGTAGGAGAGCGATATGCGGACCGAGCTGGATGCGGCGATGGATTCGACGATGGCCGCGCTGACCGCCGAGGGCGCGCCGCTCGCGCTCGGGTCGGTCGAGCGGTTCGGGGTCACGCTGCCGACGATCGCCGCGGCACCGCCTGCGCTCAGCTATTATTTCGCGCATTATGCCAATGAGCACCGCGACTTGACGTTCCTGGTCGCGGGCGATGAGCGGCTGACGTTCGGCGAGGTGCATGCCGCGGCGACGCGCGTCGCGCGCGCGCTGGTGGCGGCGCACGGCGTCGCGAAGGGCGACCGGATCGGCATCGCGATGCGCAATTCGCCGTCGTGGATCGTGCTGTACATGGGCATCGTGATGGCGGGCGGGATCGCGACCTTGCTCAATGGCTGGTGGCAGTCGGAGGAGCTCGAGGCGGCGATCCGCGACGTCGATTGCGGCCTCGTGTTCGCCGATCCGCCGCGCGTCAGGCGGCTCGCGCAGATCGCCGGGCTGAGCGCGCCGGTGGTCGAGATCGACGATTCGCAGCCGCTGGCGACCGCGCTTGCCGCGGTGTTCGCCAACGATGACGACGCGGCCGCGCTGCCGATGCTGGCGCCCGACGATCATGCGACGATCCTGTTCACGAGCGGGTCGACGGGGCAGTCGAAGGGGGCGGTGTGCGAGCACCGCGCGATCGTGCAGGCGGTGTTCAACTATCTCGGCCAGGCGATGATGATGGTCGGGATCGCGACCGCGCAGGGCAACCCGCCGGTCGGCCAGCCGGTCACGCTGCTGACGATCCCGCTGTTCCACATCACGGGCGAGGTGCCGGTGTTCCTGCAGAGCTTCGCGATGGGGCGCAAATTGGTGCTGATGCCCAAATGGGATGCGCGCGAGGCGATGCGGCTGATCGCGGCGGAGGGCGTGACCTATTTCGTCGGCGTGCCGCTGATGAGCTTCGAGATCCTGAACCATCCCGATCGGGCGAACTACGACCTGTCGACGGTGACCGACTTTGCCGCGGGCGGTGCGCCGCGGCCGGTCGAGCATGTCCGGCGGCTGGGCGAGGAGATGGGGGGAAGCGCGCCGCTGATCGGGTACGGGCTGACCGAGACGAACGCGGTGGGGACGGGCAACTGGCGGAGCAACTATCTCGCCAAACCCAATTCGGCGGGGCGGGCGAGCGCGCCGCTGGTCGATCTGGCGATCCTCGACGATGACGGGCGCGCGCAGCCCGCGGGGGTGCGCGGCGAGGTGTGCATCCGCAGCGTGTGCAATTTCACCCGCTACTGGAACCGGCCCGAGGCGACCGCGGCGGCGTTCACCGCGGACGGCTATTTCCGGACGGGCGACATCGGGTTTCTCGACGAGGACGGCTATCTGTTCATCGTCGACCGCAAGAAGGACATCATCATCCGCGGCGGCGAGAACATCTCGTGCCAGGAGGTCGAGGCGGCGTTGTACGAGAACCCCGCGGTGGCGGAGGCGGCGGTGTTCGGGCTGGCGGACGAGCGGTTCGGCGAGGTGCCGGGCGCGGTGGTCGTGCTGCGCGACGGCGAGACGCTGACGCCCGACGATTTGTGCGCGTTCCTCCACCAGCATATCGCCGCGTTCAAGGTGCCGCAGCGGGTGTGGATCGCCGACGCGCCGCTGCCGCGGCTGGGGACGGAGAAGATCGACAAGGTGACGATCCGGGAACGGTACCGCGCTTTGGCCTGAGGTGGTGGGCGCGGGCGGGGTTTGGGGGTGCGGCGGTGTGGCGTCTTGGGGCTCTGGATCCTGACTTTCGTCAGGATGACGGGGAGGGGGGCTTTTCCGTCAGTCGTTCTGATGCTGGCCGGGAGGCGGGGTGCGGCGACGTTGCGTCCTGGTACTCTGGGTCCTGACTTTCGTCAGGATGACGGGAGGTGTGGGGGTGTTTGGGTGCCCCTTTTCGTCCGTCATCCTGACGCACGTCAGGACCCAGGGCCCAGCAGCGTTGCGTCCTGTTACCCTGGGTCCCGACGTTCGTCGGGATGACGGGCGGGGGGATGAGGGGCGAACGGCGGACCCATGTCTTCCGTCATCCTGACGAAAGTCAGGATCCAGGGTCCGGCAGAATTGCCGCCTGTTAGTCTGCGTCGCGACAGAAGAGCAGAGCCGCGCGGTATCGCGGCGGGGGCGTTGTGGCGGCTTCACCCCGGGGGGGAGACGGGGTAGGGGCGCGGGATGATCAGTCGGCGGGGGATCGTGGCGGGGGGCGGTGCGGGGATCGGGCTGGTTGTCGCCTGGGGGCTGTGGCCGCGCGATTATGCGCCGACGCTCGTCGCCAATCCCGGCGAGACCGCGTTCGGGGCGTGGCTGAAGATCGGCAGCGACGGGCATGTCACGGTCGCGGTACCGCAGGCCGAGCATGGCCAGGGCGCCTATACCGCCCTCGCGCAGATCGTCGCCGACGAGCTTGGCGCGGACTGGCGGACGGTCGGTGTCGAGCCCGCGCCGCTGAACCCGCTCTATGCCAATCCGGTCGGGCTGAACGCGCTGTTCGAGGGGATGCTGGGCGCGATCCCCGATGCGGTCGCGGGCCCGGCGCCGATGCTGACCGGCGGGTCGAGCACGATCCGGATGTTCGAGGAGGCGTGCCGGACCGCGGGCGCGGCGGCGCGCGTGCTGTTGTGCAAGGCGGCCGCGCGGCGCTGGGACGCGGACTGGGCGCAATGCCGGACCGAGGCGGGCTTCGTCGTCGCGGGCGCGAAAAGGCTCCGGTTCGCCGCACTGGCCGAGGAGGCCGCGCGCGAGACGCTGCCCGAGCCGCTCGCCTTCGGGGTGCAGGGCGCGGGCAGGCTGGTCGGGACGTCGGTGCCGCGGATCGATACGCCCGCCAAGGTCGACGGGTCGGCCAATTTCGCGGGCGACGTGCGGCTGGCGGACATGGTGCATGCCGCGATCCGGCAGGGCCCCGTCGGCGACAGCCGGCTGGTCGGCGTCGACCGCGCCGCCGCCGAGCGGATCCGCGGCGTCGTGCAGGTGGTCGAGACGCCGCGCTGGGTCGCGGCAATCGCGACCACGGGCTGGGCGGCGCAGCGTGCGCTCGACGCAATGCACCCGCGTTTCGCGACTGGGCTCGAGCCGGGGCGCGGCGGGGTGGTCGACAGCGCGTCGATCGACCGCGCGCTGACCGCGGCGCTCGATGCGCCCGGGATCGGCATGGCGAAGGCGGGCGACGTCGCGGGGCCGTTGCGCGGCGCGGGCGTGGTGACCGCGGCGTACCGCGTCGCGCTGGGCGTGCATGCCGCGATCGAGACGCGCAGTGCGACCGCGTCGTACCGCGACGGACGGCTCGAACTGTGGGTGCACACGCAGGCGCCGGGGCTGGCGCGCGCGGCGGCGGCGCGTGCGGCGGGGATCGCCGAGGCGCAGGTCGTGGTGCACCCGATGCCGGTCGGCGGGTCGTTCGGCGCCGCGCTCGAGCATGACGCGGCGGAACAGGCGGCGGTGCTCGCGGTCACGCTCAAGCGCCCGGTCAGCCTTGTCTGGTCGCGCGGCGAGGACCTGTTGCACGACCGCTATCGTCCCGCGGCGGCGGCGCGGATGGCGGCGCGGCTCGCGCCCAACGGTCGGATCCTGGCATGGCGTGCGCAGATCGCGGCGCCGGCGACGGGCGCCGAGCTGGCGCGGCGGATCATGCCGGGCGCGACGACGCGCGCGGCGACGGCGATGGCGCGCGGCGATGCCTATGCGGTCGGCGGCGCGCTGCCGGCCTATGCGATCCCCGCCTATGCGATCGACCATCACGTCGCCGATCTCGGCGTGCCGACGGGGCACCTGCGCGGCGGGGCGCATGGCTATACCGCGTTCTTCACCGAATCGTTCGTCGACGAGCTCGCGCGCGTCGCGGGAACCGAGCCGATGTCGTACCGGATCGGCATGCTGGGCGGCGGCGCGCGGCTGGCACGGTGCCTGTCGACCGCGGCGTCGCTGGGCGGCTGGGACGGCGGGGTCGCGGGCAGCGGGCAGGGGATCGCCTGCCATGCCTTTCGCGGGAGCTTCATCGCGGTGATGGCGGAGGCGCATCCGGGCGCGGACGGGCGGCCGGTGGTCGAGCGACTCGTCGCGGCGGTCGATTGCGGCGCGCACATCAACCCCGACCTGATCCGCCAGCAGATCGAAGGCGGGCTGATCTTCGGGATGGCGACCGCGCTGGGCGCGGCGACTGGGTTCACGCGCAACCTCGCGGACGCGCGCGGGTTCGCCGACCTCGCGCTGCCGCGGCTGGCGGACACGCCCGACATCACCGTCGAGCTGATCCGCAGCGACGAGGCACCGGGCGGGGTCGGCGAGCTGGCGGTGCCGCCGGTCGCCCCCGCGATCGCGAACGCGCTATTCTCGGCAACGGGCTTCCGCATCCGCAATTTGCCTTTAAGACCATCGGCATGATTATGCCCCCCGATCATCCCGCCATCCCCAAGCCCCGGATCGGCGTCCTGCTGATGAATCTCGGCACGCCCGACGGTCCGGACGCGCGGTCGGTCAAACGCTATCTGGGCGAGTTTCTGTCGGATCGCCGCGTGGTCGAGATCCCCGCGATCGCATGGCAGCCGATCCTGCGCGGGATCATCCTCAACACGCGGCCCAAGAAATCGGCGCACGCCTATGGCCAGGTGTGGCGCGAGGACGGATCGCCGCTCGCCGCGATCACGCGGTTGCAGGCGACCGCGCTGAAGGACGCATTCGGGCCCGAGGTGCTGGTCGACTGGGCGATGCGCTATGGCAATCCGGCGATCGCCGACCGGCTGGCGGCGATGAAGGCGGCGGGATGCGAGCGCATCCTGCTCGCGCCGCTATACCCGCAATATTGCGCGGCGACGACCGCGACCGCGAACGACAAGGCGTTTGCGTATCTGGCGGGGCTGCGCTGGCAGCCCGCGATCCGGACGCTGCCGCCTTATTATGACGATTCGCTGTACATCGATGCGCTCGCGGAGGATCTCGAGACGTCGCTCGCCGCGCTCGACTTCACCCCCGACGCGATCGTCGCGAGCTTTCACGGGATGCCCAAGCGGACGCTGCAGCTCGGCGATCCCTATCACTGCCATTGCCAGAAGACCGCGCGGCTGCTGTCGGAGAAGACCGGACGCGACCTGACGATCGCGTTCCAGTCGCGGTTCGGGCCGCAGAAATGGCTGGGGCCGGCGACCGACGAGACGCTCGTCGCGCTCGCGCAGGCGGGCAAGACCAAGGTCGCGATCTTCGCACCGGGCTTTTCGGCGGACTGCCTCGAGACGCTCGAGGAGCTGTCGATCCGCGGGCGCGAGAGCTTCGAGGAGGCCGGGGGGACGCACTTCGCGTATCTGCCGTGCCTCAACGACGGGCCGGCCGGACTCGCGATGCTGCGTGCGCTGCTTGCACGCGAGCTTGAAGGTTGGGTCGCACGCGGTTAGCCTCGGCACGACTGTAAAAAAGACAGGAGAGAAGCATGGCACGCGTGGCAATCGTAACCGGAGGCACGCGCGGCATAGGCGAGGCGATCAGCCTCGCGTTGCAGGACATGGGCATCGAGGTCGCCGCGAACTATGCGGGCAATGACGAGCGCGCGCAGGCGTTTTCCGAGCGCACCGGGATCGCGGTGTATAAATGGGATGTCGGCGACTACGACGCCTGCCAGGCGGGCTGCGCGAAGGTGGCGGCGGATCTGGGCGAGGTCGACATCGTCGTCAACAACGCGGGGATCACGCGCGACGGCACGATCCTGAAGCTGAGCCACGACGACTGGAAGGCGGTCATCGACACCAATCTGGGCGGCTGTTTCAACATGGCCAAGGCGGTGTTCCCGGGCATGCGGACGCGCAAATGGGGGCGGATCGTCAATATCGGCTCGATCAACGGGCAGGCCGGGCAATATGGCCAGGTCAATTATGCCGCGGCGAAGTCGGGGATCCACGGCTTCACCAAGGCGCTGGCGCAGGAGGGTGCGCGCGCGGGCGTGACCGTCAACGCGATCGCGCCGGGCTATATCGACACCGACATGGTGGCGGCGGTGCCCGCGGACGTGCTGGAAAAGATCGTCGCCAAGATCCCGGTCGGCCGCCTCGGCCAGGCGAGCGAGATCGCGCGCGGCGTCGCGTTCCTGTGTTCGGAAGAGGGCGGGTTCGTGACGGGCTCGACGCTGAGCATCAATGGCGGGCAGCATATGTACTGACGGGCGAGCGGCGGGTGCGGGGCACCCGTCGGTCAAACGGCCGGGGGCGGTGGCCCGGGCTCTCCTGACGTTCGTCAGGATGACGGGGGTTGAGCGGTGTCGGGGCGAAAGCCGAAATAGGCGTGGCGGTAGGCGTCGAGCGCGGCGCCGATGCACCGGACCGCGGGGGACGATTCGGCATCGCCGTCGTCGCCGGCGCGCAGCGTGAAATCGGCGCTTGGCAGGCCGGTCCGGCCGGGGTGGAATTTGCTGCGGACCGCGCCGCACTGCGCGGCGATACGCGCGACCGCACGCGCGGTGAGGACGGGCCTTTCGCGCTGTCGGCCGGCCGCGCAGCCGGCGAGTATCGGGAGCATCGACAGGCTGGCGAGGAGGAGCGTGCGGGTCACGGGCGTCTCCGGGTGCGGGGCGGTTGCAGCGTAGGACGGCCGGCGTGGTTGCGGAAGCGTCGATGCGCGGTTGGGGGGACGGTGGGTGGTATCCTGGATCCTGACTTTCGTCAGGATGACGGGGGTGGGGGGGCGTCACGTTCATCACATCACGCCGTCATCCTGATGAAGGTCAGGATCCAGAGCCGCAGGCGTTGCGGGTGGTAGCCTGGGTCCCGACTTTCGTCGGGATGACGGGAGGGGATGACGGGAGGGTTGGGCTTAGGCAGGCCTGGCGTCGGCCGGGTTCGTGCGGGCGTCATCCGCCGGGCCGTTGAGGGGCGCGTTCGCCGCTCGCGCGCCCCCTGGACGAACAAGAGGCCGGCTTCCTTGCGGAAACCGGCCTCTGCCCTCGATACGCTACGCGAGGGAACTGGGGAACTGGGGAACTGGGCGCCAGCGCCGCGGTTAGCGGCGGCAGTAGCGGGGGTTGTCCGACTTATCGATCGCGTTGCCGGCGAGACCGCCACCCGCGGCGCCGAGCAGCGCGCCGATCGTGCCGTTGCCGCGACCGGCGACCGTGTGGCCGAGCAGGCCGCCCGCGAGCGCGCCGACGATCGTGCCGCCGGTGTTGTCGCAGCCGCGACGGTTGTTGCGGTCGTTGCGGTAGTTGTAGCGACGGTCGTTGCCGCGATATTCGCGACGGTCGTAGCCGCGGCGGTCGTAGCCGCGATCATAGCCCCGGCCGTCATAGCCGCGATCATAGCCGTAGCGCTGCGCCTCGGCAGCAACCGGCACCAGGGTCGAGGCGCCCATTGCGAGCGCGCTGAGGGCGAGAGTGAAAGTCTTGAACATCGTGCGTCTCCCATTTGGGACCTCGGGATGCGCGCTGGAAGCGGGCCCTTCGATCCTGATGACAGCCTTATGGTCGAGTCGCATTGAGCCGAGCCTGAATGCGCTCGTTATCAACGGTTCAGGGTTCCGCACCGCGGCACAGCGGGTATGAGGCGGCGTGCACCGCGCCCCGATCATCCTGTTCGTGCTCGTCAGCGTGCAAGCGGTCGTCCCCGCATGGAGCGGCGAATCGCGGTTGCCGCTGCTGCGCGACAAAGCGGAGATGACGGTGACGCGCGTCCCGCTCGACCCGGTCGATCCGACGCGGCGTCGGCTCGGCGGGCTGACCTATCTCGGCGGCGCGGTGCTGCGCAGCCGCGATCCGGCGTTCGGCGGCTATTCGTCGTTGGTGGTCGATCGCGGGCAGGTCACGCTGCTGAGCGACGGCGGCAACATCGTCCGCTTTCGCCTCGACGCCGACTGGCGCCCGCACGCGATCGCGTTCTCAGCGCTGCCCGGCGGGCCGGGACGCGGCTGGTCGAAGCGCGACCGCGACAGCGAATCGCTGACGATCGATCCCGCGACGCAGACCGGCTGGGTCGGGTTCGAGCACTGGAACGCGATCGGACGCTATCGCGCGAGCAGCGACGGGACGCCGCTGGTGCGGTTCGACGGGCTGGTGCGGCCGAAGGCGATGGCGGACTGGCCCGACAATGGCGGACCCGAAAGCATGGTCCGGCTGCGCGACGGGCGATTCGTCGTGATCGCCGAGACCGCGCGGCCCCGGCGTGCGGACGGTACGCGCGGCCCCGGGCGGCGCGCGATCCTGTTCCCGGGCGATCCGCTCGCGACCCAGCCGGTCGGTTTCACCTATATGCCGCCGACCGGGTTCAGCCCGGCCGATGTCGCGGCGTTGCCCGACGGGCGGCTGATCGTGCTCAACCGCGCGTTCGCGCCGCCCTTCGCCTTCTCGAACAGCATCAGCGTGATCGAGCGCGGGGCGATTCGCGCGGGCGCGGTCGTGCGCGGGCGCGAGATCGCGCGGCTCGCGGCGCCGCTGGTCCACGACAATTTCGAGGGGATCGCGGTCAGCCTCGAACCGCGTGAAGGTAGCAGCGCGCGCGACACGGTGGTGTGGATCGTGTCGGACGACAACGAGACCGTGCTCGAGCGCACGCTGCTGCTGAAGTTCCGGCTCGAGCGGTAGCAGGCGTCCCGGACGTACATGAGCCGTACAAACGCCGACGGCCCGCCCTCCGCTGGGGAGGACGGGCCGCTGGAGACTCGGACGTCGTCGCGATCAGGCGGCGGCGGCGATCTTCTTGACGACGTCACGCTTCAGGCGACGCGCCTTGAGCGAGAGCTTGTCGTCGGCGGTCTTGACCAGCCAGTTGTCGAGGCCGCCATTATGCTCGACCGAGCGCAGGCCGTGCGTCGAGACGCGCAGGCGCACGCTCTGCTCGAGTGCGTCGGAGATCAGCGTGACGTTCTGCAGGTTGGGCAGGAACGTACGCTTGGTCTTGTTGTTGGCGTGGGACACGTTGTTCCCGACCATCCGGCCTTTGCCGGTCAGTTCGCAAATGCGCGACATCTGTCTACCTATCAAGTGTCGGGAGGAACCCCGGAAAGGCGCGCGGATAGCTGGCACGAGCGCCCGCGTCAACCGATTCACCCGTTTTTGGCGACGGGCCGCCGTGGATGCCGCGTCGGATCGGCAGTCTGACGGCGGGCGAACGGCGCTTGCAACCGGCGGGGCTCGAGCGACGTTGTTACGCCATCGAACCGGTCGCCTGCTATCAGGGATGCGGCCTTATATAAGGGGAAGTCCAATGCGTACGCTCTTGTCTCTCGTCGCGATCGCCGCGCTCGTCGTCGTCGCGCTGATGTATTTCGGGATCATCAACATCGACCAGACGCGGTCGGGCGCGATCCAGACGCCCAAGTTCGAGGCGGACGTCGCCAAGGTGCGGCTGGGGACCGAGACCAAGACCGTCGCGGTGCCGACGATCTCGGTCGAGAAGCCCGCCAACAGCCAAGCGCCGGCGAACTGAGTGCGCGCCCCGCCGCTTTACCTTGACGGGGCGGCGGGGCAGGGCGGGACGATGTTCCCGCTCCCCGATCCGATGCGCCGCGCGCTCGACGCGGCCCGCGCCGCCGCCGCGGCGGGCGAGGTGCCCGTCGGCGCGGTCGTGATGCTGCGCGGATCGGTGATCGCGACCGCGGCCAATGCGCCGCGGACGCTGTGCGATCCGACCGCGCATGCCGAGATGCTCGCGATTCGCGCAGCGGCAAAGGCACTGGGGCGCGACCGGCTCGAGGACTGCGACCTGTGGGTGACGCTCGAGCCGTGCGCGATGTGCGCGGGGGCGATCGCGCACGCCCGGATCGCGCGGCTCTATTACGGGGCGGCGGATGCGAAGGGCGGCGCGGTCGAGCACGGGGCGCGGTTCTTCGGGCAGCCGACGTGCCATCACCGGCCCGAGGTCTATGCGGGGATCGGCGAGGGCGAGGCCGCGGCGTTGCTGACGGGGTTTTTCCGGGGGCGGCGTCCGTAGAAGAAGAACGGGTTCGCGCGGAGGCGCGGAGCCGCGGAGATGATGCATCCAGCCCTGCGGTCGGGAGACCCTGACCTTTCGTGCTGCCGGAGGTGATCGGGCGGTCGTTTCGCGACACGCCTATTCTCTCCGCGGCTCCGCGGCTCCGCGTGAACCGAACTTCTTCTGTCTTGTGGCTTGCGCGTGTTCATCCGGCTGACGCCGGGACGCAGAGCCATGTGTGTTTGCGCTTGCGACCCTGGGTCCCGGCTTTCGCCGGGATGACGGGTGTGGGTGGGGGCTTTTAGTCGTTAAGAAGAATTGGCTCACGCGGAGACGCGGAGCCGCGGAGGGGGTGTATCAAGCGCTTCGGTCGGGAGACCCTGACCTTCTGCACTGTCGGAACTGATCGGACGGTCGCTTCGCGACACACCCATTCTCTCCGCGGCTCCGCGCCTCCGCGTGAACCGGACTTCTTCTGTCTTTCCGCCCTTGCCCGTCATCCTGAAGCCAGGAGCGTGTCCGGTTGTGACCCTGGGTCCCGGCTTTCGCCGGGATGACGGGCGGGAGGGTGACGGGTGGGGCCGGCCAGTGTGGTGGTTAGCGCAGGTCGCTTTGCGTGATCGGGACGATCTTCACTTCGACGCGGCGGTTGGCGGCGCGGCCGGCGTCGGTGTCGTTCGAGGCAATCGGTTGCGTCTTGCCGTAGCCGCGCGTGCCGATCCGCGCGGACTGGACGCCGTGGCTCGACAGATAGTCCGCGACCGAGCGTGCGCGGCGTTCGGACAGCGTCTGGTTGTACGCGTCGCTGCCCGTCGAATCGGTGTGGCCGTACACGTCGATATAGGTCTGGTTATACTGGCCGAGCGTCGAGGCGACCTGGTCGAGCGTGCGCTGGAACTGCGGCTGCACGGTCGCGCTGTCATAGGCGAAGGTGATGCCCGACGGGATGTTGAGGACGAGGTCGTCGCCCTGGCGGATCACCTGGACGTCGGTGCCCGCAGTGCGTGCGCGCAGGTCGCGCTCCTGCTTGTCCATGTACGCGCCGACGCCCGCGCCCGCGAGCCCGCCGATCCCGGCGCCGAGCAGCTTCTCGGTGCGGTCGTTACGCCCGCCGACGATGTCGCCGAGCAGATAGCCGCCGAGCGCGCCGCCGATGCCGCCGAGCGCGGTCTTCGAGATCGTCCGCTGGCCCGTCTCCGGATCGGTCGTGCAGGCCGACGTCGTGACGAGTGCGGCGAGCGCTGCGCCGATGAATAAACCCTTGGCCTTCATGTCTCTGTCCCTTTTGATCATGCCGCAGATAACCCGGCATATTCGGCGATTGTTCCACCTGCGCACTGAACCCCTGATTACGATAAGTGTCGAGACCGGTTGTGAAGCGCGCGAATGTGCGCCAAGAGACGATCGAGCCAATGGCACCGCTTCCCCCCTTCCCCTGGATCGACGTCGCGATCATCCTCGCGCTCGTCGCGTTGAACGGCGTATTCGCGATGAGCGAGCTCGCGATCGTGTCGTCGCGGCGCGCGCGGCTCGATGCGCTGGCGCGGACCGGGCGCAAGGGCGCGAGCGCCGCGCTGCTGCTCGCCGCCGACCCCGGCAAGTTCCTGTCGACCGTACAGATCGGCATCACGCTGATCGGGATCCTCGCGGGTGCCTATTCAGGTGCGAGTCTGGGCACGCCGACCGCGGCGCGGCTGCAGGCGCTGGGGCTGAGCGCGAGCACCGCCGAGACCACGGGCTTCGCGATCGTGATCGGGCTGACCACCTATGCGTCGCTGATCATCGGCGAACTGGTGCCCAAACAGTTCGCGCTGCGATCGCCCGAAGTCATCGCCTCGTTCATGGCGTTGCCGATGCGCTGGCTCGCGATCATCACCGCGCCGATCGTGTGGGTGCTCGATTCGACGAGCGCGCTGATCTTCAAGGCGCTGCGCCTCAACCGCGAATCGGAGGAGCATGTCACCGCCGAGGAACTGCACCTGATCGTCGCCGAGGCGTCCAAGTCGGGCGTGATCGAGGAGCATGAGCGTTCGATCATCTCGGGCGTGGTGCGGCTCGCCGACCGGCCGGTGCGCGAGGTGATGACGCCGCGGACCGATATCGACTGGCTCGACTGCAACTGGGATGCCGACGAGATCCGCGACACGCTGCTCGCGTCGCAGCACACCAGGTTGCCGGTCGGCGACGGGTCGATCGACCGCGTGCGCGGCGTTGTGCAGGCGCGCGACATCGCCGCCGCGCTGTTCCGCGGCGAGCCGCTCGACCTCAACGTGCTGATGCGCAAGGCGCCGGTGGTGATCGACCAGATCGACGCGATGGACGCACTGATCGCGCTGCGCCAGGCGGAGGTGCCGATGGCGCTGATCCATGACGAATACGGGCATTTCGAGGGGATCGTGACCCCCGCCGACCTGCTCGCGGCGATCGCGGGCGAGTTCAAGTCGGACGCGGACCCCGATGATTCGCCGTCGGTGGTGGTGCGCGACGACGGCTCGCTGCTGGTCGCGGGCACGATGGCGGCGGATGCGCTGGCCGACCGGCTGGGCATCGACCTGCCCGAGGACCGCGACTACGCGACCGTCGCCGGGCTCGCGCTCGCGGTGTTCCGCCATCTGCCGGGCGAGGGCGAGAGCTTCGTCGAACAGGGGTGGAAGTTCGAGATCGTCGATCTCGACGGGCGACGGATCGACAAGCTGCTCGTCAGCGAGGTCTGAGGCTGGGGGTGCGGGGCTTGGAGGTTTTGCATCACGCAAAGACGCAACGCGGCTGGTCGGCTGACGCCCATTTGCAGACATCGGCGGTGAAGCTTTAAGCACGTGCGATGACCCTACCCACAATCCACGCTTTCCTCAGCCAGCTTGACGCGAGCCGAACACACTACTCGCTAACCTCCGTTCGCGAGGGCGGGGTAATGGTGCACGTGGCGCTTCCCGGCGAACGATGGGAGGTGGAGTTTTTTGCCGACCGTGGGCCGGAGGTCGAAGTCTTCCGCAGCGACGGGACGATAGGTGGGCACGAAAAGGTCGCGGAGCTATTGCGCAACGCTGCGGACTGAACGTCCGCTATCCACCATTGTCCGACGTTCGCAGCGAATAGCCTAACTACCTCTTGCGGTCATACGTTCAGCATGCTCGAAAGCGATATGGAACATCCTGTGACAGACCCCTTTGAGTTTGGATTTGCCACTGCCTTCGGCGCGACGATCCTGGGGGCGTTCGTGCTTCGATTTTTGGGCAAGAGAGTTCGACAATCAAACGTTGCTCAGAAGTACGCGCTGCTGGTCATGACGGGATTTTCCTATGGACGCCTTACAGGCATCGAAGCCGTCTCTGACCCGGCGATAGCGGGTACTACGATTGGTGCGGTGACAGCCTTAGCGATCCTTTGGTATTCTTGGTATTTTCGTACACGTCAGATAGTAAATTCGATCCAATCAAACGGCGGGTAAGGACGTTCAGGTTTAGAAAGCAGCCTGTTTGCTTTCCAAGACGCCAGATATTCGTAACAAAAAATCGTCGGTGTCGCATCGATCCCTGCGGGGTTTATCGGGCTCTATGCAGTCACCGGGGCAACTCCGATTACCCAAGGACAAACAATGCGGATCTGGCACATTGCTCTCATCATTGGGCTGGCTGGGCAATCCGTTATTGGTAGGGCACAAGCGAGACAGGCTGCGCCGGCTCGAAATACGCGGCAATTAATGGGGCTCAGCTCACAAGAAGCGGGCAGTCTTATTGCCAAGGTGAAGAATGCTCAACGTCGTTTAGAAGCCGGTAAGTTTGAGCCTTTTGAATTACTCGCGGGGTCGATTGCCTCTTATGATGAGGCAAGGATTTCGCCGCGAGAAATCTTTTTGAAGGTGCCGTTCGAGAGCGTGTGGAGTATCGAAAGAGTACGCAATGATAACGAGCTATGGCAGCCATATCGGCTCSCCTACGCACCTGACGGGCTCGGAAAAAGCTACTGGGAAATCGAGGTAGTTCTAGGGATCGATGGTGATATTCAACGCGTATCGATGACGTATAAGCCGCCCGCTCCATTTTAGTCGTAGCGCTAGCGGCGGTCATATCGCTTAACGCCCAATTGCAGACATTCAGTTGACGTGGTGGTGATGACGCGATGAGGCTGTGGCCGATTATGAAGCGAGAACGGCTATGCTCATAGAAACGGTATTTTTGATGATCGCGGCCCTGCCGCAGACGACCGCGACGCCCTCTAACACCTTGTTTTGCAACCAGACTTGGTCAAGCGGCCAAGATGGCCTTGGCGGATTTGCCCAGATAGAAACGGACAAGGCTAATCGTCAAGTCGCCTCGCGTCTGACGGTGTGGACGCAGGACCTTACTATCGTTTGGAGCAACGACCCAAAGAAAGTTAGCGGCTCGCCTGCAAGTCTAACATTTAATTCTTTGCCGCTCCCGAAGCACATCGAATTTCCAGTTAGGGTCGAGGTGTTGGCTGACGGAACGAGCGCTGGACGGTTTTCCTTCACCGAGGCTGGCGAGCAGATCGTGGATCTCGACAAATATCGCGAAGCTCAACGACTGGGCCAAGACGCCCTGTTAGTTGCGACGCGCCCCGGCGTGCAGATACCAGCAATTGAGCTGGACACACTTTGGGGCACAGCCGTGCTGACCGTCGTCGCGACTGATCGTCATGGCGGTCGAGCGAACGTGACAGCCCTTGTGCTTCCCAAATGGGAGCACGTAGCGAACTTTGCCGAGACCGCCTTCCCCGCACTTGAGGGTAAACGTGTCGCAGGAGAGTGTCGTCCCGTCTACCGGGTCGTCGCTATTAACTGAACGACCGCTTTCCACCAAAAGCGGACATTGCTCGACGCGCCGAGCAGTGCCAATCTTCGGCATGGCCGAGCACAATTTACAGATCGTCGCTACCAGCGTGCGTTACTACAGCCAGTTGGATGAACGCGCCTTTTTCGAGTGGCTCGACAGGATGCCTTTCGTTAGCGGCTACAATGGCGTCGCGAGAGATTTGTTCATCGCGCTAACCCGCATACCGACCTACGAGGACTTGTGGGAGATCATCGGCTTTTGCAGGCGCTACGGTGTCGATATGAAGCAGCTTGAAAAGTTTGTAACCGACGAGAACCGGCGATGGCTTCCAGCCGAGATTGCTCGGAGCCTGCCAACGACGAACGGCAGCCAACCACCAAATCCAGCCAATCGCAATGCAAAACCCTGACGCGCGGCCCGTGCGTCAGAGTTTGCCGAAGACCGCTTCGAAGCCGGGCTTGTCGCCGGCGGCGAGGAGGCGGGATTGTTCGATCCACCGGTCGCGGCCCATGCGGCCGGTGAAGGCGCCGAGCTGCGCGTCGATGTTCTGCGCTTCGGTTTCGGACAGCGCGGCCATGTCGCCGACGGTGGTGACGCCCAGCTCGGCGAGGCGGGTCGCGACCTTGGGGCCGAGGCCTTTCAGCAGCGTGACGGGGGCGGCGGCGTGGTCGACTGCTGGCGTCGGCGCAGGTGCCGGGGCTGGCGCTGGCGCTGGCGTCTCGGTCGGGGTGACGGCTTCGGCGGCGGGGTTGGCGTCGAAGCTGGCGGCGGCGATCGGCTCGTCGGACAGCGGCGCGGGTGCGAGACCCGGCGCGGGGGCGTCGGCGATCGGCGGCGGTGCGGGCGCAACCGGGATCGGGGCCGGGATCGGGGCCGGAGGGGCGACCGGTGCCGCGACCGGGGTGGGCGCGGTCTGGACCTGCGACTGGCTGGGTGCCGGGGTCGGTTTCGGGGCTGGCGTCGGCGCGGGGGGCGTCTCGCGGGCGGCGGCGGCGGGGGGCGGCGTCGCGGGGCTGTCGGCGGTTGGCTCGGGCGCGGGTTCGGGCTCGACGCCGGCTTCGCGTGCGTTGGCGATGACGTCGCGCGAGGCCTTTACGCGGCTGCGCTTGGCCTTGATGCCCCAGAGCAGCCCCGCGATCACGAAGAGCGCGAGCACCGCGATGATCGCGAAATGGATCGTCGTCAGCGTGGTGATGCCGTCGGGGAGCAGGCTTTCGCCCGAGGCGGACGTCGCGGAAGTTTCGTTCATTTGCCTGTAGTAGCGGGGTGGATCGGGGTGGGCGAGACTTATTGCGCGGTTCTCGGCGCTATCGCTGGTGGTGCGGTTGGGGATGCGCCCCACCCCCAACCCCTCCCCTGAAGGGGAGGGGCTTTTCTGTTACCGCGTGAGTTCGCGCCAGCCTATGTCGCGGCGGTAGAAGCCTTCTGCGAAATCGATCGCCTCGACCGCGCGGTAGGCGTTGGTCTGGGCGGAGGCGAGGTCGTCGCCGGTGGCGGTGACCGCGAGGACGCGGCCGCCCGCGGCGACGAGGCCGCCATCCTCGAGCCGGGTGCCGGCGTGGAAGACGGTGCCGCCTGCCGCGCGCGCCGAATCGAGGCCGATGATCGCGCCGCCCGCCTTGGGCGTGCCGGGATAGCCCTCGGCCGCCATCACGACGGTCAGCGCGGTGGCGTCGCTGAAGCGCGCAGGCGGCAGATCGGCGAGCCGGCCTTCTGCCACCGCGAGCATCGTCGCGATCAGGTCGCCCTCGAACCGCATCATCAGCACCTGCGTCTCGGGATCACCGAAGCGGGCGTTATATTCGATCAGCTTGGGGCCCTGCGCGGTGAGCATGAGGCCGGCATAGAGGACGCCGCTGAACGGGATCCCGTCCGCCGCCATCGCCGCGACGGTGGGCGCGACGATCTCGTCGAGCGCGCGCTGTTCGAGGTCGGCGGTGAGCACGGGGGCGGGGCTGTACGCGCCCATGCCGCCGGTGTTGGGGCCGGTATCGCCCTCGCCGACGCGCTTGTGATCCTGCGCCGAGCCGAACGGCATCAGCGTGGTGCCGTCGGTGAGGACGAAGAGGCTCGCCTCCTCGCCCTCGAGGAATTCCTCGATCACCGCCTCGGCCTCACCGTCCGCGAACAGCGCGTCGAGCGCGGCATCGGCCTCGGCGCGGGTGAAGGCGATGACGACGCCCTTGCCCGCGGCGAGCCCGTCGGCCTTGATCACCACGGGCAGCGAGAAGGTGCGCGTGAGCGCGACGTCGGCGTCGGCGCGGGTCGACACGCGGACATAGCCCGCGGTCGGAATGCCGGCGCGCGCGCACAGATCCTTGGTGAAGCCCTTCGACCCTTCGAGCTGGGCGGCGGCCTTTGACGGCCCGAAGACGGGGATGGCGGCGGCGCGAAGGCTGTCGGCGAGGCCGTCGACGAGCGGTGCCTCGGGGCCGATCACGACGAGGCCGATCGCTTTGTCGCGGACGAACGCGACGACGGACGCGTGATCCGTCGCATCGAGACGCACGAGCGTCGCAAGGCTGGCGATGCCGGGGTTGCCCGGCGCGGCATAGAGCGTATCGAGGCCTGGAGAAAAGCTGGCCGATTGCACCAGCTTCCACGCGAGCGCATGTTCGCGGCCCCCCGAGCCCAACAGCAGGACGTTCATGCCCGATCCCTTTTCCGATGACGTCGTGTCCAGCGACATGCTGGCGAGCGATATGGGGCGGCTGGTAGCCGAGCCGGTCGCCGGCGACAACGCACTCGCCATGTCGGTCGGCGAACTCGCGTTCAAGCTGAAGCGGATGGTCGAGGGCGAATTCGGCCATGTCCGGCTGCGCGGCGAGATTTCGGGATGGAAGCGCGTCGCGTCGGGGCATTGCTACATGGCGCTGAAGGACGACCAGGCGGTGATCGACGGCGTGATCTGGAAGGGGAGCGCGGCGCGGCTCGCGTTCGTGCCGCAGGACGGCGTCGAGGTGATCGCGACGGGCAAGCTGACGACCTATCCCGGGCGGTCGAAATACCAGATCGTGATCGACCGGATGGAGCTGGCGGGCGCGGGCGCGCTGATGGCGCTGCTCGAGAAATTGAAGGCGAAGCTGGCGGGCGAGGGGCTGTTCGACGCCGCCGCCAAGAAGCCGCTGCCGTTCATGCCGCAGGTGATCGGCGTGGTCACGTCGGGAACGGGCGCGGTGATCCGCGACATCCTCCACCGGCTCGAGGATCGCTGCCCGACGCATGTCGTCGTCTGGCCGGTCAAGGTCCAGGGCGAGGGATCGGCCGCCGAGATCGCCGCGGCGGTGCGCGGGTTCGATGCGATCGCGCCCGGCGGGCCGGTGCCGCGCCCCGACCTGGTGATCGTCGCGCGCGGCGGCGGGTCGGTCGAGGATCTCTGGTCGTTCAACGAGGAGGTCGTCGTCCGCGCGGTCGCCGCCTGCTCGATCCCGATCATCTCCGCGGTCGGGCACGAGACCGACACGACCTTGTGCGACTATGCCGCCGACCTGCGCGCGCCGACGCCGACCGCGGCGGCCGAGATCGCGGTGCCGGTGCTCGCCGACCTCAGGCTGACGGTTGACAGCCATCGCAACCGGACCGAGCGGTGCGCGCGGCGCTATGTCGAGCGCGGGCGCGAACAGCTCGCGGCGCTGGCGCGACATCTGCCCAAGCGCGACCAATTGCTCGGGCCGCAGCGGCAGCGCGCGGACGATTTCGGGCAAAGGCTCGACCGCGGGCTCGAACGCCGGCTGACGATCGCGCGCGGGAGCCTCGACCGGTCGGGGGCGGCGCTGCGCCCGGCGACGCTCGAGCGCAAGCTCGAGGGTGCGCGCGCGCGGCTCGACGCGACGTGGCGGCTGGTCCAGTCGCTCAACCCCGATGCGATCCTCGACCGCGGCTATGCGCGGGTGACCGCGCGCGACGGCGGTGCGACGCTGTCGTCGGCGGGGGCCACGCGCGTGGCGGGGGCGCTCGCGCTGCACTTCCGCGACGGCGTGGTCGAGGCGCTGGTCGATGACGGCAGCGCGTCGCCGCGCGTGCCCGCGCCGGCCAGACCCGCCGATGCGCCGCGCGGGCGACCCGCGGCGGTGCGCCCGCCTGCACAGCCGACGCTGTTTCACGACCTGTAAGAGAAGGAAGTCCGATCATGCTGATGTCCAACACCGACCGCGTCGCGCGGCTGCATTATATGGCCAACGGGTTCCGCGTGCTGAACCCGGGCGACCATGTCGTGTGCGCGGTCACCGGCCACCGGATCGCGCTCGAGGACCTGCGCTACTGGAGCGTCACGGGGCAGGAGGCCTATGCCACCGCCGCCGCCGCGACCGAGGCGATGGCGCCGCGATGAGCGCGGGGCGCGCGGGGACGGCGGCGATGCTGGCGATGCTGCTGGCGACGGCGCCCGTCTCCGCGCAGCAGCCGCCATCCAGACTGCCGTCGGAGGCCGGCACCGCGGGGGTGCCCGCCGATACGCAGGGTAGGGCGCAGGATGCGGCGTTCCGCTGGACGGGGACGCTGAGCCAGGGCGGGATGATCGTCGGGACCGCGCCGCGCGGGACGCGCACGCTGACGCTCGATTCGCGCCCCGTCGCGGTCGCGCGCGACGGCCGGTTCGTGGTCGGGTTCGACCGCGATGCGCCGCCCGAGGCCGTGCTGGTCGCGACGCTGGCGGATGCGCGCGGCGACGGGAAAACCGTCCGCCAGCCGCTCGCGATCGCGCCGCGCGCGTGGAATATCTCGCGGCTGTCGAGCCTGCCCAAATATCCCGTCCCCGAGGCGCTGTTCACGCGGCTGCGTCCGCCCGAGCTCGCGCAGATCGTCGCGGCACGCGCGCGCGATTCGGTGTCCGACGGATGGCGGCAGGCGTTCGCATGGCCGGTCACCGGGCGGATCTCGACGCTGTTCGGGTCGCAGCGCCTCTATGCCAATGGCGAGGCGGGGTCCTATCATTCGGGCGTCGACGTCGCGCGCGAGACGGGCGCGGTGGTCGTCGCACCCGCGGACGGCGTCGTGATCCTCGCGGCCGACCACCCGTTCACGCTCGAGGGCAACCTGCTGATGATCGACCACGGCATGGGGCTCAACAGCGCGTTCCTCCACCTGTCGCGGATCGACGTGCGCGTCGGCGACACGGTGCGACGCGGCCAGCCCGTCGGCGCAGTTGGGAGGACCGGCCGCGCGACCGGGCCGCATCTCCACTGGAGCCTGCGCTGGCGTGACGCGAAACTCGATCCGCTGCTCGTCGCTGGTGCGATGCGTTAGGGCGAAAGCCTAATTATTGTGCGTCGCGGCAGGGATTTGCCTCAAAAACAGGCGTGCGTCGGGTGCACTGCACCATTCTTGTGTCATTTTCGCTACAGCAATGCGGGAAAGCTGTATCGGAGATGAATGCTCGCTTTACAGCGTTCGAGCACCGCTTCATCCCATGTCACATGTCTCTTGGGCGCCGCACGACGTGTGCGGTGGAGGGGGCGAAAAGACACCGGCTGCGGACCGTCACAACGGCTGCAAGGGTCAAACGAGGGATGGACCAATCGTGATCAGGACTTCGAATTTCGTACGCAAGGCACTGCGCGGCGGAAGCGCGCTGCAGGCGCTTGCGCTGATGGGCGCCGGCGTGGCCGCGCTGTCCGTCGTGGCACCGGCATCGGCGCAGGATTATACCAACCTGAATGCCACCGGCCGCATCCAGAGCACGAGCGGCGAGCCGATCGAGGGCGCAAGCGTCACGGTCACGTCGAACGACCAGGGCTTCAGCCGGACGGTGACGACCGGACGCGACGGTTCGTTCCGCGTCGCCGCGATCCCGCAGGGCAGCTACACGTTCACGATCACCGCGCCGGGCTTCGACAGCTTCACCGACGCGGCGGTCAACCTGACGCAGGCGGCCGCAGCGAACCAATTCACGCTGTCACCGGAAGGCTCGGCAGCCGGCGGCGACATCGTCATCACCGCAGGCCGCGTCCAGGTTGCCGATTTCGATCGCAACACGGTCGGCGCCACGATCGCCATCGGTGAACTGGCCACGCGTGTCCCGGTCGCGCGCGACCTGACGTCGGTCATCCTGCTTGCTCCGGGAACGGCCGCAGGCGACACTGCATTCGGTAACCTTCCTGCGGTCGCCGGTTCGTCGGTTTCCGAAAATGCTTATTATATCAACGGCCTGAACATCACGGAATTCCGCCAGGGCCTTTCGCCCGTGACGGTGCCGTTCGAGTTCTACAATACGGTCGAGGTCAAGAACGGCTCGATCCCCGCAGAATTCGGCCGCTTCACCGGCGCCTTCGTGAATGCGACCACGAAGTCGGGCGGCAACGAGTTTCATGGCGGTATGCTGTTTAACTGGGAGCCCGACGATCTCCGGGAGGACAACCCCGACACGATCGGCAATTATAACCGTACGGACGTTCGCGACAGGAAGCAGGCGAACTTCTATCTTTCGGGTCCGATCATCAAGGATCACCTGTTCTTTTACGGGTTGTATCAGTCCAATGACAGCCTGAACGCCGATACCCTGCTGACATCCAATCCCAATGGTGTTCAGGTTATCCGCGACGCCAATGGTGTCATCACCTCGCGTCAGCAGATTATGCCTTACAGCACGGGTCTGCGTCGCAACGTCATCACGAACACCTCGCCGTTCTACGGCGGTAAGGTCGACGCCGTGATCGTCGATGGTCAGCGTCTCGAATTCACCTATTTCAACACGTCGTCGACGCAGATAACCAAGAGCTTCAACGTCGTCGACGGGTTCGGCGGGGCCTATGACAGTCGCGTCGATGCGGTTGCCCGCAGCGGGACGTATCAGGGCGGCGGCGTCTCCCTGTTTGGCGGCGAGAACTATGTCGGCCGCTACACCGGTCAGTTCACCGACTGGCTGACCCTGTCGGCTGCCTATGGCGTCAACAAGAACCGCGCGATCCAGGGCTCGACCAACAACGCCCTGCCGGCGGTGACGGACACGTCCGGGCAGTTCAACCCTGCTCTGATCGGCAACCCGATCGCCGACACGATCAACAACTCGGACCGTCGTACGTTCTACCGTGGCGACGTCGATGTGTTCGTCAAGCTGCTCGGACAGCACCATCTTCGCGGTGGTTACGACCGTGAGGAATTGCGGAGCATCTCCGAGCAAAGCCGTAACGGCGATTACAGCTACGCCTATGCCTTTGCGAACTCCGCCGACACGTATGCACCTGCCAATACCCTCTATGTCGGCCGGACCACGTACATCAACGGCGGCACGTTCACGTCGCTGAACGAGGCTGCGTATCTGCAGGACTCATGGTCGGCGTTTGATAACCGCATCAATATCCAGGGCGGCGTCCGTTGGGATCGCTTCAAGGCCGACAATGTCGCCGGCGAGCGTTACTATGACTCCGGCGACCAGTTTGCCCCGCGTATCGGCTTCTCCATCGATCCGATCGGCGATCAGCGCACCAAGATCTATGGCTTCTTCGGCCGCTATTATCTGCCGGTGCCAACCAACACGAATATCCGTCTGGGCGGCGCCGAACTCTTCTTCACGGAATATTTCCGTGTCGCCGGGGTTGGTGCGAACAATGTTCCGGTCCTTGGCGCGCCGCTTCTGTACGACGGTGCGGGCGCGTGTCCCACCACGGGGGTCCGCAACTGCGACGTGAACGACGACGGCGTTGCGTCGCCAACGGATGCAACCGTATCGACGACGCTGAAGCCACAGTCGCTCGACGAGTATATCCTCGGCTACGAGCAGCGCATCGGGCAGCGCTGGAAAATCGGCGCATTCGGCACGTATCGCAAACTCAATCAGTCGCTTGAGGATATCGCGATCGACGCCGCGGTGAACAGCTACTGCGCGCGGAACAACATCACCGGTTGCGCCGATATCTGGTCCGGCTTCCATCAGTACGTCTTGACCAACCCCGGCGCACCGCTGACGGTCAATCTGAGCGACCCGATCGGTGGCGAAGCGACGACGCGCCAGGTGACCTTCACCGGCGCCGAGCTCGGCTATCCCAAGGCCGAGCGCGAGTATAAGTCGATCACGCTGACGCTCGACCGCGAGTTCGATGGCATCTGGAGCTTCTCCGGTTCGTACACCTACGCCAAGAACGTCGGTAACATCGAGGGCGGCATCCGGTCTGATAACGGTCAGAGCGACTCCGGCCTGACGACGGCGTTCGATCAGCCGGGCCTGACGGTGGGTTCGTTCGGCTATCTGCCGACCGATATTCGCCATAACATCAAGGGATACGGCTCCTATCAGGTGTTCCCATGGATGACGGTCGGCCTGCAGACGCAGATTCAGTCCCCCCGGCGGTTCGCCTGCATCGGCACCGTTCCTACGAGAGTGGACGAATTTGCCAATCAATACGGCGCCGCCGGGTATTTCTGCAACGTGATCGACGGCGCGATCGTCACCAATCCGGCCACCGCAGTGAACCAGGGGACCTTGCAGGAAGTGCGCCGTGGCACGGCCTTCAAGTCGGACTGGCAGTCGTACACCAACCTGAGCGTTTCCTTTAAGCTGCCGACCGAACTGTTCTCCGGAACGCTGCGGTTCGACGTGTTCAACCTCTTCGCCGAGAAGGCTAAAACCGACTTCGAGGAGCGTGGCACGCAGGCTGGTGGCAATCCGCGCGGTGATTACCGGTACGTCAGTTCGTACCAGGCTCCCCGTGCGATCCGCCTTCAGTTCGGTTTCGACTTCTAAATCGAACACAGTGTAACTCGGGAGGGGATCGGCGGTGCCGGTCCCCTTTTTTTGTCTGCTTAAACGGGTATCCCGCATTCATGAGCATCACCGCCCCCGCCACGCCTGCCGCATTCGTATCGGCTCTCAAGGCGGGTGATCCTGCGCGGGCCGCGTCGATCGCGGCAGCGATGCTGAAGGCGCGCACGCCGCTTGGCGCGCAGTGGCAGGGCGTCGCGCGCTTTGCCGCATCCGAAGCCGAATGGTCGATCGCGGTCGAGGCGATGCGGCGCTATGTTCTCGACGACCCCGCGGCGGTCGATCGCCGTCTCGCGCTGGTCGATATTCTCAGCCAGGCCGGGCGGATCGACGAGGTCGTCGAGATCCTCGAACCGATCGCGGCGCGGCTTCCTGCCGATGCCCGGATCCGCCACGCGCTCGGCATCGGGCTCATCGAACGCGGCGATCGCGAACCCGGTCTCGAGCATCTCCGGGCCGCGCTGGCCGTAGCCCCCGGATCGGGTGCGACATGGCTTGCGCTGGCCAACGCGCGCCGCTTCTCGCACGGGGACGCCGAGTTTTCGCGGCTTGCCGATGCGCAGCCGCTCTTCTCCCGGATGCCGGGTCCCGACCGCGCGCAGGGGCTATATGCGTTCGGCAAGGCGCTTGACGATCTGGGCGAGCACGAGCGCGCATTTGCCGCGTTTGCCGAAGGAGCGAGGCTGGTCGCGGCGACGCGGCCCTATGATGCTGCGGGGGACCGCGCGGCGGCGTTGGCGGCGATCCGTGCGCCAGCCGTGACCGACGTCCCGCCGGTCGATACGCGGGCTGACGGTCGTGCCATCTTCGTGACGGGCAAGCCGCGATCGGGAACGACGCTGGTCGAACAGATTCTGGCGAGCCACAGCCGCGTCGCCGGTGGCGGCGAGATCAACGTGCTGGGATCCGCGGTGCGCGGCGCTCTTGGTCCAGACGGCGCGCGCGCGGTCCAGTCGGGTGTGCCCGACAGCGAGGCGCAGGAGGCGGTGCGCCGTCGATATGGACATTTGCTGACGACGCGGTTCGGCGCCGATGGGCAGGTCGTCGACAAAAGCCTCAACACCAGTCGGTTCGCGCGGATGATCCGCGATGCGATGCCCGACGCACCGATCCTGTGGCTGCGCCGCGATCCGCTGGATACGGCCTGGTCGTCCTTCCGGACGTATTTCGCGCAAGGCGCCGGGTGGAGTTTCGATCTTGCCGCGATGGGGCGCTACCATGCGATCGAGGATGCGCTGCACGCCTATTGGCAGGCGCATTACGGCGCGAAGCTGCTGACGGTGCAGTATGCGGATCTCGTCGCCGATCCCGATGCGACGATCGCGACGCTCCTGACGCATACCGGCCTTCCCGACGAACCGGGCGTGCGTCAGTTCCATGCGGGCCGACGCGTCGTGCAGACCGCGAGCGTCGACCAGGTGCGGCAACCGATCAACCGCGCGGGGCTCGATTCCGCCGCGCCATACCGCGACAAGCTTGCGCCATACGAGCGGGCCTATGGCGAGGCCCGGGCGGCGCTGGGGCTGAGCTAGCGCCTGGCGCGTCCGGGAGGCTCGCCGCCTCAGTTGAGGCGTTTGGCCTTGACTGAGGGCAGGCCGGCGACGCTCAGCCTGAAGCTGCCGAGCGCGGCGCGTTTGATCAGGATCTTGTCGTTGGCGCGGGGGCGTCGGGCGATCACGGTGTCGTCGGTCTGGATCCAGCGCGCGCCGTCCGCGAGCACGAAGCTCCAGCGGCCGAAATCGTCGACCGACGCGCTCGCGAGCGTTGCCTCGATCTGCGGCAGATCCTCGCCGTTGCCGAACAGCCCGGTATCGGGGAGCGCGATCCCGAACAGCGTCCGCCGCGTTTCGCGGACCTGCTGCTGGTCGACGACGACGATCGTGCGGCGCGTCTCGGCGGTGTCGAGCGCGGCGACGGACTCGTCGAAACAGGCGAGCCGCGCGGCGGGCTCGGTAATCGCGCGGCACCGCGTCACCGCGACCAGAAGTGGCGCGCGAGCGGCACCCGCCTTGCGCGCCGCATGCGCCGGCGACACCAGCGAGGCGATCACGCTGCAGAGCGCCAGGACCGTCAATTTCCGCATCGTCGAACCCGCCCTTTTACCGGTGGCAGGCGATAGGGCGGGGTGTCGCGCACGACAAGCGGTTCGCGCGATCGCAGGCCAAAAAGAGACCATTCCGGCATGTTGTAATTTTGTGACAATGAATCGGTAATGCGACGACCCGTTACTTCTGTGCAATTTTCTTTTGGACAATGCTGCTGCCACTTGCGAGATCGCCGCCGGTCGCGCGCTGAAGTGCGCATAAGTAACTCGCGTCAGTCATCCAGGGATCGACGGCGCGGAAGGGGATTAAATACATGCGAAACCTCATGTTTCGAGATTGCCTGCTTGCATCGACGATGATCGCGGGCGTTGTGATGGCGCTTCCGGCCGCTGCCCAGACCGCACCGGCGCCCGTGCCGGCGCCCGCGCCGCAGGGCACGACGAGCGACGATGGCGCCGCGGCGACGACGCCCGCAGTGTCGAACACGCCGAGCGAGGATCCTGCCGCAGCGGGTACCGCCGAGAGCAGCGACATCGTCGTCACGGGCTCGCGTATCTCGAACCCCAATTTGACGTCGGCGAGCCCGATCACGGTCGTGAACGCCGCCGACATCAAGCTGCGCGGCGCGACGCGGATCGAGGACGTGCTCAACAGCCTGCCGGCGTCGTTCGCGACGCAGACCTCGTCGGTGTCGAACGGTTCGACCGGGACCGCGACGATCAACCTGCGCAACCTGGGTGAATCGCGCACGCTGGTGCTGGTCAACGGCCGTCGCCTGATGCCGGGCAACCCCTCGTCGAGCAGCACCGCGAGCGCGGCCGCCGACGTCAACATGATCCCGACCTCGCTGCTCAAGCGCGTCGACGTGCTGACCGGCGGCGCCGGCTCGGTCTATGGCTCGGACGCGATCGGCGGCGTCGTCAACTTCGTGCTCGACACCGACTACGAAGGCTTCAGCGTCGACGTGTCGGGCGGCATCAACAACCACAACAACCGCAGCGAGCGCTTCCAGGCGCTGTCGGCGGCGAGCGGCTATCCTGCGCCGAGCGGCCAGGCATTCGACGGCACGCAGTTCGACATCAACTTCAAGGTCGGTGCGAGCACCAGCGACGGCCGCGGGCATGTCGTGGGCTATGGCGGCTATCGCAAGATCGGTGCGATCCTCCAGGGGTCGCGCGACTACAGCTCGTGCGGTCTGAACGCGCCGGCGGGCAATGTCGGCAACGATTATGTCTGCGGCGGATCGGCCACCGCGTTCCCGGCGAACTTCTCGCTCGGCGATGCGGTCGAGGGTGGGCCGCCGACCGGCTACACGCTGAACGCTGCAGGCGAACTCGTCCCCGGTACGACGCTGTATAACGCCAACCCGCTGAACTATTATCAGCGTCCGGACACGCGCTACACCGCGGGTTTCCTCGCGAAGTACGAAGTCAGCGACGCGTTCAAGCCCTATGCCGACTTCATGTTCATGGACGATCGTTCGGTCGCGCAGATCGCGCCGTCGGGTGATTTCAACAACACGTCGGTGCTGAACTGCAACAACCCGCTGCTGTCGGCGGCGCAGGTCTCGACCTTCTGCCGCGCGTCCAACCTGGTGACCGACGCCAATGGCGCGGTGATCAACCTGACCAACCCTGACGGTACGCAGTATCAGCAGGCGAACGTCCGGATCGGTCGTCGCAACGTCGAGGGCGGCGGGCGTCAGGCGGATCTCCGCCACACCCAGTATCGCTTCGTCGCAGGCGCGACCGGCGACATCGACAAGGGCATTTCGTACGAGGCCTATGGCCAGTTCGGCAGCACCGTGTTCAACCAGGTGTATCGCAACGAATTCTCGATCGCCCGCACGACGCGCGCGCTCGACGCGATCACCGACACGCGTCCCGGCTCGGCGACGCTCGGCCAGGCGGTCTGCCGCTCGGTCGTCGACGGCACCGATCCCAACTGCGTCCCGCTCAACATCTTCGGCGCGGCGGCGATCACGCCGGAAGCGCTGAACTATGTCCAGACCCCGGGCTTCCAGTCGGGCGAGAACAAGGAAACGGTCGTCAACGCGTCGTTCACCTTCAAGGGCGCCGAATATGGCGTGCAGTCGCCGTTCGCGAGCGAGGGCATCGCGCTGAACGTCGGTGGTGAGTACCGCAAGGAATCGCTGAGCCTCGAAGTCGACAACGCGTTCCTGAGCGGCGATCTCGCCGGCCAGGGCGGTGCGACGCTGCCGATCCGCGGCAGCTACAACGTCAAGGAAGTGTTCGGCGAAATCCAGCTTCCGCTGGTCAGCGACCGTCCGTTCTTCAACGAGCTGACGGTGAATGGCGGCTATCGCTATTCGAGCTACAGCACCGCGGGTTCGGCGCATTCGTACAAGGGTGAGCTGGTCTGGGCACCGGTCTCCGACGTCCGCTTCCGTGGCGGCTACAACCGCGCGGTCCGCGCACCGAACACGCAGGAACTGTTCGCCCAGCAGTCGGTCCAGCTCGACGGTGCGACCGATCCCTGCGCCGGTGCCGCCGTCAACGGGCTGGTCAACGGCAACACCGCGGCACAGTGCGCGCTCACCGGCGTTCCCGCGAACCGCTTCGGCCTGATCGCCGCCAACCCGTCGGAGCAGTATAACGGCCTGCTTGGCGGCAACCCGAACCTGCGTCCCGAAAAGGCCGACACGTTCACCGCGGGCGTGATCCTGCGTCCGTCGTTCCTGCCGGGCTTCAACCTGTCGGTCGACGGCTTCCGCATCAAGCTGAAGGACCGGATCGGCGTCATCGGCGCCGACACGATCATCGCGCAGTGCCTCCAGACCGCCGAGCAGCAGTTCTGCGATGCGATCAACCGCGATGCCAACGGCACGCTGTGGCAGGGTAACGCCGGCTTCATCGTCGATACCAACGTCAATGCGGGTACGCTGACGACGCAGGGTATCGAGACGTCGGCGGGCTATACCTACCGGTCGGACAGCATCGGCACGATCGGGCTGTCGTTCAACGGCACCTATGTCGACAAGTTCACGTCGGACAAGGTCGGCGCGAAGTTCGATTGCGCGGGTCTCTATGGCGCGCAGTGCGGTTATCCGATGTCGAAGTGGCGTCACCAGGCGCGTCTGTCGCTCACCACGCTCAGCGGCATCGGCCTGTCGGGCAACTGGCGTCACCTGTCGGCGACCAAGTTCGAGCGCACCAGCAGCGATTCGGATCTGGCCGGGCCGTTCTTCGTCAACGACGCACGCGTGAAGGCGCAGGACTATTTCGACCTCGCCGCCACGATCCGCGTTGCGGACAAGGTGACCTATCGTCTCGGCGTCAACAACGTGCTCGACAAGACGCCGCCGATCCTGAGCGCGACGGCATCGCCGATCGGCTCGTTCGGCAACGGCAACACCTATCCGGGCATCTATGACGCGATCGGTCGCTACCTGTTCGTCGGCCTGACGATCGACATGTAAGCGATCCTTCGGGAGCAAGAAAAAAGGGGCGGCGGATCATCGATCCGTCGCCCCTTTTTTTGTCGACCCGGGACCGCAGGGTCAGGCGCGGGGTCAGGCGACGTGCAGCACGAGCTTGCCGTCGCCTTCGTCGACCTTGACCGTGGTGCCGTCCTTGACCTCGCCGCGCAGGATCATGTCGGCGAGCGGGTCCTGCAGATAGCGCTGGACCGCGCGCTTGAGCGGACGCGCGCCGTAGACGGGATCGTAGCCGACGCGGCCGAGCCACGCGCGCGCGGCATCGGTCAGGTCGAGCACGATCTTGCGATCGGCGAGCAGCTTGTCGACGCGGGATACCTGGATGTCGACGATCGGCGCCATGTGCGCCTGCCCCAGACGGTGGAACAGGATCACCTCGTCGAGCCGGTTGAGGAACTCAGGCCGGAAGTGCGCCCGGACGATCTCCATCACCTGCGGTTCGACCGACGACACGTCGTCGCCCTCGGCCATGTTCGCGAGATACTGGCTGCCGAGATTGCTCGTCAGGATGATCAGCGTGTTGCTAAAATCCACCGTGCGGCCCTGGCCATCGGTCAGGCGGCCGTCGTCGAGCACCTGGAGCAGCACGTTGAACACGTCGCCATGGGCCTTCTCGACCTCGTCGAACAGGATCACCTGATAGGGCCGCCGGCGGACCGCCTCGGTCAGCACGCCGCCCTCCTCATAGCCGACATAGCCGGGAGGCGCGCCGATCAGCCGGGCGACCGCGTGCTTTTCCATGAACTCGCTCATGTCGATGCGGACCATCGCCGAGGGATCGTCGAACAGGAATTCGGCGAGCGCCTTGGTCAGCTCGGTCTTGCCGACGCCCGTCGGCCCCAAGAACAGGAAGCTGCCCAAGGGACGGTTGGGATCCTGCAGCCCCGCGCGGGCGCGGCGGACCGCGGTCGAGACCGCCTTGACCGCATGCGCCTGGCCGATGACACGCTTGCCGATCGTCGCCTCCATCGCGAGCAATTTGTCGCGCTCGCCCTGAAGCATCCGCTCGACCGGGATGCCCGTCCAGCGGCTGACGACGCCGGCGATGTCGTCGGCGGTGACTTCCTCGCGCAGCATCGCGCCCTTGCTCGCCCCCGCCGCCTCGTCGAGCTGGCGCTGCAGCCCGGGGATCGTGCCGTAGGAGAGCTCGCCTGCCTTTGCGAGATCGCCCGAGCGTTGCGCCTGCTCGAGTTCGAGGCGCGCGGCGTCGAGCTGTTCCTTGAGCCGTGCCTCGGCGTTGATCTTGTCCTTCTCGCCCTTCCAGCGCGTCGTCAGCTCGGCGGACTGTTCCTCGAGATTGACGAGGTCGCCCTCGAGCGTGTCGAGCCGGTCGACCGACGCGTCGTCGGTCTCGCGCTTCAACGCTTCGCGCTCGATCTTCAATTGGATGATGCGGCGGTCGAGATTTTCGATCGCCTCGGGCTTGGATTCGACCTCCATGCGGATCCGGCTCGCGGCCTCGTCCATCAGGTCGATCGCCTTGTCGGGGAGGAAGCGGTCGGTGATGTAGCGGTTCGACAGCGTCGACGCGGCGACGATCGCGCCGTCGGTGATCCGCACGCCGTGGTGGAGTTCGTATTTCTCCTTCAACCCGCGCAGGATCGAGATCGTGTCCTCGACGGTGGGTTCGCCGACCATGACGGGCTGGAACCGGCGCTGCAATGCGGGGTCCTTCTCGACATATTTGCGATATTCATCGAGCGTGGTCGCGCCGACGCAGTGGAGCTCGCCGCGTGCGAGTGCGGGTTTCAGGAGGTTGCCCGCGTCCATCGCGCCTTCGGATTTGCCCGCGCCGATCAGCTGGTGCATCTCGTCGATGAACAGGATGATGTCGCCCTCGGCGGCCTTCACCTCGTCGAGCACGCCCTTCAGCCGCTCCTCGAACTCGCCGCGATATTTCGCGCCGGCGATGAGCGAGCCCATGTCGAGCGACATGAGCCGGCGGTCCTTGAGCGTGTCGGGGACGTCGCCGTTGGCGATGCGAAGGGCAAGGCCTTCGGCGATCGCGGTCTTGCCGACGCCGGGTTCGCCGATCAGCGCGGGGTTGTTCTTGGTGCGGCGCGCGAGGATCTGGATCGTGCGGCGGATCTCCTCGTCGCGGCCGATCACGGGGTCGAGCTTGCCGTCGCGCGCCGCCTGCGTCAGGTCGCGCGCGAATTTCTTGAGCGCGTCATAGCGGTCCTCGGCGCCCGCGGTATCCGCGGTGCGGCCCTGGCGGACGGTGTTGATCGCGGTGTTGAGCCCCTCGGGGGTGACGCCCGCGGTCTTGAGCGCCTTGCCCGCGGCGGTGTTGAGCGAGAGCGCGAGCGCGACGAGCAGCCGCTCGACGGTGACGAAGCTGTCGCCCGCCTTGGTCGCGATCTGCTCGGCCTGGTCGAGCACGCGGACCGCGTCATTGTCGATGCCGGGCGTGGTCTGCGCGCCCGAGCCCGAGACGGCGGGGATCTTGGCGAGCGCGAGATCGGTCTCGGACGTCGCGCGCTTCGCGTCGCCGCCCGCCGCCGCGATCAGCCCCGCGGCCATGCCCTGTTCGTCCTCGAGCAGCGCCTTCAACAGATGCTCGGGCGCGATCCGCTGATGGTTCATGCGGATCGCGACGGTCTGCGCGGACTGCAGAAAGCCTTTCGCGCGGTCGGTGAATTTGTCGATGTTCATGACGCATTCCTGTGGGATGGGTTCGGTGTTGGCCAAGACATGGTGTTGCATTTGGGCAACACAAGAGGCGGGCGCTGTCGCAATGCTAGGCGCGGCGCGCGGTGGCTGGAATAGCGTTTATTGTCGGTATCGAAGCCGGCGCGTCATCGCTATGTTCAGGTTCGCGTGCTATATGTCCTGCGTGTCAACAGCCATTCCCCACACCTACGCCATCGGCATCGAGCCGGCCGACATCGACTTCATGGGTCACGTCAACAACGCGAACTATCTGAAGTGGGTACAGGCGGCGGTGATCGACCACTGGCAGCGGCTCGCGCCCGCGGATGCGGTGGCGGGGCATCTGTGGGTCGCGCTCAAACACGAGATCACGTACCGCAAGCCCGCGTTCCTCGACGACGACGTCATCGCGACGGTGCTGCTCGAAAAGGTGCAGGGCGCGCGCGCGTTCTACGAGACGATCATCAAGCGCGGCGAGGATGTGCTCGCCGAGGTGAAGTCGAGCTGGTGCTGTCTGGATGCGGAGACGCTGCGGCCTTCGCGACTGGCGAGCAACGTGGTGGAGCGGTTCTTTCCTAAGGACTGAGGCTTTTCGCCAAGCCTCGTCATTCCCGCGGAGGCGGGAATCCACACTGGCTGGCCTTCGTGAGTAACACCGTGGTTCGCCGGTCTGGATCCCCGCCTTCGCGGGGATGACGGGTTTTGGGCGAGCGTTCTGACAGAAAGCTACCTCCCCGGCGGAGGCCGGGGCCCAATTGGGGAGGGCGTGGTAACGGCGCGCTGCCCCTCGTTATTTCCGTCCCCCAATTGGGCCCCGGCCTTCGCCGGGGGGGTGTTTGGGGCAGGCGAGGGGGCCGCTTACACCACCTCGTACGGGACTGCGCCGCGACGGTTGGGGTCGACGCGGATTTCGCTCGCCGCCGGCGGAAACGCGCGCTGGTCGCAGTCGGGGCGCAGGCAGATGCGGCAGGACGCGCCGATCGGGGTCGCGATGCCGCCGGTGCCGAGCGCGTCGGCATAGATGAACTCCGACGCGTTCGCCTCCTCGCAGCCCAGCGCCACCGCATAGCGGCGGGCGGGGCGCGTGTACGTCTCGGACGGCTTCACCAGCCCCTTCGCCATCGAGACATAGCGGATGCCGTCGGTCGTCTCGATCAGCTGCGTGAGGATGCGGTCGGGGATCGCCACCGCCTCGTGGACGATCCACAACGGACAGGCGCCGCCGAAGCGCGCGAACTGGAGGCGGGTGGCGGAGTGACGCTTGGTGATGTTGCCCGCCATGTCGACGCGGCAGAAGAAGAACGGGATGCCGAGCGCGCCGGGGCGCTGCAAGGTCGAGAGCCGGTGGCAGGTCTGTTCGAAGCTGGTGCCGAAGATCCGCCGCAGCCGGTCGATGTCGTGGCGGACGCTGCGCGCCTCGGCGCGGAAGCGGGTATAGGGCATGACGATCGCGCCCGCGGCGTAATTGGTGAGCCCCGCGGTCAGCAGCGCGCGCGCGGTCTCCGACGCCATGTCGGAGGCGGCAACGATGTCGGCGATCAGGTCGGCGAACTCGCCGCGCGCGACCTGATGCGCGAGCGAGAAGAGCGTGGTCTCGCCGGGCTGCGACCCGTCGAGCCGCAGCGTCGCGCCGTCATAGTCGCGTAAGGGGGCAGCGAGCGCGCCCGAGATTGCCACCGAGACGCCGCGCGCCGCGAGCCGCGCCTCGAGTGCGGCGATCCGGTCGCTGCCGAGCGTCTCGCCGATCTCCTCCGCGCGGCGGTCGAGCGTGTCGACGTAATTGCCCGCGGCGTGAAACCAGTCGCGGACATCCTCCCAGGGGAGCAGCCCGGGCGCGCCTGACCCCGCCACCAGCCGGTCGTCGAGCGCGCGCAACTGCTCCTGCGCACGGCGATAGGCGTCGTGCATCGCGACGAGGCGCTGGGCGAGCAAAGGCTGGTGCTTCAACGCACGGCGGATCGCGCTTTCGTCGAGCGTGGGGGCGGCAACGCTAGTGTCGGTGACGGCTTCCAATGTCGCGACGAGCAGCGCGGTGTCGTCGGCGGCGTCGATGCTGCCCCAGTCGGCGGGAAACTCGCGCGCCAGTGTGACGAGCACGGCTTCGCTGACCGGGCGATCGCCATTCTCGATCTGTGACAGATAGCTGACCGAGATGCCGATCCGGACCGCCATCGCCGCCTGGCTGATCCCGAGCGTCCCGCGAAGGTCGCGCAGCCGGTGTCCGACGAAGAGGCGGCGGGGGGGTGTGGTCATACCCCGAACCTAGTTTGCAAACATGGTGTCTACAAGTTTGCAACATTGCATTTGCGCGAAGCGTCCCGCTCTGTGAAAGCCAGCAACAGGACGGAGAGACGATGTCATCGACGATCGAAGAGCTTGAACGACGCCGCGAAGCCGCAAGAGTGGGCGGGGGTATCAAGCGGATCGGAGCGCAGCACGCCAAGGGGAAGCTTACCGCAAGGGAGCGCCTTGACGTGCTGCTGGACGAGGGATCGTTCGAGGAGCTCGACATGTATGTCGAGCATAACTGCGTCGATTTCGGCATGCAGGACCAGGTGATCCCCGGCGACGGCGTGGTCACGGGATCGGGCACGATCAACGGCCGCCTCGTCTTCGTCTTCAGCCAGGATTTCACGGTATTCGGCGGGTCGCTCAGCGAGCGTCATGCGCAGAAGATCTGCAAGGTGATGGACAGCGCGATGAAGGTCGGCGCGCCGATCATCGGGCTGAACGACAGCGGTGGCGCGCGCATCCAGGAGGGGGTCGCCTCGCTCGGCGGCTATGCCGAGGTGTTCCAGCGCAATGCGCTCGCGAGCGGCGTCGTGCCGCAGCTGTCGCTGATCATGGGGCCGTGCGCGGGCGGCGCGGTCTACAGCCCCGCGATGACCGACTTCATCTTCATGGTGAAGGATTCGAGCTACATGTTCGTGACCGGCCCCGACGTGGTCAAGACGGTGACGAACGAGGTGGTGACGCAGGAGGCGCTCGGCGGCGCGGTGACGCACACGACTAAGACGTCGGTCGCGGACAATGCGTTCGAGAACGACATCGAGGCACTGCTCGCGGCGCGCGACTTCTTCGACTTCCTCCCCGAATCGAACCGTGCGGGCGTGCCCGAGCGGCCGACCGCGGATGACTGGGACCGGATCGAGAACAGCCTCGACACGCTGGTACCGGCGTCGGCGAACCAGCCCTACGACATGCACGAACTGATCCGGAAGGTCGTCGACGAGGGCGATTTCTTCGAGACCCAGCCGGCGCATGCGGCCAACATCATCACCGGTTTCGGCCGGATCGAGGGGCGCACGGTCGGCTTCGTTGCGAACCAGCCGATGGTGCTCGCGGGCGTGCTCGACATCAACAGCTCGAAGAAGGCGGCGCGGTTCGTGCGCTTCTGCGACGCGTTCGAGATCCCGATCGTGACGTTCGTCGACGTCCCCGGCTTCCTGCCCGGCACCGCGCAGGAGCATAACGGCATCATCAAGCACGGCGCGAAGCTGCTGTTCGCCTATGCCGAGGCGACCGTGCCCAAGATCACCGTCATCACGCGCAAGGCGTACGGCGGCGCGTACGACGTGATGGCGTCGAAGCATCTGCGCGGCGACCTCAACTATGCGTGGCCGACCGCGGAGATCGCGGTGATGGGCGCGAAGGGCGCGGTCGAGATCATCTTCCGCGGCAAGACGCCCGAGGAGATCGCGGCGCGCACCGCGGAGTATGAGGCGCGCTTTGCCAATCCGTTCGTCGCGGCGTCCAAGGGGTTCATCGACGAGGTGATCCAGCCGCACTCGACGCGGCGGCGGATCGCGCTGGGCCTGCGCAAGCTGCGCGGCAAGGCGCTGGAGAATCCGTGGAAGAAGCATGACAACATCCCGCTCTGATCGGGCGGCTTGTTGGGTCATGCCAAGCACATTATCATGTCATGCGAAGGAGTCGTGACATGCAGACCGAACGCGTGACGTTTCTGACCACGCCCGATCACAAGGCGGCGCTCGACGCGTTTGCGAGCAGCAATGGCCAGTCGGTCGGGCATGTCCTGCGTGAGGCGTCGAGCCGGTATATCGGACAGCCCACGCCCGAGGAGGAGGCCGAACTGGCGGTGCTCGTGCAGCAGGCCAATGCGGCGATCCCGAAGATGCAGGCTTCGCTCGACAACATGGTCGAGACGCTGGATCGTACGCATCGCAAGGTCGATGCTTTCCTGCGCGACGCAGGTGTCCGTCGGTGAGCGTCTTTGGCGATGCGGTCGGCGCGATCCGGCAGGTCCTCTTGATGCAAACACGGATGGACCAGCTCGACGGACGTATCACCGCGATGGGTGCGGACGTGGAGGGGCTCACCGAAGTGCTGGCCGACGTGCGGGACCGGGTTTCGCGCCTCGAAGGCATTATAGAAGGCGTAGCAATGGCCGCCGGGCGACAGCAGCGGAGGATCGAGGAATGATCGCGCTGATCCTTCTTCAGGCGGCGGCTGCGACGGGGGTGGCAACGCCCGCGTGGAAGCTCGCCGACCGGACCAATCCGGCGGGGGTGCGCAGCATCTCCGCGTCGGTCACGGGCAATGACGGGCTGTCGCGGTTCGTCGTGAAGTGCGACGTCGGCACCGAGCCGATCGTGTCGATCCAGTTCATCCAGCCGCAGTCGCTCGGGCAAGGCGCGGACAAGCCCGTCGCGGTGCGGTTCGATGGCGGGCCGGCGTTCACCTATAACTGGCAGTTTCCGGGGACGGGGACGTATATCATCGATCCCGAGGCGATCACGCGGCTGACGACGTTCCTCGTGAAATCGAAGACGTTGCGCGTCGAGACGACCAACGGCGCGGGCTTTGCGGTGCAGGCCAATTTCGCCGCGCCGGCGAGCGACGCGATGGTCCGCCAGGTGCTCGGCGTGTGCGGCTATACGCTCGGCGTCGTGCCGCCCCCGCCGCCCCCGCCGCCCGCACCAAAGGATACGCAATGATGCTTGGCCGCCTCAACCATGTCGGCGTCGCGACGCCGTCGATCGCGAAGTCGGTCGAGACGTATCGGGTGTTGCTCGGCGCGACCGCGATCGGGGAGCCGTTCGATCTGCCCGCGCAGGGCGTGAAGGTGTGCTTCATCGATGCGCCCAACACGCAGATCGAGCTGATCGAACCCTATGACGACAGCTCGCCGATCGCGGGGTTCCTGCGCAAGAACCCGGCGGGGGGGCAGCATCATGTGTGTTTCGAGGTGCCCGACATTGCGGCGGCGGTTGCGGATCTGAAGGCGAAGGGCGCGACCGTGCTCGGCGAACCGCGGATCGGTGCGCACGGCACGCCGATCGTGTTCGTCCACCCGAAGGACTTTGGCGGGATGCTCGTCGAACTGATGGAAACACCGAAAGGGGGGCACTGATGGCCGAGCATATCCTGAGCGAGCGGCGTGGTGACGTGCTGGTGCTGACGCTCAACCGGCCCGACCGGCTGAATGCGGCGCCGCCGGCGATGTTCGAGGAGATCGCCGCGGCGGTCGCCTCTCTCGACGGTGCGCGGGCGGTGTTGATCGCGGGCGCGGGGCGGGCGTTCTGTTCGGGGGCGGATGTCGGTAGCGGCGCGCTGGGGTCGGACGATCCGGGTGCGGCAACCTATCAGGCGCTGACGGGCAGCTATAATCCGGCGATGACGGCGATCGCGGAGCTTGGCGTGCCGGTGGTGAGCGCAGTGCGCGGGCCGGCGGCGGGGATCGGGTGCAGCCTCGCGCTTGCCGCGGATTTCTGCGTTGCCAGCGAGAGCGCGTATTTCCTCCAGGCGTTCGTCAATATCGGGCTGGTCCCCGATGGCGGCGCGTCGTGGATGCTCCCGAGGCTGATTGGCAAGGCGCGGGCGACCGAGATGATGATGCTCGGCGAGCGCGTGCCTGCCGCCAAGGCGCTCGACTGGGGGATGGTGCACAAGGTCGTCGCGGACGACGCGCTCGACGCGGAGGCGTTCGCGCTGGCGGAGCGGCTCGCGGCGATGCCGACGGTGGCATTGGGGCTGATGCGGCGGGCGATCACCGCGGCCTATGCGAGCGATTATGCGGGCGCGATGGAGGCCGAGGCGGTCAACCAGCGTGCGGCGCGCGGGTCTGCGGATTCGATGGAGGGCGGGATCGCGTTCCTGACGAAGCGCAAGCCGGTGTTCACGGGGAAGTGACGACACGCGCTTCTCGTTCCCCGGCGGAGGCCGGGGCCCAGGCTCGATGCGCAGCATCGAACGCGCTGCCGCGCGCGATTTATTTTAGGGCTGGGCCCCGGCCTTCGCCGGGGAACTAGAGTATGACTGACAAACTGAATCCGACGCTTGCCGAGTGGGAGGCTGCCGCCGCGAAAGAGGTCAAGGGCGCGGACCTGACCTGGGCGACGCCCGAGGGGATCGACGTCAAGCCGCTCTATACCGCGGACGACGTGACCGCGGATCCGGGGTTGCCCGGGTTCGCGCCGTTCACGCGCGGGGTGCGGGCGTCGATGTATGCGGGGCGGCCGTGGACGATCCGGCAATATGCGGGGTTCTCGACCGCGGAGGCGTCGAACGCGTTCTACAGGCGCAATCTTGCCGCGGGGCAGAAGGGGCTCTCGGTCGCGTTCGATCTGGCGACGCATCGTGGCTATGACAGCGACCATCCGCGCGTGACGGGCGATGTCGGCAAGGCCGGCGTCGCGATCGACAGCGTCGAGGACATGAAGATCCTGTTCGACGGCATCCCGCTCGACAAGATGTCGGTCAGCATGACGATGAACGGCGCGGTGATCCCGATCCTCGCCTTCTTCATCGTCGCGGGCGAGGAGCAGGGCGTGCCGCGGCACCTGCTCGACGGGACCATCCAGAACGACATCCTCAAGGAGTTCATGGTCCGCAACACCTATATCTACCCGCCTGAACCCTCGATGCGGATCATCTCGGACATCTTCGGCTACACCAGCCGCGAGATGCCCAAGTTCAACAGCATCTCGATCAGCGGCTATCACATGCAGGAGGCCGGGGCGACGCAGCTCCACGAGCTCGCCTTCACGATCGCCGACGGCATGGAATATGTGAAATACGGCGTCGCGTCCGGGCTCGACATCGACAAGTTCGCCGGGCGCCTCTCGTTCTTCTTCGCGATCGGCATGAACTTCTTCATGGAGATCGCCAAGCTGCGTGCGGCGCGCGTGCTGTGGCACCGCGCGATGACGCAGCTGGGCGCGCAGGACGAGCGGTCGAAGATGCTGCGCACGCATTGCCAGACGAGCGGCGTGTCGCTGACCGAGCAGGACCCGTACAACAACGTCATGCGCACGACGATCGAGGCGATGGCGGCGATGCTGGGGGGCACGCAGTCGCTCCACACCAACGCGCTCGACGAGGCGATCGCGCTACCGACCGACTTTTCCGCGCGGATCGCGCGCAACACGCAGATCGTGCTGCAGGAAGAGACGGGGATGACCAAGGTCGTCGATCCGCTCGGCGGCAGTTACTATGTCGAGAGCCTGACGCAGAGCCTGGTCGACGGCGCGTGGACGCTGATCGAGCGGATCCAGGCCGAAGGCGGGATGGCGAAGGCGGTCGCGGCGGGCTGGCCCAAGGCGATGATCGAGGAAGCCGCCGCGGGACGCCAGGCGCGCGTCGATCGCGGCGAGGACGTGATCGTCGGGGTGAACAAGTACAAGCTGGCCGAACAGGACGCGATCGAGATCCTCGACGTCGACAATGTCGCGGTGCGCGCCGGGCAGGTCGAGCGGATCGCGCGGGTGAAGGCGACTCGCGACGAGGATTCGTGCCGGGCGGCGCTCGATGCGCTGCGCGAGGGGGCGAAGGGGTCGGAGAACCTGCTCGCGCTTGCGGTCGAGTGCGCGCGGGCGCGGGCGACCTTGGGCGAGATCTCGTCGGCGATGGAGGATGTGTTCGGGCGCTACGGGACGCAGCCGACGCCGGTGTCGGGCGTCTATGGCGGCGCCTATGAGGACGATGCGCGCTGGACGCGGCTGACCGACGGGGTCGAAGCGACCGAGCGGCGGCTGGGACGCAAGCCCCGCATGCTGGTCGCCAAGATGGGGCAGGACGGGCATGACCGCGGCGCGAACCTCGTCTCGTCGATGTTCGGCGATCTGGGGTTCGAGATCGTGCCGGGCGCGCTGTTCCAGACCCCGGCGGAGGTCGCCGCGCTGGCGCTGGCCAAGGACGTCGACGTGGTCGGCGCGTCGAGCCTGGCGGCGGGGCACAAGACGCTGATCCCCGAGCTGATCGGCCACCTGCGCGAGGCGGGACGCGCGGATATCAAGGTGATCGCGGGTGGCGTTATTCCCGCACAGGACTATCAGGCGCTGCGTGATGCCGGGGTCCAGGCGATCTTCGGACCCGGCACCAACCTGATCCAGGCCGCCGAGGACGTGTTGAAGCTCCTCGGCCATAATATGGGCCCGCAAGAGGAAGCCGCAGAATGACCGATACGATGGCAAATCTTCTCCCCTCCCGCACGCGGGAGGGGCCGGGGGTGGGCTCGCGCCATCAGCCGGACGCGACGCCGGTAGCGCGTGCCCACCCCCCGACCCCCTCCCGCGAGCGGGCGGGGGAGGTGCGTATGGACTGGACGCGGGCGGAGATCGCGGCGTTGTTCGACCTGCCGTTCGACGAACTCATGTACCAGGCACAGACCGTTCACCGCGCGCATCATGCGGTGAGCGAAGTGCAGCTGTGCACGCTCCTGTCGATCAAGACCGGCGGGTGCCCCGAGGATTGCGGCTATTGTTCGCAGTCGGCGAGCGCGGATACGCAGCTGAAGGCGGAAAAGCTGATGGACGTCGATGCGGTGCTCGCCGACGCGGCGCATGCCAAGGCGGCGGGATCGCAGCGTTTCTGCATGGGCGCGGCGTGGCGCAACCCCAAAGCCCGCGACATGCCGAAGGTCGTGGCCATGGTCGAGGGCGTCCGCGCGATGGGGCTGGAGACGTGCATGACGCTCGGCATGCTCGACGCGGAGCAGGCGCGGCAGCTCGCCGATGCGGGGCTCGATTACTACAACCATAATATCGACACTTCCCCTGAGAATTACGGCAACGTCATTACCACGCGGACCTTCGAGGACCGGCTGGAGACGCTGGCCAACGTGCGCGATGCGGGCATATCGGTGTGCTGCGGCGGGATCGTCGGGATGGGCGAGACGCGCGGTGACCGCGTCGGCTTCGTCCATGCGCTCGCCACGCTGCCGCGACATCCCGAGAGCGTGCCGGTCAATGCGCTGGTGCCGGTCAAGGGGACGGTGCTCGGCAACATGCTCGCCGACACGCCGCTCGCCAAGATCGACGATATCGAGTTCGTGCGGACCGTCGCGGTCGCGCGGATCACGATGCCGCTGAGCATGGTGCGGCTGTCGGCGGGGCGCGAGAGCATGTCCGAGGCGACGCAGGCGCTGTGCTTCATGGCGGGGGCGAATTCGATCTTCACCGGCGACACGCTGCTGACGACGGGCAATGCGGGCGACAGCGCGGATGCGGCGTTGCTGGCCAAGCTGGGGATGACGCCGATGACGGGTGCCGAACCGATGCGCGAGGCCAAGACATGCTGCTGATCGCACTTCTGATCGCCGCCGCGCCGATGCAGACACAGGCGCAGATGACCCGGTCCGCGGGCAGCAGCTATGCGCAGGCGGATGCGGCGATGACCGCGCAGTGGAAGCGGACCTATGCCTATATGAAGCAACGCGACGGGCAGGACGGGTCGCGCGGCGGCGGGTTCGGCTATGCCGCGGCGCTGCTCGAGAGCCAGCGTGCGTGGCTCAAGTTCCGCGACACGCAATGCGTGATCGAGGGCGGGCAATATGCCGGCGGATCGGCGCAGGGGATGACGGTCGCCGGCTGTCGCACCGACCTGACCAAGGCACGGACCGTGCAGCTCAAATCGATGATCTGGTACCAGTAATTACACGTCCGCACCCGGCGCCAAGCCGGGGAGACGGCACAGTTTAGGGCGAGAGATGTTCAAGAAAATCCTGGTCGCCAATCGCGGCGAGATCGCATGCCGCGTGATGCGCACCGCCAAGGCGATGGGGATCAAGACCGTCGCGGTCTATTCCGACGCCGATGTGCGCAGCCCGCACGTGCTGATGGCGGACGAGAGCGTGCGGCTGGGGCCAGCGCCCGCGGCGGAGAGCTATCTCAAGGCCGAGCTGATCCTGCTGGCGGCCAAGGAGACGGGCGCGGACTGTATCCATCCGGGATACGGTTTCCTGTCCGAGCGCGAGAGCTTCGCGCGCGCGTGTGCCGAGGCGGGGATCGCGTTCGTCGGCCCGCCGCCGGCTGCGATCGCGGCGATGGGCGACAAGATCGAATCGAAGAAGCTCGCCAAGGCGGCGGGCGTCAACGTCGTGCCGGGCTATCTGGGCGAGATCGCGGACACCGACGAGGCGGTGCGGATCGCGGGCGACATCGGCTATCCGGTGATGATGAAGGCGTCGGCGGGCGGCGGCGGCAAGGGCATGCGGCTGGCCTATAGCGAGCAGGACGTCCGCGAGGGCTTCGAGGCGACCAAGCGCGAGGGGCTGGCATCGTTCGGCGACGACCGCGTGTTCATCGAGAAGTTCATCGAAAGCCCGCGGCATATCGAGATCCAGCTGATCGGCGACCAGCATGGCAACATCGTCTATCTGAACGAGCGCGAATGCTCGATCCAGCGGCGGCACCAGAAGGTCGTCGAGGAGGCGCCGTCGCCGTTCGTGACGCCCAAGATGCGCAAGGCGATGGGCGAGCAGGCGGTCGCGCTGGCGCGGGCGGTGGGCTATTATTCGGCGGGGACGGTCGAGCTGATCGTGTCGGGCGCGGATACGAGCGGCGAGGGATTCTACTTCCTCGAGATGAACACGCGGCTCCAGGTCGAGCATCCGGTGACCGAGGAGATTACCGGGCTCGATCTGGTCGAGCTGATGATCCGGGTCGCGGCGGGCGAGCCGCTGGGGTTCGCGCAGGACGCGGTGAAGCTGAACGGCTGGTCGATCGAGAACCGCGTCTATGCGGAGGATCCGTATCGCGGGTTCCTGCCGAGCATCGGGCGGCTGGTGCGGTATAATCCGCCCGAGACGTCCCCCGTGACTTCGACGTCACCCCAGCGAACGCTGGGGTCTTCCGGTGGGGACGCGCGCGGCTCGAACGGGGAGACCCCAGCGTTCGCTGGGGTGACGGACCGTCTGGATGCCTCCGCCGAACCCCGCGTGCGCGTCGACGACGGCGTGCGCGAGGGGGGTGAGGTCAGCATGTTCTATGACCCGATGATCGCCAAGCTGATCACCTGGGCGCCGACGCGCGAGGGGGCGGTCGCGGCGCAGATCGCGGCGCTCGACGCGTTCGAGCTCGAGGGGCCGGGGAACAACATCGATTTCCTGTCGGCGATCATGCAGCATCCGCGCTTCCAGTCGGGGGCGCTGACGACCGGGTTCATCGCCGAGGAATATCCCGACGGGTTCCACGGCGCGCCCGCGGATGCCGACTTGCTGAGGACGCTTGCCGCCGTCGCCGCGTTCGCCGCCACCGCGGAGGCCGATCGCGCGCGGCGGGTCGACGGGCAACTCGGCAAGCGGCTTCGCCCGCCCGCCGACTGGGTGGTGACGATCGACACGGTCGACCATGCGGTGTCGGTGTCGACCGACGGGATCGCGGTCGATGGCGCGGCGCTCGATATGTCGCTCGAATACACCCCGGGCGACCGGATGGTGGTGGTCGAGGGCGACGAGCATCTGACGATCCGCATCGCCAGGGCGCGCGCGGGGTTCAAGCTGACGACGCGCGGCGCGAGCCATGTCGCGCGCGTGCTGCCCGCGCGGGTCGCGCCCTATGCCGCGCACATGATCGAGAAGGTCGCGCCCGACCTCTCGAAATTCCTGATCTGCCCGATGCCGGGTCTGCTCGTGCGGCTCGACGTCGCGGCGGGGGACAGGGTCGAGGCGGGGCAGGCGCTCGCGGTGGTCGAGGCGATGAAGATGGAGAACATCCTGCGCGCGGAAAAGACGGGCGTGGTGAAGGCGGTGGCGGCCAAGACGGGCGACAGCCTCGCGGTGGATCAGGTGATCCTCGAGCTGGAATAGGGGGAGACGCCGCTTGTGTCCCCGCGAAGGCGGGGACCCAGACTGGGCTCCCGCCTTCGCGGGAGAACAGGGGGGCGGTGGGTAAGGGCGGGGAGCCATCGCGGCTGCCCCTCCCGTTTTTGACCGCGAGGCTGTAGAGCCGGGCGGATGAGCGTTTTTCGTTATCTTGCCGCGGTGCTGCTTCTCGTGTCCGCGCTGCCCGCGACGGCGCAGGACGAGCCCAAGGTCGCGACCGTCGCGGCGGGGCTGACGCGCGCGTCGGCGGAACTCCAGGCGATCGACGATGCGGCGGTGGATGCGCGCGACGATGCGGCGCGGCAGGCGCTGCGCGTGCGCGCGCAGGCGGTGCAGGCGACCGCAGCCGACGCGGTCCGTGTGCTGACGCCCGAGATGGCGCTGGTCCAGGCGCGCGTAACCGAGCTCGGCGCGACGACGCCCGGGGTGGTCGAGGCGCCCGAGATCCGCCAGCAGCGCCGACTGCTCGCGCAGAGCCAGTCGGCGCTCGATTCGGCGATCAAGCGCGCGCGGCTGATCGGGGTCGAGGCCAAGCAGCAGATCGACGATATCGGGGCGGCGGAGGCGGAGGAACTCGGCCAGCAGCTCTCCGAGAAATCGCCGTCGCCGCTGTCGCCGACGCTGTGGACCGCGATCGTCGATCACCTGCCGCGCGACACCGCCAGGCTCAACCGGTTCGCGGCGGGGGGGGCGAGGCAGTTCGTCCAGCGGTTCGACAGCCGCGCCGCGACGATCGCGCTCGCCGGGCTGCTCGCCGCGCTGGTGCTGCTCTGGCCCGTACGCGGCGCGCTGCACCGGATGGGGCGCGGCTATGCGACCAACCATGCGCCGGGCGGGCGGATAAGGCGGTCGGCCTATGCGCTGTGGCTGGTCGTGATCGGGACGCTGTTGCCGGGGTTCGCGGCGCTCGCGCTGGTGACGTCGCTGCGCTGGTCGGCGCTGTTGTCGACGCCGTGGAACACGCTGGCGTCGAGTTTCGTCGGGTTGTCGTTCTTCACCGCATTCCTGTCGTCGCTCGGCGGTGCGCTGTTGCTGCGCGCGCAGCCGACGTGGCGGCTGCTGCCGATCGGCGATACCGCCGCGCAGCGCCTCAGGCCCTATACCTGGGCGGCGGCGGCGCTGATCTTTGCCGGGCAGTTGTTGATCGCGGGGAACGTGCTGATCGGCGCGAGCGCGGCGGCGTCGACCGCGGCGAACGCGCTGATCGCGGTGCTGCATCTCGGGCTGATCGCGAGCGTGCTGATGGCGCTCGGCCGGCTGCGCGCGGCGGCGTTGCCCGACCCCGAAAAGCCCGCGCGCAACAGCGTGCTCGCGATCGTCGCGCTGCTGGTGTGGATCGCGGTCGTCGTCGCGCTGGTCGCGACGCTGATCGGCTATGTCAATTTCGGGCTGAAGATCGGCCAGTGGATGCTGTGGGGCGCGATCGTCGGCGCGACGCTGTATTTGTTGATGACGTTCACCGACGACGCGTCGCGCGCCGCGCTGTCGAGCACCAACCGGATCGGCCGGACCGCGAACAGCGGCTTCGGCGTCGGCAACCGGACGGTCGACCAGATCGGCGTGCTGGTGTCGGCGGCGCTGCGGCTGGTGCTGATCATGCTCGCGATCGGCGCGGTGATGGCGCCGTTCGGCGCGGGCGTGACCTCGGTGTTCGAGCTGTTCGGGACGGTCGCGGGCGGCGTCACGATCGGCGAGGTGACGATTTCGCCGGGGGCGGTGCTGCGGTCGTTCGCGGTGCTGTTCGTCGCGCTCGCGATCATGCGCGGGCTGCAGCACTGGCTGGTCAACAGCTATCTGCCGACGACCGCGATGGATGCGGGCGCACAGAATTCGGTGACGATGGTCGCGCGCTATGCCGGGATCATCGCCGCGGTGCTGTGGGCGCTCGCTGCGCTGGGCATCGGGATGGAGAAGCTCGCGGTCGTGCTCGGCGCGCTGTCGGTCGGGATCGGGTTCGGGTTGCAGGCGATCACGCAGAACTTCGTCTCGGGGCTGATCCTGCTCGCCGAGCGGCCGGTCAAGATCGGCGACTGGGTGCGGATCGGCAACCAGGAGGGCGACGTGAAGCGGATCAACGTGCGCTCGACCGAGATCCAGGTCGCGGACCGGTCGACGCTGATCGTCCCCAATTCGGAGCTGATCACCAAGACGATCCAGAACATGACGCTGGCAGCCCCCATTGGCCGGATCCAGCTGCAATTCTCCGTCCCGCTCGAAAGCGACATCGATGCGGTGCGGACGATGCTGTTCGCGGCGTTCGCGGAAAAGCCCGAGGTGCTCGACGATCCCGAGGTCAAGGTGTTCATCGATTCGATCGACGCGGGCCGCGTCAAGCTCAACTGCTTTGCCTATGTCGCAAGCCCGCGCGACACCTATCCGGTGCGCAGCGACCTGCTGTTCACGCTGTTGCGCCAGTTCCGCGAGGCGGGGATCGACCTCGGCACGACGACGACCAAGATGGAGCTGATTGCGGCGCCGCCGGTGTCCGTCGTGCCGTCGGTGACGCCGTGAGGGATCGTGCCGCGCGTCGGGCATAATCCTGCGACAATTGGCCGCTAGCCGGGGCACTCGACGAACGGGGTGCCAGTATATGCGTAAATTCGGTCTGATGCTGGTGGCGAGCCTGCCCTCGATCGCGGCGGCGCAACAGGCGCCGGTGCCCGCACCGACTGCGACTGGGGCTGCGACTGGGGCTGCGGCGCAGACGGGTGTCGAGGCGGGGGAGGCCGAAGAGGCGGGCGAGGCGGACGAGATCGTCATCACCGGATCGCGCAAGCTGCCGGGGTCGGTGGTCGGCGACATTCCGCCCGACCAGACGCTGGGGCAGGCGGAGATCCGGTCGTACGGCGTCAGCTCGATCTCCGACCTGCTGACCGAGCTCAGCCCGCAGACGACGAGCGGGCGCGGCAGCGGCGGGGCGCCGGTGGTGCTGCTCAACGGACGGCGCATCTCGAGCTTTTCCGAGATCCGCGACATTCCGACCGAAGCGATCCAGCGCGTCGAGATCCTGCCCGAGGAGGTCGCGCTAAAATATGGCTATCGCGCGGACCAGAAGGTGGTGAACTTCGTGCTGCGCCGCCGCTTCCGTGCGGTGACCGCGGAGGCGATCGGCCGGATGCCGACCGAGGGGGGCAGCAGCACGCCGGAGGCCAAGCTCGACCTGCTGACGATCGCGCGCGACCGGCGCGTGAACCTGCACGCCGAATACAGCTCGACCTCGGCGCTGACCGAGGCGGAGCGCGATATCGTCCCCGTCACGGGGACCAGCGGGGGCACGAGCGGGGCGGTCGGCGCGGGTGCGGCGGTCGGCGCGGGCGGGGCGGTCGTCGACCCGACGCCGTTCCGGACGCTGCTGGGGTCGAGCAACACCTTTACCGCGAACAGCGTCTATGCGCGCAACATCTTCGGCAATGTCGGCGCGACGATCAACGGACGCGTCGAATCGACCGACACGCGCAGCCTGAACGGCCTGCCGATCGCCGCGCTGACGCTGGCGGACGGGAGCAGCGTCAACCGCGCGCTCGACGATGACGGGTTCCTGCCGCTCGCGCAGCGCGTGTCGTCGATCGCGGCGCATCTGGGGACGACGCTGAACGGGGACGTCGGCACGTGGCGCTGGACGCTGACGGGGAATTACGATCGCAGCGACACGCAGACCTTCACCGACACCGGCGTCGATGCGACCGCGTTCAACGCGCGGCTCGCGGCGGGCGATCCGGGTGCGCAGCCGTTCGGACCGCTGACGCCGGGCGACATCGGCGCGGCGGCGGGCAACCGCGCCTATGCCGCGCAGAACAGCGGCGGGGTCGACGCGGTGGTCAATGGCAGCCTGTTCGCGCTGCCCGCAGGTGCGGTCTCGACGACGATCAAGCTGGGCGCGGAGACCGCCGGGTTCGAGAGCCGCTCGTATCGCGCAGGCCTGACGCAGCGCGGCGAGGTGTCGCGCGATACGGTCAACGGGCAGGTCAATCTCGATCTGCCGATCGCGAGCCGGTCGAAGGACGTGCTGCCGTTCCTCGGGACGCTGTCGGCCAATCTCAACCTCGCGAAGGATCACCTGTCGGACTTCGGGACGCTGACGACGCTCGGCTATGGCGCGAACTGGTCGCCGATCCCGGCGCTGCGCGTGATCGCATCGGTGACCGACACCGACCAGGCGCCGAGCGCGCAACAGCTCGGCAACCCGTCGATCACGACGCCCAATGTGCGCGTGTTCGACTATGTACAGGGGACGACCGCGACGGTCACGACGATCAGCGGCGGCAATCCGGGGCTGATCGCGGACAATAACCGCGTGAAGAAGCTCGGGTTGACGCTGAAGCCGTGGAGCGAGCGCGACGTGACGCTGACCGCGAACTATGTCGACAGCCGCACCGACGATCCGATCGCGGCGTTTCCGACCGCGACCGCGGCGATCGAGGCGGCGTTCCCCGACCGGTTCACGCGCGATGGATCGGGCGCGTTGCTCCGGATCGACCGGCGGCCGATCAACTTCGCGCGCAGCGAGCGGTCCGAACTGCGCTGGGGGATCAATTTTTCCGCGCCGCTGAAGTCGAAGGTCCAGCGCGAGCTCGAGGCGTTTCGCGCGGGGACCGGCCCCAACCCGTTCGAGGGGATGCAGCCGCCGGGGGGGCGGCGTCGCGGCGAGGGCGGCGACGCCCCCGGCGCGCGCGGTGCGAACGCGTCGCGTGAGGGCGGCGGTCCTGGCGGCGGCGGTCCCGGTGGTGGTCCCGGCGGTGGCGGCGGCCGCGGGGGCGGGGGCTTCGGTCGCGGCGGCGGGGGTCGCGGCGGACAGGCGGGCGGGCGCGTCCAGTTCGCGCTCTACCATACCTGGCACTTCACCGACCGCGTGCTGGTGCAGGAGGGCGGGCCGCGGCTGGACCTGCTCAACGGCGATGCGATCGGCAATACTGGCGGGCAGGCGCGGCACGAGTTCGAGGCGCAGGCGGGGTATAGCAACAACGGCATCGGCGTGCGGCTGTCGGGACGCTATGCGACGGGAACGACAGTCGATGGCGGGACCGCGGCGGCGCCCGAGACGCTCAATTTCGGCGGGCTCGCGACCGCGGATGCGCGGCTGTTCGTCGATCTGGGGCAGCGGCTCGAATGGGTGAAGGCGCGGCCGTGGCTGCGCGGGATGCGCGTCAGCCTGTCGGTCGCGAACCTGTTCAACACGCGTCAGGAGGTGACCGACGCGACGGGGGTGGTGCCGAACACCTATCAGCCGGGGTATCTCGACCCCCTCGGGCGGACGGTGCGGTTGAGCGTGCGCAAGCTGTTCTTCTGAGGCCGTCGTCCGTCCCGTCGTCTGACGAAAGTCGGGGTCCAGGATGACGGAGCGCTGTCCTGCCTGGCTCTGGATCCTGACTTTCGTCAGGATGACGGGGGGGGGGCAGGATGACGGGAGGGGGCAGGATGACGCGGGGGGCAGGTCTCCTTTCTGGTTACAGACCGATTTTCGCCGCGAGCCAGCGGGCGGCGGCCTCGGGCGTCTGTTTGTCGGTGTCGCGGTCGACCTGATAATTGGCGGTGCGCATCGCCTCGACGGGGACGCGGCCGACCAGCGGCCTGAGCGCGGCGAGGAAGGCGGCGTCGCGGGCACGCGCCGGGGCGACCATCAGGATCGCGTCATAACCGGGGATCGCACGGCGCGGATCGGTGAGGACGGTCAGCCGGTCGGCGGCGATCCGGCCGTCGGACGAGAAGGCCGAGATCACGTCGACGTTCCCGCTCTGCAGCGCGCGGTACATGAAGGTCGGGCTGTACGGCGTCGTCCGGGCGAAACGCAGCGGATAGGCGCGCTTGACCGCCGCCCATTCGGGGCGTTCGAGAAATTCGAGATCGCTGCCCAGCGCGAGCCGCGGCGCGGCGCGGACGAGTTCGTCGAGGCTGACGATACGCTGGTCGCGCGCGGCGTCGCGTTTCATCGCGAACGCATAGGCGTTCTCGAAGCCGAGCGCGCCGACGAGGCCGACGCCGTGCGTGCGGCGTGCCCAGTCGCCGATCGCGCTGACCATCGCGCCGCGATCGGGCACGTCGCGGCGTTTCATCTCGTTCGACCAGATCGTGCCCGCATAATCGACATAGACGTCGATATCGTCCCCCGCGAGCGCACCGAAGACGACCGCCGAGCCGAGCCCGTCGCGGTATTGCACGGTGTAGCCCGCGCGTTCGAGCCGGTCGCCGATCAGGCGCGCGAGGATATATTGCTCGGCGAAATTCTTCGCGCCGACGACGACGGTCCGGTCACCGCCGCCGCCGCGCGGCCAGAGCGGCGCGGTGGCGGCCGCGGCCCCCGCGACGAGCAGGATGGCGCTCGCGATCCAGAGCCAGCGGCGGCGCGTGCGGATCCCGAATTCGATCCCGCCGATCAGCGCGTCGACGCTCAAGGCGAGCGCGGCGGCGGACAGGCAGCCCGCGAGAACGAGCGCCCAGTTCTGCGTCTGGAGCCCGGCGAAGATCATGTCGCCCAGACTCGGCTGGCCGACCGTTGTCGACAGCGTCGCCGCGCCGATCGTCCAGACCGCGGCGGTACGGATGCCTGCGATCACCACGGGCGCGGCGAGCGGCGCCTCGACGAGGCGGAGCTTCTGCGCGCGCGTCATGCCGACCGCATCGGCCGCCTGCACGATCGCGGGGTCGATCCCCTGCAGCCCCGCAACCGCGTTGCGCAGGATCGGCAGCAGCGCATAGAGCGTCAGCGCGATCAGCGAGGGCAGGAAGCCGAGCGCAGGGATGCCGCCGCCGACCAGCGCGGACAGGCTGAGCAGCAGCGGGTAGAAGAGCGCGAGCAGCGCGAGGCTCGGGATCGTCTGGACGAGGCTGGCAAAGCCCAGCGCGACGCGCGCGACCGCGGCGTTGCGCGCCGCCCACACGCCGAGCGGCAGGCTGATCGCGATCCCCAGCAGCAGCGCGGCCGCGGACAGCAGCACGTGACTGGCGAGCAGCGGCGGTACGCGGGTGAGCGCGTCGAGGAACGCGCTCATGCGACGAGCGCCTGGAGGCGTTCGGCCTGCGCGCGCGGGACCTGGACGAGCGCCTGCGCGTCGTCGCCGCCCTTGCCCGCGACGAGATCGGCGGGCGTCGCGTCGGCGACGATCCGGCCCGCCTTCATGACGAGGACGCGGTCGGCGAGCAGCAGCGCCTCCGCCATGTCGTGCGTGACGAGGATCGTGGTGAGGCCCAGCCGGTCGTGGAGGTCGCGGATCCGCGTGCCGAGCGCGTCGCGCGTCACCGGGTCGAGCGCGCCGAACGCCTCGTCGAGCAGCAGCAGTTTTGCCCCCGGCGCGAGCGCGCGCGCGATCCCGACGCGCTGTCGCTGACCGCCCGAGAGCGCGTCGGGGAGCCGCCCGGCAATGGCGCGCGGCAGGTCGACGAGGTCGAGCAGGTCGTCGATGCGCGCGTCCTGCGCGCGACCCGCGATGCGCAGCCCGATCGCGATGTTCTCGGCGATCGTCATGTGCGGGAACAGCCCGATATTCTGGAAGACATAGCCGATCCGGCGGCGGAGGTCGGACGCGGGCCCCGTCGCGACGTCGGTGCCGTCGATCGCGACGCGGCCGTCGCTCGGCTCGATCAGGCGGTTGATCGTCTTCAGCAGCGTCGACTTGCCCGATCCCGACGTGCCGACGAGCGCGACGAAGCTGCCGCCCGCGATGTCCAGCGAGACCGCATCGACGGCGGTGGTCGCGCCGAACCGCTTGGTGACGCATTCGAAAGCGAGCGCTGGAGAATGATCTGGCATCTGGGCGCAGGATGCGGGAAACATACCGCAAAATCAAACGGAGAGGATCGGCCATGAGCCAGCAGAGCATATTCATTACCGGTGGCGGGTCGGGGATCGGCCGCGCGACCGCATTGCTGTTCGCGCGCAAGGGCTGGAGGGTCGGGCTCGCCGACGTCAACGTCGCGGGGCTGGCCGAGACCGCGGCGGCGTTGCCCGAGGGCGCGTCGACCTATGTCATGGACGTGCGCGACCGCGACGCGTGGCGCGACGCGCTGGAGGCGTTCACCGCGACGACGGGCGGGCGGCTCGACGTGCTGTTCAACAATGCCGGGATCGGCACCGGCGGGCCGCTGGTGCTGACTGATTTCGCCGAGATCGACCGGGTGATCGGGGTCAATCTGGTCGGCGTGCTCAACGGTGCGAAGATCGGTCATGCGTATCTGAAGCGCACGCCGGGATCGTGCCTGCTCAACACCGCGTCGGCATCGGCGATCTATGGCTCGTCGGGGCTCGCGCCCTATTCGGCGACCAAGTTCGGCGTGCGCGCGATCACCGAGGCGCTCGACGGCGAATGGGCGGCGGACGGGATCAAGGTGCGCGACCTCGTGCCGAGTTTCATCGACACGCCACTGCTCAACGCGGGCACGGCGGGGACCAACCGGTCGATCCGCGAGACGGTGACGGGGGCGGGGCTCGAACTGACCGGGGTCGACACGGTCGCCGAAGCCGCGTGGGCGGCGGTGCACGGCGACACGGTCCACACCTATGTCGGCAAGACCGCGCGGCGGATGGCGTTCGCCGCGCGCTGGATGCCCGGCGCGCTGCGCAAGCAGATGCGACGGGGGCGTGCGCGATAAGGGGGGGCGTTGCGTCATCCTGACTTTCGTCAGGATGACGGGAGTGGGGGTGTTGTGCCTTGGCCGTCATCCCGGGCTTGACCCGGGACCCAGGGTTACGGGCGTTGCCGTTTGGGGCTCTGGGTCCTGACTTTCGTCAGGATGACGGTGAGGGCCGTCAGGCGTCGCCGACGATGGCGTCGATCGCTTCGGCCATTTCGATGTCGCGCGGGGACAGGCCGCCTGCGTCGTGCGTCGTCAGCAGGATTTCGACGCGGTTCCAGACGTTCTTCCATTCGGGGTGATGGTTGGCGCGCTCGGCGATCAGCGCGACCTGGGTCATGAAGCCGAACGCCTCGACGAAATCGGCGAACACGATCGTCCGCGTGATCGCGTCGCGCGCATCGTCATAATCCCACTCGTCGAGCCCATCGAGCGCCTCGGCCCGCTCGGTCTCGTTCAGTGCCTCGATCATTCGCGTACCCTTGCAGCTATGGATCGCCAACGCGTATGGCTGGAGCCATGAGCGAGCAAGCGACAATCCACGGCGATACGCAGGGGCTCGCGCCCAGGACGCAGGGGCTCGCGCCCGATGCGGCTGCGATCGAGGCGATCGGGCGCGCGACGATCGCGCGGCTGCCTGCCGAATTCCGCGTGCATCTGGGCGACATCGTCTTTGCGATCGAGGAGTTCGCCGACGAGGAGACGCTGGCCGCACTCGGCATCGAGCACCCGCTCGACCTGACGGGGCTGTATCACGGGCGTCCGCTCGGCGAGAAATCGTCGATGGATACAGGCGCGATGCCCGACCGTATCGTGCTGTATCGGCGTGCGATCCTCGAGGAATGGATCGAGACGGGGGTGCGGCTGGACGATCTGGTCGCGCATGTCACGATCCACGAGATCGGGCATCATTTCGGGCTGAGCGACGACGACATGCATGCGCTGGAAGACGCCGCGGCGTGAGCCTCGCGTTTCGCGGTGTCGCCTGCGATCGCGGCGCGCGGCGACTGTTCGAGGGGGTGTCGTTCGCGCTGGCGGCGGGCGAGGCGGCGGTCGTCGCGGGGCTGAACGGCGTCGGCAAATCGAGTCTCATCCGGATCGCCGCGGGGCTGTTGTCGCCCGCCGAGGGGGAAGTCGCGGTGACCGGGCGCATCGCGCTGCTCGCCGAGGCGGCCGCGCTCGATGCGGAGCGCACGGTATGCGAGGCATTGCGATTCTGGGCAAAGCTCGACGGCGCGGATGCGGCGGCGGTGACGCGCGCGCTCGACGATGTCGGGCTGGCGGCGCTCGCGGGCGTGCCGGTGCGGATGCTGTCGACCGGGCAGCGGCGGCGCGTGGCGATGGCGCGCGTGGTCGCGTCGGGCGCGCCGATCTGGCTGCTCGACGAGCCGGGCAACGGGCTCGATGCGGCGTCGCTCGGGCAGCTCGAGGCGCTGATCGCGCGGCATCGTGGCGCGGGCGGGATCGTGCTCGCGGCGACGCATCTGCCGCTCGCCATGCCCGATGCGCGGATCATCAGCCTGTTGGGGGAGGGCACGGCGTGATGCTCGCGCTGACCTTGCGCGATGTGCGGCGGGGCTATGCGGGGGGCGGCGCGACATTGGTCGTCGCGTTCTTCCTGCTCGTGACGATCCTGTTCCCATTTGCGATCGGGCCCGATGCGGTTGTGCTCGCGCGCGTCGGGGGCGGGGTGATCTGGGCGGCGGCGTTGCTCGCGGCGCTGTTGCCGGTCGAGCGGCTGGTTGCGCCCGACCTGGAGAGCGGGGTGCTCGACCAGCTGCGCGTGCGCGGGGTGTCGCTGGCGCTGGTCGCGGCGGCGAAGATCGTCGCGCACTGGATCGCGTTCGCGCCGCCGTTGATGCTCGCGACGGTGATCGCGGCGGGGTTGCTCGACCTGTCGGGGGCGACGCTGGCGCGGGTCGAGATCGGGCTCGCGATCGGGACGCCGGGGCTCGCCGCGCTCGCGGTGACGACCGGCGCGCTGGTCGCGGGGTTGCGGAGCGGGAGCGCGGTGGCGGGGCTGGTGATGCTGCCGCTCGCGGTGCCGTTGCTGATCTTTGGCGCGGGCGCGCTCGATCCGGTCGGCGGGGCGGGGGCGTTCAAGCTGCTTGGTGCGGTCAGCCTGGTGCTCGTTGCGGGGGCGCCGTTCGTGGCGGGGGCGGCGATGCGGGCGGGGATGGACTAGGCGCGCGCTGGGGCGGGTGCTTCGACTTCGCTCAGCACGAACGGATCTAGGAGGACCGCGCGGGTCCCGCGTCAGTCGCGGGACCAGCGGGCCCAGATGGCGGTGGGGAGCGTGAGGCCGCGGGTTTCCTCGCGGACGCCGAGTTCGCCGGCCTCGACCTTGCCGGGCAGATCGGCAAAGACCTGGTTAAGCAGTTCGCCGATCGCGAGCGCGGACATGCGGACCGCGTAGACGGTGAGGAACAGGAAGCGCGAATTCTCGTCGAGCAGCTTGCGGCAGTCGGCGATGAGGCGGGGCAAGTCCTCCTCGAGCCGCCAGACCTCACCCTCGGGACCGCGGCCATATTTGGGCGGGTCGAGCAGGATGCCGTCATAGCGACGGCCGCGGCGAACCTCGCGCGCGACGAACTTGGCGGCGTCGTCGGTCATCCAGCGGATCGGCGCGTCGGCCATGCCCGACAGGCGCGCATTGGCCTTCGCCGCCTCGACCGATTTCTTCGATGCATCGACATGGACCATGCGGACGCCCTTGGTCGCCATCGCGAGCGTGCCGACGCCGGTATAGCCGAACAGGTTCATGCATTCGGGGCTGTCGAGCCCCGCGACGCGCTCGCGCATCCAGCTCCACACCGGCGCCATGTCGGGGAAGAAGCCGAGATGGCGAAAGGGCGTGGTCTGCGCGGTGTAGGACACCTCGTTCCACTTGAGCGTCCAGCCCTCGCGGGGGACGGGCTCCGAGAACTCCCAGCGGCCGCCGCCATCCTCGTCCGAGCCGGGAACGAACTCGCCTTGCGCCTTCCAGTCGGTCGAGGCGGGCGCCCACATCGCCTGGGGTTCGGGGCGGATGAAGCGGAAGCGGCCATAGCGTTCGAGCTTCTTGCCGTGGCCGGAATCGATCAGGCCGTAATCGGCCCAGGGTTCGCCAATGAGCGTGTCGAGCGTCTTCATGCCGACGGCTTTGCACGGTCGGCGATGTAGGCGGTGATCGCGTCGAAGGTCGCAGGCAAGGTGACGTAGCGTTCCTCGCGCTGGAACAGGTCGCCGACGCGTGCCGGCAGCGAGGGGCGGACGCCGGTGGCGCGCTCGACCGCGTCGCCGAACTTGGCGGCATGCGCGGTCGCGAGCGTGACGATCGGGGTGCCTGGCGGCACCTCGGTGCGCAGCGCGGCGGCGAGGCCGATCGCGGTGTGCGGGTCGATCACCTGCCCGGCATGCTCGTGCGCCCAGCGCATCGCGAGCGTCATGTCGTCGAGATCGACGCGGTCGCTCTGGAACAGCGCGGCGGCACCCTGCGACTGCGCGTTGGTGAGGCGCATCGAACCCGAGGATTCGAAGCCGGCCATCTGTGTGGCGAGAACGGCGCCGTCGCGGCCGCCGAGGTCGAACAACAGGCGTTCGAAGTTCGAGCTGACCTGGATGTCCATCGACGGGGTCGGGGTCTGTTCGACGCCGCTCTTCGAATAGTCGCCGCTGCTGAGCGCGCGGTGGAGGATGTCGTTGACGTTGGTCGCGACCACCAGCCGCGCGACGGGGAGGCCCATCCGCGCGGCGACATAGCCCGCGAAGACGTCGCCGAAATTGCCGGTCGGGACGGAGAAGGCGACCTCGCGGTCGGGCGCGCCGAGGCGGATCGCGGCGTAGAAGAAATACACGACCTGCGCCATCAGCCGCGCCCAGTTGATCGAGTTGACCGCCGACAGCGCGAACCGGTCGGAGAAGGCGGGATCGTTGAACATCGCCTTCACGAGCGCCTGCGCGTCGTCGAAGCTGCCTTCGATCGCGATGTTGTAGACGTTGGGGCTGAGCACCGTCGTCATCTGGCGGCGCTGCACCTCCGAGATGCGGCCTGCGGGGTGGAGCATGAAGATGTCGATGCCCTCGCGCCCCGCGACCGCGTCGATCGCGGCCGAGCCGGTGTCGCCGCTGGTCGCGCCGACGATCGTCAGGCGCTTGGTGGTCCCTGCAAGGAAGCGCTCGAAGAAGAGGCCGAGCAGCTGGAGCGCGACGTCCTTGAACGCGAGCGTCGGGCCGTGGAAGAGTTCGAGCAGCCACTGGTCGTGGTCGAGCTGGACCAGCGGGACGACCGCGGCGTGCGAGAAACGGCCATAGGCCTGGTCGCAGAGCGCCTTCAGCTCGTCGCGGCTCATCGCGTCGCCGACGAACGGCGCCATGACGGCGACCGCGGTGTCGACATAGGAGAGGCCCGCGAGCGCGGCGATCTCGTCGCGGGTCATCGTCGGCCATGTCTCGGGGAGGTAGAGCCCGCCATCGGATGCGAGACCGGCGAGCGTCGCCGCTTCGAAATCGAGGACGGGGGCCGAGCCGCGGGTGCTGATGTAACGCATGGCCAAGCCGGTTAGCGGGACGCAGCTTTCGACACAAGTTTGCCGCGCCTGCCCAGTGCCAGGACATAAATGATCGCGGCGATGGCGGCGAAGAAGAACCACTGGCCGGCATAGGCGAGGTGGTTGTTCGGGACCGCTTCGAGGTCGGGCTTGCCGTTGGGGGCGAGGCCGGCGGGTGGCGTGTCGGCGACGAGCATCAGCCGCGCCGGGGTGCGGTCGAACAGCGAACCGATCAGCGAGCGGCCGTCGGGAGCGTGGGTGATATAGCCCGAGACCGGGCCGCCCGGCCATTGCGGCTTGAGCTTGGGATCACGCGTGGTGCCGAGCTGGACGATCATGCCGGGGCCCTCGGCGCCGGTGCGGCAGTCGGCGATGACGCGGAACCCCGCCTTGCCCGCGCCGGCGAGGCGAATCGCGGTCGGCTCGAGGCAGACGCCCGTCGCGCGGCGGAACAGCAGCGTCTCGTCGGGGAAACTCGGGAACGCCATCGGCGGACGCGCGGGGTTGGCGGCGAGCTGGGCTAGGAACGCCTCCTTCTTCGGGAGGCGGTCGAGCAGCTGCCACAGGCCGAGCGCGATCATCGCCGCGACCGAAAGCGTGACGAGCAGAGTCGGGAGGACGGGGAAACGCCGGGTCGTCGTCACGGCTGGCTGCGGCCCTCGCGCGCGGCGTTGCGATATTCGGCGGACATGAGCGCACCCTTGGCGGCGCGGAGCGACAGGATGACGCCCCCGGCGGTGAACGGGATCCAGACCAGCATGTGCAGCCAGAGCGGCGGGTGCAGCGTCAGCTCGAGCGTGATCGCGAGCGCGACGACGATCGCACCGAGGATCAGCGTCAGGAACGCGGCAGGGCCGTCACCGACGTTGAACTTGCTGAAGTCGAGGCCGCAATTCGGACAGCGCTCGGCGAATTCGGCCCATCTGGCGAAGAGCGTGGGCTTGCCGCAGCGCGGGCACAGGCCCTTGAGCGCGACCTGCGCGACGGGCGGGGCCGCGGCGAGGGGGTAGGGGTCTTCGGTCATGCGTGGTCGCTTTGCCCGGTGTGTCTCCCCGCGAAGGCGGGGAGCCAGGCTGGGCTCCCGCCTTCGCGGGAGAACAGATTGGGGAGGGCGGGCGTGTCGCTGCTCGTTACCACCCCGGCGGAGGCCGGGGCCCAATTGGGGGACGGGGGTAACGGACGGCAGCGCTTCGTTACCGCGGCCTTCCCAGTTGGGCCCCGGCCTTCGCCGGGGGGGAGGGCAGGAATGGAGCGGGCGGTGCTCAACCGCCGTGGACGGGGGCGCCCCAGCCGCCCCAGACATAGACGGTGACGAACAGGAACAGCCAGACGACGTCGACGAAATGCCAGTACCAGGCGGCGGCTTCGAAGCCGAAATGCTGGCGCGGGGTGAAGTCGCCCTTATAGGCGCGCACGAGGCAGACGATCAGGAAGATCGTGCCGATGAGCACGTGGAAGCCGTGGAACCCGGTCGCCATGAAGAACGCCGCGCCGAAGTTGATCCCCTTGAACGGGAACGGTGCGTGGACATACTCATAGGCCTGGATCGCGCTGAACAGCGCGCCGAGGATGACGGTCAGCCAGAGCCCCTTGAGCACGCCGTCGCGGTTGCCGACGCCGATCATGCCCCACAGCCCGGTCTTCTCGCCGCCGCGCTGGTTGTGGATCAGCGCATGGTGCGCCCAGGTGACGGTGGTGCCCGAGGTCAGCAGGATCAGCGTGTTGAGCAGCGGAAGCTCGAACGGGTTGATGACAGTGAGGCCCTTTGGCGGCCACTGTGCGGCGACCGCGGCCGCACCCTCGACCGCGCGTTCGACCTGACCATCGACGATCGTCATCGCGGTCGGGAACAGCGAGAAGTCGAAGAACGCCCAGAACCAGCCGACGAAGAACATGACCTCGGAGGCGATGAACAGGATCATCCCGTAGCGGAAATGGAGCTGGACGACGGGGGTGTGGTCGCCCGCGCGTGCCTCGGCGATGACCTGCGCCCACCAGCTGTAGAAGGTGAAGAGCAGGCCTGCGAGGCCGATGAAGAAGATCCAGCCACCGCCATTGGGCTTGTCGACATGGCCGCCATGCATCCACATGATGCCGCCGACCGCCATCACGAGCGCGGACATCGAACCGACCAGGGGCCAGACGCTGGGGGGAAGAATGTGATAATCGTGGTTCTTGGCGCCGGCCATGTAACTCCCCTATTCTCTTTAACGGCTGTCCTAGCTTGCGTCTTTCGCGGAATCCACCGGGTAAAACGTGTAGCTGAGCGTGATCGTCTGGATATCTGCCGCGTCGGGATCCTTCAGGATCTTCGGATCGACGAAGAAGATCACCGGCATCCGCGCGGTCTCGCCGGGTTTCAGCGTCTGCTCGGTAAAGCAGAAACACTGGATCTTGGTGAAATATTTGCCGGCCTGCGCGGGCGTGACGTTGAACGTCGCGGTGCCGGTGACCGGGCGGTTCGACGTGTTGGTCGCGGTGAAGAACGCCATGTCGCGCGCCCCGACCGCGATCGTGTCCGACGGGTTCTCGGGCGCGAACTTCCACGGCAGCTTGGGACTGACATTGGCATCGAAATCGACGCGGATCTGGCGATCGGTCGCGCCGGGCGCGGCGAGACCGCGCTGCGTCGTGCCGTTGAGCCCCGTCACCTGGCAGAACAGGCGGTAGAGCGGCACGCTGGCAAAGGCGAGACCCGTCATGAAGCAGATGCCGAGCACCGCGAGCAGCGCGGTCCGCGTCGTGCGTTCGATGCGCATCAGTGCGGCATCCCCGCCTGGATCTTGGCGATCGAGATGGCGAAGACGAGGATGACGAACGCGCCGAGCAGCAGCGCCATGACCCTGGCGCGGCCATTCTGGCGGCGGCGGATCAGGTCTTCGCGGGTCTTGTCGTCGTTCATGCCAGCCACCTATCGACGACGAGCGCGCCGAACATCGCAAAGAGATACAGGATCGAATATTTGAACAGCCGCCGCTCGGGCTTCATCGCGTCGTCGGCGCCGGTCGTGCGCGTCGCGACGACGACCACCAGCCAGGCGAAGATGCCCGTCAGGACGGTCGCGACCACGCCGTAGAAATTGCCGACAAGGCCAAGCGGCCAGGGGAGCACCGCGGCGGCGGCCATCGGGATGGTGTAGAGGCCGATCTGCGTCCGCGTGACGCGCTCGCCCGCGACGACGGGGAGCATCGGCACGCCCGCATTGGCGTAATCGGTCTTCACGAACAGCGCGAGCGCCCAGAAATGCGGCGGCGTCCACAGGAAGACGAGACCGAACAGCAGCAGCGGGAGCAGCGCGACGTCGCCCGTCGCCGCGGCCCAGCCGATCAGCGGCGGGAACGCGCCCGCCGCACCACCGATGACGATGTTCTGCGGCGTGCGGCGCTTGAGCCAGACGGTGTAGACGAGCACGTAGAACAGGATCGAGACGGTCAGGATCGCGGCCGCGGCGATGTTGACCGCGAGCCCCATCAGCAGGACCGAGAAGCTCGCGAGCCCGACGCCGAAATGCAGCGCGGCCTGACGGTCCATCCGGCCCGCGGGGAGCGGGCGCTTCTGCGTCCGGCGCATCACCGCGTCGATATCGGATTCATACCATTGGTTGAGTGCACCCGCCGCGCCCGCGCCGAGCGCGATGCACAGGATCGCGGTGAAACCGATCACGGGATGGATGCCGACGGGGGCGGCGAGCATGCCGCACAGCCCGGTGAACACGACGAGCGTCATCACCCGCGGCTTGGTCAGCGCCAGGAAGTCGCGCCATTCGGCGGGGGGAAGCAGGGGCGTCGCGGTGGTCATGATTGCGGACGGCTATACGCGACCGGGGCCTCGGGGGAAAGCCATGGTTCGGCGCGATAAATCGAAGACCGGGTATGGTGCCCGGCCGGCCGGCGATCAGGCGGCGGTGATCGGCTGGCCCAGATCGAGCCGTTCGCCGTTCGTGACGATCACCCGGTCGCCGAGCTTCACCGCGTCGAAGATCCGTTTCGCGAACGCCCTGGGCACGCCGATGCAGCCATGCGTGACATAGCCGTCGCCGACCTCGCTGCCATGGATCGAGATGCCGTCATTGGTCAGCCGCAGCATGTACGGCATCGGCGCATTGTAGAGGTTGGACACGTGATCCGCGTCCTTCTGCGTGATCGGGAAGACGCCCAGCGGGGTCGGCTTGTCGTCGGCGCCGTAGATGATGACCGCGGTGCCGATCTCGTAGCCGGCGCGGAAGACCGAGACGGTCTGCGCGGCAAGGTCGACGGTGACGACGACGGGGCCCAGGGGCGCGCCGGTCTCGTCCCAGTAATGATCGCCCTGCCGCATCGGGCCGGGGATCTGGAGGATGCGCTTGACGGTGTAGGCGGCGGGGTCGGGGGCGGGATTTGGGGCAGGGCTCTGGGCGGGCGCGGTGGCCGCGGCCGGCGCGGGGCGGGCTTTCGGCGCGATCCGCGGCGAGGCGGGATCGGGCGCGGCGGTGACGGGGCGCGCGCCGGTCAGCGCGATCGCGGTGCCGCCGGCGAGCGTGAGGCCGAGAATCGTGGCGGCGAGATGCTGACGGGTGGGCATCCGCCCTGTGTGGGGACGCCGGGGTGGTTTGGCTAGCGGGGGATTTCCGGGCGTGCCGGGGTGGGACGGATTTTCCGGGAGGCCGGGGCGTGCGTGGCTCTGGGTCCTGACTTTCGTCAGGATGACGGGGGGGGCTGGAAATGAAAAACGCCCCGGGTTTCCCCGAGGCGTTCTTTGTCCTGACTGGCCCCGACACGGGAGCTAGTCCCGTGTCGTCGGACGCGGCTTTGCCGCGCCGGCCGGGCGGGGGCTTTATGCCCTGATCCGCCTTAGTCGATCTTCGGGAGCGTCTCGAACTGGTGATAGGGCGGGGGCGACGAGATCGTCCATTCGAGCGTCGTGGCGCCTTCGCCCCACGGATTGTCCGCCGCCTTCTTGCCCGCGATCAGCGACCAGATCAGGTTGACGAAGAAGATCGCCATGCCTGCGGCCATGATCATGTAGCCCACCGTCGCGACATAGTTCCAGTGCGCGTAGGCGTCGGGATAGTCCGGATAGCGGCGCGGCATGCCCTGGAGCCCGAGGAAGTGCATCGGGAAGAACATGACGTTCACGCCGATGAAGAACACCCAGAAGTGGAGCTGGCCGAGGAACTCGTTGTACATCTTGCCCGACATCTTCGGGAACCAGTAGTAGAAGCCCGCGAACAGCGAGAACACCGCGCCGAGGCTCAGCACGTAGTGGAAATGCGCCACCACGTAATAGGTGTCCTGCATGTAATCGTCGATGCCGCCATTGGCGAGCACGACGCCGGTCACGCCGCCGACGGTGAACATGAAGATGAAGCCGATCGACCACACCATCGGCGTCTTGAAGGTCATCGACCCGCCCCACATCGTCGCGATCCACGAGAAGATCTTGATGCCGGTGGGGACCGCGATGACCATCGTCGCGGCGGTGAAGTACATCTTGGTGTTCACCGACAGGCCGGTGGTGAACATGTGGTGCGCCCAGACGACGAAGCCGACCACGCCGATCGCGACCATGGCATAGGCCATGCCGAGATAGCCGAAGACGGGCTTGCGGCTGAACGTCGAGATGATCTGGCTGACAATGCCGAAGCCCGGCAGGATCATGATGTAGACTTCGGGATGGCCGAAGAACCAGAACAGATGCTGGTAGAGGACGGGATCGCCGCCGCCGGCGGGATCGAAGAAGGTCGTGCCGAAGTTGCGATCGGTCAGCAGCATCGTGATCGCGGCCGCGAGGACCGGGAGCGCGAGCAGCAGCAGGAACGCGGTGACGAGCATCGACCACACGAACAGCGGCATCTTGTGCAACGTCATGCCCGGCGCGCGCATGTTGAAGATCGTCGTGATGAAGTTGATCGCGCCGAGGATCGACGACGCACCGGCGAGATGGAGCGCGAGGATCGCCATGTCGGTCGACGGCCCGGGCTCGCCATAGGTCGAGAGCGGGGCGTAGAGCGTCCAGCCATTGCCGGCGCCACCGAAGAACGGCGAGGCGAGCAGCAGCGTGAAGGCGGGAATCAGCAGCCAGAACGACACGTTGTTCATGCGCGGGAACGCCATGTCGGGCGCGCCGATCATGATCGGCACGAACCAGTTGCCGAACCCGCCGACCATCGCCGGCATGACCATGAAGAACACCATGATCAGGCCGTGCGCGGTGATGAGCACGTTCCAGAGGTGGAGCGATTCGTCGAGGCTGGCGCTGCCGCCATGGAGCATGCCGGCCCAGCCCTGCAGATACTGGATGCCGGGCTCGGCGAGCTCGGCGCGCATGAGGCCCGAGACCGAGCCGCCGATGATCCCCGCGACGATCGCGAAGATCAGATAGAGCGTGCCGATGTCCTTGTGGTTGGTCGACATGAACCAACGCGCGAAGAAACCGGGCTTGTGATCGGCATCGTGGTGATGCTCGTGCGCATCATGGGCAACGAATGCCGACGGGTTGAGAGCGGTGTCGGTCATCTTACTGTCCCGCGTTACCGGCGCCGGCCGGATTGGAGGTGGCGCCCTGCGTCGTGGCAGGGGCGGTTGCGTTGGCGGGGGTCGTCACGTTCTCGACGGGGCCGGTGGCGTTGGCGGTATCCTCCGCCTCCTCGACCTTCGCCGCGGAGCCGTCGGCGCCGGGCTGCGGGATGACCTTGTCGGATGCCTTGCCCGGGGCGGGCATCGTGCCGCCCTTGGCGCGGACCCACGCCGCGAACTGTGCGGGCGAGACGGCCTCGACCGCGATCGGCATGAAGGCGTGGCGTGCGCCGCACAGCTCGGAGCACTGGCCGAAATACAGGCCCGGCTTGTCGATCGTGAAGCTGGTCTCGTTCAGGCGACCCGGGATCGCGTCGAGCTTGATCCAGAAGGCGGGGACCGCCCAGCTGTGGATGACGTCGTTCGCGGTCGTGATCAGGCGGATCGGCACGCCGACCGGCAGGACGATGCGGTTGTCGGTCGCGAGCAGGCGGGGGCCGTCTGCATCGGTGCGCGCGCGTTCACCCGCGCCGACGTCCTTGGCTTCCTTGAGCATGTTCGCGGTGACTTCGAAGCCGCCGTTATCCGGATACTGGTAGGTCCAGTACCACTGGTTGCCGATCGCCTTGATCGTCACCGCACCCGCGGGCGCGGGCTTGAACTGTGCGGAGAGCAGCCCGATCGACGGCACCGCGATCAGCACGAGGATGATGACCGGCGCGAGCGTCCAGATGATCTCGATCACGGTGTTGTGGCTGGTCTTCGACGGCACCGGGTTGGCGGCGCGGCGATAGCGGAACACCACCCAGAACAGCAAAGCGAGCACCAGCAGCGAGACTGCGGTGATCGTCGGCATCAGGATCGCATTGTGCATCCAGTGCGCGAACACACCGTTCTTTGTAACCTGCGGCTGGAGCCCGACGACCCCCGGGGTCGGCTGGCCGACGCCAGGCGTCGCGGTCAGCCCATAGGCGCCGTCGACGGCGAGCGCGGGGCTTGCCGGATCGGCGGTCGGTGTCGCGGCAGCGGTGGTCGGGGCGGTGTTCGACACGCCCGCGGGGCCTGCTGCGGCCTGCGGTGCCGGGGCCGCCGCGTCAGGCGTGGCCTGGGCAGCGCCCGCCGGTGCGGCATCGGCGGCAGCCGCCTGCGGCGCCGGTGCGGCGTACCCTGCGACACCACCAAGACTCGCCATTGCGAGCCCTGCTGCCATCGCCAATCCTCTCATCCCCAGTATGCGCATCGTTTTTCTTGACCCCGGTTTACTGCGAACCCGTACCACGGACGCGCGGATGTCTGCTTATCATTTTGACCATTGGCTATAGGCCGCGGAACCAAATGCCTCAAGCCCAGTGCGTCGGCAGGTGCGGGGTTTGTGTGATTTGTCGTTGCAGGCCGGTGCGTTAGGCAGGTCACGAACGTCGTATTCGGGAGGGTTCGCATGGCCCCGGCGCGCCGACTTTCGTCACGATGACGCGTGCGCGGCCGCGCGGGGCCGTTGCGTGGGCCCTGCTCCGCTCGTATCAGCGCAGGATAGTTTGGAGCGACGACCTGCGATGACCGAAGACGATGTGCTCGCCGAATTCCGCGCTGCCGAGGCGTTGCTCGAGGGGCATTTCATCCTGTCCTCGGGGCTGCGGAGTTCGCGCTATCTGCAATGTGCGCGCGTGCTGATGGATCCGCGGCGCGGCGCGCGGCTCGCCGAGGCGCTGGTCGCCCGGATACCCGACGATCTGCGCGCATCGATCAGCGCGGTGGTGTCGCCCGCGATGGGCGGCGTCATCTGCGGACACGAGATGGCGCGCGCGCTGGGGGTGGAGGCGATGTTCCTCGAACGGCCCGACGGCGTGTTCGAGCTTCGCCGCGGGTTCCGGCTTGCGCCCGGACAGCGCGTGCTGATGATGGAGGACGTGGTCACGACCGGGCTGTCGTCGAAGGAGGCGATCGCGGCGATCGGCCGGGCCGGCGGCGTGACCGTCGCCGCAGCGGCGCTGGTTGACCGGTCGAGCGGCGCGGCCGATCTGGGCGTGCCGTTCTTCCCGCTGATCCGGCTCGACGTGCCGACCTATGCCGCCGACGCGCTGCCGCCCGAACTAGCGGCGATCCCCGCGATCAAGCCGGGCAGCAGGGCCGCCGCATGAGCCGCGACCTGCGCCTCGGCGTCAATATCGACCACGTCGCGACCGTCCGGAACGCGCGCGGTGCGGGGTATCCCGATCCGGTGCGCGCGGCGCTGGTCGCGGCGCAGGCGGGCGCGGACGGGATCACCGCGCATCTGCGCGAGGACCGGCGCCATATCACCGACGACGATATCGCCCGGCTGTCGGCCGAACTGTCGATCCCGCTGAACCTGGAAATGGCGGCGACCGACGAGATGCTGAGCATCGCGCTGCGGCACCGGCCGCATGCCGCGTGCATCGTGCCAGAGAAACGCGAGGAACTGACCACCGAGGGCGGGCTCGACGTCGCGGGGCATTATGACCGGATGGCGCGGCTCGTCGACACGCTGGGCGGCGCGGGGATCCGCGTGTCGCTCTTCATCGAGCCCGATGCGCGGCAGATCGAGGCCGCGGTGCGGCTTGGCGTGCCGGTGATCGAGTTGCACACGGGATTATATGCCGAGGTCGCGGGCGAAGCGCGCGCCGCGGAGTTGCGGCGGCTGATGGATGCGGCGGCGCTCGCGGCGAAGAACGGCATCGAGGTGCATGCCGGGCATGGGCTGACCTTTGACAATGTCGCGCCGATCGCGGCGATCCGGCAGGTGCGCGAACTCAACATCGGGCATTTCCTCGTGGGCGAGGCGCTGTTCGTCGGGCTGGGCGAGGCGGTTCGGACGATGCGCGAGGCGATGGATGCGGCGCGGTAGTCTGGAAGGTTTGTTCACGCGAAGGCGCGATGGCGCGACGAGTCTGAAGATCGCCTTGGGCTCGCGTCTCCCGCTTGCTTCGCGCCTTCGCGCCTTCGCGAGAGCACATCTTTTCTTCCGACTCCAGGCGTCGCGATGATCATCGGGCTGGGGTCGGACCTGTGCAATATCGAGCGGATTGCGGCGTCGGTCGCGCGGTTCGGCGAGCGGTTCGAGCGGCGCGTATTTACCGAGGTGGAGCTGGCCAAGGCGGCGCGGCGGCCGTTCACCAAGGCGGGGACGCTCGCCAAGCGGTTTGCCGCGAAGGAGGCGTTCTCCAAGGCGGTCGGCACCGGGTTCCGCGCGGGCGTCTTCATGAAGGACATCGGCGTCGTCAACGCCGCGAGCGGTGCGCCGACGCTTGCGCTGACGGGCGGGGCCAAGGCGAGGCTTGACGCGTTGACCCCCGAAGGCCACGCCGCGCGCGTACACCTGACCATGACGGACGATCATCCCTGGGCGCAGGCTTTCGTGGTGATCGAAGCGATACCCCTGTTATCCGCGGATATGAATCGATGAAGGAAGCGGCGTTGGACGGCAATGAGTCGCTCGAAAAGCAGGTCGGGGTGGCACCCGCCACGCCGTCGAACAGCGACGTTCCGCCGCCCGTCGGCCCCGCGGCGCCACAGCGGCGCGGCACCGACTGGTGGGGCGAGGTCAAGGGGATCTTCTGGCTGATCCTGGTCGTGCTGGGCTTTCACAGCTTCATCGCCAAGCCATTCTATATCCCGAGCGAGTCGATGCTGCCGGGGCTTCGGATCGGCGACCGGCTGGTCGTGACCAAGTTCGCCTATGGCTGGTCGTTCGTGTCGCCGACGATCCCCGACCCGCTCGCCATCTTCAAGAGCGTGGTGCTGCGCCAGCCCGAGGAGAGCTGGAGCGTGCAGATGCCGTTCATCAAGGGGCGGCTGTTCGGATCGCTGCCGACGCGCGGCGACGTCGTGATCGTGACGCCGCCGGGGACGCACAATGATTACATCAAGCGCGTGATCGGCCTGCCGGGCGACCGGCTCGAGGTGCGCGGCGGCGCGGTCATCCTGAACGGCGTGCCGGTGAAGCGCGGGCCGATGCACGACACGCTGATCCCGGTCGACACCAACAGCCCGTGCAGCGAGGACGAGTATCCGGGCGCGCTCGAGAAGCGCGCGAACGGCGCGATGATCTGTCGCCTGCCGACGGTGACCGAGACGCTGCCCAACGGCCGGCGTTACGACACGATCGAGCTGGGGTGGAGCCCGGGCGACGATTATGGCCCGATCACGATCCCCGCGGACCATGTCTTCCTGATGGGCGACAACCGCGATCGGTCGGCGGACAGCCGGTTCGCGCTGACGCAGCTCGGGCTGGGCGGGCCGGTACCGTACGAGAATCTCGGCGGTCGTGCCGAATTCATCACCTTCAGCCTCGATGGCGATGCGACACTCAACCCGTTGACCTGGTGGGGATCGTTGCGATCGGACCGCGCGGGCACGTCGCTGCATCCAGCCGCTGCCAACTGAGATGGCCGAGGATGCCCGCGTGACGACGCGCGTCGACGAGGCCAGCCCGGTCGAGATGCGCGATCCGTTCGTGCGCAGGGAAACCAAGCGCGCGTCGATCTGGCTGGGGCTCGCCTGCCTGATCGCGCTGGCGATCGTGCTCGTCCAGCCGCTGCTGCTGATCTTCGCCGCGATCGTGTTCGCGTCGCTGCTCGACGGCGGCGTCCGGTTGCTCGGGCGCGTGTTGCCGATCGGGCGCGGCTGGCGGCTGCTGATCGTCGTCGTCTGCGTCGCCGCATTCCTGATCGGGACCTTCTATCTGACGGGGGTGCAGGTCACCGAGCAGGCGACGCAGCTGCGCTCGACGCTCGAGCAGCAGGCCACCCGTTTCACGAGCTTTCTCGCGACGCAGGGGCTGATGCCGGGCGCGTCCGACGTCAACGGGATCGTCAAGGAGGCGCTGGGATCGGTCGGACGCGTGACCTCATGGGTCGGCACCGCGATCGGCGCGCTGACCAGCCTGTTCATGATCCTCGTGCTCGGCCTGTTCATCGCGATGGATCCCGGGACCTATTCGCGCGGGCTGCAATGGATGGTGCCGATCGACCTGCGCGACGAGTTCGCGCGGACGATGGTCAAGATGGGCGACACGATGCGGCGGCTGCTCGCCGGGCGGCTGCTCGGCATGGCGGTCGAGGGCATCGCGACGGGTATCGCGCTGGCGATCGGGGGCGTGCCGATGGCGATGCTGCTCGGCATCATCGCGGGGATCCTCGCGTTCATTCCCAATATCGGCGCGATCGTGACGGGCGTGCTGATGGTCTCGGTCGGGTTCAGCGCGGGCGTCGACACCGGCTATTGGGCGATCGGCACTTATCTAGTCGTGCAGACGATCGACGGATACGTGATCGTGCCGATGGTCGCCAAGCGGACCGTCGACCTGCCGCCTGCGCTGACGCTGGGTGCGCAGATTCTCGCCAGCGCGCTGTTCGGGATCCTCGGGCTGGCGCTGGCCGACCCGATGACCGCGATGCTCAAGACCGCGCTGGAGCGTCGGTCGGATCGCGAGGATGAGAAGGCGGCAGCGGACGCTAAAGAGGACGCGGCAGGGGCCGCTGGGGCGACATGACGAGCGAATCGAAGAGCGCGAGATAACGCGCGGCCGCGGTGGCGCCGGGTTGCGGCACGGGAAGCGGACGCGGCGCATCCGGCGCGAGCCACGCATCGAGCGCGGCGACGAGCGCATCGGGATCGTCGCGCGGGACGATCGTGCCGCGCGACGCGGTGTCGACGATCTCGGGGATCGCCCTGCTCGAGTCGGTCGCGACGACGGGCGTGCCCACCGACAGCGCCTCGCGCAGCACACCCGGCACGCCTTCGAACGTGGACGTCAGCGCCACCACGCGTGCGCGGCGCATGACCGACAGCGGGTCGGCGACATGGCCGGGGAGATGGACGCGTCCGTCGAGGCCGAGCGAGCGGACCTGCGCCTCGAGCGCGGGGCGGAGCGTGCCTTCGCCGAGGATGACGAGCGCGGTGTCGCGGTCGGCGATCCGCTCCAGCGCGGCGATCAGGCGGTCCCAGCGCTTCTGTGGTTCGAGCCGTCCGACGCCGAGGATGAAGCGGGGCGGTAACGGCAGATCCGGTGCGGCCGGACCGGACGGGGCCGGACTGGACAGGGCCGGCGGGTTGGGGATGACGCTGACGCGGCCGTGCATGCGCGTCGCGGCGGCGGCCTCCGCGGCGGTCGCGGGGGTCATCGCGACGAGGTGATCGAGAAACCGGGCGTGACGCGCGAGCCAGAACCGGTGCGCGGCACGCAGGACGGGACCGTGATCGCCGCGATCGGGCGCGTTGGACATCTTGGCGACGATCGGCGGGCAGGCGCCGCGCAACGCGATGCGGATCCACGCCGCGATCCCCGTATAGTGATTGCCCGGACAGAAGACGATGTCGGGCGCGAGAGTGCGGATGATCGTCGGAAGCGCACGCGCCGCGCCGGTGATCAGCTCGAGCCCGGGCGGGATCTCGGCCGCGAGCGGGCCGGTCGGATCGCCGATGACGAGCGTGACGCGACGCCCAAGCGCGATCCAGCCGCGCGCGAGCCGCAATTGCGCGCGTTCGACGCCGCCGCCCGACAGCGTCTCGGCATAGGTCAGGATGTGATGCGCGGTCGCCATCGGCGCGTGATGGCGTGATCGGGGGGAAATGGCGAGAGCGTGCGGGCTCGGCGAACGCCTGCCGCGTCCGCGGGCGTGATCAAGGGCTTGCGGGGCTATGCCGCCGTGCGCCCGCGAGCCACTTTCGGCAGGATGACGGCGGGGTGCGGCGGGTGACGCGATCTTCACGTGCAACGGCCTGACGGGGCGGCTATTGGCGCCGCGTGGGCTGCCCGGGTGTGCCGGGTGCGCGGGTCAAGTCGAGGATCGATCGATGCGTACGCGTATGACGGGCTTTCCCTCCGGGGGCGGCGGCCAGATGATCCTCGGCGCGGAGTCCGAGCGGGGGGACATCGCCGGGCTCGAGCCGCTCAAGACGTTCCGCAGCCGCTGGCCCGCGATCATCGGCGCGGTGCTGACGCTCGCGATGATCGGCGGGCTGGCGCGCGAACTGTTTGGGAACGGACTGGCCGGCCTGTCGCGCTCGGTCCCGTCCGATCCGCGATTCTACCTGTGTTTCGCGCTGCTCTACATGTCGCCGCCGACCGGGGACTATGTCATCTTCCGCCGACTCTGGGGGATACCCGTCGCGGGGCTGGTCGCGCTGATCAAGAAGCGGATCGCGAACGAGGTGGTGTTCGGCTATTCGGGTGACGCGTATTTCTATGCCTGGGCGCGGGCGAAGGCGCAGATGGTGGCGTCGCCGTTCGGCGCGGTGAAGGACGTCACGATCCTGTCGGCGATCGCGGGCAACGGCATCACGCTGGCGATGGTGGCGATCGCGCTGCCGCTGAGCCGCGAGCTGTTGCCGCCCGAGATGTTCCGGACGGTGCTGGGGTCCGCAGGGATCACCTTCGCGATCTCGTTGCCATTCCTGATCTTCTCGCGGCGCGTCTTCTCGCTGCCGCGCGCGACCTTGTGGTGGGTGTTCATGATCCACTGCATCCGGCTGATGTGCGGGTCGCTGCTGATCGCGCTCGCGTGGCATTTCGCGATGCCGGACGTGACGATCGCGATGTGGCTGTTCCTCGCCGCGGGGCGGCTGCTCGTGTCGCGGTTGCCGCTGGTGCCGAACAAGGACCTGCTGTTCGCCAATTTCGCGATCCTGCTGATCGGGCAGGACCAGGCGCTGTCCGAGCTGATCGCGTTCACCGCGGCGCTGACGCTGCTGGTGCATGTCGTGCTGATCATCCTATTCAGCGCGCATGCGGTGGCGACGAGGGCGCGCGGATGATGCGGTTCAGGATGGCGGCGGTGACGGTCGTGGGGCTGGCGGGAGGCATGCTGGGGGCGATGATCCCGGTCGCGGCGGAGGCACAGCTGCTCGGCAGCGATGCGGCGGCGTGCCAGCGCGGCGGCGGATCGGCGATCGAGGCGACGATCACCGGGCTGAAGGATCGAAAGGGCAATCTGAAGCTCGAGCTCTATCCGCCGACCGAGGCCGATTTCCTCGATGACGACCGCGACCTGATCGCCGCGGGCAAGACGTTCCGGCGCGTCAGCGTCGCGGCACCCGCGAGCGGCCCGACGGTGCTGTGCATCGCGGTACCGCGGCCCGGGCGCTATGCGCTGCTGTTCACGCACGACCGCGACGGCAAGAACAAGTTCAGCTTCTGGTCGGATGGCGCAGGGTTCGCCAAGGGCGACAGGCTGGGCCGATCGCGGCCGAAGGTCGAGCAGGCGCTGGTCGAGGTCGGGACGGGCGTGACGCATGTCGCGATCCGCGCGCAATATCTGCGCGGGCTTGGCGGGTTCGCGCCGATCCCGGGTGATTGACGATGTGGGGCGGCTGACATGCGGATCGTCGACGTCAACGAATTCTACTCGCCGACGGGTGGCGGGGTTCGCACCTATGTCGATCGCAAGATGGGGATCCTCGCCGATCTGGGGCACGAGCTGATCGTCGTCGCGCCAGGGCGCGAGGACCGGGTCGAAGAGCGGCCGGGCGGCGGGCGCGTGATCTATCTCAAGTCGCCGGGGATGCCGTTCGACCGCAATTACGGGCTGTTCTGGGACCGCGAGGCGATCCACCGCGTGCTCGACGCGCTCGATCCCGACGTCGTCGAATGCTGTTCGCCGTGGCGCCCCGCCTGGTTCGTCGGGGACTGGCAGCCGCCGGCGGGGCGGGACGTGCTGAAGGCGTTCTTCATGCACAACGACAATATCGCCGCCTATGCGCAGCGCTGGTTCGCAGGCCTGGCGAGCCATGAGCGGATCGAGCAGGGCTTTGCCTGGTACAGCCGCTATATGGGGCGGTTTCTCGCGAAGTTCGACACGGTCGTCACCAACGGGCCGGCGCTCGAGAAACGGTTGCGCGCGCGCGGGGTGCGGATCGATGCGGCGATGCCGCTGGGGATCGAGCGCGGGCATTTCTCGCCCGAGCTGCGCGACGAGGATCTGCGGCGGCGGCTGCTCCGGCAATGCGGACTGCCCGACGAGGGGATGCTGTTGCTGGGACTGGGGCGGCACCACGGCGAGAAGCGGTGGCCGCTGGTCGTCGACGCTGTCGCGCGCGCGGGAACCACGCTGCCGATCGGGCTGATCCTGCTCGGCACGGGCAGCCAGAGCGCGACGATCGCGCGGCGGATCGGCGGATCGCCGCACATGCGGATGTTCGCGCCGGTCTATGACCGCGAGCGGCTGGCGCGGATCATGGCGAGCTGCGACGCGCTGATCCACGGGTCGGAGGCCGAGCCGTTCGGGCTGGTCGCGTCGGAGGCGATGGCGTCGGGACTGCCGCTGATCGTGCCCGATACGGGGGGCTGCGCGGAGGTCGCCGACGCTCGCGCGAGTGCGCTGTATGCGGCGCGCGATGCGGTGTCCGCGGCGGAGGCGATCGCGCGGCTCCATGCGTGCGACCGGGCGATGCTCAGGCGTGCGGCGGTGGTTGCGGCGGCGCATGTCCGGTCCGACCGCGAGCATGCGGTGGAACTGGTCGACTATTATGCGGGGCTGCTGGCGGCGAAGCGGCGGCTGGCGGCGTGAGATAGAGGCGGAAGCGCGTGCCGGGGACGGGAATGGCCCGGCCGCCCGCGGCAGCGAGCGCGGCGTCGAGCGCGGGGTCGCCCGCGGTCGCGGCGTTTTCCGCGCCGGTCAGGATGGGGGTGCCGGGGGCGAAGTCCATCCTGTCGCGCGCGACGACGTGGAGGCGGCGCTCGGCAGCTTCGTCGAGCAGCGTGCGGCTGCGGAAATAGAAGGGGCCCGCGGCGAAGCGCGCATCGGGGAGGCGGCCGGTCGCGGGCAGGATTTCGGGCGACAAGGTGGCGATCGGACCGGTGATGCGGTGTGTGTCGAGCGTCGCCCTGAGGATCGCCCCTTCGCGGAGCGCGCTGGCGAGCGAGAGGCGGCCGGGTTCGAGCAACGCTGCGATCGTCGGGCTCAGGCCGAGCAGCGCGAATACCCCCAGTGCGATCCGCCAGCCGCGCGCCGGGGGGCTGGCCTGCCAGAGGATGGCGAGCGCGACGAACAGCGGCGGGAGCATCGGCAGGAGATACTGGCGCCACGTCGGCACGGGCAGCAGCGCGGCGACGAGCCCGGCGAACGCGAGCAGATCGAACGGCGCTGCGCGGCGGCGGTGGATGGCGGCGCGCACGGCGAACAGGGCGGCGGGCAGCGCTGCGCCAAGCGCCATGAACTTGAGCGTGTCGACGAGCTTGGCGGCGAGCGAGAGTTTCCAGGGGCGGTCGGCGTAGAATTCTGCGGGTGCCGCTGCGGGGAAATGAATGGTGCCGAACAGGAAGCCCTCGGGCGAGAGCGTGACGGTCCAGGTGACGAACGCGGCGACCGGGAGCGCGCCGAGCGCGACGAGCCAGGGGCGGTGGGGCGGACGGGCGAGCGCGTAGAGGCCGTAGGCGGCGGCGGGGAAGGCGTAGGAGATCTTCGCGGCGGTCGCTGCGGCGAGCAGCAGGCCGATCGCGAGCGCGGTGCGCCGGTCGTGGCCGGAACGCGCGATCAGCCAGAGCGCGGCGGCGAGGCAGGCGGCGGGGAGCGCGTCGTTGCGCGCGGTGCCGATGCTGAAGAGCAGGATGTCGGTGGTCGCGAACAACGCGGCGCAGGTGCGGGCGATGGCCGGGCTCGCGCCGGCGCGGCGCGCGGCGGCGTGGACGAACGCTACGGCCGCGAGACCGAGCAGCGCGTTGGTCAGGCGGAGGGCGGGCCAGGTCAGCGTGCCGGCGAACAGCGCGATCGGCGCGAAGAGGACGGGCTGGAGCGGGGTCTGGAGATAGGCGAAGTCGCGATAGGGGAGCAGCCCGTGCGCGGTGAGGACGGTCGCGGCGACATACTGGCTCTCGTCATGGTCGACGGGGCGGAGGAGCGCGAGCGTGACGTAGAGGATCGCCAGCGCCGCGAGCCACAGGATGTTCACCCGCGAAGGCGGGTGTCCAGTCTGGGCACCCGCCTTCGCGAGCGAATGGGGGTGGGGAGGGCTATGCTCCATTATTCGGTCCCACCCCGGCGGAGGCCGGGGCCCAATTGGGGGACGGTCATGGCCGGGTTCAGCGCTGCGTTACCCCGGCCTTCCCAATTGGGCCCCGGCCTTCGCCGGGGTGGTGTGGGGGAGAGACGGCTCAGGCTTTTACCGCGGTCAGGAAATAGTCGAGGCTGGTCGAATCGCTGAGCGTGAACCCGGTCGCCGGTGAGAAGCCGAGCCCGCGCGTGTCGATGACGCGCAGGCCGGCGTCGCGCAGCAAGGCGGTCAGTTCGTCGGGGGTGAGGAACTTGTTCCAGTCGTGCGTGCCGCGCGGGATGCGGCCGGTGCCTTCCGCGATCGTGATCATCGCGAGCCGCGACAGCGGCGTGCGGTTGGGGGTCGACAGGATCAGCAGGCCGCCCTCTGCCAGCACGCGCGCGAGGCCGCGGACGAAGCCTGCAGGGTCGCTGACATGCTCGATCACCTCGAGGCTGGTGACGAGATCGAACCGGCCGTCGAGCCCCTCGACGCCGCCAGCGCGATAGTCGATCGCGAGCCCGCTCTGCGCCGCATGGATCTCCGCCGCGGCGATATTTTCGGGCGCGGCGTCGATACCCGTCACGCTGGCGCCGAGCCGCGCGAGCGGTTCGCAGAGCAGCCCCGCGCCGCAGCCGACGTCGAGCGCGGTCCGGCCCGCGAGCGGGGTGAAGCCCGCGCCGTCGCCGTGCCAGTGCGCGTCGACCTGGTCGCGGATGTAGCGCAGGCGGGGCGGATTAAGCTGGTGGAGCGGTGCGGACGAGCCCTTCGGGTTCCACCAGTCGGCCGCCATCGTGCCGAAATGCGCGGCTTCCTTCGGATCGATTGTTGCGCTTACGTTGCGGTCACTTGCCAGTATCATGCGCGCTACCTATCAGGGCCGCCGCTTCGACCCAAAGGGATTTACGCTGCCCATGGCCCGTATCGTGATGAAATTCGGCGGGACGTCGATGGCCGGGATCGAACGTATCCGCAACGTCGCGGCGCGCGTGAAGCGCGAGGTCGATGCGGGCAACGAGGTCGCGGTCGTCGTCTCCGCGATGGCGGGCGAGACCGACCGGCTGGTCGGCTTCTGCCGCGAGGCGTCGTCGCTGTACGATGCGAAGGAATATGACGTTGTCGTCTCGGCGGGCGAGCAGATCACGAGCGGGCTGCTCGCGATCGCGTTGCAGGCGGCTGGCTGCAAGGCGCGCAGCTGGCTCGGGTGGCAGCTGCCGATCAACACGTCGGACGCGCATGGCTCGGCCCGGATCGGCGAGATCGACACGGTCGCGCTTGATGCGAGTCTGGCGGACGGTGTCGTCGCGGTGATCCCGGGATTCCAGGGCGTCGCGGAAGGCCAGCGCGTCACGACGCTGGGGCGCGGCGGGTCGGATACGTCGGCGGTCGCGATGGCGGCGGCGATGAAGGCCGATCGCTGCGACATCTATACCGATGTCGACGGCGTCTACACCACCGATCCCAGGATCGTGCCGCGGGCCCGGAAACTCGGCAAGGTGACGTATGAGGAGATGCTGGAACTCGCCAGCGTCGGCGCCAAGGTGCTGCAGACGCGGTCTGTCGGCCTGGCAATGAAAGAGAATGTGCGCGTGCGCGTGCTGTCCTCGTTCGAGGATGGCGATACCAGTGACGGACACCGCGGCACGCTGATCGTGGGCGAAGAGGAAATCGACGATATGGAACGCCAGCTCATCACCGGCATCGCGCATGACAAGAACGAGGCGAAGATCACGCTGACGCAGGTCAGCGATCGCCCGGGATCGGTCGCGGCGATCTTCGCGCCGCTCGCCGATGCGGGGATCAACGTCGACATGATCGTCCAGAACGTCGCGCATTCGACGGGGTCGACCGACGTGACGTTCACCGTGCCCTCGGCGGATCTGGCGCGCACGCTCGACGTGCTCGACAAGGCGAAAGACGCGATCGGTTTCGCGAGCCTCGTCCACGACACGCGCGTCGCCAAGGTGTCGGTGGTCGGCGTCGGGATGCGCAGCCATGCGGGTGTCGCCTCGACGATGTTCACGACGCTCGGCGAACGCGGGATCAACATCCAGGCGATCGCGACGTCGGAGATCAAGGTCAGCGTGCTGATCGAAGAGGATTATACCGAGCTGGCGGTGCGCGTGCTGCACACGGCTTACGGGCTCGACGCCGAGGATGCGGCTTGAGTCTGGGCGCCGTCGGTGACGTCGTGGCTACCAACGCCGTTACGACCGCGCCGTCACCCCAGCGAAAGCTGGGGTCTCGTGGGGCGAGGACGGGCGCTATCACGGGGAGATCCCAGCTTTCGCTGGGATGACGGGTGTGGTGGCAGCGAGCGCGCATGCTATCACGGGGAGATCCCGGCGGTTGCTGGGATGACGACTGTAATCGCGACGGGAATGTATGCATGACGATCGGTACTGAGCGGCTGCAACGCCGGATGGCGCGTGGCGCCGCATTCCTCGGGTCGGAGGTCGCGATCCTTGGCGGGGCGATGTCGTGGGTGAGCGAGCGCAATCTCGTCTCCGCGATCTCGAATGCGGGCGGGTTCGGGGTGATCGCGTGCGGGGCGATGACGCCCGCGTTGCTCGATGCCGAGATCGCCGCGACGCAGGCGATGACGGACAAGCCGTTCGGCGTGAACCTGATCACGATGCATCCCGACCTGGTCGAGCTGATCGCGGTGTGCACGCGGCACAAGGTCGGCCATGTCGTGCTGGCGGGCGGATTGCCGCCCAAGGGCAGCCTCGAGGCGATCAAGGCGGGCGGCGCAAAGGTCATCTGTTTCGCACCGACGCTGGCGCTGGCCAAGAAGCTGATCCGTAGCGGCGTCGACGCGCTGGTGATCGAGGGGATGGAGGCCGGCGGGCATATCGGCCCGGTGTCGACGAGCGTGCTGGCGCAGGAGATGCTGCCCGAGATCGCCGAGCTGGTGCCGGTGTTCGTCGCGGGCGGGATCGGTCGCGGCGAGGCGATTGCGGGCTATCTCGACATGGGTGCGGCGGGCGTACAGCTCGGCACGCGGTTCGTCTGCGGGACCGAATCAATCGCGCATGCCAATTTCAAGAAGGCGTTCATTCGTGCCTCGGCGCGCGATGCGATCGCCAGCGTCCAGCTCGACGCGCGGCTGCCGGTGATCCCGGTGCGCGCGCTGAAGAATGCGGCGGGCGAGCTGTTCTCGGCCAAGCAGCGCGAGGTTGCGGGGCATCTCGACGAGGGGCGCGTGGCGATGGGCGAGGCGCAGTTGCAGATCGAACATTACTGGGCAGGCGCGCTGCGCCGCGCGGTGGTCGACGGCGATGTCGAGCATGGATCGGTGATGGCGGGCCAGTCGGTCGGCATGGTCACCAAGGAAGAGCCGGTCGCGGACATCATCGCCGAGCTGATGGCACAGGCGGCGTCGGCGCTGGAGGCGCGCGCGGCCTGACGGCGGGTACGCGGTCCGGGGGGTATTTGTTGCAATAACCCGCTGCGATCATGCCATTCGTCGCATTCGGGTTGCGGGCGTGCGCGGGGTTTATACCGTGTTAACCTTATCGGGGCAGTTCTGAATCTGTCGGGGGACAGCGAGGACTTGAGTCGATGAAGCGTCAGTTTGCGATGGTAGCCGTGACCGCAGCCCTGCTCGCCGGGTGCGCGTCGAAACCCGTCGAGGTCGCAGCGCCCGCGCCGACGCCGGTCGCGCCGGTGCCGGTCGCAGCGCCGCTCCCCAAGGGTGCGTTTCCGGGCATGAAGATCCCCGCGGTGCTCGCCGACGGCACCTATCCGACGCCGAACCGCAACCTGACCGAATCGGCGAAGATCTGGCATCTGCGCGCCGCGCTCAACGTCGCCGCGCTGGCGTGTCGGGGGGCGGACGAGGCGGTGATCGTCGCGGGGTATAACGCGATGCTCGCCGCGCAGAAGCCCGTGCTGGCGAAGGCCGAGGCGACCTATTCGGCGGAATATCGCGCGGGCGGCGGCGACTGGCAGGATCGCTACGACGATTCGATGACGCGGCTGTACAATTTCTTCTCCCAGTCGCCGTCGCGCGATGCGTTCTGCCAGGCGGCGGGGCGCGTGCTCGCGGAGGGCGCGAGCGTGCCGGGGCCGATGCTCGCGAGCTTTGCGGCGACGCGGCTGCCGATGCTCGAGCAGCCCTTCACCGATTTCTATCGCGCGTTCGACGCGTGGCGCGGCACCGCGACGCAGCCGCTGACGACGCAGCGCGTGGTGTTCGCGAGCAACGGCGCGGTTCCCGTCGCGCCGGCCGGCATGACGCCGGCCCCGCGCGCGACGCCGGTGTCCTATCCCGCGAGCGGGTTGCAGGCGCAGTTGAAGCCGGTCTCGCAGCCGCCATTGCCCGTCGCGTCGCCTGCGCCGCGTCCGCAGCTGCAGCTCGATCCCAGCGTCTTTCAATAACTGGGTGATTCCCCGATCGGGGCGCGACCACGCTCGACCCCGATCGCCGCTGCGGCGTGGCTGCGATTCCCCGGACCGACCGACGGCCAAATGACGGGCGTGTCGCGCGAGCGCTTTCTTCGCGGCGATGGTTGGGTTAACAGCCGCGGGAATGGCGGACGCAGACCAGGATCAACCGGCGGGAGGGCGCTTTGCGGGGCGCGAGCACCGGTTCGCGCTGCGCGTGTATTTCGAGGACACCGACCTGTCGGGCGTCGTCTATCACGCCAACTATCTGCGCTACATGGAACGCGCGCGGTCGGACATGCTGCGCGTCGGCGGGATCGACCAGCGCGCCGCGTTCGACGCGGCCGAGGGGTCCTATGCGATCGCCAGTCTCAACATCCGCTATGCCGCGCCCGCGCGGCTCGACGACGCGCTGGTGATCGTCTCGCGGATCACGCAGGTCCGCGCGGCCAGCGTGGCCATTCATCAACGAGTCATGTGCGGCGGGGTTGTCTTGGCAGAGGCGGACGTGGTGGCGGCCTTGATCGCCCCCAACGGCCGGCCGCGTCGCCAGCCACGCGCATGGACTGACATCTACGAACGCCTTGTCTGGCAGGGGGAAGCATGAATCCGGTTCTGACTATGGATAGCGCGACGCTGTCGCCGATCCACCTGTTCCTCCAGGCCGACTGGGTGGTGAAGGGCGTGATGATCGGGCTGTTGCTCGCCAGCATCTGGACATGGGCGCTGATCGTCGCGTTCTGGCGGCGGATCGGCAAGACGCGCAAGGGACTGGTGCGGTTCGAGCGCGACTTCTGGAAGGCCGAGGACATCGACGTGTTCTACAAGGCCGAGAGCGAGACCGACCTTCCGTCCGCGCGCGTCTTTGCGGCGGGCGTGACCGAGTGGCGGCGATCGACCGCGGGCGGCACGATCGACAAGAGCGGCACGCGCGAGCGGCTGGCGACGACGATGGGTGCGGCGACCGCGCACGAGATCGACCGGCTGTCGGACCGGCTGAACGTGCTCGCGACGGTCGGATCGGTGGCGCCGTTCGTCGGGCTGTTCGGCACCGTCTGGGGGATCATGCGCAGCTTCACGAGCATCGCGGCGGCGCAGAACACGTCGCTGGCGGTGGTCGCGCCGGGGATCGCGGAGGCGCTGTTCGCGACCGCGATCGGGCTGTTCGCGGCCATTCCGGCGGTGATCGCGTACAACCGCTTCAGCCACGGGATCAACCGGATCGAGGCGAGCCTGAACCGCTTCGCCGACGGCTTCCACGCGACGCTGTCGCGCCAGCTGGACGGCTCGCGATGAGCCGCGTCGGGGCGTGTCCGCTGCCCGTGCGAGGCGCGTGAGGTGGCGATGAACCTTCCCTCGTCGCGCGGCCGCGGTCGTCGTGCTCCGATGGCGGACATCAACGTCACGCCGCTGGTCGACGTGATGCTCGTGCTGCTGATCATCTTCATGGTGACCGCGCCGCTGATGACCGCGGGCGTGCCGGTGAACCTGCCCGACGCGCGCGCCAAGGCGCTGGAGCAGGAGCAGAAACCGGTCGAGATCTCGATGGACGGGACGGGTGCGGTGTTCATCGATACCGACCAGGTGAGCGAGGACGCGCTGCCCGTGCGGCTGGCGGCGATCGCGGCGAGCCGCGCGGTCGGCAACGAGCCGCAGGTGCTGCTGCGCGCGGATCGCCAGCTCGATTACGGGCGCGTGATGCGCGTGATGGGCGAACTGAACCGCGCCGGGCTGAACCGCGTCGCGCTGGTGACGGTCGAGGGCAACCAGAACTGATGCCGATGACGGGCCTGTCGTGATGGATCGTTCCGAAAAGATCGGGCTGGGCGTCGCGCTCGCCGGGCACGTCCTGCTGTTCGGCCTGTTGTCGGTCGGATTTCTCGATGCGCCCGAGCTGCCGAAGGTCGAGCAGCAGCCGATCGACATCAGCCTCGTCCCCGACGTGGCGCTCGAGGCGACCGCGCCGCAATCGGCCGAGACGCCCGCCGAGTCGGTCGCACCCGATGAGGGCGCGCCCGAGGATGCCGCGCCGCCCGCGCCTGACGAGGCCGAGCCCGCGCCGCAGCCCGATCCCGCGCCGCCGCCACCGCAGCCGGCGCCGCCTAAACCCGCACCGCCCAAGCCGCAGCCTGTCCCCAAGCCTGAGCCGAAACCGGTGGCCAAGCCCAAGCCGGCGCCGCCGAAGCCCGTCGCGAAGCCTGCGCCGGTGCCAAAGCCCGTGGCCAAGCCGCAACCCGCGCCTGCAAAGCCAGCGCCAGCCAAGCCCGCTCCGGCGAAACCTGCGCCGGCGAAGCCTGCCGCCAAGCCCGCGCCTGCGAAGAGCGCGGCGCCGTCGAAGGCGTCGGCGTCCAAATCCACGTCCAAGTCCTCGTCCTCGGCTGCGGCGAAACCGTCGACGAGCAAGGGCAGCGGGTCGACTGCGGACGCCAAGGCGGCGCGGCCGCGCGGGTCGCGGCTTGGCGACAACTTCCTCAAAGGGCTGTCGGCGGATCCGTCGCCAAGCAAGTCGGAGACGCCCAAGGCGGCCAAGCTCGGCGCGCAGGCGGCGGCCAATATCGGCTCGGCGATCCTGCGGCAGGTGCAGCCCTGCGCGAACCGGCAGGTGACGCCGGGGCCGGGCGCGGAGCGGATCCGCGTGACGATCAACCTGCGGCTCAATCGCGACGGATCGCTTGCCGCGCGGCCGACGATCAGCGACCATGCGGGCGTCGACGACGAGAATCGCCGCTATGTCGCGCGCGTCGACGATCTGGCGATCGCGACGTTTACCGGCTGTTCGCCGCTGCGCGGTTTGCCCGACGACCTGTATGACGTGCAGAATGGCTGGAGCAAATTCAGCCTGCGCTACAAGCTTCCCGGATGAGGATGTCCGTTATGTTCCGATCGATCAGCGGTTTGCGCGTCTCAGGCTCGCCGCATACGCGTCGCCACCCCGGCGAAGGCCGGGGCCCAATAGGAGAGGCTTCAATAACGATGCGCGGACCCTTGTCAGCAATGTCCCCCAATCGGGCCCCGGCCTTCGCCGGGGTGGAGCGTCGCGTGCGGGTGCGCTCGGTTCTCGCCTCGGCTGGGGTCATGGCCTGCATGTTCGGGGCCTCCGTCAACGCACAGACTGCGCCGGCACCTCAGGCAGCGCCCGCGGGCGCGCCGGCGGCAGACGATCAGGCCGGCGGGCTGGTGGTCGACGTGACGGGCGGGATCTCCGCGCCGATGCCGATCGCGGTGCCGGTGATGCCGACCTCCGCGGTGGTGTCGACGCCGGCGGGGTCGACCGACGTGCTCGGGCGGCAGCTCGCCGATATCGTCACCAACGACCTGCGCAATTCGGGGCTGTTCACGCCGCTCGCGCCCGGGCAGCTGCGGCCGATCGGCTTTCCCGAGGTCACCGCGCCGGGGTTCGACTACTGGGGCAGCACGGGTGCGCAGGCGCTGGTGCAGGGCTTCATCCGCGCAAATGGCGACGGGAACCTGACGGTCGGCTGCTATCTGTACGACGTGTCGTCGCGTGCCGAGCTGACCCGGCAGGGGTTCGTCGTGCCGCCGTCCGACTGGCGGCGTGCGGGGCATAAATGCGCGGACATGGTCTATACGCGACTGACCGGCGAGGGCGCCTATTTCGACAGCCGCGTCGTCTATGTCTCGGAAACCGGACCCAAAAACCGCCGCATCAAGCGGCTGGCGATCATGGACCAGGATGGTGCGAACCACCGGTTCCTGACCAACGGCCAGTCGATCGTGCTGACGCCGCGCTTCGCGCCGAACCAGCAGTCGATCGTGTATATGAGCTATGTGAACAACCGGCCGGCGATCTATGTCTATGACATCGGCACCGGGCGGCAGCGGCTCGTCGTGCAGAATGCGAGCCTGACCTTTGCGCCGCGCTTCTCGCCCGATGGCCGCAACATCCTGTTCTCGATGGCGCAGGGCGGGAATACCGATGTGTACCGCGTGTCGTCGCAGGGCGGTGCGCCGCAGCGGCTGACCAATTCGCCGGGGATCGACACGGGCGGGAGCTATTCGCCCGACGGATCGAAAATCGTGTTCGAGAGCGACCGGTCGGGCGGGCAGCAGATCTATGTCATGAACGCCGACGGATCGAACCAGCAGCGGATCAGCTTCGGCGGCGGGCGCTATGCGACGCCGGTATGGAGCCCGCGCGGCGACCTGATCGCGTTCACCAAGCTGGGCGGGGGGTTCCGGATCGGGATCATGAGCCCGAGCGGCGGGGGCGAGAAGCTGCTGACCAACGACTGGCAGGACGAGGGGCCGAGCTGGTCGCCGAACGGCCGCGTGATCAACTTCTTCCGCTCCGGACGCGGCGGCGGCGGCAAGGCGGATCTGTGGTCGGTCGACCTGACGGGTGTCAACGAGCGCAAGATTCCGACGCCGCTCGACGGGTCCGATCCGGCCTGGGGTCCGCTGCGACCCTAGACCGACTCTGCAATCTATGTTCGAATATGTTCCGATCACGGGAGAAGATTACATGGCCAAGTTCACGACAACGCTGCTGTGCGCGACCGCGCTGATCGCCGTCGCCGGTTGCGCCAAGAAGCGGCCCGCGACCTTGCCGCCGGCACCGGTCGATTCGTCGGCGGGGGTCGATCCGACCGGCGGCCTGCCCAATGGCGGTGCAAACGGCGCGATCGTGCCCGGGTCGGATGCCGATTTCCGCCGCTCGGTGCAGAGCAACACGGTCAACTTCGCGCTCGACATGTACGATATCGATCCGACCGCGCGCGCGATCCTCGACAGCCAGGCCGAGTGGCTGGCGCGCAACCCCAATGTCCGGATCACGATCGAGGGGCATTGCGACGAGCGCGGCACGCGTGAGTATAATCTCGCGCTCGGCGACCGGCGCGCCAATTCGGCGAAGAATTACCTCGCTGCACGCGGCGTGTCGGCGTCGCGGATGACGACGATCAGCTATGGGTCGGAGCGGCCGGTGGCGCAGGGGTCGGACGATGCGGCCTGGGCGGAGAATCGTCGGGCGGTTACGATCGTGCTGAACTGACGCTCTTTTCCCTCTCCCCCTGGGGGAGAGGGAAGGAGGAGCGCTTGCGACGGGAGGGTGAGGGGGCGTTGGGATCCATGTCTCGAGCCTCGTGCCCTCACCCTCCCACGCTTTGCGTGGGCCCCTCCCTCTCCCCCGAGGGGAGAGGGGTTTTAGCTGAGCGCCTTGTCTAGGAGCTTTGCCAGGCGGAGGCCGCCTTTGCGGACTTCTTCGCGCGAGACGGGGGCGATGCGGGCGATCGTGGCTTCGTCGAGTTTCACGCGCGGCGGGACGGGGCTGCACGCGTCGCCGCCGAGAGCCGAGGCATAGGTGACGTCGTGCGCGACCTGCCAGCTTTCGCGGCTCCAGTCGGCGACGGTGCCCGCGGCGATGCGCGCGCGTTCGGCGGCGGGGTAGCGGCGGACGAGCGAGGGTGGCGCGGAGATCGCGCGTTCGGCGAGCGTGCCGTCCCAGACCGAGTGGAGATTGAGCCGGGCGGGGGCGTAGATGCCGTAATCGGTCTTCACGTCGTTGCCGCCCTTGTCGTGGCGATCGCCCGCGTGGAGCGGCTGGTGGAGATCGCCGACGAAGTGGATGAGGAAGGCGAGCGCCTGGACGCGGTCGTGCGGCGACGTCTTGCGGTCGCGGAGCAAAGTCACGTCGCGGTCGATCTGCGCGGAGACGCAGTCGCCGTCCTTGCAGGCAGGCGTCAGGTCGAACGGCGCGCAGACATCGACATTCTGGTAATGCCAGCTGTAGGCGAAGCCGAAGCGCGACTTGCCGTCGGCGGTCTTGAGCGGCTTTATGCAATCCGCCCAGACACTTGCCTGCTCGATCGTGCCGGCGGGGCATTCGGGGGTGTCGAGCAGCGCCTGCTGCGCGAGGATGCGGCGGATCGCGACCTTTGTGCGCGGCGCGACATTGGCATAGGCGATCTGCGCGACCGTCTCATGCCCATATTCCCAATAGGCGGTGGCGGGGGCGGCGGTCAGCGCGGTCGCGGCGAGGATGCCGAGCGCGGTCAGGGACTTGCGAATCATGACTGCTCACTAGCGTAGATGGCGACGCTGCGCGCGCCCTTTGCGGACGCGGTGCCGCGGTACATGCCCGGCGTGGTGAACGACCAGGCCATGGTGCCATCGGGGGCGACGACGATCGCGCCGCCGGTGCCGCCGAGCGCGCGGACCTCGGCGAGGACCGCCTCGGTCGCGGCCTGAAGCGATTCGCCGGTCAGGCGGACGCGCGCGGCGATCTCGTGCCCGACGCCGACGCGCAGGAAGAACTCGCCCGAGCCGGTGCACGACACCGCACAGGCGCGATCGTCGGCGAAGGTGCCGGCACCGATGACGGGCGAATCGCCGATCCGGCCCCAGCGCTTGCCGGTGACGCCGCCGGTCGAGGTGGCGGCGGCGACATGGCCGTGCGTGTCGCAGGCGACCGCGCCGACGGTGCCGTATTTCATGTCGACGTCGAACATGTCGCCGCTCGCCTGAAGCTCGGCGAACTGGCGGCGGCGCTCGTCAGTGGCGAACCAGTCCGGGCCCGCCTGTTCGAGGCCGTGCTCGCGCGAAAACGCGTCCGCGCCGGTACTTGCGAGGAAGACGTGGCGGCCGTCGTCGAGGATCGCGCGCGCGAGGCCGACCGGGCTGCGTGTCGCGGTGGCGGCGGCGACCGCGCCCGCGGCGCGCGTACGGCCGTCCATGATCGCGGCGTCGAGCTCGATCCCGCCGTCATGCGTGAAGACCGCGCCGCGGCCCGAATTGAAGTGTGGATCGTCCTCGAGCACGCGGACCGCGGCCTCGACCGCGTCGAGCGCGGTGCCGCCGCCCGAAAGCACCGCGGAGCCGGCGTCGAGTGCGCGCGACAGGCCGGCGCGCGCGCCCGAATCCTGCTCGGCGGAGAGCATCTCGCGGTCGAGCTTGCCCGCGCCGCCGTGGATGACGAGGGTCCAGTTGGGTTGGGGCATGGGGGCTTTCACAAGGTTGGCGGGGTGGGACGAAGGTGGAGACGCAGCCCGATCAGCGGGCGCAAGGGGGCGATCCTGCGGCCGATCCGGTAGAAGGCGAAGCAGCCCGCGACGGTCGCGAGCAGCAGCAGTACGAACTCCGCCCAGCCGGGCAGGCCGGCGGGGAGCAGCGCGTACATGACGAGGACGATGATCGTCTGGTGGATCAGGTAGAAGGGGAACACCGCCTCGGTCAGCATCGGCCGCCAGCGATGGTCGCGGTTGAAATGGCGTTCGGCGAGCCCGATCAGCGCGACGATCCCGCCCCATTGCTCGAGCGCATGCGCGATACCGTAGGGCGTATAGACCCAGCGCGGCGTGGCGACGCCCGCGGGCCAGCCGAGCTCGATCCCGAGGATCGTCGCATAGCCGAGCAGCGCGAGCCCGCCGCCGATCTTCCACAGCCGCGCGATCGCGGCGATCGCGGGTTCGGAGCGCGCGAGGCCGAAGCCGAACAGGAAGGCGGGGAAATAGGTGACGTGTGCGAGCCAGTCGCCGAACAGCGCCTGGCTCTCGCCCGCCATGCGCAGCCACCAGCCATGGACGAAGATCAGCCAGGCGAGCGGCAGCAGCAGCACGAGCCAGCCGCCGAAGACGCGGTCGAACAACCGCTGTGCGCCGCGGCTGCGGACATTCTGGTGGCTGCGCAGGCTTCGCGGGCCCCGGACCAGCGCGACGCCGAGCGTCAGGACCGCAGTATAGACAAAGAGATAGACGACGAACCAGAGGTGGTTCCACGCAGGCAGCCAGAGCCCGTCGAGCGGGGCGAAGCGGAACGCGTCGTGCGTCCAGAACGTCCAGTAGCTGCCCGTATAGCCGTGCCGCGTGACGAGCTCGACCCAGGGTTGCGGGGGGACGATGACGACGAGGCCGAAGCCGAGCGGCACGAGCAGCCGGTAGCAGCGCGTCGCGAAGAAGCGGACCGGGCCGCTCGACCGGCGGAGCAGCGCGCGGCTGGCATAGCCCGAGACGACGAACAGCAACGTCAGCCGCCACGCGTTGGCGGCGAGCATCGGCAGCCGCACCCAGTCCTCGACATGCGACGACTTCACATGGAAGTTCCACGGCACGAAGACCATCGCGATATGGTAAAGGATCAGCAGGGCGAAGGCGCCGATCCGCAGCCAGTCCATGCCGTAATGCCGGGTCATCGCAGCGCCCTAGGCGGCGGGTGACGGGGCTGCAAGCTTGGGGCGGTCGGGGGGGGCTCAAGGTTCTGCATCCTCCCCCGCCAGGGGGAGGTGGCGCCGGAGGCGTCGGAGGGGGAGGAGGCGCGACAGGGGTTCGTGCTTGCCGCCCCCTCCGTCAGGCTGGCGCCTGCCACCTCCCCCTTGCGGGGGAGGATTTTGAGGTGGTTCGCCGGGGCGGGTACGGAGCGAGCGTTTTTCTCGCTCAGGCGGCCATGCGGGGGACGCCGAGGAAGTCACGTTTGCCGAGCGGGACGCCCTGCGCGCGCAGGATCGCGTAGGCGATGCTGGCGTGGAAGTAGAAATTGGGCTGCGAGAAGGACAACAGGAAGTTCGCGCCGGTGAAGGGCATGACATAGCTGCCGAATTCGAATTTCGTCGCGGCGGTGGCGAGCGTGTCGAACTCGGCCGGGTCATAGGCCTCGAGCGTCGCGATCGCGCCCTGGACCGCGGCGTGGAGCCCGGCGAAATCGGTCGGCCAGGCGCTGCGGTCGGGCGAGAAGACGCCGGCGCGGACGCCCTCGACGCCGCCGACCGAATGCGCGACGCACGACTTCACCTGATAGCCGAAGGGGAGCATGTCGTCGGCGAGCTTCGCGTCGATCAGCGTGGCGGGGTCGATCCCGCGTTCGGTGGCGAAGGCTTCCGCCTTGTCGAGCAGCGCGTCGAGCGCGCGCAGGACCTGGAGGTTGGAGGGGATCGTCGCATCGTAGAGGGACAGGGTCATCGATCGGGCTCCGCTGAGATGCGGCAGCCTATGGCCGTGCGACGGCATGTGCCAGCGTTGTTTCGCTCGCCGCGTCCAGCCGCTATATACGACGGTGAACCCACGAGGAATCTTCATGTCCCTTCGTCCCTGGCGCGATATCACCCGCCGTACGAGCCGCCAGATCATGGTCGGCAACGTCCCCGTCGGCGGCGATGCGCCCGTCACCGTGCAGACGATGACCAACACGCCGACCGACGACATCAAGGCGACGGTCGACCAGATCCGCCGCTGCGAAGAGGCGGGCGTCGACATCATCCGCGTCAGCTGCCCCGACGTCGAATCGACCAGCGCGCTCAAGCAGATCGTCCGCGCGAGCCGCGTGCCGATCGTCGCGGATATCCATTTCCACTATAAGCGCGCGCTCGAGGCGGCGGATGCGGGCGCGGCGTGCCTGCGGATCAACCCGGGCAATATCGGGTCTGCGAGCCGCGTGAAGGAGGTCGTCGACGCGGCGAAATCCAATGGCTGCGCGATCCGGATCGGCGTGAACGGCGGGAGCCTCGAGCGGCATCTGCTCGAGAAATATGGCGAGCCGTGCCCCGATGCGCTGGTCGAATCGGCGCTCGACCACATCAAGTTGCTGCAGGACCATGATTTCCACGAGTTCAAGGTCGCGGTGAAGGCGTCCGACCTGTTCCTCGCGGTCGCGGCCTATCAGCAGCTCGCCGAACAGGTCGACTGCCCGCTGCACCTCGGCATCACCGAGGCGGGCGGGTTCGTCGGCGGTACGGTCAAGTCGGCGATAGGGATGGGCAGCCTGCTCTGGTACGGCATCGGCGACACGATCCGCGTCTCGCTGTCGGCCGAGCCCGAGGAGGAAGTGCGCGTCGGGTTCGAGATCCTGAAGGCGCTCGGCATCCGCAACCGCGGCGTGCGCGTCGTGTCGTGCCCGAGCTGTGCGCGGCAGGGGTTCGACGTGATCCGCACCGTCCAGGCGCTCGAGGAGCGGTTGCAGCATATCCGCACGCCGATGTCGCTGAGCGTGCTCGGCTGCGTCGTGAACGGGCCGGGCGAGGCGCGCGAGACCGATATCGGGATCACCGGCGGCGGCAACGGCAAGCACATGGTGTATCTGTCGGGGGTGACCGACCATCATGTCCAGGACGCGGACATGGTGAACCACATCGTTCGGCTCGTCGAGGCCAAGGCGGCGGAGATCGAGGCGGCGGATGCCGCGGTCGCAGCGCTGGTGCCGGAGATGGCGGCGGAATAAGCGGGGTTTTACCAGGCGGATGGCGGTCCTGCGTGCCGTCCTCGCCTTCCGTCATCCTGACGCAGGTCCGGATCCAGGGTGGCGGGGGGGGGTGTTGCTTGGCTCGGGGTCCTGACTTTCGTCAGGGTGACGGGGTGGGGGCCACGAACGTTGCGGCTTTGGCGGTGGTTCGACTTCGCTCCAGCACGAGCGGGGAGGGGCGCGCGGGTGATCGCGCCTGGCGTGAGCGGCACGGGAATGAAGGGCGGACCTTCCTCTTTTCCGTCATCCTGACGCAGGTCAGGATCCAGGGTGGCGGGGGTGGTGCTGTTTGGCTCTGGATCCTGACTTTCGTCAGGATGACGGGGTGGGGGCGACGAACGTTGCGGCTTTGGCGGTGCTTCGACTGCGCGCAGCATGAGCGGGGAGGGGGGCGCGGGTGATCATGCCTCGCGTGCGGGGCACGGAGATGGAGGGCGGGTCTTCCTCTTTTTCGTCATCCTGACGACGGTCGGGATCCAGGGTGGCGGGGGGTGGTGCTGTTTGGCTCTGGATCCTGACTTTCGTCAGGATGACGGGGGTTTTTGGGGGCGTTCCGTTCTTACGCGTAGGCGGGGGGCGAGAATTATTGGTGGTGCGGGTGGGGCTTCTGGGCCCCTGCTTTCGCGGGGGAACTGTGGCCGCCGACGATGATGGCGCCTCGGGATGTTGCCGGTTAAGCGGGGTGGATGGGTATTGGCATTTTCTCGGCGGCGGGGCGGACGGTGTGACGGGGCGTAGCGTTTCGCCTGCGCTGGCGTTCGGCGTCGCGGCGCTCGGGATCGGGTTGTTTTCGGTCATGGACGCGGTGATGAAGTCGCTGGTGCTAGGGATCGGGGTGTATAACGCGCTGCTGTGGCGGCAGATGACGAGCGTCGGGCTGGGAGCGGTCGCCTGGAAGCTCGGACGGAGCGGGCGGCCGAGCGGGCGGGCGCTGAAACTCCATCTTGCCAGGGGGTTGGTGACCGCGGCGATGGCGCTGCTGTTCTTCTGGGGGCTGGCGCGCGTGCCGATGGCGCAGGCGATTTCGCTCACCTACATCTCGCCGATCCTCGCGTTGCTGCTCGCCGCCGTCACGCTCGGCGAGCGCGTCGGGCGCAAGGTCGTGATCGCGTCGGTCGTCGCGCTGGGCGGGGTCGCGATCGTGATGATCGGGCATGGCCGCGAGGGCGCGGCGGGGGCGGCGAACCTCGCGGGGGTCGCCGCGGTGCTCGGATCGGCGGTGCTGTACGCGGTCAATCTGGTGATCGCGCGGGTGCAGGCGCAGGCGGCGCGGCCGGGCGAGATCGCGTTCTTCCAGGCGATGGTGATCACCGCGACGCTTGCGCTCGCCGCGCCGTGGCTCGCGGTGGTGCCCGACGCGGCGACATGGCCGCGGCTGCTGCTGGCGGCGGGGCTGGCGACCGCGTCGCTGTGGCTGCTCGGCTGGGCCTATGCGCACGGCGACACGGGATTTCTGGCGACGACCGAATATAGCTCGTTCGTCTATGCCGCGGGGCTCGGCTATCTGGTGTTCGGCGAGCGGGTGTCGGCATTTACCGCGTGCGGCGCGGGTGTCATCGTCGTCGCGTGCCTGTATGCGGCGCGGCGGCGCGATATCGCGCAGACGTCGATGGAGGCCGCCGCATGACCCAGATCCGTTCCGCCACCCGCGCCGATACCGGCACGATCCTGCGCTTCGTGCGCGAACTCGCGGCGTTCGAGCGCGAACCCGACGCGGTCGAGGCGACCGAGGTGACGCTGGGCGAGGCGCTGTTCGGGGATGCCCCCGCGGCGGAGGCGGTGATTGCGGACGGGACTGCCGGACCGGTTGGTTTTGCGGTGTTTTTCCACAATTTCTCGACGTGGACGGGGAAGCGCGGGGTGTATCTGGAGGATCTGTACGTGACGCCCGAGGCGCGCGGGCAGGGGGTCGGCGGTGCGCTGCTCGCGCATCTGGCGGGGATCGCGATCGACCGCGGGTGCGCGCGGTTCGAATGGTCGGTGCTCGACTGGAATGCGGATGCGATCGCGGTCTATCGCAAGCTGGGTGCGGTGGGGATGGAGGACTGGACGATCCAGCGGTTGACGGGGGATGCGCTGGTGAAGCTGGCGGGGCGGTAGGGGGCCCTCGGTGGGGTCGTCATCCTGACGAAAGTCAGGACCCAGAGTTACTTGGCGCTGTCCTGTTTGGCTCTGGGTCCTGACTTTCGTCAGGATGACGGGAGAAGGGGATGACGGGCTAGTTGCGGGCGACCGTCGTGCGCCAGATGACGGGCCAGGTGATCGCGCCGCGGCAGTCGCCCATCTTGCGCATCTCGGCGAGGCGGAAGCGGGTGCCGTCCCAGACATAGTCCTGGCCGACGCCGCAGTCGCCGATGCCGCGGCCCTTGGCGTAGGAGCTGAGCAGCCCGGTCTTCGGGTCGTAGCCGGCGTTGACGAGTGCGGGTTTGGCGCCGGGTTCGCCGAATTGCGGGGGCAGGTCGAACGGCGCTTCGCTGGCCTTGCCGTCGCGGACGATCAGCGCGCGGGTGATGACATTATACGCGCCCGATCCGCAGGATAGCAGGACGAGATCGGTCGTCGCGTCGAGTGCATGCGTCTCGTTGGTGACGGGGCCGAACTCGTCCGCGGCGCAGCCGGTGCGCTGGCGCATCTGCGCGACGAGCGGCGCGGCGGGGGGCTGCGCGCGGCGGTCGGTGAGCGGGGCTGCAAGGATCGTCGGGAGTGCGGGCGGAGTGGTTGCGGGCGGCGTGTCGCCGGTCGCGACGAGTGCGCCGGGGGTGCCCGCGCGGCCCTGCTGCGCGTCGGCATAGCGCAGCGCGGCGGCGGCGCCGGTGATGACGACGGGGATCGTCCGGCCGTCGAGTCGCGCGGTCATCGCGGTGCCGGTCGCGAGGCGGCGGGCGAGCGTCATCGCGACCGGGCCGGTGACGGTGAAGCGCTGGTCGTCGCCCGGATTGCCGCTGGCGAGCGGGGTGCCGTCGATCGCGACCACGACGCGTTTCACAGGCGCGCCGGGGCTGCCGATCGTCACCGTGACGGGCGCGTCGGCGGCGGGGCCGCGCTCGACCACGATCGACAGCTCGGCGATGCTCGAATCATCGGGCGCCATCGAGACCGCGGTGCAATAGCCGCCGTTGTCGCACGCGACTCCCCAGGCACCGAAGCTTCGCGTGTCGGTCGGGCGGGGGCGTGCCTTCGAATCGACGGCGGGCTCCGCGGGGCCCTGCGGGGCGGCGCCGCGCGCGATCGGGCGCGGTTTGGGGCGGGCGGGGGTTTCGAGCGGGACGGTGGCGTCGTTGGGCGCGCTGGTGTCGCCGCTGGGGCTGCAGGCCGTCGTAGCGAGCAGAAGCGAAACGAGAACTGGATAGCGCATGCGACCTCCTGACCGGTCTGGCGGCGACGGTCCCGCTTCGATAGGGGCGACGTCATAGTCGAACAACCATCAATGGTAAGGGGCGGCAATCACGATGGAGAGTGCGATGCAGACGATCGGCGTAATCGGCGCGGGACAGATGGGCGCGGGGATCGCGCAGGTCGCCGCGCAGGCGGGCTACCGCGTGCTGCTGGCCGATATGGGCCTGCCCCAGGCCGAGGCGGGCAAGGCGGGGATCGGCAAGGCGATGGCGCGGCTGGTCGAGAAGGAGAAGATCACCGCCGACTTCCGCGAGACGACTTTGGCCAATATCGAGCCGGTCGCGAGCGTCGCCGAGATGGGCGACTGTTTCATCGTCGTCGAGGCCGCGACCGAGCGCGAGGCGATCAAGCGGACGATCTTCGCCGAAGTCGGCAAGGTGCTGAAAGCCGACGCGATCCTGGCGTCGAACACCTCGTCGATCCCGATCACGCGGCTCGCGCAGGCGGCGCCCGACGCCGCGCGGTTCATGGGGGTGCATTTCTTCAATCCCGTCCCCGTGATGCGGCCGATCGAGCTGATCCGCGGGCTCGCCACGTCGGACGAGACGGTCGCCGCGGTCGAGGCGTTCGCCGAAAAGCTCGGCAAGCAGGTCGTGCACGCGAACGACGCGCCGGGCTTCATCGTCAACCGCGTGCTGATGCCGATGATCAACGAGGCGTGCTTTGCGCTGGGCGAAGGCGTGGCGGGGGTGCGCGACATCGACCTGGCGTGCCAGCTGGGGCTCAATCACCCGATGGGGCCTTTGACCCTGGCCGATTTCATCGGGCTCGACACGTGCCTGGAGATCACGCGCGTGCTGTTCGAGGGGACCGGCGATCCGAAGTTCCGGCCTGCGCCGCTGCTGGTGAAATATGTCGAGGCGGGGTGGTTCGGGCGCAAGACCAAGCGCGGCTTCTATGACTATTCGGGTGCGGAGCCGGTACCGACGCGCTAACCATATCGGTTATTCACCCTTGACATCGTCACGCTGTTCTGGCACATAACAGGAACGATGACGAATTGCGAGTCGGGCCGGACGCGGTCGGGGTGATCCCCCGGCGGCGGACCGGCCCGATCCATTTGGGGGATGGCGCATGGGAGCGGGGGCGGGCGGGAAAGCTGGGGGCCGGTTGCAGGTGCGCAAGGCCGCCAGGGGCGGCTGGACGCCCGCCAAGCGCGCGGCGTTCCTCGAGCATCTGGCAGGGACGTGCAACATCGCGGCTTCGGCGCGCGCGGTCGGGATGGCGCCGCGCGGGGCGCATGCGCTCAAGGCGCGCGATGCGGTGTTCGCGGCGGACTGGGCGGCGGCGATCGAGGCGGCGTACGAGACGCTCGAGGCGCGGTTGCTCGCCTATGCGCTGGGGGAGGCCGAGGGGGAGGCTGAGGCGGAAGCTGCCAGGGTCGCTGACAGGGTCGCTGACGGGGATGCGGCGGCGGAGTCGCGCGGGGCGCATTTCGATCCGCGGGTGGCGGTGCAGGCGCTGGGGTTCCGGCGGCGCGATGCGGCGGCGGGCGGGCGCGGGCCGTCGTGCAAGCGCGCGACGATCGCCGAGGTCGAGGCGGCGCTGGTCGCCAGGCTCGACGCGATCGCGCGGCGCGGGCAGGCGGGTGCGGCGGAGGACGGGTCGTGAGCGCGGGGGGGATGGCGCCGGTCCTGTTCGACCGGGGGCTGCTCGTGCGGCTGGCGCGGCTGTCGGCGGCGGATCGGCTGGCGGTGCTGCGCGCGCTGCCCGAGCCCGAGCTGCGCGCGTTTCACGAGAGCTGGGCGATCTGGGCGATGCCGGGGCAGCGCGAGCCCGAGGCGGACTGGCATGTCTGGCTGATCCGCGCGGGGCGCGGGTTCGGCAAGACGCGCGCAGGCGCCGAATGGGTGAGCGCGGTCGCGCGCGCGACGCCGGGCGCGCGGATCGCGATGGTCGGCGGGACCGCGGACGACGTGCGCAAGGTGATGGTCGAGGGCGAAAGCGGGCTGATCGCGGTGGCGCAGGCGGGCGAGACCTATCGCTGGCGACGCGACGCGGGCGAGTTCGTGTTCGACAGCGGCGCGCGCGCGTTCGTCTATTCGGCCGAAGCCCCCGAGAAACTGCGCGGGCCCGAGCATCATGCGGCGTGGTGCGACGAGCTGGCCAAGTGGCGGTACGGCGACGCGACCTGGGACAATCTGATGATGGGCTTGCGGATCGGCGAGCGGCCGCGCGTGCTGGTGACGACGACGCCGCGGCCGGTGCCGCTGATGCGGCGGCTGCTGGCGTTGCCGGGGCTGTATGAATCGCGCGGGGGGACGGGGGAGAATCCGTACCTGCCCGCGTCGTTCGTGGCGGCGATGACCCAGACCTATGCGGGAACGCGGCTGGGCCGGCAGGAGCTGGACGGCGAGCTGATCGACGATGTCGAGGGGGCGCTGTGGACGCGCGACTTGCTCGAGCGGCAGCGGTGCGGGGCGGATTTCGGGCTGCCCGCTTTGGTGCGTGTCGTCGTGGGGGTCGATCCGCCTGCGGGGACCAGCGGCGATGCGTGCGGGATCGTGTGCGTCGCGCTGGGGGCGGACGATCTTGCCTATGTGCTCGAGGATGCGAGCGTTTCGGGGTTGTCGCCCGAAGGCTGGGCGCGCGCGGTGGCGGACTGTGCGGCGCGGCATGGCGCGGACCGCGTGGTCGCCGAGTGCAACCAGGGCGGGGAGATGGTGCGCAGCGTGCTGATGGCGGCGGACTGCGGGCTGCCGGTGCGGCTGGTCCATGCGAGCCGCGGCAAGGTCGCGCGGGCGGAGCCGGTGGCGACCTTGTACGAGGGGCGGCGGGTCTTTCATGTCGGGGCGTTTCCGGCGCTCGAGGACGAGCTCTGCGGGCTGGTGAGCGGGGGGTATGTGGGGCCCGGGCGCTCGCCGGATCGGGCGGATGCGCTGGTGTGGGCGCTGACGGAATTGTGCTTGCGGCGGCGGGTTGAGGTGGGGGTTCGGGTGGTTTGAGGTCCCCCTTCCGTCATCCTGACGAAGGTCAGGATCCAGGGTTGCGGGGGGTGGGGCTGCTTGGCTCTGGGTCCTGACTTTCGTCAGGATGACGGGTGGGGTGGGGGTTCGAGCCTCACGTGCCCTCACCCTCCCACGCTTCGCGCGGGCCCCTCCCTCTCCCCCGAGGGGAGAGGGAGTTCGTGGTTCCCCTTCCGTCATCCTGACGAAAGTCAGGATCCAGGGTTGCGGGGGGTGGCGCTGCTTGGCTCTGGGTCCTGACTTTCGTCAGGATGACGGGTGGGGGTGGGGGTTCGAGCCTCACGTGCCCTCACCCTCCCACGCTTTGCGTGGGCCCCTCCCTCTCCCCCGGGGGGAGAGGGGTTTTGGTTATGGTTTTTCGGGAGGGTATTATGGGGTTGTTCGGGTGGAAGTCCGGGCGGGAGGGCGCGCGGCCGGCTTTGTCGGGGGCGGGGAGTCTTGGCTGGGCGGGGGCGGGCGGTGTCGCGGGGGCGCGGGGGTATGAGGCGCAGGTGCGCGAGGCGTATCTGGGGAATGCGGTGGCGCAGCGCGCGGTGAAGCTGGTCGTCGAAGGGGTCGGGTCGGCGCCGCTCGACGGGTCGGATCCGGCGCTGGTCGCGCTCGTCACCGCGCGGTCGGGGGGGCAGATGCTGATCGAGACGGTGGCGGCGCAGCTGCTGCTCCACGGCAATGCCTATGTCCAGGTGCTGCGCGATGCCGACGGGGGCGCGGCCGAGCTCTATGCGCTGCGGCCCGAGCGGGTGAGCGTCGAGGCGGATGCGGGCGGGTGGCCGGCGGCGTATCGCTATGCGGTCGGCGCGCGGGTGACGCGGCTGTCGGCGGATCCGGTGCGGCCGCAGGTGATCCACCTGAAGGCGTTTCATCCGGTCGACGATCATTACGGGCTGGGGTGCCTGGGCGCGGCGGCGGCGGCGGTCGGGATCCATAATGCGGCGGCGCGGTGGAACACGGCGTTGCTCGACAATGCGGCGCGCCCCTCGGGGGCCTTGGTCTATGATCCCGGCGACGGGTCGGCGCTGTCGGCGGACCAGTTCGCGCGGCTGAAGAGCGAGCTCGAGGCGTCGTTTGCGGGGAGCGGGAATGCGGGGCGGCCGATGCTGCTCGAGGGCGGGCTGAAATGGCAGGCGCTGAGCCTGACGCCCGCGGACATGGATTTTGCGGGGACGCGGAGCGCGGCGGCGCGCGAGATCGCGCTGGCGTTCGGGGTGCCGCCGATGCTGCTCGGGCTGCCGGGGGACAATAGCTATGCCAATTACCGCGAGGCGAACCGGGCGCTGTGGCGGCTGGCGATCCTGCCGCTGGCGACGAGCGTGCTGACGGGGATAGCGCAGGGACTGTCGGGCTGGTTCGAGGGGGCGGCGCTGCGGGTCGATCTCGACCGGGTGCCGGCGCTGGTCGAGGACCGCGAGCGGCTGTGGGGCATGGTCAGCGCGGCGACGTTCCTGAGCGATGCGGAGAAGCGCGCGATGCTCGATGTGAAGGAGGGGGTCTGATGGATGGCCAAGTCTTGGCGCAGCTGATGGCGCAGGGGGCGGAGCGGGGGGCGGACCTGGTGACGCTGCGCGCGATCGCGGAGGAGGCGGGCGAGCTGGGCGCGACGCGCGCGCTGGCGCGGCTGGGGCTGAGCGACGAGCGGGCGCGGGGTGACGTGGCGGAGCTGCGCGAGCTGCTGGCGGCGTGGCGCGATGCGAAACGGTCGGTGTGGAAGGCGGTCGCGGGGTGGATCGCGCGGCTGTTCGTGGCGCTGATGCTCGCGGGGCTGGCGGTGAAGCTGGGGTTTGCGGCGTGGCTGAAGTGATCCCTCGATACGCCACTCGGGACGAACGGGGCGGGGTGGCGTTTGCGGGGTATGCGGCGGTGTTCGACGTGGTCGACCGGGCGGGGGACGTGATGCGGCGGGGGGCGTTTGCCGGGGCCGGGGTGGTGCCGCTTCTGTGGCAGCATCGTGGGGGTGCGGTGGGGGTGCTTGCGTCGGTTGCGGAGGATGCGCGGGGGTTGCGCGTCGAGGGGGTGGTCGAGGATCCCGAGCTTGCGGGGCTGGTGCGGTCGGGGGCGGTGGCTGGGTTGTCGGTCGGGTATCGGGCGGTGCGGGTTCGGCAGGGGGCTCGGCGGGAGGTGCTGGGGGTGGCGCTGGTCGAGGTGAGTCTGGTGGCGGTGCCTATGCAGGGGTTGGCTCGGGTGGAGGTGGTGGGGCGCCGTGCTGACGCGCTTCGGTCATCCTGACTCATTCCCGTCATCCTGACCTATTCCCGTCATCCTGACGAAAGTCAGGATCCAGAGCCGTAGGGGACGGCGCTCGGGGCTCTGGGTCCTGACTTTCGTCAGGATGACGCGGGGGGTGGGGACGGCGCTTGGGGCTCTGGATCCTGACTTTCGTCAGGATGACGCGTGGGGGTGGGGGTGAGGCTTCGAGCCTCACGTGCCCTCACCCTCCCACGCTTTGCGTGGGCCCCTCCCTCTCCCCCGGGGGGAGAGGGGTTTTGAGTTTCGGGCGTCCTTCGGGGCGCCTTTTTTTGTTTCTGGCAGGGAGATGGACATGAGCGTGATGGATCGGCCGATGCTGGAGGGGGCGGCGCCTTCGGGCGCGTTTGCGGGGTTCGTGCGGAGCGGTGCGACGATCGAGATGAAGGCGTTTACCGGGGTCTCGGGCGATGCGGGCGGCTATGCGGTGCCGCGCGAGGTGGATGCGCAGATCGATGCGGTGCTGAAGGGGATCTCGCCGATCCGCTCAATCGCCAATGTCGTGAAGGTGGGCTCGGCGGGGTATCGCAAGCTGGTCACGACGGGCGGCACGCCGTCCGGCTGGGCGGCGGAGAATGCGGCGCGGCCCGAGACGGCGACGCCGGTGTTCGTCGAGATCGTGCCGCCGACCGGCGAGCTCTATGCCAATCCGGCGGCGAGCCAGGCGATGCTCGACGATGCGGCGTTCGACGTCGAGGCGTGGCTGGCGGGCGAGATCGCGATGGAATTCGCCAAGGCCGAGGGTGCGGCGTTCGTCGGCGGATCGGGCAGCGGGCGGCCCAAGGGGTTCCTGACGCAGCCGACCGCGGCGACCGCGGACGGGACGCGGGCGTTCGGGACGCTGCAATATCTGGCCTCCGGGACCGCGGGGGATTTCTCGGCGAGCCCGCAGGAGCGGCTGATCGACCTCGTCCAGGCGCTGCGCGCGCCGTATCGGCAGGGGGCGAGCTTTGTCATGAATGCGAGCACGCTGGCGCGGATCAGGAAGTTCAAGACGAGCGACGGGGCGTTCGTGTGGGCGCCTTCGCTGGCGGCGGGGCAGCCGGCGACGTTGCTCGGCTATCCGGTGATCGAGGCGGAGGACATGCCGGACATCGCGGCAAACGCGCTGGGAATCGCGTTCGGGAACTTCAAAGCGGGGTATCTGATCGCGGAGCGCGCGGAGACGGTGATCCTGCGGGATCCGTACTCGAACAAGCCGTTCGTCAATTTCTACGCGACCAAGCGCGTCGGCGGGTGCGTGACGAATTCGGAGGCGATCAAGCTGATGAAGTTTTCGGTGAGCTGATGGGGTGTGAGGGGGTGGGGGTTTCGAGCCTCGCTTGCCCTCACCCTCCCACGCGCAAGGGCGCGTGGGCCCCTCCCTCTCCCCTGCGGGGGAGAGGGGTTTTTTGGGAGATTCCTATGGGTGAGCAGGGGGTGCCGGTGGCCGTTGTCGCGGACGCGGTGGTGGCCGTGCGGGCGGTGTTGCGGCTGGAGGGGAGTGCGGAGGACGCGTTGCTCGGGCGGGTCTGTGCGACGGCGATCCTGCTTTGCGAGGCGTTCGTCGGCGGGGCGATCGTCGCGCGGGTGGCGGGGGACGGCGCGGCGGAGACCTGGGACGCGGTGCCGGCGCCGGTGGCGCAGGGCGTGGCGATGCTGGCGGCGCATCTGTTCGATCACCGCGAGAGCGATGCGTTGCCGCCGGCGGCGGTGGCGGCGTTGTGGCGGCCGTATCGGCGGATGCGGCTCAGTCCCGAGGTGACGGCGTGAGTGCGGGGGCGGTGTTGCAGGCGGGGGTGGTCGCTCAGTTGCAGGCGGCGCTCGACTGCGCGGTGTTCGATGCGCCGCCGGTGCGTGCGGCAATCCCCCATGCGGTCGTCGAGGATCCGGTGCTGGGCGACTGGAGCAGTGCGACGTGGCGCGGGCGCGAGGGGCGGCTGGTGGTGACCTTGCACGATGGCGGCGAGCGGCCGGTGCGGCTGCGCGCGGCGCTGGGCGCGGCGGAGGCGGCGGTCGAGGGGCTCGATCCGCTGCTGTCCGACGGGTGGCGGCTGGTGCGCGCGCAGCTGGTGCGGTCGCGCGTGCTGCGCGTCGGCGAGCGGTGGCGGGGGACGAGCGAATATCTGGTGCGGATGTACCGCGAGGATTGAAGAGGGAGACGGACATGGCGGTGGAGAAGGGGAGCGCGTTCCTGTTGAAGGTCGGGAACGGCGCGGCGACGCCCGTCTATGCGACGGTGGCGGGGCTGCGGACGACGCAGATGTCGGTGAACGGCGAGGCGATCGTGGTGACGACGAAGGATTCGGGCGGCTGGCGGCAGCTGCTGTCGGGGGCGGGGGTGCGCAGCGTCTCGGTGTCGGGGGCGGGGGTGTTCACGGGGTCGGCGGCGGAGCTGCGGATCAAGGCGAGCGCGCTGACCGGGGTGCTCGACGATTACCGGCTGGCGTTCGAGGGGGGCGATACGATGACCGGCCGGTTCCTCGTGTCGCGGCTGGATTATGCCGGGGATTTCAATGGGGAGCGATCCTACACGCTGAGTCTCGAGAGTTCGGGGGCGGTGGTGGCGGGGTGAGGGTTGCGGGTCGGGGGATCCGTTGATCTTCGGCCACCTCCGGTCCTGTCATCCTGACCCCCCTCCGTCATCCTGACCCATTTCCGTCATCCTGACGAAAGTCAGGATCCAGGGTCACGAGCGTTGTCCTTTGCAGCTCTGGATCCTGACTTTCGTCAGGATGACGGGGGGGGGGCGGCGCGGTGTGTGGGGCTCTGGGTCCTGACTTTCGTCAGGATGACGGGCGCGCGGGGGGGCGGTGTTCTTGGCCTCACTTGCCCTCACCCTCCCACGCTTTGCGTGGGCCCCTCCCTCTCCCCCTGGGGGAGAGGGGTTTTGGAGATATTTTATGAGCGAAGTGGCGAATTCTTTGCGGGGGGAGGGGGCGCTTCGGGTCTCCGGGGAGACGCTCGTGGTGCGGCCGAGTTTTGCGGCGCTGGTGGCGGCGGAGGACGAGCTGGGGCCGTTGTTTGCGCTCGTCGAGCGTGCGGCGGCGGGGAAGCTCGGGATTGGCGAGATGGTGGCGCTGTTCTGGCATTGCCTGCGTGATTGCCCTGAGGGGCTGACGCGCGAGCGGCTGGGGGAGGCGGTGGTCGAGGCGGGGCTGGCCGTCGCGACGCCGGTGTTGCGCGGGTTGCTGCGGCAGATCCTGGCGGGGCGGTGATGACGCGCTTTGCAGCGAGCGCCGCGCGGCTGGCGGGGTTTGCGGGCGCGGTGCTGGGTTGGGCGCCGGATGTGTTCTGGCGCGCGACGCCCGCCGAGCAGGGGGCGGTGGTCGCCGCGATGATGGGAGACACGCCGACGCCGCCCGATGCGGCGGCGATCGCGCGGTTGCAGGAGGCTTTTCCCGATGGATGACGATCTGGAGCCCGCGCTGGTGCGGGTGCGCGTCGATAATGCGGCGTTCGCGCGCGACGTCGCGGCGATGCGCGGCGAGCTGGACGGCGTGCTGGGCGCGGGGGCGGAGCGCGCGGCGGTGCGGCTCGAGGCCGCGTTGCTGCGCGCGACGCGGACCGGGGCGCTCGGGTTCGAGGAGCTGAAGGGGGTGGCGGTCTCGGCGCTCGATGCGATTGCCGGGGCGGCGGTGAAGACGGGGGTGGAGTCGGTGCTTGGCGGGGGCGTGAGCGGGGGTCTTGCGGGGGCGCTGGCGGGACTGCTCGGCGGGCTGCCGGGGCGCGCGACCGGGGGGCCGGTGTCGCCGGGGCGTGCCTATGTCGTCGGCGAGCGCGGGCCGGAGATGTTCGTGCCGGCGAGCAGCGGACGGATCGAGGCTGGTGCCGGTGGCGGTGCCGGTGCGGTGCGCGAGGTGCGGGTGGCGATTACCGTCAATGCGGCCGCGGGGGCGGCGCCGGGGGTGCTGGCGCAGTCGGGGCGGCAGGTGGCGCGGGCGGTTCGGGCGGCTTTGGCGGTGGAGTAGTTGGGGAGTCTCACTTGCCCTCACCCTCCCACGCGCGAGCGCGCGCGGGCCCCTCCCTCTCCCCCGGGGGGAGAGGGGTTTTTCGGCTGGCTTGCCCTTGTCGTTCTTCTTGGAATCTGGAGATCATCATGGGGCATTGGCTGTGTTCGGGGCGGACGGGGCAAATGGGGGGCTTGGTGTCGCGGTTCGATGCGCGGTTCTGGACGGTGGATTTTCCGCGGCCGATGATGGCGTCGGTGGTGACCACGGGGCCGGAGTCGCTGCGGGTCGATGCGGTGTTCTACAAGCAGGACGATCTCGCCGGGCTGATCTGGGAGGCGGAGGACCGGTTCGATCATCCGTTGCTGGCGTATGAGACCGCGCGCGACTTTCGCGACTGTCGGCTGTCCTTTCGGTGGCGGTCGGGGGGTGTGATCGCGCTCGACGCGATCCATGGCCCGACGCTGACGATCGAGGGGCGCGACGCCGCGGGGCGAGCGCGCGCCTGGTATGTGCGGCTGTGGAATTATCCGGTCGGGACGCCCGAGGACGCGGTGGTGACGCTCGATTTCGCGGCGCTGGTCGGCGGGTATGACCTGCCCGCGGACAGCGATCCCGTCTGGGCGGGGGATATCGACCGGATGTTCGTGTCGCTGGTGCCGCCGGGTTATGGCGCGGGGAGCGGGCTGCTGGCGGCGATGCACGAGGGCTGGGTCGAGTGGAGCGCGATCGCGTGCGACGGGCCGGGCGCGGTGCTGGCGATCGGCGAGGCGGTGGTGCCCGAACACGCGCTTCGGATCGCGGGCGGCTATGACGACAGCTACAACCTGACGCCGGCGCGGTTGCTGCGCAATGCGCTGCACTTGGGGTACCGCGGGAGCATCGTCCATTATGTCGGGATGAGCCATTATTTCCGGCTCGAGGCGCTGGGCGGCGGGTTTTACGTGTCGCTGGCGGGGGGCGTGCTCAACGCGGCGTGCGCTGCGTGGCACCGCGATTTTGCGCGGCGGGCGGGGGCGCTTGGCTATGACGTGATCTGGTCGCTGAGCTACGAGCTGTTCGACGCGCATTGCTGGAACGACTGGAAACAGCGCGCGGCGGATGGCGCGCCGGCGCTGACGGGGTGGGCGCCGCCCTCGACGCTGTTGTCGCCGGCGCATGGCGGGGCGATGGCGTATCTGCAGGCGGTGGCGCGCGCGTTCGTGGCGATCGGGGTCGCGGCGGGGCTGCGCGCGCGGTTCCAGGTCGGCGAGCCGTGGTGGTGGGTGATGCCCGACGGGCGGCCGTGCCTCTATGATGCGAGCGCGGTCGCGGCGTTCGCGCCGGTGGCGATGGCGAGCATCCGGGGGGCGAGGAGCGCGGACGAGATCGCGACGCTGGACGCGGCGGGGGCGTGTCTGGCGGCGTCGACCGCGGCTTTGGTGGCGGCGGCGCGGCAGGAGGCGGGGGCGGGCGGGTGCGTGGCGCATCTGCTCACCTATCTGCCGACGGTGCTCGACGCCGCGGCGCCCGAGGCGAAGCGGGCGAACATGCCGCTGGGCTGGGCGTGGCCGGCGTTCGATGTGCTGCAGCTCGAGGACTATGACTGGGTGACCGCGGGGGACAGCGCGTCGTCGGCGGACGCGGTGGCGCTGGTCGGCGCGCGGCTGGGCTATCCGGTCGAACGGCAGCATTATCTGTCGGGGTTCGTGCTGACGCCCGGGCGCGGGGCACAGCAGGTCGCCGAATGGGGGCGGATCGCGGCGGCGGCGCGCGTGGCGCGGGGGCGCGGCGTGGCGGAGATTTTCGTCTGGGCGCTGCCGCAGGTGATGCGCGACGGGTTCGTGCAGTTCGAGACCGATGGGGAGGATGATGTGGACGCGTTCGACGACGTGCTGTTCCCGCTCGAGCTGGGGCGCGAGGCGGAGGTGGCGCCGGGATTCTCCACCGCGATCCTGACGAGTGCGGGGGGTGCGGAGACGCGCAACGCCGCCTGGGCGGAGGCGCGGACGAGTTATGACGTCGGACCGGGGTTGCGGAGCGAGGCGGATATCGCGGTGCTGCTGGCGTTCTTTCGCGCGCGGATGGGGCCGGCGCGCGGGTTCCGGCTGCGCGATCCGTTCGATGCGGACGCGGTCGGGCAGCGGATCGGCGTCGGCGACGGCGACGGGGTGCAGCGGCGGTTCGCGCTGGTCAAATATTATGGTGCGGCGTCGCGGCGGATCACGCGGCCGGTGGCGGGCAGCGTGTCGGTCGCGGTCGGCGGGGTCGCGACTGCGGGCTTTTCGGTCGAGGCCGGGGGGTGGGTGGTGCTCGATACCGCGCCCGCGGTCGGGGTGGTGGTGACCGCCGGGTTCGCGTTCGACGTGCCGGTGCGGTTTGCCGAGGACCGGCTGAGCGTGGCGCGCGCGACGTTTCTGGCGGGGGTCGCGGGGTCTGTGCCTTTGGTCGAGGTGCGCGAGGGATAGGTCGGTTTCTTGCGGCCGGCGTGCGGGATCCGGTGCTTCCTCGTCGTCATCCTGACGAAAGTCAGGATCCAGAGCCAAGAGCGTCGTCCTGTGCGGCTCTGGGTCCTGACTTTCGTCAGGATGACGGGGGTAGGCGGGTGCGCGGGTGTGGGGGTGACGGTGGCGGGGTGGGGGGCTGCGGCTCCTTTGCCGTCGGCCCCGTACGTGTCTGGGTCCTCCTTTCGGAGAAATCACATGGTTCTCGATGGTGAGCTGGCGACGATCGCGGTGTGCTGGCGGGTGGAGCGGCGCGACGGGGTGGCGGTGGGGTTGACCGCGCACGACCGCGACCTGGTGGTGGACGGGCTCGTCCACCGCGCGGCGCCGGGGATGACGCCGTCGGCGATCCAGCGGGGGAGTGCGCTCGAGGCGGACACGATGGACGTTACGGGCGCGCTGAGTGCGGCGGCGATCGGCGCGCGCGATCTGCTCGCGGGGCGGTGGGACGGCGCGCGGGTGACGGTGTTCGCGGTCGACTGGACCGATCCGGGCGGCGCGGCACTCGCGCTGGGCGGGGGAGAGATCGGCGCGGTCGAGCTGACGGAGGGCGGCTTTACCGCCGAATTGCGCGGGGCGGGTGCCGCGCTCGACCGCGCGGTGGTCGAGGAGACGTCGCCCGAATGTCGCGCCGAGCTGGGCGATGCGCGGTGCCGCGTGGCGATGGCGGCGCGGCGGCGGTTCGCCAGGGTGGTCGCGGTCGCGGGACGCGACGTGACGCTCGACACCGCGGAGCCGATCGCGGGGGGCTGGGGTGGCGGTGTGCTGCGCTGGTTCGGCGGCGCGAACGGCGGGCTGGAGAGCGCGGTCGTCGCGTCGGCGGGTGCCAGCGTGACGCTGCAGCGCGCGCCCGCGTTCGCGGTCGCGGCGGGGACGCTCGTCGAGCTGGTCGAGGGGTGCGACAAGAGCCTTGCGACGTGCGCGACCCGGTTTGCGAACGCGGTGAATTTTCGCGGTGAGCCGTATCTGCCGGGGATCGACCTGCTGACGCGGTATCCCGGCGCATGAGCGCGGAGACGGGCGTCGCCGTCGAGCGCGCCGCGCTCGCCGCGGTCGGGAGCCGGTTCCGGTTGCACGGCCGCGCGGCGGCGACGGGGCTCGACTGTGTCGGGCTGGTCGCGCTGGCGCTGCGTGCGGGCGGGTGCGTCGTCGCGGTGCCGACGGGCTATGCGCTGCGGGGCGGCGATCCGGTCGCGGTGGCGGCGTGGCTCGATCGGGTGCTGGCGCGGCGGGCGGGTGGGGATGCGGGCGCGGCGGGCGACGTGCTGATGCTGCGGACGGGGCCGGCGCAGCTGCACTTCGCGGTGCGCAGCGCGCGCGGGATCGTCCACGCGGATGCGGTGCTGAAACGCGTGGTCGAGCGGCCGGGACCGGTCGCGGAGCCGGTGCTGGGATGCTGGCGTCCGGCCGTGCAATCGGGGGAGGCATGACATGGCGACACTGGTGTTGACCGCGGTCGGGAGCGCGGTGGGCGGGCCGATCGGCGGTGCGATCGGCGCGCTGATCGGGCGGTCGGTCGACGGGCTGGTGCTGCGACCGGGACGGCGCGAGGGGCCACGGCTGACCGAACTGGCGGTGCAGACCTCGTCCTATGGCAGCCAGATCCCCGCGCTGTTCGGGACGATGCGCGTCGCGGGGACGGTGATCTGGGCGAGCGACCTGATCGAGACGCGGTCGCGCAGCGGCGGCGGCAAGGGGCAGCCGAGCGTGTCGACGTACAGCTATGCCGCGTCGTTCGCGGTGCTGCTGTCGGCGCGGCGCGTGCTGCGCGTCGGGCGGATCTGGGCGGAGGGCAAGCTGCTGCGCGGCGCGGGCGGCGACTTCAAGACCGCGACCGGGTTCCGGCTGCATCCGGGCGGCGAGACGCAGGCGGTCGACCCGCTGATCGCGGCGGCGGAGGGCGCGGGGGTTTCGCCCGCCTATCGCGGCTGCGCCTATGTGGTGTTCGAGCAGATGGCGCTGGCGGCGTACGGCAACCGGATCCCGTCGCTGACCTTCGAGGTGATCGCCGACGCGGGCGCGGTGGGGGTGGCGACGATCGCGCGGGCGGTCGCGGCGGAGGTCACGGAAGGAACGGGGGAGCATGCGGGCGAGGCGGCGATGACGCTCGACGGGTTTGCGGTGGCGGGCGGCAGCGTCGGCGCGGTGCTTACGACGCTGGCGCAGGCGGCGGGCGGCTGGTTCGCGCCGGGATCCGACGGAACCGCGCTGACGCTGTGCGATCCCACGAGCGCGGCGGGCGACCTGCCGGTGATCGTCGATGCCGGCGTGAGGGCGGGCGTGAGCGCGGATGGGCGGGGTACGGATATGAAGGTGCGCGCGGTCGCGGCGAGCGACAGCGTGCCGCGGACGATGACGATCGGCTATTATGACGCCGCGCGCGACTATCAGACGGGGTTGCAGCGCGTGCGGCGGGCTGGCGCGGGGCCGGGCGGGCGCGACGAGCGGATCGCACTGGCCGCGGTGCTGTCGGCGGGCGCGGCCAAGACGATCGCGGCGGCGGTGCTGGCGCGCGCCGAGGCGGAGCGCGTGCGGCGGACGGTGCGGCTGGGGCCGGGTGGGCTGGCGCGGACGCCGGGGTCGGTGGTGCGGATCGCCGATGCGGCGGGCGTGCCCGAGCCGGGGATCTGGCGGATCGTCGAGTCGATGGTCGAGGCGATGGTCACGACGCTGGTGCTGACGCCGGTCGAGATCGCGCCGGTCGCGGTCGCGGGCAGCAGCGGGCGCGTCGCGGCGGCGGTCGATGCGGTGATCGGCGCGAGCCGGCTGGCGGCGTTCGAGACGCCCGGGCTCGAGGACGCACCGCTCGTGGCGCCGCGGCTGACGGTGGCGGCGGCCGGCAGCGGTGCCGGCTGGCGGCAGGCGGCTTTGCTCTATTCGATCGACGACGGCGCGAGCTGGATCGCGGCGGGTGCGACCGCGGCGCCCGCGACGATGGGGCGGATCGCGGTGGTCGCGGCGGCGCGCGGGGCGCTGCTGTGCGACGCCGCGGGGGTGTTCGAGGTGGTGCTCGCGCGGCCCGACATGCTGCTCGCGGATGCCGACGATGCGGGGCTCGACGCGGGGCGCAACCTCGCGCTGGCGGGGGACGAGCTGATCCAGTTCGGGCGTGCGGACCCGGTCGGCGCGGGGCGGTGGCGGCTGACGCGGCTGTGGCGCGGGCGCCGCGGGACCGAGGCGGCGATCGGCACGCAGGCGCCGGGCGACGCGTTCGTGCTGATCGAGGCGGATGCGATGCGGACGATCGACCTGCCCGTCGCGGCGATCGGGCAGACGGTGCGCGTGCTCGCGTCGGGGGTCGGCGATACCGAGCCGGTCGAGGCACGCTGCGTGCTGGCCGGCCGGTCGGTGCTGCCGCCGTCGCCCGTCGGGCTCCGCGTCGCGCTTGCCGGCAATGGCGACGCCGCGGTCCGCTGGATCCGGCGCAGTCGTGCGGGGTGGCGGTGGATCGATGGCGGCGACGTGCCGCTGGGCGAGGACGCCGAAGTGTATGTCGTGCGGATCGTGTCCGCGACGGGCGCGGTGCGGACGGTCGAGACGAGCGTATCCAGCGTGACCGTCACCGGCGCGGAGCGCAGCGCGGGGCCGGTCGCGGTCGAGGTGCGGCAGCGCGGGCTTTTCGGATTGTCCGCACCGGCGCGGATCATGGTGGCAGCAGCGGGAGAGGCGACATGACGATCGACACGGGATTGACGGGGGATCGCAGCGCGCGGCTGGGGCTGCCGCTGCTGCAACCCGGACAGGCGCAGAAGGAGATGGTGCACAACGAGGCGCTGACGCTGCTCGACCTCGTGCTCAACGCGAGCGTCGTCGCGGCGGGGGTGAGCGTGCCGCCCGTCGATCCGGTGCCGGGGGCGTGCTGGATCGTCGGTGCGGCGCCGGGCGGCGACTGGACCGGGCAGGCGCAGGCGATCGCGGGCTGGACCGCGGGCGGCTGGCGGTTCGCGGTGCCGCGCGCCGGGATGACCGCGTGGTGCGAGGATCGGGCGATGCTGCTGCGCTTCGACGGCACCGCCTGGGCGGGGGCGGACATCGCGGGTGCGCGAATCGTGATCGGCGGCGTTCCGGTGGTGCAGGCCCGCGGCGCGGCGATCGCGGACGTCGTCGGCGGCAGCGTCGTCGACGACTCCGCGAGGGTCACGATCGACGCCATTTTGGCCGCGTTGCGGAACCATGGGCTGATTGCCGCGTAAACACCCCGGAAACTGTGTCGTTCCAGCAACACCCCCGGTTTTTGTTCGCTTGCGTGGAAACAAGGCGGAGGATAGGGAGTTTGCGATGTCCGTGTGACACTCATGAAAGGGGATTTATATGCGGAAGCTTGCCGTCGTTCTGGCACTCGCCTCCACCGCACTCGCCACTCCTGCCCTCGCCCGCGACAAGTCGTGGTACGTTGGCATCGAAGGCGGTGCGATGATCGTTGAAGACATCGATTACGACATCGGTGCACTCAACAACGCCGCTTCGGTCGACCATGACTATGGTTATGACGTCGATGCAGTCATGGGCTACGATTTCGGTGGCTTCCGCCTCGAAACCGAAGTCGGCTACCGCAAGGCAACCGTGGACGGCTTCACGTCGACCACGACCACGCCAGCGTTCAACCGTGCAGGCGCACTCGTAAACGCTCCGACGGGTAACTACGATTACGCTGGCGGTTCGTCGTCGGCGCTCAGCTTCATGCTGAACGGCCTGCTGGACTTCGGTCCGGACGATGGCATCCAGGGTTTTGTCGGCGGTGGTGTCGGTGTTGCTCGCGTCAAGGCGAACTACGCTCTCAACAACCGTGGCGACTTCCTGAACGACTCGGACACCGTGTTCGCCTATCAGGGCCTCGCCGGTATCCGTGCACCGCTGACCGACCATGTCGACGCGACGCTGAAGTATCGCTTCTTCAACGCCGAGAACGTCAAGCTGGTCGACGTGTCGAACCGCGTGTTCGACGGTCGTTACCGTTCGCACAGCATCCTGGGCGGCCTGACCTACAACTTCGGCGCGCCTGCAGAGCCAGTCGCACCGCCGCCGCCGCCGGCACCAGAGCCCATGGCTCCGCCGCCGCCGCCAGCACCGGTCGAAGTCGTCTGCTCGCCAGGTCCGTTCATCGTGTTCTTCGAGTGGGACAAGTCGGACATCACGCCTGAGGCTGCGTCGATCCTCGACAACGCCGTCACGCAGTACCAGTCGTGCGGCAACGCACAGGTCATGCTGGCAGGCCACGCCGATAAGTCGGGTTCGGCATCGTACAACGTCGGTCTCTCGCAGCGTCGTGCAGACGGCGTCCGCGCCTATCTGTCGTCGCATGCGATCCCGGATGGCGTGATCTCGACCGAAGCGTTCGGTGAGAGCCGTCCGCGCGTCGACACCGCCGATGGCGTGCGCGAAGTGCAGAACCGTCGCGTGGAAGTCACCTACGGTCCGGGTTCGGGCCAGTAAGACTTCTGCCTTCCGATCCTTTCGGGTCGGATGCGGGAAAAGATCGGGGAGGTCGGCGCGAGCCGGCCTCCCTTTTCTTTTGTCTGGTGGTCTTGAGGGGGAAGAAGTTTGGTTCGCGCGGAGGCGCGGAGGCGCGGAGTTGTTTGGGGTGGGCGGCGTGGGCAATGCCGCAGTGTGGTGCTGCGCTACGCGCGGGGGTGTCATTCTCCGCACGTCAGGACCTTTAGCCCGGCGCTATGTCCCTCTCGTCATCCTGACGAAAGTCAGGACCCAGAGCCCAGCAGCGACGGCGTTCGTGACCCTGGATCCTGACTTTCGTCAGGATGACGGGGTTGGGGCTGGGGTCGTGTGCCTAGACTGGGAGGCGTGCCGTGGTGGATAGCGGGATTGCCCGCGCGGGGCGCACGTCAGGACTTGGAACCCGGCAGCGATAACCCCCCTCCCGTCATCCTGACGAAAGTCAGGATCCAGAGCCAAGCAGCGACGGCGTTTGTAACCCTGGATCCTGACTTTCGTCAGGATGACGGGGTTGGGGTTGAGGTCGTTTGCCTGGGCTGGGAGGCGTGCCTTGGTGGGCAGCGGCGTTGCCCGCGCGGGGCGCATGTCAGGGTCTTAAGCCTCGCAGCGATACCTCCCTTCCCGTCATCCTGACGAAAGTCAGGATCCAGAGCCCAGCAGCGGCGGCGTTTGTGACCCTGGGTCCTGACTTTCGTCAGGATGACGGGAGTGGCGCTTCAGCCGGTAGAGTCTGCCTCGAGCGCAGGCGCGAGCCAGTCCGGAACGCGCGCGTCGCCCAGCGCTTCGGTGCGGCGGTGGTCGACCATCAGCGCGAGGTCGGGATAGGTGACGCGCGTGCGGCTGCTCGGTTCGGTGAAGGGCGCGACGACGAGGCGGCGGTTGACCTTCGAACGGTGGTGCATCCGCGCGGTGTTCTCCTGGCCGACATAGCAGCCCTTGGTGAAGCTGACGCCGTTCAGCTCGCGCGCGTTGCATTCGAGCCAGAGCGTCTCGCCGCTGCCGAGCTCGGCGATGCCTTCGGTCACGCCGAGCGACAGGCGGTGCGCGTGCCAGGCGGGCGACGCATCGCCTGCCGCTGCATCCGCGGGGCCGAGCCAGCGGTGGCCGAGCGCGGGAAGCCGCGGATCGGGGCGGCCCTGCGTCCCCGTCGGCGACCAGTGGACATGGAGCGGATCGGGGGCGATCGTGATCGCGCGGCGCAGGCGGTAGAGCGTCAGGCGTTTGGCGAGCGCCTCGGCCTGCGACGCCTCGACATCGACCAGCACGTCGGCACCGTCCGCCCAGAGGAGGAAGTCGAACAGCACCTTGCCCTGCGGCGACAGCAAAGCGGCCCAGGCGGGCGCGCCGGGCGCGAGCAACGCGGTGTCGGCGGTCACCAGCCCCTGCAGGAAGCCGCGGACGTCCTCGCCCGCGATGCGCAGCACCGCGCGGTCGGCGAGGCAGGTGGCCGTCTCGGGCCGGGTTGCGCTGTCGGGCTCGGTCATCTCCTTCACCTAGTGCGCGCCCGGCGATTTCCAAGGCGCGCAACCGTCTGGCGTCGTCTGCCGCGCGTCGGTAGGAGGGCGCATGACCGACAGCATCACGATCCGCCGCCCCGACGACTGGCATCTCCACCTGCGCGACGGCGCGATGCTGGACGCGGTCGCGCCGCACAGCGCGCGGCAGTTCGCGCGCGCGATCATCATGCCCAACCTCACCCCGCCGGTGACGACGATCGCCGCCGCGCGCGCCTATCGCGAGCGGGTCCTCGCGGCGGTCGGCGGTGCCGATTTCACGCCGCTGATGACCTGCTACCTGACCGACGGCACCGATCCCGCCGAGATCGAGCGCGGCCATGCCGAGGGCGTGTTCACCGCGTGCAAGCTCTACCCCGCGCATGCGACGACCAATTCGGCGCATGGCGTCACCGATATCCGCGCGCTGACGGGCGTGCTCGAGACGCTGCAGCGGATCGGCATGCCGCTGCTGATCCACGGCGAGGTGACGGACAAGAGCATCGACATCTTCGACCGCGAGGCGGTGTTCGTCGAGCGTATCCTGACGCCGCTGACGCGCGACTATCCGGGGCTGAAGATCGTGCTCGAGCACATCACCACCGCCGAGGCCGCGGCGTTCGTCAGCGAGGCGGACCATCCGATCGCCGCGACGATCACGCCGCAGCATCTGCTGATCAACCGCAACGCGTTGTTCGACGGGGGGCTCAGGCCGCACGCCTATTGCCTGCCCGTGCTCAAGCGCGAGACTCACCGGCTCGCGGTGCGGAAGGCCGCGGTGTCGGGTAGCCCGCGCTTCTTCCTCGGCACCGACAGCGCGCCGCATGTCGTGGGGGCGAAGGAATCGGGCTGCGGCTGTGCGGGGATCTTCAACGCGCCGTTCGCGCTCGAGGCGTATCTCGGCGTGTTCGACGCGGAGGGCGCGATCGACCGGTTTGAGGGGTTCGCGTCGGAGCATGGCGCGCGGTTCTACGGGTTGCCGCTGAACGAGGGCACGGTGACGCTGGTGCGTGAGAGCGTGATCGTGCCCGAGCGGGTCGGGGAGGGGGATACGTCGGTCGTGCCGTTCCTTGCGGGGACCGATGCGGGGTGGCGGTTCGTCTCTACCCCGTCATCCTGACGAACGTCAGGATCCAGAGCCAAGCAGCGCGGCGGTCGTGACCCTGGGTCCTGACTTTCGTCAGGATGACGGTAGGGGGTCAGTCCGCCGGATCCTCCTGTGCGAGCCGCGCCAGCCACAGCCGTGCCGCCTTCTGCTCGCCGGGCGCACTTGCGCTGACCGGCCCGCGCGCGGCGAAGAAGTCGCGGTGGAGCGCGAACGGGTCGAGCATCAGCCGGTCGCGCATCGCGTCGATCTCGGTGCCCATTTCACGCAGCGCGGCGATCGTCGGCGCGATCGCGGTGCGGACGCGGCGGTCGCTGCTGCGGTCGAACAGCCCGAGCGACCCGCCCGCGGTCCTCTCCAGCGCGGCGATCAGTGTCGCGCGGTAGTCGGTTTCGAGATCCTCGCGCTGGGCGTCGAGACGGGCGAGGCGGTCGGGTTTGGCCATTCGCGTGGCGTTAGGCGATTGTGGGGGTGGGCGCTACCGGGCGCTGTTGCAGGAGGGGCCCGGAGGCCCGCCGCACGCGCTGTTCTCGCGCGAAGGCGGGAGCCCAGGGTTGTAGGGGATGAGGGGTGTTGGCGGGGGCGGCGCCGCGTCGCGGGCAAAGCCCGCGTCGTCGGACGGCGCTACGCGCCGCCGGCCGGGCTTGGTGGAGTCAGCCGGGCGTGGCCGGCTGCCCACCTGCGCCTTAAAACGGCAGCCACCTGCTTTTGTGGGTGATGTTCATGTACCCGACATTCACGCCCGCGCGCCAGCCGACGCCGAGCCGGATCGGGATCAGCACGACGTTGCCGCGCCGCAGATAGGTCGCGGCGAATCCGCCGACGAGGTAGAGCCGGCCCTCGACCGCGGGGAAGCGCTTGTAGAGTTCCTCGGTGTCGTAGAGGTTGTAGACGAGCACGAAGACCTTGTTCGCGTCGCCGCCGACGTCGAACCCGACCGACGGCCCGGTCCAGTAGACGGGCTTCTCGCCCTCGACCTTGTGGTTCATCAGCCCCGAGCCGTAACGGACGCCGAGGATGAACGCGCCCGACGCCTCGCGCCCCGCGATATAGGCGTTGGGCTGGCCCTGGTCCTTGAGGATCTTCTCGAGGATGCCGCCGAGCCCCGCCGCGCCCTTGCCGAACACGCCTTCGCCCGCCGCGAGCAGATCGTCGCGCTCATAGGTGTCGGCGGCGCTCATCGTCGCCTCCGCGCGCGTCTGGGCACCGGTCGCGGGTGCGACCTGCGACGGGGCGGGCGATTCGACGGGCTCGACCGGGGCGGGCTGCTCGGGATAGCGCGGCGACGGCTGCGTGCGCGTATCCGCCTGCGCGCGTTGCTGCGGGGCGAGATCGCCGTCGATCGCCTGATTGGGGTCGATCGTGCGAACCTGCGCGGGCGCGCTGCTCGCGATCGACGCGGCGAGGGCGCCGAGCCCGAGCCAGAAACTGCGCATGATGATCTTCCCCGATACGTGAATGCCCAGCTAACCAATCCGGGCCTGACCCCGCAATGAATGAAACGGCGGAAAGAGTCGATTTCACGCTCGAACACCGTGCAACACCAGTTGCCCCCCGCGCAGACCCCCGCTATAGCCCCGCACCTGCTGCAGCCGGAGACGTGGGTGAGTGGCTGAAACCAGCGGTTTGCTAAACCGCCGTACCGGGTTTACTGGTACCGAGGGTTCGAATCCCTCCGTCTCCGCCATTTTGCACTGAAATCTTCAGCCTTTTGAAGCCCCTCCGCGGCGTCTGCTTCGCGTGCCGGGATCGCCGGGTGGCGCGGTTCGGCTTGCGCTGGCCTGTACGCGTGCATTGTCGGCAGTCGCCGCTTGGGGAAGGCACTTAATCGTCGGTCGCCCGTTGCCTTCATCTACGCCGGGAGATGGATTTTGACGAAAGACCGTATCGTGGCTGTTGGTCTCCTGACCCAACGCGATCTCGACGTCCTGGGGTCGGGGTTTCATCGCCTGTTCTCGGTCGCCGCGGACGAAGACGCGGATGACGGGTTTGCGGATCTGATCGCGGAACTCGACAAGATCGAGGCGATCACGCCCGATCCCCGGTATCGCCGCCGCTGACGTCCGCTCGCGACGGCGCCCGGTTGCGCCGGGAGTCGTCAGAACCCGCGGGCTGGGCTATGGTCGGCGCGGGGGACCAGCTTATGTTCGACGAACTGGCCGCGGATGCCGCGCGCTTTGGCGACGATGACGAGATACGCCGCATCCTCGAGGAGGTGGCGGCGCTCACGGGGATGGGATTCGTCGCGGTCGCACGCGTGACCGAGGCGCGCTGGATCGCGTGCCAGGTGCTCGACCAGATCGACTTCGGCATGTCGCCGGGGGACGAGCTGCGCATCTCGACGACGATCTGCAACGACATCCGCGAGTCCGGCAATGCGGTCGTGATCGACGACGTCTCCGCCGATCCGCGGTGGAACAGCCACCCGGCGCCCGCGCTCTACGGCTTCAAGAGCTATGTCTCGCTGCCGATCGTCCTGTCGGACAACTCGTTCTACGGGACGCTGTGTGCGATCGATCCGCATCCGCGCAAGCTGGCGCGCGCGGACATCGTGCCGACGCTCAAGCAATTTGCCGACCGCGTCGCGCAGATCGTGTCGCAGCGGCGCCCTGCCGCCGCGCCGGCGACCGACGCGTAATTTGCCTGACGTCGCAAAACCGGCTTAGGTCGGCGCATGGAAAACACCACATCCCCGCTCGACCTGTTCACGCTTCTCGAAATCGCGCTGGAGCAGCGCAGCGAGGCGGCCGACGCGTTCGACATCTTCAAGGAGAATGCGGTGATGGCGCATGCGCCCGCGCCCGGTGATACGCCCGGTGATGCCGCCGGCGTGACCAGCGAGGACGCGGCCGACGCGGCGGCGGCCGAAGCCGACGCGTACAGCGCGCGCGTCGAGGCGCTGCTGAGCGCCGCGTCGGACACCGAGCTGGCGAGTGCGTATCAGCAGACCGGCGGCGACATCGGGCATCCCGTCGCCGAGGCGCTGCTCGGCGAGATCAAGCGCCGCAGCCCCGGCAACTGATCGATGTGCAACCGCGCGCGGTTCAGCGGCGAGCCGGATACGATCTTCGAACGGTTCGGCGGCGAATGGCTGACCGACAAGCCGATGGACAACCGGTTCGATCCGAAAGAGCTTCGCCCGTTCGGCCGCGCCTATGTCGTGCGCGACGAGGGCGCGCGGCGCGGTGTCGACGTAATGGAGTGGGACGTCCTTGCGGGGCAGGCCAAGCAGGCGGGGCGCAAGGTCGCGCAGACCAACGTCCGCACGCTCCATTTGCCGCAATGGCGTTCGCTGGTGAGCGATCCGGCCAACCGGTGCCTGATCCCGCTGACCGAATTCTGCGAATGGGCGCGCGAGCCGACCGACCTCGGCGACGGCAAGAAGCCGATCAAGGGCGAGATGTGGTTCTCGGTCACCGATCAGCCGGTGTTCGCGATCGCCGGGTTCTGGCGGCAGGTCGGCGAGCAGCGCTATTTCGCGATGGTGACGTGCGACGCGAACGAACTGGTCGCGCCGATCCATCCCAAGGCGATGATCACGATCCTGCGGCCCGACGATCACGATCGCTGGCTGACCGGCAGCTATGACGACGTGCTGGCGCTGCAGCGGCCCTATCGTGCGGATCGGATGCAGGTGCGCGGCCCGGTGTTTCCGACGCGGACGCTGGCGGCGTGACGCGCGCCGTGTCGCGGTCGGTCGGTGCGGTGACCCGCTACGCGACCTAGCGCGCGATGACCCTGAGCGCGCGTCGCGTTTCCCATCCCGCCGTTTCGAGTTCGGGTGTCACGCCGTCGGTTTCGGGATAGCCGATGCAGAGATAGCCGACGAGCTGCCACGCGGAGGGCACGTCGAGGATGTGCGTCATGCGTGCGGGGTCGAGGATCGATACCCAGCCGAGCCCGATGCCCTCGGCGCGCGCCGCCAGCCAGATCGTGTGGATCGCAATGACCGCGGAGAAGGCGACGGCTTTGGGCATCGTCGCGCGGCCGAGGCCGTGGCCCTGTTCCGGATCGGGTTCGACGAACACCGCGACATGGCAGGGCGCCTGATCGAGGCCTGCGAGCTTGAGGCGGGCATAGCGTGCGCTGCGTGCGTCGTCCTGCGCGGACAAGGCGGCGGTGTTGCACGCGACGAAATCCGCGCGCACCGCCGCGCGGCGGTCGGGGGACTCCACCGTGACGAAGCGCCAGGGCTGGCTGAGCCCGACCGACGGCGCGGTTGCGGCTGCGCCCAGAACGCGATCGAGCGCGCCGGGCGGCAGGGGCACGCGACGGAAGCGGCGCACATCCCGCCGCCACGCGAACAATGTGTCGAGCTGATGGCGGAAGCCGGCATCGAACTCGGGGGCGGCGAGAGGGGCGGTTGGCGGGGCGGGAGGCGGGGCGGGGGGCATGGCGTGCCGGTCTAGCGGCATGGCGCGACGCATCCAATCCGCCGCCGCGCCGGTCGCGCGCGGACCGGTCGCGGTCAGACCGGCGGGGTGAGCTGCCAATAGGTCGCGTAGCGTTCGTGCGCGATGCGGTGATAGGGGATCAGGCGGACCGGCTGGTTGTCGGAGGATCGCGTCGTGAATTCGAGCGGGCGTCTGCCGGGCGTGAGCGTGCCGGGGGTGTCGTTCGGCATGGCGGGAAGCGTCGGCGCGGTGAACGGGGTGTCGTTGTACGCGCCGTACTTGCGTTCGTTGACGATGATGTCTGCGCCTGGGGCCAGCCCCTCGCGACCGAGCGCGCCCGCAAGGACCAGCGGGCCATAGGTGAACGCGACGATGTCGGGGGCGACCGGGTTGCGCTGGACCGCGACGTCCATCGCCATCCGGAGCTCGACCGTGTCGCCGCTGCGCCAGGTGCGCGCGACGTCGACATAGCTGCCGGGCCGGGTCGAGCGCGCCGCCTCGGTGCCGTTGACGAGGACGATCGCGGTGCGGCTCCATTGCGGGTGGCGCAGCTTGATCGTCGCGACGGTCGGGCGGGCGGATGTCCAGCGCAAGCTCGTCGTCGGAACGTCGGGAAACAGCGTCGTCTGCGTGACGCGCGCCGCCTTGTCCTTCCACGTCACCGCGGAGGGGATGAACAGGTTGACGTAGAGCGCGTCGTCGTCGTGGAAATAGATCGAGTCGCGGTATTTGACGTGGTTTTCCATGCCCGTGCCGGTGCAGCACCAGAACGAGTCTTCGGGGCTGTGGTAGAGCTTCATATAGCCCGGCCGCGCGCCCTGGAAATAGGTGGTCATGCCGCTGTCGGGGTCCTGCGACGCGAGGATCCCGTTGTAGAGCGTGCGTTCGTAATAATCGGCATAGGCGACCTGCGGATCGTGGAGGAACAGCGCGCGCGTGAGCTTGAGCATGTTGTGCTGGCAGCAGGTCTCCGATCCCTTCGCCGAGAAGACATGCGACGCGAAGTCGGCGACCGGGAAGAAATGCTCGTTGTCGCCGTGCCCGCCCGTCGCGAACGACCGGGTGAGCGCGACCGTCCGCCAGAAGAATCGCGACGCGTCGTGGTAGTCGGATTTCCCGGTGACCTCCCACAGCCGCTGATAGCCGATGATCTTGGGCAGTTGCGTGTTGGCGTGCAGCCCGTCGAGCGTGTCGCGACCCTTGGCGAGCGGCGCCAGCACCGCCTTCTGCGCGAAGCGTTCCGCGGTCCGGCGATAGTCGGCATTGCCCGTCATGACGTAGAGGTCGGCGAAGATCTCGCTCATCCCGCCATGTTCGGTCTCGAGCATGGTCTCGAACTGCGCGTCGTCGAGCGACCGCGTCGCGACCACCGCCCAGTCGGCGAACCGCAACAGCACCGCGCGCGACGGTGCGCTGTCCGCGAGCAAGGCGCCGTCGCGCAGGCCCGCAAAGACCTTGTGCAGCGTGTACCAGGGCACGCCGGTGATCGGATCGCCGCGCAGATGCGTCGCGAGCAAGGCGGCGCCGTCGGGGAACGCGCAGACGAGCCCCGACCCCGCGGCCTGCTGACATTCGGCGAGTTCGCGCGCGATATGATCGATCCGGCGCTTGTATTCGCGCTTGCCGGTCGAGCGATAGGCGAGCGCGCACCCCGACAGATAATGCCCCAGCGTGTGGCCGTGGCAGTTGATGTCCGCCCAGAGCGGATCGGATTCCCACCCGCCATAGACGGGCGCCTTCGGCGTCAGCCCGGCGTTGACGCGAAAATTGTGCAGCAGCCGGTCGGGGTGCAGCGCGAGCAGATACGCCTCGGTTTTGTGCTGCGCATGCAGGAACGGGCTGTCTGACAAGGTAACGTCGGCGAGGTCGAAGGCGCGCAGCCTGGCCGCCGGGATGGCCGCCGTACCGCCCGCGGCAAATGCCGGCGTGGCGCGCGCGGTCGACAGCATCGTCCCCGCCATCAGCGCGTGCGCGCCTGCGCTGACGAGGAAGGCGCGACGCGATCGGCCTGCGGGTCGCCCCGCAATTCGCCCTGCTTTTCGGGTGTCGATCATCTGCATCCTCCAACGCTTTTGTCGGAGTGATAGCAGGATGCGGGCGAGAGGGAAGGCCGCCGATCCACCGAGGTCGTTCGGCGCGTCGACGCGGCCGGGTCCGGTCCGGACACGATCGGCGGATGGTAGCGACGCAGAAAACGGTAGCGCGCACATTGGCGAGTACCCTCACAGGTCGGGCCGAATTGGCCTAGCCAAAGCATATTGACTTGCTGACAACTATCGCCGAGGTAGCGCTATCAACGATCTGTGTGAAGCAGGCATGACGAGGGATGGATGACTTGGGTGCTACGCAATTCTTCTAGTCGCAACGCGGGAGCGCATCGCTCCTGCCGGTTGCCTGCGTGTCGTGACGATGCCCCCGGGGCCCCCGGGCGACCGCGTCATGACCGTCGGCGCGCGGCCTGATCGGTTCGTGCAGCCCCCCGGCCGTCCACCCCGCTTACCCTGAACTTTACGTCCAGCCGCCGACGATTTTGCCTCCTGTCCAACGCACGGCAGCGAGGTTCCAGAGAGGATCCCGATCATGACGTCCAAGTCGAAGCCCGCCCGCAAGACATTGCCGCATCTGTCCCGCGGCGCGCTGTTGTGCGCGACGACGCTGGCCGCGCTGTGCGTGTCGGCCGCGAGCGCGCAGACCGTCCCGCCGCCGCAGGAGCAGGTGCCCGAAAATGGTCAGGACAACGGCCCCGCGACGCCGCCCGCGCCGCAGACCGACACGACGCAGGGGACGCCGGCCGAGGACATCGTGGTCACGGGCTATCGCTCGAGCCTGGCCAAGTCGACCGACGCGAAGCGCGCGTCGACCGGGTTCACCGATTCGATCTTCGCCGAGGATATCGGCAAGTTCCCCGACACGAACATCGCCGAATCGTTCAACCGCATCCCTGGCATCACGATCACGCGCGACGTGACGGGCGAGGGCACCAACGTCGCGATCCGCGGGCTGGGGTCGAACTTCACCAACGTGACGCTGAACGGCGCGACGATCGCGGTCGCATCGTCGGGCGCGACGGATGCGCAAGGCACCGACCGCTCGGTCGACCTCAGCTTTTTCCCGACCGAATTGTTCACCAAGCTGACGGTCAACAAGAGCTATACCGCGGATCTTCTCGAAGGCGGCGCGGCGGGTAACATCGACCTGCGGTCGGCGCGGCCGTTCGACCGCGCGACGGGGTTCCTGAACTATAACGTCCAGGGCACGCGCCAGTCGCCCGAGGACCGGATCGGCGCGCGCGGCGCGCTGATCGGCAGCTGGCGCACCGAGCGCTTCGGCATCCTCGCGGGCGTGTCGGCCCAGCGGCTGTTCACCGACACGCGCGGGTTCGAGACGATCGGCTATACCAACCCCGCGCTGACCGCGGCGCAGTGCGGCGCCGCGAGCGGGTGCAACACGACGGGCGGCGGCAACTGGACGATCCCGGCGGTGGTGCCGGCGGGCGCCGGCGGCGGGCTGGTCGCGGGGACGCCGATCGACCGCGCGTTCCTGCTCGCGAACAATCCCGGCGCGACGATCCAGCAGATCGACAACGCGCTGCTGCCGCGTCTCGGGCGCACCACCAGCATCCGCGGCCCGCGCGACCGCATCAACGCGATCGTCAGCACCGAATGGCAGCCGACCGACACGCTGCATTTCTACATCGACGGTCTGTACGGCTACAAGAAGAACGAGTTGATCCGCGAGAACATGGCGTGGATCGTGCGCAACGGCGCGGTGATCCCGACCAACCTGACGTTCGACAAGGCCGATTGCACGGTCGGCTGCGTGGTGACCGGCGGCACGTTCGCCAACGCGCAGTTCTTCAACGAATTCCGCCCCTATACCGAGACGACCAAGCTGTTCAGCGTCAATCCGGGCGGCGAATGGGAAATCTCGCCGACGCTCAAGGCCACGCTGCAGGGCAATTATGCGCGATCGACCTTCCACCGCGAGAGCCCGACGGTCGGCATGACGACGCCGCTGGGCGTGGGCAATACGGTGACCTATTCGAACACGGGCGGGATGCCGACGATCACGAGCGGTCTCGACCTCAACGATCCGGCGAATTTCGGGTGGAATCCCGGGAGCCGCGTCAACATCTCCGACGAGCGCCGGCTCAACAAGAGCAAGGGCGCGCGCGGCGACCTGACGTGGGGCGACAAGGCGCTCAACATCAAGGTCGGCGGCGCGTTCGACGACGTGTCGCGGCGGATCCGCGGGTTCGACAACAGCCAGGCGTGGCAGAATGCGGTCTGCGGCAACAATCCGAGCGTGTTCGTCCCGTCGCCCAATACGCAGCCACCCTGCGAAGGGCTGAACGCGCCGGGCGTCGTGCCCGCAGGGTATCCGACCTATCCGGGTCTGGGGACGGGGGCGACCACGGGCGTCGCGGGTCCGCTGTCCTATGGCGGGTCGCTCGTGCCCAATGCCGCAGCGCCGGGCTATCTGACGCCGGGGCCTGCGGGGTTCGTCACGGTCGACTGGCCGGCGTTCGCAGCGGCGACCAACTATCAGTCGTTCCACGACAGCGCGCCTGACAGCGGCGGCGCCAACACGGGTGCGAGCGGCGGCCTGATCCGCGAGATCGTCAAGTCGGCGTTCGCCACGGTCAACGGCGCGCAGGAGCTGGGCGGCAACATGCTGCGCTTCAACCTCGGGCTGCGCTACGTCAACACGATCCAGCAGATCACCGGGCGCGTCTCGCTCCCCGATCCGCGCAACACGCCCGCGGCCGGCGGCAGCCTGCCCGATGGCAGCCGCTATCCGAACATCGTCAGCATGGTGTCGACGCGCAACGCCTATTCCGAATGGCTGCCCGCGGCGACCTTCGCCTATGACCTGAGCGAGCAGGCGGTCGTTCGCGTCGCCGGGTCGCGGACGCTGACGCGCCCCGATCCGTCGGCACAGCTGCCCGGCGTCAATTTCGGCGCACCCTCGGCGGATCAGGCGAGCATCGGCAACCCCGCGCTCGAACCCTATCTGTCGACCAACCTCGACCTCGGTTTCGAATATTATACCGGCCGCGAGGGCGTGATCAGCTTCAACGCGTTCCGCAAGTCGATCGAGGGCTTCACCAACACCGCGATCAACACGGTCGCGTTCGCCGAACTCGCGCAATACGGCATCACCTACGACACGCTGAACCCGACGCAGCAGATCGCGCTGAACTCGCGTGGCGGCCCGACCGTCGCGCAGGTGCAGGTGACGTCGCAGGTCAACGTCCCCAACAAGCTGACGATCAACGGGCTGGAATTCCAGTGGGTCCAGCCGCTCGATTTCCTGACGCGGATGATCGGCGTCACGGGCTTCGGCTTCAACGCCAACGCGACGATCGTCGACCAGCGCAGCGACGGCCCCGCCACCGCGTTCGGCGTGTCGCCGTTCACGTACAACATCACCGGCTTCTACGAGAAGAACGGCGTGATGCTGCGCGTCGCAACGACCTCGCGGCAGGGTGCGCAGAACAGCGGCGCGGCGCAGAACGGCATCCCGTCGGCGGCGTTGTTCGGGACGGACTATACGACCTACGACTTCTCGTCGTCGTTCGACCTCGACAAGATCTTCGGGATTGCGGGCGCGCCGCAGCTGACGATCAACGTGGCGAACTTCACCGATGCGACGCTGCGCTCGTATTTCCAGTTCGAGAACGCGACGTTCACGCAGTACAAGCCGGGACGCCAGTTCCTGATCGGCCTGCGCGGGACCTTCTAGGCGAAGGCGATTTCGTCGGGCGGCCGGTGGCGGCCCGACGACCGGTCCGACAAGCGTGCGGCGGGGATCGGCGGGGGGAAGGGGCCCGCCGACGTGAAGTCAATCAAGATAACAAATTGGCCAGTCAGAAAATTGACAAGTGTCATGCCAAATCAGCCTGCTATGCTATAAGACGCGCATGGCGACAGGCGCGCATCGACAGCAGGAAGACGATCAATGAGAATGACCCAGACCATGCGGTGGTTCGGCCCGAACGACCCGGTCGGGCTCGGCGCGATACGGCAGGCGGGTGCGACCGGCGTCGTCACCGCGCTGCACGAGGTGCCGAACGGCGCGGTCTGGAGCGAGGCGGCGATCGCCGAGCGGCGCCGGATCATCGAAGCGGCGGGGCTCGACTGGAAGGTCGTCGAAAGCCTGCCGGTCGACGAAGGGCTCAAGACGCGTGGTCGCGACTGGGATCGGCTGATCGAGGCCTATGTCGCGAGCCTGCGCAACCTGGCGGCGCACGGGATCGACGTCGTCACGTATAATTTCATGCCGCTGCTCGACTGGACGCGGACCGATCTGGCGTGGCCGCTGCCCGACGGCGCGCGTGCGTTGCGGTTCGAGCTCGAGGCGCTGGCGGCGTACGACATCCACATGCTGCGGCGTCCCGGTGCGGCGACCGACTATGACGCGGCCGTCGTCGCGAGGGCGGAGCAGCGCTTCGCCGCAATGGACGCGGCCGCGCGCGTCACGCTCGAGCGGACGATCATCGCCGGGCTGCCGGGCAGCGAGGAGAGTTTCAGCTCGCCCGAACTGCTCGACTGCATCGCGACCTATGCGGATATCGACAGCGAGCGGCTGCGCGCGAGCCATGTCGCGTTTCTCGAGGCGGTGTGCCCGGTCGCGGAGGCGGAGGGAATCCGGCTGGTCGTCCATCCCGACGATCCGCCCTTTCCGCTGTTCGGATTGCCGCGCGTCGTCAGCACCGAGGCGGACGTCGCCGCGCTGTTCGACGCGGTGCCGTCGCCCGCGAACGGGCTGTGCTTCTGCAGCGGATCGTTCGGCGTGCGCGCGGACAACGACCTGCCCGGGATGGTCCGGCGGCTTGGCGACCGGATCGGCTTCCTCCACCTCCGCTCGGTCCAGCGCGAGCCCGATGGCGCGTTCCACGAGGCGCCGCATCTCGAGGGCGATGCCGACATGCCCGCGATCATGGCCGAGATCGTCGCGTTGCAGGCGCGGACCGGGCAGTCGCTGCCGATGCGCCCCGATCACGGCCACCAGATGGTCGACGACCTGACCAAGACGACCAACCCGGGCTATTCGCTGATCGGCCGGTTGCGCGGGCTGGCCGAGCTGCGCGGGCTCGAACGCGGGATGACCTACCGCTAGGGTCGTCGCAGCCTCAGGGGCGCACGCTCACGGGCCGATATCGATCGCCTTGGCCTCGGCCCGATTGGCGGCGGCGCGCGCGAAGCCGAGACGTTCGGCGACCGGGTCGTTCCAGCCGTAAGGATCCGTGCGGAACGCGACGCGGCCGTCGTCGCCGACATAGACGTTGTGATAGAGCAGCCGCACGGGGATGCGCGTCGGCAGCGGGACGAACGTCATCTCGCCCGACATCTGCGCGGTCTGCCATGCGTCGGCGACGCCCGCATCGTCCGCGAGCATCTGCGCGAATCCCGACGCATCCTCGACGCGGACGCAGCCGTGGCTGAGGTGCCGCTGGCTGCGATCGAACAGCCCGGGCGCCGACGTGTCATGGAGATAGATCGCCTGGTCGTTCGCCATGTCGAACTTGACGAGCCCCAGCGCGTTGCTCGGCCCCGGCTGCTGGACGATCCAGCCGTCGCGGAGCACCATGTTGTGCTCGGCCAGATAGTCGGGACCGACATTGGCCATCTCGCCGTTCTGGATCGACTTGGGCACGGTCCAGGTCGGGTTGGCGACGAGGCGATAGATCGGGGACGAGAGACCGGGGGTCTCGCGGCCCGGTTCGCCGACGATGACCTTGCGCTGATCGACGAGCACGCCGTCGCGGTAGTAGCGAAGCTGCGCCGAGGCGGTGTTGACGTCGATCCGCGTCGCGGGCGCGGTGCGTGCGAGCCAGCGCCGCCGCTCGAGCCCGACCGCGAGCGAACGCGCGCGGTCGCCCGCGCCGAGGTTGAGGACCTTGAGCGTGTCGGGACCGACGACGCCGTCCGCGGCGATCCCGTAATCGGTCTGCAACCCCTTCACCGCATCGGCGAGCGCCTGCGTATAGAGCGTCGGGGCGGCGGTCTGGCCGGGCGGCGGGGGCGCGGCGATATCGGGCGCGGCGATCGTGTAGCCGCTCTCGACCAGCTGCTCGACGATCGTCGCGACGCGCGGATCGCGCATGCCGACGCGGATCACGCCCGACGGGATCGCGATGGTGGGGGAGGCGACCGCGGCCTTCGCGCTGAACGCGATATAGGCGGCGGACAGTGCGGCATAGTCGGCATCCTGCGGCGCGAGGCCGTCGAACCAGGCGGGCAGCGCGTTCGCCGCCAGTGCGCGCGCGAGGCCCGCGACGAGATCGACCTTGGGGCGCGGCAGCGTGTAGACGTCGTGAAGCGTCGCCGGATCGACGCGCCCCTGTGCGAGCGCCGCGGCATAGTCGAGCGCGGCGCGCGTCCGTGCGATATCCTCGTCCGCCGCCGCGCTGCCGCCGGAAACGCCCGACTCCTGCTCGGGCAGGAACGCGACGCGGTCGAGCCCGTGACGCGCGCGGTCGGCGAGGATCCGGTCGAGCGCCGCGGCGTTGCCCGCCGACCAGAGCGCGTGCCAGCCCGTCTTCGCATAAAGCGCGCGCGCGGGTGCGTCGGTGACCGCCTGCTTGTCGATGACCGCGGTGCCGCCCTCGATCGCGGGGAGGCCTGGCGCGCTGCTCTTGGGAGCGGCCGGTTTGGCGCGCGCGGGCGCCTTTTTCTGGGGAATGGGCGCGGCGATGGCTGCCGGGGCGGGGGCCGTCGGGACGAGCAGCAGCACCGCGGCGGCACCAAGCGCATGCCGGGCAAGCGAGGGCCGGGCGCGTAAGGGTCGTGATGTCATGCCTATTGAACGTGCGACATCGCGCATCGGGTCAGATCCACGCCCAGATTTCCCCGTCGCGCCCCGTGTCGCGCCCCGCGTTGCGGCGTGCGCATGGTACGCGCGGGCGTCCGAGCAAAGCTCTGTACGGTATCAGGGACTTGCGACGCGCGGACACTATCGGTAGCAATCGGATCGATTTGGAACAGAGTGAGAACCGTTCGCCGCTGCGGCAGGCCGATGGCGCGATGGTGCATGCGTGCGCCGTTGCCGCGTTCGAGCAGTCGCTCGACCGGACCGATCCGTTCGTCGCGGGGTTCGAGGATTCGAACCTGGCGATGGCGATCAGCGACCCTGCGCTCGACGACAATCCGATCATCTACGTCAACGCGGCGTTCGAGCGGCTGACCGGCTATCGCCGCGACGAGGTGGTCGGGCGCAATTGCCGGTTCCTGCAGGGCCCGCTCACCGATCCGCGCGATGTCGGCGCGTTGCGCGACGCGGTGGCGTGCGAGACGCGGATCGAGATCGACCTGCTCAACCATCGCAAGGACGGCAGCGCGTTCTGGAACCGGCTGCTCGTCGCGCCGGTGTTCGATGCCGCGGGCACGGCGCGGTATTTCATCGCGTCGCAGCACGACGTGACGCTCGAACGCGACCGGCTCGTCCAGCTGATCGCCGAGCACAAGGCGCTCGAGGCGGATGCCGCGGACGCACAGGCGCGGCTGGCGGACAGCGCGGCGCAACTCGCGTTCGCGCTCCGTGCGGGGCGGCTGGGCGCATGGACGTTCGAGCCGCGCGCGCAACTGCTCAACGCGTCGGCGGGATGCAAGGCGGTGTTCGGTCGCGATGCCGATGCGGTGTTCGGCTATGACGAATTCCAGGCGGCGATCCATCCCGAGGATCTGGCGCGCGTGCTGGATGCGATCGCGGCGACGCTGCGCGACGGCAGCGACTATGACATCGAATACCGGATCGTGACCCCCGGCGGCGAGGTGCGCTGGGTCGCGATCCGCGGCGAGCTGCTGCAGCGGGCGGACGGGACGCCGTTGTCGATGACGGGCTTCTCGACCGACATCACCGAGCGCAAGCGCGTCGAGGAACACCGCGCGCTGCTCGCGGGGGAGCTGACACACCGCGTCAAGAACACGCTCGCGACGGTCAGCGCGATCGTCAACCAGACGCTGCGCGATGCCGGATCGATGGACGAGGCACGCGACACGATCGGCGCACGGATCGGGTCGCTTGCGGTCGCGCACGACCTGTTGCTGCGCGACGAGGTGGCGGGCGCGACGATGGGCGACATCGTCGCGGGGGTGATGGCGCCGTTCGACGATGGCCGGGGGCGGCTGTTCACGATCGCGGGGCCGGTGGTGTCGCTCGAGCCGCGCGTGACGCTCGCGCTGTCGATGGCGCTTCACGAGCTCGCGACCAATGCGAGCAAATATGGCGCACTGTCGGTCGCGAGCGGGCATGTGACGATCGCATGGCGGATCGTCGTCGGCGACCAGGGCCGGCGGCTGGCCTTCCGGTGGGAGGAGGAGAACGGCCCCGTCGTGACGCCGCCGACGCGGACCGGGTTCGGATCGCGGATGATCGAACGCGTGCTGGCGCAGCACCTGCGCGGCGCGGCGAAGATCGACTATGCGCCTGCGGGCGTCGTCTTCACGATCGACGCGCCGCTCTGAATGGCGAAGCCCGCGCCGCTCTCGACACCCGACGGACGCTATATCGTCGTTCGTGGCCGGCTGTGGCGCACGGCGAACCCGGATCTGTCCGAGGCGGCGCGCAGCGGGTTCGTCGCGGCGCTGATGGACGCGCGCCGCGACGTGGCGCGCACGCGCAAGGCCGGCGATGCGGAGGGCGAGCGCGCCGCGCATGCCGCGGTCGATGCGGCCAAGCGCCAGCTTGGCGAGCGGGGGCCCGTCTGGTGGCACGACGGCGCGCCCGACCTGAACCGGCATCTCGCGCGCACGACGCCCTATGCCGACTGGTTCGCCTCGATCGCCCCCGACGCGGAGGGCGCGGCGCGCTGAGCCGAGGGGCGTGACGCCCGAATGAACTTATTTACAGGACCGGTCCGCTTTTATCGGGCCCGTTGCGAGCGGCGCTTCGTTGGAAGCCTCTGTAATGCCGGGAAACACCAATGTGCCATGCGCTCGTAATCGAAGATGACTGGCTGATCGCCGATCATATCATCTGCCTGATCGAGCAGGCTGGTGCGACCTCGATCGCGCAGGCGGATACGCAGGATGCGGCAATCGAGCAGGCGCGGCACCGCCGTCCGGACATCATCGTGTCCGACGTCAAGCTGCTCGAGGGCACCGGTCCTGCCGCCGTCCAGCGCATCCTGTCGCAGTATGGCGACCTGCCCGTGATCTTCGTGACGGGGACGCCCGAGGACTGCATTCCGTTTGCGCCGCCGATGGTCATCCTCAACAAGCCGGTGAACGACGCGGTGGTGGTCGACACGTTCCGGCGGCTCGCGCCGCGTTAATCCGCTCCCGCGTCACGCGCGCGGCTCGGCGTGAAATGATCGAGAAAATTGGTCAGTTCGAGACGGCGGCTGGCCTCGTGCGCGAACTCGCGGTCGACCCCGAGCGCCCATAGCAGCGACCGGCGGTCGGACGAGTCATGCAGCGCGTCGAGTTCTGCGGCACGGCGTTCGACATCGTCCTGCGTTTCGGCCAGTCCCGCTTCGATGAGATCGTCGGCCTGCCGCCGCAACGCGATCGCGATCTCGCGCGGGGCGAGCTCGGGGTGATATTGGACACCCCAGAAGACGCCGCCGTCATGGCGGATCTCCGCCGCCTGGATGCGGGTCACCGCATTGCTCGCGAGCAAGGTCGCGTCGTCGGGAAGCTGCTCGACCTCGTCGCCGTGGATCGCGGGCGCATCCCAGCTCGGCGCCCGACCCGCGAGCAGCGGATGCGCGCGGCCATCGGCGGTGGCGGTGATCCGGCGCGCAACGCCCGCCTCGATCCGCTCGGGCATCTTGCGCACGCTGCCACCCGCCGCGGCGACCGCGAGCTGCAGCCCCGCGCAGGATCCGAACGACGGCGTGCCCGAAGCGAACACCGCGCGCATGAACGCGAGCTGGCGGCGGACCGGGGGGCTGTCGTCATAGACATGGAGCGGCGATCCGGTGACGAACACCGCATCGAACGCGCGCAACGCTGCGGCGTCGAGCTGGTCGGCATCATCGTCGGCGGGCGCGACGATCGTGATCCGCGCATCGGGACGCAGCTGTTCGAGCGTCGCGGCGTAGGTTTCGCCCGAGCTCTTGCCCGCGTGACGGCGACGCGCGTCGCGTTGATCCGCGGTCTCGCTTTCGGCGACGAGGAAATGGGGCAATCGGGATCCTTTTCGCGAGCGCGGTCGACGGCGGCGTCAGCCGAACATTTCCATCTGGCGCGGCTTCGGCGCGACGATCGGGCGAAGCTCGGCGCGGTCCGACAGCGCGACCGGGCGCCAATCCTCGGCGATGATGAACGGGCGCAGCTTGGCGACCGACACCGTCAGCCGCGCGACGTCGGCGAGATGGAGCCGGCGCCAGCGGCGGCTGGTGAGGATGCCGTTGACCGCCTTCACGCCGAGCCCGGGGACGCGGAGCAGCATCTCGCGCGGCGCGCGGTTGACGTCGACGGGGAACGCGCCGCGAAACTTGAGCGCCCAGGCGAGCTTGGGGTCGATGTCGAGCGGGAGCATGCCCGTCGCATCGTCGGCGGCGGCGACCACCTCGTGCGGCTGGAACTCGTAGAAGCGCATCAGCCAGTCGGACTGGTAGAGCCTATGCTCGCGCATCAGCGGCGGGCGTTGCAGCGGGAGCACCGCGCTCGCGTCGGGGATCGGGCTGAATGCCGAATAATAGACGCGGCGCAGACCGAACCGGTCGTAGAGCGTCGAGGCCTTGCGGACGATGTCGCCATCGGTCGCGGCGTCCGCGCCGACAATCATCTGCGTCGACTGGCCCGCGGGGGCATAGCGTGGCGCGGACTTGTACTTGGCCTTGGCGTCCTTGCCGTCGACGATCGAGGCCTTGACCTCGCGCATCGCGGTCTCGATCCGCACGCCGTCCTTTTCGGGAGCGAGCCGCTTGAGGCCGCCGGCGGTCGGCAGCTCGACGTTGATCGACAGGCGATCGGCGTAGAGCCCCGCCTGGTGGACGAGCTCGGGGTCGGCGTCGGGGATCGTCTTGAGGTGGATATAGCCGCGGAAATGATGATCCTCGCGCAAGGAGCGCGCGACCTCGACCATCTGCTCCATCGTGTAGTTGGACGAGGCGATGATCCCCGAGGAGAGGAACAGCCCCTCGATATAATTGCGCTTGTAGAAGGCGATCGTCAGGTCGACGACTTCCTTGGCGGTGAAGCGCGCGCGGCGGACGTTCGAGCTCTTGCGGTTAATGCAGTAATGGCAGTCGAAGATGCAGCTGTTGGTCAGCAGGATCTTGAGCAGCGATATACAGCGGCCGTCGGGCGCGTAGGCGTGGCAGATCCCCATGCCCTCGGTCGAGCCGAGCCCCTTGCCGTCCTTCGAATTGCGCTTGGCGGTGCCCGACGAGGCGCAGGACGCATCGTATTTCGCCGCATCGGCGAGGATCTCGAGTTTCTCGCGGGTGTCGAGCTGCGCCATCCGTTCGCATTACGTTCCGGAAGGCACGCTGTCGATTGATCGGGATCAACCTATTGTGATTAGTCGAATAACCCGATCACATAGCGGATCGCATCGACGAAACTGCCAAGGCTGATCGGCAGGAGCAGCAGCGCGAGCGCATAGCCGAGCAGCAGGCGGCTGAGCGCGCGTTCATGGCGAAAGACCGGCTTGCGCGGCGGCAGGTCGTCCTTGCGCGGCCAGATCGTCGAGTCGTCGAGGAACATCGCGCGAGCATATCGCAGGTCGGCGGGGTTTGGGAAGAATCCGGGTGCGGCCGCGATCAGGCCGTCGCGATCACGCCACCGCGACGAGATCGGTCGCGGCCTGGAGGTCGACCGAGACGAGACGGCTGACGCCGGGCTCGATCATCGTGACGCCGAACAGCCGGTGCATGCGGCTCATCGTGACGGCGTTGTGCGTGACGACGAGATACCGCGTCGCGGTGTCGCGCGCCATCCGGTCGAGCAGCGCGCAGAACCGGTCGATATTGGCATCGTCGAGCGGTGCGTCGACCTCGTCGAGCACGCAGATCGGTGCGGGGTTGGTGAGGAACAGCGCGAAGATCAGCGCGACCGCGGTGAGCGCCTGTTCGCCCCCCGACAGCAATGTCAGCGATTGCAGCCGCTTGCCCGGCGGCTGCGCGAGGATCTCGAGCCCCGCCTCGAGCGGATCGTCCGAATCGACGAGGTCGAGATGCGCCGCGCCGCCGTCGAACAACGTCCCGAACAGCCGCTGGAAATGATCGTTGACCGCGGCGAAGGCGGTCAGCAGCCGCTGGCGACCTTCACGGTTGAGCGTGCCGATCGACCCGCGCAACCGCTGGACCGCCTCGCCCAGCTCGGCGCGTTCGGCGGCGTTGCCGCCCGATGCGGATTCGAGCTCTGCCAGTTCGCGATCGGCCATGAGGTTGACCGCGCCGATCCGCTCGCGATCGGTCGTGAGCCGCTCGAACCCGCGCGTCTCGTCCTCGGGCGATCGGACATCGGCGGCGGCGAAGCCGAGACGCTCGGGGAGCAGCGGGGCGGGGCATTCGAACCGTTGACCCGAGACGCGTCCCGCCTCGATCCGGCGCTGCTCGTGATTGTCCGCGCGCGTGGCCGCGGCGGCGCGGTTCTCGCGCGCGGTGGCGAGCGTCTCGGCGGCGAGACGCTGGCCGTCCTCGGCGGCGCGCAGCGCGGCGTCTGCGGCCTGCTCGGCGGCATGAAGCGTATCGGCGGTCGCGCGCGCGGCGGCAGTGTCCGCATCGAGCGCGGCGAGCTGGCGATCGAGCGCGGCGGGGCGATCCGCGATCCGGTCGGCATCGCGCGCGAGGTCGACCTCGCGCAGGTCCATCGCGCCGATCCGCTTGGCCGCCTCGCCGGCGCGCGCGCGCCAGCTGCGGATGTCGGCGTGCGCCGCGGCGAGGCGTTCGCGGTCGGTCGCGCGGCTGCGGTCGAGCGCGCCGCGTGCGCCGCGCGCCTGCGCGACCGCGGTGCGGCACGCCTCGGCGGTGCGGTGGAGCCCGGCGACCGCGTCGGCGCTGGCGCGGGCATCGGGCAGCGCGGCGACCGCGGCGTCGGCCGCGCGCTGTTCGGCGCGCGCGGCGTCCTGTTCGGTATCGATGCGGTGCGCGCGCAGGTCAAGATCGGCGCGCTGGCCGACGAGCCGTTCGAGCAAGGCGGCGGCGCGGTCCTCGGTGCGTTGCGCATCGCGGACGCGCGTCTCCGCCGCGGCCAGACGCGTCCGCGCGTCCTGCGCCGCGCGGCGGGCGGCGGCGATGTCCTGGTCGATCGCGCTGCGTTCGGCGTCGCGCGTCGCGACCGCGTCGGCCGCCGCGGGGCGCGCGGCCTGCAGGGCGTGCAGCCGGTTGAGCCGTTCGAGCCGCTCCGCCGCGGCGGCGCCGCTGCCCGTCGCGACGAACCCGTCCCAGCGCCGCAGCGTGCCGTCGCGCGTGACGAGCCGCTGGCCGACCGCGAGCGGGCTGCCCTCGTCGACCTCGGTGACGAAGACCTGCGCGAGCCGTCGCGCGAGTACTGCGGGCGCGTCGACCTGCGCGGCGAGCGGGGTCGCACCCGGGGGCGCGGTCGGGTCGTCGGCGCGCGGCGTGGCGCCCGTCCACGCGGCGTGCGGCGTGTCGAGATCGTCGCCGAGCGCAGCGGCGAGCGCGCGTTCGTGGCCGGGGGTGGCGGTGACGTGGTCGAGCAGGCGGTCGCGACCGCTGCGCTGCGTCGCACGGGTGAGCGCGGCCGCCTCGCTGTCGATCGCGGTGAGGTCCGCGCGGGCGGTCGCGCGCGCGGACTCGGCGGCATCGCGCGCGGCGATCGCGTCGCGCTCGTCGGTTTCCGCCTGCCCGAGCGCGTGACGCGCCGCGGCGGCCTCCTCGATTGCCGCCAGACGCGCAGCGGCGGCGGCGTCGCGCTCGGCCTCGATCGGGGCGGCATCGCCGAGCGCGGCGCGCGCTGCGCCGAGTTGCGCCGCGTCGCGTGCCGCACGATCGGCGCGCGCGCCGGCGGCGGCGAGCGCGGCGGCGGCGACGCGCGTCTCGGCGACGTCGCCCGCATGACGCGTCATCGCCTGCGCGAGCGCGACCTCGGCATCGCGCGCGCGCCGTTCGGCCTCGACCTGCGCGGCGTCGAGCGCGGGCACCGCAGCGGTTGCCTGCGTGATCGCGGCATCGAGCGCGGTCGTCTCGTCCGCGAGCCGCGCGAGCGCATCGGCGGCATCGCGCGCGAGACTGCCCTCGCGCGCGCGGTCCTCCGCGATCCGGCGGCGTGCGTCGGCAAGCCCGGTCAGCTGCCGGTCGATCGCGGCGCGTTCGGTGCGCAGGCTCGCGAGCGCGTGCCCCGTCTCGGTGGCGGTGTCGCGCGCGGCGAGTGCTGCGCTGCGCGCGGTGGCGACCGCCGCGGCCGCGTCGAGCCGGTTCGCGGCGGTGGTCCGCTCGATCGCGGCGGCGTCGGACACGCGTGCATCGGCGACCGCCGCGGCGAGACGCGCGGCATCCGCGGCGGTCGCGGCCTCCTGCCAGCGCGCGAAGACCAGCCTGGCTTCGGCGACGCGGATCTGCGTGGAAAGCTGTCGATAGCGGTCGGCGGCGCGCGCCTGGCGCCTGAGCGCGGCGACGCGCGCGTCCTGGTCGGCGATCACTTCGTCGAGCCTGGCGAGATTGGCCTCGGTCGCGCGCAGCCTGGCCTCGGCGTCCTTGCGGCGCACGTGCAGCCCTGCGATCCCCGCCGCATCCTCGAGCATCGCACGGCGATCGGCGGGTTTGGCGGCGATCACCGCGCCGATCCGGCCCTGGCTGACCAGCGCGGGGCTGTGCGCGCCTGTCGCGGCATCGGCGAAGAGCAGGCCGACATCCTTTGCGCGGACGTCGCGGCCGTCGATCCGGTAGGCGGAGCCCGCGCCGCGTTCGATCCGGCGGACCACCTCGCATTCGTCGACCCCGGTCGGCCCGGCGATCTCCGCGAGGATCGAGACCTCGGCGAAATCGCGCGGCGGGCGCGTCGCGGTGCCCGCGAAGATGACGTCCTCCATCCCCGACCCGCGCAGCGACTTGGCGCTGGCCTCGCCCATCGTCCAGCGGAGCGCCTCAAGCAGGTTCGACTTGCCGCAGCCGTTCGGCCCGACGACGCCGGTCAGCCCGGGTTCGATCCGGAGGTCGGCGGGTTCGACGAAGCTCTTGAACCCGGTGATGCGGAGGCGTTTGATCTGCACGGCGCGCGCTCTCCCCTGGGGTGGCGACGGTAGCTCAGCCGGCGGGTCGTGCCGAGGGGATATCTGCGGTCGGGGTTTCGCGTCCTGGCGATCGTTCCCCGCCGGGGGGGCGAGAATGACGAAGGGGAGGGAAGGAAAACCCTTGTTCCGCGTCCGCCCCCTCCGTCAGGCTGCACCTGCCACCTCCCCCTGGCGGGGGAGGAGCGTCAGCGCAGTATCCGGGTCAGGCGCCGGCGGCCTTCAGCGCCTTTTCCATCTCGCTCCACGACAGCACGTTCTCGAGCTTCTTGCCGTTGAGCAGGAAGGTCGGCGTGCCGGTGACCGTGCCCGACTGCATCGCATCCTCGGTCGGCTTGGCCATGACCTCGAGCTGCTTCTGGTCGGCGAGGCAGGCGCGCGCCTTGGCCTCGGGGATGCCGCGCTGCTTGACGAAGTCGATCGCGCCCATGTGCTCGGCGAGCTTGGTGGCGACCGCGGTCGGGGGCAGGTTGGCGAGGCTCTGCTGCAGCGCGGCGGGCATCGTCTGGAGCTTGTCGAGGAACGCGTTCTGGTTCTGGTACATCTGCTCGAGGATCGGGAAGAACGGCGCGGTGCCGCCGCACTGGCCGAGCAATGTCAGCGCGACGTCGGGCGCGCCGTGGACGAGGAAGTCGCGGAATTCGAAGCTGACCTTGCCGGTCGAGACATAGGTCTCGGTCAGCGGCTTGTACGCCTCGCGGCCGAACGCGCCGCAGGTCGGGCACGAGCGCGCGCCATATTCGACGAGCTTGATCGGGGCATTGGGGTTGCCCATCAGATAGCCTTCGGGCGTCTTGACGACGGTCTCGGCCCAGTTCTGGCCGGCGGGGGCGGTCGCCGCGGCGACGGGGGCTGCGGCCTGCGTGGTGTTCGACGTGTCGCCACCCGAACATGCGGCGAGCGCGAGCGGCAGGACGGCGAGGGCGGATACGAGCTTCATGCGGTGATACTCCAACGAAATTAACGGGCGCCGGCGGTGCGCAGCGCGGGTTCGAGCTGGGCCCAGCCGCCATGCGGCACGATCTTGCCATTGATGAAGAAGGACGGCGTCGAATCGACTTCGGCGGGCGCGGCGGCGGTGATTGCGAGGATCCGGTCGACCTCTGCACCGTCCGCGAAGCACGCGTCGATCGCGGCGGACGACAGCCCGCGCGCCTTGACCAGATCGGTCAGCCCCGCGCCATCGGCATAGGCCCTGAGCTGCGCGGGACGCGGGTAGAGGCCGACGCGCGCGGCGTTCACCTCCTGGAACTCGATCCCGCGCTTGAGCCAGACGGGCTGCGCGGCAAAGATCGCGGCGGAGGTCGGGAAGAAGCCGCGCGGGCCGGTGCAGCGCGCGAGCACCGCCGCGGCGAGATCGAGCCGGTCGCGGATCATGTGGCGGAATTCGAGGCTGGTCGAACCCGAGGCGATCATCCGGCCCTTGAGCACCGCCTGCGACTGCGTCGAGAAATCGGCGCAGTGCGAACAGGTGTAGCTCGCATATTCGACGAGCTTCACGCGCGCGGTCGGGCTGCCGAGCACATAGGTGCCGCTCGCGGTCCTGGCGACGGGGGGCGCCTTCTGCGCTGGCGTGGCGGCGGTGAGGAGAACGAAACCGAGAAACGCAAAGAGAAGGCGCATTCAGCTGATCCTGGGAAGGCCGTTCGTCGAGGCGACGCCGGCGGCTAGTGATTCGAGGACCGCGCGCAGCTCGGGATCGGCGATCCCCTTCAGGCTCTGGCCGAGGTCGGCGGGCACGGTCCTGATCGCGGGCGGCGCGGCCTTGACGCGGGGGCGGGCGACCTCCCCCTGGCGGATCGTGATGCGCGCGACCGCGGCATAGCCGAAGAAGCGGTTCACGCGCTCGGTGATCTCGGGGATGACGTGCTGCATCATCGGTGCATGCGCACCGCGGACGGTCAGCGTGAGGACGCCGTCCTGTTTCTGCCCCATCGGGAAGCGGATCGATTCGGGCGTGCTGACGCCGGCGAATCGTTCGCCGACGATCTCGGGCCAGCGGCTGACGACCGAGGACTGGACGAAGCCGAAGCGGCGGAATGCGGCGCCGCCGATCGCGGGCAGCAGCTCGGCGACCGCGCGCGAGCGGTTGGCGCGGGGGGCATCGGCGTCGATCTTGGGCTTGCGCGGCGCGGCCTTGCGCTTGGGCGCGGCGCGCGCGCCGGTCGCCGCCGGGCCGTTTTCGTCGATGCTGGTGCCGGACGGGTTGCTCATCGCAATCCCCATGCCATAGGCGGCGCGTGAACGCCAAGCGCTCTTCCGTCGCCGACGCCCTGCTCTCCTGGTACGACCGGCATCGCCGCGAGCTGCCGTGGCGCGCGAGGCCGGGCGACCCGGTCGATCCATACCGCGTGTGGCTGTCCGAGGTGATGCTCCAGCAGACCACGGTCGCCGCGGTCACGCCGCGGTTCCTCGCCTGGACCGCGCGCTGGCCCGATTTCGCGAGCCTCGCCGCGGCGGAGGACGCCGACGTGATGGCCGCGTGGGCGGGGCTTGGCTATTATGCACGCGCGCGCAACCTGGTCGCCGCGGCAAAGGTGGTGGTCGCCGAGCATGGCGGCGTGTTTCCGCGGACCGAGGCCGAATTGCGCACGCTGCCCGGGCTCGGCGCCTATACCGCGGCGGCGGTGGCGGCGATCGCGTTCGGCGAGCGTGCGGTGGTTGTCGACGCCAATGTCGAGCGCGTCGTCGCGCGGCTGTTCGCGATCGAGACGCCGCTGCCCGCGGCACGGCCCGCGATCCGCGCGGCCGCGGACACGATCACGCCCGATGCGCGCGCGGGCGACTTCGCGCAGGCGATGATGGACCTCGGCTCGTCGATCTGCACGACGCGCAGCCCGAAATGCCTGTTGTGCCCGCTGCGCGCCGATTGCGACGGCTATGCGCAGGGCGCGCCCGAGCGGCTGCCGGTCAAGGCGAAGAAGGCGGCCAAGCCGCAGCGTCATGGGACGATCTTCTGGCTCGAGCGCGCGGGGCAGGTGCTGCTCGTGCGGCGGCCCGATACGGGGTTGCTCGGCGGGATGCGCGCGCTGCCGACGGGGCCCTGGGCGGATGCGCCGCCGGGGTTTGAGGAGGCGCCGGCGCAGGCGGACTGGCAGATGCTCGAGCAGCGTGTCGTGCACGGCTTCACGCATTTCGACCTCGAACTCGCGCTTGCGGTGGCGCAGGTCGAGGCGCATCAACCCGGCGAATGGTGGAGCATCGACGCGCTGGACACAGCGGGGTTGCCGACCGTTTTCTTGAAGGCCGCCAAGGCGGTACGGACACGATAGGGAGGGCGGCAATGAAGCTTTCGCACTGGATCCCGGCGAGCGGACTCGCCGTGCTGGCAACGACCGCACTGTATGCGGGGCAGGCCCGGATGGCGGGCCAGACGCAGGCCGTGCGCACCGCCAGCCGCAGCGACGTCGCCGTGACCGGACGCGCCGGCGAATCGGCGCGCGCGGTGCTGCCCAGGGTCGAGCGGCTGTTCGACGGCTATGTCCGCGACGGCAAGATGCCCGGGATCGTCGGTGCGTTCGGGATCGGCGACCGGCCGACGCTGTTCCCCGCGAGCGGCGCGATCGCGGACGGGACGGGGCAGCCGGTTGCCGACGCCGATTCGCTGTGGCGCGTCTATTCGATGACCAAGCCGATCACGGGCATGGCCGCGATGATGCTCGTCGAGGACGGCAAGCTCGGGCTCGACGACCCGTTGAGCAAATATATCCCTGCGTTCAAAACGATGACCGTCGCGACGAACCCCGACACGTCGCTGGCGACACGGCCGGCAACGACGCCGATCACGATCCGGATGCTGCTGACGCATACCGCCGGGCTTGGCTACAGCATCAACGTGAAGGGGCCGCTGCTCAAGGAATATGAGCGGCGCGGGGTCCTGCCGATGTCGGTCAATGCGGCGATGGAGACGCAGATGGCGCAGGTCCGGCCGACCTCGCTCGAGGAGTTCGCCAACCGCGCGGCGACGCTGCCGCTGGTCGCCGAACCGGGAACCCGGTGGAGCTATTCGATCGGGCTCGACGTGATGGGCCGGGTGATCGAGGTGGCGAGCGGGATGCCGTTCGAGCGGTTCCTCCAGACCCGGATGTTCACGCCGCTGAAGATGACCTCGACCTTCTTCAGGGTCCCGCAGGGGCAGGTGAAGCGGCTCGCCACCAACTATGCGTTCGTCGGCGACACGCGCACGCCGCTCGATCCCGCCGCGACGTCGGTGTTCCTCCAGGCGCCGAGCTTTCCCTATGGCGGTGCGGGGCTGGTGATGTCGGCGCGCGATTACGACCGGTTCCTGCACATGCTCGACGCCCGCGGCACGCTCGACGGCGTCCGCGTGATGAAGCCCGAGACGGTCGCGCTCGGCATGTCGAACCTGTTGCCCAAGGGCGTGCGCTTCGGGGGGATCGGCACCGGCAACGGCGCAACCGCGGCGGGCAATGCGATGGGCTTCGGCGCGGGCGGCTCGGTCTATCTTGCGGACGTGCCGGGCGGCGCGTCGAAGGGCACCTATGGCTGGGGCGGCGCGGCGGGTACGATCGGCTGGGTCGATCCGGTGCGGCACGTCCGCGGCACCGTGATGGTCAATTATTTTCCCGGCGAGCGATGGCCGCTGCGCAACGAGGTCGTCGCAGCATTGTTCAGCGATGTCGCGGTACGCGCCGCGGCCGCTGACGGGGCGGCAGGACCAAGGTCTGCGATGGGGGCTGGAATGAGGGCAGGAACGCAACGATGAGTCTGGCGCGTGACGTGATACCGGGTTTCACCGGCGGGACCCTCGATCGCGCGGATGCGCTGCGTCACGATGCCGATGCGCTCGCGGCGGCGCGCGGCGACTGGCGGGCGCGGCTGCTGGTGCTCGACGGGTTGATGCCCGCGGTGACCGACGATGGCCGGCTCGAATGGACGTCGCTCGCGTATCTGCCCGACGATGCCGAGCCGATCCTGCTCGGGCTCGACGAGAGCGGGCGGCCCCATTTCACCGCGCTGCTTGCCGGGATGCGCGTCGATACCGCACCGGCGATGCGGTCGCCCGCGCTGATGGCGGTGCTGGGCAGCCTCGCGCCGGGCGAGGCCGCGACCTATGCCGCGGCGCGCAGCGTGATCGACTGGCATGTCCGGCATGGCTTCTGCGCGAAATGCGGCAGCGCGACCGCGGTCTTTCGCGGCGGCTGGGCGCGCAAATGCCCGGCGTGCGGCGCCGAGCATTTCCCGCGCGTCGATCCGGTCGTGATCATGATCGCCGAGCATGACGGGCGTGCGCTGCTCGGGCGCGGCAAGGGCTGGCCGCCGGGACGCTATTCGGCGCTGGCGGGGTTTCTCGAACCCGGCGAATCGATCGAGGAGGCGGTCGCGCGCGAGATCGCCGAGGAAGCGGGCGTGCGCGTCGGCCGTGTCCGCTATATTGCCAGCCAGCCCTGGCCGTTCCCGTCGTCGCTGATGATCGCGTGCGTCGCGGAGGCCGAGGACGATGCGATCACGCTCGACGTGAACGAGCTCGAGGATGCGATGTGGGTCCCGCGCGAGATGGTGCGCGCGGTGCTGCGCGGCGAGGAGGGGCCGTTCCTGCCGCCGCCGCCCTATGCGATCGCGCACACGTTGCTCAGCGTCTGGGCGCAGGGGTAAGCGGCGCTGCTAAAATCCTCCCCCTGGCGGGGGAGGATGAAAGCCTAACCTCTCGCGCGGGCCTGTCGGTAGGTGCCGAGGACGCGGAGCCATTTCGAATGGAAGCCGAGCTCCTCGAGCGCGTGGTCGAGATTGGCGTCGCCGGGCTTGCCGACCACATCGGCGTAGAATTCGGTCGCGGCGAAGCTGCCGTTGCGCTGATAGCTTTCGAGCTTGGTCATGTTGACGCCGTTGGTCGCGAACCCGCCCATCGCCTTGTAGAGCGCGGCGGGGACGTTGCGGACCTCGAAGATCAGCGTGGTCATCCAGTCGCCGTCGCCGACGTCCTGCGCCGCCGGGGGCTTGCCACCGCGTGCGAGCGTGACGAAGCGCGTCGTGTTGTGATCGGCGTCGGCGATGTCGGTCGCGAGCAGGTCGAGCCCGTAGAGCGCGGCGGCGGCGGGCGGCGCGAGCGCCGCGATTGCCGGATCGGCGAGCTCGGCGACCTTCGCCGCAGCGCCCGCGGTGTCGGGATAGCTGACCGGCTCGATCGCGTGCGCCTTGAGCCAGTGGCGGCACTGGCCGAGCGCCTGCGGATGGCTCATCGCCTGGCGGATGCCGTCGCGCGGGCCGATCCCCATCAACGCGTGGCGGATCGGCAGGAAATGCTCGCCGGTGATCACCAGCCCCGATTCGGGGAGCAGGAAATGGATGTCGGCGACGCGGCCGTGGAGCGAATTCTCGATCGGGATGATCGCGCAGTCGGCGCGGCCGTCCTTCACCGCGTCGATCGCATCGGCAAAGTCGAAACACGGCAGCGGCAGGCCGTCGGGGAACGCCTCGACCGCGGCGACATGGCTGTTGGCGCCGGGCGCGCCCTGGAACGCGACCGCGCGCGCGGGCTCTGCGGCGGCGGCGGCGGTCATCCGCGCGACGATCGGACGGGCGGGGACGGCGAAGTTTTCCATGGGTGCGCCGCGTAGCCAGCGCGGCGCGTGCGGGCAAGCGCGTCGAAAGCCCTGGGGCAGCGTTTGCTTGCGATCAGGGCCAGGCTTTTCTATGGCAGTGCCAAACCTAACAGGGGCGGATGCGCATTATGGACGACAGGACCAATACGATCGCCGGTTGGGTGCTCGCAGGTTGTGGTGCGGCGCTCGGGCTGTCGATCGTAGGGGGCATGCTGTTCCACGGCGAGCGGCCCGAGAAGATGGGCTATGCGATCGAGGGCGTCGTCGAGGAGGGCGCGGGTGGTGGAGCCCCCGACGTGGCGATCGCGTCGCTGCTGCCGACCGCCGATGCCGCCAAGGGCGCCGAGGTCTTCAAGAAGTGCGCCGCATGCCACACGATCAACCAGGGGGGCGCGAACGGGATCGGCCCGAACCTGTACGGGACGATGGGCGAGGGGATCGGCCAGGGCAAGGGCGGCTTTGCCTTTACCGACGCGCTGAAGGGCGTCGGCGGCACCTGGGACTTCGACAAGATGAACGCGTGGCTGACCAGCCCGCGCAAGTTCGCAGCGGGCACCAAGATGACCTTTGCGGGTCTCGGCAACGCGCAGGACCGCGCGAACGTGATCCTGTATCTCAACCAGCAGGGATCGAACCTGCCACTGCCCGCGGCGCCTGCCGCCGGGGCGCCCGCGGCCGAGGGGGCCGATCAGCCCGCCACCGCGAATGCCGCGGAGGCTGCGGCCGAGAACGGTGCGGATACCGCGGATATCGCGAATACGGGGACGGCGGCGTCGGGTGCGCCCTCGGTCGATCCGGAAGCTGCGCGCAAGGGTGCGCGGACGGAACAGTAATCCTCTCTGCTCCCTCTCCCCTGTGGGGAGAGGGTTGGGGTGAGGGGCTTTTCCGAGGCGCTGCGCTGTTTGGCGGCCCCTCACCCCGGCCCTCTCCCCCGAGGGGAGAGGGGGCAGAGTGTCAGGCTTCTGCTGCCTCGTTTGCGGCACGTTCGCGGTAGAAGGACTGGACGGCGTCCCACGCCTCGTCGGCGGTCTCGACATAGCGGAAGATCGACAGGTCCTTCTCGCTGACCACGCCTTCCTCGACCAATGCGTCGAAATTCACCACGCGCTCCCAGAACTGGCGACCGAACAGCAGCACGGGGATCGGCTGGATCTTGCCCGTCTGGATCAGCGTCAGCAGCTCGAACAGCTCGTCGAACGTGCCGAATCCGCCCGGGAACGCCGCGAGCGCGCGCGCGTGGAGCAGGAAGTGCATCTTGCGCAGCGCAAAATAGTGGAACTGCACCGACAGCGACGGGGTGACATAGGGGTTGGGCGCCTGCTCGTGCGGCAGGACGATGTTGAGCCCGATCGATTCGGCGCCGACATCGGTCGCGCCGCGGTTCGCCGCCTCCATGATCGACGGACCACCGCCCGAGCACACGACGAACTGCCGCCAGCCACGCTCGTCGCGGGGCAGGACGCTGACCTTGGCGGCGAGCTCGCGCGCGACGTCGTAATATTTCGACTTCTCGACCAGCCGCTCGGCGATCTTCTTCGACTTTTCGTCGGTCGCGAGTTCGAGCAGCGCCTGCGCCTTGGCAGGCTCGGGGATGCGGGCGGAGCCGTAGAAGACGAAGGTCGAGGCGATCTTCGCTTCCTCGAGCACCAGTTCGGTCTTGAGCAGCTCGAGCTGGAACCGCACCGGACGGAGGTCCTCGCGGAGCAGGAAGTCCATGTCCTGGAAGGCGAGGCGGTAATGCGGATGCTGCGTCTGCGGCGTGGACGTGATGTCGCGGGCGGTTTCAGCGTCCTGGCTGGCGTTCGCGAAAACGCGTGAGGGAATGCGGGTATCTGTCATTTCGGCGGATTTAGTCGAAAGCCGCGCGCAGGGCTAGACCGGTGTACTAGCGGCAGAAATTCGCGCGATCGTCCTCCAGATGAAGGTGATTGCGATGCGCGGCGTTATAGTCGGGGCTGAGTACGGTGCCGAACCGCTTGCACGCCGAGGCGCGGATCGTCTGGAGGAACTGCCGAACCTGCGGATCGGGCGAACTCCAGTCGTTGAGGACGCTGATCCGCCGCCCGTCCTTCAGCACGAACCCGCCGATATCGACCGCGTTGGCGATCGCGTGGCCCGAACGGCGGCTCAGGTTGCGCGCCGAGCCGACGACGTTGCGGCACGCATAGCTGCCCATGCTGTCGATCCGCGCGAGTTCGCTGCCGAGCATCTGATAGGCGGCGGGCGCGACCGCGTTGCGCGTCCAGCCGATCAGCGCGCGCGCCGCGCCGCAGCGCACCGCGGTGAGATTGGCGACGGGGACGCCGATATCGACGAGCTTGACGGTGCCCGCCAGGCCGCAACCGGGGCCGGTCTCGCGATCAGGCAGCAGCTGGAACGAGACGCGGAGCTGGCGCAGGTCGGCGAGGCATTGCGCGGTCTCGCGGTTGCTCGGGACCGAGAGGTTGGGGCGGGTCTGTTGCGGCGCGGCGGGGCGATCGGCGCGCCCGCAGGCGGCGAGCATGATCGTGAGCAGGAGAGGGTAAAGGACGCGGTACATGGGCCATCATCCCCGCGCCGCGCCGGCTTGTCACGCGGCGCGGGGCGGCGTTGCGGCGAGTCGAGGCGTGCGCGTGGGCGGCGCTGCGCTTCGACGTCGCTCGGGGCGAACGGAGGAGCGTGGGGACGGGGCACGTATGCGCGGACATGGTTGACTCGCACCGCCACGTCGTTAGGGCCGGCAACGGGCCACGCGGTCCCAACGCCGCGCGTGCTCTCTGTGAGGAGAGATACATGACTGATACGACCTACGCCACCGCCACAGGTGCGCCTGCGCTGCCTGCGACCAAGCCGGCACGCCCCTTTTTCTCCAGCGGTCCCTGCGCGAAGCCTCCGGGCTGGTCCGCGGACAAGCTCGCCACTGATTCGCTCGGTCGCTCGCATCGCTCGAAGATCGGCAAGACCCGCCTCCAGTACAGCATCGACCTGATGCGCGAACTGCTGAAGCTTCCGAGCACGCACCGCATCGGCATCGTCCCCGGCTCCGACACCGGCGCGTACGAGATGGCGATGTGGACGATGCTGGGCGCGCGTCCGGTGACCGCGCTCGCCTGGGAAAGCTTCGGCGAGGGCTGGGTGACCGACGCGGTCAAGCAGCTCAAGATTGACCCCAATGTGATCCGCGCCGATTACGGCCAGATCCCCGATCTGGACTCGGTCGACTGGTCGAACGACGTGCTGTTCACCTGGAACGGTACCACCAGTGGCGTGCGCGTGCCCAACGCGGACTGGATCCCCGACGACCGTGAGGGCCTGTCGTTCGCCGATGCGACGTCGGGCGTGTTCGCGTACGACATCGACTGGACCAAGATCGATGTCGCGACCTTCTCGTGGCAGAAGGTCCTCGGCGGCGAGGGCGCGCACGGCGTGCTGATCCTCGGCCCGCGCGCGGTCGAGCGGCTCGAGAGCTACACCCCCGCCTGGCCGCTGCCCAAGGTGTTCCGCCTCGTTTCGAAGGGCAAGCTGTCCGAGGGCGTGTTCAAGGGCGAGACGATCAACACGCCGTCGATGCTGGCCGTCGAGGACGCGATCTTCAGCCTCGAATGGGCGAAGTCGCTCGGCGAGGACGGGCTGATCGCGCGGTCTGACGCGAATGCGGCGGCGCTGGACACGATCGTGGCGGAGCGTGACTGGCTCGGCCATCTCGCGGCCGATCCGGCGACGCGCTCGAAGACGAGCGTCTGCCTGACGGTCGAGGGTGCGGACGAGGCGATGATCAAGGCGATGGCCGCCGCGCTCGAGAAGGCGGGCGCTGCGTATGACGTCGCCGGCTATCGTGATGCACCGCCGGGCCTGCGGATCTGGTGCGGCGCGACCGTCGACACCGCCGATATCATGGCGCTCGGCCCCTGGCTCGACTGGGCCTACGCGACCGCCAGGGCGGGTTGATCTAGCCTAGCCGGCTCTCTCACCCCCCTCTCCGTCATCCCGGCGAACGCCGGGACCCATGGACACGGAGCATCCGCTCATGACGCGGACCGAAACCATGGGCCCCGGCGTCCGCCGGGGTGACGGAAATGGGAGAGGTGAGGGGAAGGTATTTCCCATTCCCCGAATTCCCAGGAGCAATCCCATGCCAAAAGTCCTCATTTCCGACAAAATGGATCCCCGCGCCGCGCAGATCTTCCGCGAGCGCGGCGTCGAGGTCGACGAGATCACCGGCAAGACTCCGCAAGAGCTGATGGCGATGATCGGCGACTATGACGGCCTCGCGATCCGCAGCTCGACCAAGGTCACCAAGGAGATCCTCGAGCACGCGACCAATTTGAAGGTCGTCGGCCGCGCGGGCATCGGCGTCGATAACGTCGACATCCCCGCCGCCTCGGCCAAGGGCGTCGTCGTGATGAACACGCCGTTCGGCAATTCGATCACCACCGCCGAGCACGCGATCGCGCTGATGTTCGCGCTCGCGCGCCAGCTGCCCGAGGCCGACGCCTCGACGCAGGCGGGCAAGTGGGAAAAGAACCGCTTCATGGGCGTCGAGCTGACGTCGAAGACGCTCGGCCTGATCGGCGCGGGCAATATCGGCTCGATCGTCGCCGACCGCGCGCGCGGGCTCAAGATGAAGGTCGTCGCGTTCGATCCGTTCCTGACGCCCGAGCGCGCGATCGAGATGGGTGTCGAGAAGGTCACGCTCGACGAGCTGCTCGCACGTGCCGACTTCATCACGCTGCACACGCCGTTGACCGACCAGACGCGCAACATCCTCTCGGCCGACGCGCTCGCCAAGACCAAGAAAGGCGTGCGGATCATCAACTGCGCGCGCGGCGGGCTGATCGACGAGGTCGCGCTCAAGGCCGCGCTCGATTCGGGGCAGGTCGGCGGCGCTGCGCTCGACGTGTTCGTCGAGGAGCCCGCCAAGGCCTCGCCCTTGTTCAACACGCCCAACTTCATCAGCACGCCGCATCTCGGCGCGTCGACGACCGAGGCGCAGGTCAATGTCGCGATCCAGGTCGCCGAGCAGATGGCCGATTTCCTGATGTCGGGCGGCGTCACCAACGCGCTCAACATGCCGTCGCTGTCCGCCGAGGAAGCGCCCAAGCTCAAGCCGTACATGGCGCTGGCGGAGAAGCTCGGCTCGCTCGTCGGCCAGCTGACGCACGGCGCGGTGTCGCGGATCTCGGTGCATACCGAGGGCGCGGCGGCGGATCTGAACGCCAAGCCGATCGTCAGCGCGGTGCTGGCGGGGTATCTCCAGACGCAGACGGCGACCGTCAACATGGTCAACGCACCCGTGCTGGCGCGCGAGCGCGGGCTCGAGGTGCGCGAGGTGCGGACCGAGCGCGAGGCGGATTACCACACGCTGCTGCGCGTGTCGGTCAAGACCGAGGATGGTGAGCGGTCGGTCGCGGGCACGCTGTTCGGCGATTCGGCGCCGCGTCTGGTCGAGCTGCTCGGGATCAAGATCGAGGCGGATCTGGCGGGGCCGATGCTCTATGTCGTCAACGAGGATGCGCCGGGGTTCATCGGGCGTCTCGGGACGGCGCTCGGCGAGGCGGGGGTCAATATCGGCACGTTCCATCTCGGCCGCCGCCAGGCGGGCGGCGAGGCGGTGCTGTTGCTGTCGGTCGACGAGGCGGTGACGCCGGAACTGCTGACGAAGGTCCGCGCGCTGCCGGGGGTGAAGACCGCGATGGGTCTGAACTTCTGATAAGACTCCCTCTCCCCCTGGGGAGAGGGTAGGGGAGAGGGGTAGTACCGCGAGATGGCTTTTGGGGCGGCCCCTCTCCCCGGCCCTCTCCCCAAAGGGGAGAGGGAGCAGTGCCGAAAACCGACGACATCATGCTGGGCCGGGCAAAGGCGATGCGGTCAGAACAGACCGGACCGGAAATGCGGTTCTGGCATCAGGTTCGCGCCAAACGCTTCCAGAACGTGAAGTTCGCCCGCCAAGTCGTGATTGGACCGTTTATCGCGGACTTCGTCGCGCGTTCGCACATGCTGGTCGTCGAGCTTGACGGCGATACGCACACCGATCAAGCACGCGACGCCCGCAGGACGGCGTGGCTGGAAGAGCAGGGATATCGGGTGATCCGTTTCGCCAATACCGATGTGATGACAAATCTCGAAGGCGTTTTGCAGGTGCTCGGCGATGCACTTGTGACACGCGTGGACTTGATACAATGACTGCTTTGCTCCCCGAGGGATTTAGAGATCGCCTGCCGCCCTTCGCCGATTCGGCGGCGGCACTGGAAGCCCATGTGCTCGAGGCTGCACGCCTCCACGGCTACGAGCGTGTCGATCCGCCGCTCGCCGAATTCGCCGATGGGCTCGAGATGCGGCTGAAGGCGGGCGGGCTGCATGACGCGGTGCGGTTCGTTGATCCGGTGTCGCAGCGCACGCTCGCGATCCGCCCCGACATCACCGCGCAGGTCGCGCGGATCGCCGCCACCCGCATGGGGCATCACCCGCGGCCGGTGCGGCTGAGCTATGCCGGATCGGTGCTCAAACTGCGCGCGTCGCAGCTCGCGCCCGCGCGCGAGACGCGGCAGATCGGCTGCGAGCTGATCGGGCTCGATTCGGTCGCCGCGGCGCAGGAACTTGTCGCGGTCGCGGTCGACATGATCACCGCCGCCGACGTCACCGGCGCGTCGATCGACTTCACGCTGCCCGACCTGGTGCCGACGCTCGCCGCCGGCCCGCTGCCCGTTACGCCCGAGCAGGTCGCGACGCTGCGCGACCGGCTCGATGCGAAGGATGCCGGTTCGGTCGCCGCGCTCGCGCCTGCCTACCTTCCGCTGATCGAGGCCGCCGGGCCGTTCGCGCTGGCGATGGAGCGGTTGCGCGCGTTCGACACGAGCGGTGCGCTCGCCTCGCGGCTCGATGCCCTGTCGCGAATCGCCGAGGCGATCGACGGGCGCGTCGCGCTGACGCTCGATCCGACCGAGCGGCACGGGTTCGAATATCAGAGCTGGCTCGGCTTCTCGCTGTTCGCCGATGGCAGCACGCGCGAAGTCGGGCGGGGCGGGACGTACACGATCGTCCACGAGACGGGCGCGGAGGAAGCCGCGACCGGCTTCTCGCTCTATGCCGATGCGCTGGTCGGGCGCACCGCGAGCGTCGATCGCCGCCGGCTGTTCCTGCCGTTCGGCACGCCCGCCAGCGAAGGCGCGGCGATGCGCGCGCAGGGCTGGGTCACCGTCGCCGCGCTCGAGGCGGGCGACACCCCCGAAGCACAGGTCTGCACGCATCTATGGGTAGCGGGCGGCCCCCGCGCGCTGTAGGCGCTGCGGGTAATCCTCAGGAGATAGAGTTTGGCCAACGTAGCAGTCATCGGCGCGCAATGGGGCGACGAAGGCAAGGGCAAGATCGTCGACTGGCTCGCCGAGCGCGCCGACATGGTCGTGCGGTTCCAGGGCGGCCATAACGCCGGCCACACCTTGGTCGTCGGCGAGAACGTGTACAAGCTGTCGCTGCTGCCGTCGGGCATCGTCCGCGGCACGCCGTCGTTCATCGGCAACGGCGTGGTGCTCGATCCCTGGGCGCTCAAGGACGAGATCGCCCGGCTCGGCGCGCAGGGTGTCGTCGCGACGCCGGAGACGCTGCGCATCGCCGATACCTGCGCGCTGATCCTGCCGTTCCACCGCGATCTCGACGGTCTGCGCGAGGATGCGAGCGGCGCGGGCAAGATCGGCACGACGCGGCGCGGCATCGGCCCGGCCTATGAGGACAAGGTCGGTCGCCGCGCGATCCGCGTGTGCGATCTGGCGCATCTCGACGATCTGGGGCCGCAGCTCGACCGTCTGACCGCGCATCACGACGCGCTGCGTGCAGGCTTCGGCGAGCCGCCGATCGACCGTGCGGCGCTGATCGCCGAGCTGCGCGAGATCGCCGGTTTCGTGCTGCCGTTCGCCAAGCCCGTGTGGCGCGATCTCAACGCCGCGCGGTCGGCGGGCAAGCGGATCCTGTTCGAGGGCGCGCAGGGCGTGCTGCTCGACGTCGATCACGGCACCTATCCGTTCGTGACCTCGTCGAACACGATCGCGGGCGCTGCGGCGGGCGGTTCGGGCCTGGGCCCGAGCGCGGTCGGCTTCGTGCTCGGGATCGCCAAGGCGTACACGACGCGCGTCGGATCGGGCCCGTTCCCGACCGAGCTCGAGAACGAGACCGGCGAGCGGCTCGGCGTGCGCGGGCATGAGTTCGGGACGGTCACCGGGCGCAAGCGTCGCTGCGGCTGGTTCGATGCGGTGCTGGTGCGGCAGTCGGCGGCGGTCGGCGGCATCACCGGGATCGCGCTGACCAAGATCGACGTGCTCGACGGGTTCGAGACGGTGTCGATCTGCACCGGCTATCGCCTGCGTGGCGAGACGCTCGATTACTTCCCGGCGCATGCGGCCGACCAGGCGCTGGTCGAACCGGTGTACGAGACGATGGAAGGCTGGCAGGAAACGACGGCGGGTGCGCGCAGCTGGGCCGATCTGCCCGCGCAGGCGATCAAGTATATCCGCCGGATCGAGGAGCTGATCCGCTGCCCGGTCGCGCTGGTCTCGACCAGCCCGGAGCGCGCGGACACGATCCTCGTCCGCGATCCGTTCTCGGACTGATCCGTCGCTGACGGCCTGCCGACGACGGCGGGCACAAAAAAACGGGCGGGGAAATCCCCGCCCGTTTTTTATTTACCTGACGACGAACCGATCAGTTCGGGGTCGGCGTCATTCCGGGTGCCGGCGCCATGCCGCCTGCGGCGGGCGACGAGGGCGCATTCGGCATCGTCGGGCCGGTCGTGCTCGAACCGGGCATCGTCGACTGTGCTCCGCCGCGACGCGCCTTCTTCTTGCGATCATTCGGGTTGGCCGGCGCGGTCGTCGACGGATCCATCGAGTCAGTCTGGACCGTCGAATCGCCCGGCATCGACTGACCCGGCATGGGCTGGCCTGGCATCGGCTGACCGGGCATTGCCTGGCCGCCCATCGCGCCCGACTGGCCGCCCATGCTACCCGACTGGCCGGGCGCGGTCGTCTGTGCGGTCGCCGCGCCGGTGATCAGCAGGGCAGCGGCGGTTGCCGTCATCAGAATACGCATCGTGTCTCTCCTAGATCTTGTACCTTTATAACGGGTGACGAGAGCAACACGTTCCGTCGTCTAGCCGCACTGACCCCGGTGGAGCAACGCCTGGTCCGCTATTACAAGCGCGACCATCGCCTCGACGACCGGCACCCCGCGGATACCAACGCAGGGGTCGTGGCGGCCCTTGGTGGCGATCGTGGCGGCCTCGCCGGTCGGGCTGATCGTCTCGACGGGGGTGAGGATCGAGCTGGTCGGCTTGAACGCGACGCGCAACCGGATCGGCTGGCCGGTGGCGATCCCGCCCGCGATCCCGCCGGCATGGTTGGCGAGGAATTCGGGGCCGTCGACGCCGGGGCGCATCGGATCGGCATTGGCCTCGCCCGACAGCGCGGCGGCGGCGAACCCGTCGCCGATCTCGATCCCCTTGACCGCGTTGATGCTCATGCAGGCCGCGGCGAGTTCGGAATCGAGCTTGGCATAAAGCGGCGCGCCCCAGCCGGCGGGAACGCCGGTCGCCTCGCACGCGATCACCGCGCCGAGCGACGAGCCGGATTTGCGCGCGGCGTCGACCAGCGCCTCCCAACGCAGCGCGGCCGCGGCATCGGGGCAGAAGAACGGGTTCTGGTCGATCTGCGCGTCGTCGAAGTTGGCGGGGTGAATCGCATCGCCGCCGATCGCCTCGACCCAGGCGCGGATGCGGACCTGCGGCACGACGAGCCGCGCGACCGCGCCGGCGGCGACGCGCGCCGCGGTCTCGCGCGCCGACGAGCGGCCGCCGCCGCGATAATCGCGAAACCCGTATTTGGCGTCATAGGCATAGTCGGCATGGCCGGGGCGATAGGCCTTGGCGACGTCCGAATAGTCCTTCGAGCGCTGGTCGACATTCTCGATCATCAGGCTGATCGGCGTGCCCGTGGTGCGCCCGTCGAACACGCCCGACAGGATCCGGACGGTATCGGGCTCGCGCCGCTGCGTGGTGAAGCGCGAGGTGCCGGGGCGGCGCTTGTCGAGCCAGGGCTGGATGTCGGCCTCGGTGAGGGGGATACCGGGGGGGCACCCGTCGACCACCGCGCCGAGTGCCGGGCCGTGCGACTCGCCCCAGGTGGTGAAGCGGAACATCCGCCCGAAGGTGTTGACGCTCACTGGTCCCTCTCCCCGGCGGGGAGAGGGAGGGGCCCGTGCGAAGCATGGGAGGGTGAGGGCACGCTGCTAAGTGCGGACAGGATCGCGGCAAGCACGTCGTCCATCCGCTGCATCACGTCGTTGTTCCAGACACGGATCACACGGTATCCCTTGTTCGCGAGGTAGGCGGTTCTGTCGGCGTCATAGGCCGCGTCGCCGATATGCTGGCTGCCGTCTACCTCGACGACGAGCATGGCGTCCATGCACAGGAAGTCGGCGATGAACGGGCCGATCCAGACCTGGCGGCGGAACTTGAAGTCGGCGAGGCGGCGGCTGCGGAGGTTCTGCCATAGCCGGGTTTCCGCCTCGGTGGCGTCGCGGCGCATCTGGCGTGCGCGGGTGAGGGCTTCGGTGCCGTCCTTCTGCCTCACCTTGCCCTCACCCTCCCATGCTGCGCATGGGCCCCTCCCTCTCCCCGGAGGGGGAGAGGGGTTTATGCCAGTGCGATATCGGGGGCGTCTTCGGCCTTCATGCCGATCACGTTGTAGCCGGCGTCGACATGGTGCGTTTCGCCCGTGACGCCCGATGCCAGGTCGCTGAGCAGGTACAGCCCCGCGCCGCCGACATCGTCGATCGTCACGTTGCGCTTCAGCGGCGAATTCAGCTCGTTCCACTTCAGGATCAGGCGGAAGTCGCCGATCCCGCTCGCGGCGAGCGTCTTGATCGGGCCGGCGGAGATCGCGTTGACGCGGATATTGTCGCGGCCGAGGTCGACTGCGAGATACTGCACGCTCGTCTCGAGCGCGGCCTTGGCGACGCCCATGACGTTGTAATGCGGGATGACCTTTTCGGCGCCATAATAGCTGAGCGTCAGCATCGACCCGCCGGGGTTCATCATCTTGGCCGCACGCTGCGCGACCGCGACGAACGAATAGACGCTGATGTTCATCGTCATCAGGAAATTGTCGAGGCTGGTGTCGACGAACCGCCCGCGCAGCTCGTTCTTGTCCGAAAAGCCGATCGCGTGGACGACGAAATCGATCGTCGGCCATTCCTCGGCCAGCTTGGCGAAGGTGGCATCGAGCGCGCCCATGTCGGACACGTCGCAGTCGAACAGCCGCGCGACGCCGAGTTGCTCGGCAAGCGGGCGGACGCGCTTCTCCATCGTCTCGCCCTGATAGCTGAACGCGAGTTCGGCGCCCGCTTCGGACAGCTTCTTGGCGATCCCCCAGGCCAGCGACTTGTCGTTCGCCAAGCCCATGATCAATCCGCGCTTGCCCGCCATCAAACCGTTCACGCCGTCGTCGCCTCCACCTGCACCGTCTTAGCCGGCTGCTCTAGCGTGGTTTCGGGTGGTTCCGCCAGTGCTGCGTTCAAATGCGCGCCGAACACCAGCCCCAGCCCGATCACGTAGAAGAACAGCAGCATGATGACGACGCCCGCGAGGCTGCCATAGGTCAGGTCGTAGCCGCCCAGACTCGACAGCACGATCGGCAGCAACGCGGTCGCGCTGATCCACCACGCCGCGGTAAACGCCGCGCCGGGCCATTTGCGGCATTTGGAGTAACGGTAGCGCGACGGCGTGACCGAATAGAACAGTAGATACAGCGCGCCGAACATCAGCAGCGCGGGGATCAGCCGCGACAGCCCGACCCAGCCCGCGGCGTCCTGCGCAAAGGGGACGAGGCGGTAGATGAACTGTTCGGCGGCGGTGAGGATGCCCTGCACGAGGAACGAGAGCAGCGCCATGATGACCGATCCGACGATCACCGCGGACGAGCCGAGCCGCGATTTCCAGAACGGCGCGGTCGCCTTGATCCCGTAGGCGCGGTGGAAGATGTCGCGGATCGTCTCGACGAAGCTGCCGACGGTCCACAGCCCGACCAGCGCGCCGAGCCAGAGCAGCGATCCGGTGCGCGCCGCGAGCACGTCGGCGATCGGCTTGCGCAACAGATCGGATACGTTGGGCGGCAGGACGTTGAGGAAGGATTCGACCGCACGGATCGTCTCGACGCTCTGCCCGAACAGCGACAGGATCGCGGCGGCGACGATGAAGAACGGAAACACCGTCATCAGCGCGAGATAGGCGAGGTTGCCGGCATGGATGAAGCCGTCGTTGAAGACGCCCACCGCGGCGCGCTTGACGACTTCGAACGCCGTGCTGCCCGGACGGACCTTCGCTATGCCGCGCGTGAGCCTGGTGCGCGCACCCCGATGATCGTGGGCGCGCGCTTCGGGCGTAAGATTGCTATCATTCACAAGGCGTTCAGACGCCCATGGCCCCCCGTGGGTTCCCCGCGCCGTGATCCTTCCATTCTTCGACGAACGTCGCGAGCGCCGCATCGTTCGCCGGAATGTCGATCATCAGCGTGACGAGCTGATCGCCGCGCCCGCCGCCCTTCTTGTGAAAGCCCTTGCCCTTGAGGCGCAACGTCTTGCCCGACGTGGTCCCCTTGGGGATCGTCAGCATGACGGGCTTGTCGACGGTCGGCGCCTTGATCGATCCGCCGAGTACCGCCTCGGCGAGGCTGATCGGCAGGTCGATGCGGACATCGTCGCCGTCGCGCGTGAAGAACCGGTGCGGCTGGACGTCGATCGTCACGATCGCGTCGCCTGCGCCACCCGGACCGGGTTCACCCTTGCCGCCAAGCTTCATCTGCGTGCCGGTCTCGACGCCGGCGGGAAGCTTGAGATCGAGCGTCTTGCCGTCGGCGAGCGTCACGCGCTGCGGCTCCAGCGTCGCTGCCTCGACGAACGGGACCTGCAGGCGATAGGCGACGTTCTCGCCCTTGGGCTGTGCCCGCCGGCCGAAGCCGCTCGAAAAGCCGCCGCCGCCCCGCTGCGCGCCGCCGAACAGCCCCTCGAAGATATCGCTCATGTCGGGGCCGCCGGTTTCATACCCCTCGCTGCGGAAGCCGCCGCCGGGCTGCGCACGACCACCGCCGCCGCCGCCAAAGCCGAACGGCGCGGCGGGGTTGCCGTCGCCGTCGATCTCGCCGCGATCGAAGCGCGCGCGCTTGTCCTTGTCGTTCAGCAGGTCATAGGCGTTGGTGACCTGGCTGAACCGTTCGGACGCCTTGGGATTGTCCTTGTTGCGGTCGGGATGCAGTTCCTTGGCAAGCTTGCGATACGCCTTCTTGATGTCGGCTTCGGTTGCATCGCGGGCAACGCCCAAGGTCTTGTACGGATCGGCCACTTACGTCCCCAGTCTTACTTGCGCATCTATGTGGGGCGATGCGGCCTCCAGCGCAATTCCCGCCCGCCGGTTTGGCAGCAAAGACCGCGTCAGGGCCGCGCCGGCTCGTCGAGCGGGGCGACGTCGACACTGACGTCCATGTTCTGCGCGCCCGATCCGAGTACGACGCCGTCGACGGGCGCGATCTCGGCATAGTCGCGGCCGACCGCCATGACGATGTGATCGCTCGCCATCCAGATGCCGTTGGTGGGATCGAGGCCGACCCAGCCATGCCGCGGTCCGCACCAGAGCAGGACCCAGGCATGAGTCGCATCGGCCCCGACCAGACGCGGCTGGCCCGCGGGGGGAATCGTGCGGATATAGCCCGACGCATAGGCCGCGGGCAGCCCGGCGGCGCGCAGACCGGTGATCATGATCTGCGCGAAATCCTGGCAGACGCCCTTGCGGTGGCGGAACGCCTCGTGCGGGGGCGTGTCGACCAGCGTCGCGTCGGCATCGAAGACGAATTCGCGCTGGATCCGCCGCGCGAGCGCGATCCCTGCATCCAGCGCGCCGCGCGCGGGGTCGAGATCGGCGGCGCAATAGTCGGCGATCGACTGGTCGAGCGGGATGAGCGGCGAGGGGTAGATATAATTGGCCGGGCTGGCGGCGGACAGATCTGTGCTCGCGCGCGCCATCGCGGCGATCTCGGCGAGCGTCGGATCGTCCGCGCGGGGCACGGGTACGAGCCGGTCGACGGTCATGCGCGACCGGCTTTCGATCGTGAGATGCCGGACGGGGCTGTCCACGACGAGCCGCGTGACGTTGGCGAGCCCCGCCTCGGCACGCGCCGCACTGGTGCGGCCGCCGGGATGCACCGACAGCGTATAGGTCTCGAGCGTCTGGCCGGGCCAGTCGATCGGCTTGAGACGCAGGTTGCAGCGCGCGAACTTGACGCTTGCGCCATAGTCGAACGTCGTGACGTGACGGATATCGTAGATCATCGGGTGCCAGGTCCGGGGGAGCGGGGCGGCCCGCCGCGCCGGCTCATGCCAGCGTCAGCCCGCTGGTGCGCAACGGCTCGGCGCCCTGCAGGAAATAGCGGCGGGCGAGTGCGTCCGACACGCCGCCCAGACGGCGTTCGATGTCGCCCAGCGTGTCCGCATCGAGATCGGCCGCGGCCGCGGTGACGACGATCGCCTGGAGCGCGATCGCCTGCGCCTGTTGCGGCTCGGCCATCTCGTCGTCGCTCAGCACCGGCAGCTCGGCAAGGCGCGCGGCGATGCGTTCGGCGGAGAAGGCGAGGCTGCGCGGATTGCCCGGATCGAGCGCGACGAGGTCGATGACGGGGACGCGGGCGATGCCGGTCAGGTAACGCTGACGATAGGTGATCTGGCTGTCGGCGAGGTCGAGCAGCACGGACAGGTCGTCGGGCGAGGCGCCGGGCATCCCGAACAGCCGGATCGCGCGCGCCATCGCCATCGCGCGCTCGATGCGGCGGCCGAGATCATGGAACCGCCACGCCGCGGTGCGACCCATATGCTCGGCCGACAGCCCGGCGATCGCGGCGTAGCGGCGCTGGAGCGACCCGGCGCGGTCGAGCATGCCGCGATGCGACGGGAAGGGCGCCTCGAGCAGGCGGACCATGTCCGCGGACAGCCGGTCGCGCGACCCCTCGCCGATGTCGCGCGCATGGCGGTTGATCGTCGCGATCGACTGCCACGCGTCGTCCTCCATCGCGGTCCGCGCGAACTGCGTCAGGTCGGCGCGGCGCAGCGACGGGGGATGCGGCGCGGCACCGCTGCCGACGACGAGCCCGACAAGCTTGCCGACGGTCTGCGGCGAGAGCACCGCGCCGCCATCGACGTCGATCGAGTTGCCCAGCATCACGCGGATCGCGCCGAGCAGCGCCTCGCCGCGCTCGAGATAGCGACCCAGCCAGTAGAAATTGTCCGCGACGCGGCTTGGCAACGTCCCCGGATTGCGGCGGACGTGGAGCGAGTCGGGTGCGGTCAGCAGCGAGTCGGGGGCGACCGGATCGGCGCCATAGACGCAGACGTCGGCGGACCAGATTCCTTCGCCCATCACGGCGGCGCGGGCGTCGGGATGCTCGCCGATCCGCGCGAACCCGCCGGGCAGGACGGTCCACTCGCCATCGCCGCCGCGGGCCGCAAAGACGCGGAGCGTGAACGGGCGCGGGACGAGCGCATCGCCGACGACGACGGGCATCGTCGACAGCCGGACGAGCTCCTGCCCGACATAATCCTGCGGCCGGCGCGCGATGTCCGCGAGCAGCGCGGTGCGCGCGTTGCCGGTGATGTCGGCGCCCGCGGTCGGGCCATCGGGCAGGCCGAGCGGGGCCGCGTGGAAGGCGGGGCCGATCAGCAGCGCGTCGAGATCCGCCTCGACCCGGTTGCGTGCACCGTCCTGCCCGCACCACCAGGTCGCGATGTTGGGGAGCAGCAGGTCTTCGCCGAGCAGCGACCGCGCGAGCTGCGGCAGGAACGCGGCGAAGGCCGGCGCCTCGAGCACCGCGGACCCGGGGGCGTTCGACAGCACGACATTGCCCGCGGCATAGGCGTCGATCAGCCCGGGGACGCCGATCTGCGAATGCGTGTCGAACGCGAGCGGATCGAGCAGCCGCGGATCGAGCCGCCGCCACAGCGCGTCGATCCGCTTGAGGCCGCCGATCGTGCGGACATAGACCTTGTCCTCGAGCGCGGCGAGATCGGCGCCCTCGACGAGCAGCAGCCCGAGATAGCGCGCGAGATGCGCCTGTTCGGGATAGCTCGGGTTGAAGCGGCCCGGCGTGAGCAGCCCGATCCGCGGGTCGGTGCGCTTGCACATCGCCGCGAGGCCGGCACGGAACGCAGTGAAGAACGGCGCATGACGCTGCACGTTCAGACGCGCCTGCAACCCGCCGAGCGTCCGGCTGACCGCGAGGCGGTTCTCCAGCGCATAGCCCGCCCCCGCAGGTGCGCGCAGGTGGTCGGCGAGCACGCGCCATTCGCCCGTCGGGCCGCGACCGAGATCGATCGCGATGAAATCGAGATGCCGTCCGCCGGGCGGCGGCAGCCCGACCATCGGACGCAGGAAGAACGGGCTGCCGGTGACGAGCGCGGCGGGGATATGGCCGTCGGCGACGATCCGGCCTTCGCCGTAGAGGTCGGCGATGACGTGTTCCATCAGCGTCGCACGCTGGACGACGCCGCGCGCAATGCCCGCCCATTCCCCTGCCTCGATCAGCAGCGGGACGGGCGACACCGGCCAGGGGCGCTCGTCGGGTTCGTCGGCGATCCGAAACCCCGTGCCGATGTCGGCGGCATGCCGCTGGACGCGTTCGCGGACATGGCCGAGATCATCCGACGCGACCGCGGCGAGCTCCGCGAACATCGCCGGCCAGGCGGGGTCGATGCTGCCATCGGCGTCGGGACACAGCACGTCGGCGCTGGTGCTGCGCGCGCAATAGTCGGTGATCCAGCGGTCGGCATGGACCATCGCGTCGAACAGGGGCGCGGATTGCGTCGCTATTTCCAATGCCTCAAGTCCCCGATCAGTGGCGGCGGTGTTTCACCTTTCGACGCGGCGGTGCAACATAAAATGTCCCGTCCGCCCCGCGTCGTACCGAAACCGCGAGCGCCGGCGGCCCACGCATCGCACCGCCAGCGTCCCGGCCGGGGAGATAGCCGCACGCTCAAGGGAGGGGGGTGGTTTCACAGATCGGGCAGCACCTGGTCGGCCACGCCCCATCCCTTGAGCGCGCGCGAATTGACCCGTGCGATGAGCTCGTCGACGTCGCGTACGCCCCAGCGCGCGGCGGTGTCGATGTCGCGCAGTTCGGTCCACGACACGGGCGCCGCGACGGGTGCGCCGGCCCTTGCCCGTGCGGAATAGGGCATCACCGCGGTGGCGCCGCGCTGGTTGCGCAGCCAGTCGATGAAGATCCGCCCCTTGCGCCTGGCCTTGGCCATCGTCGCGACGAAGCGGTCGGGCTCGGCGCCGGCGAGCGCGCGCGCGAACCGGTCGGCGAAGTCCTTGACCGCGGGCCATTCGGCGTCGGGCGTGAGCGGCACGACGACATGGATCCCCTTGCCACCCGACAGCAGCGGAAAGCTGACGAGGCCGAGCTCGGCAAGCTGCGTCTTCAGATGCTCCGCCGCCGCTTTCGTATCCGAAAACGCGAGCCCCTCGTCGGGGTCGAGGTCGAAGACCAGCCGGTCGGGCTTTTCCAGCGCCGCGACCGAGGATCCCCAGCCATGAAACTCGATCGTCCCCATCTGGACGCACGCGACAAGTCCGTCGGCGTCGTCGACGTACAGATAGTCTTCGGTCGATCCGTCCTTCTCGCGGATCGGCACCTGGTGGACCGCATCGCCGAAGCTGCCTGCGTCGTGCTTCTGGAAGAAGCAGGCGCGCGACCGGCCTTGCGGGCAGCGGACGAGGCTGATCGGGCGGCTGCCCGCGAAGGGCAGCATGATGCCCGATACCGCGGCATAATAATCGGCGAGATCGCCCTTGGTGACGTCCGACTCGTCGAACAGGACGCGGTCGCGGCTGGTGACGGTGATGCGCGTCGCGGGGACCGCGTCGGCGGCATCCGGGACCGGCGCAGGCGTCTCGGCGACGACGTCCTTCGCCGCCTTGTCCTCGCGCAGGCCGATGAAGCTCGAATGGCGCAGCACGCCGTCGGGCGTGGTCTCGGCGAACGCGATCTCGGCGACGAGTTTGGGCGTGACCCATTTCGCACCGCGGACCGCAGCCTTCGGAGCGTCGACGGTCGGCGTCTTGCGGTCGAGCGCCTCGAGTTTGTCGCGCAGCTCGGTCATCAGCGCCTGGTCGAAGCCCGTGCCGACCTTGCCCGCATAGCGATAGCCCTTGCCGTCGCGCACGCCGAGCAGCAGCGACTTGAACCCGCGTTTCTTGTCGGAGGGGAGCCAGCCGACGATCACGAATTCCTGCCGGTGCGTGCACTTGACCTTGAGCCACGCCTTGGTCCGCTTGCCCGCATAGGGCGCGTCGGCGCGTTTCGAGACGATGCCCTCGAGCCCCTCGCGGCACATGGTTTCGAACAACTGCTCGCCCGCGCCGACGACATGGTCCGAATAGCGCAGCCGGTTGTCGTCGCCCGGGATCAGCGGTTCGAGCCGGGCCTTGCGGTCGAGATTGGACAGCCCGGTCAGGTCCTCGCCGTCGAGCTCGAGCAGGTCGAACGCGAACAATGTCATGTCGCCGCCGTTCGAGATCGCGTCCTTCAGCGTCGAGAAGTCGGGATGGCCGTCCTTGTACGCGACGATCTCGCCGTCGATCAGCGCGGACCGGACGGGCAGCGTCGCGGCGGCGGCGGCGATTCCAGCGAACTTGTCGGTCCAGTCGAGCCCGGTGCGCGTGAACACCCTGGCCGTGCCGTTCGCGACCGCGACGAGCGCGCGGTAGCCGTCATATTTGACCTCGTGCAGCCAGGCCGAGCCGGTCGGGACGGCATCGACGAGCGTGCAGAGCTGGGGGTCGCGGAAATCGGGGAGCGCGGCGTCATCCTGCCAAAGGCCAGGATCCAGCGTATCGGCCGCGGCGCTTTTGGCTCTGGATCCCGGCTTTCGCCGGGATGACGGGGGAGGGGCGGGTTTGGTTGCGCGTGCCGGCTTCTTCCCCTCGGCGATCTCCGCCATCGTGCGGCCGGTGGACACGCTGGTGAGCGCCTCGTCGACAAGCGTGTCGGTGCCGCCTGCGGCAGCGTCGTCGATCTTGCGCAACAGCCAGTTCTCGCGCTTTTCCTTCGCGCGGGGCTTGAGGCGGATGAGCAGCCATTCGCCCTTCATCCGTTCGCCGTCGAGGACGAAGTGGAGATGGCCCTTGTCGAGATCGCTCGCGGACTTGCCCTTGATCGGCGACCAGCTGCCGCGGTCCCACAGCATCACCGTGCCGCCGCCATATTCGCCCGCGGGGATCGTGCCCTCGAACGTCGCGTAGCTCAGCGGATGATCCTCGGTGCGCACCGCGAGGCGCTTTTCGCCCGGGTCGAGGCTGGGGCCGCGGGTGACCGCCCAGCTCTTGAGCACGCCGTCGATCTCGAGGCGCAGGTCCCAGTGGAGCCGGGTGGCGTCGTGCTTCTGCACCATGAAGCTGTTGCCGTTGCCGGGGGTCAGCGTGCCCGCGGGTTCGGCGGTCTTCGCGAAGTCGCGCTTGGCGTTGTAGCGCGCGAGTGGGTCGGGGGTGTCAGCCACGACGTGCCGCCGATACCGTCATCCCAGCGAACGCTGGGATCTCGTGCGGCAGGGGGGTGGGCGGCAACGGGGAGATCCCAGCGTTCGCTGGGATGACGATGCTGTGTTCAGGCACGTTTTTTCGCCGGGGCGCGCTTGGCGGGCGTTTTCTTGGCCGGGGCCTTCTTCTCTTCAGCCTTCGCCGGTTCCTTCGCAGCCATCGATTTCTTCAGCGCGGCCATCAGGTCGACGACGTTCGAGCCCTTGCGCTCGCCGGTATCCTTGTCCTCGATGATCGTCTTGCCGTTCGCCTTGCGCTTGCGTTCGATCAGGTCCTTCAGCGCGTCGACATAGCGGTCGTGGAATTCCTGCGGGTGGAAGTCGCCGCTGCGCTTGACGATCAGCGCCTCGGCGAGTTCAAGCAGCTCCTCGGAGGGCTTGTCGTCGGGGATGTCGCGGAAATAGCCCTGCGCCTTGTGGACCTCGTCGGCGTAGCGCAGCGTCTCGAGCACCAGGCCGCGCCCGCACGGCTTGAGGCTGACGACATATTCGCGCCCGCGCATCGCGAGCTGGCCGAGCCCGATCTTCTTCGTCCGGCGCAGCGCCTCGCGCAGGACGATGAAGGCCTCCTCGGCGAGGTCGTCGGCGGGGACGACGAAATAGGGCTTCTCGTAATAGAGCACGTCGATCTCGCTCGCGTCGACGAACTGCGTGAGTTCGAGCGTCTTCTTCGACTCGAGCTTCACCGCGTCGATCTCGTCCTGCTCGAGCAGGACATATTCCCCCTTCGAGACCTCATAGCCCTTCATGATCTCGTCGGCATCGACCGGGCCGACGCCGGTGACCACCTTGTCGTAATGGATCGGCTGCCCCGACGGCTCATGGATCTGCTTGAACGAGACCGCCGCGCCCGACTTGGTGGCGGAGTAGATCTCGACGGGGATCGAGACCAGCGCGAGCCGGATCTGTCCCTGCCAGTATGCGCGCGCTGCCACGGTGTCTGTTCCTTCGTTCCGGAACCGATTCAAACATCGACGCGCGCGAGTCGTTCCAAAGTTTCGCTGGCCGTCAAACCCCGCTATGGCGCGGGCATGTCTGACGATCCCTTCACGCTGTTCGACACCTGGTATGCACAGGCCAAGGAGTCGGAACCGAACGACCCCAATGCCGTCGCGCTCGCGACCGCGGATTCCGACGGGCGACCGTCGGTGCGGATGGTGCTTCTGAAAGGGCACGGACCCGACGGATTCGTGATCTATTCGAACCGCGAAAGCCGCAAGGCGGGCGATCTTACCGCCAATCCGCAGGCCGCGCTGCTGTTCCACTGGAAGTCGCTGCGCCGTCAGGTGCGGATCGAGGGGGCGGTGACGCTGGCGAGCGATGCCGAGTCGGATGCCTATTTCGCGTCGCGCGGGCGCGATTCGCAGCTGGGTGCCTGGGCCTCGGACCAGTCGCGCCCGCTCGACAGCCGCGAGACGTTCGAGGCGCGCTTTGCCGACGTGGCGGCGCGGTTCGAGGGCGGCGACGTGCCGCGCCCGCCGCATTGGGGCGGATACCGCGTCGTGCCGAGCCGGATCGAATTCTGGCAGGATCGCGCGCACCGCCTGCACGAGCGCCGGCTTTTCGTGCGCGACAAGGATAGCTGGAACGAAGGACTGTTGTTCCCATGACTCAGGACGAACGTCGCCGGGTGATACCGCTCGCGACACGCGCCGCGCTCGCCAGCGTGGCGATGGCGTGTTCCCTGCTGCTGCTAAAGGCGTTTGCCGCCTGGACCACGGGGTCGGTGGCGATGCTCGGCTCGCTTGCCGATACCGCGCTCGACCTGCTCGCGTCGCTGGTGACGCTGTACGGCGTGCGGCTCGCGGCGACGCCGGCGGATCACGACCACCGCTTTGGCCACGGCAAGGCGGAGGCGCTCGCGGCGCTGTTCCAGGTCATGCTGATCACCGCGTCGGCCGCCGGCATCGCGTGGCGCGCGATCCTGGCGTTCAGCGATCCGCAGCCGACCACGGGCGCCGATTTCGGGATCGGCGTCTCGGTCATCGCGATCGTCGCGACGGTGTTCCTGCTCGCCTATCAGCGCAAGATCATCCGCCAGACGGGCTCGGTGGCGATCCTCGCGGACAACGTCCATTACCAGTCGGACGTGCTGCTCAACGGATCGGTGATCGTCGCGCTGGTGCTCGACCAATATGTCGGGTGGAGCGGCGCGGATCCGATCTTCGGGATTGTCATCGCGTTATGGCTCGCCTGGGGTGCGTTCCAGGCATCGTCGAACGCGATCGACCAGCTGATGGACAAGGAATGGCCCGAGGATCTGCGCGCGCAGTTCCTCGACGTCGCCGCGCGCCAGCCCGGCATCCGCGGGATCCACGATTTCCGCACGCGGCGGTCGGGCAGCCACGACTTCGCGCAGTTCCACATGGAGGTCGCGCGCGACCTGACGGTGGCGCACGCGCACGACATCGTCGAGGCGGTCGAGCGCAATCTGCGCACCGCCTTCCCCAAGGTCGAGGTGCTGATCCATCTCGATCCCGAGGGGCATGTCGATACCGACAATCCGCTGGTCGAGGCGGATGTCACGCCGCACTGGTTCGGCAAGCGCGTCTGAACGCCACCCGCACGAGGATCCCGTCATGAGAATACCCTTTGCGCAGATCGATGCGTTCACCGACACGCCGTTCGGCGGCAACCCGGCGGGGGTGATGCCGTTGTCGGCGTGGTTGCCCGACGACGTGCTGCTCAAGATCGCGCAGGAGAACAATTTGAGCGAGACCGCGTTCATCGTCGCGTCGGACGATGGCGAGGTCGATTTCGACCTGCGCTGGTTCACGCCGGCGGCCGAGGTCGCGCTGTGCGGCCATGCGACGCTGGCGAGCGGGCATTTCGTGTTGTCGTCGGATACCGCGCGCGACCGCGTGCGGTTCCGGACGCGGCAGGCCGGGGTGCTCGAGGTCGCGTGCGCGGATCGCGGCTATACGCTCGAACTGCCCGCGTGGAAGCCGACCCCGAAGGACATGCCCGAGATCGTCGCGGCGCTGCGCATCACGGACCCGGTCGAGACGCTCTGGCATGAGAAGGGCTATGCGCTGGTCGTCGTCGGGGACGAGGATATCGTCCGCGACCTCACCCCCGACTTCGTCGCGCTGTCGGCATTCCCGATCGTCGCGATCGTCGCGGCACGCGGTCGTGCGACCGACATCGTCAGCCGCGTCTTCACGCCCTATTACGCGATCGACGAGGACCCGGTGACCGGATCCGCGCATGCGGTCATGGTGCCCTATTGGGCGGAGACGCTCGGCGACCGGTTCTCGGCCTTCCAGGCGAGCGCGCGCGGCGGGAAGCTGTCGTGCCGGCTTGTCGACGAGCGGGTGGTGCTCGGCGGCGCGTGCGTGACGGTGATCGAGGGCACGTTCCTGCTGCCGTGATTGCCCACCAAAACACCCCGTCATCCTGACGGAAGAAACAGGGCGGGATTAAGACTACCGCTTGCGCCCCTTGGTCATCGGATCGGGCTTTTTCGGCTTCACCCAGCCGGGGGGCGGGGTCATGCGCTGCTGGCTGGTGCCGAGTCCCATCGCACCGGGCTGCTGGCGCGTCAGGCCCGTCGTGTCGGCCACCGCGCCGCCGCCGCGCAACATGCTGATCTGGTCGCGCAGGCGCCCGGCGGTCTCGAAGTCCATCGCGGCGGCGGCGGCTTCCATCTGGCGGCGAAGGGCTTCGATATCCATGCCGCCTCCAACGCGTCAGGCGGCCGCGAGTGCCGCCTCGGTCTGCGCGATCCAGCCGCCGCCGAGCACGCGCTCGCCCGCATAGAGCACCGCCGCCTGGCCCGGCGCGACGCCGTATTCGGGGGCGTCGAACACGATCCGGTCGTCGACGAGCCGCGCGGGCACCGGCTTGGCCATCGATCGGACCTTGGCGGTCAGCGGCCCGGTGAAATCGCCGCCGAGCCAGTTGATGTCGGTCAGCCGTGCCGCCTCGACCGCGAGCGCGCGGCGCGGGCCGACGATCACGCGCCGGGTCTCGGGTTCGACGCGCACGACGTAGAGCGGTTCGGGGCTGCCGCCGATCTCGAGCCCGCGACGCTGGCCGACGGTGAAGTGGATCAGCCCGCGATGCTCGCCAAGCTTGGCGCCGCGCAGGTCGACGATGTCGCCCGCGGTATCCGCCTCGGGGCGCAGCTTCTTCACCAGACTCGCGTAATCGCCATCGGGGACGAAGCAGATATCCTGGCTGTCGGGCTTTGCCGCGACGCCGAGACCGAGCTCCGCGGCGATCTCGCGGACGCGGGCCTTGGGCAGGCCGCCAAGCGGGAAGCGCAGATAGTCGAGCTGCGCCTGCGTCGTCGCGAACAGGAAATAGCTCTGGTCGCGCGCCGGATCCGCGCCGCGGTGAAGTTCGGCGCCATCCGCACCCTCGACCCGGCGGACATAATGGCCGGTGGCGAGGCAATCCGCGCCGAGATCGCGCGCGAGCTTCAGCAGGTCGGTGAATTTCGGCCCCATGTTGCACTGGACGCACGGGATCGGCGTGCGGCCCGCGAGATATTCGTCCGCGAACCGGTCGACGACCTGTTCGCGGAAGCTCGTCTCATGGTCGAAGACATAATGCGCGATGCCCAGCCGGTCGCAGACCGCGCGCGCGTCGCGAATGTCGCGGCCCGCGCAGCACGAGCCCGCGCGGCCGATCGCCTCGCCGTGATCATAGAGCTGGAGCGTGACGCCGATGGTCTCGGCGCCCGTCTCGTGCGCGAGTGCCGCGACCACCGAGCTGTCGACGCCGCCCGACATCGCGACGACGATCCGACGCCCGCGCAGCGACCCGGGCGCGGTGCCACCCAATTGAAAATCCGACTGTTCCATCGGCCGATCATAGGCTTTGCGGCGAGCCGTTGCAAAAAATACGACGGACGACCGAACCGCCGCGCGAGCTTTACTTAGATTTCACCCCTCTGCGCTAAACCTCAGTCTCTACCTGATGGTTATGCGAGTTTTGCGTTGGATTTGAGCTTCCCCCGTTTTGATCGAGAGACAGAGGTCACCGTATTACCGGGCGATCTCGCGCTCCTGATCGTGGGGGTTGCCGCGCGGCAGGCGGCGAGCCCGACGGCGGTGGTGCAGGCCGGCTTTGCCCGCGTCGCGGTCGATCCCAAGCTGTTCGCGCCCGTCCACGGTGCGTTCAACGGGCCGATGGCAAACGCGCTCGCCAACTGGAAACGTGAATGAAGGGGTCGTTTACCGTGGCGCTTCAATCGTTCTTCAAGTCCTGCGCTTACATGCCGTCTACGAATGTTGAGAAGGGGCGCGACGCCCCGATCAGAGGTTGCAAATGATCGAGAACCAGAAGATCCGTCCTGCCAAGGTCATCGGGCCGCTCGGCGAGCAGTTGACGATCGACTCGCTGCCGCCGCCCAGCACGACGCGGTGGGTCGTGCGTCGCAAGGCCGAGGTCGTCGCCGCGGTGAACGGCGGCCTGTTGTCGGTCGACGAGGTCTGCGACCGCTATGGCCTGACGGTCGAGGAATTTGCGGGCTGGCAGCGTGCGATCGACCGGTCGGGGATGCCGGGGCTGCGCGTCACGCGGATCCAGCACTACAAAACGCTCTACGAGCGCCAGCAGAAATACTGAGACCTAAACTCAAAACGCGAGCGGAACAAATATCGGTCTTCGCACGTCTTTCCGCCATCGCCCGGCTACGGGATCAACGGAGGAAGTTAAAATGGGTCTTATTCTTTGGCTGATCATCGGCGGCGTCATCGGCTGGATCGCCAGCATGATCATGCGCACTGACGCGCAGCAGGGTATTTTCCTGAACATCGTCGTTGGCATCGTGGGTGCCTTTATCGGCGGGCTGATCCTCTCGGGTGGTTCGATCAACAACGCACCGCTCACGCTGACCTCGTTCATCGTGTCGCTGCTGGGTGCCATCGTCCTGCTCGCGATCGTGAACCTCGTTCGCCGCGGCAGCGTTCGCTAAAACACCTTCGCATTCGTCACGCGAAAAGAAAGGGCCGTCCGGGAAACCGGGCGGCCCTTTTGCATGGGACGTCGATCGCGGCGTCCGCGGGACGACTCAGTTGAGCAGGAAGCGGACCGAGATGCTGACGGTGACGTCCTTCTCGCCCGCGACGATCTGCGTGCTGTCCTTGGCCATCGACGCGCGTGCCATCAGCATCGGCGGGTTGGGCGACCCGGCATTCTCGCCATTCTCGGTGATCGAGACGATCCGCGTCACGCGCATGCCGGCGGCGCGTGCGTAGAGCTCGGCACGCGCACGCGCGCGCTTGACCGCGTCGGCACGCGCCTCGTCGAGCGCGGTATCGGGCTGATCGATCGAGAGATTGGGGCCGTCGATCTGGTTCGCGCCCTCGCCGACCAGCGCGTCGAGGATGACGCCCGACTTCGCCACGTCGCGGAAGCGGACCGATACGCTGTTGGTCGCCTGATAGCCGGTGATCACGGGCGGCTGGTTCTCGGCATAGCGATATTGCGGCGACAGGCCGACGCTCGCGGTGGCGATGTCGCGCGGGGCGACGCCGGCCTTCTTGAGCGCCGCGAGCACGCGGTTCATGCGCTGCGCATTGTCCGACAGCGCGGCGGCGGCGGTGGCCGCCTGCGACACGACGCCGGCGCGAATCGTCGCGACGTCGGGAACGCGAGTCGTTCGCCCCTCGGCACTGACATCGAGCACCGTACCCGCCGCCGGAATCATCGGCTCGACGGTCACCGGCGTCTGCGCGTTGGCCGCCGTCGCGCCGGCAGCAGTCGCTGCGAGCGAGGCCGCCGCGAGCATGGCAATCTTGATCATTCGGTATCTCCCTGAAGCAACACGCATTGCCCGCATGGGGCCGGATCGGTCAACGCAGGCTGAACGCCGCGTGCAGCTTGCGGACAGGTTGGTTTCTGGGCATGCCTGCGTCCGAATCGCGGCATGCTTGGCGGGGGTTGAGCGTGGTGACCTATTCAGATAATACAGCGGATGTTCGGTCCTAACGGATCGGGTCGGGACGGGGATTGTGCGCGCATGAATTACGAGACCAAGGTGATCGGTGACGACCCGCAACCGATGTTGCCGGACTATACGACGCCGTCGCACACGCGTCGCAACGTCATCATCGCGCTGATCGTCATCCTCGCGGCGATCGCCGGCGCCTGGTTCGCGTTCGGACCGGGCAAGAAGGGGGCCGCGACCGCTGCAGCGGCGCCGCAGCTGCCCTCGGTGACGGTCGTCGTGCCGGGCCGCAAGACCGTCGACCGCGTGATCTCGGCAACGGGGACGCTCGCGGCGCGGCGCGAGATGCCGGTCGGCGTCGCGGGCGAGGGCGGGATGATCACGCGCGTGCTGGTCGAGCCCGGCCAGTGGGTCGCCGCGGGGCAGGTGCTCGCGACGGTCGATCGCTCGGTCCAGATCGAGGCCGCGGCCTCGCTCGCCGCGTCGGTATCGGTCGCGCGCTCCGACGAGACGATCGCGCAGGCGGAACTCGATCGGGCGCGGCAGCTCGTCGATCGCGGCTTCATCTCGAAGGCCGACCTGCAGCGCAAGGCGGCGACGCGCGATGCCGCGGCGGCGCGCGTCAAGGTCGCGCAGGCCTCGCTCGGCGAGGCGCGTGCGCGCAACGGGCGGCTCGACATCCGCGCGCCCGCGGCGGGGCTGGTGCTGACCCGCGGCGTCGAGCCCGGGCAGATCGTCGGGCCGTCGGCAGGCGTGCTGTTCCGGATGGCGATGGGGGGGCAGATGGAGATGCGCGCGCAGCTGAGCGAAGCGGATCTCGCCGGGCTTCACGTCGGCGCACGCGCCACGGTGGTCCCGGTCGGCACGACGCAGCGCTATCCCGGCGAGGTGTGGCAGGTGGCGCCGGTGATCGATTCGCAGACGCGTCAGGGGATCGCGCGGATCGCGGTCAAATATGACCCGGGCCTGCGCCCCGGCGGGTTCGCCGCGGCGACGATCGTCGGCGGCGCGACCCAGGCGCCGCTGCTTCCCGACTCCGCGCTGCAAAGCGACGAGAAGGGCAATTACGTCTATATCGCCGATGCGCAGAACAAGGTGGTCCGGCGCGACGTCAAGATCGGGCAGGTGTCCGATGCGGGCGTGACGATCATCGGCGGACTCGACGGCACCGAACGCGTGGTACAGTCTGCGGGCGGGTTCCTGACGCCCGGACAAACGGTGAAGCCGATCACGAAGAAGGCGAGCTGACAGCCATGAACTTCCGCAACATCTCGGCCTGGTCGATCCGCAATCCGGTTCCGCCGATCGTGCTCTTCTTGGCCCTGATGCTTGCAGGCGTCGTCAGCTTCATGCGGATGGACGTCAACCGCGATCCCGACATCGACTTCCCGATCGCGATCGTCGTCGTCAACCAGCCGGGTGCGGCACCGACCGAGATGGAGACGCAGGTCACGCAGCGCGTCGAGGCGGCGGTGCGATCGCTCCAGGGTATCGACGAGATCAATTCGACCGTCACCGAGGGCAATTCCCAGACGATCATCCAGCTGACGATCGGTACGCCGATCGATCGCGCGGTGAACGACGTGCGCGACGCGATCGCGCAGATCCGCAGCGACCTGCCCGACGGCATCCTCGAGCCGCAGGTCTACCGCGCGAACACCAGCGGCAACGACATTGCGAGCTTTGCCGCGATCACCACGAGCATGACGGTCGAACAGCTGTCCTGGTACATCGACGACACGGTGACCAAGGAGCTGCTGTCGATCCCCGGGATGGCGACGATCAGCCGGAACGGCGGCGTCAGCCGCGAGATCCGCGTGATCCTCGACCCGCTCAAGCTGCAGAGCCAGGGGCTGACCGCGAGCCAGGTCAACGCACAGTTGCGGCTGGTGAACCTGAACGCCGCGGGCGGCCGCGCGGAAATTGCGGGGTCCGAGCAATCGATCCGCGTGCTGGGCAACGCACGCAACGCGGCCGATCTCGGACAGACGCAGATCAGCGTCGGCAATGGCCGCACCGTGCGGCTCGCCGACATCGCGCAGGTCCGCGACCTGTATGCCGAGCAGCGCAGCCGGGCGACGGTCGACGGCCGCCAGGCGATCACCTTCGACTTCCAGCGCGCCAAGGGGGCGTCGGACGTCACGATCTATCATGCGGCTGTCGAAAAGCTGCGCGCGCTCGAAAAGCGCAATCCGTCGGTCAAGTTCGTCCAGCGCTATACCAGCACCGACTATACCGAGTCGCAATATGAGAGCGCGATCCATGCGATGATCGAGGGCGCGGTGCTCGCGGTCATCGTCGTGTTCCTGTTCCTGCGCGACTGGCGCGCGACCGCGATCTCCGCGCTCGCGATCCCGCTGTCGGCGATCCCCGCCTTCTGGTTCATGGACCTGCTCGGGTTCGACCTCAACGGAATGACGCTGCTCGCGCTCAGCCTGGTGGCGGGTGTGCTGGTCGATGACGCGATCGTCGAGATCGAGAACATCGTCCGGCACATGCGAATGGGCAAATCCGCCTATCAGGCGTCGATCGATGCCGCCGACGAGATCGGCCTTGCCGTGCTGGCGACGACGATGGCGATCGTCGCGGTGTTCCTGCCGGTCGCGCTGATGCCGGGTATCGCGGGGCAGTTCTTCAAGAATTTCGGCCTGACCGTCGTCGCCGCGGTGCTGATGAGCCTCGCGGTCGCGCGGCTCGTCACGCCGATGATCGCGGCGTATTTCCTTAAGTCCTTCGGTCATGCGACGCATGGCGAGGGCCGCGTGATGGACTGGTATGTCCGCACGCTGCACTGGACGCTCGACAGCCGCAAGGCCGCTGCATGGCGGGCCCGCGGCGGGCTGCGCAAGGTCTTCAACCGCGTGCTCGATCACCGGATGTGGGCGATCGGGGCGGGGGCCGTGTCGTTCGCGCTGACGCTGTTCATGTTCACCGTCCTGCCGTCGCAGTTCCAGCCGACGCGCGACGAGGATGATGCGAACGCGCAGATCGAGATGGTGCCCGGCACCACGCTCGCGCAGACCGACGCGGTCGTCGCGCGCGTCAGCGAGATCCTGCGCCAGCAGCCCGAGGTGACGACTGTCTATGCGCGGACGCGCGTCGGCAGCGGCAACGTGACCGCGAACCTGAGCAAGGATCGCAAGGAGAAGTCGGTCGATTTCGAGCGCCGCCTCGCGCCGCAGCTGACCGCGATTCCCGACGCGCGCGTGTCGTTCCGGTCGCAGTCGGGCTGGGGGTCGAGCGGTCGCGACGTAACCGTCGTGCTCGGCGGCAGCGACCCTGCCAAATTGCAGAAGGCGGCGGACCAGATCGTCGCGGAAATGGGGTCGCTCAAGTCGCTCACCGCACCGCGCGTGTCGGGGGGGATGCAGCGGCCCGAAATCGTCATCCGCCCGCGCTTCGACCTCGCGGCGAGCCTCGGCGTGACGACGCAGGCCTTGTCATCGGCGATCCGGATCGCGACGCTGGGCGATATCGACCAGAATTCGGCGCGATTCTCGCTGACCGACCGGCAGATCCCGATCCGCGTCGCGCTCGACCAGTCCGCGCGCTCGAACCTCTCGACGATCCAGAACCTGCCTGTCGCGACCGCATCGGGCGGCTCGGTGCCGCTCAACGTGGTGGCCGATATCGGGCTGGGCTCGGGCCCGACCAAGATCGACCGCGTCAACCAGCAGCGGCAGATCACGCTGGGCGCGGATCTCGCTCCCGGCGTCGTCATTTCCGATGCGATGAAGCAGGTCCATGCGCTGCCGACGATGAAGATGCTCCCGGTCGGCGTCAGCGAACTCGCGCTCGGCCAGACCAAGTGGCAGGCGGAGATGATCACCAACTTCATCATGGCGGTCGTCTCGGGAACGTTCCTCGTCTTTGCGGTGCTCGTGCTGCTGTATCGGCGCGTGCTGCCGCCGTTCGTCAACATGGGGTCGCTGCTGCTGGCACCGCTCGGCGGGCTGCTCGCCTTGTGGGTCACGGGGCAACCGATCTCGATGCCGGTCTATATCGGGCTGCTGATGCTGCTCGGGATCGTCGCCAAAAACTCGATCCTGCTGATCGACTTCGCGCTCGACGAGATGAGCAAGGGCGTCGACACCTTCACCGCGATCATTGATGCGGGACACAAGCGGGCGCAGCCGATCGTGATGACGACGGTCGCGATGGTCGCCGGCATGGTCCCCACCGCGATGTCGATCAGCGGCGATGCGTCGTCGCGTGCGCCGATGGGCACGGTCGTGATCGGCGGGCTGGCGCTGTCGACGCTGCTGACGCTGCTGATCATTCCCGCGGCGTTCAGTCTCGCGGTCGGGATCGAGCGCGCGGTCGGACCGCGGCTGGGCCGGCGTCTGCTGACCTATCGGCCAGGCGACAATGGCGAGGGTCCGCTAGGCATCCCCGGTCCCGACCGGCCGATGCTCGGGCCGGCGTCGCCCAAGATCGGTTATGCCGACGGGGAGGGCGGTACCCAGCCCGCCGAGTGACGCGCCACGTGATTCGCCGTGTGATCCGCCGCTTGAAGCGTTGCCGGTTGCGGCGAATGATTTGCGCGGGTGCGGTCGCGCCTTGAACTATCCCGGCGCTCGGGGATTGTTTCGGCTATGATACCGATCACCCGTGCGCGTCCGGCTCAGGAAGCCGTCAATCCTGCGCTGGTGCGGATGCGGATCGTCGCGACCGGGCTGCTGGTCGCGATGGCGATCGTCTTCCTCGTGAGCCGGGCGATCGGCCCGGTGCATCCGGCGGTCGGGTTCGTCCGCGCGTTCGCGGAAGCGGCGATGGTCGGCGGGCTGGCGGACTGGTTCGCGGTGACCGCGTTGTTCCGCCATCCGCTTGGCGTGCCGATCCCGCACACCGCGATCATCCCGCGCAACAAGGATCGGATCGGCGACACGCTCGCGGTCTTCCTGCGCGACAATTTCCTCCTGCCCGCGGTGATCTCGCGGCGGATGCGGCGTCTCGACGTCGCGGGGGCGATCGCGCGCTGGTTGACCGATCCGCCCGAGGGTGCGGGCGGGCGGTTCCGGTCGGGTGCGTCGAAGCTCGTCGCGCAGGTGCTCGAGGGGCTCGACCCGGCGCGGCTGGGCGGCATGGTCAAGGCCGGGATCGGCGCACGGCTGCGCGAGACGGAGATGTCGCCGATCCTCGGCCAGCTGCTGAAGGCGTCGATCGCGGAGGGGCGCCACGCACCGCTGCTCGATGCGGGGATCCGCTGGGCGGCGCAGGCGCTCGCGGCGAACGATCATCTCATCCGCGCGATGGTGCACGACCGCGCCGGCTCGCTGCTGCGCTGGACCGGGCTCGACGGGGCGGTCGCGAACAAGCTGATCGACGGGCTCGACAAGCTGCTCGGCGAGGTTGCCGAGGACCCGCACCATCCGTTGCGCATCCGCGCCGAAGAAGGGCTCGCGCGGTTTGCCGAGGACCTCCAGCATGACCCGGCAATGCGCGCGCGGATCGAGACGCTGAAGAACGAACTGCTCGGCAACCCGGCGATGCAGCGCTGGCTCGATGGCCTGTGGGAACAGGCACGCGCCGCGCTGCTCGGGATCGCGCGCGACCCCGAACGCGCGATGGCGGGCAAGCTGGGCGATATCCTGCGCCAGCTCGGCGAGACGTTGCAGCGCGACCCGCGGCTGTCGCACACGATCAACCGCTTCGTCCGGCGCGCGGTCGTCGGGATCGCCGCGGACTATGGCGACGGGATCGTCCGGCTGGTGTCCGAGACGGTGCGCGGATGGGATGCCGACACGATCACGCGGCGGCTCGAGAATGCGGTTGGCCGCGACCTGCAATATATCCGCGTCAACGGGACGATCGTCGGCGGGCTGGTCGGGCTCGCGATCCACACGATCGACCTGCTGCTCTAGGCGGCGACGTCAGACGGGGGCTATCGCTCCCAGTCGGGCATCGGCCAGCCCTTCGCCCTGGCGAGCAGGCGGAGCGGGCCATGCGCATTCACCGCGAACGGCTCGTCCGCCCAGGCAAAGGTGGGCGCGTCCGAGACGTGATCGGAATAGAAGCGGACATGCGCATCGGCGCGCGCGATGCCCTCGCGCGCCATCCACGCCTCGATCATCGCGAGCTTGGCGGGGCCGTAGCAATTCTCGCCGTCGATCCCCGCAAGCAGGTGGCCGTTCGCATCGCGCAGGCTCTCGGTGCCGATGACCGCGTCGAAGCCCAGCCGTTCGGCGATCGCCTCGACGTAGAAACGGTAGGAGGCGGTCGCCATGACGAGCCGGTAGCCCGCGGCGCGGTCGGCCTCGATCTGGCGCAGCGCCGCGGCGAAGACGCCGTCCTTCGTCACCCGGTCGGCAAACGCGGTCGCGGCGCGGCGTTCCTGCTCGGGCGACATCGACTTGCCGAGCATCATCCGCTGCATCACCTGCTTCAGGCGGCCGCGACTCATCAGCCTGGCGACATAGCCCATCGCGGCGAACGCGGCGACGGGAACGAGCGCGAGCCGCCACGGCGCGCCGCTGCGGGCGGAATGGATCAGGAACGGCGTCCAGGTCGGCGCGTGCGTGATCGTCTTGTCCATGTCGTAGATGGCGAGAAGCTGAGTCATTATCCGCGCTTACACAGCATTCGTCTTGCCGATCCAGTCCGTTTGCCGCAAAGGTGCCGCGATGAGTGCGATGGCAGATTTCCAGCAGGACGGTGCCGAGACCGGTACGCTTCGCTTTACCGGCGATCTGTCTCTTGCCAGGCTTGGGACATTGCCCGAACGGCTGGAGGCGGTCGACGCGGCCAAGATCGCGCATGTCGACCTGAGCGGGGTCGAGCGGATCGACACGATCGGCGCGTGGGTCGTCCACCGGTTTGCGGCGCGCAACGACGCGACGATCGACGGGCTGGATGCCGACGACCAGAAGCTGTTCGATCAGGTCGTGGCATCCGACCAGCCGCAGACCGAGCGTCCGAAGCCCGTCGGTGCGGTCAGCCGCGTGCTCGGCGAGATCGGCGACGCGGTCGTGCTGACCGGCAAGACGATGATGGGGCTGCTCGCGTTTCTCGGCGCTACGACGATCGCGTTCGGCAGCGTCATTCGCCACCCGCACCGGTTCCGGTTCAACGCGGTGGTCCAGCGGTTCGAGGTGGTCGGCATCGCCGCGCTCGGCATCGTCGGACTGATGAGCTTCCTGATCGGCGTGGTCATCGCCCAGCAGGGCGCGGTGCAGCTGCGCCAGTTCGGCGCCGAGGTGTTCACGATCAATCTCGTCGGGCGGCTGACGCTGCGCGAACTCGGTGTGCTGATGACCGCGATCATGGTCGCGGGGCGATCGGGTTCGGCGTTCGCGGCGCAGCTCGGCACGATGAAGCTGACCGAAGAAATCGACGCGATGCGGACGATCGGCGTGTCGCCGATGGAGGCGCTCGTGCTGCCGCGTGTGCTGGCGGCGATCGTGATGATGCCGTTGCTCGCCTTCTATGCGTCGCTGATCGCGATCATCGGCGGCGGGTTGCTGTGCTGGATCCAGCTCGGCATTCCGCCCGTCACGTTCATCGCGCGCATCCGCGAGGTCGTGCCGATCACCGACCTGTACATCGCGCTGATCAAGGCGCCCGTCTTCGGCGCGATCATCGCGGTGGCGGGGTGCTTCCAGGGCATGCAGGTCGAGGCCGATGCCGAACAGGTCGGCCTGCGCACGACGTCGGCGGTGGTGCAGGGCATCTTCCTGGTCATCGTCCTCGACGCGTTCTTCGCGGTATTCTTTACCTGGATCGGTTGGGACTGATGGCGCGCGACAAGGACGAGATCATCATCTCCGTAAAGGGGCTGAAGAACGCTTTCGGCGAATCGGTCATCCATGAAGGGCTCGACCTCGACGTCAGGCGCGGCGAGATCCTCGGCGTGGTCGGCGGATCGGGTACCGGCAAGTCGGTGCTGATGCGCTCGATCATCGGACTGCAGACGCCGTCCGAGGGTCAGATCACCGTCTTCGGCGAGCCCAATATCGGCCGCGAGGAGACCGAGGCGACCGAGATCCGCAAGCGCTGGGGCGTGTTGTTCCAGGGCGGGGCACTGTTTTCGACGCTCACGGTCGCGGAGAATGTCGAGGTGCCGCTGCGCGAATTCTATCCCGACCTGCCGCCCGCGCTGCTCGCCGAGATCGCCGGGTACAAGGTCGTGATGACGGGGTTGCCCGCGGATGCCGCGAACAAGTTTCCGGCCGAACTGTCGGGCGGGATGAAGAAGCGCGCAGGGCTTGCCCGCGCGCTCGCGCTCGATCCCGAATTGCTGTTCCTCGACGAGCCGACCGCAGGCCTCGATCCGATCGGCGCGGCGGCGTTCGACGAGCTGACGCAGTCGCTGCAGAAGACGCTCGGTCTCACCGTGTTCCTGATCACGCACGACCTCGATACGCTGTACGCGATCTGTGACCGCGTCGCGGTGCTCGCCGACAAGAAGGTGATCGCGGTCGGGACGATCGACGAACTGCTCGCGCTCGATCATCCGTGGATCGAGGAATATTTCAAGGGTCCGCGGGGCCGTGCGGCGGTCGCGACGCAGGAGGCGCACGCGCGTGCCGACGCGGTTGCCGAGGCCCACCCGACCGAAGTCCAGTCCAAGCAGTCCGCGGCCGATGATGCCGACGCGACATATGCCGAGAAAGAAGCAAGGGCGCGCTGATGGAAACCCGTTCTAACCACGTCCTTGTCGGCGCCGTCGTGCTGATCCTGCTGGCGATGCTCGCGCTGTTCACCGTGTGGATCGCGCGTCTCGGCGGTACGGAAGAGAAGGAATATGACATCTTCTTCCGCCAGTCGGTCGACGGGCTCGCGCGCGGCTCGGCCGTCACGTTTTCGGGCGTGCCGTCGGGTCAGGTCAAGGGGATCACGCTGTGGAAGAACGACCCGTCGTTCGTCCGCGTCCGCATCAGCGTGAACGACGACGTGCCGGTGCTGCAGGGCACGACCGCGTCGATCTCGGGCGTCGGGTTCACCGGCGTCAGCCAGGTGTCGCTCGATGGCGCGCGCAAGGGTGCACCCGCGATCGGATGCCCCGATTCGAACGGGCAGCCCTGTCCGTACGGCGTACCGGTCATCCCGACCAAGCAGGGCGGGCTCGGCGCGATCCTGAACTCCGCGCCGCAGCTGCTCGAGCGGCTGTCGACGCTGACCGAGCGGCTGACCGGGCTGCTCACCGATCGTAACCAGGCATCGATCGCGGGGATCCTCGAGAACACCAACCGCCTGACCGATGCGCTGGCGGATCGCGGGCCCGAGATCGCGGCGACGCTGGCGCAGACGCGCGTGGCGATCCAGCAGGCGGGTGATGCCGCACAGCAGTTCGGCGTTCTCGCGCAGACGACCAATGGGGTCCTCGCCGAGGACGTGAAGCCCGCAATGGCCAATCTCAACAAGGCGATCCAGTCCGCGCAGACGAGTGCGGAGACGCTGAACGCGGCGATCGGCGATGCGCGGCCGGGGTTGCAGGCGTTCTCGAAGACGACGATCCCCGAGGCCAACCGCCTCGTCCACGACCTGCGTACCACGGCCGCCGCGCTGTCGTCGGTTGCCGAACGTGTCGACCAGCAGGGGGCAGGCTCGCTCGTCGGGCAGCAGAAGCTTCCGGATTACAAGGGTAAGTGATGACCGCCATGAAGACACCGCTGCTCATCCTCCTCGCGGCATTGCCGCTCAGCGCCTGCATCAGCTTTGGCGCGGCACCACCGCCGACGCTGCTGACGCTGACCTCGGCATCGTCGGTTCCTGTCGGGCAGGACCAGAATTCGGGGACCGCCCGGTCGATCACGCTGCAGGTGCCAACGGTGCCGCAGGCGCTCGCGACGGCGCGCGTTCCGGTCCAGTCGACCGCGACGTCGATCGCCTATGTGAAGGACGCACAATGGGCGGAGCCGCCCGCGCGGCTGTTCGCGCGGCTGATGTCGGATACGGTGGCGGCGCGCACGGGGATGGTCGTGCTGTCGTCGGTCCAGGCCGTCGGCGATCCGAGCGCGCAGCTTGGTGGTGAGCTGCGCAATTTCGGGCTCGATGCGACGACGCGCGAGGCCGTCGTGACGTTCGACGCGGCGCTGACGCGGGCGGGCATGCAGACGGTCGAAAAGCATCGCTTCGAGGCGCGTGTGCCCGTCGCGGCGATCGATGCACCGTCGGCGGCCGCCGGGATCAACACCGCGGCGAACACCGTCGCGACGCAGGTCGCGGACTGGATCGGCCGCCCGCGCGGCTGATCGTCTCGCCGCGCGGCTAGGCGCGGCGGGCGGGGGCTATCCGGCCAGCGCGAGGATCGCCCTGGCTTCCTCGAGGTGAAGCCGTTCGACCATCGCGCCATCGAGGCGGATCGCGCCAAGTGCGGCGTTGGCGTCGTCGGCGAACGCATCGACCACACGGTGCGCCCAGGCGACCTGCTCCGGCGCAGGGCCGAACGCGCTGTTGGCGGCAGCGATCTGCGACGGGTGGATCAGCGTCTTGCCGTCGAACCCGAGCGTCGCCCCCTGCAACGCCTCGCGCGCGAGCCGGTCGGGATCGTCGAGCGCGTTGCAGACGCCATCGAGCGCGAGCAGACCCGCGGCGCGCGCGGCGGTGACGGTTGCCGCGAGCGCGTGGATCAGCGGCATGCGATCGGTGCCCGGACGGCAGCGCATCTCCTTGGCAAGATCGTTGGTCCCCGCGACCAGCGCGGTCAGCGTCGCGGACGACGCGGCGGCGACGATTCCCGGCAGCGCGAGAATACCCGCACAGGTCTCGATCATCGCCCACAAGGCGGGGCCTTCGGGGCCGATCGCCGCGCGTGCCGCGACGAGATCGCGGTCGGACGCGATCTTGGGGACGAGTACCGCATCGAGCGCGAGCCCCGCGACCGCCTCGGCATCCGCGGCGCCCCAGGGCGTGTCGAGCCCGTTGATCCGGACGACGAGCGCGCGATCGCCGAACCCGCCGGCGCGGCATTCGGCCGCCATCGTCGCGCGCGCTGCCGCCTTCTCGCCGGGTGCCACCGCATCCTCGAGATCGAGGATGACGACGTCGCACGGCAGGCTGCGCGCCTTGGCGATCGCACGGGGGTTGGACGCGGGCATGTAGAGCGCGCTGCGGCGGCGCAAGGGGGCTGTGGTCATGCCGCCGATCCTACGCAGAACCGACGTCCATGTCGAAGGGCAGGGGCGCGCTCAGGGAATACGCCGGACCTTGATGCTCCGCAGCCCGGGGCTGCGCAGGATGTAGCTGCCGAGCGCGGCGCGGTGGAGCGATACCGCCATTCCCGGCCGCGGATCGCGATCGCCGTCCCACGCGGCGATCGTCTGCCACCGGCCGCCCTCGGCGAGCGTCAGCGTCCAGCGCGCGCCGGCGACGGGCGCGACCGCGGTGACCACCGTGTCGAGCGCCTCGATCCGCTCGGCGGGTGCCGCCGGCGTCGCGAGCAGCGCGCCCGCATCGACGGGCAGGCCGAACAGCGAGCGCTGCGTCCGGGTGATCTGGCGGCGGTCGAGGATCACCACGTCGCGGCGCTTGACGGCGTCGACGAGCGTCCGCACCGCGGCATCGCTGCAGGCGAGCCGCTCGCGGTCGTCGGCGATCTCGAGGCAGCGCGAAAAATCCGCCACGAGCCTGTCGGACCGGGGCGCGAGCTCGGTCTGCGCGGCCATCTGCGTCGCCATCACTGCGGTGAGCGCGGCCATGCCAAAAACGTCCGTCATGATCCCCCTCGAACCGATCGACGGTCAGCATAACGCAGGTCCGATCCGGACATTGTATCGAAAATGTCACATCCGAAACAAATCGGAAAAGTTGGTCATAACGCTGATTGTCGGATGCTGCACTGCGATGCACACTCTTGGCAAGGCCGGAACGGTCCTAAACGGGAGGCGTGCCTACGGGGGTAGGCGCGCACAGGGGAGATAAATTACATGAATGCAGGTTTGCGGTGCAGGTTACTTGCGTCCACGCTCTTTGTCAGTGCTTTCATTGGGGCCACACCGGCACTGTCGCAGGTTGCCGAACCGGTCGAGGTTGCCCCTGAGGCGCAGGCGACGAGCGATGCTCCCGCGACCGATATCGTCGTGACCGGGTCGCGGATCGGCCGTCCCGACCTCGAGACCGCAAGCCCCGTCAACGTGATCGGCCAGCAGGAACTGCTGCTCCGCCAGCCCGGTACCGCCGAGGAACTGCTCCGGACGCTGCCATCGGTACGTCCATCGCTCGGACCCGGCGTCAACAACGGCAGCGACGGGTCGGCGACGATCAACCTTCGCGGCATCGGCGACAACCGCACGCTGGTGCTGCTCGACGGCCGTCGCATCGTGCCGTTCGGTCTCGACAACCTGACGGACACCAACGTGATCCCGGTCGGCCTGATCGACCGGGTCGACATCGTCACGGGCGGCGCGTCGTCGGTCTATGGCGCCGATGCGGTCGCGGGCGTCGTCAACTTCGTCACGAAGCGCGATTTCCAGGGCGTCGAGGCGACGTCGAACTACCGGATCTCCGAGCGCGGCGACACCGCACGTTATCGCGGCGACATCCTGTTCGGCGCCAACCTTGCCGACGGCAAGGGCAACGTCGTCCTCGGCATCGGCTATACCCAGTCGGACCCGCTGCTCCACACGCAGCGCGACATCAGCGCGTTCCCGATCAGCTCGGCGAACGGCCAGTTCTCCGGCGCGACCGCGGCGCAGGTGACGATCTTCGCGTCGCCGAGCAACGCGTCGCTGGGGCTCCCGACGAGCAGCTTTGGCGCGGTGGTCAATCCGACGACCGGGCTGCTGCAGGCGGCAACCGCGGCGGACACGTACAACACGAACAACGGCACCTATTTCCAGACGCCGCTCAACAAGATCAACATCTACTCGGCCGCGCATTACGAGGTCGCCGACGAGATCGAGCTCTATTCGTCCGCGATGTACAGCCGCAGCGAAGTCCGCCTGCAGCTCGCGCCGTCGGCGACGTTCGGCAACACCTATCAGCTCGCGCTCAACAACCCGTATCTGCCCGCCGGCCTGCGCAACCAGATCTGCAACTCGGACACGAACCTGACGCTCGCCGGAATCCAGCCGCGCGTGTCGGCTGCGGCCTGCGCCGCCGCGGCGGCGGTCCAGGGTGGCCCGGGGACCGCGGGCTATCTCGAAGTCCCGGTCGTCGCACAGCGTCGCTTCACCGAATATGGCCCGCGCGGCAATCCGATCACCTCGCAGATGTTCCAGGTTCAGGGCGGCGTCCGCGGCAAGATCACCGACGGGATCAAGTTCGACCTGTCAGCACAATATGGCGAGACGTCGCAGAACCAGGTTCGCGAGAACTGGGGGTCGTACAGCAAGGTCCAGCAGGCGCTGCGCGCCTATCGGACGCCCGACGGCACGCTGCGCTGCGCCGACACGAGCAATGGCTGCGTCCCGCTCAACCTGTTCGGCCCCAACGGCAGCATCACCGCCGACCAGCTCGCGTTCATCGATCTCGATGCGATCATCACCCGCAAGACCGAGCTGACGGTCGTCACCGGCAGCATCGCGGGTGACCTGTTCGGGCTCAGCTCGCCGTTCGCCACCAACGCGGTCGGTTTCGCGATCGGCGGCGAATACCGCAAGGTCAGCGCGCGCAGCACGCCCGATGGCCCGTCGCAGATCCAGGGCGAAGTGCTCGGCACCGGCGCACGCACGCCCGCCGATTTCGGGCAGATCACGACCAAGGAAGCGTTTGCCGAGCTGATCGTCCCGCTCGTCGAGGACGTGCCCTTCATCTACAAGCTGACCGCGGAAGGCGGCGTCCGCTATTCCGATTATTCGACGACGGGCGGCAGCACGACGTGGAAGGCGGGCGGCGGCTATGAGCCGATCAAGGGCTTCAAGTTCCGCGGCATGTACCAGCGCGCGGTCCGTTCGCCCAACATCGCCGAGCTCTTCGCCTCGCCGGTGCAGGGGCTTGGCAACCTCAATCCCGATCCGTGCCAGGGGGCGATCTCGGGCGGTCTGGCGGCGCTGTGCGTCGCGACCGGCGCGCCGTCGAACACGATCGGCTCGATCCCCCAGCCGACCTCGGGGCAGATCAACGTCACGACCGCGGGCAACCGCGATCTCGATGTCGAGCGTGCGCGGACCTACACGCTGGGCGGCGTCCTGACGCCGACGTTCCTGCCGGGCTTCTCGCTGACGGTCGATTACTTCAACATCGTCGTGAAGGACGCGATCACGCAGCCGGGGCAGGGCGACATCCTCAACGGCTGCTATTCGGCAGCGCTCAACCCGAGCTTCGCCAATAACAGCTTCTGCCAGCTGATTCAGCGCAACCCGTTGACGGGCAGCCTGAACGGGGCGGGCGAGACGCCGGGCGTCATCCTGAGCTATTCGAACCTCGGCGTCATCGAGACGGCAGGTATCGATTTCGGCGTCACGCAGCGCGCGCGGCTGCAGGATGCCGGGATCAATGTCCCCGGCACGCTGTCGCTGGGCTTCAACGCGACGTGGCTCGACTATTACCACTTCCAGGCGACGCCGAATGCGATCAACCGCGACTGCACGGGCTATTACAGCACGAACTGCACCAACCCGCGGCCCGAGTGGAAGTGGAATGGTCGCGTGACCTACAGCCAGGAGATGTTCGACATCTCGCTGCTGTGGAACCACGTCAACTCGGTCGCGATCGAGCCTTTCCGCGCAACGGCGACGCAGCCGCTGACGACCGCGCAGCCGGGCGGGCCGAACCCGGCGACACTGCTCGACGCGTATGAGCGGATCGACGCCTATGATTATTTCGACCTGGCGCTCCGCTTCCTGCCGACCGACCAGTTCGAGATGACGCTGACCGTCGACAATCTGTTCGACAAGAAGCCGCCTCTGGTGGGGTCGACCGTCGGTGGTACGGCGTTCAACAGCGGCAACACCTTCCCGACGACGTACGACGCGATCGGTCGCGCCTACACGATCGGGGCCCGCCTGAAGTTCTGATACCGGGTGTCTCTGCGGGGGCGGGAGTCGAAAGGCTCCCGCCCTTTTTTTATGTCGTGCGAACGTGTCGTGTACGGCGCGATCAGTCGGTCATCAGCGCGCGCGTGACCCCGTTGGTCCAGCCAAACCCGTCCTGATTGGGATATTCACCACCGCCGCCCGGCTTGCGCTCGACGACGTCGTATTTCTCGAGAAGCTTGCCGCTCGCTGCGTATTCGCGCGACACGCTGGCGAGCCATGCCTTGGCGATCTGGTCCGCCATCGTGGTCTCGCCATAATGACGCAGGCCCTGGATCGCGACCCATTGCAGCGGTGCCCAGCCGTTGGGATCGTCCCATTGCTGACCGCTGCCGATCGCGGTGGTGCGCAGACCGCCCTCACCGACAAACGGGCGGAGCGCGGCGGCGGTTGCGCTCGCCTGATCGCGCGTCGCGATCCGCGCGAACAATGGGAACGCCATCGCCGCGCTCGCAAAGTCGTTCGCATGGTCGGTGTCGAGGTCGTAATCGGCAAAGAACCGGCCGTTCCACAGATGCTTGCGGATTGCCGCCGCGCGAGCGGACGCACGCGCCGTGAACGCCGCCGCGCACGCCGGATCGCCCAGCGCGCTGCAGTTTGCGGCGATCGCCTGTTCCATGCCGAACATCAGGCTGTTGAGATCGACCGCGGCGAACCGCGTGGTGCGGATCGTCGCGAGCGAGCGCCCGTCGCCGAGCCAGCGCGACGAGAAGTCCCAGCCGCTTTCCGCCGCCGCGCGCAGATCGCGGAACAACTGGCGTCGATCGCGCGACGGGGTCTGGTCGGCAAGCGCGGCGTCCTCGCGGTAGCTTTCGTCGCGCGGATCGTCGCGATCGTCCCAATAGCGGTTGAGCAAGGTGCCGTCGGGCAGGCGGGCCGCGCGGCGCGATTGCTCGCCGGGCCTGAGCGTCTCGGCGCCCGCCATCCAGAATGCGTGTTCGGCGCGAAGCTGCCGGTTGCGCGTCGCGAGCGTCTTCGGATCCCGCGAGAGCGCGGCGATGAGATAGAAGACGGGTGGCTGCGAACGGCTGAGATAATAGGTGCGCGTGCCGTTGGGGACATGGCCGTAGCGATCGATCAGGCTGCCGAAATCGACCACCATGTCCTCGACCAGATCCTGGCGCCCCGATCGCTGGACGCCGAGCAGCGTGAAATAGCTGTCCCAGTAATACATCTCGCGGAAGCGGCCGCCCGGGACGACATAGCGCCTCGGCAGCGACAGCGCGGACGAGCCGGCCGGAACGGTCGTCTGGGTCCGCGTGAGCTGTGGCCAGAGCGCGTCGATATGCGCCTTCAGCGTCAGCTTCTGGATCGTCGGCGGCGGCGCGGGGGTGGCGGGGATCGCGAAGTTCGCCTCGACGAACCGGCGGAGCGCCGGCGCGGTGTCGCAGCGGCAGCGCGAATAGGCGGCCAGGATCGCCTCTGCCGAACGATGGGGGATCGCGTCGGCAAAGGTCTTCGAATCGGGAAACAGCCCGCGCATCTGGACCGCCGTGTAGAGCGGGCCGAACAGTTGCGCCGGGGAGCGCGGCGGCGTCTCGGGTGCCGGTGCCGCGGCGGCGAGCAGCGCGGACGCCGCAAGCAGCACGGCGCGGCGGATCACGTCACGACGTCCGGCGCGGTGCGCGCGGTGTGCCGTTCGATGCCTGCGATCGCCTCTGCTGCCGCGACGATCCCGGACAGCATGTCGCCGGTATCACGGTCGAGATCGCCGCCGACGCCTTCGTAGCGCTCGAGATAGACGCGCAGCGTCGCGCCGCTGGTGCCGGTGCCCGACAGGCGGAAGACGACGCGGCTGCCGCCTTCGAACAGGATCCGGACACCCTGGTTGCGGCTGATCGATCCGTCGGTGGGATCGGTATAGGCGAACTCGTCCGCGGTCTCGACGGTCAGGTCGCCATGGCGCTGGCCGGGCAACGTGGCGAGACTGGCGCGCAACGCGGCCATCAACGCGTCCGCACGCGGCGTCTCGATCCCCTCGTAATCATGACGCGCGTAATAGTTGCGACCGAACATCGCCCAGTGATCGCGGGCGATCGCATCGACGCTCTCGCCGCGGACTGCCAAGATGTTGAGCCACAGGAGTACCGCCCACAGCCCGTCCTTCTCGCGGACGTGATCCGAGCCGGTGCCCGCGCTCTCCTCGCCGCAGATCGTCGCCATGCCCGCATCAAGCAGATTGCCGAAGAACTTCCAGCCGGTCGGCGTCTCGTACGCGGGGATGCCGAGCGCTGCCGCGACGCGGTCCGCCGCCGCGCTGGTCGGCATCGAGCGGGCGATGCCCTTGAGCCCGCCGGCATAGCCGGGGGCGAGGTGCGCGTTCGCCGCCAGCATCGCGAGGCTGTCCGAGGGAGTGACGAACCGGTGCCGGCCGATGATCAGGTTACGGTCACCGTCGCCGTCCGACGCCGCGCCGAAATCGGGCGCGTCGGGGGCCATCATCGTCTCGTAGAGCGCGTGCGCGTGGACGAGGTTGGGGTCGGGGTGATGCCCGCCGAAATCGGGAAGCGGCGTGCCGTTGCGCACCGTGCCCGCGGCAAACCCAAGCCGGCGTTCGAGGATCTCGGTTGCATAGGGCCCGGTGACCGCGCTCATCGCGTCGAACGCCATCGTCAGCTTCGCGGCGCGGATCGCGTCGAAATCGAACAGCGTCTCCATCAGCGCGGCATAGTCCTCGACCGGATCGACGACCTCGACGGGCATGTCGCCGACCATGACCTCGCCGTCCTGGTCGAGATCGATGTCGTCCGCGTCGACGGTCAGCCAGCGGTCGATTTCGAGCGTGCGCGCGTTGATCGCGTCGGTGATCGATTCAGGCGCGGGGCCGCCATTGGCGATGTTGTACTTGATCCCGAAATCCTCGTCGGGACCGCCGGGGTTGTGGCTCGCGGACAGGACCAGCCCGCCGATCGCGCCGCGCTTGCGGATCATGTGGCTCGCGGCGGGCGTCGACAGGATGCCGCCGCGGCCGACGATCACGCGGCCAAAGCCGTTCGCCGCCGCCATCCGGATCGCGACCTTGATCACCTCGCGGTTGAGAAAACGGCCATCGCCGCCGATCACGAGCGTCGCACCCGCCTTGTCGTCGACGACGTCGAACACCGACTGGACGAAATTCTCGGCATAATTGGCCTGCTGGAAGACCTTCACCTTCTTGCGCAGACCCGAGGTGCCGGGCTTCTGATCGGTAAAGGGCGTGGTCGAAACGGTGCGGATCATGCTGGCTCCAGAAGGCTCGAATACAGGTCTGCGTAGCGGCGGCCGCTCTCGTCCCACGAGAAGTCCGCGCGCATCGCGTTGCGCTGCAACATGGCCCAGCGATCGGGGCGTGCATAGAGCGCGAGCGTTCGGCGCAACGCGTGGCGGAGTGCATCGGGCGTGACTCCGTCGTGCTGGACGCCGGTGGCGACGCCCGCCGCGATCGCGGCCTCGTTGGCGTCGATCACGGTGTCGGCAAGACCGCCGGTGCGCGCGACGACGGGGATGCAGCCATAAGCGAGCCCATAAAGCTGCGTCAGGCCGCAGGGTTCGAACCGCGACGGGATCAAGATCGCGTCGGCGCCGCCCTGGAGCAGATGCGAGACGGGTTCGTCATAGCCGATGCGCACGCCGATCTGGCCGGGATGGCGCTCCGCCGCGGCTAGGAACGCGTGTTCGAGCGTGGTGTCGCCCGACCCGAGCAGCGCCAATCGGCCGCCAAGCGCGACGAGTTCGTCGAGCACGTCGACGAGGACGTCCATGCCCTTTTGCCAGGTCAGCCGGCTGATGACGGTGAAGATCGGCCCGTCGCCGCTGTCGAGGCCGTAGAGCGTCTCGACCGCGCGCTTGTTCGCACGACGGCGACCCAGCGTCCGGTGCGTGTATCGCGCGGGCAGCGCGGCGTCGGATTCGGGATTCCAGACCGCGGGGTCGATACCGTTGACGATCCCCGAGACACGCCCTGCGCGATCGTTGATCAGGCCTTCGAGCCCCATGCCGAACTCGCCGCGGCGGATCTCCGCAGCATAGGTGGGGCTGACCGTGGTGATCGCGTCGGCGGCCTCGAGCCCCGCCTTCAGGAAGCCGACACCGCCATAATATTCGATACCGTCGAGCGCGAAGGCGGCGTCGGGCAGCGCGAGCGCGGTGAAGATGTCGTGACCATAGCGGCCCTGGAACGCGATATTGTGGATCGTGACGATCGTCTTCGCAGGGGTGCCGGGGCCGGGGGCGTAGCGCAGATAGGCGGGCGCCATCGCCGCCTGCCAGTCATGCGCGTGGAGGATGTCGAATGCATGGCCCTCGACGACACCCGAGGCGAGATCGGCGGCGGCGCGGCCGAACGCGGCAAAGCGACGCCAGTTGTCGACCCAGTCCATCCCGCTCGCGTCGCCATATGGGCCGCCGCCGCGTGCGAACAGGCTGGGCGCGTCGAGCACGAGGAGCGGGTGATCGCCGATCCGTGCCTTGAGGATGCGTGCCTCGACGCCGAGCAGATCGGTGTAGCGATGGACGACCTTCGCCCGCTTCGTCACGGCGGCGAGCGCAGGATAGCCCGGGAGGAAGGTCGTGAGCGCGGCGCCGTGCGGTGCAAGCGCGGCGGGCAGCGCACCGACCACGTCGGCGAGTCCCCCCGTCTTGATCAGCGGATAGGCTTCCGACGCGACCGACAGAACGCGTGTCGCAAATGCATCGATCGGGGGTTGGGCTGCCCGCTGCGCCATCACGTGATCAGCCGGTCGATCATCGACTTGGTGACGAGGACGACGCCGTTGTCGGTGCGACGGAAGCGCTGTGCGTCGAGTTCGGCATCCTCGCCGACGACGAGGCCGTCGGGGATCACGACGCCGCGGTCGACGACGACCTTCGACAGACGCGCGCCGCGGCCGATCTCGCAGTGCGGCAGGATCACCGCCTGGTCGAGCATCGAATAGCTGTGCGCGCGCGTGCCCGTGAAGATCAGGCTGCGGTGGATCGACGAGCCCGAGATGATGCAGTCGCCCGACACGAGGCTCGACACCGCCTCGCCGCGGCGGCCGTCGTCCGCATGGACGAACTTGGCGGGCGGGGTGACCTCCGAATAGGTCCAGAGCGGCCAGCTGCGGTCGTAGAGATCGAGCTTGGGGACCACATCGGTGAGGTCGATATTCGCCTCCCAATAGGCGTCGACCGTGCCGACGTCGCGCCAATAGGCCTCGACCTCGCCCTCCGATCGCACGCAGCTGTCGGAGAAGCGGTGCGCGACCGCCTTGCCGTGCTTGACGAGGTACGGGATGATGTCCTTGCCGAAATCGCGCGACGATCCCGGCGTCTCGGCATCGCGGCGCAGCTCGTCGAACAGCAGGCGGGTGTGGAAGACGTAGATCCCCATCGATGCCAGCGCGATGTCCGGATTGCCCGGAATCGCGGGCGGATCGGCGGGCTTCTCGACGAACGCAGTAACGTTGTCATGCTCGTCGACCGCCATCACGCCGAAGCCGACCGCCTCCATCCGCGGCACTTCGAGACATGCGATCGTGACGTCCGCGCCGGTCTCGCAATGCTGCTGCAGGATCAGCTCGTAATCCATCTTGTAGATGTGATCGCCCGCGAGGATGACCATGTATTCGGGCGCGTGGCTCTCGATGATGTCGATGTTCTGGTACACGGCATCCGCGGTGCCCTCGTACCACTGGAACTCGCTGATCCGCTGCGACGCGGGCAGGATGTCGAAGCTCTCGTTGCGTTCGGAGCGCAAGAAATTCCAGCCGCTCTGCAGGTGGCGGATCAGCGAATGCGCCTTGTACTGAGTCGCGACGCCGATCCGGCGGATGCCCGAATTGATCGCGTTCGACAGCGCGAAATCGATGATCCGTGCCTTGCCGCCGAAATACACCGCGGGTTTCGCGCGGGTGTCGGTCAGCTCCATCAGCCGACTGCCGCGGCCACCGGCCAGCACATACGCCATCGCGTCGCGCGCCAGTGGCTGTCCCCGCCGTTCAACCATCTTCGTCTCTCCCTAATCGTCCGCGGTATAACGCCTCGTCACCCGCGGCTTGTTCCGTTTCAGCCTTCATACTCGAGCATGATCGTGGCCAGAGGCGGCAGCGTGACCCATGCCGCGCCGTCTTCGGCGACCACGCCGCCGAGGTTGCCGAGCCCGCTGCCCCAATATTCATGCGCGTCGCTGTTGATGATCTCGCACCAGCGGCCGTCGAGCGGGAGCGGGATGCGATAGGGCGCGCGCGCGATCGGCGTCATGTTGGCGATGATCGCGACCGGCTTCGCGCCCGGCGCCTTGCGCAGCCACGCGAAGACCGAATTGGCGGCATCGTCGGCGATCAGCCATTCGAAGCCCTCGGCCTCGCAGTCGCGCGCGTGGAGCGCGGGCTTGTCGCGGTAGACCGTGTTCAGGTCGCGGACGAGGTTGCGGATGCCCTCATGGCTGCGGCTGTTGCGCAGGCACCAGTCGAGCGCGCGGCCTTCGGACCATTCGCGACGCTGCGCGAATTCCTGCCCCATGAAGAGCAGCTTCTTGCCCGGATAGCCCCACATGAACGCGTAATAGGCGCGCAGATTGGCGAATTGCTGCCAGTCGTCGCCGGGCATCTTGGTGAGCAGCGAGCCCTTGCCGTGGACCACTTCGTCGTGGCTCAGCGGCAGGACGAAATTCTCGCTGAACGCATAGACCAGGCCGAAATTGATCTCGCCGTGATGATGCTTCCGATGCAGCGGATCGCGCGCCATGTACTGGAGCGTGTCGTGCATGAAGCCCATGTTCCACTTGAACCCGAAGCCCAGCCCACCGCTCTTGCCGTCGTCGCCGACGGGGGACGAGACGCCCGGCCAGGATGTGGATTCCTCGGCGATCGTGAAGATGCCGGGATGCTGGCCGTACACGGCGCGGTTCATGTCGCGCAGAAAGGCGACCGCCTCCCAGTTCTCGCGCCCGCCGGCGTCGTTGGGGATCCATTCGCCCGCCTCACGCGAATAATCGCGATAGAGCATCGACGCGACCGCATCCACGCGAAGCCCGTCGATATGATAGCGCTCGGCCCAGAACAGCGCGTTGTTGACGAGGAACGACGCCACCTCGCGCCGCCCGAAATTGTAGATTGCGGTGTTCCAGTCGGGGTGGAAACCAAGCCGCGGGTCTTCATGTTCGTACAGCGCGGTGCCGTCGAAATGCGCGAGCCCGAACGCGTCGGTCGGGAAATGCGCCGGCACCCAATCGAGCAGCACGCCGATCCCGGCCAGATGCGCGCCGTCGACGAACCGCGCAAATCCCTCGACATCGCCGAACCGTGCGGACGGCGCGTAGAGCCCGGTGGTCTGATAGCCCCAGCTCGGATCATAGGGGTGTTCGCTGATCGGCATGAACTCGATGTGCGTGAAGCCCATCTCGACCACATAGGGGATCAGCCGGTCGGCGAGCGCGTCCCAGGTCAGGAACCAGTCATTCTCGTCACGGTCCCACGATCCGGCATGCACCTCGTAGATGCTGATCGGCACGCGGCGCGGATCGACCGACGCCCAGTGCGCGCGGTGGCTCGTATCCGCCCATTCGTGCGCGAGCGTGCGCGTGACCGAGGCGGTCGCGGGGCGGAGTTCGCTGGCAAAGGCGAACGGATCGGCTTTCAGCGGCTGGAGCCGGCCATCGGGGCCGACGATCTCGTATTTATACGCGCGATATTCGGCGATGTCGGGGATGAAGATCTCCCACACGCCCACATCGCCGCGCTTGCGCATCGTATGGCGGCGACCGTCCCAGTCGTTGAAGTCGCCAACCACCGAGACGCGCTGCGCATTGGGTGCCCAGAGCGCGAAATGGACGCCGTGTGCGCCTTCATGCTCGATCAGGTGCGCGCCCATCTTGTCGTGGAGGCGGTGGTGGTTGCCCTCGGCCATCAGCACATCGTCGACGGGGCCGAGCACGGGGCCGAAGCTGTACGGGTCGGTGACCCACCAGTCCGCGCCGCCGCCCTCGGCATGATATTTCACCGGCTGCGGGTCGCCGTCGATCGGTCCTTCGAACAGCCCGCGATCGTCGATCCGGGGCAGCGTGCCGAGCGTCGTGCCGTCGAGCGCATGCGCCTCCGCGGTCGCCGCACCCGGCAGCCAGGCGCGCGCGAACGTGCCCCCGGGGCCGGCATGCACGCCGAGCAACGAGAAGGGATCGTCGTGACGCCCCTCGATCAGGGCAACGATGGCGCCTTCGGGTGGCTTCACATCACCGTCCAGATATCGCGCGCATATTCGCGGATCGTGCGGTCGGACGAGAACCAGCCCACGCGCGCGACGTTGCGCACGGTCGAGGCGACCCAGGCATCGCGATCGTTCCAGCGTGTGTCGACGCTGCGCTGCGCGGTGGCATAGCTGTCGAAATCGGCGGCGAGCATGAACCAGTCGCCCTCGTACAGCCCGCCCATCAGCCCGGCATAACGCTGGCGATCATCGGGCGAGAATACACCCGAGGCGATCGCCGAGACCGCCTGGCGCAGCTCGGCCGACCCGTCGATCACACTGCGCGGGTCATAGCCCGCGGCGCGCTTTGCCTCGACCTCGTCCGCGGTCATGCCGAAGATGAAGATGTTGTCGTCGCCGACGCGGTCCTTGATCTCGATGTTCGCGCCGTCGAGCGTGCCGATCGTCAGCGCGCCGTTCATCGCGAACTTCATGTTGCCGGTGCCCGACGCCTCGAGCCCCGCGGTCGAGATCTGTTCGCTGAGATCGGCGGCGGGGATGATCTTCTCCGCGAGCGACACATTGTAGTTGGGCAGGAACGCGACCTTGAGCAGCCCGCCGACCGACGGGTCCGCATTGATCCGGCGCGCGACGTCGTTCGCCAGCTTTATGACGAGTTTCGCATTGTGATAGCTCGACGCTGCCTTGCCCGCGAACAGCTTCACGCGCGGCGTCCAGTCGCGCTCCGGATGGCTGCGGATCTGATCGTAGAGCGCGACCGTCTCGATGATGTTGAGCAGCTGACGCTTATACTCGTGGATGCGCTTGATCTGCACGTCGAACAGCGCGTCGGGGTCGATGCGCAGCCCCATGCTGTCCTTGATATGATTTGCCAATGCCACCTTGTTCGAACGCTTCACCGCCCAAAACCGCTCCCTGAACGCGGAATCGTCGGCAAAAACATCGAGATCGATCAGCCGTTCGGCATCGTCGAGAAAGCCGTCGCCGATCGCGTCGCGGATCAGCGTGGTGAGGCCGGGGTTGCACTGCTGAAGCCAGCGGCGCGGGGTTATCCCGTTGGTCTTGTTGTTGATTCGCGTCGGATAGAGGCGGTGGAGATCGGCGAAAACCGTCTTCTTCATCAGCTGCGTGTGGAGGGCTGCGACACCATTGACGCTGTGTGATCCGGCAAAGGCGAGGTTCGCCATTCGCACGCGCCGCTCGCCACCCTCGTCGATCAGGCTGATCGCGGCGATCGCGCGGTCGTCAATGCCGTCCACGCCGCGTGCCTCGCGCAGCAGCCTTGCGTTGATCGCGTAGACGATCTGCATGTGGCGCGGCAGCAGCCGCTCGAACAGCGGCAGCGGCCAGCTCTCCAGCGCCTCGGGCAGCAAGGTGTGGTTGGTGTAGCCGAAGGTGGCGCGCGTGATTTTCCACGCCTCGTCGAACGCGAATTCGTGATGATCGATCAGCAGCCGCATCAGCTCGGCGACCGACACCGCGGGGTGCGTGTCGTTGAGCTGGATCGCAGCCTTGTCGGGCAGCGTGCGGATGTCGCCGAAATACTGGATGTGGCGGCGGACGATGTCCTGGATCGAGGCGGACGAGAAGAAATATTCCTGCCGCAGCCGCAGTTCCTGCCCCGCGGCGGTGGAGTCATTGGGATAGAGCACGCGCGTGAGCGTCTCGGCGCGGAGCTGGTCGGCGAGCGCACCGGTGAAGTCGCCCGCGTTGAACCGGTCGAGCTTGATCGGATCGAACGCGCGCGCGGTCCACAGCCGCAGCGTGTTGACGTGCTCGCCGCGCCAGCCGACGACGGGGGTGTCGACCGCGATCGCCTCGACCGCCTCGGCGGGGCTCCAATGGACCTGGCCGCTGTCGGTCGCGATGACCTCGCCGCCGAAGCCGATGAAATACGCGCTCTCGCGGCGTTCGAACTCCCAGGGATTGCCGTGCGCGAGCCAGCTTTCGGGCATCTCGACCTGCCAGCCATCGTCGATCCGCTGGCGGAACATGCCGTTCACATAGCGGATGCCATAGCCGTAAGCGGGGAGCGCGAGGCTCGCCATGCTCTCCATGAAGCACGCCGCCAGCCGCCCGAGCCCGCCATTGCCGAGCGCCGCGTCGGGCTCGATCTCCTCGAGCGTGGCCAGATCGACGCCGTGGAGCGCGAGCGCACGCGATACCTCGCCGCTGCGCTGCAGGTTGGTCACCGCATCGCGCAGCAGCCGGCCGATCAGGAATTCGAGGCTGAGATAATAGACGCGTTTGGCGCCCGCCGCATGCGCCGCCTTGGTCGACGCCATCCAGCGTTCGACGATGTCGTTGCGCACCGTCAGGATCGTCGCCGCGAGCCAGTCGTGCGGAAGCGCGGCCTGCGCATCCTTGCCGATCCGGTGGACGAGCGTGTCGAGGATCGAATCGGCCAGCGTCTGGACGGAGTGCTGCATGGCAGGGTTTGCGGTCACGCGAATTCCGTATCTCGTTGTCGTCGCCGGTGATCCTAGCCGCGCGGCCACCTTTGTCACGCGGACTTGCGCGGTCGCGGGACGCGATCGACGAGATGGGCGCGCGTTGCCTAACCCATGTCAATTTATTCTAGAGCATGCCGATCAGCAGCGTCGCGTTGAGGCCGATGATGACCGCGGCGATCACCCAGGCGAGCGCTTTCAGCCAGACCGGGCTGACCAGCGAACCCATGATTCGCGCGTCGCCGGTGAACTTGACGAGCGGCACGACCGCGAAGGGAAGCTGCAGGCTCAGCACGACCTGGCTCAGCACCAGCAGCCGCGTTGCACCCGCATCGCCCGCGGCGCCGACCACGAACACCGCGGGGATGATCGCGAGCAGCCGCGTGACGAGACGCCGCGCCCAGACGGGCATGCGCAGGTTGAGGAAACCCTCCATCACGATCTGGCCGGCGAGCGTGCCCGTGACGGTCGAATTCTGCCCCGAAGCGAGCAGCGCGACCGCGAACACCACGCTCGCGGCCCCCATGCCGAGCATCGGTGCGAGCAGTGCGTGCGCCTCGTCGATATCGGCGACGTCGGTGCGCCCGGCGACGTGGAAGGTGGCGGCGGCGAGGATCAGGATCGCGGCGTTGATGAAGAAGGCGAGGCCGAGCGCGATCGTGCCGTCGATCGTCGCCATCGTTACCGCGTCGCGCTTGCCCGCCTCGGTCGGTGCGAACGCGCGCGTCTGGACGATCGACGAGTGGAGATAGAGGTTGTGCGGCATGACGGTCGCCCCGAGGATGCCGATCGCGATATAGAGCATCGCCGGATTGGTGACGATCTCGGTCGTCGGCACGAGTCCGCCGAGCACGCCCGCCATGTCGGGCCGCGCGAGGAACAGCTCGAAGATGAAGCAGCCGGCGATGATCACGAGCAGCGCGACGATGAACGCCTCGAGCTTGCGGAAGCCGAAGCGTTGCAGCGCGAGGATCAGGAACACGTCGAGCGCGGTCAGCACGACGCCCCAGACGAGCGGCAGCCCGAACAGCAGTTTGAGCGCGATCGCGGTGCCGAGCACTTCGGCCAGATCGCACGCGATGATCGCGATCTCGCACAGGAACCAGAGCACGACCGACACGCGCTTCGAATAATGCGCGCGGCAGGCCTGGGCGAGGTCGAGCCCGGCGACGATCCCGAGCCGTGCGGACAAGGCCTGGAGCACCATCGCCATCAGGTTGGACAGCAAAACGACCGACAGGAGCGTGTAGCCGAACGCCGAGCCACCGGCGATGTCGGTCGCCCAGTTGCCCGGATCCATATAGCCGACCGCGACGAGATAGCCCGGTCCGACGAACGCGAACAGCCGCCGCCAGAAGGGAGCGCCTTCGGGGATGGCAACGGTGCGATAGCTGTCGGACAGCGAGTGGGCGAGGGCGGAACTGGGCGGCGGCATCGCGCGTGCTTTGCCGGATGGGAGCGGGGGGGACAAGCGCTTCGCTCGCCGCGCGGGTATTGGGGGTGCGGGGGCGCGGTTGTTCGTTGGTCCGGTTATGCTGATGGACGTCAGCCCTGGGGGTACGGGCGGTGCGCTGCTTGGCTCTGGATCCTGACTTTCGTCAGGATGACGGAAGGGGGCGGTGGTGGTGCGGCTGAGGGCGGGCCGTGGTGTTTGCGGGTGGAGGGGGGCCGGCAGGGGGTGGTGCGCCGGCCTGTTCCCGTCATCCTGACGAAAGTGAGGATCCAGGGTTACGGACGCTAAGCTGTTTGGCTCTGGGTCCTGACTTTCGTCAGGATGACGGGAGGGGTGCGGGCTGCCCTGGTGAGGCGGCGGGGCGCTGGCCTGCACTCGTCATCCTGACGAAAGTCAGGATCCAGGGCCCCGAACGCCGCGCCGCTTGGCGCCGGGGCAGGACTTTGGTCGGGACGACGGCGCGCGGGCGTTCAAGCGCCGCGCTCAGATCACCTTCATTTCCGCCTGATAGTGATGCCACGCGAAGATCGCCGCTGCGCCGCGGTGCGGGCGCCAGGCCTCGGCGAGTTCGCGGGTCAGTTTTTCGCTGGGGCGCGTGTCGTGGCCGAGGATCCGGCCGACCTCGATCTGGATGGCGAGATCGCCCGCGGGCCAGATGTCGGTGCGGCCCTCGGCGAACAACAGGTAGATCTCGGCGGACCACCGGCCGATGCCCTTGACGCGGACCAGCGCCGCGATCGCCTCCTCATCGTCCTCGGGCAGGTTGGCGAGGTCGAGCCGGCCGCTCGTGACCTCGTCGGCGAGGCTGCGCGCATAACCGAGCTTCTGCCGCGACAGGCCGGCGCTGCGCAGCGTCTCGTCGCTGGCGGCGGCGATCCGCGCGGGATCGTCGGCGCCCCCGACCACGGTGTCGAGCTTGGTCCAGACCGCCTGCGCCGAGGCGACGCTGACCTGTTGTCCGACGATCGTCCGCAACAAGGTGGCAAAGCCGCGTTCGCTGATGCGCGGCGCAGGGTGGCCCTTGTTGGCGACCGCGACGGCGAACGCGGGCTCGATCGCGCACAAGGCCGCCATCGCGTGCGCCAGCTGGTCGGCGTTCAGCCCCATGATGCTTGATCGCGTTGCGCACTGTCGGCATGGGATTGCGAGGATTTTTCGGAGACTGACATGCCCAAGCTTATCGTCGTTACGCGCGAGGGGGAAGAACGTGAGATCATGGGCGATGCGGGGCTTTCGGTGATGGAGGTCATCCGCGACGCCGGGATCGACGAGATCCTCGCCTTGTGCGGCGGCTGCTGCTCGTGCGCCACCTGCCACGTCCATGTCGACCCGGACTTTGCGGCCAAACTCAAGCCGATGAGCGAGGACGAGAACGACCTGCTCGATTCGACCAGCGACCGCGACGAATTCTCGCGGCTGTCGTGCCAGATCGACATGACCGACGCGCTCGACGGGCTGAAGGTGCGGATCGCCGCCGAGGATTGATCCGCCGGTGCCTAGGGACGGGCGGTTGGGGTGTGGGTTTCTAGCCCCATTCCCCTCACCCTTCCCACCGCTGCGCGGCGGGCCCCTTCCCTCTCCCCCGGGGGGAGAGGGAGCTATTCAGCGTGTTGTCACCGCGTAGAGCGCGATCGCGGCGGCGTTCGAGACGTTGAGGCTCTCGACCTTTTCCGAGATGGGGAGCTTGGCGAGTTCGTCGCAATGCTCCTCGGTGTTCTTGCGCATGCCTTCGCCCTCGGCGCCGAGCACGATCGCGATGCGCTGCGTCCCCATCGCCTCGGACAGCGTCTGAGTCGCATGGCCGGTGAGGCCGATCCGCCAGAACCCGGCTTCGGCGATCTCCTCGAGCGCGCGGGCGAGGTTCACGACGCGAATCCACGGCACCGTCTCGAGCGCGCCCGACGCGGCGCGCGCGATCGTTCCCGATTCGGGCGGGGCGTTGCGGTCGGGGGTAACGATGCCGAGCGCATCGAACGCCGCTGCCGAGCGCATGATCGCGCCGACATTGTGCGGATCTGTCACGCCGTCGAGGATGACGAGCGGACGATTGTCGTCACGGCCATGCTCGAGCAGGTCGGCGAGCCACATGTCCTCGAGCGGCTCGACCTCGATCACCACGCCCTGGTGCGGCGCGTCGCCGGGGACGAGCCGCGCGAGGTCGGCGGCCTCGGCAAAGGTCACGGGGACGTTGGCGGGCAGGTCGAAGCCTGCCAGCGCCTCACGCGTGCCGAGGATCTTGCGGACCGTGCGCTCGGGGTTGGCGAGCGCCGCGCCCACCGCGTGCTTGCCCCAGAAGCGCGGACGTCCCGCGGGGGCCTTGCTCGGCCGATGGCCCTTGCGTGCTGCCATCAGAGCGCTCCTGTCATGCTATCAGTCATCGTCATCGCTATATCCATAAGGGTCGGTCACCACCGGTTTGGTCGGCAGTGGCGTGCGTGGCAGCGCCTTGTCCGCATTCGCCGCGCTGAGCAACACCGATGCGAGCACGATCGACCCCTGGCGCATGTCGTCCGCCTTCAGATGATCGAAGGTGTCGGCGGACGTGTGGTGGATCCGGCTGTCATAGTCGAGCGGATCCTGGATGAACTGGAAGCCCGGTACGCCGACCTGCTGCATGAAGACGTGATCGGTCCCGCCGGTGGGGCGGACGACGACGGTCGACGCGCCCATCGATGCGAACGGACTGAGCCAGTCGCGGAAGATCGGCACTACCGCGGGATTGGTCTCCGCATAGAGCCCGCGCAACTTGCCCGAGCCGTTGTCGATGTTGAAATAGGCCGCGAGGTCGGCATAGCCCGGCAGCGGCGTGATCGGCCATTTCTGCGAGAAGCCGTAATAGCTCTGCATTCCCGTCTGCGGCGGATCGTTCGGGCCGCCCCGCGTCGCGAGATGCTGCGTGACATAGGCCATCGAGCCGAGAATGCCCTGTTCCTCGCCCGCCCACAGCGCGAACCGGATCGTGCGCTTCGGCCGGACGCCCGTCGCCGCCAGGATCCGCGCGGCTTCCATGATCATCGCCGAGCCCGCCGCGTTGTCGGCGGCGCCGTCGGCGGCGACCCAGCTGTCGAGATGCGCGCCTGCCATCACATAACCCGCTTTCGGGTCGGTCCCGGGGATCTCGGCGATGACGTTGTAGGCCTGCGGGTCGCTGTCGTCGAAGCGGACGTCGCTGACGATCTCGAGCGTCGGGGCAGGGCCCGACTTGGCGAGACGCGCAAGCCGACGGTAATCCTCCGCGGCGATCTGCACGCCTGGCAGCGCGGGCGTGTCGCCGACACCGAACAGATAGCCCTCACCGCTGACCAGCTTGCCGTCGCGATAGGCCATCGTGGCGGTCGCCACCGCGCCTTCGCTCTTCAGGAACGCATCGAGCTTCTTCGCGAAATCGAGGCGTTTCAGCCGGCGGTCGGCGGCCTCCGGATCGTAGCGGGGCTGCTGGAAGCGATCGAGCTTGCCGAGGTCTTCGCCGCTCAGCCGCTTGAAGGCGGGCTCGCCCGGCTCGTCGCCGGTGCCGGGCAGCGTGAGCAGGACGATCTTGCCGCCGAGCTTGCCGCGCCATTTGGCGAAATCGCGTTCGCGCGTCATCGGCGCGACGATCACCGGCGCGGTCAGCGCGGCGCCCGTCGTCCCGGGCGTCCACGCGACCGGGATCGCCGTCAGCTGGACGACGCGCGGCGTGATCATGCGGACGCTCGACCGCTCGATCGACCAGCCGCGGCCGAACGCAAACCCTTCCTTGTGGACGTTCTTGAGGCCCCAGTCGGTGAACTGGCGCTGCGTCCATGCCTCCGCGGTGCGCATCGCGGGCGAATTGGTCAGCCGCGGGCCGATCACGTCGGTCAGATGCTGGACGGTCACCATGACCTGGCTGTGATTCGTCCCCTCGTCGATGATCCGGTTGACCGGCACCATGTCCTTGCCCGGCGCCGCGTCCTTCCCCGCGGCAAGGCCGGGCAGCACGATCGACAGAGACGTGGCCGTGACGGTGGCAGCGGCAAGCCGGAATAGGTGCGATCGACGCATGAATGTCCCCCTGATGCGTTTTTTTGTCGTGGAAAGGCTATGCGGGCGCGGAAGTTGGCGCAACCCGCGTTGACAGCGCCGACAAGCTTCGCCATTGAGCCGCCTCGCTCGAAAGAGTGGCCCCTTTGGACAGGTGGCCGAGTGGTTAAAGGCAGCAGACTGTAAATCTGCCCGGGTTTCCCGTACGCTGGTTCGAATCCAGCCCTGTCCACCAAGGCTTCGCGGCCAGACGCCGCAAGCCGCAATTCCCCAGCTCGAATTTGAACAGCGCCGACGCTACCGCATCGTCGGGTCTGCGCACGCTCGCTATGCCTGCCGGGGAGCGCCAGCCTGGGCGGGCGGGGTCAGTCCTGGCAGCGGTCGATAGGGGAGGCGTGCGGGGAGCGTGCGAAGCGCCGATCCCGCGCGGTTGCGCAGTGCCAGCGCCGCGCCGGTGAGCAGCCCGAAATCGAGGCCCGGGTCGGGCGACGAGGCGGCGATGCCGAGCGGGATGACGCACAGGATGGCGGCCCAGGCGGCGGCGACACCGACCGACGAATCCTCGTCGGCGACGGGTGTGTAGGTCGACGAGGCGAGCGGTCGGAGCACGCGGTAGAGATGCGTCAGGAACAGGCTCAGCCCGATCACGCCCGACGACCCCAGGATCGCGGTGAAGAGCCCCGACGAGCGCAGGCTGCCCGGTCCGACGCCCAGCCCTCCCGACACCTCGAACGCCTCGACGCTTTTCCGTGCCCAGAAGGCGCGCTGCAGCCCCGATGTCGAAGTCGATTTGCCGACCGTCATATGTTCGAGCATGTCGCCAAACCCTTCGGCGAAATGCGGCACCGCGACCATCGCGCCGATCGAGCCGATGAGCCCCGCCAGCCCGGCGGCGGCGAGCACGCCCATCTTCGACGACGAGATCAGCGTCGGCGACAGGATCAGCCGTATGACGAGGACGACCGAGAAGGCGGTCAGGCCGATATAGGCCGACGACGAGGTGCTGATCAGCAGGACCACGAACATCGTCAGCGCGAGCGGGCCCGTCCGGCGGGGCTGGACGTCGCGCAGCCAGCATTCGAAGATGAAGCAGAACCATGTGAAGGTGTAAGCGGCATAGGCCGATGCCTCGGGAAACAGCCCGGTGACCCGGACATAGCCTTTGAATTCATGGTTGAGCTGCGCATAGGCGCCGTTGCGAAACAGTTCGAACACCGGGCGCAGGAACGTCGGTGCGTCGCTCGGCCCCGCCAGCACGCTCAATATGCCGATGCCGAGATTGATCCAGCCGATGACGATCGCCCCTTTGACAAGGAGCCGTGCGTTTCCCGGGCGGGAGAACAGCACATGCGCGACCATCGCGGCGACCATCGTGCCGATCAGATAGATCGACGTGGTTATGTTCTGCATCGAGGGGGCGAGCTGTACCGTGTCGTAGAGCCCGCGCAGCTTGATCCCGCGCAGGCTCGGAAGGTCGGCCGCATGATAGAAGATTCGCGGCCCCAGCGCGGCCATGACCACGCCGTAGAACGTGAACGCGACCAGCGACCAGTTATGCAGCAATGCCGGTATGTTATCGCGCTGAAATGCCGGTGGTGACATCAGCAGACGTATCGTGGTGAGCGCCAAGACGAAGTGAACCGGGGTGATCGACGACGACGAGAGATACATGGCCGCCGAGCCGTTCATCGGGCCGCACAGCAGCATGAGGATGAACATTGCCTCGAGGCCGCCACCAAGGATGATCGGAATGCTGACCAGTATGATGAACATGCCGATGAAGGTCAGTTCCATGCGCCTAGTCTTTCCCGCAGAGGAATGAGCGTGACTTCATTCCGGACCTATCTTGATCAGATGTCGATGTAGACGGCGGAAAGCGAGAATAGGCAAGCCGTAGTGCCGGGTGAACTTGTGTTTTTTGTACATTCGGGTCTGTGAAAACAGAGGCATTGGCGCTGCCACCACGCGCGCCGCGAGCGCGGTAATGCGCCGTCTGGCGGGGATTTCCGGCAGCGCGCGCGGTGAACGATCGCGCATTTCAGCGGTGCGGCCGCCGCGCGCAGCATCGCGCGCGCCATCAAACAGGTGTGCAGGTCGCGGTTTATGCCTAACATGGCGGCATGCCGACGCGTCGCATCGATCACCTCACCGAAGCGCAGAAAACCTGCCTCCGACTCGTTCTCAAGCATCATAGCTCCAAAGAGATTGCGGTGATCCTCGGGGTGTCGCCGTCGGCGATCGACAAGCGGATCGAGCGTGCGATCCAGATCCTGCGCGTCGGATCGCGATTCGAGGCCGCGCGCGCCTTGCAGCAGCACGAGGAGAGCGCGGGCATCGCGGCTGCACCGCCGCCGATTGCATCCGCTTTGGACGGGGATCCGCGCGATGGCGATGAGCCCGCGGCGTCGCGCGAGGCGACCGGATCGACTGCTCCCACGCCTGGCGCGGAGCTTTCGGTACAAGACGTGCCGATCCAGCCGCGTCCGACGTACGAACGGCTGCCATCCGAGCCATTCGACCTTCCCCGAACCGACGCAAATCGATCAGGAATGGATCAGATCGAGCCATGGGGGCTCGTTCGCCGCTTCATGGGAACGATGCCCATGAGCGGTCCGGGAGGAACGGCGCGTAACCGTCTGTCCAAGGGGGACAGGCTGATCCGCCTGATCGGGATCATGGCGTTGCTGGCGGTCACCACGGTGGCGCTGCTCACCATGACGACGACGGTGACCAGCCTGTTCCGTCAGTTCCGCGGTGATGCCGGGTCTCGCAAACTGGTCGAGCGATCGGCCTTTTGGGGTGGGGAAGCAGGAATGTTGAAGCAACGCCGGCAGGCGACCGATACCGTCACACGGGACTTCTTGCGCGCAGAGGCGGCCGTCGACGAGGCCGCGCTTCTTGCCAGCACGTGCGTGGCGACGCTGCTGCAGCAACGCGTCGCCGCCAATCTTCCGGTCGCGACGGGAAGCGCCGCGCTGCAACTCGTGTCCGACGCGGCGTCGGATATCATCAAGGCCCGCCAGCGCTTCGTCGACGCGCATCGGGCGCTGGTCGGGGTTCGCACCGAAATCGGATTGGCCGCCTATTACGGCTATGGCGACGAGGGAGAATGTCCGCCGAACAACGGGGCGCTCCGACCCGGTGTCGAGGCGTTCCCGCCCGTACGCATCGTCGCCGCGGCCTGATGCCCGCGGTGATCCCGCAAGCGGCGGTGGTCGGTTGAACCGATAGGTGGAACGCGTCTGGATCTTCAACGCCCTCCAGGTGGCGGTCACGGTCTATGCGGTCTGGCGCGGTGGCGCGCCGGAACGGCTGGTCGGCGTCGCGCTGCTGGTGGCGGCGATGGCGACGCGCATGTTCCACCTCATGGGTGCGACGATGTACGTCGATGTCGAGATCGGCATCATGACCGTCGACCTCGTGCTGCTGGGCGTGATGATCGCGATCACGCTCACCGCCGATCGGTTCTGGCCGGCCTGGGTCACCGCGCTCCACGCGTTGGGGACGGGAGCCCATCTCGCCAAGGCCATCAATCCAGACGTGATCCGGCTGGCCTACGCCGTGATGTCGGTCGTCTGGAGCTATCCCATTTTGATTTTTCTCATCGTCGGCACGCTTCGTCATTCCAGGCGGATCCGGTCGCAAGGCCGGGATCTGGACTGGAGTCGCCAGGACCCGACGATGCGCTGACAAGGCAGTCGAGACATACGATGTCCTACGCAATTCCCTTCGTCCGGCCGGTGAACGGCCTTCGCCCGGTTCCCGTGGCCAGACCCTCCGACACACCCGAAGGCGTCGTCGCGGTGGCCACGCGGCTGTACGCGCTGCGGCGGCAGCGCGATCAGACGCTGGGCGTGTCGCTGTTTTCCGAGCCCGCCTGGGATATCCTGCTCGACCTGTTCATCTCGCATCATGCGGGGCGGCAGCTGAGCGTGTCGGCGGTGTGCATCGGTGCCTGCGCGCCACCCGCGACGGCGCTCCGGTATCTCGCGATCCTGCAGGAGGTGGGTCTGGTGATCCGCACGCGCGACGAAAGCGATGGGCGACGCTCGCATATCCATCTGTCCGCGACGGGGCGTCTGCGCATGACCGAATTGCTGATGGACCTGCCGTCGCGCTGACGATCGCGGCGCATGATAACGGGTCGCGCGCGCGGCCAAGACCGCGCCGATGCGGTCAGGATAAGCAGGGCTTTTCATGCCTTTCCGGGGCCGCCATCTTGTCGGCGGACGCCCGGGGTGCCATGTAGGGGCTGGAAACGGTGCGCGCTGAACCGCGCATGATGGCCCAATAAACGAAGCAGACTCTGGTGAGGACTTCGAGCAGCGCGAGCGCTCGGGTGATCGCCCTGTGCGTCTTCCGGCATCCGTTGCACACCCAAACGACAGGCCGGTTTCCGGGTTTCCTGCCAGGTTTTTGCCCATCGGCGAAACCGGCGTGGCCGGGCGGCAACGAAGAGGTTTTTCTGTGCGACTTGGATCGAACGACGACGGCAATTCCCCGCAGCCGGGTAACGATACTTCCGGCGACGCGGCCAATCCCGCCGGGGGCGTGACGCGCCGCAATCTGCTCGGCTCGGCGATCGTCGCGGGTACGGCGTCAGTGCTGCCCGCGGTGCAGGCCGAGGCCGCCACCGCGACGCGCAACGTCGACGTGCTGCTGATCGGAGGCGGGATCATGAGCGCGACGCTCGCGGTGCTGCTGCGCGAACTCGAGCCGAGCTGGACGATCGAACTCGTCGAACGGCTCGACAAGGTGGCAGAGGAGAGCTCGGGCGGCTGGAACAACGCGGGCACCGGGCATTCCGCGCTGTGCGAGCTCAACTACACGCCGGTCAACGCCGCCGACGGCAAGGTCGAGATCGCCAAGGCGGTCGAGATCAACGAACAGTTCCAGGTCACGCGCCAGTTCCTGAGCCACCAGGTCGAGGCCGGGATGCTTGGCAACCCGCGATCGTTCATCAACTCGACGCCGCACATGAACCTGGTGTGGGGCGATGCGAACGTCGCGTTCCTGCGCAAGCGCTGGGAAGCGCTCGGCGCCAGCCCGCTGTTCTCGGGGATGGAATTCTCGACCGATCGCGCCGAGATCGCGCGCTGGGTGCCGCTGATGATGCAGGGGCGCGACCCGTCGGTGAAGCTCGCGGCGACGCGATCGCCGCTGGGGACCGATTGCGACTGGGGCGCGGTCACCCGCCAGTATATCGCCGCGCTCGACAAGCAGGATAAATTCACGCTGACGACGGGGCATGAAGTCCGCTCGCTCGAGCGCAATCCCAAGGGCGGCTGGCAGGTCACCGCGCGCAACATGAAGAGCGACGACAAGCAGATCATCAACGCGCGCTTCGTCTTCGGCGGCGCGGGTGGCGGTGCGCTGCCGATCCTGCAGAAGTCGGGGATCCCCGAAGCGGACGATTATGCGGGCTTCCCGGTCGGCGGCTCGTTCCTCGTCGCGGACAATCCCGCGATCGCGCATCGGCATCTCGCCAAGGTGTACGGCAAGGCCGCGGTCGGGTCGCCGCCGATGTCGGTGCCGCACCTCGACACGCGCTATCTCGACGGCAAGCAGGCGCTGCTGTTCGGGCCGTTCGCGACCTTCTCGACCAAGTTCCTCAAGCAGGGATCCTATTTCGACCTTCCCGCATCGGTGACGATCGACAATTTCCGCCCGATGGTCGCGGTCGGCTGGGACGATTTCGCGCTCGTCGAATATCTGGCGGGGCAGCTGATCATGTCGGATTCGGACCGGATGGACGCGCTGCGCGAGTATTTCCCCGGTGCCAAGGATGGCGACTGGCGGCTTTGGCAGGCGGGCCAGCGCGTGCAGATCATCAAGCGCGACCCCGAAAAGGGCGGCGTCCTCAAGCTCGGCACCGAGATCGTCGCGTCGAAGGACGGCTCGATCGCGGCGTTGCTGGGGGCATCGCCGGGGGCATCGACCGCGCCGTCGATCATGCTCGACCTGTTGAAGAAGGTGTTCCCGAACCGGCTGTCGAGCGCGGGCTGGCAGGCCAAGATCCGGGAGATCGTGCCGAGCTACGGCATCAAGCTGAACGAGCATCCCGAACTGCTCGCGGACCATTGGGACCGTACCGCGGCGACGTTGCAGCTCGCGGTCAAGTCACCCGCGGTCCACATCGCGACGACGCCCCGCCCCGCCGCGGCACGCGTCAAGGTCGACCGCAGCCCCGACCTCGCGCTCTGACCGGTCGGCACGCCCTCCAAAGGGGGGGGCGTGCCGGGAATTGCGAGTGGACGCCGCAGATGTGCGGAGCGGCCATGGTCGGCGCCACGCACATCGCGGCGAGCGCCATGCCGCTGGCCGATATGCGGTATCGCGATCGTCGTGATCAAAGGGAAAGCGTTGGAGCGGGTAACGGGAATTGTTCGTTAACGGACGGTCAAAAACGCCCAATTGCGGACATTTCGATGCGGAAACGCCTGCGCCTCCAGCATATCCTCAGTGGCTCTGTCGTGATCGCGGTCCAAGGAAAAGATCGTAAACGACCGGAAACATGCCAGCCATAACAGCAGCACGACGGATGGACGCATGGGGAGATGTATTCGGGTGGCACCGCTCGATTGCCGCATCTAGGGCAGCCAACGCAGCTTTTTCTTCGCTGCTTGCTGGAAATGCCGCCAAGAGGTTGTCCACTTCCTTAGGCTTAGCCATAGCTACGCACATACCGGGATCGTTGACTGGCTTTGTGCTAGGCATACTGACCTTTGCAAAAAACAATCCACTGACGCGATATAGACTTTCGGACGCCGCTCCAGCGAACAAGACCTGATTGAAACGCATATTTGCGACTCGCAAACAGGCCCGATTACGCTGTACTATGCTTCGAACTTCGCCATTTTGCGGCACAGCAAAGTTACCCTCTCTCAAAAAATGTATGACAGCTTTAGGCTCACGCGTAACGACGCAGTCGGCAAACGTAACCATGTCACGAAGCATCGTTGGGTCGTCCAATTGCACAACAAAAGGCGGACTTTCATTCGATGGGGCGTGCTCGATCTGCGTCGCTTGCGCAGAGCATTTGCCTTGAATTAGGCCATTGGCCGCGAGGGCAACTATGCAACACAAAATCCTCAACCTTCTACCTCCGGTTTAGCATCAGTTTTTCATCGCCAAGGTATGACTGCTATGTTGCGCGGTGGCCATATGATATTTGTATTTATTCTTCGTTCATCACGCGATCTCTTCCGCATCCTGTGCTTCAAACAACGTTTCTCTCTCTGCGACGTGCGTGCGTTCATTTTAAAAGAGTTTTCGGAGAGGTAGGTTCTGGTTCGATGGGGGCTTCCGCCCATGATTGGACATTGTTAACGGGCAAGGAAGCAACCCACCGCGTCGCCCCTCGGTCCGGGGAGCACCAAGTTTTTAACGCTCCCGACTGCCAACGCAAAGTCACCGCCTTCGCTTGGATCGTGAACGACAAAGCTCCCAAGCTCGTCGTCCGCAACTACGAATACCGCGCGGCTCTCTCCAGCATCGTCAGTGATTTGGACGGGATATGGGACTACCAATGCGGAGCGCATGAAATCGAGTTGTTCTGATATACACTCGCGTCCGGGTGCGCTGCCAAGGCCGAGGTTTGAACAGGACGGCGCAGCATAACCGTCGATTTCCTCTACGATACGTCGTGCCACAAGGATCAAGTCGGTCATTGCGCGACCTTAACGCGGACGTCCGCTAACCACCAAAAGCGGACATCAGTCCGATGACTTGCTTTTATAGAAGGGAAAGCGTTGGAGCGGGTAACGGGAATCGAACCCGTGTATTCAGCTTGGAAGGCTGCTGTACTACCATTGTACTATACCCGCACGACGTTGAAAAACCGGGGTTCTTCAGTCGGGGCCCATGTGCGGTCCGATCGGTGCACCGGTGGAATTCCGATGGCCAACCGCGATGGGCAATCGGCTCTTATGCAAAGCATCGCTGCGGTGCAAGTCGGGCCGGGCGGGATGTTTCATGGCTTGCTTACCAAAATCGGGTAACCCGGCGGCATGTCCGACGTTTCCCTGCCCGTCCAAGCCCCCATGCCGGCGTCGCAGCACCGTGGGGCGGATCCGCGTCCGGCGTCTGCGGTAAGCCATGGCGCGGGGCTGGCCGGGCTCGTCGGGGTGCTCGTCTGGGTCGGATGCGCGCGGACGTGGGGAATGGACGGGCCCTATGCGGCGCTGGTCGACCTTGTGGCGTGCGGCGTGCCGATGGTGCTGTGGTCGCTGATCGTCGACAAGGTGCACCGGCGTCCCAGTACGGGGATCGACTGGTCGCTGGCGCGGCCGTGGCGCGAGACGATCGACCTCAGCCTGACCAAGCTCGCCGCATTCTGGGCGACCTGGGGCGCGATCGCGGTGATCTACGGGACCGGCCGGTTCTACTGGGAAGGCAATTTCGCGTTCGCGATGTGGTGCTTCACCAATGTCGCGCCGATCCTCCTCGTCGCCTCTGTCCCCTATGTGATCTGGCTCGACCGGTATCTCGTCGAGCCCAAGGACGGCGCCTGGTCGCTTGGCGCGTGGCTGACGGGGCAGGCGGGCGTCGACCATGGAGCGATCCACAATCACCTGCGCAGCTGGGGCGTGAAGGCGTTCTTTCTCGCGTTCATGCTCGCGATCGTGCCCGGGGGGTTCGGCGAGTTCATCCGCGGCGACGTGCCGGTGCTGATGCGCGATCCGGTCGCGCTCGCCAAATGGCTGATCACCTTCATGTTCCTGATCGACGTCGCGTTCGCGACGGTCGGCTATATCCTGACGCTGCGTCCGCTCGATTCGCACATCCGCAGCGCCAATCCGTTCGCGGCCGCGTGGATGGCGGCGCTGATGTGCTATCCGCCGATCATCCTGATGAGCGACGGCGGGCCGCTGGACTATCATCCGGGCACGCGCGAATGGGATGTCTGGTTTCAGTACCACCCGGTGCTGCTCGCGCTGGTCGGCGCCGCGCTGGTCGCGCTGACCGCGATCTATGCCTGGGCGACGATGGCGTTCGGACTGCGCTTTTCCAACCTCACCAACCGCGGGATCCTGACGCACGGGCCCTATGCCTGGTCGCGGCATCCGGCGTATCTGTCGAAGAACCTGTTCTGGTGGCTGTCGACAATGCCCGTGCTGACGATGGGAACGCCCGTCGATGCGATCCGCGCGACGCTGATCCTGGCGGCAGTCAGCGGCGTCTATTACTGGCGCGCGCGGACCGAGGAGCGTCATCTGGGGCTCGATCCCGACTATCAGGCGTACAGCGCCTGGATGACGCGGAACGGGCCCGTGCCGCGGGTCTTCGCGTGGGTGTCGGGAACGCGCCGGGCAGACGGGGACGCGGCCGCGGCGGGACGGGATGGCGGCGAGCTGTAAGTCTTGGTGGCACCCCTATCGGGCGATCAACGTCCGGTAGAGGTCGGCATAGGCGCCGATGATCGTTGCGTGATCATAATCGCGGCGGACGCGCTCGCGCATCGTCTCGCCCATCGTGCGGCGCAGCTCGGGGTTCCCGGCGATCGCGACGATGCCCGCCGCCGTCGCCGCAGGATTGACCAGCGGCGTGACGATCCCGCCATGCCCGCTGTCGACGCCGCCGCGACCCTCGATCATCTCGCGGCAGCTGCCCACGTCGGGCGCGACGACGGGGATGCCACATGCCCCCCCTTCGAGGATCACGAGCGGCTGTGCTTCCGACAGGCTGGTGAGCACGAGCAGGTCGATCTTCGCCATCCAGTCCTCGATCCGCACGCGTCCGGCAAAGCTGAACACCGGCGTGAGATCGAGATCGCGCACCAGGCGCGCGCACTCGGCGGCATATTCGGGATCCTCGTCCTCGGGACCGAGCACGACGAAGCGCAGCTCGGGGCGTTCGGCATGCGCGATCGCGGCGGCGCGGATGAACGTCTTCACGTCCTTGATCGGCACGACGCGGCCGAGCAGGGCAACGAGTGGATGCGCCGGATCGCGCTGGTCGGGCAGCGCTGCGAACCGGCCCGAATCGATCCCGTTCGGAATCACGCGGACGCGGTCGGCGGCAGCACCCAGGCGGCGCTGGACCGCGGTGTTCTCGCCATAGAGCGCGACGATCGGATCGCAGCTGTCATAGCAGGCGCTTGCATAGCTTGTGAACGCGCGCACCCACAGGTCGCGCAGATCGCGGACGCTGCGGTCGAGTTCGAGCCCCGTGTCGACCTGATCGCCGATCCAGTCGGCCATCATCACCTCGATCTGGCGTTCGAGAAGATAGATGCCGTGCTCGGTGATGAAGGCGGGGCGTCCGGTCTGACGCGCGGCGCGAGCGGCGAGCAGGCCGGCGAACCCGGTCGATATCGTGTGATAGGCGCGTGCGGGCGGCAGCGGTGCGGTGAGCACGGACAGCAGCCCGCCGAGCAGCACGCGCATCGCCCAGAAATAATGATGGAAGGATGCCTTGGGCAGCGTCGCCTGATAATGGCGCCGCAACCGCGCGAACACCGCGGGATGCGACAGGATGTCGCCGGGTGCCAGCGTCCGCGGCGTGGCGCCGAGCAGGTCGATCAGGATCGTCAGGCGCGGCGCACCGCCCGCCGCGACGAACGCGATGAGCGCGTCCGCGATCGGGACCGCGATCCGGTCCGGGATCGTCCGCGGGATCGCGGCGGCGGGCGCCAGACCGATCTCGACGACACCGACGACGTTGGGCGGCGGCGTCAACCGGAACGGCAACGGTGCGCCGTCGGGTTTGATCGCCGCGATCACGAACCGCACATCGGGGGTGTGCGTGATCAGGTCCTGCAACCAGCCGGACACGCCGCCGATCACATAGGGATAGGCGCCCTCGACGATCAGGCAGACGTCCGCCTCTGCGGCGTCTGCCGGCGCGGCGCCGGTCGGCTCGGCGAACGCCGTCAGGGGAATCACGCGGTTGCCCCCGCGCGCCACCACTGCGCGAGCCTGGCCATGTCGCGGGTCGTTGCGTCCGCCGGCTGCGTCTCGATCGCCGCGACCATCGTGTCGATCGCGGCATAGTCGCCGTTCGCCCAGAATGTTTCGAGCAGCATCGTCTGCCGGTCGCGCGCGTCCGCGGTCCCGCCGCCATCCGGCGTGCCGGAAGCGATCGTCGCGGCCGCATCCTCGCGCAGGTGGATGCGCTGCGAATCGGACAACAAGACGTCTGCGCGGGCATGATCCGCGAGCAGCCTGGCCAGCGTCTGCGCGGCGTCGGGGTCGGTCCCGTCGGGCCCTTCCGCCGCCAGCGCGATCCGCGCGGACAGCCGTTCGCGCGCGGATGCCAGGTTCTCGACGACGCGCGCCGATGCGGCGGCGGCGAGCGCGCGGATCGTCTGGTCGCGATCGGTCAGGGCGAGCGCGATCAGCGGCGACAGCGCGGGTTCGAACGACCGCACCACGGTTTCGAGCGCACGGCGGCGCGCCGCGACATTGCCGTGCCGCATGATCGTGACGAGCGAGCCGAGCGTCTCGGGTGTCGCATGCCGGATCCGGCCGTCGAGCAGGCGCGCGACCGCGAGCCGTGCGCCGCGCCGCGCCATCCGCGGCGAGACCCGCCCAAACAAATCGTCGCTCGCGCGGGGGACACCGGCACGCGAAAGCCGCCCGAGCGGCAGCGCGGCGAGGAGTCCGATCGGCCCCAGCACGCCGAGCATCGCCGACGCGAACCCGCCGGCCGCACCGCGACGCAGCCAGACGGCAAGCCCGAGGATCGTCAGCGCGCTGTGGACCGCCATCACCCAGCCGACGTCCACGCCCATGACGAGATGCGCCGGCAGCAACAGTGCATCACCCACCGCGAGTGGCAGCAGGACGGCGATCACGCGACCAGTCCGGCGGGCCGTACCGTCGGGTGCGTCGCGCGCGCGCTGTCCGCGAGCAACGGCGTGAGCCACGATGCGATCTCGCAGAGTTCGGCGGTGCGGCTGGCGTTGAGCGCGTCGAAGGGCAGGCTGTGCAGAATTAGGCATCCGACGAGATCGCCGCCCGCGCGGTCGAGCAGCGCGATCGCGGCGACGCCGACGTCCTCCAGCATCGCCCGGTCCTCCATGTCGGCGACGTGCAGGATCGCTCGCGGCCGTCCGATGCAGGTGACGAGCCCGGCGGGAAGAACGTCGCGGTGGCGTACGGTCATCGCGCCGTGCAGCCACGCGCGGGCCTCGCCGCCGGCGACGCGGTAACAGGTGAAATCGGCGGTCCGCGCGGCGAGCGTGATCAGTTCGCCGATCGCGCCACGCCGCGCGGCGGGATCGATCGACGACACGCGCGTCGCGGTATCGATCGCATGCCCGATCGTATGCGCTTCGGTGGCGATCTGCACCTGAAGCCGCCGGTTGGTATGGGACAGCGCCGCAAAGGCCTCGGTCAGCCGGGCGAGGTTGCGCGCGGCGACCTGGCCGTGCTTTTCCAGACGGGCATGCCGCGTGGTCCGCACGATCGTGACCTCGCCGATCGCGACCGCGGCGGAGAACCACATCAGCGGTTGCAGCGACAGATGGAAGAGATGGTCGAGATAGTCGCGCTCGCCCGCATTCTCGTGTGCGTAGAGCAGCCACAACCCGGAGGCGATCGCCGCAGCGAGGACGCCGGGCCCGGTGCCGTACGCCAGCGCCATCGCGAGCACGGGAAGCCAGTATGGATTGGGCTGGACCTGCGCGAACCCGGTGCCCCCGGTCAGCCACCGGTCGATCGCCACGAGCATCGCGACCGCGAGCAGCAGTTCCAGCGCGATCCGCGCCGTGCGCCGCCAGCCGCTTCGCCAGGATCGTTGTCGAGGCTGTTGCGTCACTGCGTATCCCCCAGGCTGCGCGTCACCAGCGCGCGCGCGAAAAGCTGACGGCCCGAAAAACCGGGCCGCGTGATCGAGGTGATCCCGGCGCCCCCCTCGACGCGCCAGGCGATCGCGATCGGCGCGGCCAGCCCGATGCTCGCGGTCGGGCCGTCGCCGCCGAACCGGTCGACCGTCCAGCCCGCGAGCGCGGTAAGCTGCACCGCTCCCAGCGCGCCGCTGACCAGGCCCTGCAGCGTATGGTTCTCGCGGCTGGCGAGCGGGATGATCGCGGTGCCGTTCGCGCCGAGCATCATCCGCCGGACATATTCCGCCTCGAACCGGTAGGTCAGGCCGAGCGCGGGAAACTGGCGGCGGATCAGGTAATCCGCGCCCGCATTGGCCACCAGCGTATCGCTCGCGCCATCGTCGCCCGCGATCCCGTAGCGGTTGGCGCCGATGTCCGCCTGCGCGACGAGGCCCGGGGTCAGCCGATAGGTGACGCCCAGTAACGCGCGTGACAGATAGCCGCCGCCAAGCACCTGCGCGGGCGTCGAATAATCGGGCATGTGCCGCGTCACGCTGCCGCGGACCTGCGCGTCGGCCGACCCTGCGACGAATTTCGCGCCGCCGCCGGTGACCGCATCGTCGAGCGCCGCTGACGCGATCAGCTGCACGCGGACCGCCCCGTCGAACGCCGCGGCCAGCGTGGCGTCGACGACTGTTGCGCCGCTGCGCACGTCGCGTCCGATCGTCGCGACCCGGCTCTCGATGTGGCGGAGGCCGCCGCCGACGGCAAAGCGGTCATCGATCGCAGCGTCGATCCGCGCGGCATATTCGGCCTGCGACAGGTCGCTGCCGTCGCGCGCGCTGACGCCGATACTCGCCGTACCCGGCGCGGCGGCGATCGCACGCCGCGCGACGGGATCGTCGGCGGCCAGCGCGCGATACCCGCGACCGGCGGCTCGCACATCGCCATCCGCGAGGCGAACGTCGGCGAGCAGCCGTGTCACGCGGCGATCGCGCGGATAGCGTTGCGCGAGCCGGTTCGCCGCCCGCAGCGCCCGGCCCGGATAGCCCGCGGCTATCGCCGCTTCGATCGCCGCGATGTCGGTCTCGGGTGCGTCGCCGCCGCCCTGGTCCGCGCCGGTCGCGTCAGGTGTTGTGGGAACAAAGGCAAAGGCGAGTTCGGATCCCGTCCGTCGCCATGACATGATCCAGCCCGGTGCAGGCCGCAGCACCAGGCTCGTGTCGTTCCACCGCAGGTCGCCGACCGCCTCGCCAGCGGCATCGCGGAATGCCGCGATCGGCTCGGGTGCGATCGGTCGGTCGAAGCGGATCACGACTTCGTCGCCGGCATCCTGGATATCGAGCGTCGCATCGCCGGGCCAGCCGAGTCTGGCATCGGGCGCCAGCACGCGCGCGTCGGCGAACACCGTGCGCGGGACGGTCAGCGCAGGCGCATCCGCCATGCCGAGCAACAGCGCGATCATTGCGCGAGGAGCGCGCGTGCGCGGCCCGGCTGACCCCGGGCGATCAGCAGCCGTGCGTGCAGCGCAGCGAGCGCCGGGTCATTGGGCGTATCGGCGCGCAGCGTTTCGACGAGCGCCACCGCCTCGGCACGGCGACCCAGCGTATTCAGCAGTTCGGCGCGCGCGCGGCTTTCGTCGGGCGTCTGCGCCAGCGCGCGCTCGAGCCATGGACGCGCCGCGCGGTCGCCGCCGATCCGCGACTGGACATCGGCCATCAGCCGCAGCGTCGGCAGGTCCGTCGGGGTGCTCGCAAGCTGGCCATCGAGCCATTTCGCGGCAGCCTTTGCATCGCCGGCGTTCCACGCCGTCCAGGCCAGGTCGAGCTGGTCGCGTGGTCCGGCGACACCCGCCGCGATGCGCCGCCGCGCGATCTCCGCCGCCTGCGCTGGACCGATCCGCGCGGGCGCTGCGGCAGACAGCGCCACCAATTGTCCCGGGTCGAGCGGGCGTCCGTCGAGCAATGCCGCCAGCGCGGCGCGTCCCTCGCTGTCGTCGTGCGCGGCGCGGGCGAGCGACAGCCGCATCAGCATCACATCGGTCTGTGCCGCGAGCGGATGTCGCGACACGAAGGCAAGCGCGTCGGCTGGCCGGTCGCGCTCGACATAGGACGACAGCCAGCCGCGCTGCTGTTGCGTATCGCCCTGCGTCGTCTGCTGCCGCAGCCATGCAACATCCTCCGCACCGGGCCGCGGTCCCATCAGATAGAGCAGCCGGCGTGACACGGCGGCGGTCGATGGCTGTCCGGACGCGGCGCGGCGCAAGAGTGCGATCGCGTCGTCGCGATAGCCCGCCGCGAGCAGCCGTTCGGCGCTCGTGTCGGAGCGGGCGCCCGGGATCGCGGCGCGCGCGACCAGTTCGGCGCGCAGCCCCTCGCGATCGCCCGACTCGATCAGGATCGCCTCGCGTGCCGCGGCGCGCTGGTCGACCGGGAGACCGTTCGCCGCGCGCAGGCCGGCGGCGACGTCCCGGTCACGCGCGGCGAGGCGGATCGCGAGCCAGGGGTCCGCCGCGCGCCAGTCCGCCCGCGTGGCCCGGTCGAGCAATGCGATCAGATCACCGCGACCGGCGGCGTCGGCGCGGCGTGCGAGATCGAGCGCGAGACGCGTATCGGGGGGCGGAATGACGCCCTTCGCGCTGGCCAGGACGACGAGATCGGGCCGATCGATGGCATAGGCCGCGGCGACCAGATCGGCAGGCGGCACCGCGCCGCGCGTCCGCGCTGCCGCTGCGACCAGCGCGGCTGCGGCGGGTTTCCGACCCGTCCGGTTCAGCAGGTCCACGCGCAATCGCCACGTTGCGACGGCGCTGCCATCGGGGCGCGCGGCGAGATAGGCGAGCGCGATTGCCGGGCGCCCCGCCGCGACCAGATCATAGGTGATCTGCGCCGTGGTGACCGGAACGCCGTCGGCAATCAGCTGCGCCGTCAACGCGGCGAGCCGGGCGGCGGTCGCGGTGCTGATCTCCACGGCGATGACCGGGTGCGGCGGTGCCGACGCCGGAGCCGGCGCGGGTGTTGCGGACGGCAGGGTGCTGCTGACACCGGACAGCGGCTGCGCGCGGCGTTCGGCGGGCAGGATCTCACGCTGGCTGGGGAGCAGCATGAGCCCCACCGCGAGAAGACCGAGGCCGGCCACCGCGGGCAGGATCAGCGCGAGCTTGCCGTTCTGGCGGTCGACCCTCATCGGGTCGGCTCCGGCCACAGGCGGTCGAGCGCGAGCGTCGCGACATAGGGGCGAAAGCCGGCCCTGCGTTCGCGTGCATAGAGCGATCTGACATGATCGACGTCGGCTTGGTCCCAATAGTCGAGCGTCATAACCTTGAGCGCGGGATTGCGCGCCTTGGCGACCCGCAAACGCGCGGCCTGCCATTCCCAGTCGTCATCGCTGAGCATTTCATAGCGTTTGGCAGCGAAGTTCCAGCGCGACGCCATCGCTTCGCCCAGGACATAGTCGAGCTTGGGTGCGACGTCGGGAAGTACCGCATAGCCGCGGTTGAGCATGATCCGGATCTTGGGAAACCGCGTGCGTACCGCGCCGATCAACGCGGCTCCCGCGGCGATCATGCCCTTGTTCGCGACCGGATCCTGCCGTTCCATCGCTTCGGCGTTATCCATCGTATCGATGAAGATTCCGTCATAGCCGAGCGCGAGGATCGCCGGCACGAGCTGGTCGATGACCGCCGCCCGCCACGCGGGATGTCGCAGGTCGACCAGCCGCGCATCGGGCCAGTTCGGGTTCGCGGGACCCAGCGCACCGGCCTTTTCAAGACCGGGAAAATAGGGTCGCGACCGTTCGATCTCGCCGAAGCTGACATAGCCGAGCAGGCTGCTGCCGGTTCCGCGGAGCGGCGCGATCGGACGCGGGTGATGCGGCTCGAGCACGAGCAACCGGCATGCGCGCGCGAGTGCGGGGTCCGTCGCCGCGCCATAGTCTATCGCCCACCGCGCATCGTCGTCGTCCGAGCGCCGTGCCGGTCCGGCGGCGGCATCGAGCGGTGCGCGCAGTCCGAACGTCAGGCCCAGCGCGCCGAGCGCCAGCATCCGTCGCCGCGCCAGATCGGTGAGACGCGTCACAGGAAGCGCCCGCCATGCCCGACGACCGAGGGGTTGTTGCCGACGAACAGCAGATAGGTGAGGTTGACCGTGGCCTCGGCGACGAGCGCAAGGCCGACCGACGCCCCCACCACCGCGCCGGCCATATAGCCCCATCCGAACGCCGCGAAGCCGATGTCCCATTGCAGGAGCGTCGCGATCGCGCTGCCGATCGCGAACGCCAACCATGTCAGCACGATGCGGCCGAACAGATCATAATAGGCGAGCACGACCGTCGTCGCGATGACGACGAGGTGGAACACGGTGCCAAGCGATGTCTGGCGGAACGCGAAGATCGCGCGCGCATCCGCGCCGATCGCCTCGAACAACGGCACCGCGAAGACCCACGCGAATGCCGCGACCAGCGCCTGCGCCAGCACCAGGATGCGCAGCCCGTCGAGCATGGCGCGCGCGACGTCGCCACGCGCCTCCTCGATCCGCTGCAGCGTTGACGTCCCGGTGCACCGGACGATCATGCCCTCGAACGCCCGGTCGAACCGGGTCTCGGTGACGATCAGCAGCAAGGTCAGCCCGGGCACCATCGTCAGCAGGCCGAGGAAACTCCCCTGATCGTTGATGGGGTTGAGGCGTAGCAGGCCGATCGTCGGGATGCTCGCGGGGCCGAACCACAATTGCCATTTGTCGATCCAGATCGCGACCACCCCAAGGACCCCGGCCGCCGCGACGATCTGTGCGAGCCGCGGTGCCATCGCGGTCCGGTCGGGAAGGACTGGTGCTGCGGAAAAATGGCGGCGGACGACGTACATGACCGCGGCGAGCGTCGTGGCGATGCCGGCGGCGATGACCGCGAGCACCATGATCACGCCGGGCCCCGGCAACACAGCGAGGAGGAGCGCGGCGAGCGCGATGCCCGCGAGATAGGCGAGGGGGATCGCGCGATAGCGGCGCAGCGCGGTCAGCAGCGGCGCGGCGATCCAGATCTGCGTGAGCCAGGCGAGGATCAGCGTGGCGAGCACGGCCTGCGCGAGCGGCAATTGGCCGAGCAGGCCGAACGTGACCGTGCCGATCGCGAGCGCGAAGCCGCCGCCCGCCGCCAGCGCCACGAGCATGATCCCCGATACGCCGCCTGCGTCGCGCGCGAAGATGCGATCCGCCACCAGCCGCGTCGCCAGGATACCCACCGGCGCCGCGGCAAGCGCCGACAGGCTGAAGCTGTAGACCAGGATCGTCTGAACCGTCCGTGCCGCGTCGCTGCCGAGATGCGCCGCGGACCAGCGGTTGAGCATCGCCATCGCGATCGCCGTGATCAGCCAGGGGCCGGCGCTGATGACCGCGCCGAACGCGGCGGCACCGACGATCCCGCCAACCCCGCCTTCACGCGCGGTCCTCGCCAACTGGAAGCCTATGCCTGCCATACCATCGCCGGCTATGCCTTGCGCTACATGAAGAAATCGTTCGCGCTCAGGAAGTGGTGGCCGAGCAGCGCGATCGAGAAGTCGGCTGCGGACCCGGTATCGGTATTGCCCTCGACGACGGTGTATTCGCGGCCGCCGATCATCTGATAGCTGTAGCGAAGCTGTTCCGGCGCGGTGAAGCGCGCGCCCATTCCGATCAGGTTGAACGACTGGTCGCCACGCGCGAAGATCGAGCTGTTCGCGTCGATCATCGACAGGTCGATCTTGTCCTGTCCGACCGTGAAATCGTTGATCACGTCGCGCAGCGAGGATGCCGGGCTGTCGCCCTTCGCCTCGAACCGGAAGATGTCCGCGCCCGCGCCGCCGGTCATCACGTCCTGATCGTCGCCGCCGGTCAGGATGTCGTTGCCGTCACCCCCGGCGAGGGTGTCGCGGCCAGTGCCGCCGATCAGCGTGTCGTTGCCCGCCCCGCCATTCAGCGTGTCGTTGCCAAGACCACCGATCAGGCGATCATTGCCGCCGAGACCGTTCAGCACGTCGTTACCCCAGCTGCCGTCGAGCACGTCCTGTTCGCCCGTGCCGTTCATCGTCTCGGCAAAGATCGTCCCCGTCCGGGTGATGCCGACGATGTCGGTCACGCCGATCGACAGTATCTGCGTGTCGACCGCGCCCCGGGTATCGGTGGCGACCACCGTCACCGCATAGATGTTGTCACGGTTCGCGTCGGTCGGCGTCTCGAAATCGGGCGCGGTCGCGAACTTCAGTACGCCGGTGGTCGCATCAATCGAGAAATTGGCGCCGTCGCCGCCCGTGGCGATCGAGTATCGGATCGAATCGCCCAGTGCGATATTGGCGTCGGTCGCGGCGATCGTCGTCAGCGCGGTGCCGTTCTCGGCGATCGACAGCATCCCCGTCGTGCCGCCGCCGAACGACGTGATCGCCGGGCCGACATTGGCCTGATGCCCGATCCTGACGGCATGGACGCCGATCGCGCCGAGGTCGATCGTCAGGATCTCGCCGATCTGGCTGGCGATGGTCGCGCCGGTGACGGTCGTCCAGTCGGTGCCCGGCGCCTTGAGATCGACCGTCACCTTGCCTTCGCCCTCGACGGTGAACGCCAGATCGCGTCCGTCGCCGCTGAGCGTTTCCAGCGTCGCGCGCATCGGCAGCGCGGTGATGTGGGTCACGTCGTCGGCGACCGCGCCCATCGTGATCGCATAGGTCCCGCCGGTCCTGGGGAGGAACACCGTGTCGGCGTCATAGGCGTACCAGCCCGCGACGTTCCGGATCACCTGTCCGCTCGCCTGTCCGTCGATGTCGAGCGAGAAGGTGCCCGTGGTCGCACCGACCGTCGCCGTTATCGTGTTGCCGGCAACGGCCGAGGTGATCGTCGCGTCCTGGAACGCGCTGACCCGGGTCGCGAGATCCGCGAGCGTCACGAACTCAAGCCCGGCTCCGGCGGCACGCGCGATGAAGTCGGTGAACATCTGCTTGGCATAGGGGCTGACGGTGCCGTCGCTGGTCCACATCGTCGGGCCGTAATCATGCCATGGCCATACCACCACGGGCGCGTCCGCACCGCTCGTCAGCGCGCTGAATTCCTTCGCCCAGGCCGCGCTCGCCTCGGCCACCGTCTTCTTCTGGAACTCGATCAGCGAGAAATCGAACGACGTGTTCGGCGCGATATAGACCTTGTCGTCCGCGGCGTTCTGCGGCGTCATATAGCCGATCGCGTTGGGATAGCCCGCGCCGACGCCCGAATAGCCGCCGCTGAGATACGTCACATATTTCAGGATTTCCTGGCTGGTGGCGATCTGCTCGGGCGCGCCGGGCACTGCTGCGCCGCCGACCGTCACGGCCTTGCCGAGATACGCGCTCAGCTGTTTCTCGAGCTCGGCGCGCGACTGGCCGAACTCGGACGCGATCTGCGCGTCGGTCAGCAGGTTGGTGTTCTCCGGATGCGTATAGCTGTGCGAGCCAAGCTCGTTGCCCATGTCGAGCAACGCCTTGTAATAGGGCAGCGACACCGCCCAGTCGGTCGACTGGCCGTTTGCGGGGTCGTTGCCGATATTGACGTAATAGCTGCCGACGAAATTATACGCCGTCTTCCATTCGGTCAGGATGGGCATCAGCTTGTCGTAGATGCCGGGCGCGTTGTTCGCCGGATTGACCTCCGCGGCCTCCTGACTCTGATCCATGTCGACGCGCGACGCGAACAGCCCGGACTGGCGGGTCATCTGCAATCCGACCGACAGGCCATTGCCGTGGACCGAATAATCGATCGCCTTTTGCAGCAGGTTGTCGTCGGCCATGACCGCTTCGCTCGAGAAGAGGACGTTGCGGCCCCCCGTCTGCGTCGCGAGCGCGGCCGCATAGGTCTGGCCGTTGACGGTCTCGGTCGCGATCGTCGTCCCCGTGCCGCTGACGCTGGTGAACGCGTTCCAGCCGATCCCGTTATATTGGCGGATCACCTGACCCTCGTCATAGCCGTCGAGCACGAGATGCGCCGCGTCGCTCGCCTTGAGCGTCACGTCGGCCGGGAAACCGCCGGTCACGCGCGTCGCGTCGAACAACAGCTTCATGCGCGAATAGGAGTCGCCGGCGAGTGCGGCGTTATCCGCGCCGTTGGTCATGAACTCGCCCGCCGCGACCAGCCCGATCCCGAACTGCCTGGTCGCCTGTTCGAGCGTCTGCGCGATCAGGTCGGCCTTGCCCGCATCGACGTTGCGGAACGACGGGAAAATGATCGTGTCGTATTTCGCGAGCGTCGCCAGACTGGTCAGGTCGCTTTCGTTGAGCACGTCGAACGGCACGCCCGCCTGCATCGCCCGGCTCTGTGCCGCCATGAACAGCTGCGAATAGGCGGTCTTGCTGAAATAGGCGTTGGCGGTGGTTTCGGACCAGACGATCGCGACGCGGTGCGCGGGGTCGGCGACGAGACCCGTGTCGTTGAACACCGTGAACGGCGTGCTCGAATAATTGCCCGGCAGGAACGCGGTGTCGTTGACGTCGTAGATCGTATCGATCGCCTGCGGGGTGCCGATCGCGACCTTGGGCACGCGGAACTCCACCGTCATGCGGTCCGCCGACCATGCCGCCTTCAGGCCGCTCGCCACCAGCGTTTCGCCCGCGGCGCCGCTGTATAGCGAGACGGTCCCGTCGGCGGCGAAGTTGACATTGTATTCGGCGCCGCCTGCAAAGCCGAATACCTGATGCCCCGTCGCGGCGTTGCGATCGGTATTGAGCCAGGCGGTCGTGTTCGCGCCGATCGCGGTCGGCGCCGTCATCGCAAAGGCGAAATCGGCACCGTCGCTCCGCGCGTAGATCGCGTATCCCGTCCCGAGCCCGCGATCGATCCGGTCGCCCGGCGCCCAGTCGTTCAGGTTACCGTCGAGCGTGATCGGTGTTGCGTTCGCCATCATTCGTCCCCGTTGCCCCAGCTTTTGCAAAGCGGTCGTCGTCGCAACCCACCGAGCAGTGTCGATCTGCGCGTAGCAAGAGCGGCGCCCGCTCCGGAACTCTCCATTTTTTTGCAATTCCGGGCACATGTGCCAACCGGGCACGACGTCGCACGGGCCATCGCCCGGCGCGCTCAGCCGCTGTGCCGCGTCATATTCTCTGCCGCCGCCGGCCCGACACGCGGGCGCCGACCGAATTGATTCCGAAAACGGAATCGACGCGGCCGGGCGTCCGCGACCCCCGTTTCTGGTTCCGAGACAATGGAATGATCGCGCGTCGCCGACGCGCGGTGCGGCCGCGGAGCAGTCCGACGATCGTGCACCAAAAGGGGAGAGTCCGATGAACGCCGAAGTGATCCTGAAGTCGACTGGTGCCGTGACCGAAGTTTCGGGTGACGTCGTCGACCTGACTGCGCCGAGCATCGTCCGCCTCGATCTGGCCCGCGCCGATATCGCGACGATGGAGCGTCAGGGCAGCGACCTCGTCATGCGGCTGGCCAATGGCGAACAGATGCGCGTCGCCGACTTCTATCCCGAGGGCGATGCCGCGGTCCCCCACGACCTCGTGCTGCGCGAAAACGACGGGACGCTCTGGCATGCGCGCACGGTCACGGGCGTGCCGCGCTATGCCGCGTTGCAGGACCTTGACGATCTCCTCGCGGCGCAGGCGGCGGGGGGTGGCGGATCGTCGCTCGCGCTGCCGGCGGCGTTGCTCGGTGGTGCGGCCGCGGCGGGTGCGGCGGCGGCGGCGGCGGGTGGCGGCGGCGACGATGATGCCGGCGGCAATACCGGTGGCGATACCGGCGGGACCACGCCGGGCCAGCCTGTGCCGGGAACCGGCGGCACGACGCCCGATCGGGATCCTCCCGCCGGGCCGAGCGTGACCGTGCGCGGTGACGGCGCGCAGATCACCGGGCGCGGCGAGGCCGGTGCCACGGTCCAGGTGCGCGGTACCGACGGCGTCGTCGTCGGCACCGGCGTCGTCGGGGCGGATGGTTCCTTCACCGTCACGCTGTCGCCGCCCCGCACGGGCGGCGAGCCGCTTGTCGTCACGCAGACCGACGCTGCGGGCAACGTGTCCGCGGCGACATCGACGCAGGCGCCCGACCTGACGGCCCCCGCGGCACCCACGGCAGAAATCGGCGCGGATGGCGCGGGGATCACGGGGCGTGGCGAGTCCGGTGCGACCGTCACCATCCGCGACGCCTCGGGTGCGGTGGTGGCCACCGCGATCGTCGGCACCGACGGCACCTACACCGCGACACTGACGCCCGCGCAGGCGAATGGCGGCACGGTTTCGGTCACGCAGAGCGATGCGGCGGGCAATGTCTCCGCGCCCACGACCGTCTCGGCGCCCGACATCACCGCGCCAGGCGCACCCACCGCTGCGATCGGCGCGGACGGGGCGAGCATCACCGGCACCGGGGAGGCGGGGGCCAGCGTCACCGTGAGCGACGCCGCTGGCGCCGTCGTCGCCACCGCGACGGTTGCAGCGGACGGATCCTACAGCGCCTTGCTGTCGCCGGTGCAGGATTCGGGCGCGCCGGTGACCGTCAACCAGACGGACGCGGCAGGTAACGCGTCGGCTGGCGTGACCGTCGCGACGCCCGATCTGACCGCGCCCGGTGCGCCCGTGGCGACGCTGGATGCGACCGGGTCGGTCGTGAGCGGGACGGGCGAGCCAGGTGCGCGCATTTCCGTCAGCAGCACGGGCGGCGGCGAGATCGGCACCGCGACGGTCGATGCCCGCGGGAGCTACAGCATCATCCTGTCGACGCCGCAGGGGGACGGTCAGGCGGTGGTCGTGACCCAGACCGATGCCGCGGGCAATGTGTCGCCCGGCACGTCGCTGACCGCGCCGGATATCACCGCGCCCGCCGCGCCCACCGGGGTCGTGGCGGCCGATGGCGCGAGCATCGCGGGCACCGGCGAAGCGGGCGCGACGATCACGATCCGCAGCCCCGTTGGCGCGGTGGTCGGAAGCGCCGTCGTGGGTGCCGATGGCAGCTATGTCGCGGTGCTGTCGCCTGCGCAGATCGATGGCGAGCTGCTGAGCGTCCGCCAGGCCGACGCCGCAGGGAATGTGTCGCCACCCGCGGACGCCGCTGCGCCCGATCTCGTCGTGACGGCCGGTCCCGATGCGCCGACCGCCGCCGTCGGTGCCGATGGATCGAGCGTGGCGGGGACCGCCGCTGCGGGTGCGACCGTCACGGTGTTCGATGCGGCCGGGGTCGTGATCGGAACGGGCGTCGCGGGTGCCGACGGGGGATACGGGATCGCGCTCGCGCCGCCGCGCACCGATGGCGAGACGATCCGCGTCACGCAGACCGACGGCAATGGCGCGGTTTCGCCGCCCGTCACGGCGATCGCACCCGACCTGACCGCGCCCGACGCGCCCGCCGCTGCCATCGACGCGACGGGCTCCGTCGTCACCGGGACGGGGCAGGCCGGCGCCGCCGTCACCGTGCGTGCCGCCGACGGGACCGTGATCGGTACCGCGACGGCCGGCGCGAACGGTGCGTTTGCGGTGACGCTGACGCCTGCGCAGACCGATGGCACCAGCGTCGCGGTGACCCAGGCGGACGGCGCGGGCAACGTGTCCGCACCGTCGACGATCGCGACCCCGGATTTCGCCGTACCGCTCGCACCGACGGCCATCGTCACGGCCGATGGTGGTGCCGTGACGGGTGGTGGCGAAGCCGGCGCAAGCGTCGTCGTCCGCGATGCGTCGGGTGTCGTGCTGGGCACCGGTACGGCTGGCGCCGATGGCGCGTTCACGGTCCGCATCGCGCCGGCACAGGCCAATGGCGAGACGCTGAGCGTCACCGTCAGCGACGCGGGCGGCAACGTCTCGCCCGCGACGGTCGTCACGGCGCCCGATATCACCGCCCCGGCACTCCCCGTGGCGCAGATCGACGGCGATGGCGGAACGGTGGCGGGTACGGGCGAGCCCGGGGCGACGATCACGGTCCGCGACGCCACCGACACCGTCATCGGCACCGCGATCGTCGCGGCCGATGGCAGCTATTCGGTCACGCTGACCCCGGCGCAGACCAACGCCGAAACGGTCCGCGTGTCGCAGGTCGATGCCGCGGGCAACGTCTCGGCATCGGCCTCGGTGGTCGCGCCCGACTTCACCGCCCCCGCACAGCCCAGCGCGACGATCGCCGGGGACGGCGCCAGCGTCAGCGGAACCGGCGAGCCCGGTGCCGCGATCCTGATCACCGGTGCGACCGGCGCGACGCTCGGCACGGCGGTCGTCGCCGGCGACGGCAGCTACACGGCCCCGCTCGATCCCGCACAGGCCAATGGGGAGGCACTGCGCGTCGTCCAGACCGATGCCGCGGGCAATGCGTCGGCGCCGTTGCCGCTGACCGCGCCCGACATCACCGCGCCGCCGGCCCCCGGTGCGACCCTCGACCCCAGCGGTGCGGTGGTCACGGGAACGGGCGAGATCGGCGCGCGCGTCACCGTCGTCGACGGCGCGGGAACGCTGCTCGGCTCGGCGATCGTCACCGCGCAGGGCAATTACAGCATCACGCTGTCGACGCCGCAGATCGACAGCCAAGCCCTGAGCGTGGCGCAGCGCGATGCCGCGGGGAATCTGTCGCCCGCCACCGGCCTTACCGCACCGGACATCACCGCACCGGGCGCACCGATCGCGCAGGTCGGTGCCGATGGCGGCACGGTGACGGGGACCGGCGAACCGGGCGCGACCGTCGTCGTCCGCACGCCTCTCGGGGGCGTCGTCGGCACCGCGATCGTCAACGCCGACGGCAGCTACTCGGTCGCGGTGACACCCGCGCAGATCGACGGGGAGGTGCTCGTCGTTCGCCAGACCGACGCTGCCGGCAATGTCTCGCCGATTGCGTCGGCGGTCGCCCCCGATCTGGTGGCGGACACGGCCCCCGACGCGCCGACCGCAACGGTGGGTAGCGATGGCGCATCGGTCGGCGGCGCAGCGATCGCCGGCGCCGCGATCACGGTCTATGATGCGACGGGTACCCAGATCGGGACGGGTGTCGCAAACCCGGACGGGCGTTATGCGGTAGCGCTGAACCCCGCGCGGATCGACGGCGAGATCGTGCGCGTGACGCAGACCGACGCCGATGGCGACGTGTCGCCGCCTGCGACCGCGATCGCCCCCGACCTGACCGCGCCAGCCGCACCGACGGCGGCGATCGACAATACGGGTGCGGTCGTCACCGGCACCGGCGAGCCCGGCGCGACGATCACGATCCGGGCGGCCGATACCACGCTGGTCGGCACCGCGACGGTCGGTGCCAACGGTGCCTATGCAGCGACGTTGACCACGATCCAGATCGATGGCGAGGCGCTGTCGGTCGCGCAGATCGACGTGGCGGGCAACGCGTCGCAACCGATCGCATTGCGCGCACCCGACTTCACCGTGCCCGCGGCACCCGTCGTGCAGATCGGCGGCGACGGCAGCGTCGTGACGGGTACGGGCGAGGCTGGCGCGACGGTGACGGTGCGCGATGCGGCGAACGTGGTGATCGGCACGGCAACGGTTGCGATCGATGGCAGCTTTACCGCGACGCTGACGCCGGCGCAGGCGAATGGCGGTACGCTCAGCGTCGTTCAGGCGGATGCCGCCGGTAATGCCTCCGCAGCGGTTCCGCTCGTGGCGCCCGACATCACCGCGCCCGCGGCTCCGGTGGTGCAGATCGCGAATGACGGCATTACGGTCACCGGAACCGGCGAGGCCGGGGCAAGCGTGACCATCGTCGTGGGGGCTGTCACCGTCGTGACGCAAGTTGCCGGCGATGGCAGTTTCGCCGCCACGCTGAGCCCCGCGCAGGTCAACGGCGAGACAATCACCGTCACCCAGGCGGATCCGGCGGGCAATGTTTCGGCAGCCGCGATCATCGTCGCACCCGATCTCACGGTCCCCGCTGCACCCACGGCGACGGTCACGCAGGACGGCGCCAGCGTCGTCGGTACCGGTGAAGTCGGCGCGCGGATCGTCGTCACCAACGCGGCAGGCGGAGTCGTCGGCGTCGCGGTGGTTGCGGACGATGGCAGCTTTAGCGCGAGACTCGATCCACCATTGCTGGACGGTGAACGGCTGACGGCGACGCAGACCGATGGCGGTGGCAATATCTCGCCGCCCGCGGTCGCGGTTGCACCCGATCTCACCGCGCCTCCGGTCCCGACGCTCATCGTCGCGAACGACGGCGCCTCGGCCAGCGGTGTCGGCGAGGCAGGCGCGACGGTGACGTTGCGCAACCCGGATGGCAGCGTGATCGGCAGCGTCGTGGCGGCCGGCGACGGCAGCTTTACCTTCGCGCTTTCGCCGCCGCGTCTCGATGGCCAAATCCTGTCGGTGACGCAGGCCGATGCGACCGGCAACGTGTCGGTGGCCGCGTTTGATGCCGCGCCCGACACGACCGCGCCGGCCGCACCAACCGCGTTTATCACGACGGATGGAGCGACGGTCCAGGGCGTCGGCGAGCCTGGGGCCACGGTAACGGTCAGAGGGATCGGCGGCGTGCCGCTGGGCAGCGGTGTCGTCGCCGCGGACAGCAGCTATTCCATCGCGCTGGGCTCGGTGCAATCCGATGGTCAGGCGTTGCTCGTCAGCCAGCGCGATCCGGCGGGCAATGTGTCGCCCGACACGCCGGTCACGGCACCCGATGTCACGCCCCCGGCGGCGCCGACGGCAATTGTCGCGATCGACGGCGCAAGCGTGACGGGTGTCGGCGAAGCGGGTGCGACGGTGACGATCCGCGATGCCGACGGCTTGCTGCTGGGAAGCCAGGTCGTTGCGATCGATGGCAGCTATACGGTGACGCTGTCACCCCCGCAGACCGATGGTGAATTGCTCAGCGCCAGCCAGCGTGACCTGAACGGGAATGCGTCGCCGACAACGTCGGTGTTCGCGCCGGATACGACCGCCCCCGACGTCCCAGTCGCCATCGTGTCCGCGGACGGGACGTTCGTTACAGGCCGTGGCGAGCCCGGGACGACGGTGACGGTCACCGGCGCTGGCGGCGGAACGCTCGGCACGGCGACCGTGGGGGCCGGGGGGACATATGCGGTTGCGCTGTCATCTCCGCAGATCGATGGCCAGACGCTGAGCGTGACGTTGACCGATAGCGCGCGCAACGTCTCGTTGCCCGCCACGCCGATTGCCCCGGACGGCACCGCGCCACTGGCGCCGACGGCGAGCATCACCGCAGACGGCACCGCTGCGGTCGGGATCGGGATCGTGGGTTCGACGATTACCGTCACCAACGCCGCTGGCCTTGTGCTGGGCACCGCGATCGTCGCTGCCGATGGCAGCTACGCGGCACCGCTCGATCCGCCGCAGCGCAACGGCGAACTGCTCGGCGTCGTCCAGGCGGACATCGCCGGCAATTTTTCGCCGAGCATTCCCGCCGTCGCCCCCGACACGACCGCGCCCGCTGCGCCGGCCGCCGTCGTCGGCAGCGAGGGAACTGTCGTCGTCGGCAGCGGCGAGCCGGGCGCAACCGTCACGATCACCTCGTCTGGCGGCGTCGTGCTCGGTACGGCGGTGGTCAGCACCGCAGGTGCCTATGTCGTGACGCTCGCAACCGCCCAGCGTAACGGCGAGACCGTCGTCGCGACGCAGAGCGACGGGGCCGGGAACATCTCGGGCAGCACGACCGCGGCCGCTCCCGATCTCACCGCGCCGCCGCCGCCGACCGTGACGGTCATCGCGGACGATGGCGCGGCGCTGACGGGCCGTGGCGAAGCCGGTGCGCGCGTCGAGGTCCGCGCGCCTGACGCCACGCTGCTCGGCAGCACGACCGTCAACGCGGATGGCAGCTTCGCCGTCGGTCTTGTCCCGGCACAGACTGCGGGCGCGACGCTGAGCGTCACGCAGGCCGATCTCGCCGGGAACGTGTCGTTGCCGTCGACGATCGTCGCACCGTTCGATATCTCGGCATTCGACAATGTCGATACCGCGGCGGTCGACCTGTTGCCGGCCACGACCGCGGTGAACCTCGGCCAGGCGGACTATCTGGCGTTGGTCTCGCTGAACGTCGTCAACCTGCAGGCCGAAGTACTGACGACGGGCAACGTCCGGTTCAGCGTCCAGCAGGGGCACAGCCTCGATGCCGTATTCACCTTCGGCACCGTGGCCGACATCGAAGTCGCGGGGTCCTATGTGGTCGCGGTCCAGCGGCTCGAAAACGGTCGCTGGGTCTCGGTCAACGGGACCGGTGCGGCATCGCTGCTCGAGATCAACGTGATCAACGGCGATCTCGTCGCGACCAATACGCTGGGGCCGGGCGAGTATCGCGCCTTCGCGACGGTGCAGGGCGGGGCCGCGGGTGTCGCCTTGCTGAGCGCGCTGAACGTGACGGGTGTCGACTCGAATTTCACCGCGGTCGCGGGCGCTGCCCCGATCCCTGCGACGGGCAACGTCATCACCGAGGCGGGACCGGGCGGTGAGCTCGACATCGTCGGTCCGGGTACCCGCGTGGTCAGCGTGACCGTCAACGGCGTCACGACCGAACTCGCGCCCGACGGCAGCACGGTCACTGGTGCCTGGGGAACGCTGACGATGAACCGCGATGGCAGCTACAGCTATGCGCCGACCGCGGATGTCGCGACGATCGGGAAGACCGATGTCTTCACCTATACGCTCATCGATCCGACCGACGGGGAGCGTGCGAGTGCCAATCTGTCGATCACGATCGGCAGCCCGGACATCGGCGGCACGCCGGTCGCGGTCGCGGACCAGGCGTTCGCCGACGTCACGTTCCAGAATGTGGTGACAACATTGCCGCCGGCGCAGGCGTTCTCTTTCTCTGCCGGGCTTACCGGTTCGCGCAGCGGCAGCTTCGCCGTCGCCCCGAACACGTCGAGCGACATCACGATCGTTGCGGATCGTCAGGCGGGTCTCGGGCTTAGCGTGCTGCCGCAATATACGGTCACGATCCGCAATTCGAGCGGCGCGACCGTGCGAACGGCATCGGCGACCGCAGTGGCGAACGGTCTTCTGGGCACATCGACGTTCACCTTCGACGATCTTCCGAGCGGCGCGTACACCTATACCGTCGCGAGCCAGAGCACGCTGTCGCTGGGCAGTTTCACGACGAACGTGTCGCTCGGTTCGAGCACGACCTTCCTCGATCAGTTCACGCTGGCGAGTGCCGAAACGGCGACGGGCAATCTGCTCGCCAATGACAGCGCGAACACGGCGTTCGCCGCGATCCGCGTCGATGCGGGTGGGGGCTTTACGGAGATCGGCGCAACACCCGTCACGCTGACCGGCGTATATGGGACGCTGACCGTCAACGAGACGGGGGGCTATGTCTATCAGCCAAGCGCGTCGCTCGGCTATTCGGCGGTCGATCTCACGGACAGCTTCACCTACCAGCTCGTCCAGCCCAACGGGGTCGCTTCCAGCGCGGTATTGACGGTGACGATCGACGTGCCGGCGGACGGTCCTGCGGTTGCCCCCGTGCCGGCAACGCTGTTCGCCGCATTCGCCGCGGGCGAGGACGGCGCGATCCCGCTGGACGCGCTGACGCTCGACAGCGGCGAATCAGCGATCGTGACGCCCGACGGCGCCGCAATCGGCCTGGCCGCCTATGATCTGTTTGAGGGGAAAGGCGAATTGGAGGACGTGCTGTCGCACTATCTGACAGAACCACAGGCTGATCCGGCAAGCGATACAGCCGAATTCGTTCATCCGGCTGCGGTCGAAAACACGATGCTCCCGGTGGTCGAGGACCCGTTCAGCTTCCTCGCGACGTTGCCCGATCAGGACCAGAACGGAACTGTCACCAATCATGTCGTATAAAAGTCCAAACTCGGGAGAATATAGACCCAATTCAGGATCTTATCGTCGATAGACTTTATAAGATTTGTTAATGATCTCTGTCCCTTTCTGGTCGGCATGAAAGGGACAGAGATATCGTGATCAACCCGAATCTTGCCGGCGCAATGCCGTTTGTTCTCAGTATCCTGCTGGTTGCCACACCGTGCGCGGCAGGGCGTGCGGCGGATGCATCGCCGGTGACGCTGGAAGGCGCTGCGCGCGAGGCGGTCGAATGGCATCCGTCGCTGATCGAGGCGGCGGGGATGCTGGCGGCGCGGGGCGAGGACGTGAAGGCGGCGCGGGCCGGGTATCTTCCCACGATCAGCGCGGGCGTTGGCAGCGGCTATGACAGCCGGGTGTCGGGGACCCTGCGTCCACGGCCGCAGGTCGGCGCGTCGCAGATGCTGTTCGACTTCGGCAAGGTCTCGAGCGAGATCGCGGGGGCGAATGCAGGTACGCGGATCGGCCGTGCCGAGATGCTGCTCGCGGTCGACGCGCTCATCCGCGACACGGGCTATGCCATCATCGAGTATCAACGCGCGGCGGCGCAGCGCGACATCGCGCGCGAACAGGCGCAGCGGGTCGAGGAGATCGGCGACCTGGTCGGCAAGCGCGCCGCGCTCGGTGCGGCGACGCGCTCCGACGCGCTGCAGGCACAGGCGCGGGTCGAGGCGGCGGTCGCCAACGTCGCGACGGCGGAGGCCGCCGAGCGGCGCTGGGCGAGCAACCTGGCCTTCCTGCTCGGGCGCACCACGCCGCCGCCGTCGGTGTCGGGCGAGGTGCCCGACTGGCTGATGCGCAGTTGCGCGGGCCCTGCGCCGGTCTGGGATGCGGTACCGTCGGTGATGGCTGCGGACGCACAGGCCGAGCGCGCGGTCGCGGCGCTGCGCCGCAGCCGGGCAGATCGCTACCCGACCGTATCGCTGGGCGGGGATGCGTCGACCGACATCACCGCACCGTTCGGCGACCGGGGAATCTTCAATTTCGGATTGCGCGTCTCCAGCAACATCTTCGGCGGCGGCATCACGCGCGCGCGCGTCCGCGGCGCGTCGTACGAGCTCGAAGCCGCGCAGGCCGCGACCAAGCGGATACGCAACGAGAACAGCCAGCGCTTCGCCGAAGCCCGCCAGCAGATCGACAGCCTGTCGCAGGTCGTCGCGACGCTCGAATCGCGCGAGGGCAACATGCGCGAGACGGGGCGTCTGTATCGGATCCAGTATCTCGAAATGGGCACCCGCACGCTCGTCGACCTGCTCAACGCCGAACAGGAGTTGCAGCAGGTCCGCTTCGAGGCGGTGAACATCCGGCAGAATCTGCGCCGGCTCCAGGTGGATTGCCTTTTCCTGTCCGGACGGATGCGCGACGCCTTCCATCTGTCCGGCACGTCGGTGCGCGGGGTGATGCTGTGAGCACGCAACTGGCAAGCGTGCCCGCGCTCGAGGGCTGGCTCGATCTGCTTGGCCGGGTCGCGCGCCATTACCGCCTGCCGGTGTCCGAGCAGCGCGCGCGGCTGGCGGCGCAATGGGATCTCGGCGGCGATGACGAGGCGCGGATCCGGACGCTTGCCCGCGCGACGGGGCTCGGCGTCCAGTTCGTGCCGTCGAACGCGATGCGGCTGACCAGCTGGCGCCTGCCGGCCATCGTGCGCCTCAACGACGGCGAGATCGCGCTGATCGAGGGGATCGACGCGGATGGGTGCGCGCGGCTGGCGATGCCCGGCGATCGCGGCGGGCAGGCGCGGCTGTCGCTCGACGCGGTGCTTGACGGGGCGACCAGCTTCGTCGTCCCGCGTCCGTCGCGCTCGGCGCCGGACGCACGCGTCGACGCCTATATCCGCCCGTTCGAGGATCACTGGCTTCGCGACATTTTGATGGCCGATGCCGGCTCCTATGCGCATGTCATGGTGGCGTCGGTGGTGACGAACTGCCTCGGGCTGGCGGGCGTGCTGTTCTCGATGCAGGTCTATGACCGGGTCGTACCGGCGGGGTCGATCCCGACGCTCACCATCCTGTTCGTCGGCGTCCTGATCGCGATCGGGTTCGATTTCGTGTTGCGGCGTCTGCGCACCGATATCGTCGATGTGCTTGGCAAGCGCGCGGACCTGCGCATCTCGGACCGCGTGTTCGGCCATGCGCTGCGCGTTCGCAACCGCGCCCGTCCGGCCTCGACCGGGACCTTCATCGCGCAGCTTCGCGACCTCGACCAGGTCCGCGACATGCTGACGTCGACGACGGTGGCGACGGTGGCGGACCTGCCGTTCTTCTTGCTGTTCCTCGGCGTGCTCTGGTATGTCGGCGGTGCGCTCGCGCTCGTGCCGCTTGCCGCGCTGATACTGCTCCTGCTCCCCGGCCTTCTCGCGCAGCGCCGATTGCGCATGCTCGCGACCGAATCGATGCGCGAATCCTCGCTGCGCAACGCGATGCTCGTCGAGGCGGTGCAGGGGATCGAGGACGTCAAGGCGCTGCAGGCCGAAGACCGCTTCCATCATCAGTGGAACCATTACAACGCAGTCGCCGGAGAGGCGCAGCTGCGTCTGCGCGGGCTCACCAATGGCCTCTCGGTCTGGACGCAGAGCGTGCAGAACGGCGTCTATGCCGCGATCATCTTCGTCGGCGCGCCGCTGGTCATCGCGGGCGACATCACCACCGGCGTGCTCGTCGCGACCTCGATCCTGGGTTCGCGGATGATGGCGCCGATGGCGCAGGTGACGCAGTTGCTCAGCCGGTTCCAGCACGCGAAGGTCGCGATGGGCAGCCTCAACCAGATCATGGCGCTTCCCGTCGACAGCGCGGACGCGGATCATCGTATCCCGCTGCCTGCGGCGACGGGCGACTTCACGTTGCGGTCGGCGGTGTTCACCTATGCCGATCCCAATGCGCCGCCAGCGCTGACCGTCGCCAGTCTGGACATCACCGCCGGCGAGCGGATCGCGTTGCTCGGGCGTAACGGCGCGGGCAAGTCGACGCTGCTTCAGGGGTTGTCGGGTATGCTCCAGCCCGTCTCGGGTGAAGTGCTGATCGACGGGCTCGCGCTGCACCAGGTCGACCCCGCGGACGTTCGCCGCGACATCGGCCTGCTCACGCAGCACAGCCGCCTGTTCCACGGCACGCTGCGCGAGAACCTCACGCTCGGGGCGCCCGCCGCCTCCGACACCGAGATCGTCCAGTGCCTCGCGATGGTCGGTGCGAGCGCGATGGTCAGGCGTCTGCGCGACGGGCTCGGCCATGTCGTGCAGGAGGGCGGGCGGGGGCTGTCGGGTGGCCAGATCCAGGCGCTGCTGCTCGCGCGGATGCTGCTCCGCCAGCCGACGATCGCGCTGCTCGACGAACCGACCGCGTCGATGGACGAGGGGACGGAGCGACATTTCATCGAGCAGCTCGGTGCCTGGAGCTGCACGCGGACTCTCGTCGTGGCGACGCACCGGATGCGGATGCTCGACATCGTCGACCGGATCATCGTCATCGACAATGGCGCGGTGATTCTCGACGGACCCAGGGACCAGATTCTCGCGAAGATGCGCGGAACGCGGAGTGCGGCGGCATGACCGGGGTCGCGATCGACGACGACCATCTGTTCGGGGGAGAGGGCGAGACACGGCTCACGACCGCGACGCGGCTCGTGTGGATCCTGGCCGCTCTGTTCGTCGCGGCGCTCGCCTGGGCCTGGTTCGCGGCGCTCGACGAGGTCGCGACCGGCGAGGCGCGCGTCGTGCCGACCAGCCGCGAACAGGTCATCCAGTCGCTCGAGGGGGGCATCCTGACCAAGCTGTCGGTGCGACAGGACGATATCGTCAAGCCCGGACAGTTGCTGGCGCAGCTCGATCCGACCCAGGCGGGCTCGACCGTCGAGGAGAGTGCGGCGAAATATCGCGCGGCACTCGCCAGCGCGGCGCGGCTCCAGGCGGAGGCGAACGGAACCTCGCTGACCTTCTCCGCCGAACTCGATCGCTTCCCCGATCTCAAGGCGGCGGAGACCCGGCTGTACGAGACCCGTCGCCGCAGCCTTCAATCCTCGCTGCAGCTGATCGACCAGAGCCTGTCGCTGATCGGGCGCGAGGTGGCCATCGGCCAGTCGCTGATCGCGGTCGGTGCGGCGAGCAACGTCGAGGTGCTCCGGCTGCAACGCCAGCGCGCCGAGCTCGAACTCAAAAAGGCCGACCTGCGATCGCAATACATGGTCGAGGCGCGGCAGGACTTTGCCAAGGTCACCGAGCAGGTCGATTCGCTTGCCCCCGTCGTCCGCGGCCGGTCGGATACGCTGTCACGGCTGACCTTCCGGTCGCCGGTGCGCGGCGTCGTCAAGAACATCGAGGTCTCGACCGTCGGCGGCGTTGTCCCGCCCAACGGCAAGTTGATGGAGATCGTCCCGCTCGACGAGCGCCTGCTGATCGAGGCGCGCATCCAGCCGCGCGACATCGCCTTCATCCGTCCCGGCCAACCCGCAAGCGTGAAGGTCACTGCGTATGATTATTCGATCTATGGCGGTCTTGCCGGCACCGTCGCGAGCATCTCGCCCGACACGATCCGCGACGAGGTGAAGCCCGACATCCTGTATTACCGGGTCTTCGTGCGAACCAAGGCGGATTCGCTGACCAGCAAGTCGGGCCGGCAGTTCGCGATCACGCCGGGCATGGTTGCGACCGTCGATATCCACACGGGCAGCAAGACCGTGCTCCAGTATCTGCTCAAACCGCTGAACCGGGCACAGGAGGCGTTGCGCGAACGATGACCGACAGCGAACGCCGCCTCCACAATCCCGATCAAGGGACGAACCGCCCGCAGATCCCGCCGGTCCTGCTCGCGCGGGCACGCCAGGCGCGTCGGCTGCGTGCGACGATGAGCGCGTTCCTGCCACAGGACCTGCTGGTCGATCCGGCGTGGGACATGATGATCGACCTGTTCATCGCCGCCGGCACCGGCGAGCGGCTCTGCGTCAAGGATCTGATTCTCCTTTCGGGGGAAAGTCCGGCAAGCGCGATGCGGCGTATCGACCGGCTTCAGCAGGCGGCGCTGCTTGCGCGGCATGCTGATCCGAAGGACCATCGCCGCGTTCACGTCACGCTGACCGACACCGGTCTGACCGCAATGGCCGCGATGCTCGAGCATCTGTTCGATCGTGGCGAGGAAGCGGAGGTCCCGGCGACCCCACGGTCATTCCGGCCGGGCGCGCTGCGCGGCTGAGGGCCGATCGATCGCGACGTCACCCCGTTACGCAGGGCTCCTCGTCGAACGCCAGCGCGAGATACATGTTGGCCAGCGCGTAGTGGCTCGCGCACGCATTCGGATCGTCGGTCGCGGCGGCCATGGCGATTTCCCGCTCGGCGCGCCGTTCATAGTAATTTCGATCCTCGTCCGTCACCACGACTTACCTCTGCACCTTGCGTTCCGTTTGATGTCCGCCGAAGCGATTGCCCGCTTTCTGGGCGGGTCCTAGTCCGCAAGCGGTGCCGTCGCAAGGCCGTTCGTTCCCGTTACGTTCAGTGTTTGCGGCATCACGCCGCCGACCGCGCAAGCAGGCCGGTAACCGCGACCAGCGGCTTGGAGAGCAGCGTGTAGCACTGCATCGCGGCAAAGCATGCGGCCCCGAGTCCGATGATCACGAGGCATGCGAACTGAAACGTCGAGGACAATCGACGGTTGCGATCCGCCTGTTCGGCCGTGCGACGCACGGTGGTGTCGCGCGTTTCGCTACGTCGTTCGGCTGCTGCGGGGCGGCGGTTGAGGACGGGTTCGCTCAGCAGCGTGGCAAGACCGACGGGATCCTGCATGCGAACGCCGAAGCGGTTGCCGCCAACCCAGATCACGCGGCCGATGATGATCAGCGTCCCGCGCCGGATGTCGACATAGGTGCCGATCGGCGGCGGGGCGATGCTCGACAGCAACAGGCCATGGTCGGACACGTCGTGAATGCACCCGCTCGACCATTTGCCGCCGACGTTGATCCGGCACGGTATCGACAGTTCCTTCAGCGCCGCCACGACACATCCGATCCGGTTTCTGCAGGCGTGATCGACCGGGCGTCGATGCCCACGCGCCGCCTGTCCGGGCCTGCGGCCGGGCTGTGGCGATCGACGGTCATCGGGCGAGCGCGATCAATTGGGCGATGCCGTTCGCACCCGTCTTCGCGACGATGGCGGCGCGGTGGTCCTCCACGGTCTTCGGACTGATGTCGAGCGCAGCGGCGATAGCCTGGTTGTTGTGCCCCTTCACGAGCAGATCGAACACCTGGCGCTGCCGCGGGGTGAGCGTTGCGGTGCGCGCGATCGCGGTGCGTTGCGCACGCGACCACGCGACACCCTCGGCGACCGCGGCGAGAAGCCGGGCCTCGTCGAGCGGCTTCTCCAGATAGTCGAGGCCCCCGTAGCGCCGTACCGAATCCACCGCGTTTGCGGTGGTCGGCCATGCGGTCATGAACACGATCGCGACCGCAGCATCGAGTGCCCGGACGCGATCGGCGAAATCGAACCCGTCGATGTCGCCCATCATCACGTCGGTCACCACGCAGTGCGCGGGCGCCTGGGGATAAAGGTCAAGCAGCGCGACCGGGTCGAGAAACGATTCGGCGACATGTCCGTGCCGGCACAGCAACCGCGCGACCGTGGCGCCCAGATCATCGTCGTCGTCGACCACATAGACGGTGCCAGACAGTGCGTCGCTCACGGTCATTGCGGCTCTCCGATCAGCGGCAGCAGAATCGTCGCACGCGCTTCGCCGATATCGTCACCGACGCGCGCGAGGCTGCCGCCATGCGCCTCGACGATCGCGCGCGCGACCAGCACGCCGACCCCCATGCCGGCTTGATCGGGGCGATTGCGCCGGCATCGGTTGGTCACGACGATGCGTGCCTGGTCACCGACCTGCGTCGCTGCGAGCGATACACGACCGTCGCCGCTGGCCTGTACCGCGTTGCGCACCAGATTGACGATCGCCTGTGCAAGCTCGACTTCCTGCGCAAGCACGACGAGGTCCGGGGCGACGGGTTCGATCGTCAGCGTGACGTCGTGCGACCGCGCTTCGGGCTCCGCGAGCGCGGCGGCCGTGGCGATCAACGTCGCAAGCGGAAGCGGCGTCGGCTTGTCGACCGTGCGCCCGCCGAAGCGCCGAAGCCGGCGTACGAGCGTGGAGAGCGCCGCTGCCTTGCGATCGATCAGCGCGGCGGTGCTGGCGATCTCGACATCGGCGGATACGGTGATCTCGTGCAGGTGCTTGGCTTCGATCGCGAGGGTCGACAGCGGCTGGCTGATCTCGTGGATGACCGCGACCGACATCGCGCGCAGTGTCTTCAACCGCTCGGCCTGGAACAACAGCCGGTCGCGGCGCTGCAGATCGCTGCGCGTCCGCGCCTGTGCATCCGCGAAGCTGCCGGCGAGGTACCCGACGACCATGATCGAGGCGAGGCTCATGTGCAGTGCAAGTCGCGCATCGACGCGCATCGGCATCGCCGTCTGCGGCAGCGTCATCGCCGCGACCGCGACGATCGCGAGCCAGCTCGCGGTACGGCCGAACCGCAGCCCGATCCACGCCACCGCAAGGAGCAGCGGGGTATGTGGCGTACCCAGCCCGATCGACGCGAGCAGGACCTCGCTCGCGAAGGAGAACAGCAGCACGAGCACCGCCTCGATCACGCCCGCGATGTTGGGCCGGGCGGGGCGCGACGCGCTGCCGCTCGCGAGTTCGGCGAGCCACAGCAGCGGCGGCGTCAGCAGCAGCACGCCAAGCAGATCGCCGACGATGAACCCGGTCAGCGACGCGATGACTTCGCGCATCCCCGATACACCGGTGAGATCGGGGCGCCACAGCGACCAGGGCAGCGCGGCCATCGCCGCCGCAACCGGTGCACCGACCGACGCGAGCCCGAGCGGCATCGGTGCGACGCTCAGGCTGGTCGTTGCATGATCGGTCATCCGGCGCACGAGCAGGACGACCAGCGCATAGGCAAGCGCGGGCCGCACGACGCCGCCGAGCTGCGTGGCGAAGCCCGCCGACAGCGGATCGATGATCCCGGTGACGAACTGGACGGCGACTTCGGTGGCGGCAACGCCCAAGACCAGTCGCGGCCCGCGCCGCCAGAGCAACGCCATGCGCAACCCCGCCGCAGGGTAGAGCAGCGAATAAAAGCCACGGCCGCCCCATTCCGCGGCGACGTAATGCGCGACCCAGAACGCGACCGCATATCCGGCGAGCCAGGGCAGGTCCGCCGCCGTCGGCACGATCACGGCAAGACGTGAAGAGGGGCGGGGCAGTGCAAAGGGCCGGGCAAGCGTCGTCATCAGCCCCCGTCTGCACGATCCGGGGGGCGAGGACTATCCGGGCAATTCCCGGACGGCGACGTTCGATACGGGCCGATCGCCGTCACGGGCTTACGCTGCCCTGGATTGCAGCGCGAGCATGCGCGAGACGAACGGCAGCGTGTCGGCGAGTGGGACGGGGCGGCTGAAATAATAGCCCTGCGCGCTGTCGCATTTCTCCGCGACGAGGATGTTCAGCTGATCGAGCGTCTCGACGCCCTCCGCGGTCGACATGATCCCGAGGCTGCCGCAGAGGCCGGTCACCGCGCGGACGATCGCCAGGCTGTCGCTGTTGGTACCGAGGTCGCGGACGAAGGACTGGTCGATCTTGACGCGGTCGAACGGAAAATTGCGGATATGGCTGAGCGACGAATAGCCGGTGCCGAAATCGTCGAGCGAGATCAGCACGCCGAGCCGCTTCAGTTCGCGGAGCTGCTTGATCACGCCGGCGGTATCCTCGAGCATCGCGCTTTCGGTGATCTCGAGCTCGAGACGGCGTGGATCGAGCCCGCTGACGCGCAGCGCGCGGGCGACCATGGCGGGCAGCGTGCCTGACTTGAACTGCAGTGCGGACAGGTTGACCGCAATCTTGACGCTTTCAGGCCAGCACGCGGCGTCGCGACACGACCGCATCAGGACGAACTCGCCGACGGCGCCGATCAGACCGATCTCCTCGCACACCGTGATGAAGTCGTTCGGGGGGACGATCCCGCGCTCGGGGTGATACCAGCGCGCCAGCGCCTCGAAGCCGACGACGGCGTGAGACCCGATCTCGATCTGCGGCTGATAATGTACTTCGAACTCTTCGGACTTGAGCGCACGCCGGAGTTCGATTTCCAGCTCACGGCGGCGTGTCGCAAACACGTGCATGTCGGGCGTATAGAAGCAGTAATTGCCACGCCCGCCGCTCTTGGCACGGTACAGCGCCAGGTCGGCATCGCGCAGCATCGTGTCGGGATCGAGCGAATCGACCTCGACCGTCTCCACGCCGATGCTTGCGCCGATCTGGATATGGTGGCCGGCAATCTCGAACGGCTGCGTCAGCTCGTCGATGATGCGGCGGCAGAGCTGTTCGATGGCGTGGTCCGACGTCACATGCTGAACAAGGATCGAGAATTCGTCGCCACCAAGACGCGCGACGACGTCGTGGTGGCGCACCAATGAGACGAGGCGTTCCGCCACCGCAACCAGCAGCGCATCGCCGATCGGGTGGCCGAGCGTGTCGTTGACCAGCTTGAACCGGTCGAGATCGAGGCACAGCATCGCACACCGATCGCCACGGCGGGCGTTGCGCATCATCTCGTCGAGCCGCTCGCGCAGCAGCGTCCGGTTGGGCAGGTCCGTCAGCGCGTCGTGGCGCGCCAGATGCGCGATCTGCGCGGAGGCGTTGCGGGCCTCGGTGACGTCGGCAACCGTGTCGAGGAAGCCGCCATCGACCAGCCGCGTGCGTTCGATCGTGATGGTTCGCCCATCGGGCCAGCGCTGCTCGATCTTCGCTCCATAGGCCGACGCGGCGCCGTCATATTCCTTGACCAGCCGACGATGTTCGCTGGCGGTGCTGACCGACAGATACGGGCTGCTGCGGAGAACCTCGTCGAGCGTCGACCCGGGTGTGGCCTGGTTGAGGCCGTATATGTCGAGGAACCGCTGGTTGGTCAGAACGAGATGACCGGCGGCGTCGAACAGCGCGAGCCCCTGGTTCATATTGTCGAGCGCCGCCTTGAACCGCAGATTCTGGAGCGCGCTTTTCGCCAGCGCCACCTCCAGTTCCTCCGCCATCAACCGGTTCGCGCGATCCGACCGGCGCCGATCGACGTCGGTTTCGGTATAGGTCGCGGAGACGAGCGCGAGCAGGCGATCGATATCGATGCCGCCATCGGGCAATCGCGCCCGCTCCGCCTGCCGCGCCGCGATCTGATGCAGTGCCGGCCGCGGCGGCGCCGGCGGTTCGACCGGTATCGGGAGTGCCGAAAGGGTCATGTGCGTTCGCCGATCAGGGTGATCGTCATCGTCTGATTATGCAGGCACGGTACCGCGGTCAGATTCTGCGGCGCGATTTCCCCGTAGGAATAGAAACCTGCGAGCGCGATGTCGGCGCCGAGCACGGTCGAGACGGCCGCAAGTTCCTCCTCGGTGCGCTGCCCCATCAGCAGCCGGCGGCCGACACAGCTGATCGCAAGGCAGGCGGATGGCGCGACGCCCCATGTTGCCGCCTGGTCCGCGGCGTGTCGCGCGGCGCTCGATGCGCCGTTGATCAGGTCATCGAACATCCCGCGCATCAGTCGCGCCTTCCATCCCTGCGGCATGTCGCCAGCAAAGGTCAGCGTGCCCTTGGCGCGGTCGATCGCGAGCAGCGTGCGGACGACACGGTCGTCGGGTTTCTGCGGATCCCAGATCTCGAGCGGATACAGAAGGCCCGATGCCGGCAGATCCGCCGCCTCCTCGCCCAGATAGCGTTCGTAAAGCGCGAGTGCCGGCTCGTCGTCGAGGCCGCGCAACTCAGACCCCGCCGCATCGCTGATCGTGCGCAATGGCCCGAAGGGCTGCCATCCGCCCGCGCTGCCGTGCGCGATGCGGACATGGTCGCCGTAGAAGCCGATCGCGGCGACGACGTCCGAGGGGTTCCCGCCCCGTGCGAGCACGCGGGTGTCGCTGAAGCGCGCGCCATCGCCGGCAAGCCCGCCGCTCAGGACGACGGTATCGCCGACCGCGCTGCGGATGCCCGCGACCAGCGCACTGCCGTTGACGTTGAGGCCGTTCGACAGGATGAAAATTCCTGCCAGCGAATCGTCGGCGAGATCCCGCGCGAGCCCAGCCCCTGCGGCGAACGACAGGTCCGAGTCGGGCAGCGGCTGCACCGCCAGCGCAAGCCTGGTATGGTCAAATCCCATGCCGAGAACGACGACCGCGTCGTCGTCGATCTGGTTGCCGGAGACCATGGTACCCGAACTGCAACCGGTCAGGATCGCGCCATCGTAACGCTGCGCAAGCCGATCGATGAAGGCTTGATCGGCAAGGCGTTCGGTCGGGCCGAAGACCATCACCAGATCGGGCGCGGCCGGGAAGGTCTCGGTCTCGATGCTGCCGTTGATGCGCTTTGACCACATAGCTTGACGTCCCGGACTGGCGGTGAGCCCCGCTTTTGCCGGTCGAATGGTTTCGGCTCTATTGTCGGATCCCTAAGGAAAAACCCGTAATGCGCCGACGCCCGCGTCTCGCGTCCTCGCGATATACGCTGAAAGTCTTGAAGAAATCTTCCCGCGCTTCAGACCAGCAACACCGACGCCGCCAACGACAGCAGCAGCGCGACCAGCGACGCGGCCATGATCACGAGCAGCGGCCGGGTCCCGGTGCCGAGCAGCGCCTGCATCGGCGCGCGGATCCCGGTCGCCGCGACGGCACAGGCCAGGAATGCGGCTGCGACACCTTGCGCGAACCGGCCGACGATGGCGGGTACGGGGACGACAGAGTTGATCGCCGCGACGACAAAGAACCCGGTGACGAACCAGGGGACCGACAACCGCGCCCGCTTGCCACCTTCTGCGGGGAGGAACGTGGCGATCAGCGCGAGCACGGGTGCAAGCAACGCGACGCGGGTGAGCTTGACGATGGTCGCGATCTGGCCCGCATCGTCCGAAAAGGAATAGCCGGCGCCGATCGCCTGCGCGACATCGTGGATCGACGCGCCGAGCATGAACCCGGCCTGCCGTTCGGACAGCCCGAGCTGATGGGCGATCAACGGGTAGAAGAACATCGCCGCCGCGCTCGCCGCGGAAATGCCGACCAGCACGAACGCCAGCTGCCCCTGATTGACGCGCCGCTCGCCGAGCGTCGTCGCCAGCGCGAGCGCGGCGGATGCACCGCAGATCGCGACCGATCCGCCGGCCAGCATACCAAAGGCACCGGTGAGCCCGAGCGCCCGCGCCACGACGATCCCCGCGCCGAGCGTCGCGAGCAGGATGAGGACGACGGCGAGAAGCGTCATCGGCCCGAGCCCGACGATCTGCCCGATCGTGACGCGCGCGCCGACCAGCACGATCCCCCAACGCAGCAGCGTCCTCGACGCGAACCCCAGCCCCGGCGCCATCCGCGCGTCACCGCGGAGGAAGTTCAGCGCCAGCCCGATTAGCAGCGCCATCAGCGTGAGCGGTGCATGATAGCGATCCGCGACGAATCCGGCGGCCATGGTCGCCAGCACCGCCACGCTCAGTCCCGGCCACAGGTCGCGCCAATGCCTGCGGGGTTCGTCATCGAGATCGTTGTAGAGATCCGCGGCCTCGAACTGCGCGAACCTTTCGCTCATCGGGACGCGGCGTCGACCAGGCCCGCAAACAGCGCGGCATGGTCGCTGCCTTCGCGCCAGAAGACGGGGGGCTGACCGATCGGGGCCGCGACCTCGATCGCGCTGCCGCCGGTGAAACGTGCGTCCGACCAGAGATGCACCCAGGTCGCGCCAGCCGGAAGATAGGCTGTCCAGCGGTCGACGCCGGGTTCGATCACCGGTGCGACGATCAGGTCGGGGCCATAGCCATATTGCGTCTCGATCCCCCAGCAGTCGCGGTCGTCCTCCCAGTCGAGCAGCAACGGGCGCTGCAGCGGGAGTCCGGTCTGTGCGGCGGTATCGCACAGCGTCGCGACATAGGGCGCCAGAGCCGCGTGCACGCGCGTCATCGCAACGAAGTGCGCAAGCACCGCCGGGTCGCCGTCGAGCTGGAGATTTTCGTCGGGCCGGTTGCCCTCATGGCTGCGCATGACCGGCGAAAATGCGCAGAGTTCGGTCCACCGCATCAGCAGTTCGGGCGTCCGGACGTTTCCGTACAGGCTCGTATATCCCCCCAGATCACTGTGGTGATAGGCATTGCCGAGCATGCCCGACGACAAGGCTGCGCGCACCACCGTGCCGATCCCGTCATGGCGCGAAAAGTCGACGCACTGGTCGCCCGCCCAAAGCAGCGGGCAGTAGCGACCCACGCCGGTAAAGCCCGCGCGCATGAAGAACAGCGCATCGCCGGTTTTGCCGCGCGATTCGATAGCGCGTGCGTTCACCTCGGCCCAGATCGTCGGCCAGGCATTGTGTGCGAGCATGCCCTCGGTGCCGTCGTGCAGCCGGACGTCGGTCGGCAGATACTCGCCGAAATCCGCCATCCAGCCCGACAATCCGTAATCGATCATCTCGTGACCGATGACGTCGTCGGCGAACCATTGCGCGGCGGCGGGGTTGGTAAAATCAACGATCCCGCAATCGAATTCCCCGAAATCGACGCTATAGGGCGCATCGATGTCGAGCCGGCGGACCAGATATCCCGCCGCCAGCGCGTCCTGGTACAGCGTTCCGTCTATCGCGAGATACGGATTGACGTAACCGAGGAACCGGATGCCGCGATCACGAAGCGCGGCGATCCGGTCGCGAAGCCCGGGATAGCGTGTCTCGTTGGCCTTCCAGTCCCAGAACAGCCGCTTGCCGAAGCTGGTGACGCGTAGGCCGACCCAGTCCTCGCACCACAATCCGCTGACGACGGCGCCGGCCTCGATCATTGCCTCCATCCGGGCAAAGCTCTGCTCGCCCTGTTTGAGGCCGAGGATCGCGCCTGCATATGCCCAGGCCGGCAGCACAGGCTGGCGGCCGAAGCGCGTCGACAATTGCGACACCAGCCCTGCAAACCGGTCGGCGGCGAACAGGTCGATCCGTTCAGGGATCTCCCAGACCTCGATCTCGTGGAAACCGGCATCGCGAAAATCGAAACAGCTATACGCGGTCGTATCGCAATGCAGCGCGTAATGGCGCGACGAGACATAGCTCGGCTGCGGATAGTTGGTGTTCCAGTAATCGCCTCCCGATCGGCCGTCCCGGTCGCACTGGAACGTCATCAGCGTCGACTTGTCCCGGCCGACGCCGGGTTCCGACGTCCACATCGGGAAACGCCGGCCCGCCATGTCGAAATAGGACAGCTGCTCGCCGCCGCCCCACAGTCGCTCACTGGGCTCGGCGACGCAGCGCAACCACAGGCGATTGAGTGCAGGGTCGAGCGCCGCGAACCGAATGCCGGCGGCGTCGATCGTGATCCGCAGACGTGGCGCGGTATCGGCTGCCGCGGACAGCGTCACGGTGTCGCCGTCGATCGTCGCATGCGTCAGCGGAAGGCGCGCATCGAGCCGGTCCGACAGGAAATAATTCCCGCGGTACATGTCGACGTCCGCGCGTCCGCTCCCGACGAACAGCGCAGGCGCGTCGGTGCGATGGCGCATCACCAGCGTGTCGCCGATCGACAGGTCGAAGCCATTGCCCGCTGCCGCGCGGTGCAGCGTGATCAAAGCACCAATATCGTCGAGGCGGGGGGGCGTGGCGTCCATCATCGTCTCTCCGGTGCGGCGTGCGGCGCTGTCAGTCGAGTGTCAGCGGCCCATGTTGCATGTTCGGCAGCACGTGCCGCGCGAACAGGTCCGCTTCGGCGGCGTGCGGATAGCCGGACAGGATGAAGGCCTCGATCCCCATGTCCTGATACATGCGAAGCTTGGCGAGCACCTGGTCGGGATCGCCGACGATCGCGGCACCGCAGCCGGACCGTGCCCGACCGACGCCGGTCCACAGATGCTCCTCGGCATACCCGCCGTCGGTGGCGTTTTCGCGCAGCGCGACCTGTGCCGCGACACCCGCCGAGTTGGTATCGAGCGACTTGTTGCGAATGGCCTCGCCCTGCGCGGCGTCGAGTTTCGACAGCAGCCTGTCGGCGGCGGCGCGTGCCTCGGCCTCGGTATCGCGGACGACGACGTGCGCGCGATACCCGAATTTGAGCGTTCGGCCATGCCGTGCGGCGCGCGCGGTCATGTCGTCCATGATCTCGCGGACGACCTCCTTCTTGTCGGGCCACATCAGATAGACGTCGCAGCCCTGCGCCGCCGCTTCGCGTGCATCGGGCGACAGGCCACCGAAATACAGCGGCGGGCATTTCCCCGATACCGTGGTGACCGCCGGCGGATCGAGCTTCAGGTTCCAGAACTCGCCCTGGTGATCGAGCGGTTCGCCATCGAGCATCGTCCGCAGGATCTGCATCGCCTCGAGCGTGCGCGCATAGCGTGGCGCCGACGCCAGCGTCTCGCCGGGTAGGTCGGAGGAGATGATGTTGACCGTCAGCCGCCCGCCAAGGATCCGGTCGATCGTCGCGATCTGGCGCGCCAGCTGCGGCGGCCAGCTCTCGCCGATCCGGACCGCCATCAACAGCCGGATGCGGCGGACCATCGTCGCGATCGCCGCGGCGAAGGCGGTGGTGTCGATCCCGAGCGCATAGCCCGATGGCAGCAGGATATTGTCGAAACCGCCGCTTTCCGCCTGCAGCACGATGTCGCGGCAATGCTCCCAGCTCGACATCAGCTTCGGATCGGGAACGCCGAGAAACTCGTAATCGTCATCGCACAGCGCGGAGAACCAGCTGACCTCGCAGCGCCGCGTCATGGCAGTTTTTCTCCGAGGCTGGCTTCGAGGACCGCATACCATTCGGCGCGGGTCCAGGTCGGCGTATAGGCATCGCCGATCGCGGCTATCCGTGCGGGGTTCTGCGTCCCGACGATCGGGATCGGCCGGGCGGGATGCGCCATGATCCAGCTATACGCGACCGCTGCACGATCGACGCCGGCGTGCTCCGCCTTGCGATCGAGCAGCGCGACGACGGCCCGGGCCCGCGCGTCCTGCGGCGCGGCAAGCCGACCCCCGCCAAGCGGCGACCAGGCAAGGACCGCCATCCCGCGCGTCATCGCCTGGTCGAACAGCCCGCTAAACAACGGACCGGTTTCGAGCGCGGAGAATTCGGGCTGGTGACTGGCGATCGGCACGGTCAGGAACGATGCGAGTGCCTCGGTTTGCGCCACCGTATGGTTGGACACGCCGATTGCGACGATCTTGCCCGCGGACCGCGCGTCGTCGAGCGCACGCGCGACTTCCTGCGGGTGCGCGAGCAGGTCGGGGCGGTGGATCTGATAGAGGTCGATCCGCTCGCAGCCGAGCCGCGTCAGCGACGCATCGATCGCGCTCGCGAGATATTCGCCGCTCGAATCATACGGCACGCCCATGCTGATGCCACCCTTGCTCGCGAGCACCATCCGGTCCCGCAAGCCGGGCGATTCCGCCATCACGCGACCGAGCAGGGCTTCGGCGGCACCGAACGACTCGCCATTGTCGGGGCCATAGATGTCGGCCGTATCGAGCAGCGTGACGCCGGCATCCAGCGCCGCCTCGACCAGCGTGCGGGCTGCCGCGACATCGGTTCCGCCAAAGCGCCACATGCCCCAGGCGATCGTGCTGACGGTCAATCCGGTGTCGCCAAGGGCAACGGTGCGAGCGGGGGGAGCGATATAAGACACCGTTGTCTTATGCGAAAAAACGGGCGTAAAGAAAAGCCGAAATGGCGACGTTGCGATCGCCAAAGACATACTTTGGCGCGGGCTTCGCCTGTGCTGCGTATGAGACCGTTTCGGAGGTCGCGGCTCGGCTGGCGGCTCAGGGGAGAATGACGATGAAGACGACGACGCGGGTCCTGATGCTGATGGGGGCGGCGCTCCCCGCGCTGACCGCGGCTTCTGCCAACGCGCAGGATGTAGCGCCATCGGCCCCGGCATCGAGCCCAGCGCCACAGGCCGGACCCGCGGCCCCACCGGCGCCGGGCGTCGCTGCCGAGCAGCCGGCCGCCCTTTCACCCCCCGCGGATCTGCCTGCCGCACAAAATGGCGAGATCGTCGTCACGGCGCAGAAGCGCAGCGAGCGGTTGCAGGACGTTCCGATCGCGGTCTCGGTGGTCAGCGGCCAGGCGCTGGCGGCGCTCAGCCGTCCGGGCCTCGAAGGGGCGGTCACGCTGGTGCCCGCGCTCAATTTCCAGAAATCGGGCACGACGCTCAACCAGTCGCTGTTCCTGCGCGGGGTGGGTACGACCACCTTCTCGATCGCGGGCGAGCCCTCGGTATCGACCGTGGTCGACGGTGTCGTGTTCGCACGGTCGGGCGAGGCGTTCGGCGATCTTGTCGACATCGACCGGCTCGAGGTGCTGCGCGGGCCACAGGGGACGCTGTTCGGCAAGAACGCGTCCGCGGGCGTCGTCAACATTGTGTCGGTCCAGCCGACACGCGAACTGGGCGGCTATGTCGAAGGTGGCTATTTCACCAACGGCAACGAGCCACGCGTCCGCGGCGCGCTGAACATCCCGGTCAGCGAGGATCTGCTGACGCGCTTCACCGGCTTTTACGGCCGCTATGACGGCAATATCCGCAACGTGGCGACGGGTGGGGGCCGGGTGAACGGCTATGAGCATTACGGCGCGCGCGCGCAGGTCAAATGGACCCCGAGCAGCGCTACGACGATCGCGCTGATCGGCGATTATCACCGCAATGACGACAATTGCTGTGCCGAAGTCATCGGCACGGGCGCGCTCAACGCTGCCGGCGCGCCGATCACCAGCCCGGTCTTCGCGGTCCTGCCGACGCCGCTCGGCGACCGGACGCGCACCGTCAACCAGAACCTCGTCACGCGCACGAGGGAGGAGGGCTATGGCGTTTCGGTTCAGGTCGATACCGAGCTCGGAACGCAGACGGTGACGAGCATCACCGCGTACCGCGACTATCGCAACACCGAGATCCGCGACGGCGATTTCCTGCCGCGGGCCTATGTCGGCTTCAACCAGTTGCACGATACCGGGCCACAGACAGGCAACACCTTCAGCCAGGAGTTGCGCCTGACATCGCCCGCGCGCCAGTTCCTCGCCTATGTCGTCGGCCTCTATTATTCGCGCGCCAAATCCGAACGGATTTATTCGCGATCGGATATAGTCTGCAACGGCGCGACGACATTGGTACAACCGGTGCCGTGCGACACCGCCGGCGCGCCGGCCTCCACGACGCCGTTCGGGCGTGCGGATTTCGGGTCGGTGTTCAAGAACATCTCCGCCTTCGGTCAGGCGACGGCGAACGTCACCGACCGGTTTCGCTTCATCGGCGGTCTGCGCTGGACCGCCGACCAGCTCGATGTCTTCCACAGCCGTGCGACGACGCTGGCGGGGCCGGGGATCCAGCCGAGTTTCCCGACCACGCCGACCGGGACGGGCAACCCCGCAACCGCGTTCACCGGCAAGACGACGAACACCAACCTGTCGGGCAAGGCGTCCTTGCAGTACGACGTGACACGCAACGTGACCGCCTATGGCGGGTATACGCGCGGCTATAAGGGGCCGGCGTTCAACGTCTTCTTCAACCTGACCGCGACCGGCACGAACGTGATCGCGCCCGAAACGTCGGACAGCTACGAGGTCGGGCTCAAGAACACGCTGTTCGGCGGCAAGCTCGTCCTCAATCTCGACGCGTTCTACGCCAAGTACGACAATTTCCAGGCGAACAACCCCGACCTGGTCGCAGGCGTGGTCGTGACGCGCTTCACCAATGCGGGGAAGGTCTCGACGCGCGGCGCCGAGGCGGACATCGTGCTCCGCCCGGTCGACGATCTCTCGTTCTCGGGCGGGATTGCGTATACCGATGCGCGCGTCGACCAGTTCCTGCAGGCACCCGGCGCAGCGGTCACGGCCGTGATCCCGGCTGGCACCGCGCTGCCGTTCGCGCCCAAGTGGAAGGGGTCGCTCGGCGCCGATTATCGCTGGCGTACCGGCGGCGCGGTCGACCTCTTCCTCGGCGCGCAGGGGAATTACCAGTCGAAGCAACTCGCCCTGTTCTCGCCCGACGCGGTCCAGCGGCGCCTGGGGACGATCGACAGCTATGGCCTGGTCAACCTCTCGGCGGGGGTAGGCGATGCGGACGATCGCTACCGGCTGACGTTCCAGGTCCGCAACCTGTTCGACCAGAGCTTTGCCGCGGCGATCCAGAATGGCGGGCCAGCGGGTTCGTACCGCTATCAGATCCCGCGCGATGCGGATCGCTATTACGGGATCACCGGGCGCATCAATTTCTGACGACGGGGACCTGGATCCGAGCGGCCCCGGCATGATCCGGGGCCGTTTTCGTCAATGCGCCGGCGCGGTTGTCCGCGCTGCGCCGGGCTCGGCGAGCACCAGCCGGGGCACCAGCAGGTGCACCAGCGCCAGACCGATCAGATACGAGCCGCCGCAGACGACCAGCATCGGCGCATAGCCATAGCCGGCGTCGAGCGAGAAGCCCGCGCCTTCGATCATCGCCATCCCGCTCAGATTGCCGGCAAAGGCGCCGATCCCGATCGCGGTGCCGATCATCCGCGATGGAAAGATGTCCGCGGTCATCGCGAACACGTTGGTCGAGAATCCCTGATGCGCGAACAGCCCGAGGCCGAGCAGCGACGCCGCGACCCAGGCGTCGCCCGTTAACAGGACCAGCGGGACGGGCAGGATCAGGAGAGCGTAGAGCAGCATCGACCCCTTGCGCGCGCGGTTCATGCCGACGCCGCGCGCCATCAGCCATGTCGGCAACAGCCCGCCGCTGAGCGAGCCCAGCGCGGCGAGCAGGTAGATGAAGGCGATTGGCAGCCCCAGTTCGCCCTGCGACAGCGCGAACATCCGGTGGAACAGGTCGGGCATGAAGAACAGCAGGAACCACCAGCACTGATCGCTCAGCGCCTTGGCGGCGATGACCGCCCATTGCCGGCGATCGCGCAACAGTTCACCCCAGGGGATCCGCGACGCAGGCGTGTCGGTGGCGGGGGCGGCTGCGCTGCCGGTACGCGGCGTGACGACGAGCCAGACGACGACCCAGACGAGGCCAAGCCCGCCGGTAATGAGGAATGCGGCCTGCCACCCGAGCCACAATGCCAGCGCGGGCACCGTCAGCGGGGCCAGAACCGCGCCGAAATTGGACGCCATGTTGCCGATGCCGAGCATCACCGATCGCTGTTCGGGCGGGAAATAGGTCGCGGCGGTCTTGACCTGTGCGGGCGTACCGATCGATTCCGCGGCACCCAGCAGCGCGCGCACGCCGACGAAGCCCGCGACGCTGGTGACGAACGCATGCGCCATCCCGGCGATGCTCCACGCCGCGACGCCGATCGCGAACCCGCGGCGCAGGCCGATCCGGTCGATGAACCAGCCGGTGCCGAGGAACGACACCGCCGCGCAGAACTGGAACGCCGACGCCATGTGGCTGTAGTCGCGGTCGTTCCACCCGAACTCGCCCTGCAGCATCGGCTTCAGGAGTGCGATCACCTGACGATCGACATAGTTCAGCATGATCGCCGTAAAGGCGAGAACGACAATCGCCCATCGCCGTGCGTCGACGCGGTCCTGCATCTGGCCTCTCCGATTTTCTTGAGGCAGCGGTGTCACGTTGCGGTCGAATCCGTCAAGCCGGGGGGCGAACTGGTCGACTCGCGGACGACAAGGGCATGCGCGAGACAGCGCACACCTTTGGCCTCGCCGAACAGGAGATCCGTCGCCTCGACAGCGAGTTGCCGGACGGGCTGGTGAATCGTCGTCAGCGGCGGCCAGACCAGCTGCGCGAGCGGCGCATCGTCGAACCCGGCGACCGACAGCGTCGCCGGCACCGCGATCCCGCGACGATGCGCCGCGACCAGCACGCCCGCCGCCATGTCGTCACTCGCCGCGAAAATGGCGGTCGGAGGATCGGGCAGATCGAGCAACGCGTCCGCCGCCGCCTTGCCCGAGCCGAAATCGAACGCGCCCTGCCGCACGCAGGCGGGGTCGTCCGGAATAGCTGCCTCGGCCAGTGCCCGCCGATAGCCGGCAAGCCGCTGGCCCGAGGTCGCATAGCTGCGCTCGCCGACGACGAACCCGATCCGGATATGCCCCAGCCCGATGAGGTACGCGGTCATGTCATAGGCCGCCGCCTCGTTGTCGATCGCGCTGCCGGGCACGCCGGCGGTAGCCGTGCCCGGCTGCAGCCGGACGAACGGGATCCGGCGCCGTGACAGCTCGTCCATGACCTGCCGGTCGTCGCAGGCTGGCGGCGTCAGTACCAGCCCGTCGGGATGCGCCTGGTCGATCAGCGCGACGATGTCGTCGAACAGCGTCGGCGACGCCCGGTCATAGGGCTGGGCGATCATGCGTACGCCTTCGCGCTCGCAGCGCTCGCGGACGCCCGCCTGGACTTCGAACACGTACCACGGGTTCGGATTGTCGCAGATCAGCGCGATCTGGTGCGAGCGGTGCCCGGCCAGCGCGCGCGCCGCCTGGCTTGGCTGGAACCCGATCTCGGCCATCACGGTGCGAACGCGGTCCCGTTTGTCGGCGCTGACATAAGGCTGGTTGTTGATGACGCGCGAGACGGTCTTGAACGATACGCCTGCCAGCCGCGACACGTCGCGGATGGTCGGGCGCTGCGGCTTCGGCGCGGAGGACTTGTCGGCCATCGCGCCTGCCTACGCAGCGCCGGCGGATCGGGGAATAGCGATTGTCAGCGCAGCCCGCCATGCAGCGTCTCGACCAGCGCCACCCCCGCATCGCGGCATGCGCCGGCGAGCCTGGGGTCGGCGCGGTCGGTGACGAGGAAGTCGATGTCCGCCATGCCGCCGATCCGGACCGGGGCAGGGCGGTCGAGCTTCGAGCAGTCGAGCGCCAGCAAGACCTGGCGCGCCTGTCGGATGATCGTCTGCGACACGCGCACCTCGTCGAGGTCGAAGTCGAGGAAGCTGCCATCGGGCTCGATCGCCGACGCGCCGATCAGGGCGAAGTCGACCTTGAACGCGCGGATGCAGTCCATCGCGAGCGCGCCGACGATCGCCCGGTCGCCGGCCCGAACGCGCCCGCCCGCGACGATGACCTCGATCGTCGGATGACCGCGCAGGATGTCGACGACGTTGAGGTTGTTGGTGATCACCATCAGGTCGCGGTGATCGATCAGATGCCGCGCGATCGCTTCGGTCGTCGAACCGATGTTGATGAACAGACTGGCGCCGTTGGGGACGAGCGCGGCGGCGGCGGCGCCAATGCTCGCCTTCGCTGCGGCGGCCACCGTCCGTCGTTCGTCATAGGCCAGGTTGTCGATGCCCGACGTCACCACCGCGCCCCCATGGACGCGTGCCAGCATCGAGCGCCGCGCGAGCAGGTTCAGGTCCTTGCGGATCGTCTGCGGCGTGACCGACAGCGTCTCGGCCAGGCTGTCGACGGTGACGCTGCCGGTGTGGCGTGCGATCGCCAGAATTGCCGCATGCCGCTCCGCCACCACGTCGGCGGATCCGACAGCGATCATGCGGGCGCCCCGGGTTTCAGATAGGCGGCGACCCGATCGGCGGTTCCGGCGGGAACGTGCAGGCCAAGCTTGCTGCGCCGGTAGAGTATGTCTTCCGCGGTTCGCGCCCATTCGTGCGCGACGAGATAGTCGATTTCCGCCTGATACAGGTCGCCACCGAAGGCGGTGCCGAGATCGTCGACCTGCGTGGCCTTGCCGAGCAGGACCCGGACCCGCGTTCCATAGGCGCGCGCGAGCCGTCGCAGCATCGTCTGGGGGAGGGCCGGATAGGCGTGCTCGACCGTCTCGAGGAAACGCTCGAAATCGGCATCGGCGATGTCGCCGCCCGGCAGCACGGCGCCCGCCGTCCACGGCTTTTCCGCGACACCGAGCAGCGGAGCGAGGTCGCGCATCGCGTGCTCGGCGAGCTTGCGATAGGTCGTGATCTTGCCGCCGAAAATGCTCAGCAGCGGCGCGAGGTCCTCGCCCTCGGCGCCCGTGTCGAGGTCGAGGACATAATCGCGTGTCACCGCGGAAGCGTTGGCGGCCTTGTCGTCGTAGAGTGGCCGGATCCCGGCATAGCTCCATGCGATGTCCGCCTCGGTGGTGCGGCGCTCAAAATAGCGATCGATCGTGTCGAGCAAATACCGTGTCTCCTCCGCCCCGATCGCGGCCTTGGCGGGGGCGTCGGTCCATGGCTCGTCGGTCGTGCCGACCAAAGTGAACCGCCCCTCATAGGGGATGGCGAAGACGATCCGCCGATCGGCATTCTGCAGCATGAACGCGTGATCGCCCTCATACAGCTTGGGGACGACGATATGGCTGCCCTTCACGAGGCGGACGCCGCGATCCGCACGCGCCCCTGCGACGCGACCGATCACGTCGGCGACCCAGGGCCCTGCGGCATTGACCAGCGCACGGGCCCGGACCGTGCGGGGCGCACCGTCACGGGGCTCGATCGTCGCGATCCAGCCACCGTCCGCCCGCCGCGCGTCCACCAGCCGCGTCAGGGTCGCGATGATCGCGCCATGCTCTGCCGCATCGATCGCGTTCAGCACGACAAGCCGGCTGTCCTCGACCCAGCAGTCGGCATAGACGAACGCCTTGCCAGCGCGTTGCGCAAGCCCGTCGCCGAACGGGGACCGGTCGAGCGCGACGGTGCGCGTGCCCGGCAACCGGTCGCGCCCCCCGAGATGGTCGTAAAGGAAAAGGCCGAGGCGAACCATCCAGGCGGGGCGCGGCGACTGGGTCTGCGGGAGTACGAACGCCAGCGGCCAGATGATGTGCGGCGCCATGGCAAGAAGCCGCTCGCGTTCGATCAACGCCTCGCGCACCAGCCGGAACTCGCCATATTCGAGATAGCGCAGCCCGCCATGGATCAGCTTGGTCGATGCGGACGAGGTATGGCTGGCCAGATCGTCCTGTTCGACGAGCATCACCGACAGGCCGCGCCCCGCGGCGTCGCGCGCGATCCCCGCGCCGTTGATGCCGCCGCCCACGATGAGCAGGTCGACCGTCGTCACTGCGTCCGCCACCATCTTGCCGCCTTCCCAATCTCCAGCGTAGCACCGTCTATAGCTCCGGATCGATAAAACCGAAAGCATTGACGTTCGAACGAAAACGACGGACGGGTGCAAACGAAACAAGGAGAGGCGCGTGGCCAAGTCGCATATTCTGGTCGTCGATCAGGGGACCACGTCGACACGCAGCATCGTCTTCGACGATCAGGCGCGGCGCGTTGCGATCGCGCAGGCCGAATTCGCGCAGCATTATCCTGCTCCCGGATGGGTCGAGCACGATCCCGAGGACATCTGGCGCGACGTCCTTGCAACCGCGCGCAGCGCGATCGACGCGAGCGGTGTCGGCGCAAGCGGGATCGCGGCGATCGGGATCACGAACCAGCGCGAGACCGCGGTGATCTGGGACCGCGCGACGGGCGCGCCGATCCACAACGCGATCGTCTGGCAGGATCGGCGCGGGGTCGAGGCGTGCCGCCGGCTCAAGGCGGACGGGGTGGAGGAGCTGATCCGCGACCGTACCGGATTGCTGATCGACCCGTATTTCTCCGCGACCAAGGTCGCCTGGATGCTCGATACCGTGCCGGGCGCACGCGCGCGCGCCGAGCGCGGCGAACTTGCATTCGGGACGATCGACAGCTTCCTGCTGTGGCGGCTCACCGGTGGCGCGGTGCATGCCACCGACGTCACCAATGCGAGCAGGACGATGCTGTTCGATATTCACCGCAACCGCTGGGACGCGGACCTGTGCGAACTGCTGCGCGTGCCGATGGCGATCCTGCCGGTCGTCCACGACAATGCGCATCTCTTCGGAACGACCGATACCGCGCTGTTCGGCGCGCCGATCCCGATAGCGGGCATGGCGGGCGACCAGCAGGCGGCGTTGTTCGGCCAGGCATGTTTCGACCCGGGCATGGCCAAGTCGACCTATGGCACGGGCTGTTTCCTGTTGCTCAATACCGGGACCGAGGCGATCACCTCGCGCCACCGCCTGCTGACCACGCCCGCCTATCGTCTCGATGGCCGGACCACCTATGCGCTGGAGGGTTCGATCTTCGTCGCGGGCGCGGCGGTGAAGTGGCTGCGCGACGGACTCGGCGTGATCACGCATGCCAGCCAGACCGACGACCTTGCCACGCAGGTGCCCGACAGCCACGGCGTGTACATGGTGCCGGCGTTCGTCGGGCTTGGCGCGCCCTATTGGGAGCCCGATGCGCGCGGTGCGATCTTCGGGCTGACGCTGGGGGCGACCGGCGCGCATCTCGCCCGCGCCGCGCTCGAATCGGTTGCCTATCAGACGATGGACCTGGTCGAGGCGATGTCGGCGGATGGCGGGGGGCGCCCGGCAATCCTGCGCGTCGATGGCGGGATGGCCGCGAACGACTGGCTGTGCGCGTTCCTCGCCAACATGATCGCGACGCCGGTGGAGCGCCCGGGCGATCTCGAGACGACCGCGCGCGGCGCGGCGTTCCATGCGGGGCTCGCGACCAATGTCTGGTCGGGACTCGATATGCTGAAGGGACTGTGGTCGCGCGAACGGTGTTTCGAGCCCGTTATGGACGACGAAACCCGTGCGCCGCTCGTCGCCGGCTGGCGCGACGCCATCCGCCGGACGCTCGCCCCGCCAGCCTAGGCGATGAGGTCGGCTAGCATGCGGCCCGAAAGCCACGCCGCCTCGACACGCGAGGCCAGCAACCAGTCGCCGCATGCGCCCAGCCGGCGGTCCGCGAGCCACACGGCGCCGCGCTGCTGTGCGCCGGACTTGGCGTAGCGCCAGCGGTGGGCGCTGGTCGTGACGACCGCGGGCATGTCGGCTCCTATTGTGTCGGCGAACGCCGCGAGCATCGCTGTCTCGACCATGGCCGGCTCGTCCTCCAGATGGGACCGCGACCAGTCCGCACTGGCCTGCAGGACCCACGCCTCGGGCCCGGTTCGTCCAGGTTTCGCGCCGTTGCGCACCGCCGATGCCAGCGGTCCGCGATCGACAATGCGATCGGATCCGATCGGCACGCGCGCGTCATAGGCGACCATCACCGTCCAGCACGGATCGGACGGCGTCGCGCGCGCCAGCGCAGCGATCGACGGCGCCGCGGCTTCGGTCAGCGCCGGCACCTGTTCGGCGGGTATCGCGATGACCGCGCCGTCGAACGGCGCGTCCGCTACGCCGTCGCCGTGAAAATGCCAGGCCTCGCCGGTGTATGCGATCCGGTCGATCCGCGTGGCCCAGCGGACATCGAGTACGGCGGCCATCGCGCGGACGGGCGCGTTCATCGCGGGCGTGCCGACCCACGCATCGTCGCCCGCCACGGGCCAGCGTGCCACGTGACCCGCATCCGACCAGTCGTCGACGGCCTTGACGAACCGTGCATCGCGCGCCGTGAAATACTGCGCGCCGTGATCGAACGCGGCTTCGCCCAGCGGCGTCGCGAGGCGTCGGGTCGACATGCGGCCGCCAGGGCCGCGCCCCTTGTCGAACAGCACGACCTCATGACCGCGCGCCGTCAGCGCCGTCGCGCAGGAGAGTCCGGCCATGCCGGCGCCAATGATCCCGATGCGCATCCGATTGTCCCTGTACCGCAACGGCCTGCAGAAATCTGCTGCAGCCGCTTGTTATCCGGGCACTCGATAGGCGTCCGACCGTTCGTGTCGCAACCCAACACAGGACATTGCCATGACCGAAGATCCCCGCACCAGCCAGCCCACCCGGTTTCCCGACGAACCGCAACAGCCAAGCCCGGGGCTCGAGACCGCGATGCGGACAAAGCCCGATCATGGCGAGGAAAGCTATGTCGGCAAGGGGGCGCTGAAGGGCCGCGTCGCGCTGATCACCGGCGGGGATTCGGGGATCGGTCGTGCGGTCGCGATCGCCTATGCGCGCGAAGGGGCGGACGTCGCGATCTCGTATCTTGCCGAGGAACAGGCGGATGCGGACGAAACGCGCGCCTGGGTCGAGAAGGCGGGGCGCCGGTGCCTTCAACTGCCAGGGGACATCCGTGATCGCGCGCATTGCGCGGTGCTGGTCGAGCGGACCGTCGCCGAACTTGGCGGCGTCGACATCCTCGTCAACAACGCCGCCGCGCAGACGGTGAATACGGGGCTCGACGATATCGACGACGACGAGATGCAGGCCGCCTTCGCCGCGAACGTCTATGCGATGATCCGGTTGAGCAAGGCCGCGGTGCCGCACATGAAGCCGGGCAGTGCGATCGTGAACTCCACGAGCGTGCAGGCCAAGGTCGCGACCGAGAACATGATCGTCTATGCGACCACGAAAGGCGCGATCGCCAGCCTGACGATCGGCCTGTCCAACCTGCTCGCGCCCAAGGGCATCCGCGTCAATTGTGTCGCGCCGGGGCCCGTATGGACGCCGATCCAGCCGATCGCCAAGGGCGCGGACGAACTCGAGACGCTTGGCCAGAACACCCCGCTGGGTCGCGCGGGCCAGCCCGGCGAACTCGCGCCCGCCTATGTCCTGCTCGCCTCGGACGAGGGGAGCTACATGTCGGGGGCGCTGATCCCGGTCACGGGTGGCATGCCGATGCTATGACGCGGGCCGTCGCACGGACTCACCGGCCGATGCTGCATTATGTCGGGTTTCGCGGCGACGAATATCTTCGGGCGGTCCGCGTATTCGGACCGCCCGATTTCGTGCATATCGGGTGGGATAGCTGGGCGAGGATGGAGGTCGTGGAAGGCGATACCGCGATCTTCGCGCGGGGCACCTTCGACGACATGCCGTCGGCCTATGGCTTTCCCGACTTGCGCGAGACGGGCGATGCGGAGCGATAAGACAGGACAGGCGATGGGTGTGACGGCGAAGGACGACATGATGGTGGCCCGATGGCGGTGATCCGTCCGACCCCCGATGCCCCGTTGCCGGGACAGGAAAGTGTCTGGGCTTATCCGCGCCCCGCGATCGCCTGTCCCACGCCGCGTCGGATCAGGATCGTCCATCGCGGGATCGTCCTGGTCGACACGCGCGCGGCGGTCCGCACGCTCGAGACGAGCCATCCCCCCAGCTACTATATCCCGCCAGCCGACATTCTCGCGGATGCGGTGCGACCGTCGCGACGTGGGTCATTCTGCGAGTGGAAGGGGCAGGCAGTCTATCATGACGTCACGATGGATGGCGAAGTCTTCCACGATGTCGCCTGGAGCTATCCTGCGCCCACCGCGCCCTTTGCGATGCTGCGCGATCATCTCGCCTTTTATGCGGCGCCGTTCGATGCGTGTTTCGTCGATGACGAACGCGTCGTGCCGCAAGCGGGCGACTTCTACGGCGGGTGGATCACGAGCGATCTGGCAGGCCCGTTCAAGGGGGTCCCTGGCAGCAGGTTCTGGTAGGTATCGGCGCGCTCAGCGACCGAGCCGGGCACCCGCGGAGGGGCCCGGCGCGTATCGGGTTTTCAGTTGACGCCCTGCTTGCGCGCGCCGGTGATCATCTTGCGCGCGATCGTGCGGACCGCCTCGTCGTCCTTCGTGCCGTCATTCGCCGGATCGCCGAGATGGTCGAGGCTCTGCTCGAGGAAATCGAGCAGTCCTGCATGACGATCCTCGACGAATTCCATCATCTTGAACAGCAGATGCTCGGTGGCGATCTCGCGCTGACGCGCCAGCGTCGCGGTGTCGGCCATCATGCCTGTCCCGACCGTTCGGATGCATCGAACTCGGCGAACGCCTCGCGTACCTCGCTGGCGGCTGCGTCGTCGGCGACCTCGACGGTGACAACGACCTTGCCGTTCAGTTCCGCATCGTCACGCGCCTCGGGGCTGGGCTGTCCCGCCTCGTTGTCGGAACCCGCTTCCTCGACGCCGGCCGTGTTCTCGTCGCCATCGGCGGCAACAACGATCTTGCCGCGATCGATATCGAACTGCTGGACCAGTCGCTCGACGGTCATCTCGGCTTCGCGTCGCGTATCGAATTTCCCGGTCAGTTTCATGCTGCTTACCCTTCAGCCGACATGGCTCAGGGACAGAACCATCGAGTTCCGCGTCGGTGCCATCGTGCGCCGTCGTTTCGCCTGTGACGGCGACGTCGGCGCGTCGGGCCGTTGCATCATCCCGTTGTCGGGCGCGCCCAGAGAGCGACGGCCATCCCCTCGAGATAGCGCGCGGCAGCGGCGGCAGCCGCGTCCGCCTGCAACATGGTCAGCGCTTCGGGGGCGAGCGCCTTGGCCGCGTCGAGCAGCCCGCGCCACGGCGTCGATGCGCCCGGCCAGTTGAACAGCGCGATAGCCGCGCCAAGCTCGGCCAGTCGTTCGGCCTTGCGAACCTGCTCGTCGAAATAGCGCCATTCGGGTGCGCACACATAGGGGCGTCCCACGCGCGCGATCTCGTGGACGATCGTGTCGCCTGCGGAGGCGACGACGACGTCTGCCGCGGCGAGGTAGTCGGTGATGCCGGAAACCCATCCCCGCATGTCGAGATTGCCGAAATCGGTTTCGTGCCCCTCGCGCTGGACGGGGCCGAGCACCAGCCACTGCGTGTCGGGGAGTGCGCGTGCGGCCATCGTCAACGGCGCATAGGGCGTGCCCGCGCCGCCGCCGCCGGTCAGCACCACGACGATCTCGCGCTGGGGGTCGAGGCCAAGCCGGGTGCGCGCCTCGGCCTTGGTCGGCACGATGTCCTGCGTCGTGCAGAGCCCGCCGGTGTAACAGGTCCTGGCGCGGATCCAGTCTGGCGTATCGCGTTGCTCAAGCGCTTCGTCGAACGGAGCGAGCAGCCCGACGCACGCCTGATACCCCGCCAGATGTGCCGGATCGCCGCGGTTTCCGTGCATCCGGATCCCAATCGCAGGCACGCTCGCGATCCGGGCGAGCAGCGCGATCTCCGCGGAGACGTCGATCACGAACAGCGCGGGGTCGACCGTGTCGAGATGCTCGAGGATCGTCCGCATCGATCGGCGGATCGCCGCGTCGCCGAGCGGCGCGCGGTGCATGATGTCCGGCGTCGGCTGGGCGGAGAGCAGGGGTGGGGGGCTGTATGCCGCGTCAGCCTCGTCGGGCAACGCCGTGATCGCGACGTCGCGTGCGAACCCGTCGAATAGCGCGGGGCGTGCCGTCAGGATCGTGACGGCGCGGTCTGCGGGCAACGCGCCGATGATCGCCATCGCGCGATTGGCATGCCCCCGGCCCTGATGGCCGACATAGAAGGTAATTGGCTGCGTCATCGCCGATCGATACCCGCTCGGCAGGCTGAAATCGCGCTTAATTCGGCATGGTCGATGACGGTCGAGTGAAATGGACCGCGGATCGACGCTATGCCGGCGCACTCGCTAGAGCAAGGTCGCGCATGCCTCTTCGATGGCACCGTAGATCGCGTCGAGGTCGGTCTCGTCGATGCAATAGGGTGGCATGACGTACACCGTGTTGCCGAGCGGGCGGAGCAGCAGGTTGCGGCCCACGAAGAACCGGGACAGTCGTGGACCAAGGTCGGAGAGGTACCCATCATCCCCGACCTGCAGGTCGACCGCCGTGATCGTACCGATGCGACGCGGATTGGTCACGCCGCGCACGCCCGAGAGCCGGTCGAGACGGGCCGCCTGGCGTGTGCCCAGGAGGGCGATCCGGTCATGCACCGGTTCGTCGCGCCAGATCGCCAGATTCGCGTTGGCAGCGGCGCACGCGATCGGGTTCGCGGTATAGCTCGACGAATGGAAGAACATCCGCGCACGGTCGTCGGACAGATGCGCGTCGAAGATCTCGGCGGTCGCCATCGTCACGGCAAGCGGCACCGCGCCGCCGGTCAAGCCTTTGGACAGGCACAGGATATCGGGGACGACGTCCGCCTGCTCGCACGCCAGCACGGTCCCGGTGCGACCCCAGCCGGTCATCACCTCGTCGGCGATGAACAGCACGCGGTGGCGCGCACAGATCGCGCGCATCCCGGCGAGGACGTGCGGGGGATAGATCAGCATGCCGCCCGCGCCGAGCACCAGCGGCTCGACGATGAATGCGGCAGGGGCGGCCCGGCACGCCACCTCCAGCGCGTCGAGACTTGCCTGCTCGCAACCGGGATGCGGAAAGGGGATCGTGTCGACGTCGAACAGCAACGGCGCATAGGCGCGGTTGTAGACGCCGCGCTCGCCGACCGACATCGTGCCGATCGTATCGCCGTGATAGCTGTGCTCGAGCACCAGGATCCGGTCGCGCGGCTCGCCCCGGTTGCGCCAGAAGCCGAGCGCCATCTTCAGCGCGACCTCGACCGCGGTCGAGCCGGAGTCGGAGAAGAAGACATGCTGCAGGGCGGGCGGCATGATCTCGATCAGCCCGCTCGCCAGCGTTTCGGCGGGTTCATGCGTCCAGCCCGCGAAGATGATCTGGTCCATCCGCCCCGCCTCGTCGGCGATCGCGGCCATGATCCGCGGATGGCGATGGCCATGCGTGGTCACCCACCAGGACGAGATCGCATCGACGATCCGCCGGCCGTCGCTCGTGTAGAGCGCGGCGCCTTCGGTCCGCGCGATCTGCGGAATCGGGTCGCCAAGCCCGTGCTGCGTGAAGGGGTGCCAGATCGGCGACGTCATGCGAAATCCTCGATCGCGAAGCCCGCCGCGAACGCCGCGCGCAGCGATGCCGCGTCGAGCGTTGGAAGAATGGGCAATCGCCCCAGTCGCTTGACGCCGCCAAGCCGCATGATCGCCTCTTCGCTGTGCGGAACCGGATCGCCGATGAACGCGACCCCCAGGATCGGCACGTCCCTGCGGCGCAGCGCCTCGATCGACAGGAGGCTGTGGTTGATCGTGCCGAGCGTCGTGCGTGCGACCAGCACGACGGGAAGGCGCCAGCGCGCGAACAGGTCGGCAAAGACGACCGTCTCGGTCAGCGGGACCATCACGCCGCCCGCGCCCTCGATCACCAGCGGACCCGGCACCGTTGGCGGGACCAGCCGGTCGACGTCGATCGTCACGCCGTCGAGCGTTGCGGCGCGATCGGGCGAGCACGGCGTCTCCAGCCGATAGGCCTCGTCGAGGATCTTGCCGCGCGCGAGGCCCGACAGCGCGGCGACGCGCGCCGCGTCGCTGCCGCCGTCGAGGCCGGCCTGGACGGGCTTCCAGTAGGACGCGCCGAGCGCGCCGGCGAGAGCGGCGGCGAACACGGTCTTGCCGATGTCGGTATCGGTGCCGGTGACGACGAAACGGGTCATGATAGGGCCTTCTGAAGCGCGTCGGCGAGCGCGGTGATGTCGTGTTCGGTCACGTTGAGCGTGAGCGAGATCCGGAGCCGCGACGTCCCCTGTGGTACGGTCGGCGGGCGGATGCCGCGGATGTCGAACCCCGCCGCCTGCACCGCGGCCGCGATCCGCATCGTCGCCGCATCGTCGCCGATGACGAGCGGCAGGATCTGCGACCCCGTCGGCGTGACGCCGTGCGGCGCGAGTGCATGTTCCGCATGCGCCACCAGCGCGTGCAGCGCGGTGCGACGGTCGGGTTCGTCGGCGAGGATGCGCAGGCTCGCGCGCGCGGCGCTCGCCATCAGCGGCGAGGGTGCGGTCGAGAAGATGAAGGCGCGCGCGCGGTTGATCAGGAAGTCGCGAACCACCGCCGGCCCGCACACCAGCGCGCCCTCGCATCCCATCGCCTTGCCGCAGGTGCGCAGCGTGACGACGTCGGGGCGTCCCTCGAATGCGCCCGCCAGCCCGCGTCCGTCGGCACCGAACACGCCCGTCGCATGCGCCTCGTCGATCAGCAGGACGCCGTCATGCCGCTGCGCAACGGCGAACAGGTCGTCGAGCGGTGCACGATCGCCATCCATGCTGTAGAGGCTTTCGACCGCGATCCAGGGGCGTCCCCGTCCGCCGCCGCGCCGCCACGCGAGGATCGCATCCTCGAACGCGGTCACGTCGTTGTGCGGGGCCGCGACGCTGTCTCCGCGGCCAAGACGCATCCCCTCGTGCGCGCTCGCATGGATCAGCGCGTCGTGCACGACGAGGTCGCCGCGCTGCGGCAGTGTGGCGAACAGCGCGGCGTTGGCCGCGTAACCGGTTGAAAAATAGAGCGCGGTCTCCGCGCCGAAGAAGGCCGCGGCCTCGGCTTCGAGCATCTCGTGCTCGGGATCGTTGCCGCGCAACAGCCGCGATCCGCCCGAGCCGATCGGCACGCCGCGCGCGATCGCGTCGGATACGGCCACCGCGATCCGGCGGCTCCGTCCGAGCGCCAGATAGTCGTTGGACGAAAAATCTTTTCCCTGTCGTTCGATCAGCACACGCCGCCGCGCGATCGCGTCGAGAGCGGCCAAGTCGTTGCGATGCGGGTCAAACACGGACATCGCGCAAGCCTCTAGCGGCAATGCACCGGCCGCGCGACCCGGTTGCGCCGACCCGTGCGCGTCGGTCAGATCGGGATCGTTCGGCCGAATGGGGTATTTCTCTCCTATGGTATAGCGGGACCGGCTTGGCTAACCCCGTTTTCTCCATTCCGGTCGAAGGTATCCCGCCCCATGAAGCGCAAGACGCTGACCCAGTTTCTGATCGAACAGCAACGCGAAGCCGGCACGCTGCAACCCCAGCTGCGCCTCCTGATCGAGGTCGTCGCGCGGTCGTGCAAGGCGATCAGCCATGCGATCGGCAAGGGTGCGCTCGGCAACGTGCTGGGCAGCCTCGACAGCGAGAACGTCCAGGGCGAGGTGCAGAAGAAGCTCGACGTGATCGCCAACGAGATGCTGCTCGAGGCGAACGAGTGGGGCGGCCATCTCGCGGCGATGGCGTCGGAGGAGATGGAGACGATCCACCTCGTCCCCAACCGCTATCCCAAGGGCGAATATCTGCTGCTGTTCGATCCGATCGACGGGTCGAGCAACATCGACGTCGATCTCTCGGTCGGCACGATCTTTTCGGTGCTGCGCGCGGCCGAGACCGCGTCGGGTGCCGACGTGACCGAGAATGATTTCCTCCAGGCGGGGCAGACTCAGGTCGCGGCCGGCTATGCGGTGTACGGGCCGCAGACGATCCTGGTGCTGACCGTCGGCGCGGGCGTCCACGAGTTCACGCTCGATCGAGAGGTCGGGTCATGGGTCATGACGGATACCAACATCCGCATGCCCGGCGGCAAGCGCGAGTTCGCCATCAACACGTCGAACGCGCGGCAATGGTCGGCCGAGGTCACGCAGTTCATCGACGATCGCGTCGCGGGCGCCGAAGGGCCGCTCGGCAAGGATTACAACATGCGCTGGACCGGATCGATGGTCGCCGACGCGCACCGGATTCTCAAGCGCGGCGGCGTCTTCCTGTACCCGCGCGACGTTCGCCAGCCGGGCAAGGTCGGCAAGCTGCGGCTGATGTACGAGGGCAACCCGATGGCGATGCTGATGGAGCAGGCCGGCGGTGCCGCGACCGATGGCGAACAGCGCATCCTGTCGATCGAGCCCAGCAGCCTGCACCAGCGTATCGGCCTGATCATGGGTGATCCGGCCGAAGTCGAAGCGATTACCAGCGCGTATCGGGACTGATCGGCGCGCAGTCGGCGGCCCGGTACGACGTGACGAGAGGAGCAAGAGATGGATGTTGCGTCACAAGGATATGCCGCCGACCGCGAGGATCGCGCGTCCTGGAGCCGGCTGATCGACGATCACGACCGGATCGCCGAACGATGCGTGGACCTGGTCGCATTGCTCCAGCGGCGCCACCGGAACTGCGCGGCGGCGTCGCGCAAGCTGGTGGATCTGGCCGTGCTGGTCGCGGATCATCTCGGCGTCGAGGACGATATCGTCGACCTCAGCGCGCTGGCGACCGAGGCCGACTATGCCCCCGAGACGGTCGAGCGGATGGCGGCCGAACTGGCCGCGCTGCGGCGCGACTGGCGCGTGTACATCGGACGCTGGCTGCCGACGATCGAGCCCGCCGACTGGACCGAATTCCGTGCCGAATCAGAGGCGATGCTGGAACGGTTGTCGCATCAGGTGAAGCGCGAGAGCGCGCTGCTGTACGATGATGCGCTGCAAACCGGGGTGATCGCCACGGGACCGGTCGAGCTGCACTGAGCCGCAGGACGGTTGAGCACGCGCGGGTTCGCGCGATCTTAACCGACCCGCTCTACCCCGAGGCTCATGCTGCGCGTCCTGACCCTGTCCAGCCTGTTCCCCGACGCGACGCGGCCGAATTTCGGGGTGTTCGTCGAGCAGCAGACGCTCGGCCTCGCTGCGCATCACGACGTCGAGTTGTGCGCCGTCGCGCCGGTCGGCGTGCCGCCGCTACCGTTTGATCGGCTGTCCCGATACGCGCCGCTGACGCGGTTGCCGACGCGCGAGACGTGGCGAGGGATCGAGGTCGATCGGCCGCGCTTCACGACAATTCCGGCGACGCAGGGGCGGTGGCATGCCGCCGCGCTGGTCCGCGCGCTGGTCCCGCTGTTGGATGCGCTTCGCACCGACTTCGCGTTCGATGTCATTGATGCGTCGTTCTTCTTTCCCGATGGTGTCGCCGCGGTGGCGCTGGGACGGCGGTACGGGGTGCCCGTCTCGATCAAGGCGCGCGGCGCGGATATTCATCATTGGGGATGCGCCGGCGCGACGCGCGCGCAGGTCGTTGGCGCCGGGCGGGCGGCGGACGGTCTACTTGCGGTCAGCGGCGCGATGAAGGCGGACATGATCGCGCTCGGCATGCCGGGCGATCGGATCCGGGTGCACCATACAGGCGTCGATCACGACCGGTTTCATCCGATCGATGCCGAGGACCGGACGCGCGAGAAACGGAAGCTCGGCGTTCGTGGTCCGCTCGTCCTCTCGGTCGGGGCGCTGATCCCGCGCAAGGGGCATGACGTGGTGATCCAGGCGGTCGCGCGGTTGCCCGGCGTGGCGTTGATCATCGCGGGGGAGGGGAGCGACCGTCCCCGGCTCGAGGCCGCGATCGCCCGTCACGGCGTTGCGGACCGGGTCCGGCTGCTCGGGAGCGTCGCGCATGCGGACATTCCGCGGCTCGTCGCGACGGCGGACGTCATGGCGCTGGCATCGGCGTCGGAGGGGCTCGCCAATGCGTGGGTCGAGGCACTGGCGTGCGGGACGCCGATCGTGATCACCGAGGCGGGCGGCGCGGGCGAGGTGGTGACGTCGCGCGATGCCGGGCGGATCGTGCCGCGCGACGCCGCCGCCTTTGCCGCGGCGATCGCCGACGTGCTGGCCGACCCGCCCGCGGCCGACGCGACATGCGCGGTGGCGGGGCGGTTTACGTGGGAGGCGAATACCGCGGCGCTCTATGCGCATCTCGCGGGGCTGGTCGGACCGCGGTCCTAGGCCTTATTGTTCAAGCGGATAGAGCGCGCCGGCGATCCACCGGCCTTCGCCGCGCAGCACCGCCCAGGCGCGCGCCGCCGCACGGCTGTCCATTGCCTCGATCCCGATGCCGCGCGCCTCGACCGCGCGACGGAACGCTGCGGACGGCTGCCGCAGCTGTGTGCCGGTGCCGAGCAACAGGAACTCCGGTGCAGGGGACAGGCCGAGGATAGCGTCGATATCCGATGCCGCGAGCGCCGCGAACGGCGGCGGGGTCCAGCCGTCCGCGCGTTCGGGGGTGATCAGCAGCGCGGTATAATAGCCGTCGTCGACCTTGAACCCGGCGCGACCGATCGCCGCGATCATCGGCCCGTCGGTCTTCTCGCGGTCCATCCTCATGCGCGACCCCCGGCGCGCATCAGCGTCCGGCCTTCGGGCCGACCCGCTCCGCGCCGTCCTGATCGCCCTTGCGGCCCTCGGGCTCGGCGCGCAGGCCGAGCGTGATGAGCAGCGACGACGATACGTAGATCGACGAATAGGTGCCGACGACGATGCCGAGGATCATCGCGGCGGTGAAGCCGCGCAGGACGTGCCCGCCGAGGATCAGCATCGCGAAGAGCGCGAGCAGGATCGTCACCGAGGTCATGACGGTACGCGGCAGCGTCTCGTTCACCGAAAGGTCGATGATCTCGCGCATGTCCATCTTCCGGTACCGGCGCATGTTCTCGCGGATGCGGTCGTCGATCACGATCTTGTCGTTGATCGAATAGGAGATAATCGTCAGCACGGCCGCGACGATGTTGAGATCGACTTCGAAATAATCGCGCATCAACGCGAAAAAGCCGATCGTCATCAACAGGTCGTGGACGATCGCGACGATCGTCGAGACGCCGAACTGCCATTCGAACCGGACGACCGCGAACAGCGCGATGCCGAGGATCGACAGCCCGACCGCGAGCAGGCCGCGGGTGATCAGCTCGTCGGAGACCTTCCCCGTGATCGTGTCGTATTTGGAGAAGGTCGCGCCGGGGAACTTGACCGCGAGGTGGTCGGAGACCTTCTTCACCAGCCGGTTGGTCGCGCCTTCGTCGTTGCTCTCGGGCAGCGGGAGGCGGATCGACAGCGTCCGCGGATTGCTGAACGACTGGATCGAGGCTTCGCCGACGCCGAGCCGGTCGACTTCGGTCCGTACCGCCTCGATCGACGGCGGGGTCGCGAAATTCTCCTCCATCAGCACGCCGCCGACAAAGTCGACGCCCATGTTGAGGCCGCGGACCGCGACCAGTCCGATCGCCAGCAGCGAGAGGACGAGCGTCAGCCCGAACGCCCATTTGCGGAGCGCGACGAACTGCAGGTTGGTGTTGTCGGGTACGAGTTTCAGCAGGCGCATGATGATCTCCCGCCTCAAATATTGATCGTGGAGGGACGGTTCTTGCGCAGCCACAGCGCCACCAACATCCGCGTGAAGGTCACCGCGGTGAACACGCTGGTGCAGATGCCGATCAGCAGCACGACCGCGAAGCCCTTGACCGGGCCCGAGCCCAGCAGGAGCATGATCACGCCGGTGATCGCGTGCGTCACATTGGCCTCGAAGATCGTCCGCGACGCCTCCTTATAGCCGAGCTCGACCGCCTGGACGACGTTGCGCCCGCGACGGCGTTCCTCGCGAATCCGCTCGTTGATCAGCACGTTGGCGTCGACCGCGGTACCGATCGTCAGCACGAAGCCGGCGATGCCGGGCAGCGTCAGCGTCGCGCCGAGCATCGACATGACCGCGACGATCACGAGGATGTTGATGACCACCGCGAGGTTCGCATAGAGGCCGAACCGGCCATAGGTGACGAACATGAACACGATCACCGCGACCGCGGCGACGATGCTCGCCAGCACGCCCGCGCGGATCGAATCCTTGCCGAGATCGGGGCTGACGGTGCTTTCGGCGATGATCTTCAGGTTCACCGGCAGCTTGCCCGAACGCAGCGAGATGGCGAGCGAGTTGGCGGATTCGGTGGTGAAGTTGCCCGAGATCGAGGCGCGGCCACCAAGGATCGGCTCGTTGATGTTGGGCGCGGAAATGACCGAATTGTCGAGGATGATCGCGAACGGCTTGTTCGTGTTCTCCTGCGTGACCTTGGCGAAACGGCGGCCGCCGACCGCATCGAAGGTGATCGCTACCTGCGGCGCGTTGGTCTGCGGCTCGAATTCCTGGCGCGCATCGGCGAGCTGGTCGCCCGAGATGATCACCGACCGCTTGACCGCGATGAAGGGAACCCCCTGCGGGTTGCCGGGATAGGGCAGGACCTGACTGCCGACGGGCGCGATGCCCTTGACGAGGTCGGCGGGGTTCGCGGTCTCGTCGACCAGCTTGAATTCGAGCTTGGCGGTCTTGCCGAGCAGGCTTTTCAGCGCCTGCGGATCCTGCAGGCCGGGGACCTGGACGACGATTCGCGTCGCGCCCTGGCGGACGATCGACGGCTCCTTGGTCCCGAGTTCGTCGATGCGGCGGCGAACGACTTCGGTCGCATCCGTCATCGCGCGGTCGATCGCCTGCTGGAGCCCGGCCTCGGTCGGCTTGAGCACGAACCGGCTCGTGTCGACGACGGTGATGTCCCATTCGCGCTGGCCGCTCATCCCGGCGCCGCCGCCGGTGATCCCGAGCAGCCGCTCGCGCGCGGCATCGACCTGGCTCGGATCGCGGAGCAGGAAGCTAAGCTGCCCGCCACGCACCGAAATATCGCCGATCGCGATCCGCGGCGTGCCGTTGCGCATCGTCCCCGCGACGCTGTCGCGCATCGCCTCGATCCGCGTGTTCGCGAGATCGGCGGTGTCCGCCTCGAGCAGCAGATAGCTGCCGCCCGCCAGATCGAGACCCAGGTTGATCCGCTGATGCGGGATCGCCCCCCACTTGCTGGTCGTCGATTCGGAGAAAAAGCTCGGGATCGCAAGCGCGCAGAGCACGGCCAGCAGGCCGATGATCGAGGCGACCTTCCAGCGGGGAAAGTCCAGCATCAGTCGTTCGCCGGCTTCGTGTTCGGGCTGGTGATGTCGGTCAGCGTCGCCTTGACGACGCGGACGCGCGTGTTCGGCGCGATCTCGACCTCGACGATGCTATCCTCGACCTTGGTCACCTTGCCGATGATCCCGCCCGAGGTCACGACGCTGTCGTTCTTCTTGACCGCGGCGACCGACGCCTGAAGCGCCTTCATCCGCTTTTGCTGCGGACGGATCATCAGGAAATAGAACACGATGAAGACGAGGAAGAGCGGCGCGATGCTCAGGAAAGAGGCGATGCCGCCCGATGCTGCCGTCTCGCCGGCGGCCTGCGCGTATGCTGGGGAAATGAACATGGAGTCCCGTTTTGGCTGGTGGGCAGGCGCCATACGCCCGCGCTCGCATGGGCGATGCCGCTATCACCGGTTGCGGGTCCGTGCAACCGATGTGCGGGGCAGGCGGCCGCGTATGGCGCCGGTGAAGCGAGCCGCAGCGGCGACGAGCGCGCGCGGCCGGTTCGGCAAAATCACGGTCGCGACACGGTTTTTGCGGCATTCGCTTGCATCGCGTGCGGCATCGGCATAAGGCGCGCCCCTCGGTCGGGGCGTAGCGCAGCCTGGTAGCGCATCACACTGGGGGTGTGGGGGTCGCAGGTTCGAATCCTGTCGCCCCGACCAGAGAATTTCAGGCCGCTGGCGGATCGCTTCGGATCCGGCCCGGCCTGTTCCCCTTACACTATCGGCAGCGGTTACAGCGCCTTGAGCGTCGCGTACGGCGGTCAGCCCTTGCAGGTCGGGCCGGCGCGCGTCGCGACCTGATCCGCGACGATCCGCATCGCGCCCTTGTCGGTCTGCCCGGTCATCGTCATCCGGGCGGTGAAGCCGCTCGCGCCGTAGCTGCCCGCGCGGACGACGCGCATCGGCGGGCCCTTTTTCTGCGGGCACAGCATCACATGATCGATTCGCCCGCCGTCGAACTGCGCGCGCTCGACGGTGCATTTCGCATCGGGGCGGGGCACGAACAGTGTCGCGACGCCGGTCCGCGCCTGGTCGGGCGCGATGCATTTATGCTCGGTCTTCGACTTGCCGCGCATCATCCGCAGCATGAAGCCGGGGGCGCCCGGAATCTCGAGGTCGACCGCGGTCGATTTGATGGCCCAGTTGCCCGCGGGAAGCGACTGCGCCGACGTCGCGGCGGGGCACAGGAGAACGGGGGCCAGCAGGACGGGCAACAGCAGGAAAGGCGGGGATATCTGGCGCATAGGCGGGGCAGTCTGTAGCGCGATCGGGATGCTGGCAAGCGGCGAACGGAGATTTGTCATGGGCGAGATCGTCAATCTTCGACTGGCGCGCAAGGCGAAGGCGCGCCGTGCGGCGGCAGCGGCCGCGGACGTCAATCGCGCGGCGTTCGGGCGGACCAGCGCGGAGCGCGCGCGGGATGCTGCGGATCGGGCGAAGGTGGAGCGGGTGCTCGATCAGGCGCGGCGGGATGGGGAGGAAAGCTGATTTCCGGCAGCGGGTTGCGGGTTGGCGGCGTGATCGAGGGGGCGGTGTGCGGGGCTCTGGATCCTGACTTTCGTCAGGATGACGGGGTGTTGGGGGAGTCGCGTTTGCTGCTGCGTCATCCTGGGCTTGACCCGGGATCCAGGGTTGCGGGGGGTGGCGCTGCTTGGCTCTGGATCCTGACTTTCGTCAGGATGACGGGGTGGGTGTGGGGTCTGCGTTACCTTCTCCGTCATCCTGGGCCTGACCCAGGATCCAGGGTTACGGGGGGTGGCGCTGCTTGGCTCTGGGTCCTGACTTTCGTCGGGATGACGGGGTGTTGGGGAGTCGCGTTTCCTGCTCCGTCATCCTGGGCTCGACCCAGGATCCAGGGTTGCGGGGGGTGGCGCTGTTCGGCTCTGGATCCTGGGTTTCGTCGGGATGACGGGGTGGGGGGGGTTTGTCTTTTACCATTGACGGCTCTGATCTTGCTTTTCGCTAACCCATATGGTTATAACGCGATGGGCGAATCGGGGGGGACTTGGGATGGAGATCGGCGAGCGGATCGACGACGTGATCGATCGTGAGGGAGGCTATGGCGATCATCCGGCGGATCGCGGGGGGGCGACGCGGTTCGGGATCACGCAGGCGGTGGCGCGGGCGCATGGCTTTGCGGGGGACATGCGGGTGTTTCCGCGGGCGGCGGCAGTCGCGATCTATCGGCAGGCTTACTGGATTGACCCCGGATATGAGGGGGTTGGCCGACTCGCGCCGGCTATTGCGGGCGAATTGTTCGACACCGGGGTCAATATGGGGCGGGCGGTCGCGAGCGGGTTCCTGCAGCGCGCGCTCAACGCGCTCAATCGCGGGGCGAGCGATTATCCCGATCTCGTCGTCGATGGCCGGATCGGGCCGGGGACGCTCGCGGCGCTGGCGGGGTTCCTTAGGCGACGCGGCGCGGGGGGCGAGGCGGTGCTGCTCAAGGCGATCGAGGCGTTGCAGGGCGAGCGCTATGTCGCGCTCGCCGAGCGGCGGCCGGCGAACGAGGCGTTTCTCTATGGCTGGCTCGCCAACCGGGCGTGAGGCGGAAAGCGCCACTTTTCCAGGGGGGTGTCATGACGAGAGGCGTTGAGGAGGGGGCGGCAATGCCTGTCGATCCGTGGGTGACGCGGGCGCGGCCGGGGTTCCTGTATGTGATGTACGCGTTGCTGCTGGGGGCGATCCCGGTGGGGCTGCTTGCGGCGGTGCGACCGGGGGCGGCGCAGGCGATCGCGCGCGGAATGTCGGCGTATCTGAACGCGATACCCGAGCCGCTCTATGCGCTCTTCGGGACGGGGTATCTGGGGTATACCGCGGCGCGTGAGTGGGGGAAGCGGCGGTGAGCGGGGTGGGCGGCCGCGCGGCGGGCGTGGCGTTCGGGGCTCTGGATCCTGACTTTCGTCAGGATGACGGGAAGGGGGAAGGTAACCGGGACGCTGACAGGGAAGTCGAGCGGGAGGGTGAGGGGGTGGTGCAGGGGGTCGGTGCAGCGAACCGTTGCGTGGTCGAAAGCGCACCCTACATCGCTGGTATGAGTGCACATGATCCCCACGCCATGCCCGTCTGGCACGGCACCACCATCCTTTCGGTCCGGCGCGGCGGCAAGGTCGTCGTGATCGGCGACGGCCAGGTCTCGATGGGCCAGACCGTCATGAAACCCAATGCGCGGAAAGTGCGGCGGCTCGGCGACGGGTCGGTGATCGGCGGGTTCGCCGGCGCGACCGCGGATGCCTTCACGCTGTTCGAACGGCTCGAACGCAAGCTGGAGCAGCATCAGGGGCAGTTGCTCCGCGCGGCGGTCGAGCTTGCCAAGGACTGGCGGACCGACAAGTTCCTGCGCAACCTCGAGGCGATGATGATCGTCGCGGACAAGGACGTGACGCTGATCCTGACGGGCAATGGCGACGTGCTCGAGCCCGAGAACGGCGTCGCGGCGATCGGGTCGGGCGGCAACTATGCGCTCGCCGCGGCGCGTGCGCTGGTCGAGTATGAGAGCGATGCCGAGATACTGTGCCGCAAGGCGATGGGAATCGCGGGCGAGCTCTGCGTGTATACCAATGACCGGCTGACGGTGGAGTCGATGGACTCAACCAGTTGAAGACCCGGAAGCCCCTCTCCTTCAGGGGAGGGGTTGGGGTGGGGGGCTTCATAAAGCGCTCCGCCCGCGGATAGTCCCCACCCCCAACCCCTCCCCTGAAGGGGCGGGGCGAAGAAGAGTAATCATGAACGACCAGCTTACCCCCAAGGCGATCGTCGCCGCGCTCGACGCCCATATCATCGGCCAGGCCGCCGCCAAGCGCGCGGTCGCGGTCGCAATGCGCAACCGGTGGCGGCGCCAGCAGCTCGACGAGGATCTGCGCGACGAGGTGACGCCCAAGAACATCCTGATGATCGGGCCGACCGGGTGCGGCAAGACCGAGATCAGCCGGCGCCTCGCCAAGCTCGCCGATGCGCCGTTCGTCAAGGTCGAGGCGACCAAGTTCACCGAGGTCGGCTATGTCGGGCGCGACGTCGAGCAGATCGCGCGCGACCTGGTCGAGGAGGCGATCCGGCTGGAGAAGGAGCGCCGGCGGATCGCGGTGAAGGACAAGGCGGAGGAGGCGGCGATGGGCCGGCTGCTCGACGCGCTGGTCGGCAAGGATTCGAGCACCGCGACGCGCGAAAGCTTCAAGCAAAGGTTCCTCGACGGGCATCTGAACGCCGCCGAGGTCGAGATCGAGGTCGAGCAGACGCCGACCACGCCGTTCGAGATCCCCGGCGGTGCGCCGCAGATGATCAATATCGGCGAGATGATGAAGTCGCTCGGCGGCGGGCAGCAGCTGAAGCGCCGCAAGCTGACGGTGACCGCGGCGTGGGACAAGCTGGTCGAGGAAGAGGCCGACAAGCGTCTCGACCAGGACGAGGTGAGCCGCGTCGCGCTGGCGGATGCCGAGGCGAACGGGATCGTGTTCCTCGACGAGATCGACAAGATCGCGGTCAGCGACGGGCGCGGCGGGTCGGTGAGCCGCGAGGGCGTGCAGCGCGACCTGCTGCCGCTGATCGAGGGGACGACGGTCGCGACCAAATACGGGCCGATGAAGACGGACCATATCCTGTTCATCGCGAGCGGGGCGTTCCATGTGGCGAAGCCGAGCGATTTGCTGCCCGAGCTGCAGGGGCGGTTGCCGATCCGCGTCGAGCTGAAGGGGCTGACCGAGGGGGATTTCGTTGCGATCCTGTCGGATACGAAGGCGTCGCTGCCGCTGCAGTACAAGGCGCTGATCGCGACCGAAGGCGTCGAGATCAGCTTCACCGAGGACGGCATTGCCGCGATCGCGCGGATCGCCGCGGAGGTGAATGCCGAGGTCGAGAATATCGGCGCGCGGCGGTTGCAGACGGTGATGGAGAAGCTGCTCGAAGAGGTCAGCTACAATGCCGAGGATCGCGGCGGGTCGAGCGTGGTGATCGACGGGGCGTATGTGGATAGTCAGCTGAAGGAGATCGCGCGGAATACGGATCTCAGCCGGTTCGTGCTGTAGGCGGCGGGGGGCTTCTGCCGTCATCCTGGGGTTGACCCGGGATCCAGGGTTAGGCCCGGTGTCGCTCTTGGCTCTGGATCCTGACTTTCGTCAGGATGACGGGGGTGGGGCGGGTGGCTTCACCTTGGCCCTGATGCGCGGCGATCGCCCTGCTTTCCGTCATCCTGGGCTTGACCCAGGATCCAGGGTTGCGGGCGGGGTCGCTTTTGGCTCTGGGTCCTAACTTTCGTCAGGATGACGGGGGGTGGCGTGGGTGGCTTCGCCTTGAGCCTGATGCGCGGTGCTCGCCCCGCTTCCGTCATCCTGGGCTTGACCCAGGATCCAGGGTTAGGCGCGGTGTCGCTCTTGGCTCTGGATCCTGACTTTCGTCAGGATGACGGGGGTGGGGCGGGTGGCTTCACCTTGGCCCTGATGCGCGGTGCTTGCCCTTCTTGCGTCATCCTGGGCTTGAGCCAGGATCCAGGGTTAGGCGCGGGGTCGTTCGTGGCTCTGGGTCCTGACTTTCGTCAGGATGACGGGGGGTGGGGTGGGTGGCTTCGCCTTCGCCCTGATGCGCGGTGCTCGCCCCGCTTCCGTCATCCTGGGTTTGACCCGGGATCCAGGGTTAGGCGCGGTGTCGTTCTTGGTTCTGGATCCTGACTTTCGTCAGCATGACGGGGGATGGGGCGGGTGGCTTCGCCTTTGCCCTGATGCGCGGTGCTCGCCCCGCTTTTCGTCATCCTGGGCTTGACCCAGGATCCAGGGTTAGGCGCGGTGTCGTTCTTGGCTCTGGATCCTGACTTTCGTCAGGATGACGGGGGTGGGGCGGGTGGCTTCGCCTTGGGCTTGACGCGCGGCGCTTGCCCTTCTTGCGTCATCCTGGGCTTGACCCGGGATCTAGGGTTACGGGCGGTGTCGTTCGCGGCTCTGGGTCCTGACTTTCGTCAGGATGACGGGGGTGGGATGGCGGCCGCCCCCGTGCAACCGGGGGGCGTCAGAGGATGACGGTTTGGGGTTTGGCGTTCTTGATGCCCGCGAGGATCATCGCTTCCCAGACCGCGGGGTCGCCCGCGGCGGCCATGGCCTTGTCGGGTTCGCGCAGCGTGCGCAGGACCGCGAGCGCGTCGGGCAGATAGTCGGCCCAGGCATCGTCGATCAGCCGCGATGCGGATTCGGCGTCGCCGCCCGCATTCGCGCTGATCCGCTGGCCGGCGAGCACGCGTGCGATGCGCTCGGCGACGGGGGTAGTGGAAACGTCCATGATCCTTCTCCTCGCGACCCTGCATACAGCAAACCCGCGAGGGGAGGATATGGTCCGTTAGCGCGCGGCGCTCGGACCGGCGCCGCGACCGCCACGGCCGCCGCCGCCACCGGCCGGGCGACCACCGCCCTGGCCGCCCGGACGACCGCCGCCCTGCGGACGACCGCCGCCGCCGCCCTGGCCGCCACGGCTCGCACCCGCATAGTTGCGGCCGGTGCTGCCCGTCGCGCGCGGTGCATGCGTCGCGCGCGGACGCGCCGGATCGCGCGGACGGTCGATCCGGACTTCGGGATCGGCGCCCATCGTCTTGACGCGCGTCTGCTTGATCTGGTTCGACAGGTTGACGAAATCGTCGGGCAGCGCGCGGACCGTCACCTTCTGGCGGGTGATCCGCTCGATGTCGCGCAGATACGCCTTCTCGTCATCCGCGCAGAACGCGACGGCGATGCCGCTGGCGCCCGCACGCGCGGTGCGGCCGATGCGGTGGACATATTGCTCGGCGACGTTGGGCAGCTCGAAGTTGATGACGTGGCTGACGCCCGAGACGTCGATGCCGCGCGCGGCGATGTCGGTCGCGATCAGGACCTTGACCTTGCCCTGCTTGAATTCGCCGAGTGCGCGTTCGCGCTGGCCCTGGCTCTTGTTGCCGTGGATCGCGTTCGAGGCGATGCCGTTGCCCGCGAGCAGCTTCACGACGCGGTCGGCGCCGTGCTTGGTACGCGTGAAGACGAGCGCGCGGTCAATCGCGGGATCACCCAGCGTGATCGTCAGCAAAGCCTGCTTTTCCGACTGGTTGCAGAAGGTGACATACTGGTCGACGCGCTCGGCGGTGGTCGCGGCGGGCTTGACCGAGACGGTCTTCGGGTCGAGCAGGAACTGCGAGGCGAGGTCGCGGATCGCGGCCGGCATCGTCGCCGAGAAGAAGAGCGTCTGGCGCTTCTTCGGGAGCATGCGGACGATCTTCTTGAGCGCATGGATGAAGCCGAGGTCCATCATCTGGTCGGCTTCGTCGAGCACGAGGATCTCGATCATCGACAGGTTGCAGAAGCCCTGCTCGATCAGGTCGATCAGGCGGCCCGGCGTGGCGACGAGGATGTCGACGCCGCGGCTGAGGTCCTGGCGGTTCTTGTTGATGCTGGTGCCGCCGAACACGGTGGTCACCGACATCTTGCTGAACTGGCCGTAGGCGCGCGCGCTGTCGGCGATCTGGCTGGCGAGTTCGCGCGTCGGCGCGAGCACGAGCATGCGGCAATGCGTCGGCAGGACGCGCTTCTGGTTTTCGGTCAGCCGCTGGATCGAGGGGAGCACGAACGCGGCGGTCTTGCCGGTGCCGGTCTGCGCGATGCCGAGCAGATCGCCGCCCTCGAGCAGGATCGGGATCGACTGTGCCTGGATCGGCGTCGGCTCGGTATAGCCCTTGGCTTCGAGCGCACGGACGAGCGGCTCGGCAAGGCCGAGGTTTGCAAATGACATGTAGAGTCTCTCAAATATGCCGGGCTCGCGAATCCACGAAGCGGACGCACGAGGGGCGGTGGTGTTTTGACACCCCGCGTGAAAAGGGAAGCCCGTTGGAAACGACCGAGGCGGAGCTTAGACCGTAAAGGTCCAATCACGCTGCATTACGCCTCGATCCGGTGCAGATGGTCGATAAGGACCAAAATGTCAAGCGGAGGGGGCGGGCCGGTCTCGCGGCGGGGCCCTTGGCCCGGCCGCGGGCTTCAGCGGCGGAACTGGTCGAGGTGGAGATAGCGTTCGTTGAATTCGGCGGCGTCGCGCAGCGCGTGCCAGTCCGCGACGCCGATCTGGCGCTTCCGGCGGGTGATCAGCCCCTCGGTCTCGAGCGACTTGAGCACGCGGTTGACATGGACCGGGGTCAGCCCGAGCGCATCGCCGATCTGCTCCTGCGTCATCGGCAGCTCGTAGCCGTCGTCCTCGGTCATCATCGACGAGGCGCGCAGCCGTGCGGCATATTCGCAGAGCAGGTGCGCGAGCCGCATCTTGGCGTTGCGGCGGCCGATGTTGAGCAGCCACTCGCGGTGGATCGACGCCTCGATCAGCACTTCGGTCCACAGCGCGCTTGCGATCCGCGGGCATTGCGCGACGGCCTCGCGCAACGCGGGGATCGCGATCTCGGCGACGGTGATCCGCGTCAGCGCCTGGACGTCGTGATCCGATTCCTCGAGAAACAGGTTCTGCAGGTCGATGAAGTCGCCGGGCATCAGGATCGAGACGATCTCGCGCTCGCCATTGGGGGTGAGCTTCTGGCGATAGGCGAACCCCTCGATGACGAACGCGCAGCGCTGCGGCCGCTGTCCCTCGCGCACCATATAGGTCGACTGCGCGATCGTCCGCAGCTTGAACGGCAGGTCGGCGATGGTCGCACGGTCGCCGTCCGTCAGCGCGACGCGCGTGGACAGCTTGGCGATCAGATGATCGGTAACAACGGTGGATCTTTCCACATGAACTCCGCATCGAGGCGGGAGCACATCGAAACTCTCAGTCGCCTCGACCATGTCTAGACGAACCCCATTTCTAAAACTCTATCACAGGAGGCACGGGCTGGCTTATACATAGGTTAGGAAAACCCCCGTATGGAACCACCGCGCCAAGGAGGCGTAGTCCACAACGCAGGAAAGGCGCATTTCGCGACGTCGTATATAAGGGAAACTACGTAGGGCGATCAATCGGACCGCAGGCGCTCGCGCCCTTTCCGATCGGGACCCCGCCGATCAGGACATCGTCAATGCCGTGGTTTCACTTCCATCTCTCCATCGGAGACGCGGTGATCGAGGACCCCGAGGGGCTCGAACTGCCCGACCGGACCGCGGCGATCCGCCAGGCGCTGGTCTCGGTGCGCGAGATCCTCGCGGAGGACATCCGGATGGGCCGTACCGACCTGACGCTCCAGCTCGCGCTGGCGGACGAGACCGGGGTGTTCCACGTCACGACCTGTACCGACGCGATGGCAACGAAAGTCTAGCGGGGGGAGCCGCCGGCGCGATCCGCGGCGGCTCCCGGTCCGCGCCTACCAGTGGCCCCTACCAGTGACCGGTGTTGGGCATCGACGCCCAGGGCTCGGCGGGGTCGAGATGACCGTCCTGGAGCAGCTCGATCGAGATGTTGTCGGGGGTGCGGACGAACGCCATGTGGCCGTCGCGCGGCGGGCGGTTGATCGTCACGCCCGCGTCCATGAGCCGCTGGCACGTGTCGTAGATATTGTCGACGCGGTAGGCGAGATGGCCGAAATTGCGGCCTTCGCCATATTCTTCCGGATCCCAGTTGTGCGTCAGCTCGACCTCGGCGGACTCGTCGCCCGGCGCGGAGAGGAAGATGAGCGTGAAGCGGCCCTTCTCGTTTTCCATGCGACGCGCTTCTTTCAGCCCGAGCAGCTCGAAGAACGCGATCGTCTTGGCCGGATCGGTGACCCGGATCATCGTGTGGAGATATTTCATGGACGGCCTTTTCCGTTGGACCGCCGCTAGATAGGCGGCGTCCGGGTGAGGTTCCAGAGGGGGCGACACGTCATCCCGGCCCGTCATCCTCGCGCAGGCGGGGATCCATAGTCGCATCGTCCACGATAGAATCGTGAGGGTCGCCAGTCTGGCTTCCCGCCTTCGCGGGAATGACGGTGGGGGAGGTGGGGGGGGGCGCGACCTGCCGTACGGATCAGGGTTTGGGCGGGTCGAACTGGCGGAGCGCGGCGACGGCGTTGCGCGCGGTGGGGGTGTCGGGGGCGAGGCGTGCGGCTTCGGCCCAGGCGGTGCGGGCGCGGTCCTCGTCGCCGCCCGCCGCGGCGATGTTGCCCGCCTCGAGCTGGACCGAGGCGTCGTCGGCGGAGCGCTTGAGCGCCTCGGCGATGTCGCCCTTCGCGCGCGGCAGATTGCCCATCCGGCGCGACAGCGTCGCCGACAGCAGCCACGCGAGCGGATCGTCGCCCGCGGTCGTCAGCGCGAGGTCGATGTCGGTGCGCGCGGCGTCGAGATCGCCCGCGGCCACCAGCGCACGCGCATGGTCGAGCCGCGCCTCGCCCAGCTGCAGGCCCTCGAGCGTTCCCGCGGTCAGCGCCGAATCGAGCGCGAGCCGTGCCTTGGCGGGGTCGCCCGCCGCCAGCCAGGCATTCCCACCCTGCGCCCAGTAGTTCGCGGCGCGGTCGTCCCTGGCGAGCTGCGCCTCGCGCGCGGCGGCCTCGAATTCGTCCGCGGCCGAGCCCCAGTTCTTCTCCGCGGCGAGGGCGAGGCCCGCGCACTGCCGTGCGACGTACCCGCCGCCCGCGATCCGCCAGCGACCCGCCTCCGCGCGCGCCGCCGCGGGATCGGTCGCGATCATCGTGACGCAGCGCGAAAACCGTGCCTCACGATTGTCGACCGGACCCGAAGGCCTGGCCGGCCTGGCCTGGGCCGGCGCGGCCTTTGCCGGGGGGCGGGCGGACGCGCTGGTCGCCTGCGCGGGCGACGCGGCGGGCAGCAGGGCGGGAGCGATCAGGGCGGGAGTGAGCAGGGCGGGGGCAAGCAGCATCAATATCATAGCGGGGCGATCACATCCTCGACCGCGCGGATGATCAGCGCGATGTCGGAATCGCGTGACAGGCGGTGATCGCCGTCCTTGACGAGCAGCGTCTGCACATCGGCTGAACGAAGCAGATCGGCGAGCCGGGTGGTGCGCAGCCACGGCACCTCCGTGTCGCGCTGGCCCTGGAGGAGGCGGACGGGGCAGGTGACCTCGATCCAGCCGAACATCAGCCGGTTCGCCTCGCCCGACGACCAGAAGGCGCGCGTATAGACGGTCGGCTGGGGGCCGTAGCTGTTGGGGCGTTCGAGCCGGCCCGCGCTGAGCAAGGTCAGCTTTTCCTCGGGCGTGAAGCCCCAGTCGGTGAAGTCGGGCGCGGGGGCGATGCCGATGAGTGCTGCGACCAGATCGGGACGCAGCTTGGCCACCAGCAGCATCAGCCAGCCGCCGAGCGAGGAGCCGACGAGCACCGCCGGGCCATTGCCGAGCGCCTCGAGCATCGCGATCGTGTCGTCGCGCCAGTCGACCAGCGTCTGGTCCTCGAACGCGCCCTCGCTCTGGCCGCAGCCGCCATAGTCGAAGCGGAGGAACGCGCGGCCCTGCGATTTCGCCCAGGCTTCGAGCGTGACCGCCTTGGTGCCCGCCATGTCCGAGCCATAGCCCGAGAGGAAGACGATCGTCGGGCCGGTGCCCTCGCTGTGGTGATAGGCGAGGCGGGGGCGTTCCTTAACGGGAGCGGGGACAGGAGCGGGCGTCGGGGCGGGCGTGTCGGTCATGCCACGGCTTTAGCCAGACCGGGCGGGCGGGGCTAGGTCAAGAGGGGGCGGACGGGCTGGTGAAGATGTCCTCGATCGCGAGGCCGAACAGCTCGGCGATGCGGAAGGCGAGCGGGAGCGAGGGGTCGTAGCGGCCGGTCTCGATCGCGTTGACGCTCTGGCGCGAGACGTCGAGGCGGTCGGCGAGGTCGCTTTGGCTCCAGTCGCGTTCGGCGCGCAGGACTTTGAGGCGGTTCTTCATACCGCGCGGCGCATCGTCAGCGTGTTGATGCAGCTGCCGACGCCGAGCCCGCCGAACCACAGCACCGCGATGTAGAAGGATTCGACATGGCCGACGATCTCGAACGATTCGAGAAAGCCCCAGATCGTGGCCACGCTGAGCGCGAAGCCGGTCGCGTAGAAGCTCTGTCGCGCGGTGAGCATGCGGATATATTCGTCGGTCTCCTCGACCAGATACCGCCCCATCGCCGCGAACACGCCGATGATCGGCAGCGCGGGGAGGATCGCCACCACGACCGCGAGCGGGCCGCTGACAAGCTGGTGGTTGAAGGCGTAGATCGCGGTCATCAAGAACGCCGCGTAGAGCAGGCAGAGGATGATGACGGTGCTGTTGTAGCGGCGGATGGCGCGACTGCGTGACATGGAAAGCTCCCTTGCGGATTGGTAAAGGGAGCTTGTCATTTGCGGGTGTGAGAGTCAAGGGGGCTTTACAGGGGGTGGCGTCTCACCGCCGTCATCCTGGGCCTGACCCAGGATCCAGAGTCGCGGGGGTTGCGCTGCTTGGCTCTGGATCCTGACTTTCGTCAGGATGACGGGTGGGGGATGGGGGTGCTTCCCCGCCGTCGAGATGACGGGTGGGGCGGGCTGCACTTCATCGCCGTCATCCTGGGCTTGACCCAGGATCCAGGGTTACGGGGCGCAGCGCTGCTGGGCTCTGGATCCTGACTTTCGTCAGGATGACGGGTGGGGAGGGGGCGGCGCTTCACCGCCCTCGGGTGACGGGTGGGGGCTGCACTTCATCGCCGTCATCCTGGGCTTGACACAGGATCCAGGGTTCGGGGCGCAGCGCTGCTGGGCTCTGGGTCCTGACTTTCGTCAGGATGACGGGTGGGGGGAGGGCGGCGCTTGCCGCCGTCGTCCTGGGCCCCGCTTTCGCGGGGCGCGCGGGGTCAGATGATGAATTCTACCGTCTTCATCTGCGTCTGGTCGGCCGCCACCGCGCCGCGTTTGGCGACCATCTGGCGGTGGAGTTCGCGGACCGTGTCGCTGCCGCGCGTCTTGCAGAGCGCGGGGACGACCGCGTGGACGAGCGCGCCGAGCCCGCCGGCGATCATCGCCACGCCGAACCGGCCCGCGACGCCGAAATGCTCGGCATAGCTTTCGCCGACAGTGGCGGGATGGTCGAGGAAGAGGCGGCGGAACATCGGCGGGTCTCCGGACGGGCTGGTGCGGCTATCCTATCAGCCGCCGAGGGATTCGACCATGGTCGCCGCGAGCAGCCCGAGCGTGTCGTCGCGCGCGCCCATCACGACGATGCGGTCGCCGGGGCGCGCCTCGGCTACCAGCAAGGCGGCGGCGTCGGCGCGGTCGGCGATGTGGCGGGCGTCGCGACTTCCCGCGGCGATCCGGGCGACGATGTCGGCGCTCGTCACCTCGCGGGTGACGGTGCCGCCGTAATAGGCCGGGTCGGGAAGGACGAGCAGGTCTTCGGGGGCCATCCGGTCGACGAAGGTGGCGACGAGTTCGCTGCCCATGACCTTCAAGGGGCCATAGCCGTGCGGCTGGAAGAGGATCAGCAGGCGGCCGGGAAACGCGTGGAGCGTGTCGAGCGTCGCGGCGATCTTGTCGGGGTTGTGGCCGAAATCGTCGATCACCGCGACGCCGTTCGCCTCTCCCACCAGGTCGAAGCGGCGGCGCAGGCCGGTGAAGCTCGCGAGCGCCCTGACCGCGTCGGGGAGCGACACGTCGGCGGCCATCGCCGCGCCGATCGCGGCGAGCGCGTTCGAGACGTTGTGGCGGCCGGGGACCGCGAGCTTCACGCGCGTGCGGACGCCGCGCGAGACGAGGTCGAAGCCAATCGCGAAGGGCTCGGGCTTGAGGTTCTCGGCGCGGAGGTCGGCGGAGGCGTCGATCGCGAAGGTGGTGACCTGGCCGCGGGGGAGGCGCGACGCGAGCGCGGCGGCGTCGGGGTCGTTGGCGTTGACGACCGTGGTCTCGGCCTTGGCGATGAAGCTGCCGAAGAGCGCGCGGAGCTCGTCGAGCGACTTGTGGTCGAGGCTGACATTGTTGAGCACGGCGATCTTCGGCGCGTACTGCGCGATCGAGCCGTCGCTTTCGTCGACTTCGCTCACGAAGGTGTCGCCCGCACCCACGAGCGCGCTGGCGAAGGGGGCGTCGGGCCCTGCGAAGTTCTTCATCACCGCGCCGTTCATCACGGTCGGGTCGCGGCCGACGGCGTGGAGGATCCAGCCGATCATGCCGGTGACGGTCGACTTGCCGCTGGTGCCCGCGACGCCGATCGGGAGGCGGCTGTCGTTGAACAGCGAGGCGAGCATCGCCGCGCGCGTCGAGCGCGTGCAGCCCTGCGCGTCAGCGGCGATCATGTCGGGGACGGTCGGCTCGATCGCGGCAGACGCGATCACGATCTGGTCGGGCGAGACGATGCCGCTGCCGTCCTGCGGGAAGAGCGCGACGCCCTTGGCGGCGAGGTCGGCGAACTTGGCGGGGACGCGGCCCTGGTCGAGGTTACGGTCCGACCCCGCGACGGTCGCGCCGCGGCCCGCGAGGATCATCGCGAGCGGCATCATGCCGCTGCCGCCGATGCCGACGAAAAAATAGGCGGGCTGGTCGGCGGCGGGCTGGTCGGAGGGGTTGGTGATATCCATGCGACCGCGCTATCGGCGGTTGCGTAACGGGGCAAGACAGGACGAACCATGCGCATCGGTGTTCTCGCCGCGTCGAGCCGGACCAATCCTTCGGCGATCCCCGTGATGACCGCCTATGTGGCGGCAGCGTTTCCCGAGGTCGAGCTGGTGTTCCATCCGCAATGCACCGCGACCGACGGCCATTTCGCGGGGTCGGATTTCGCGCGCGCGGCGGCGTTTCTGGAATATGCGAACGATCCGGCGTTCGACGCGGTCTGGTTCCTGCGCGGGGGCTATGGCGCGAACCGGATCCTCGCGATGGTGATGCCCGAGCTGGGGCGTGCGGCGCGGCACAAGATGTATCTGGGCTATTCGGATGTCGGGTTTTTGCTGGGGGCGCTGTACGCGCGGCGGATCGGGCGGGTGGCGCATGGGCCGATGGTGAGCGACATCAACCGGCATGACGGCGAGACGACGGTCGCGCGGTCGCTCGGGTGGATGGCGCGGGGGGATCGCTCGGGGCTCGAGCCGGGGCTCGGGGGGCAGCCCTCGGCGGCGTTCAACCTGTCGATCCTGACGGCGCTGATCGGGACGCCGTGGCTGCCGGATCTGACCGATCACGTGCTGATCGTCGAGGAGGTGTCGGAGCCGATGTATGCGATCGACCGGATGCTGTTCAAGGTGGCGAACGCGACGCAGCTGAAGGGGATTGCGGGGCTCAGGCTCGGAGCGGTGACCGCGGTGCAGGCGAACGAGCCGGCCTGGGGGGAGACGCTCGACTATATGATGGTGCGGTGGGCGCGGGATATGGGGGTGCCGTATCTGGGGCGGGCCGAGGTGGGGCACACGCAGGGGAACCATGTGGTGCCGTTTGGGGTGGCTTGAGGGGGGCGTTCATTGCCGTCATCCTGGGGTTACGGGGGTGGCGCTGCTTGGCTCTGGGTCCTGACTTTCGTCAGGATGACGGGGGGTGGGGGTGGCGGCTCTCCCTTCTCGTTATCCTGGGCTTGACCCAGGATCCAGGGTTACGGGGGGTGGTGCTGTTTGGCACTGGGTCCTGACTTTCGTCAGGATGACGGGGGGTGGGGGCGGCTCTCCCTTCTCGTCATCCTGGGCTTGACCCAGGATCCAGGGTTGCGGGGGGTGGTGCTGCTTGGCTCTGGGTCCTGACTTTCGTCAGGATGACGGAAGGGGTGTCGGTGCGTGGCGGGTTGCCTATATCGGCACCGCGACGGCATAAGCGCCGTTCTTCCATCACGAGAAAGTTCCTCATGTCTGCCATGTTCCGCATTACGCTTCCCGACGGCTCCGTCCGCGAGGTTGCGCCCGGGACTACGCCCGCGGATGTCGCCGCGGCGATCGGGCCGGGGCTCGCCAAGGCGGCGCTTGCTGCGCGGATCGACGGGCAGGTGCGCGATCTGGGGCGGCCGTTCGAGGGCGACACGAACCTCGCGCTCGTCACCGCGCGCGACGAGGCGGATGCGCTCGAGCTGGTGCGGCATGACCTCGCGCATGTGATGGCGGAAGCGGTGCAGCATCTGTTCCCGGGCACGCAGATCACGTTCGGGCCGGCGACCGATGACGGCTTCTATTACGACTTCGCGCCGAAGGACCGGCCGTTCACCGACGAGGACCTGCCCGCGATCGAGGCGGAGATGCGCGCGATCATCGCGCGGAACGAGCCGTTCCTGCGCGAGGTGTGGTCGCGCCAGCAGCTGATCGACCGCTGGACCGAGCAGGGCGAGACGTTCAAGGCCGAATGGGCCGCCGAGCTGCCCGAGGGCGAGGAGCTGACCATCTATCGCCAGGGCGAGTGGCTCGACATGTGCCGCGGGCCGCACATGGTGTCGACCGGCAAGCTGGACCCGGCTGCGTTCAAGCTGACGCGCGTTTCGGGGGCTTACTGGCGCGGCGACCAGAAGAACGCGATGCTCAGCCGCATCTACGGCACCGGCTGGCTCAACAAGAAGCAGCTCGACCAGCACCTGTTCCGGCTGGAAGAAGCCGCCAAGCGCGATCATCGCAAGATCGGGCAGGAGATGGACCTGTTCCACCTCCAGAGCGAGGCGCAGGGGTCGGTGTTCTGGCATCCCAACGGCTTCGTGCTGTGGCGGCAGCTCGAGGCGTATATGCGCCGGCGGCTCGACGCGGCGGACTATGCCGAGGTGAAGACGCCGCAGCTGATGGACGCCAAGCAGTGGGAACAGTCGGGCCACTGGGGCAAGTATCGCGAGAACATGTTCGTGGTGCCCGACGAGATTCCCAACGTCGAGGACGAGGGCGCGGTGCTGTCGGGCGAGGGCGACCTGATGGCGCTCAAGCCGATGAACTGCCCCGCGCACGTCCTGATCTTCAAGCAGGGGATCAAGTCGTATCGTGACCTGCCGATCCGGATGGCGGAGTTCGGCTGCTGCCACCGCAACGAGCCGCATGGCGCGCTGCACGGGATCATGCGCGTCCGCCAGTTCACGCAGGACGACGCGCATATCTTCGTCCGCGAGGACCAGCTGGTCGAGGAGGTCCGGAAATTCTGCGAGCTGCTCGACAGCGTGTACAAGCATCTGGGCTTCGAGGAGTATGCGGTGAAGCTCGCGCTGCGCCCCGAGAAGCGGTTCGGCGACGACGCGATGTGGGACAAGGCCGAGGCCGAACTGCGCGAGGCGGTGATGCAGTCGACCTTGTCCGACACGATCAAGGCGAATTTCGAGGAGCTGCCGGGCGAGGGGGCGTTCTATGCGCCGAAACTCGAATTCCACCTGACCGATGCGATCGGGCGGACGTGGCAGGTCGGCACGATCCAGTCGGACCGCGTGCTGCCCGAGCGACTCGACGCGTCGTATGTGGGTGCGGATGGCGAGCGGCACCGGCCGGTGATGCTCCACCGCGCGATTTTGGGCACGTTCGAGCGGTTCATCGGCATATTGATCGAGCATCATGCCGGGCGCTTCCCGCTGTGGCTGGCGCCGGTGCAGGTGGTGGTCGCGACGATCGTGTCGGATGCCGACGAGTATGCGCACCGTGTCGTGGCGGCGCTGCGCAAGGCGGGGATCCGCGTCGAGACCGATCTGCGTAACGAGAAGATCAACTACAAGGTGCGCGAGCACAGCCTGGCCAAGGTGCCGGTGCTGTTCGTGGTCGGCAAGCGCGAGGCGGACGAGGCGACGGTCGCGATCCGGCGGCTCGGCAGCCAGGGGCAGGAGATGCTGTCGCTCGACGAGGCGGTGGCACGCCTTGCGGTCGAGGCGCGCGCACCCGATATGTGATGTCGTAACGGGCCGGCTATCCGCGCAAGCGATTTTACGCTATGAGTCGGCCCAAATACTGCGTCAGAAACAACAGGAGCAACCCCCATACGTCCTCCCACGATGCGCCGGCCCATGCAGACTCCCGCGATGAACGGCCCGCGATTCAACGAATTCATCCAGAGCCAGAAGGTCCGCGTGATCGATCACGAGGGCGAGAATCTGGGCGTGATGTTCACGCGCGAAGCGATGGAGCAGGCGGCCGAGCTCGGCCTCGACCTGGTTGAGGTTTCGCCCAACGCCGATCCGCCCGTCGCCAAGTTCCTCGACGTGGGCAAGTTCAAGTACGAGGCGCAGAAGAAGGCGAACCTCGCACGCAAGTCGCAGAAGACGCAGGAGATCAAGGAGATCAAGATGCGTCCGAACATCGACGACCATGATTACGACACGAAGATGAAGAAGGTGAACGACTTCATCGGCGAGGGCGACAAGGTCAAGATCACGCTGCGCTTCCGTGGCCGCGAGCTGAGCCATGGCCAGCTGGGCATGAACCTGTTGAAGCGCGTGCAGGACGACGTCGCGGAAATCGCCAAGATCGAGGCATACCCGCGCATGGAAGGCCGTCAGATGCTGATGGTGCTCGCGCCCAAGTAAGCGACGCCCGCAGCGCCCCCGGTCAGGATGTGCCGGCCGGGGGCGGCTTGTAAAAACTTCCTGTAAATAATTTCGGGGTCGTCGGGTCCGTGCGTTGCGCCAGACCCGCCTCCGCCAGCCAGCCGTAGCGTCAAGCGCGTGTCACGCCGGGTCCCGTCGGGGCCCGGTGTTGCGCATCTGCGACACAATTGCCGGAAAGCGTTTGCCGCATACGGAAATTGATGGACGTTGACGCAGGTTTCTCCTTACCTCCTGACCAAACCGGATATTCGAACTAATTCGAAGCCGCCAGGAGAGATGCCCATGCGTATGACCGCGTATCTGTTGTCTGCCGCTGCTACCGTCGCGCTCGCCGCGCCCGCCTATGCGCAGGACGTCCCGACGACGCAGCCCGAGGCGCAGACCGTACCCTCAAACGCCTCGGGTACGGCGGCGGGATCGGTCGACGCGCAGCAGCCGCCGGTCGCGGTCAACGACACGCCGCAGCCGGTCAACGCAGGCGACATCGTCATCACCGCGACGCGCCGCTCCGAGCGGCTGTCGAACGTGCCGATCGCGGTGTCCGCCGTCGGCCAGGCCGCGCTGCAGAATTCGGGCGCGACCGACATCCGCCAGATGACGCAGCTGGCGCCATCGCTGCTGATCTCGTCGACGGGCTCGGAGGCGAACGCCTCGGCGCGTATCCGCGGTATCGGCACGGTCGGCGACAATCCCGGCCTCGAAAGCTCGGTCGCGGTGTTCATCGACGGCGTCTATCGCAGCCGCACCGGCTCGGGTCTGAACGATCTCGGCGAAGTCGACCGGATCGAGGTGCTGCGCGGGCCGCAGGGGACGCTGGCCGGGCGCAACGCGTCCGCGGGCACGATCAACATCCTGACCAAGCTGCCGTCCTACCAGTTCGGCGGGTACGGCGACGTGACCTACGGCAACTACAACAATATCCGCATCGCGGGCGGGCTGACCGGGCCGATCATCAAGGACAAGCTGGCGTTCCGCCTCGACGGCGTGTTCGGCAAGCGCGACGGCTATTATTACGACGTCATCAACAAGACCGATTACAACGACCGCAACCGCTATTTCGTGCGTGGCCAGCTGCTGTTCGAGCCGAGCAGCGACGTGTCGGTCCGCCTGATCGGCGATTACACGCGGCGCGACGAGAAGTGCTGCGGCGCGGTCTATATCGACACGCGCGAGAAGATCGACCCGACGCCCGGCGTCGCGGGCGACTTCGCGATCAACCCCGCGGGCAACCGCATCCAGCAGGTCATGCAGAGCATGGGTGCGGTGTTCCCGAGCCAGGGCGATCCGTATAACCGCCGCATCGCCAACACGCTGGGCCGCGCCTATTCGAACATCACCAAGGATTATGGCGGCTCGGGGCAGATCGACGCGAACCTCGGCTTTGCGCAGCTGACGTCGATCACCGCCTACCGCGAGTACAAGTCGGGTGGCGCGGCGGACATCGATTACGGCAATCTCGACATCGGTTACCGCGCGGACGACGGCAACAGCTATCGCCAGTTCCACACCTTCAGCCAGGAAGTCCGGCTGAACGGGTCGCTGTTCAACGACAAGCTCGACTGGCTGATCGGCGGCTATTTCTCGAAGGAAGACCTGGTCGTTGCGGACAATCTGAAGTTCGGGACGCAGTACGGCGCGTTCGCCGCGTGCCGGATCGTCGCGACGGTCAGCCCGATCGCGGCGCTGCGTAACCCCAATGCGCCGGGCTGCCTCGGCACGACGCCCGTCGCGGCGTTCGGCGGGGCCACCGGGCGGCAGGCGTTCGGCGCGAACTTCGGCCAGCTCGCGCAGCCGATCCTCGGCATGATCGACCGGCTGAGCGCGCTCAACAACCTGGGCGATCAGCGTTCGACCTATTACCAGGACAGCAAGAACTACGCGTTCTTCACGCACAACATCTTCAAGGTGACCGACAAGCTGTCGATCACGGGCGGTCTTCGCTACACGCACGAGCAGAAGGATTTCCACGCCGATTTCAACAACAATAACACGCTCTGCCCCGCGCAGCAGGCAACCGGCAGCCAGGTTTTCGCCGGAATCGCGGGCGCGCCCGGCCTGACCGCGGCGCAGCGGGCGCAGCTCAACCAGATCGTCGGCGGGATCGTCACGCTGACCTGCACGGGCAACTCGACGTCGGCGCTCAACGCACTCGACCTGAACGACGGGTTCAAGGAAGGCGAGTTCAGCGGCACGGGTATCGTGTCGTACAAGCCGCGCACCGACACGCTGCTCTATGCGTCCTATTCGCGCGGCTACAAGGCGGGCGGCTATAACCTCGACCGGTCGGATCTGACCGCGAACGTCTTCGCGGCGCCGACCAATGCCAGCGCGAGCCGGCTGCGGTTCGATCCCGAGACGGTCAACGCGTACGAGGTCGGGCTGAAGTTCACGTCGAGCGACTTCACCTTCAACGTCGCGGGCTTCCGCCAGGAGTTCAAGAACTTCCAGCTGAACACGTTCAACGGCACCAACTTCATCGTCCAGAACATCAGCTCGTGCGACACCAGCCTCAACGGCGCGGATCGCGATGCGAGTGCGGCGACGGGCGCGTGCACCGGCGACGTGAAATACGGCGTGCAGTCGCAGGGCTTCGAGCTCGAGGCGGGGCTGTTCCCGGTCCGCAACGTCGCGGTGAGCCTCGGCTACACGTTCGTCGACACGAAGTTCAAAAACAACCTGGTCGGATCGGAGACGGGCGAGGCGCTCGACCCCGCGCTGTTCCTGCTGTCGGGCAACAACGTCTCGAACGCGCCGAAGCACACGGTGACGGCATCGACGACCTGGACGCCCGATCTGGGTTCGTCGGGGATCACCGGGCTGTTCTATCTCGATGGCCGCATGACGAGCGACTACAACACCGGGTCGGACCTGTTCACCGAGAAGACGCAGGACGGCTTCTTCCTGATGAACGCACGCGTCGGCATCCGCGGGCCCGCGCAGAAATGGGCGATCGAGCTCTGGGCGCAGAACCTGCTCGACACCGATTACCAGCAGGTCGGGTTCAACGCGCCGTTCCAGGGCGCGGGCAACCTCGACCAGGTCAAGGCGTTCGGCGGCGTGGGGAACCAGATCTTCACCTCGTACCTCGCCGAGCCGCGGACGTACGGGCTGACGCTGCGCACGCGGTTCTGATCGTTCGACAGGGCTAAGGGGAGGCCGGTCCGCTCGGGTGAGCGGGCCGGCCTTTTTTTTGGCGGGGCTTTCGTTCACGTCCGTCATCCTGACGAAAGTCAGGATCCAGGATAACTCAGCGGGACGTTCGTGGCTCTGGATCCTGACTTTCGTCAGGATGACGCGGGAGGGCGTGACCGGACGGGGTTCGCACCCCCACCGGGGGTCAGGCGGCGATCGATTCGAGCGCTTCGCTGGCCTCGAGCCACTTGGCTTCGCTTGCCTCGAGCTTGGCGTTAACCTCGGCGCGGCGCTTGCTGAGGTCGCCCATCGACATCCGCGAGAAGCGCGGCTCGGCATTTGCCGGGTCGATCATCGCGCGGTCGATCGCGTTGCGTTCCTTGGTGAACTTGGCGGTCTGCTCCTCGACCTCGCGGAGCGCCTTGCGCAGCGCGGCGTCGTTGCTCTTCGCGTCCGCGGCGGCCTTCTTGCCCGCCTTCTTGTCGGCCTTCGACGCGGCATCGCCCTTGCCCGCGTCGCCCTTGAGCACGAACGCGATGTAATCGTCGAGGCTGCCGTCGAATTCCTTCGCGGTGCCGTCGTCGACCAGCACGAGGCGGTCGGCGGTCAGTTCGAGCATGTGGCGGTCATGGCTGACGAGCACGACGGCGCCGGTATAGGCGTTGAGCGCCTGGACGAGCGCCTCGCGCGCATCGACGTCGAGATGGTTGGTCGGCTCGTCGAGGATGAGCAGATGCGGCGCGTCGCGCGTGATCAGCGCGAGTGCGAGGCGCGCGCGTTCGCCACCCGACAGCTTGCCGACCTTGGTCGTCGCCTTGTCGCCCGAAAAGCCGAACCGGCCGAGCTGGCCGCGCACCGCGGCGGGCGTCGCGCCCTTCATCAGGTGCGACATATGCTCGATCGGCGTGTCGGTCGGGTCGAGTTCCTCGACCTGATACTGCGTGAAATAGCCGACCTTCATCTTGCCCGACGACGCCATCTCGCCGTCCATCGGCGTCAGCTGTGCCGCGAGCAGCCGCGCGAGCGTGGTCTTGCCGTTGCCGTTGCGCCCGAGCAGCGCAACGCGGTCGTCGGGATCGAGCCGCATGTTGAGCCGCTTGAGGATCGGCACGTCGGCATAGCCGACCGTCGCCATGTCGAGCGTGATCAGCGGCGGACGCAGCTCGGTCGGGTTGGGGAAGCCGAACGAGAGCGTGGGATCGTTGTAGCTCTCGGCGATCGGCTGCATCTTGGACAGCATCTTCTGGCGCGACTGGGCCTGCTTGGCGGTCGAGGCGCGCGCGCTGTTCTTGGCGATATATTCCTGGAGCTTCTCGCGCTGCACCGCCTGGTTGGCGCGTGCCGCCTCGATCTGCGCGAGGCGCTCGGCGCGCTGGCGCTCGAACGCGTCATAGCCGCCGGGATAGAGCGTGATCTTGCCGCCCTGCAGATGCAGGATGTGATCGACGACGTTGTTGAGGAAATCGCGCTCGTGGCTGACGACGACGATCGTCGCCTTGTAGCTTTTGAGGAAGTCCTCGAGCCACATCACCGCTTCGAGATCGAGATGGTTCGACGGCTCGTCGAGCAGCAGCAGGTCGGGCTGCGAGAACAGCAGCGCGGCGAGCGCGACGCGCATCTTCCAGCCACCCGAGAAGCTGTCGAGCGTGCGCGCCTGCATCTCCTCGTCGAAGCCGAGGCCGAGCAGGATCTGCGCGGCGCGCGCGGGCGCGGTGTAGGCGTCGATCGCGATCAGCCGCTCGTACACGTCGCCGAGGCGATCGGGATCCTCGCTCGTCTCGCTCTCGAGCATCAGCGCGGCGCGTTCGAGATCGGCCTCGAGCACGGTCTCGAACGGCGTCTTCACGCCGTGCGGCGCTTCCTGCGCGAGATAGCCGATGCGCGCGCCTTTCGGCATGTCCGCGGAGCCGTCATCGGGTTCGAGCTGGCCTGCGATCACGCGCACCATCGTCGACTTGCCCGCGCCGTTGCGCCCGATCAGCCCGACTCGGCTGCCCGGCGGCAATGCGGCACTGGCGCCATCGAGGATAACGCGTCCGCCAAGGCGCACCGTGATATTGTTCAGGTTCAGCATGGCCGCGGGCGTTAGCAGATGCAGCACGGTTTTACGAGGGGGCGGGGTGAGGGGGCGGGGTCGTACCGGGTCGGCCCGGTTGCTTTCGCCCACGGCCGCCGCCCCACGTTTGCCGTCATCCTGACGGAGGTCAGGATCCAGAGTTGCGGGCGGTGGCGGTTGGGGCTCTGGATCCTGACTTTCGTCAGGATGACGGGGGTTTTTGCTGGTCGGGGTGCGGGGCGTGGATTCGCAGCGAGGCCGCATGGGTGCTTGGTTCGCGGCGGCTGCCCCACGCTTGTCGTCATCCTGACGGAGGTCGGGATCCAGGGTTGCGGGCGGGGGCGGTTGGGGCTCTGGATCCTGACTTTCGTCAGGATGACGGGGGGGTTGGATGGTCGGGCTGCGGGGCGTGGGTTCGCAGCGAGGCCGCTTGGTTGCTTGGTTCGCGGCGGCTGTCCCACGCCTGTCGTCATCCTGTCGGAGGTCAGGATCCAGGGTTGCGGGCGGTGGGGGTTGGGGCTCTGGATCCTGACTTTCGTCAGGATGACGGGGGTTTGGATGGTCGGGTTGCGGGGTTTGGATTCGCGGCGAGGCCGGCTTGGTTGCTTGGTTCGCGGCGGCCGCCCCATGCTTGCCGTCATCCTGACGGAGGTCAGGATCCAGGGTTACGGGTGGGGGCGCTTGCGGCTCTGGGTCCTGACTTTCGTCAGGATGACGGGGGTTTTGCTGGTCGGGGTGCGGGGCGTGGGTTCGCAGCGAGGCCGCATGGGTTCTTGGCCCGCGGCGGCCGCCCCATGCTTGCCGTCATCCTGACGGAGGTCAGGATCCAGGGTTGCGGGCGGGGCGCTTGCGGCTCTGGGTCCTGACTTTCGTCAGGGTGACGGCGGGGGGATGGATCAGTGGACGAAGCGTGCCACGACGTCGCGGTAGGAGCGCGAGACCTTTACGCTCGCGCCCGAGTTCAGCACCAGGAAGCATTCGCCGTTGGTATGCGGCTTGACCTGCTTGACGAGGTCGAGGTTGACGATCGTCGAGCGGTGGACGCGCTGGAAGCGGCGCGGGTCGAGGCGCTTTTCGAGGTCCTTCATCGTCTCGCGCAGGATCAGCGTGTTGTCGCCGGTATAGATGCACATGTAATCGCCCGCCGCATCGATCCGCTCGATCGTGTCGACGTCGACGCGGAAGATCTGGCCGCGATCCTTGATGTTGATGAGCTTTTCGAAGCGGTTGGCAGAGACCGCGTCGCCGTCGGGCATGTCGGCCGCGGCATCGGGGGCGACGTCGGCGAGCACTTCGCGCAACCGGTCGACTTCCTCGACGCCGCGCTTTTCCGAGAGACGCTGGCGGACGCGCTCGATCGTGTCGGCGAGCCGCGATTCCTCGACGGGCTTCATCAGATAATCGACCGCCTGCGCCTCGAACGCGCGCAGTGCGTGGTCGGAATAGGCGGTGACGAAGACGAACAAGGGCGGCTCGACCTCCATCAGGCCTTGCACGACGGAGAAGCCGTCAAAGCCCGGCATCTGGATATCGAGGAAGACGAGATCGGGCTTGTGCGTCTTGATCGCACGAATCGCCTCGCGGCCGTTCGAGCATTTTTCGATGATCTCGACGTCTTCATGCGCCTGGAGGCGCAGTTCGAGCCCCTGGATCGCCAACGGCTCGTCGTCGACGAGAATGGTACGGATGGTCATGCGGCCTCTCTGTTCACGTCTTCAAGCTGATAGGGAATCTCGATCTCGACCGAGAAGCCCCCAGCGGGCGTGGAGCGGGTTTCAAAACGATGGTCGGGCCCATATGCCTGCACCAACCTGTCTCTAATATTAGCGAGCCCCACGCCGGTGGAAAGGCTTGGACTGATCCGGCCATCGATCAAGCCCGGTCCGGTATCGGATACGGCGATCTGCACCCGTTCCCCGGCCAGCCGCACGGTAACACAGATTTCCGCGCCCTCTTCCTGCGGCGTGACCGCATATTTGATCGCGTTCTCGACCAGCGGCTGAAGCAGCAGCGACGGCAGGCGCGCGCGTTCGGCGCGCGGATCGATGTCGAATTTGGGGCGCATCCGGTCCTCGAAGCGCATCTTCTCGATCTCCAGATACAGCTTCAGCTGGTCGACCTCCTGCGCGACGGTGACGTGCGCGGTCGGCTCGTTCGCCAGCGTATAGCGCAGGAACGACGACAGCCGCGACAGCATCGCGTTCGCGCGCTCGGTCTGTTTGAGCAGCACCAGCGTCGAGATCGAGTTGAGCGTGTTGAACAGGAAATGCGGATTGAGCTGATAGCGCAGCATCGCGAGCTGCGCCGACGACGCCTGGTTCTCGAGATGCTCCATCTGATCGATCTGCTGCTCGACGATCAGGTAGAAGTTGATCCCGAAATACAGCGCCGACCAGCCCGCCAGCGTGACGAAGTTGAGGAACACGAAGCCGAGCATCCGCGTGATCGTGATCCCGGGCGTCGCGGTCTGGATGAACGAGAAGGAAAACGCGTCGAGCACCGCGTAGAGGAAGGTCGCGGCCGCCAGCGTCGCGATCGTCAGGAACAGCCCGATGAGGCGCGGGATGCGGCGATAATAGCCGTACATCGTCGAGAGCAGCAATGTGATGCAATAGCCGACGATCGCCTCGATGATGACGGGGATGATCGAGGTGAGCGTGAGCCCGTTCGACACCGACGAGACGCCGCGCAGCATGAGATAGCCGCTCCACCCGACCGCCTGCAGCGTCCAGAACGCGCGCGCCTTGTTCTCGAAGAACGGCCGCGCCGAAAAGGGCAGGCGCGGCGTCGTGCCGGGATACGCGGCAGGCGGTGCGGCGGGGGTCTTGCCGGCGGCGGTGCCGGGGGGCGGGGCGGGAGAACTGGCCATGATTGGCCGCGGTCTTACACGGCGGCGGCGGCGCGCGCAAAAGGGCTTGGGGGTATTGGTGTTTTTCGCAGACGGGGTGCTGCGCCGGGGGGGCTGGTGGAGGGGCGGGCACGAAAAGGCCGCCGTTCCCGGGGGAACGGCGGCCTCATGACCGGTCAGGCCATCGCGACGCTTAGAAGGTGAAGCGCGCGCCGAGACGGATCAGGTAAAGCGATCCGTTGAACACCGGCGACACGGCGGTCGCAGGCTCGCGGAACGACGAGTAGCGATACTGGGCGCAGGTCTGGCCCGCGTTCGCGTTGGGGACAGCCGTGGCACCCGTCGGGGTCGCAACGGCAAGGCACTGAACCGTGACGACCGATGCGGTGGACGGGAAGGCGAGCTGACGCAGGCCGCCCCACTTGCTGTTGAGCAGGTTCGGCAGGTTCTCGATATCGCCGAACAGCGTGACGCGCGACTTTCCGATGAAGGTCGGAACCTCCTGCTCGAGGTGGAGATCGATGCGCGTGAAGGCGCGGCTGCGGGCAATGTTGCGACCCGCGATCCGGCCGCGATACTTGTTCAGCTCGGTGTTGCTGATGAGGCCCTCGAGCTGCGTCTGCGTGTTCGCGTTGTCGTAGCTCACGAGCGGATCATTGGCGCCGGTCGGTACGTAGAGCAGATAGCGGTTGTTGTTCGACAGCGTGCCGAACACCGGGCTGCGCGCCGACGAGCCGTTCGAAGCCTGATCGATCATCGTGAAGCTGTAGTTGCGGCCCGCACGCGTCTCGCCGAACAGCTGGATCGCGGTACGATAGTCGCCGAAGAACGCGTGATCGAAGCCGATGTTATACTTGAACGCCCAACGCGTCTCGTCGTTCGAGCGGCCATAGGCGGCGAAGTTCGGATCGACCATCGCGCCGTTGCCATAGTTCGACAGCGCGGTCGACGAGGTGGCGGGCGTCGCGTCCTTCACGTCCTGCCAGGTGTAGCTGCCGCCGAGCGACAGGCCCCAGTCGAACGTCTTGGCGGCGCGGACGTCGAACACATGGCCACGACCACGGTCCGTGTTGCCGAGCACGATGTCGGTGTTCGTATCGGTGAAGCTGATCCCGCCGGCGCTGGTCCGAGCGGCATAGCGCGGGCGACCATCGGGCAGGCGCCCGACAACGACCGAGCGTGCGTCGCTGAACTGAACCTGCTGGATGACCTGCGAGTAGATATAGTCGGCGCCGAACTGGATGCCGAACAGGTCGTAATCCGCCGACAGCGTCGCCTTGAGCGTCGACGGGAGGTCGAAGCCGGGTGCGATCGCGTTCACGGGCGCGGTCGACAGCGATCCGGTGTTGGTCGACAGGAAGCCCGACAGCGCCGCCGGGATGGCCGCACCGTTGACGTTGTTGAGCGCGGCGTCGCCAACCGCGAGCGGCTGGTTGTACCCCGACAGGCCACTGGCGGTGCGCGTCACGTTCACCTGGTTGGTGACGACGCCGGTGTTCGAGAAGCTGTTCGACAGATAGACGTCAGGAGCGCCGCCCGCGAACACGCCCGCACCGCCGCGCAGCTTCAGGCCCGAGACGGGGGTCTTGAAGTCGAAGCTGATGCGCGGCTGGAACGCGCCGAGGCCCTTGAAGGTCTTGGTGTTGGTGAAGCCGACGCGGCTCTGGAAGTTGGCGTTGGCGGGAACGCGGCTCTGCATGTCGTACAGGTCGTAGCGCGCGCCATAGGTCAGGTTCAGCGTGTCGCTGACGCGCCAGCTGTCCTGCACGCCGAACGTGTACTGCTGATACCCGAAGTCCGCGGCGGCGTCGGCGGTGTTGAGCGAGACCGCATCCTGATAGGTGACCGAGTTCGCCCGGCGCGCCTGGAAGTCCGCGATCGAGTCGAAATAATAGTTACCGGCGGTGTTCTGCAGGAACAGGTTGTTGATCGTGACATGCGCGAACTCGCCGAGCAGGCGGATGCTGTGGTCACCGGCCGTGACGTTGGCCAGCGCCGAGCCGCCGAACGTCTCGGTCGCGAAGGTGTTCGACTGGCTGGCGCTGTCGGGACCGAAGGTGATGATTGGGGTGCCCGTGCTGCACGTCAGCTGCCCGCCGGCGCTGCCGACCGAGTTCGGATCGAGGCAGACGCGGAACTGCGCGAAGTCGTTGCCGCGCAGCGGGTCACGCGTACGCGTATAGCGCTTGTAGGTACCGCGGATTTCGGTCGAGAAGGTGTCGCTCCAGTCCGAGTTCAGCTGCGCGATGCCGGCACGGAGCAATTCGCCGAGCTTGTACCCGTTCGAATCCAGCGAGAAGCCGGGGGTCGCGTTGTTGACGGAGTTGCTGCCGCTGACGACGAACGAGTCGAACGCGTTGACGTAGGACAGAGCGAGCTTCTGGCCATCGGTGATGTTCCAGTCGAGCTTGCCGACGATCTTCTCGTCCTTCTGCTGCGCGATCGTCAGGATCTGGCCGGCGTCATAACCATAGACCGACTGCGCGATGTTGGCGACGTTGGTCACCTGCGCCTCGGTCAGGAAGCCGGTGCCGAACGGCACCTGCGATGGCGACGACACGGTCAGCGGGCGCGCTTCGGTGTTGCGCTCGGCCGAGACCATGAAGAACAGCTTGTCCTTGATGATCGGGCCCGACAGCGTCGCGCCGTAGGTCTCGGACTTGAAGCTGGTCGCGGGGCGCTTGAACGACCCGATCCGCTCGCCGTACAGCCCGTCGGTGTTCTGTGAATAGAAGCCCGTGCCGTGGAATTCGTTGGTGCCGGACGCGAGCGTGGCGTCGATCGCGCCGCCCTGAAAATTGCCCTGGCGGAAGTCATACGGCGCGATCGAGACCGAAACCTGCGCGATCGCATCATACGGGATCGGGCCGCGCGCGGTCGGGCTGGCATCGGGGTTCAGACCGAAATTGTCGCTGACCGAGACGCCGTTGATCGAGAAGCGGTTGAAGCGCGGGTTGCTGCCAGCAAAGCTGACGGCGCGGTTGTTCGACAGATCGAGCGTGGCGAACGGGTCGCGACGCTGGATGTCGCGGATGTCGCGGTTCACCGAGGCGACCTTGGCGATGTCGCGCGCGCTGAGCACCGTCTGGGGGCCGTCCGACGAGGTGCCGGCGCCACGGATCGACGACGCGGTGATGACGATCTCTTCGCTCTCCGCATTGCCGCCCGCTGCGAGTTCGATGGGGAGATCGAAGGGCTGGCCGATGACGGTGTAGATGTCGGTGACGCTGCTGTTACCCTGCGCCGACGTGACGTCGACGGTGAAGGGGCCACCCGACCGGAGACCGGTTGCCGTGAACGTGCCGTTCGCGTCGGTCGTGGCGGTCGAGCGCGAGCCCGACGGGACATGGGTGATCGTGACGGTTGCCGCACCGACGGGCGCGCCCGCCGACTGTACGGAGCCGCGGATCGTGGCGGTCGTCTCCTGTGCCGATGCGGCCATCGGTGCGATCAGCGCAATCGCCGCCGCACCCAGGAAAAGGTTGTTACGCATTAGAAATGTCCCCTTTGAGCTTTTGCTCGAGATCCGCGACGTGTCGTTCGGTCAGCCGCGCCCCTGCGCCCCAAATATTTCGGTTCCATGACATTGGCGAGTCGCGAGTTGCACGCGATGCACTCCGTCATATTGCGTTGCAAAAAAGCCACGCTCGCGCGCCGATCACGCGCGAATGGAACCAATCTCGATCAAGTGCGTGCCGCGCGATGCTCAGGCGGCGGCGACGATCGCGGCCCATTCCGCCTCGGTGATCACGCGGATCCCGAGGTCGGTCGCCTTTTTGAGCTTCGACCCCGCGCCGGGGCCGGCGATGACGAGGTCGGTCTTGGCCGAGACCGACGCCGCGACTCGCGCGCCGAGCAGCTCGGCCTGCGCCTTGGCCTCGTCGCGGCTGAGCGTCTCGAGGCTGCCGGTGAAGACGAGCGTCTGGCCCGTCACGTCCGAATCGCGCGTCTCGTGGACGACATCGAGCGGGGTCACCTCGCGCAGCAGGTCGAACACGACCGCGCGGTTGTGCGGCTCTGCGCAGAAGCCGATCAGCGCGTTGGCGACCTCGGGACCGACGCCCGCCGTCTCGATCACGCCGACGAGCAGCTTGTCGCGGCGCAGGACATATTTGCGCTCGGGCTCGCCGATCACGGGCGTGATGCTGTGGTAGAGGAACACCGCGCGGCGCAGCATGCTGCCGAGCGCCCTGGCCGAGCGATAGCGGCGCGCGAGGTCGCGCGCGGTGATCTCGCCGACATGGCGGATACCGAGCGAGAAGAGGAAGCGGTCGAGCGCGATCTGGCGGCGCGCGTCGATCGCGGCGATCAGCTTGGCCGCCCAGACGCGGCCGTCCTTCTTGCGCGCGACGAGCTGTTCCTCGGTCAGGCGGAAGATGTCGGCGGGCGACTCGATCAGCCCGTCGCGGAAGAACGCCTCGACCAGCGTCTGGCCGAGCCCGCCAATGTCGAAGGCGTGGCGCGAGGTGAAGTGGATGAGCCGCTCGACGCGCTGCGCGGGACAGATCAGCCCGCCGGTGCAGCGATAGACGACCTCGCCCTCCTCGCGCTCGGCGGCCGACCCGCACTCAGGGCAGAGCCGGTCGAAGACATAGGCGGGGCGATCCTCGGCGGCGGTCAGGCTCTCGACGATCTGCGGGATAACGTCGCCCGCGCGCTGGACGAGGACGCGGTCGCCGACGCGGACGCCGAGCCGCTCGATCTCGTCGAAATTGTGAAGCGTCGCGTTGGTGACGACGACGCCGCCGACGGTGACGGGGTCGAGCCGCGCGACCGGGGTCAGCGCGCCGGTGCGGCCGACCTGGATGTCGATCGCGTTGAGCGTGGTCTGCGCGCGCTCGGCGGGGAATTTGTGCGCGATCGCCCAGCGCGGTGCGCGTGCGACCTGGCCGAGTCGCGCCTGCCAGTCGAGCCGGTCGACCTTGTACACCACGCCGTCGATATCGAAGGGGAGCTCGGCCCGGCCCGCCTCGATCGCGCGGTAGACTCCGAGCGCGCCGCGTTCGTCCTCGACGCGCGCGAACGCGTCGGCGACCGCGAAGCCCCAGGCGCGGAACTGGTCGACGATCGCGGACTGTGTCTCCGCGGGGACGGCGCTTGCCTCGCCCCAGCCATGCGCGAGGAAGCGCAGCGTGCGTTCGGCGGTGATGCCCGCGTCCTTCTGGCGGAGCGAGCCCGCGGCGGCGTTGCGCGGGTTGGCGAACTGGCGCGCCTCCTTGCCGGTCTGCGCGGCGTCCGCGAGCAGGCGGGCGTTGAGCGCGGCGAAGTCGGCCTTTGCCATGTACACCTCGCCGCGGATCTCGAAGATCGCGGGGTAGGGGGGCTCGCCGCCGAGCATCTGCGGGATGTCGGCGATCGTGCGGACATTGGCGGTGACGTCCTCGCCGACCTGGCCGTCGCCGCGGGTGAGCGCCTGGACCAGCCGGCCGTCCTCGTAGCGCAGCGAGCAGGACAGGCCGTCGATCTTGGGCTCGGCGGTGAGCGCGACGGGGGCGTCGTCGGCAAGCTTGAGGAAGCGGCGGACGCGGCCGACGAACTCCTCGACCTCCGCGTCCGAGAACGCGTTGTCGAGGCTCATCATCGGCTTGGCGTGCGCGACCTTCGACAAATGCCCGGCGGGCGCGGCGCCGACGCTGCGGCTCGGCGAATCGGCGCGGACGCTTGCGGGGAAGGCGGTCTCGATTGCGGTGTTGCGGCGGACCAGCGCGTCATAGTCCGCGTCGCTGATCTCGGGCGCGTCGTCGGTGTGATAGCGCGCATTGTGATAGGCGATGCGCTCGGCGAGCGTCGCCAGCTCGGCGGCGGCCTCCGCTTCGGTGGCGGGAAGGGCGGACGTGGGCAGCGCGGTCATGATCGCGGGTTAGGCACGCGTCCTCCGCGCGGCAAGGGTTTCAGGCGGTTTCGAGCAGCCGTTCGGCCTGCGCGCGCGCCTCGTCGGTGATCGTCGCACCCGAGAGCATGCGGGCGATCTCCTCGCGGCGCTCGGCCTCGTCGAGCGCGCGGACGCCGGTACGCGTGACGGTGCCGTCGTTGCTTTTCGCGATCAGCAGGTGCTTGGCGCCGCGCGCCGCGACCTGCGGGCTGTGCGTGACGACGAGCAGCTGCGTGCTCTGCGCGAGGCGGGCGAGTCGCTCGCCGATCGCGCTGGCGACCGCGCCGCCGACGCCGCGGTCGATCTCGTCGAACACCATCGTCGTCGCGCCGCCTTCCTCCGCGAGCGCGACCTTCAAGGCGAGGATGAAGCGCGACAATTCGCCGCCGCTGGCGATCTTGGTGAGGCCCGCGAACGGCGCGCCGGGGTTGGTCGAGATCTCGAACTCGACGCGGTCCTTGCCCGCGCCCGACCAGCCGTCCTCGCCGAGCGGGGCGCAGACGGTGCGGAAGCGGGCGGCGTCGAGTTTCAGCGGCGCGAGCTCGCCCGCGACCGCGGTATCGAGCCGCAGCGCCGCCTTGGCACGGCGGGCGGACAGCGCGTCCGCGGCCTTGTCGTACGCGGCGCGCGCCTTGGCGAGCGTTGCCTCGAGTACCGCGATCCCGCCTTCGCCCGCGTCGAGCCGTTCGAGCCGCGCGCGCATCTCGTCGGTCAGCGCGGCGAGGTCGTCGGGCTGGACGCGGTGCTTGCGTGCCATTGCGCGGAGTTCGAACAGCCGCGCCTCGTCGTCCTCGAGGCTGCGCGGATCGTAGGCGAGGTCGATGCGGGCATCGCGCATCCGCTCCTCGGCGACCGATCCCTCGATCACCGCGCGGTCGACCGCGGCGAGCGCGTCGGCGAGCGCGACATGGTCGCCCGCGATCCGTTCGAGCACGCGCGCGGCCTGGCGCAGCTTGGCGAGCCCGCCGTCCGAGCCTTCGAGATAGTCGTCGATCGCCGACAGGTCGTCCGCGATCTTTTCCGCGCGCTGCATCGAGCGGCGGGTGTCGGCGAGCGTCTCCTCCTCGCCCGGCTCGGCGCCGAGCGCGGTGAGTTCGGCGACGGTATGTTCGAGCCAGTCGCGGTCGCGCGCGGCGCTCTCGATATCCGCGCGCGCGGTGGCGAGTGCATCCTCGGCGTCGCGCAATGCGGCCCAGGCGCGCGTCGTCGCGGCGGGTTCGGTGCGGCCGAAGATGTCGAGCAGCGCGCGGTGGCCGCGCGGGTTGAGCAGGCCGCGTTCGTCATGCTGGCCGTGGATCTCGACGAGCGTCGGCGCCATTTCGCGGAGCAGCCCGGCGGAGGCGGGCTGGTCGTTGACGAAGCCGCGGCTGCCGCCATCGGCCTTGACGATCCGGCGGATGATGAGCGGTTCGCCCGTCTCGATCGTCAGCCCGTTCTCGTCGAGCAGCGCGGTGAGCGGCGTGCCGGGGGCGGGGGGATCGAAGGTCGCGGTGACGACCGCCTGCGCGGCACCGTGGCGGACGAGCCCGCTGTCGCCGCGGCCGCCGAGCGCGAGCCCGAGCGCATCGAGCAGGATCGACTTGCCCGCGCCGGTCTCGCCGGTCAGCACGCCGAGCCCCGGGCCGAAGCCCAGGTCGAGCGCCTCGATCAATACCACGTCGCGGATGGAGAGTTCGGTCAGCATCGGTTCGTCCCTTAGACGATCCGGATGCGAAAATGATCCCCCAATGTTCCGTCTGGTTTGACGGGGGGGCGGGGGGGGGCGGTTCGCGTTACTGCGGCGCTCTAGTCATTACCCTCTCCTCGTCATCCTGACGAAAGTCAGGATCCAGGGTTACGAGCGCTGCGGTCTGTGGCTCTGGATCCTGACTTTCGTCAGGATGACGGGTTGGGGGAGACGGGCGCGTCTGCGGCTCTGGATCCTGACTTTCGTCAGGATGACGCGGGGGGGGGCGGGCGCGTTTGGGGCTCTGGGTCCTGACTCTCGTCAGGATGACGTTGAGTGGGGGACGGGACGAGGGGGGGGCGGCCCCCCCCCTGCTCAGTTGCCGGGGGTGGTGCGGGTGGTGCCGGCGGGGCCGACGGGGCCGGCGCCGCTTGGGGCGGCGGAGCCCGAGCCGCCATTGCCGACCGAGCCGGGAATCGCCGGGGCCTCGCCGAGGCCGGCGGCGGGGAGCGCGCCGGGGGTGCCCGCGGGGACGACCTGCGCGCCGGTCGCGATCGGTGCGAGCGGCTTGACCGGGTGCTCCTGCATCAGCTTGTACGCGCGCTGGTACCAGGCGGTGCCGGGATAGTTGCGGCCGAGCACCGCCGCGGCCTTTTCGGCCTCGATCGGGACGCCGAGCGCGAGATAGGTCTCGGTCAGCCGCATCAGCGCCTCGGGCGTGTGCGTGGTCTGCTGATACTGGTCGACGACGGTGCGGAAGCGGCCGTTTGCCGCGAGCCACTGGCCGCGCGTCTCGTAGAAGCGGCCGATCTCCATCTCCTTGCCGCCGAGATGGTCGTTGACGAGATCGATCTTGAGCCGTGCGTCCGACGCGTAGCGCGTGTTGGGATAGCGGCGCATGAGTTCGCCGAGCGCGTCGAGCGCCTGGCGCGTGATCTTCTGGTCCCGCGTCACGTCGGTGATCTGCTCGTAATAGCCGAGCGCGATCAGGTAATAGGCATAAGGGGCGTCGCGATTGCCGGGGTGGACCGAGATGAAGCGCTGCGCCGACTGGATCGACTTGGTGTAATCGGCGTCGAGATAATAGCTGAACGCGCTCATCACCTGCGCGCGGCGGGCCCAGATCGAATAGGGATGCTGGCGCTCGACCTCGTCGAAGAGCTGCGCCGACTCCTTGTACCGCCCCTGATCGAGCCGGCGCTTGGCCAGCGAGTAGAGCGTGCCGACGTCGCGCGCGACATAGGGAATGTCGGTCGAGGTGCGCGAGCTCGCGCATCCGGCCATCGGGAGCGCTATGGCGGCGAGGAGCGCGATCGTGAGCGCGCGAGACTGGGGGATACGCATGGACGTCGTCCTTAGCGTAACCGGGGCCGCACGAACAATCCCCTTCGGCGGGGGGATTGCACGGGGGATCACGCGGGGGGATCGCACGGACCTCGAGCAAACGCGCCGGGGCGAACCGGCGGGGTCGGATCGGACGCGCACGACCCGCGTTAACACCCGCGTTAACAGCGTCTCGCCACCGGGCGTCGCGAGGGCTATGTCCGAGCCGATACGCCCGACGTCAGAAGGAATAGCCTATGCCCGCCACCCTGCTCCACACGCATCGTGTCGAGAAGCCATGGGGGCGTCACACCCTCTGGCCCGGTTTCGACGATCCGGCGCCGGGTTCGCCGCCGATCGGCGAGGTGTGGTTCCAGGAGCCGGGCGACACGACCCCCGATCTGCTGATCAAGTATCTGTTCACGAGCGAGAAACTGTCGGTGCAGGTGCATCCCGACGACGACCAGGCGCATGCGCGCGGGTTGCCGCGCGGCAAGGACGAATGCTGGACGGTGCTTGCCGCCGAACCCGATTCGACGATCGCGGTCGGGACGAAGACGCCGATCTCGCACGAGGAACTGCGCGCCTCCGCGGTCGACGGGACGATCGAGGACAAGCTCTACTGGAAGCCGGTAAAGGCGGGCGACTTCATGTACTGCGCGTCGGACACGATCCATGCGATCGGCGGCGGGCTGACGGTGATCGAGGTGCAGCAGAATTCGGAAACCACGTACCGCCTCTATGATTATGGCAGCGACCGCGAACTGCATCTCGACGACGGCATCGCGGTGTCGGACCCCGTGCCCTATCAGCCGATCACCTCGCCCGGTCGCGTGTCGGAGGGGCGGACCATCCAGGTCGAGGGGCCGAAATTCGTGCTCGAGCGGTGGAGCGGGCGCGACCATGCGGTGACGCTGCCAGAGGGCAAGACCGGCTGGCTGATCCCGGTCACGGGGTCGGGCTCGGTCGCGGGCGTCGATTTCAAGGCGGGCGAGTGCGTCACGGTGACGGGCAGCGAGCAGGTCGTGCTGGGCGACGATGCCGACGTGCTGTTCGCCTATTCGGGCACCACGCGGATCTGACGCGGGGCGGCGAATCGGGGTTCGCCCCGGTTCGCCGCATTTCAAACGCGCCGCGTCAGGCGGTGACGCGCGCGATCAGCGTGTCGATCTGCGCGCGGTGAAATCCGGCGGCGACGAATCGCTCGATCTCGGCGGCGGGGAGCGCGAGCCCCTTGCGCCATGCGTGGACCGCGATGCGGCGTAGCGCCTCGAGCCGCGGATCCGCGAGCGGCGCCTGCGCGGCGATCCCGAAGATCGCGCCGAGCGCGCGTGCGACCCGGCCGCGACTCGACAGGCTGGCGACGCTGTCGTTGCGCGCGAGCAAGATGACGTTCCACTCGAGCGCCGAAAACCCCGTGCGCGCCGCGATGACACGGCTGCCACTGGCCGAACCGGCGGGGGCGGCGAACAGGTTGTCGAGGTCGAGATAGGCCATGATCGGGTCTCTTCGGATGGGCAGTTCGGATGGGCAGGCGGGCACGTCGCACCAGCGCGCGACGCGGTTGGGATGGGCAGGCGGTGATCGGCGAGGCGCAGGGCGTTCGCGAACCGGGCGCCAACCGGGTCGTGTCCGACGCGGCGTGGCGGTATAGCCCGATCGTCTTCGATACCGTCCGGTACAGTACGGTCTTTCGCGCGTCAATCGGCGCGCGCGACGGGGCCGGCGGATTTGCGACGAGCCGTTGCCGTAACGTCAACCGCCGCCGCAGGGCTGCGACGGCGGATTGGAGCGCGCGAGGTGAGGGACCGACAGCGGGACGCGCAAGGCGCCCTGTCACGGTGTCGTCGTTTGCGGGTCAGCGCTCGTTCGCGCGCTTCGCCAGTTCCTTGTTCACGCCGAGCGCGATCAGCGTGCAGACCGCACCCGAGAAGAGATACGCGCCACTGGCGGCGAGCCCAAGTTCACTCGACAGGACGAGCGCCGCGAGCGGGGCGAAGCCCGCGCCGAACAGCCAAGCGAGATCGGTCGTCAGCGCGGAGCCGGTATAGCGGTGCGTCTTGCCGAGGCTGGTCGCGAGCGACCCCGACGACTGGCCGAACGACAGGCCGAACAGCAGGAAGCCGATGATCATGAACGCCCATTCGCCGGTCGGACCGCCGCTGAGCAGCATCGGTGCGCCGATCGCGAACAGCGCGATCAGCACCGCGGTGCTGCCGAGCAGCGTACGGCGGCCGATCCGGTCGGCGAGCAGCCCCGAGACGAGCGTCGCGCCGAGACCGATCGCGGCACCGATGACCTCGATCGTCAGGAAGCGGCCGGGCGTTTCCGAGGTGAAGAGCACGATCCACGAGAGCGGGAACACGGTGACCATGTGGAACAGCGCGAAGCTGGCGAGCGGCGCGAACGCGCCGAGCACGATCGTGCGGCCTTCTGCGCGGATCGTGTCGAGCACGGGCGCGGGCTGAAGCGCGCGCGATTCGAACAGCGTCTCGAACTCGGGCGTGACGACGAGGCGGAGGCGGGCGAAGAGCGCGACGACGTTGATCGCGAACGCGACGAAGAACGGATAGCGCCAGCCCCAGTCGATGAAGTCGGCGGCGGGCAGCGTCGCGACGAAGAAGGCGAACAGACCGCTGGCGACAAGCAGGCCGAACGGCGCGCCGAGCTGGGGCAGCATCGCGTACCAGCCGCGGCGACCCTCGGGCGCGTTGAGCGACAGCAGCGAGGCGAGGCCGTCCCATGCGCCGGCGAGCGCGATGCCCTGCGCGATTCGCAGCAGCGACAGCAGCACGACCGACCAGTTCCCGACCTGCTCATAGCCGGGCAGGAAGCCCATCGCGACGGTCGCGGTGCCGAGCAGGAACAGCGCCATCGTCAGCTTCGCGCTGCGGCCATAGAGACGGTCGACCGCGATGAAGATGATCGACCCGAACGGACGCGCGATGAAGGCGAGCGCGAAGACCGCGAACGAGTAGATCGTCCCCTGCAGCCGGTCGACATAGGGGAAGACGAGCGCGGGGAAGACGATCACCGAGGCGATCGCATAGACGAAGAAGTCGAAGAATTCCGACGTCCGGCCGATGACCACGCCGATCGCGATCTCGCCGGGCGAGATCTTTTTGCCGTGATCGTGGAGATCGCGGGTATCGTCCTCGAAAGACGTCGATCCTGCGTGTGCACTCATTCTCAAACTCGCTTCCGTGAGGCGGCACGCCGCCCATGGCCTGTTCGGACGGCGCATTGATCATACGCCGTTTTTTCACCTGCGGGCAGGGCCTTTCGGACTCTCTCCGTAACGCCTATGTCTGTCGCAGCATGAGCGCCATGCCTTTGCTGCAGTGCGGCGCCCATTGGACAAATTGTCCACTATGGTATGACCGAACTGCGGCGTAGGGGCGAGCGTATGACCGCCGAGCTATCGAATTCCAGGCCTAGATCCTGGCTCTTACGCGCAGCCGCCGTGCTGCCCGCGCTGCTGATCAGTGGGTGCAACTGGGTCGTGATGTCGCCGTCTGGCGATATTGCGGTGCAGCAGCGCGACCTGGTGCTCATTTCCACGGGGCTGATGCTGCTGATCATCATTCCGGTGATCGTGCTGACGCTGCTGTTCGCCTATCGCTACCGCCAGGCGAACAAGGCCGCGAAGTACGAGCCGAACTGGGATCACTCGATCGGCCTCGAGCTGCTGATCTGGGGCGTGCCGCTGCTGATCATCATCGCGCTCGGCGCGCTGACATGGACGAGCACGCATCTGCTCGACCCGTATCGCCCGCTCGGCCGGATCTCGGCGCAGACCAGCGATGTCGGCGAGAACGCGCCGATCGGCCAGCTTTCGGACAACCAGCAGACGATCACGGGCGGCAAGCCGCTCGACGTCCAGGTGGTCGCGCTCGACTGGAAATGGCTGTTCATCTATCCCGAATACGGCATCGCGACGGTCAACGAGCTGGCCGCGCCGGTCGATCGCCCGCTGCGTTTCAAGATGACGTCGTCGTCGGTGATGAACGCGTTCTACATCCCGGCGCTCGCGGGCATGATCTACACGATGCCCGGGATGGCGACGACGCTGCACGCGGTGATCAACAAGCCCGGCAACTATGAGGGCTTCTCTTCGCATTACAGCGGCGCGGGCTTCTCGGGGATGCGCTTCCGCTTCCACGGCGTGTCCGACGCGGGCTTCGATGCCTGGGTCGCCAAGGTCCGGAACGGCGGCGGCGGGCTGAACCGCACCAACTACATGCAGCTCGAAAAGCCGAGCGAGAAGGTCCCGGTCCGCTATTTCGGTGCGGTCGACGGCGGGCTTTTCCAGGCGATCGTCGAGCAGTGCGTCAAGCCCGGCAAGGCATGCATGTCCGACCTGATGAAGAAGGACGCGCATGGCGGCATGGCGATGCCCGGCGTCAACGGCGGGAGCGGTCCGCAGGACGGCTCGACCCGCGTCGAAGGCGCGCTGATGAAGGATGCCGACGAGAAGGGCAACGCCCCGCACTGGTCGGCACCCGCGACGACGAAATCGGACGGCGGCAACAATGCCCCCGGCGCCTCGCAGAACCGCAACCACACGCAAATGATCCCAGTGCCGACACCCGGCACGCAACGCCTCGCCCTCGGCTAGGTCAAGAGAACCATGATGTCTGATACCCTGTTGAAGACCATCTTCGGGCGGCTCACGCTGGAGTCGCTGCCGCTGCACGAACCGATCGTCGTCGCGACGTTCGGGATGGTGGCGATCGGCGGCGCCGCACTCGTCGCGGCCCTCACCTATTTCAAGGTGTGGGGCTATCTGTGGAACCAGTGGTTCACCAGCGTCGACCACAAGAAGATCGGCATCATGTACATGGTGCTCGCGATCGTCATGCTGCTGCGCGGATTCTCCGACGCGATCATGATGCGCCTGCAGCAGGCGATGGCGTTCGGGGGTAGCGAAGGCTATCTCAACGCGCATCACTATGACCAGGTGTTCACCGCGCACGGCGTGATCATGATCTTCTTCGTCGCGATGCCGATGGTCACGGGCCTGATGAACTATGTCGTCCCGCTCCAGATCGGTGCGCGCGACGTGTCGTTCCCGTTCCTCAACAATTTCAGCTTCTGGATGACCGCGGCGGGTGCCGTCGTCGTCATGATGTCGCTGTTCATCGGCGAGTTCGCGCGGACCGGCTGGCTGGCGATGCCGCCCTTGTCGGGGATCGCCTATTCGCCCGATGTCGGTGTCGACTATTACATATGGGCGCTGCAGATCGCGGGCGTCGGCACGTTGCTGTCGGGCGTCAACCTGGTCGCGACGATCGTCAAGATGCGCGCACCCGGCATGGGCCTGATGAAGATGCCGATCTTCACCTGGACCGCGTTGTGCACCAACATCCTGATCGTCGCCGCCTTCCCGGTGCTGACCGCAGTGCTCGCGATGCTGTCGCTCGACCGCTATATCGGCACGGCGTTCTTCACGAACGACGCGGGCGGCAACCCGATGATGTACGTCAACCTGATCTGGATCTGGGGTCACCCCGAGGTCTACATCCTGGTCCTGCCGGCGTTCGGCATCTTCTCGGAGGTCACCTCGACCTTCTCGGGCAAGCGCCTCTTCGGCTACAGCTCGATGGTCTATGCGACGCTCGTCATCACGATCCTGTCGTATCTCGTCTGGCTGCACCATTTCTTCACGATGGGGTCGGGCGCGAGCGTCAACTCGTTCTTCGGCATCACCACGATGATCATCTCGATCCCGACAGGGGCCAAGATCTTCAACTGGCTGTTCACGATGTACAAGGGGCGGATCCGGTACGAGCTGCCGATGATGTGGACAGTGGCCTTCATGGTGACGTTCACGATCGGCGGGATGACCGGCGTGCTGCTCGCAGTGCCGCCAGCCGACTTCGTGCTGCACAACTCGCTGTTCCTGGTCGCGCATTTCCATAACGTGATCATCGGCGGGACGCTGTTCGGGATGTTCGCGGGGATCAACTACTGGTTCCCCAAGGCGTTCGGCTTCCGGCTCGACCCGAAGTGGGGCACGATCTCGTTCTGGTGCTGGGTCGTCGGCTTCTACCTCGCGTTCATGCCGCTCTATGTGCTCGGCCTGATGGGCGTGACCCGCCGGATGCGCTATTTCGACGATCCGAACCTGCAGATCTGGTTCGTCATCGCCGCACTCGGCGCAGCGCTGATCGCAGCGGGCATCGGTGCCTTCCTGATGCAGATCTTCGTCAGCATCCGGAACCGCGAGGCGCTTGCCGACCATACCGGCGATCCGTGGAACGGTCGTACGCTGGAGTGGGCGACCTCGTCGCCGCCGCCGGAGTACAACTTCGCGTTCACGCCGGTCGTTCACGACCTGGACGCCTGGTACGACATGAAGGACCGCAAGCACGAGCGGCCGCTCAGCGGCTTCCGCAAGATCCACATGCCGAGCGGCACCGGCACCGGTGTCGTCCTGGCCGGACTGAGCGTGGCATTCGGCTTCGCGATGATCTGGTACATGTGGTGGCTGGCGGGTCTGGCGCTGGTCGGGATCTTCGCCACGACGATCTTCCACACCTTCAACTTCAAGCGCGACTTCTACATCCCGGTCGAGGACGTGATCGCCAGCGAGGACGCGCGCACCCGCCTGCTCGCGACCCAGGGAGCCTGACGCGATGTCTTCGGTATCATTGAAGAAGGATGGTCTGGACGAGAAGGGTGAGCCCCTCTCGTTCTACCAGCTCGAGGAACATCACCATCCCGAGGGCAGCAGCACGATGCTGGGCTTCTGGATGTACCTGATGAGCGATTGCCTCATCTTCGCGGTGTTGTTCGCGGCGTACGGCGTGCTCGGCAGCAGCTATGCCGGCGGGCCGACGCCCAAGGAGATCTTCGAGCTGCCGCTCGTCGCGGTGAACACCGCGATGCTGCTGTTCTCGTCGATCACCTACGGCTTTGCGATGCTGTCGATGGAAGAGGGCCGCCAGCGCATCATGCAGATGTGGCTCGCGTTCACCGGGCTGTTCGGCCTGTGCTTCCTGTCGATCGAGATGTACGAGTTCGCCACCCTCATCCACGAGGGTGCGGGCCCGACGCGCAGCGCGTTCCTGTCGTCGTTCTTCACGCTGGTCGGCACGCACGGCCTGCACGTGACGATGGGCTTCATCTGGCTCGTCACGCTGATGGTGCAGGTGCAGAAGCACGGCCTGATCGCCGCGAACAAGCGCCGCCTGATGTGCCTCAGCATGTTCTGGCACTTTCTCGACGTCATCTGGATCGGCGTCTTCACCTTCGTCTATCTGATGGGTTCGCTGCGATGACCGACCGCCACGCCACGCCGCACGACGCGCATGCCGAGCATGCGCATGATGATCACGCGCACGGGCACGATGATCACGGGAACGACCACGCGTCGCACGGGACGCGGGGGAGCTATCTCAAGGGGTTCTTCCTCTCGGTCCTGCTGACCGCGGTGCCGTTCTGGGCGGTGATGACGGGGGCGTTCAAGGACCCGTCGACCGCCGCGCTGGTCATCATGCTGTTCGCGGTGCTCCAGATCATCGTCCACATGATCTACTTCCTGCACATGAACACCAAGTCCGAGAATGGCTGGACGATGATGGCGCTGATCTTCACGATCATCCTCGTCGTGATCACGCTCAGCGGCTCGATCTGGGTCATGTATCACATGAACACGAACATGATGCCGATGCAGGCCGCGGTAGACATGTGATGACCGCGCATGCCCGGCCGCGGCCGGCGATATGGGTGGCAGGCTTCATCGCGCTGCTGCTGTTCGCCGGGTTCGTCGCGCTGGGTGTGTGGCAGGTCGAGCGCCGTGCATGGAAGCTCGACCTGATCCGGCAGGTCGACGCGCGCGCGACCGCCGCACCGGTCGCGCCGCCGGGACCCGATCGCTGGCCGGCGATCACCGCCGCGAGCGACGCGTATCGCCGGATCCGCGTCAGCGGCACGTTCGCGCATGACCGCGAGACTTTGGTCCGCGCGGCCACCGCGCTCGGCAGCGGCTATTGGGTGATGACGCCGCTGCGGACAGCGCAGGGGTTCAGCGTCCTCGTCAATCGTGGCTATGTCTCGCCCGAGCAGCGCCGCACGCATGCGCGGCCTGCGGGGCCCGTCACCGTGACGGGCTATCTGCGCATCACCGAGCCAAAGGGCGGGTTCCTGCGCAGCAACGATGCCGCTGCCGACAGCTGGTATTCGCGCGACGTCGCGGCGATCGCGGCGAAACGCGCATTGGGGCGCACCGCGCCCTATTTCATCGATGCCGACCGGGTCGGGACCGGCGCCCCCGTCGGCGGGCTGACGATCATCGCGTTTCCGAACAACCACCTCGTCTATATGCTGACCTGGTTCGGCCTCGCCGCGATGACCGCGCTCGGCTTCGTGATCGTCGTGCGCAACGAGCGCCGTCGTGACGGGCGCTGAGACGCGCGCTCACGCGTTGATGCCGTCGCAGGAGGGATCGACCGCGTGACGCCGCCCGACACGACACGAATGACGCTTGACACGTCGCGGTGGCAGACATGGCTGAGCCGCGCGCGCGCCGATACCGATGCGGCGGGCAACGCGAACATGCGGCAGCTGGTGACGCTGCGCTGGATCGCGGTGGCGGGACAGCTGGTCACGGTGCTGACGGTGCGGTTCCTGTTCGGGATCGACCTGCCGCTCGTCCCGATGCTGATGGCGATGGCGGCGTCGGTCGCGCTCAACCTCGCGAGCATGCGGCTCTACGGGTGGCAGCGCGGGGCGAATGCGCAGCTGCTGCTGGCGATGCTGCTCGACGTCGCGCTGCTCACGGTGCAGCTGTACCTGAGCGGCGGCGCGACCAACCCGTTCATCGCGCTGTATCTATTGCAGGTCGTGCTGGGCGCGGTGCTGCTCGATCGCTGGTCGAGCTGGGCGATCGTCGGGGTGACGGGCGGGTGCTTCGCGCTGCTGACGATCCGCTATCGCCCGCTCGCGCTGCCGACCGATTACACGGGCGAGTATTTCGCGCTCTATACGGTCGGGTCGCTGCTCAACTTCCTGCTGATCGCGACGTTGCTCGTGCTGTTCATGACGCGGATCACGGGCAACCTGCGCGCACGCGACGAGCATCTCGCCGACCTGCGGCAACAGGCGGCGGAAGAGGACCATATCGTCCGCATGGGCCTGCTCGCATCGGGCGCCGCGCACGAGCTCGGCACGCCGCTCGCCTCGCTCGCGGTGATCCTCAACGATTGGAAGCGGATGCCCGCGCTCGTCACCGATGCCGGCATGCTCGAGGAGATCGGCGAGATGCAGGCCGAGGTGCAGCGGTGCAAGACGATCGTCACCAACATCCTGCTCGCGGCGGGCGAAGCGCGCGGCGAGGCGCCCGAGGTCGTGCCGCTGCACGCGTTTCTCGACGCGATCGTCGAGGACTGGCGCGCGCTGCATGCCGGGGTCGAGTTCGACTATACCAGCCGGCTGGGCGACGATCCGCTGATCGTGTCGGACCCCGCGCTGAAACAGGTGATCGCGAACGTGCTCGACAACGCGGCGGAGGCGTCGCCGCACTGGGTCGGATTTTCGGGCGAGCGGACGGGCGATCACCTCGCGCTGATCGTGCGCGATCACGGGCCGGGGTTCACGCGCGACAAGCTGGCGAGCTTCGGCAAGCCCTATCAGTCGAGCAAGCGCGATCCGGGGCACGGGCTCGGGCTGTTCCTCGCGGTCAACGCGATGCGCAAGCTGGGCGGCAGCGTCGCGGTCGCCAATCGGGATTCGGGCGGGGCAGAAGTGACGCTGACGCTGCCGCTCGCGGCGATCGCACTGGAGCGTGACGAATGAACGACGACGGCCTCCCCCCGGTTAAGCATCTGGTGATCGTCGAGGATGACGAGACGTTCGCGCGCACGCTCAAACGCTCGTTCGAGCGGCGCGGCTATGCGGTCCGGCTGGCGGCGAGCCATGAGGATCTGGTGCTGCTGCTGGCGGACGGGGTGCCGCAATATGCGGTGGTCGATCTGAAGCTCGGCGGCGCGTCGGGGCTGGTCTGCGTCCAGACGCTCCACGCGCACGATCCCGATATCCTCGTCGTCGTGTTGACGGGGTTTGCCAGCATCGCGACCGCGGTCGAGGCGATCAAGCTGGGCGCGTCGCATTACCTGGTGAAACCGTCGAACACCGACGACATCGAGGCGGCGTTCGACCGGACCGAGGGCAAGGTCGACACCGCGGTCACCGAACGCCGCGCGACGATCAAGACGCTCGAATGGGAGCGGATCCACGCGACGCTCGCGGAGACGGGGTTCAACATATCGGAGACCGCGCGGCAGCTCGGCATGCACCGGCGGACGCTCGCGCGGAAGCTGGAGAAGCGCCCGGTCAAGTGATGCGCAGGGGCGCGCGGCAACGCTGTGTTGCCGAACGCGCTATTCCGGGGGGCGATCGCAGCGCCTAGATCGCGTGGACCGTCCTGCCGGGAGCCGTCCGATGACCACGACCTTGCGCCAGCCGAGCCTGTTCATCCCGCATGGCGGTGGACCGTGCTTCTTCATGGAGGATCCCGCGGGCAGCTGGACGGGCATGGCGGCGTTCCTGCGCACGCTCGCCGACCGGCTGCCCGAGCGGCCGCGCGCGGTGCTGGTCGTGTCGGGACATTGGGAAACGCGTGGCTTCGCCTTTACCGGCGCCGCCCGGCCGCCGCTGATCTACGATTATGGCGGCTTCCCGCCGCATACCTATGAGCTGCGCTACGACGTGCCGGGCGACCCTGCGCTGGCAGCGCGCGGCGCGGCGTTGCTCGAGGCGGCGGGGATCGCGGCGCAGGTCGATACGGCGCGCGGGCTTGATCACGGCGTGTTCGTGCCGATGAAGGTCGCGTTTCCGGAGGCCGATATCCCGGTGGTCGAGATGTCGGTCGACAAGGATCTCGACCCCGCGCTGCACCGTGCGGCGGGCCGCGCGCTCGCGCCGCTGCGCGACGAGGGCGTGCTGATCGTCGCGTCGGGGATGAGCTTCCACAACATGCGCGGCTATGGCGATCCGCGGTTCACCGCGCCGTCCGAGGCGTTCGATGCGTGGCTGAGCGATGCGGTCGCGGCCGCACCCGACGCACGCGGTGCCGCGCTCGATCGCTGGGCCGAAGCGCCTGCGGGGCGGCTGTCGCACCCGCGCGCGGAGCATCTGCTGCCGCTCATGGTCGCCGCGGGCGCGTCGGAGGCGCGCGGGACCAGGATTTACGCCGAACACGTTCTCGAGACCGCGATTTCCGGTTTCAGCTTTGCCTGACCCTTTCACAGGAGACACGTCCATGCCCCTTCTTCTCGGTATTTCCGGCAGCCTGCGCCGCCACTCGTTCAACACCGCGATCCTCGAATCGCTCGCCGATGCGCTGGGCGACAAGGCGACGCTGCGGATCTTCCCGCTCAACGCGATCCCGATGTACGATCAGGACGCCGACACCGAGACGCCGCCCGAGACGGTGGCCGCGTTCCGCGCTGCGATCGGCGAGGCGGACGGGATCGTGATCGCGTCGCCCGAATATAATCACGGGATGCCCGGCGTGCTCAAGAACGCGCTCGACTGGGCGTCGCGGCCCTATGGCAAGGCGACGCTGACGGGGAAGCCGGTGTTCACGCTGACCTCGTCGCCGGGCGCGGTCGGCGGCGCGCGCGCGCAGGCGCAGCTCAACGAGACGCTGGCGTCGATCGGCGCGCGCACGGTGCTGCGGCCGCAATCGGTGATCGGCGCGGTGCACGAGAAGATGACCGACGGACGGCTGGGCAACAAGGGGACGCTCGATTTCCTGATGCACGGGGTCGACGACCTGCTGCGCGAGATCGCGCGGCCCGCCTCGGCCGTGCGCGAGGCGAACTGAGATGCGGCGCGTGCTGCGGACCTATCCCGCCCAGCGTGACGACATCGCCGATCTCGTCACGCGGCGGCCGCTGCCGGGGCCGCAGCTGCCGCAGGTCGATCCGTTCCTGTTCCTCAACCATCACGGGCCGCAGACCTATCGGCCCGGCAATAACGGCCTGCCGTTCGGGCCGCATCCGCATCGCGGGTTCGAGACGGTCAGCTTCATCCTGAGCGGCGAAATGGCGCATCTCGACAGCGGCGGGCATGAAAGCGTGATGCGCGCGGGCGGCGTGCAGTGGATGACCGCGGGGTCTGGGCTGATCCATGCCGAGGTCTCGCCCGCGTCGTTCAAGCGCGACGGCGGGCCGCTCGAGATCCTGCAGCTGTGGGTCAATCTGCCGGGGCGGCTCAAGATGACCAAGCCCGCCTATACCGGGCTCCAGCGCGAGGATATTCCGGCGGTCGCGGTCGACGGCGGTGTCGTGAATGTGATCGCGGGGACGTTTGCGGGGCAGGCGGGGCCGGTCGAGTCGCTGACGGGTGTCGCGATGATGACGGTCGAGCTGGCGGCGGGGGGGCGGGTTACACTGCCGGCACCGCGCGGGCGCAGCGTGTTCTTCTATGTGATCGAGGGGCGGCCCGAGGTCGGCGGGACGGTCGTCGAGCCGTGGCATCTCGTCACGTTCGGCGAGCACGGCGACCGGATCGAGGTCGCGGCGGCGGGGCCGGTGCGGCTGGTGTTCGGGCATGCCGATCCGATCGACGAGCCGGTCGTCGCGCACGGGCCGTTCGTGATGACGACGCGCGAGGAGATCGGCGAAGCGATCCGCGATTACCAGGCGGGGCTGTTCGGGCCCGCGCCGGTTATCTGATCGCGGAACGTCCAAACTAGATCCTCCCTCGCCAGGGGGAGGTGGCAGGCGTCAGCCTGACGGAGGGGGCGGGAAGGGAAACGCCTGTTCCGTGTCCTCCCCCTCCGTCACCTTCGGCGACACCTCCCCCTGGCGGGGGAGGATTATACGCTTACTTCGCCAGCACCGCCGACTGGTCGACCGCCACCACCGGCAGCCACACCGCGCTCGCATTCGCGCCGCCGCGTTCGATCGTTACCGTCGCCTTCCTGTAGTCCGCCTTCTTCGCGAGGAAGATGTTGGGGACGAAGGTCTGCGGGTTGCGGTCGTAGAGCGGGAACAGGCTCGACTGGACCTGCACCATGATCCGGTGCCCCGGCTGGAAGACGTGGTTCACCGTCGGCAGCCGGAACTTGTAGCGCTGCGTCTTGCCCGCCGGGATCGCGGTCGGCTTGGCGAAGCTGTCGCGGTAGCGGCCGCGGAAGATGTCGAGGCTGATCGGCAGCTCATAGCCGCCCATCTTCGGATCGCTCGCGACCTCGTCGGGATAGACGTCGATCACCTTGACGACGAAATCGGCATCGGTGCCCGTCGTCTTGGCATAGATGTCCGCGATCGGTGCGCCCGAGACGCGGACGGGCGTCGTCAGCACGTCGGTCGTGTAGGTCATCACGTCGGTGCGGCCATCCACCCCGCGCTGGTCGCTGACCAGCCAGTCGCCCCAGCGGCCGTCGCCGAAATTGACCGGCCTCGGCAGATGCGGGACGGGCCTGGCGGGGTCGGAGACATAGCTGTCGCCGCCGCTCGCCGCCTTGGTGAAGCCCAGCCCGCCCTCGGCGCCGAGGTAGATCGGCTTGAGCGGCGCGGCACAACCGCTCTCGCAGGCGAGTGGCCAGGTCGACAGCCTGTCCCAGTGATTCTCGCCGGTGTTGTAGATCGCGGCGGCGGGCAGCGTGACCGCGGGGCCGTCCTTCAGATACTGTTCGAACATCGGCAACACCATCTGTTCGCGGAACTGCTGCGCGGTGTCGCCGTCCCACTCGAACGGGCCGAGGCTGCGGCCGTCGCGGTTGACTTGGCTGTGCCGCCACGGACCCATGACGAGATGGTTGTTGCCCATCTTGCCCTTGCCCTTCAGCGCCTCCCAGGCGGTGATCGCACCGTACATGTCCTCCTGATCCCACAGCCCCTGTTCCCAGAGCGTGGGGACGTTCGAGGGGTTGGCGGCGAGCAACTTGTCGAGCGCCTGACCCTGCCAGAAGCCGTCATAGGCGGGATGCGCGACCATCCGCTGCCAATAGGGCAGCTGGTCGTAGCCCGACGCCTTGGCCCAGTCGCCCGCCGAGCCGATGCGGCGGAAATTCTCGTAATCGTCATAGCCTCCCGTCGGCGGCGCCTTGCCCGCGCCTTTGTAGCCGGTCTGGCCGCCGAGCCAGGCGATGTTGGCGAGGCGGAACGCGCCGTAATGGAACCAGTCGTCGCCCATCCAGCCGTCGATCATCGGGCTTTCAGGCACCGCGGCTTTCAGCGCAGGGTGCGGGTTGAGCAGCGCCATGACGACGGTGAAGCCCTCGTAGGACGACCCGATCATGCCGACGCGGCCGTTCGATTCGGGCAGGTTCGCCTTGTTCACCAGCCAGTCGATCGTGTCATAGGCGTCGGTGACGTGATCGACCTTGGTCGGGTTGAGCGGGCCGATCACCGGGCGCGTGACGACATACTCGCCCTCCGAGCCATATTTGCCGCGGACGTCCTGATAGACCCGGATATAGCCGCCCTTGACGAACATCTCGTCGGCGAGCGGCAGCGTCGAGAGGATGCTCGGGCTGTCCATCCGCGACGCGCGCGACTTCGCGTCGTACGGCGTGCGCGTCAGCACGATCGGCGCGTTGGTCAGCCCCTTGGGATAGACGATGACGGTGTAGAGCTTCGTCCCGTCGCGCATCGGCACCATCACCTCGCGCTTGACGTAGTCGCGGTTGGCGGTGGCGGGGACGAACTTGGCGGGGACATCGCCGCCGGCGGGGGCGGTCTGGGGCACCTGCGCCGACGAAACGGTGGCGAGCGCGATCGAGGCGAGGAGGACGAGCTTGAGGGTCATGCAAACGCTCCGGGAGGGGAATGGCCACAGGCTAGGCGCAATTGTCGCGCGGGGGCAATCGGGTTTGTCTCGCCGGCACGAGATCGCGGGTGGTGGTGGTTTTGGCTCTGGGTCCTGACTTTCGTCAGGATGACGAAAAGGGGGGCGTCAGGATGATGGAAGGGGGGGCGTCAGGATGACGGAAGGGAGGGGGGCGAGCACCGCGCGTTCGCGGCCGACGAGGGCGACGAGCCAGTCGGTGAAGGCGCGGATCGCGTCGAAGCGGCCGGTGTCCTGGTGCGTGACGAGCCAGAAGGCGCGGCTGATGCGGATGTCGGGGAGGATCGCGACGAGCCCCGGATACGCCTCGCCGATGAAGCAGGGGAGCACGCCGATCCCTGCGCCCGACGCGATCATGTGCGCCTGCGCGTTGATGCTCGACGACCGCAGCACGGGGTCGCGGACGCCCGGGATCTCGTCGAGATAGCGCAGCTCGGGCGCGTAGACGATGTCGGGGACATAGCCGATCATCCGCCGGTCGCGCAGGTCGGCGATGCCGTGCACCGGGCCGTGCGCCGCGAGATGCTCCGCCGACGCATAGAGCCGCAGCGTATAGTCGGTGAGCTTGCGCGTCCGCAGCGGACCGCGGCGCGGGCGCGCGAGCAGGACCGCGACGTCGGTCTCGCGCCGGGTCGGGTTGAGGAAGCCGCTGGTCGCGACGAGATCGACCGCGAGCTTGGGATGCGCCTGTGCGAGCGTGCCGAGATGCCGGCTGACGAACCAGGTGCCGAAGCCCTCGGCGACGCTGACGCGGATCGTGCCGTCGACCTCGGTCCGCCCCGCGGGCGGGGTGCGGATGTCCGATGCGATCGCTGCCATCGCGGTCGCGCGCGCGAGCAGGTCCTCGCCCGCGCTGGTCAGGATCTGGCCGTCGGGGCCCTGTTCGAACAGCCGCTGGCCGACCGCGGTCTCGAGCCGGCGGAGGCGGCGGCCGACCGTCGTCGCATCGACGCCAAGGCTCGCCGCGGCGCGGCCAAGCTGCTGCGCGCGGGCGACTTCGAGGAAGATCGGGAGGTCGCTCCAGTCCATGCCGGCTGCAGATATGCAGCTATCGCCTGCAAGTCTATCGCTTGTGTCGTGGTGGATGCGGTGGTGTAGAGGCCACAAAACAAGGAGAGGCGCCATGACCGTTCGCACCATCGAGCATCTGATCGCAGGCGGCGGCGCGGGTGCACCGCCCTCCGGCGGCGCGCGCAGTGGCGACGTGTTCGATCCGAACAGCGGCGAGATCCAGGCGCGCGTGACGCTCGGCACGCAGGCCGATCTCGACCGCGCGGTGGCCGCCGCGAACAGGGCGCAGCCGGGCTGGGCGGCGATCAACCCGCAGCGCCGCGCGCGCGTGATGTTCGAGTTCAAGCGGCTCGTCGAGGCGAACATGGACGAGCTCGCACGGTTGCTCTCGTCCGAGCACGGCAAGGTGATCGCGGATTCGAAGGGCGACATCCAGCGCGGGCTCGAGGTGATCGAGTTCTGCTGCGGGATCCCGCACATCCTGAAGGGCGAGTATACGCAAGGGGCGGGGCCGGGGATCGACGTCTATTCGATGCGCCAGCCGCTCGGCATCGGCGCAGGGATCACGCCGTTCAACTTCCCGGCGATGATCCCGCTGTGGATGAGCGGCGTCGCGATCGCGACGGGCAACGCGTTCATCCTGAAGCCGAGCGAGCGCGATCCGTCGGTGCCGGTGCGGCTCGGCGAGCTGTTCCTCGAGGCGGGGCTGCCCGAGGGGATCTTCCAGGTCGTCCACGGCGACAAGGAGATGGTCGACGCGATCCTCGATCATCCGGCGATCAGCGCGGTCAGCTTCGTCGGGTCGTCCGACATCGCGCATTACGTCTACCGCCGCGGCGTCGAGGCGGGCAAGCGCGTCCAGGCGATGGGCGGCGCGAAGAACCACGGGATCGTCATGCCCGACGCGGACCTCGACCAGGTCGTCGCCGATCTGTCGGGCGCGGCGTTCGGCTCGGCGGGCGAGCGGTGCATGGCGCTGCCGGTGGTGGTGCCGGTCGGCGAGAAGACCGCGATTGCGCTGCGCGAGAAGCTGATCCCGGCGATTGCCGCGCTGCGCGTGGGCGTCTCGACCGACAATGACGCGCATTACGGGCCGGTGGTGAATGCGGCGCATCGCAGCCGGATCGAGACCTGGATCCAGACGGGTGTCGACGAGGGCGCGGAACTGGTCGTCGACGGGCGCGGGTTCGAACTGCAGGGGCATGAGAAGGGGTTCTTCATCGGGCCGTCGCTGTTCGATCACGTGACGACGGACATGTCGGCGTACAAGGAGGAGATCTTCGGGCCGGTGTTGCAGATCGTCCGCGCGAAGGATTTCGAGGAGGCGGTGCGGTTGCCGAGCGAGCATCAGTACGGCAACGGCGTCGCGATCTTCACGCGCAACGGCCATGCCGCGCGCGAGTTCGCGGCGCGGGTGAACGTGGGGATGGTCGGGATCAACGTGCCGATCCCGGTGCCGGTCGCGTATCACAGCTTCGGCGGGTGGAAGCGCAGCGCGTTCGGCGACACCAACCAGCACGGGATGGAAGGCGTGAAGTTCTGGACCAAGGTCAAGACGATCACGCAACGCTGGCCTGACGGGTCCGCGCTGCCGGCGATGGCGGAAGATGGCGGTCCGGCGCGGAACAACGACGCGTTCGTCATTCCGACGATGGGGTGATCGGGTGACGCCGCTCCCCCCCGTCATCCTGGACTCGATCCAGGATCCAGCGTTGCGGAGCGCGGCGTTCGTGACTCTGGATCCTGACTTTCGTCAGGATGACGGTGGGATAAGCGATTGCGACGTGTTGGTGCGGGGTGGGGTCGCGTTACCCTCTTCCGTCATCCTGGACTCGATCCAGGATCCAGCGTTGCGGAGCGCGGCGTTCGTGGCTCTGGATCCTGACTTTCGTCAGGATGACGGTGGGGTGGGCGATTGCGACGTGTTGATGCGGGGTGGGATCGCGTCACACCCTCCCGTCATTCTGGACTCGATCCGGGATCCAGCGTTGCGGAGTGCGGCGTTCGTGCCTCTGGATCCGGACTTTCGTCAGGATGACGGGGGCGGGAGGGGGGCGAAGCCCCAGTCTTCGGCCAGATCGCGCCAGGTCGGGTTGTCCGTCTCGATCAGCGTGATCTTCCAGGACCGTTTCCAGACCTTGAGCTGCTTCTCACGCGTGATCGCCGCGTCCATCGTGTCTGCCATCGCAAACCAGACCAGCCGGTTCACGCCGTATCGCTTTGAGAACCCGTCGAACATGCCGTCGCGATGCTGAACGATCCGCGCCATCAGGTCGGACGTCACGCCGATGTAGAGCGTTCCGTTGCGCCAGCTCGCCATGATATAGACCGCGGGTTGCCTAGCCATATCATTCCCCCACTCCGTCATCCTGACGAAGGTCAGGATCCAGAGCCACAGGCGTCAGCATTCGCCGCTCTGGATACTGGGTCAAGCCCAGTATGACGACACAGGAAAGCCCGATGACCAACCAGTTCGACCTCACCCAATTTGATCTAACGGGCGACCAGCGCGAGATCCAGGAGCTTGCGCGCCGCTTCACCGCCGACCGGATCACGCCGCACGCGGCCGAGTGGGACGAGAAGCACATCTTCCCGCGCGACACGATCAAGGCGGCGGCCGAGCTCGGCTTCGCGTCGATCTATGTCAGCGAGGAGAGCGGCGGGATCGCGCTCGGGCGGCTCGAAGCCGCGCTGATCATGGAGGCGATGTCGTATGGCTGCCCGTCGACGTCGGCGTTCATCAGCATCCACAACATGGCGGCGTGGATGATCGACCGGTTCGGGTCGGCCGCGGTGAAGGACAAGTATCTCCCCGATCTGGTGACGATGGACCGGCTGGCGAGCTATTGCCTGACCGAGCCGGGTTCGGGGTCGGACGCGGCCGCGCTCAAGACGCGCGCGGTGCGGGACGGCGACGACTGGATCGTGACGGGCTCGAAGCAGTTCATCTCGGGCGCGGGCGAGAACGAGGTGTACGTCACCATGGTCCGCACGGGTGAGGAGGGGCCGAAGGGCATCTCGTGCCTCGTGATCGAGAAGGACATGCCGGGCGTGTCGTTCGGCGCGAACGAGAAGAAGCTCGGCTGGCATTCGCAGCCGACGCGGCAGGTGATCTTCGACGGCGTCCGCGTGCCGGGCGCGAACATGGTCGGCGGCGAGGGCGAGGGCTTTCGGATCGCGATGATGGGGCTCGACGGCGGGCGGCTCAACATCGGCGCGTGCTCGCTCGGCGGCGCGCAGCGGTGTCTCGACGAGGCGATCGCCTATACGCGCGACCGCAAGCAGTTCGGCAAGCCCATCGCGGACTTCCAGAACACGCAGTTCATGCTGGCCGACATGGCGACCGAGCTGGAGGCCGCGCGCGCGCTGCTCTACATCGCGGCGGCCAAGGTGACCGCGAACGCGCCCGACAAGACCAAGTTCGCGGCGATGGCGAAGCGGCTGGCGACCGACACGGGCTCTTCGGTGGTCGACCGCGCGTTGCAGCTGCATGGCGGGTACGGATATCTGCAGGATTACCCGATCGAACGCTTCTGGCGCGACCTGCGCGTGCATTCGATCCTCGAGGGCACCAACCAGGTCATGCGGATGATCGTCGGCCGCGAACTGACCCGACAGTGAGCCCGCGCAGCGTTGCTCCCTCCTTCTCCTCCGCGGCTCCGCGCCTCCGCGTGAACAAAGAATTTTCTCACGCGGAGACGCGGAGCCGCGGAGATTTTGCCCGGGAGGTGATCGCGTGACCGATGATCTGATTGTTGCGAATGAAGGGCCTGTCGGCCGGATTCGGTTGAACCGGCCCAAGGCGCTGCACGCGCTCAATCTGGCGATGTGCGAAGGCGTGCTGGAGGCGCTTGAGGCGTGGCGCGGGGATGCGTCGGTCGAGGCGATCGTCGTGGACCATGCCGAGGGTCGTGGGTTTTGCGCGGGCGGGGATATCCGGATGCTCGCCGCGTCGGGAGCCGGCGACGGCGTCGAGGCACGCGCGTTCTTTCATGCCGAGTACCGGATGAACCACCGGCTGTTCGTCTATGCCAAGCCGATCGTCGCGTTCATGGACGGGATCACGATGGGCGGCGGCGTCGGGCTCGCCTTGCCGTGCACGTACCGGGTTGCGACCGAGAACACCAAGTTCGCGATGCCCGAGACGGGGATCGGGTTGTTTCCCGACGTCGGCGGGGGCTGGTATCTGTCGCGACTGCCGGGGCGGATCGGGCAGTATCTCGCGCTGACCGGACACCGGATTAACGGCGCCGATTGCCTGGCGCTGGGGCTGGCGACGCATTATCTGACAAGCGCCAAGCTCGAGAGCGTGAAGGACTGGATCGTCGAGCGTCCGCGCGAGATCGACGTCATCCTCAAGGGTTCGTCCGACGTACCCGACGATGCCGAGATCATGACGCATCGTGACGAGATCGACCGGCTGTTCGCGTCCGACGTGCTCGAGGAGATCTATGCCGCGCTCGACGCCGATGGTGGGGAGTGGGCGGCAAAGACGCTCGCGACGCTCAGGACCAAGTCGCCGCAGACGATGAAGGTGTCACTGCGGCTGCTCCACGAGGGCGCGGCGATGGCGAGTTTCGCGGACGAGATGAAACAGGAATATGCGGTCGGCGCGCATGTCGTGCAGCGGCATGACTTCATCGAGGGCGTGCGCGCGGTGATCGTCGACAAGGACAATGCGCCGCGCTGGGATCCCGCGACGCCCGAGGGTGTGAGCGATCACGTGATCGACCAGATCTTCGCGCCGTTGCCCGAGGCCGAGGCGTGGACGCCGGGTTAATCCGTCATCCTGACGAACGTCAGGGTCCAGAGCCACTTGCGACGTCGTTCGCGGCTCTGGATCCTGGATCGAGTCCAGGATGACGATGCTTATTGGAGACTGAGATGGCCGAATACGAAACGATCCTCGTCGAGCAGCGTGGGGGCGTGACGCTCGTCACGCTCAACCGGCCGCAGGCGCTCAACGCGCTCAATTCGCAGGTGCTCGCCGACCTGATCGCCGCGTTTGCCGCGTTCGATGCGGATCCGTCGCAGGGGTGTGCGGTGCTGACCGGCTCGGCCAAGGCGTTCGCGGCGGGCGCGGACATCAAGGAGATGCAGAGCCAGGGCTTTGCCGACATGTATGCGAGCAACTTCTTCGCGGGCTGGGAGCAGGTGACGCGGACTCGCAAGCCGATCATCGCCGCGGTCGCGGGCTATGCGCTGGGCGGCGGCTGCGAGGTCGCGATGATGTGCGACTTCATCCTCGCCGCGGACACCGCCAAGTTCGGCCAGCCCGAGATCAAGCTCGCGGTCTCCCCCGGCATGGGCGGATCGCAGCGCCTCACGCACGCGGTCGGCAAGGCCAAGGCGATGGAGATGGTGCTGACCGGGCGTATGATGGATGCGGTCGAGGCCGAGCGCGCAGGGCTGGTCTCGCGGATCGTGCCCGCCGACGACCTGGTCGAGGAAGCGGTGAAGACCGCCGCGACGATCGCCGCGATGGCGCCGCTCGCGGTGCTGGCGAACAAGGAGATGGTCAACGCGGCGTTCGAGACGGGGCTCGCGATGGGCGTGCAGTTCGAGCGGCGGCTGTTCCACGGGCTGTTCGGCACCGCGGACCAGAGCGAAGGCATGGCCGCATTCGTCGAGAAGCGCGCGGGGGCCTGGACGGGGAAGTAGCGGGGGCGTCGCTGCCCGCCCGCCCGTAATCGTCGCTGCCCGTCATCCTGACGAAAGTCAGGATCCAGGGTTACGGGCGGTGTCGGTCCTGGCTCTGGATCCTGACTTTCGTCAGGATGACGGAGTTTGGGGGGCAGGACGTAGCCGCAGATGGCGGGGTTGGATCGCGAGCGACACAGCCGCCGCGGCAGATTTAGGAGAGAGAACATGGCACGCATCGGATTCATCGGGCTCGGCAACATGGGCGGCGGGATGGCCGCCAACCTCGCGAAGAACGGCCATGACGTCCGCGCGTTCGACCTGAGCGCCGACGCGCTGGCCAAGGCGAAGGCGGCGGGCTGCCTGCCGGTCGACTCCGCCGCCGAGGCCGCGGACGGCGCCGAGGCGATCGTGACGATGCTCCCCGCGGGCAAGCACGTCGCCGAGGTGTATGACGCGCTGTTCGGTGTCGCCGCGCCGACCGCGATCCTGATCGACTGTTCGACGATCGACGTCGCGACCGCGAAACAGGTCGCCGACGCCGCGCAGGCCAAGGGGCTCGCGGCGGTCGACGCGCCCGTCTCGGGCGGGATCGGCGCGGCGAATGCGGGCACGCTCACCTTCATGGTCGGCGGCTCGGCGGCGGCGTTCGAGCGCGCGCAGCCGATCCTCGCGGCGATGGGCAAGGCGGTGATCCATGCCGGCGTCAACGGCGCGGGACAGGCGGCGAAGATCTGCAACAACATGATCCTCGGCGCGACGATGATCGCGACGTGCGAGGCGTTCGTGCTCGCGGACAAGCTCGGGCTCGACGCACAGGCCTTTTACGACATTGCGAGCGTCTCGTCGGGGCAGAGCTGGTCGATGACGAGCTATGCCCCGCTGCCGGGGATCGGCCCCGACACCCCCGCCGACCATGACTATCAGGGCGGGTTCGCCGCCGCCTTGATGCTCAAGGACCTGCGGCTCGCGATGGCGGCGGCGCAGGACGTCGGCGCCGACACGCCGATGGGCGCGAAGGCCGCCGAGCGCTACGAGGCGTTCGCCGCGGCCGGGCAGGGCGGGCTCGACTTCTCCGCGATCATCCGCACGTTGCAGGGTAACGCCTAGCCCGGCGTGCGACGGACCGGCGGGAGCGCGTTGCAGATGTCCGCACCGCCCGCCGGCACCGTGAAGAAGGGCGGCGTCCGGTTCTCGCGCCCCGCGATCCACGCGGTGAAGCGCGGGTTGCGCGTCGCGCGGTACTGGAAATGCGGGCGGGTGGCGGCGGGAAGGTCGCTCGCGAGCCGCGCCGAGACGATCGGGCTGCGCTCGGCGGGGGTGGCGTAGAAGCCGAGCTCGCCCGTCCCGCGCGGCAGCGACGACAGCCACTCGATCCCGTCGACGACGCGTCCGACGACCGCGATGTTGCGGTCGAGCGCGCGCGGCGCATGGCCGATGACGGTGTAGAGCTCGGCGCCGCTGCCGACGCTCGGCGCCAGATCGCGCGCGACGCCGACCATCCCGTAGCAATGCGGCAGCCATTGCCGCGCGCCCGACCCGGCGAGCGGCCAGCCATCCGCGCTGTACCCCGCCCATTGCGCATAGGGATCGCGCTTCGAGAGCCGTGCGACCGCGGTCGGCCCGGCCATGTCATATTCGGCGGCGATCCCGTCCGCGACGCCGGGGACGAGCGGCTTCTTCTCGGTCGCGTCGCCCCATTGCGCGACGTAATTGTCCTGCACGCGGTAGACGCTGGTCGCGGTGTCCCACCAGCGCGCGCGGGCGAGCGCGCGGATGTTGGCGACATGCGCGGGCGCATAGGCGGGGGCGAGCCGGAGCGTGAAGCCGTGCCCGTTCGCCAGCGTGAAGACGAGGATCTCGTCATCAGGCACCGCGACCCAGTCCGCCGCGACCGGATCGGACGGCAGCGGCGGGGCAGGCGGCGGCGTTGGGGCGGCCTGGGCTAGGGCGGCGGCGAGAAGGGCGGCGGGGAGGGCGGTGATCATCGCTGTGAGACTGCCCGAGTGCGCCGCATCACGCAATCGCTTGCACCGCGGCCAAACCCGCTCTAGCAGGCGCGTTCCAGAGCAATGCGGAGCGGTGGCCGAGTGGTCGAAGGCGCTCGCCTGGAAAGTGAGTATACGTCAAAAGCGTATCGAGGGTTCGAATCCCTCCCGCTCCGCCACCACCCGCTGCTGACCTGTGTTGCCGGACTCCGCTTCAGGGTGCCCACGCGCAGGCGAGGCATCGCGTGCGTGAATTACCGCTGATGATCGGCACGTTCAGTTGCAGGCTGAGGCCATCGCAATACTGGGTGCGCTGGCCAAAGGTCTCCGCGCGTCAGGCCGGTCCCGAGCTTGAACGGGCGATAAAGGTATAGGGCACCTGAACCGATCGCGCGGCGCGGTCGTCGGCCTGTCGGTACGAGGGGTCGGTCAGGATATCGATCGCCGCGCTTGCGAGAACCGCATTGGGCTGGTGGATGGTCGTCAGCTGAGGCCATGCCATCCGCGAAATCGGTGCATCGTCGAAGCCGACGACGGACAGCGCCCCGGGGACTGCAATATTCCTCCGCGCGGCGCTGACCAGAACACCCAGCGCCATCTCGTCATTGGCGGCAAACACGGCGCTGGGACGGTCGTCGGTCGACAGGATCGCGTCGCCGGCCGCCATGCCCGACCGGAAGCTGAAGTCACCGCTCTGAACCCAGCCATCCCTGACGCGGATCCCCGCGCAATGCATCGCGTCGCTGAAGCCCGCGAGCCTTTTGCCGGCCGCATCGTGTGACGCTATGCCCTGAACAAACGCAATGTCGCGGTGCCCGAGCGCGATGAGATGATCGGTCATGTCGCGCGCGGCCTGATAATCGTCGATGTGGATTACCGCAGCAGACGTGTCGGTTCGTGATGCATTCAGCTTCACCACCGGGATCCCGCGCTGATCGAGCAGATCGGTGAGCTCCGCCCAGTCGCAGATTGGCGGGGTGAGAATGACCCCGGCGAGTTGCAGGGCCTGCACCATGCGCGATACCTCGTCGAGCGCGCCCGAGCCGCCGCGGTCGATCCGTTCGACGATGAGATGATAGCCATGATGGCGACAGCGGGCCATCGCGCCGATCTGGACGTCGGCGGCGTATCCCGATGCCGGATCGTCGAAGAACAATCCGATGAGGTAGGATCGCGAGCTCGACAGGCTGCGCGCGTAGGCGTTCGGGCGATAGTCGAGTTCCGCGACGACGCGCAGGACATGATCGCGTACCGCCGGGCGGACATGCGCCTCCGCGTTCATCACGCGCGAAACGGTCTTGGGCGACACGCCTGCAGCGCGCGCGACATCCTTGATGGTGACCGGCGGCATCATCCTATCACAAAGCCCATGTTCGCTGCCGCCACCACGCGAACGCCGCGATGACGATGTAGCATGCGCCCGGGAGCAGGAAGGACAGCGTCAGGCCGACCGCGTCCGCGACAACGCCGGTCAGCAACGGGATGATCGCGCCACCGACGACCACCATGCACAACAGCATCGACGCATAGGTCGCGGTGGAATGATCATCGGGCAGCGAGAGCGCGAAGATCGTCGGATACATGATCGCGTTGCACAGCCCGACTGCGAGCAGCGCCGCGGCGGCCACCGGCCCGTGCAGGCCGATCGCGATCGCCACGAGCGCGACGGCGGCGACCGCGCAGCCGAGCAGCATCGTCGGCGCGCCGTAGCGGGTGAGATAACGGGCGCCCACCAATCGGCCGACGAGCGCCCCTGTCCAGTACAGACCGACGAGTTGCCCCGCCGCTACCGGCGACACGTTCAGGATGCCGGGCATCGCCAGATATTCGACGAGCAGCGTGCCGATCGTGACCTCGGCACCGACATAGGCGAACATCGCACCGCCACCCGCCAGCAATCGCCGGTTCGACAGCACGCCGACGATCCCCGAGAGCGGCACGCGACGCGGGCTCGAGGATGCGCGCAGCAGATCGCGTCGGCCGATAAAGGCGGCGGCCAACGCCAGCGCGACCAGCGCGACCGCAAGGAACGGCAGAACGACGCGTATGTGCTCGGCCAGCGCGCCGGGCCGCTGCCGACCCGTCCCGAGCAGCAGCGTCGATCCCGCCAGCGACGCAAGCACGGTACCAAGCGAGTTGAAGCCTTGCAGCAACGTCAGTCGCGAGACCGCGCGGCGTACCGGTTCGACCACGGGCACGACGATGTTGGCGGCGATCTGCAGAAAGGTAACGCCGCCCGCGAGCGCGAGGAGCGCGAGCAGAACCATCGTGTAGCCGAGCGACCCGAGCGATACGGCCAGCAGGCCGCACCCGAGCGCAATGACGACCAGTCCCGCTGCGATGCTGCGCATGTAGCCGAACTTCACGACCAGCGCGGTGATCGGTACGGCGAAGAGGAGATAGCTCGAATGGAACGCCGACTGCACCAGCAGCGAGCGCGTGTGGTTCAGCCCTTCGATCATCCGCAACCGGGGGACGAGCAGCCCGACGAGCGAGTTGAGAAAGCCGCCGAGGAAATAGACGCCGATACAGAGCCGGAACAGCAGCGTCGCGCGCTGTTCGCTGGTCGTGGGCGCAAGGGGCATGCTGATGGTGGTCACGCCTCATCCTAGCAAGGCGGCGCTGCTGCGCAACGTGCGACCATGGCCGCGCGCTTCGCATTGACATCGATGTCGGACTTGGCGATCACGCCGCCAAGCCGCTCGGGAAGACGCGGCATGGGAGGATATTTAAGATGAGCACCCGATTTCCGCGGATCGCCTGCGCGCTGATGAGCGTCGCGCCGATCGCGCTTTCGGCACAGACGCTGCCGGTGCCGCTGCCGGTGGCGGGGTCCGCACAGGCGTCGGCGTCAAGGACCGCCGGCGTACCGGCTGCCCGCACGGCCGAGATCTGGCGCGACACCACCAGGACCGCTGCGGACCGCGCGGACGCTCTGGTGAAGGCGATGACCAGCGCCGAAAAGCTGCGTTATGTTCACGGCATATTCCCGCCGATGGCGAAGCTGGCAACCGCCGACATGATCCCGTCCGCGGGTTACGTACCCGGTGTCCCACGTCTGGGCGTACCGACGTTGCGCGAGAGCGATGCGTCGCTGGGCGTCGCCAACCAGGTCGAGCAGCGCAAGGGCGACGTGGCCACCGCGCTGCCCGCGAGCCTTGCCACCGCCGCCAGTTTCGATCCCGCCATCGCCTATGCCGGGGGCGCGATGATCGGCAGCGAAGCGCGCGCGAAGACCTTCAACGTGTTGCTGGCCGGCGGCGTGAACCTGACGCGCGATGCCTGGAACGGGCGGAACTTCGAATATCTCGGCGAAGATCCGCTGCTGACGGGCGTGATGGGCGCGGCGTCGATCCGGGGCGTCCAGTCGAACCATATCGTCTCGACGATCAAGCATTTCGTCCTGAACAGCCAGGAGACCGGGCGCGCCGTGCTCGACGCGCGGATCGATCCGACCGCGCTGCGGGAAAGCGACCTGCTGGCGTTCGAGATCGCGATCGCGGACGGGAAGCCGGCTTCGGTCATGTGCGCATACAATCGCATCGACGGTGACTATGCGTGCGAGAACAAGCGTCTGCTGACCGACGTCCTGCGCGGCGACTGGAAATATCCGGGGTTCGTCATGTCCGACTGGGGTGCCGTCCATTCCACCGAGAAGGCCGCCAACGCAGGGCTCGATCAGGAATCGGGTCAGGAACTCGATGCCAAGGTCTATTTCGGCACGCCGCTTGCCGACGCCGTCGCTGCCGGGCGGGTCTCGACGGCACGGCTCGACGACATGGTCCGCCGCATCCTGACCGGCGTCATCGCGAGCGGGCTTTACGACCATCCCACGCCCCTGTCCGCCCAGCCGATCGACTATGCCACGAACGCCGAGGTCGCACAGCGTGCCGCCGAGGCCGGGATCGTCCTGCTGAGGAATGAGAACGGCCTGTTGCCGCTCGCCAGGACGGCGCGATCGATCGTGGTCATTGGCGGGCATGCCGATGTCGGCGTGCTGTCGGGGGGCGGCTCGTCGCAGGTCCGCTCGGTCGGCGGCGTGCCGATCGAGATCCCGCTCAAGAGCGGCGCGGCCGCGTCGTTCGCGCGAATTACCTATCATTCGTCATCGCCGCTTCGGGCCATCAGGGCGCTGGCCCCCAACGCGACGGTGACGTTCGTCGACGGCACCGACCCCGCCGCCGCCGCCAAGGCGGCGCGCGCCGCCGACCTCGCAATCGTCTTTGCAACGCACTGGCAGACCGAGGCGCAGGATGCGCCATCGCTTTCGCTTCCCGATAACCAGGATGCGGTGATCGACGCGGTCGCCGCCGCCAACCGACGCACCATCGTCGTGCTGGAGACCGGTGGACCGGTCCTGATGCCGTGGGCGACGCGCGTGCCGGCGATCGTCGAAGCCTGGTATCCGGGCCAGCGTGGCGGCGAGGCGATCGCGCGCGTCCTGTTCGGCGAGGTCGATGCATCGGGTCGTCTGCCGATCAGCTTCCCGCGGACCATCGAGCAGCTTCCTCGCCCCCGGCCGGTCACATCGCCGACCGGCGCGACGAGCAACGATGCCTCGGCCAATGCCGGTGCCGGCGACGCCGGCCTGCTGCCGGCCTATCCGGTCACCTATCAGGAGGGGGCGAACGTCGGGTATCGATGGTACGCCACGCGCAAGGACTCGCCGCTGTTCCCGTTCGGCTTCGGGCTGAGCTATGCCAGCACCCGGATCGGCAACCCACGGTTCTCGGGCGGGGCCAATGCCAGCGTGACGTTCGTCGTTACCAATCGGACCGCGCGGACGGGCGTCGCGGTACCGCAGCTCTACGCAACGCTGCCGGACGGCGGCGCGCCGCGGCTGGTCGGCTGGTCCCGCCAGACGCTGGCAGCCGGCGAGACCAGAAGCGTGACGATCACCGCCGATCCACGCGCGCTGGCGCGGTGGGACGCCGCCGGCTGGCGCCTGAGGGGCGGCGCCTATGCGCTGACGCTCGCAACCGACGCAGAGACGACGGTCGCTGCGGGCAGGGTCAACCTGACGGACCGTCGGCTTGCATCGGCGCGTGCTGCATTTGACACACCTTGAGGCAAATCCGCGCGCGAAAGGCCTTGATGTCACGCATTGATTGACATCGATGTCGGGCGAAAGCACGGTCGAGGAACGCGGGATTACACCGCCAAAAGTCACACGCCGGCAGGGACTTGCCGGTCAGGGAGGATGAGTATGAGGGGTTCTATTCCGACGGCGTTTGCACGCTCGACGTCGGTGTTGGCGTTGGTGGCGGGGCTGACGATGCCCACTCTGGCACAGGCGCAGACGGCGCCGGTGCCGGCACCGTCGGCACAGGCCCAGCAGGGTACGCCGCAAGCCGATACGTCGCCCGGTGCTACGCAGCCCGAGACGGGCGCGACCGCGACCAATGCGCAGCCCGACCAGGCCCCCGGCGACGATATCGTCGTGACCGGCGTCCGCGCCTCGCTCGAGCGGTCGATCGCGATCAAGCGCGACTCCTTCGGTGTCGTCGACGCGATCAGCGCGGAGGACATCGGCAAGTTCGCCAATACCAATCTCGCCGAATCGCTGCAGCGCATCACCGGCGTGTCGATCGATCGCCGCAACGGCGAAGGCTCCACCGTCACGGTGCGCGGCTTCGGTGCGCAGTATAATCTCGTCACGCTCAACGGGCGTCAGCTCGCGACGTCGAACATCGTCGCCGTGGGCGGTGACCAGGGCGGCGACGGGGCCGGCGGCTTTGGCCGGTCGTTCGACTTTTCCAACCTCGCGTCCGAAGGCGTCAAGACGCTCGAGGTCTACAAGACCGGACGCGCGGCGATCCCGTCGGGTGGCATCGGCGCGGCGGTGAACGTCGTCAGCCGTCGTCCGCTCGATTCGAAGGACACGGGTCTGCTCGGCTCGCTCGGCGTCAAGGGCAGCTACGACAACAGCTCGTCGGACTGTTTCGACTGCGGTGCGCGGGTCACGCCCGAGGTGTCGGGTACCGCCAGCTGGAGCGATCCCAACCAGCGGTTCGGCGTTTCGCTCTTCGGCAGCTATCAGAAGCGCAACTTCAGCTTCTCCAGCGTCGCGCCCGACAACTGGAACATCCGGTCGCTGACCGACTTCCTCAATCCCGGGAACGGCTTCGTCAACGGCCAGACGGTGATCAACAACCGTCCGACGAACGGCAATGTCCTGGTGTCCGTGCCGAACGACTCGCGCTATCACTTCTCCGAGGCGAGCCGCGAGCGCATCAACGGGTCGGGCGTCCTGCAATTCCGCCCGACCGATACGCTGACCTTCACCGCAGACGGCCTCTATGCGCAGCTGCGCCAGTCCGAACGTCGCTCGACGCAGTCCAACTGGTTCAATCGCCCGTTCGGCGTGGTCACGTTCGACGACGCCAGCAACGGCATCGCGACGACGAGCTTCCTGTCCGAAACGATCAACGGCGTGAAGGACGAGGCGTTCGAGCAGGCGTATCGTGCGCAGAAGAACAAGCTGTACGATTTCGGCGGCAACATCGAATGGAAGCCGACCGACCGCTTCTCGATCGCGATCGACGGTCATATCGGTCGGGCGGACAGCGCGCCTGACAATCCCAATGGCCAGACGTCGACGACGGTCGCCTTCAACGCGCCGGTCGTCGCCGCACATTCGCTGACGCTGGGCAAGAATGGCTTCCCCCAGCAGACGCTCAGCATCAACGACGGTTCGGTCAGCACGACGCCGACCGGCCAGTCCTTCATCAAGGGCAATGGCAACGGCGTGATCGATCTCGGCGATCTGTCGAGCGCGGTGCAGCGTCAGTTCGCGTCCAACCAGACGCAGCGGGTCAAGGAACTGCGCGCCGACGCCGGATGGGCACTGAACGACCAGCTCCGCGTCGATGCGGGTGCGGACTATCGCACCACGAATACGCGGCAGACGCAGTACAACACGCGCCAGGTCCTGGGTGACTGGGGCAACTCGCTGCCGCCCGACGTCGCGCGTCTCGCGCCCGGTCAGGTGTTCCAGTTCTGCAACGTGTGCAAGTTCGAGCACAACGACGGGAATCCGGATGCCAACACGCTGGTGGCGTTCCGTACGCAGGATGCGACGAAGCTCTACAACACGCTCCACGACTATTATCTCGGCGTGACGAACGACGGCGTGAACCATGCCGACAATATCGACGCGAACGACGACAACCGTGTCCGTGAGAATATCTGGTCGGGCTATGTCCAGGGATCGTGGAACGGCAAGCTGTTCGACCACAACGCGCAGCTGGTTGCCGGCGTCCGCTACGAAAACACCAAGGTGCGCGCGGTGTCGCTTCAGCCCGTGCCGACCGCGGTCGTATGGACGGCCGACAACGACTTCTTCGTGGCGAACACCGCCGATCGGCAGACTTTGTCGTCGCGTGGCGGGTACAGCAACTGGCTGCCCTCGGTGGATGCCAAGTTCGAGGTCGTCGACAACCTCTTTGCCCGCGGGTCGTACAGCAAGACGATCTCACGCGCCGGCTACGGCGACCTGTTCGCATCGACCAACGTCGGCGGTCCGGGGCGCCCGACGGCGATCGGCGGCATCGCCACCGGCACCGCGCACAATACCGATCTCGATCCGTTGTCGTCGGACAATATCGACGTCTCGCTCGAATGGTATCCGCGCAAGGACGTCTTCCTGTCGGCGGGCTTCTTCAACAAGAAGGTCCATAACTTCATCGGTCAGACGGTGGTCAACCGCAACCTGTTCGGTCTGCGCGATCCCACTTCGGGCACCGCGGGGACGCGCTCGGGCACCGCGCGCGACCAGCTCGCGAGCACGTTCAACGCGGACATCACCGACGTGAACCTGTTCACCTACACGGCGCTGCTGCAGCAGAATGCGGGCAACGTCGCGACGACGAACGCCCAGTTCGCGGCCAACTACAACACGCAGAGCCGCGCGTTGAACCAGGGGTTCGTCGATCAGATCCTCGGCCAGTACGACATCACCGCCAATGCGCAGGATCCGCTGTTCAACTTCGCGGTGAATACGCCGATCAACAACCAGGACGCGCACATCTATGGCGTGGAACTGGCGGGGCAGTATTTCCTCGGAGATACGGGCTTCGGCGTGGCGGCCAGCTACACGCTGGTCCGCGGCAATATCGGCATCGACATCGCCGCCGATCCGAGCGTCAACACGTTCGCACTGGTCGGTCTGTCGGATACGGCCAACGCCACGCTGATCTACGACAAGAACGGCATTTCGGCGCGCATGTCCTACAACTGGCGCGACAAGTTCCTCAGCGGCATCAACCGCGGCGGCGATCGCAATCCGGTGTTCACGGCCCCCTATGGTCAGCTCGACCTTTCGGTGAACTTCGACCTGACGCCCCGGTTCGCGCTCGGGTTCGAAGCGATCAACCTCACCGAGGAGGGCGTGCGCTCCTACGGCCGCGACAAGAGCAACCTCTGGTACCTTTCGGAAGGATCCGCACGGTATCTGGTCGGAGCGCGATACCGCTTCTGACCGAATGGCGAGAAGGCCGCTGACGAAAGCGGCCTTCCTCGTCTAGGATCAACGCATGGCCTCTCCGGTACTTCTCAACAATATCGACCACCGCGACCTGCGTGTCGCGGTCGGTCACCACGCGCGCTATGGCGATGCGATCAACCAGACGCGCGTCTTCCCGGGCGAGTTCGAGGAACTCCAGCGCGACTATGCGATCCTGCTGCGTCGCGACGAGCAAGGCGTCCTCTTCGCGACCGTCCTGCTGGGGCTCGATCCCGACGAAAACCTGTTCCTCGACGGCGAGAACTGGGACGCGCGGTACGTGCCGGCGGCGCGGGCGCGTGGCCCGTTCTCGATCGGCGTCGATGCCCATGGCGAACCGATGATCCACGTCGACCCGGACCATCCGCGGATCGTCGACGATGGCGAGCCGGTGTTCCGCGAGCTTGGCGGCAACGCGCCGCTGCTCGATCACGTCTCGACGATGCTGCAACGAATCTATGTCGGTCTGGAGACCGAAAAGGCGATGTTCGACGCGTTCGCCGACGCGGGCCTGCTCGAACCCGCCACACTGCAACTCGATCTCGCCGACGGGCGTCGTTATGACATTCCCGATCGCTTCACCGTCGATGCGGGACGGCTGGCTGCGCTCGACGGCAACGCTCTGGCAGCACTCCACCGGGATGATTTCCTGCGTCCGGCGTTCTGGATCGCCTCGTCGCTCGGCAACCTTCGCCACCTGATCGATCGCAAGCTGCGGAAGGAGTTCCGTGGCTGAGCGCGTGCGCGTGTCGCGCGAGGTGCGCGAGATCGATCACACCGGGGTCCTCGATCTGGAAGCGTTGATCGCGACCGAGGAGCCGGTGATCCTCCGCGGGCTCGCCGCCGACTGGCCGCTGGTCCAGGCCGGACGGAGGTCGCCGCACGAGGCTGCCGCCTATCTGCGTGGGTTCGATGCCGGCCGTCCCGTCACCGGCTATGTCGGCGATCCCGCGATCAGGGGGCGCTTCCATTATGACGATACCGCCACCGCGATGAACTTCGTGGCCGAGCGGATCGCGCTGGGGGCTTTCCTCGATCGCGTGCTCGGGCATCTCGGCGACGCCGAGGCGCCCGCTTATTATCTCGGCTCGACCGACGTCGAGACCTATCTTCCCGGCTTCCGACGCGAGAACGATCTGGCGCCCCACGGCGACGTCTTCGATCGTCACGCGCCGCTAGCCAGCATCTGGATCGGCAACCGCACGATCGCGTCCGCGCACCATGACATGTCGAACAACGCGGCGGTCTGCGCCGTCGGGCGGCGACGCTTCACGCTGTTTCCACCCGACCAGGTCGGCAACCTCTATCCCGGCCCGCTCGCGCCGACCCCGGGCGGGCAGGTGGTGAGCATGGTCGATTTCGCTGCGCCCGATCTCGATGCCTATCCCCGTTTCGCTGCCGCGCTTGCCGCCGGATCGGTGGCCGAACTCGAAGCCGGCGACGTGCTCGTCTACCCGGCCCTGTGGTGGCACCATGTCGAGGCGCTCGACGACTTCAACGTGCTCGTGAACTATTGGTGGAACGCGGCGCCGGCCTTCATGGACACGCCGATGGATACGCTGCTGCACGCGCTGCTCAGCCTGCGCGACCGGCCCGCCCAGGAAAAGCGTGCGTGGCGCGCGATGTTCGACCATTATGTGTTCGGCGATGCGGAGGCGGTCGCGGCGCATCTGCCGCCCCCCGCACGCGGACCGCTCGCACCGCTGGACGAGCCCGGCGCCCGTCAGTTGCGCGCCTATCTGCTGCACAGGCTGAACCGATGACCGAGACGTCTGAACGCCCGCGGACCCGCGTCGTGGTCGCGGGCGGTGGCACCGCCGGATGGATCGCGGCCGCGGCGATCGTGCGCCAGCTCGGATCGCTCGTCGATGTGACGCTCGTCGAATCGGACGAGATCGGCACCGTCGGCGTCGGCGAATCGACCATTCCAACCGCGCGCAGTTTCCATGCGTTTCTCGGCATCGACGAAGCCGCCTTCATGCGGGCCACGCAGGCGACCTTCAAGCTGGGCATCGCGTTCGAGAACTGGCGTCGGCTCGGCGACCGCTATTTCCATCCGTTCGGCAGCGTCGGCAGGTCGGTGGCGATCGCCGACTTTCAGCATTTCTGGCTCGAGGCGCGTGCCCGCGGGTTCGGTGGCGCCTACGGGGATTATTCGCTCGAACAGCAGGCCGCGGGCGCGGGGCTATTCGGTCACGACGAGCAGCATTCGCTGGCATACGCCTACCACCTCGACGCGACCGCGTATGCGCGGTTCCTCCGGACATTGGCGGAGCCCTGGGGCGTGCGGCGCGTCGAGGGACGCATCGACCGGGTCGAACGTGACGGCGAGGGGGGCGATATTGCAGCGCTCGTCCTGGCATCGGGCGAGCAGATCGCGGGCGACCTGTTCATCGACTGCACCGGCTTTCGCGCGCTTCTGACCGAGGGCACGCTCGGGACCGGCTATGAGGATTGGTCGGAATGGTTAGCCACCGACCGGGCGCTTGCGGTGCAGACGGAGACGGTCGCGTCGCCCGTGCCGTACACGCGCGCGATCGCGCACACTGCGGGCTGGCGCTGGCAGATCCCGCTCCAGACGCGGACGGGCAACGGTCTCGTCTATTCCAGCCGGCACATGAGCGATGACGAGGCCCACGCGACGCTGATCGGCGCGCTCGATGGCCGGCCGCTGTTCGAGCCGCGCCCGCTGCGTTTCCGCTCGGGGATGCGCCGACAGGCCTGGAACCGGAACTGTATCGCACTGGGTCTCGCGGCGGGATTCATCGAGCCGCTCGAGTCGACCAGCATCCACCTGATCATGAATGCGGTGATCCGTCTGATCCAGCTGTTCCCGTTTCGGGGTGATGATCACGCTGCGCTCGCCGCGCGGTTCAACGCGCAGTCGCGACACGAGTGGGAGCATGTCCGCGACTTCATCATCCTGCATTACCACGTTACCGAACGTCGCGATTCGCCGTTCTGGCGCGACTGCGCGCGGATGACCGTTCCCGACAGCCTCGCCGAGCGGATCTCGCTCTTCACCACGACCGCGGGTGCCTGGCAGGGACAGGACGACCTGTTCAGGATCGATTCCTGGGTTTCCGTCATGCTCGGGCAAGGCGTCGTGCCACGCGCGCATCACCGCATCGCAAGCATCATCAAGGGACAGGAGCTGCAAAACTCCTTCGCGGATCTGTCCAGGGGGATAGCGCGCACGGTGCGGACGCTGCCGCGCCACGGCGAATTCCTCGCGCGATATTGCCCTGCTCACGGCTGATGCCTTGCGCCGCCGTTCCTGCATGCGGGCCTAACCGCTTTCTTGCGACGAACGCGTGTCCAGAGCAGGAAGGCGAAAATGGGCGCACGCGTGTCTGGAGGCGGGTCTTTGGAGACCCGGGCTGCCGGGCAGTATCGGCCAACGTCTGACATTGCGCGGGCCTCGCAGTTCGCCTCGCGCGTCTCTTTCAGTACGCAGCGTGTCCGCGTTCCTTCCCGAGCACGACGGTCATGACGGCGGGTCGGTCGCCGAGCGCGGTCGTCGCAACGATGAATGACCGGATGACGGTGCCGAATCCCTCCACCAGCGGCCCTGGCGCTTACGCCTAAGACGCAAAAAGGGCATCCGGGTCGCCCCGGATGCCCTGTTCTTACAAGCTGCTTGGGAGCAACCTAGCTGCGGTTTTACGCGGTCAGTCTTTTAGATGCCATTCGAAAGATTGGTGTCCGGGTCGTTGGTGCGCATGTCGTCTGCCTGATTCTGGCCGGTTGCGCGCACGGCGTCGGCCTTGTTCTCAAGTGTGGCTTCCGCTGCGGCGTTGCTCGTATCGTCGGCCGCGTCTTCGAGGTTGTCGGCGACGGCTTCGGTGTTCGACTCGATCTGATCAGCCGCCTGCTCGCGCGGGCTGGAGTTGCAGGCTGCGAGCGAGAGCAGGCCGGTAGCGACGGCGACAGCGAAAACTTTCTTCATGATCAACCCTTTTTGTGGTGGCACAGGGATACACGACGGCCGCCGGATTTCAACGCCTATCCGCTCGGTCGGGTATCGCTGTTCCCGGCTAGTCGGCCGCGATATCCTGCCCGAGCCACGCGGTGCGAAACGCGATCTGTCGGGCGGTCGGCGTGATGCCCGCGGTTTCGTAGCGGACGACCTCGACGGTGGGGTCGGCGACGAAGGTCAGCGTGGCGCGGCGTTCGACGCCGCGCTGGCGGTAGACGATGTCGGCGGTCTGGCCGGGTTTGTAGCGCGACAGCGCCGCGGCCGTCTCCGCATCGCTGGTGATCGACGTCCCGCCCAGGCTGACGATCTGGTCGCCATTGTCGAGGCCGGCGCGATAGAGTGGCGTACCGGGTGCAGGCGCGCCATCGATGCGGACCTCGCTGCCGGTCGCCTTGAGGCGGACGTTGCCGAACCACGCGGCGGCCGGGCTGGCGGGACGCAGCTTCAGACCCGCCTGGTCGAGCAAAGGGGCATAGTCGGGGAGCGCGCTGGCATCGATCGAGGTCCTGAAAAAGGCGTCGGCGAAGGCGGGGTCCTTCGTCACCGCGCCCAGCGCGCGCGACAGGTCGGCACGCGTATAGGGGCGCTCGGGCTTGCCGAAGGTCTGCCACAAATGCCGCATGAAGGTGTCGAGCGTGATGTCGGGGTAACGCTGGCGCAACGTCAGGTCGAGCGCGAGCGCGAGGCCGGCGCCATAGGTGTAATAGGACACGAAGATGTTGGGGTTGGTCGCGTCGATCGCCTTTGCCGCGTCGACGAACGGCGCGCGCAGGCTCATCTCCTGCGGGCCGCCATAGCTGCGGGCGGTGCCGGTGGTGAGCGCGTTGACGGTCGAGCCGACCCCGCGGAGATACGCGTCGATCGCGGATTCGCCCGCGCGGCGGATCATCAGCGGCCCGTAATATTGCGTGAACCCTTCGGCGAGCCACAGCGACGGGGTCGGGTTGGCGCGGGTGAAGTCGAACGGCTCGAGCTCGGCGGGGCGGATCCGCTCGACATTCCAGCTGTGGAAGAATTCGTGGCTGAGCGTGTCGATCTGCGAAAACTTTGCCGCCTTGAACGAGCGCGGCTGCGAGATGATCGTCGAGTTGCGATGTTCCATCCCGTCGCCGCTGATCTGCGGCATGTAATCGGCGATGAAGGTGTAGGTGCCGAAGTCGTAGGCGGGGTGTTCGCCCCACAGCGCGATCTGCTGCGCGACGACCTTCCTAGCGCTGGCGGCGAAGCGATCGAGATCGGCGGGCGTCCCGTCGTGATGGACCGCGAGGCGGATCGTGGCGCGTGTCGCCCCTTCGCCGACCTGCCATTCGCGCAGGTCGAAATCGGAGAGCTCGGTCGGGCTGTCCATGAAATACTGGAAGTCGGGCGCGGCGAAGGTGTAGCGGTCGCCGGTCGGCTGGAGCTGCGTCGCGACCTTCCACTTGGTGTCGAAGGGCACGAACCGCACGCGGATCGGGCGCTTTTCCTGTCCGGCCGCCCACAGGAAGGTCGCCGGCATGTTGAGATGCGCGTGCGTTGCATCGATCTGCGCATAGGTCCCGTCGCCGTGATCGCCGAACAGCGTGTAGGTGACCGTCACCGTGCCGTCGTGCCCGGCGACCGTCCAGCCATAAGGGTCGGTCCGCGTCACCGCGAGCGCGCGACCGCGGCCATCCCTGGCGGAGAGCGCATAGACGTTCTTGGCGAATTCGTGAATCGCGTAGCGGCCGGGCGACGACCGCGACATCTGGACGCGCAACGGGGCAGGGCCGAGATCGCGCCAGGTCGCGGTGACCTGCGCCTCGTGATGGACCGCATTGGGGAAGCTGATCTCATACTGCGTCGCCGCTGGGGCATTGGTCTGTGCGATCGCGGGGGGCGCGAACGGCATCAGCATGGCGGTAAACGTCGCGAAAACGGTCTTCATGGCTGGTCCCCCGGATAATCTCCCGGGTAGCTAGGATCGGACGGCATTCATCTTGTCAACTTGCCCGCAGGGGGCGACGCCGGAGGAAGACTAATCTTCTCAAACATTACGTCGGCATGAGACGGGAATAAGAGCGTCCTGCCGGGACACGGGGAGAGACCCAAGGAGGCGCGACGCTGGTCTGCGCTACCGTCCGTGCAGGAATGCATGACCGTCGGGAGCCGCGCAGGTCGGCAAGCCATTCAAATAACCAGATTTGGGCCAGTGACGCCGCGGCGTGACGCTGTATGGTCCGGCTTCGTTTGCGGGGGGGATGCGCATGGTTTCGGTGTCGAGGCGTACCGTGCTGGCGGTTCCATGCTTCGGAGCGGTCGCGGTGACCGCGACGCGCGCACGGTCGGCGCAGTTGCCGGCAACGCTCGACGCGATGCCGGCGTGGCTGGAGCTGGCGTCGGTGCCCGGTGCAAGCTGGGCGGTTCTGCAGGCGTCGGGCACCATCGCGAGCGGCGCGGTCGGCTATGCCAGGGCGAATGACGTGCTGGCGACGCCCGACACGCTGTTCGAAGCGGCGTCGCTCTCCAAGGTCGTCCTGGCGGTCGCCGTTCATGACATGGTGCGCGGTGGTCTGATCGATCTCGACAGGCCGGTGGCCGACCATGTCGCGTTCACCGACGATCCCCGAACGCGCACCATCACGCCGCGGCACCTGCTCTCGCATTCCAGCGGCCTGCCCAACTGGCGGGACGCGGCGGGCGAAGCGCTGACGAGCGCGTTCACCCCCGGCACGAAATTCCGTTACTCGGGCGAAGGCTTCGTGCTGCTCGGTCGACTGATCGAAGCGGTGACCGGGGAAACTGCCGCGCGGGTTGTCGCGGCGCGCGTCCTGCGGCCGGCGGGGATGCGCCGGAGCAGCTATGGCTGGGCGCACGGCAGCGAGCCGCTGGTCGCGTGGGCGCATGATGGCGCCGGTGCGCTGCTCGCGGACAAGGGGCCTGCAGAATTCGCAGCGCGTCGCGACGCCGGGCCATCGACACCCGTCGACCGCTGGACGCAGGCCGAGCGGGAGAGCGCGGCCGTGTCGCGCGGGACGCCGGCGATGCCGATGTTCACGATCCCCAACATGGCGGCCGGGCTGTGGACGACGGCGGCCGATTTTGCCCGGTGTCTCGCGTATGCGCAGCGCTACACGATGCTTTCGACACCGACGACACGCGTCAAGGGGACGCTCGACTGGGGTCTCGGGTGGGGGCTGGAGCGCGGTACGGACCGACGTTTCGCCTGGCACTGGGGCGCGAACGACGGCGTCGCCAATTTGTTTGTCGTCGATCTGGCATCGAACATGGCGGTCGTGGTTCTCACGAACGGCGATTCCGGGCGCAGGGTCTATGAGCGTGTCGCCCGTGCGATCTTCGCCCGGGAGTTCGATGCGTTCGCGTGGCTGAAGTGATGGATAGTCGCGGTGGTGGTTCGGCCTACGCTCGTTCCTCGGTTAACGGACCGAGCCGGGTAGCCAGGCGCGGCTGATGAGTCGGATGTGCGATCGGCGAAAGTCGGCAAGGCGGTCCGAACGTCTGCAACCGGCGCTCGCCAGCGGCGGGACTGCGGCAGCCGTGCTCGGCTCGAACGCAGCGGGCGCGGCGATCGTACACCAGACCCGTTCCCACTTCGTTCCGTGTTTGCTATCGGCGGAGGATGACCGCCGTCGCCCGCACGATCGTCCCCGTCGCCATGGACGCCTGTTTCGCCTTCCTGGAAGCGGGCATCCGGCTGGTCGGCGCTGCCGTTTCAAGCCGCACCGCGGCGCCGTCAGCCATGCCGGGCCGGCGCCCGATCGTCGCGGCGATAAGGGCGTGACCCTGGACCTGTTCGACGCGCCGGTGCTGCCCGGGCTCAGTACGCGCGTCGACCTGATCGATGCGGGCGAGGAGCACGCGTTGATCGAGCGCATCGATGCGACCGATCTCACGCCCTTCCGCTTCCAGGGCTGGACCGGCAAGCGGCTCACGACCTCGTTCGGGTGGAGCTATGACTTCGAGGTCGGCCGGCCGGCAGAGGCACCACCCATCCCCGGGTGGCTGCTGCCGTTCCGCGACCGGGCGGCCGGTTTTGCAGATCTCGATCCGGCGGAGCTGATCCAGGCGCTGCTCATCCGGTACGATCCGGGCGCGGGCATCGGATGGCATCGCGACCGGCCGATCTATGGTCACGTCCTCGGCATATCGCTCGGCGCGCCCGCCGAGATGCGGTTCCGGCGCAGACGCAGCGATGGGTTCGACAGGGTGTCGGTCCCGCTCGATCCGCGCGCCGCCTACCAGCTGAGCGGACCCGCCCGTCACGACTGGGAGCACAGCATCGTCGCGATGGAGCGGCCGCGCTGGTCGATCACGTTCCGCAGCCTTGCGGGTCGCGCATGATGGCCTCCGACCCCGTTCACCAGCCTCCATCGCCCGCACCGGATGCCGCCGTACCCGACTTCGTCGTCGTCGACGTGGAGACGGCGTGCTCGCGTGTCAGCAGTATCTGCCAGATCGGTATCGTCGGCTTCAGGGACGGCGTCGAGCTGTTCGCGTACGAGACGCTGGTCGACCCGCTCGACCATTTTTCGTCGTTCAACACGCGCATCCATGGGATCACCGGCGATCATGTCGTTGGCGCGCCGAATTTCGGCGACGTCCATGCCGTCATCGACGGCCATCTCGCGGGCCGGATCACCGTCGCGCACTCCTTCTTCGACAAGGGAGCGCTTGGCGCGGCGTGTGCGATCCATGGGCAGGCTGCCATCGAGACGACGTGGCTCGACAGCGTGCGCGTCGCGAAACGCGCATGGCCCGAGCTGCCCAGTCACAGGCTCAACGTGCTGACACAATTCCTTGGCGTTCGGCACAAGCACCATGATGCGCTGAGCGACGCGCGTGCCGCCGGCATGGTGATCGTGCGTGCCATCGAGCACACCGGCATCGGGCTCGCCGGCTGGCTGTCGTCGACGAGCGGGCGCCGCGGTGTCGTGTTGAAGGCCGCCGCGACGGGGCCAATGAAGGGTGAGCGCGTGGCCATCCTCGGCGGCGCGCGCGATGGCACGCTCGCGCGGCATCTGGCGGCCGCCGGTGCGCGCGTCATGGCCTCGGTCGGTTCCACGACGACGATGCTCGTCATCAGTGATGACCAGCCCTTCGGCCGCTTCGTCACCGTGCATGCGGACTACCGCCGGGCGGAGGAGCTTCGGCGGGGCAAGGCGACGATCGAGATCGTCACCGAAGCGGAACTTCGTCATCGCCTCGCGCTGCCGCTGACGTGACGGAATTTCGGGCTTCCCTTCGCCTCTTCCGGAACGTTGGCATCGGCGATGCGCTCGGACGCCGGAGCCCATGACCGTGCCGAGCCTGCGGCACGGTCCCATTCCCGACCCGAAAGACCCGTCATGATCGCCGCTTTCGGGTTGCCCGACCCGTACATCCTCATTCTGACCGGGTTTGGCCTGCTCACCGCGCTGGTCGTCTGGCTGCCGCTGGCGCTCCGCAAGCTGCCCTTGTCGTTGCCCATCGTGTGCATCGGGCTTGGCGCTGCGCTGTTCTCGCTGCCGCAGGTGACGCTCAGGCCGCTACCGCTTCTGTACCCCGAGATCACCGAGCGCTTTACCGAGTTCGTCGTCATCATCGCGTTGATGGGCGCCGGCCTGAAGATCGACCGGGTGTTTCACTGGCGCGAGTGGGTGGTCACGTGGCGTCTCCTTGCGATCACGATGCCGCTCGGCATTCTCGCCATCGCCGCGGTGACGGCGTGGGGGATGGGATTGCCATGGGCGATTGCGCTGCTGCTTGCGGCGAGCCTGGCACCGACGGATCCCGTTCTCGCCTCCGATATCCAGGTCGGGCCACCCAAGAGCGACGACGAAGACGAGGTGCGCTTCGGACTGACGTCGGAAGCAGGGCTCAACGACGGCTTCGCGTTTCCGTTCGTCCATCTCGCGATCATGGCGGCGGCCGCTGCCGGCACGCAGGAGCCATGGCTGGGTGAGTGGCTGAGCTACCGCGTGCTGTGGGAAATCGGCGCGGGCGTCGGCGCCGGCTGGCTGATCGGTCGCGCCTTTGGCTGGCTGACCTTCCATGTTCCGGCGCAGACCAAACTGGCGCAGACCGGCGACGGGCTGATTGCGCTGGCCGCGACGTGCATCTCCTATGGCGTGACCGAGATCATCCATTGCTACGGGTTTCTTGCGGTGTTCGTCACGGCGCTGACGTTTCGCGGGACGCACCGAACGCACGATTTCCATCACGACATGCACGATGTCACCGAGCAGATCGAACGACTGGCGATGATGGTGTTGCTTCTGCTGTTTGGCGGTGCGCTGGTCAGCGGCCTGCTGGCATCGGTCTCGCTGACGGACGTGCTGGTCGCGCTGGTCATTCTGCTGGTGATCCGCCCGGTCACCGGGCTGATCGGGCTGTGGGGGCACCGCGCGGACCGGTCGGAGAAGCTGACGCTGGCGTTTTTCGGCATACGCGGCGTCGGGTCGATCTATTACCTCGCCTATGGCCTCAACCATATCCACGTGACGGGCGCCGAACGGCTCTGGGGACTGGTCGGGCTGGTCGTGTTGTTCTCGATCGTGCTGCACGGGCTCACCGTGACGCCGATCATGCGTCTGCTCGACCGCACCCATGGGCGAGACCCGGACAAGGATGAGCGGCCTGCCGAGGGCGGCTGACGTCTTCGCGTCCCGACACGTGTGACGCTTGACAGCGGGAGCCGGGTCAAGGACGATGATACAATGCTGGCCCTGCTGCTTCTCGCCGTACAAGTTACCGCCGCGCCGCCATCGCCGGATATTGTCGTGGTTGGCAAACGAGCAGAGCGAGAGCTGACCGCTTGCATTGCCCGCAACTGTTCGCCTGACGAAGAGATCGAACTTACGCTCCAAACCTCTGTCGAGCAATTTACCGGTGGCCGGTATGACGATGCCCAACGGTCTCTCCAGAAGGCGATCAAGCGCAACGTGGCGTATGCAGAGCGGTTGCCGGGCCCCGTCTCAAGTCTTTACGCCACGCTCGCTACCGTTGCCGAGCATCAAGGCAATGACGAGCTGTGGCTGAGGTCGGCCCGCAACAATGTACTGACGCTGCGCCGCTATCTGGGGGAGGCCAATAGCGCGACGTTGGGGCAGGAGATCGACTTTGCCGATACTCTGATCAAGCTGGGCCGGCTTCAACTTGCCGAGGGCATTTATAAAAAGGTCGAGCGCCTGGCCATTGCGCAGGGACAAGGCGAAATCGCCGCGGGGAGCGCCTTTCGGCGGGCGTGGCTGCTCATGGGCTCGGGTCGCTACAAGGACGCCGAGCGCGTCGCGGACGAAGCCGTCGGCCTGGCCGCCAAGAACAAAACGACGATGACCGACCTGCGCGACATATTGCGCGCCCGGATCGCGTTCCAGCAAGGCAAGCGTGACGGAATCGAGGCGCTTGCCGCGCGACTTCGTCAGAACCCCGAGGGGCCGCCGAAGCTGCTCTATGCGCCACCGATCAATGACATCAACGCGATCCGGACGTTGGTCGAGAAGGATCCCTGGCATGATTCGAAGATCAGATTTGCCGATGTGGGGTATTGGGTTCGGCCTGACGGGAAAACCGCCGGCGTCGAGGTGCTGCGCAATGCCGGACTCGGACAATGGGCGCCCGGGATCCTGAAGCAGATCGGTTCACGCCGCTATATTCCCCTTAGCGGCAGCGAGAATGATGCGGGCATGTACCGGATCGACCGGTTCACCGTGCGGGCAACGTTCGAGATACCAACGGGCAGCCGCATACCGCAGCGGATCGGTCCGCTCTCCGTCCATGTCGTCGATCTCACCGAAACGGATGCCATGAAAGAGGTGAGCCGCAGACACGCGCGACAGGCACGTCTGAACGCCGGCAGCTAGCGGTCCAAGGCGCCGACGTTTCGGCAGCGGCGCGCTTTGCCGCGATTACACGCACCTCGTGGAGGCGTAGCGTCCGCTGATGTCGCGCCCGGTGACGCGCTCCGTCAGACGCAATGCGGGGGCTGGTGCGGAATATTCGCCTCGGGCGGACCGTATCCTCCGCCGGTCCGTCGGCCGCGCGGCGGGCGACACGCGATGGCGCTGGTCGATACGACAGCGTGATGATGCGCGACGGTAATCTCGTCGTTAAGGATTTCCCGATAACCGATTGCAATGCGACGAATGATTATACGATTGGGTGATTCACCGCTCGGTCCGATGGCTCTCGGCATTGCCTATTTCACCTTTGCAGTGGTGTCGCTGCTGGCGACACGCGGGGCGCATGGCATCGCCGCGATCTGGCCGCCGAGCGGGATCCTGCTGGCGACGCTGCTCATCGTCCGCCGGCGATCGGTCTGGCGGTTCGCGATCGCGGCGCTCGTCGCGAGTTTCGCCGCCAATTTTCTCACCGGCGCCGATCTCTACGTCTCCGTGGGATTTACCGCCGCCAATGGTCTCGAGGCGGTCGTCGCCGCGCTGCTGCTGCGGCGGCGGTCGGGACGCCGCGTATCGTTCGTCGATCCGGCGGGGCTGGCCGCGTTCTTTCTGGCTTCGCTGGTCGCGGCGCTGGTGAGCGCGGGCGTCGCGGCGTGCATCGCGCCGCAGGCCGGCCGCGCGTTCATCCTGTCCTGGTTCAGTACCGTGTGGCTCGGCATGCTCCTCGTCACGCCGCTGTTGCTCGCGCTGTTCGAGCTGCTCGTGTCGGCACGGCAGGCGGTCGCGCGGCGCGATGTCCTCAACCTCATCGCTATCATCATCTGCACCGCGGTCGCGGCGGGCGCGACCTTCTCGCAAACCCGGTTTCCCATGCTGTTCGTGCCGATGATGGTGATCGTCGTCGCGGTCCTGCGTGGCGGCATGCTCGGCGGGATCATCAGCATGATCGTCGTCGCGGCGATCGGGTCGCTCGCGCTCGGGTGGGATTCCGGCCCGATCTTTCTGATCCGGGGATCGCATGATTCGCGGCTGCTGTTCTTCCAGTTCTATCTCCTGTCGCTGTTCGTCTCGGCATTGCCGATGGCGACGCTGCTCGCGGCGCGCGATCGCCTGAGGGTCAATCTGTCCGAGCGTATCCGCCTGCTCGATCAGGCGGAGGCCGCCGCGCATATCGGCCACTGGCGGGTGAATTCGGTCAACCAGACCATTTTCTGGTCGCCGCAGGTCTTCCGCATGCACGGGCTTCCCGAAGATCGGCCACCGTCGCTCGAACAGGCGATCGGCCTGTATCATCCGGATGACCGGGCGGTCGTGTCGCAGGTTGTCGCGGAAGCGCTCTCCAGCGGGCAGCCCTTTGCCTTCGAGGCCCGGATCGTCCGGCCCGATGGCGCGATCCGTCATGTCGCGACACAGGGCGAGCGCGATTATTCCTCGACCGACGATGCGATCGGGCTGTTCGGCCTGATCCGTGACGTGACCGAGCAGATCGAGGCGCGAAAGGTGCTGCAGGATGCGCGCGACGCCGCCAACCGGAGCGCGGAGAGGGCGATGGCGCTGGCCTCTACCGATGCGCTGACCGGGCTGGCGAACCGCCGGCGGATCGTCGAATATCTCGATGCGACGCTGTCGGACGTCGCTGACGGCGATGCCGCGCTGTCGGTCGTGCTGTTTGACATCGACCATTTCAAGGCCGTCAACGACCGGTACGGGCATGATGTCGGCGACGAGGTGCTGAAGCGTGTCGCGGCGTCGGCGATCGAGGGATTGCGGAGCACCGACCTGATCGGCCGTTATGGCGGGGAGGAATTCGTCATCATTTTGCCGCGGACCGATGCGGACACCGCGTTGCAGATCGCCGAACGCGTGCGGTCCCGGATCGAGGCATCGCGGGGTGGCGCGCAGCCGAGGGTCACCGTCAGCCTGGGCGTTGCGACGACGCAGGGCGACGACACGGGGCATGTCATCCTCAAGCGTGCCGATGTCGCGCTGTATGCAGCGAAAGATGCCGGGCGGAACCGATTGCGCTTGGCGTCATGATGCTGCGGCGTCAGGATAAACTGCGATCAGCCGCGACAGGCGGCGATGCGGCAAAGTCGACTCGACGGGGGGAGCCGACGGGGGAGGGCGATGTGTCTCTGACGGCAGATCAGATCAGGCTCGTGCGCGAAAGCTATGCGCTGATCAGCCGTTCACCGACGCGCTATTCGGACGCGTTTTATTATCGCCTGCTGCTGGATCACCCGTTCGCGCGCGCGCTTTTCCCCGACGACATGGCGCATCAGATCGCCGTCTTCTCGAAGTCGATCGACGCCCTGGTCGAGAATGTCGTCGATCTCGGGCGGCTGCATCCCGAGCTGTCGGCGCTGGCGCTAAGACATGTCCAGTACGGCGTGAAGCCCTATCATTATGCAGTGATCGGCGCCGTCCTGATCGATACGTTCGCAGACATTCTCGCGGACTGCTTCACGCCGGCAACGCGTGAGGCCTGGGAGGCGGTGTACGCCGAGACGGCGGGGGTGATGATCGCCGACGCCTATCCCGCAGCGGCAGGCCTGTTCGACCCCGGATCCTGACGTCTGAAATCCGCCGGGTTCAGCGTCAGCGTCTGCCCGGGGGACAATGTCACGCGGTGCTGACGATCGCCGTACTTCAGTGTCCATGTTTCCGAGATCGCCGACTGCATCCGGACGTGCTGCAGGACGCCCGCATTCCAGGCGAGATCGAGTTCGGCGGCGCCCCGGACGCGAACGCCCTGGATGCTCCCGTCGGGCCAGGCGTTCGGCAATGCGGGGAGCAGATCGATCGTCTGGCCCCGGCTGCGTACCAGCATCTCGGTGATGCCCGCGGTGCCGCCGAAATTGCCGTCGATCTGGAACGGCGGGTGCGAATCGAACATGTTGGGATAGGTGCGCCCCGGGCCGAGCAGATGGCCGAGGATCGCGTGCGCGTGCTCGCCGTCGTCGAGTCTCGCCCACAGGTTCAGGCGCCACGCCAGCCCCCAGCCGGTGGCGTTGTCGCTGCGGATGCGGAGCGATCGGCGTGCCGCATTGGCGAGGGCGGGCGTTTCCTCAAGGCTGATCTGGGCGCTGGGATAGAGCCCGTAGAGGTGGCTGACATGGCGATGCTGGAGGTCGGGCGCGTCGAGGTCCCAGTCCTCGATCCATTCCATCAGCTGCCCCTGTGCGCCGATCCGGTTGGGGACCAGTCGCGCGCGGGCGGCCGCGACCTCCTTGGCGAGCGAAGCGTCCGTGCCGAGGATCGCGGCGGCGGCGACGACATGGTCGAACAGGTCGCGCAGGATCTGCATGTCCATCGTCGGGCCAGCGCAGATCGAACTGCCATGCGGGTGCTGGTTCTCGGGCGACAGCGACGGATTGGTGACGAGCCAGTCGGTCCCTGGATAGCGCACCAGCGTGTCGAGGAAGAACAGCGCGGCGTCGCGCAGCAGCGGATAGATGCGGCGCAGAAACGCGGGGTCCCGACCATAGTCCCAGCGGTCCCACAGATGCAGACACAGCCATGCGCCTCCGGTCGGCCACATGCCCCATTGCGCGCCGTCGATCGGTGCGGTCGCCCGCCACAGATCGCTATTGTGATGCGCCACCCATCCGCGCGCGCCGTACATGACGCGCGCCGTCTCCGCACCGGTGACCGCCAGATCCTCGACCATCCGGACGAGTGGCTCGACGCACTCGGCAAGACCGGTGGGCTCAGCAGGCCAGTAGTTCATCTCGGTGTTGATGTTGATCGTGTACTTGCTGTCCCACGGCGGACGATTGCTGTCGTTCCAGATGCCTTGCAGGTTCGCCGGCTGGCTGCCCGCGTGCGACGACGCGATCAGCAGATAGCGGCCGAACTGGTGATACAGCGCCACCAGCGCCGGGTCGGCGGCGAGCGACGGCGCCGACAGCGAGTCGGGCGAGGTGAGTGCGGCGATCCGCACGTCCGTCGGCCGGTCGGCGGCGGCGGTCCGGCCGAGGTCGATCGTCATGCGGCGGAAGAGCCGGCGATGCTCGGTGACGTGCGCCTCGCGCAGCGCGTTCCAGCCTTTGCGCGCCGCACGGTCGATCGCCGCCGCGGTCATGTCCGCCGGCTTGCCCGACACGTCGTCATAGCGGCGATGGCTCGTGTCGAGCGCGACGATGGCGACCATTTCGGTGGCGCCGCGCACGACAAGCGTGTCGCCCTCGACGGCCATCCGCGCGCCCGGTGCGATGATACGCGCGCGGATCGCCAGCGACAGCTTCGCGTCGATCCCCGACGAGGGCTGGTTGTGGCCGAGGAAGACGAGGTCGGGCCCGCGCGCCTCGGTCTTGCCGATCTGCCCCGGCTGCAGTGCCACCGCAACATCGAGCGCACCCGGCCGGTCGACGGTCAGCCGCACGGCGATCACCCCGTCGATCGCGCTGGCGAACACCTCGCGGACATGATGCACGCCCGCGCTCGTGAACGACACGCGCGCGATCGCCGTATCGAGGTCGAGCGCGCGTTCGTAGCGATCGGTCGTCGCGAGCGCGGGCAGCGTGAATGTCAGGTCGCCCGCGGTCTGGTAGGGCATCTGCTTGAGCGGGCGCGCCATCGCGCGTGCGTTGATCAGCGCCTCCGCGTCGGCATAGCGGCCTTCGAACACCATCCGGCGAATGTCGGCGAGCGCGCCGCGTGCCTCCGGGCTGTTGGGGCGATAGGGGCCGCCGGCGTACAGCGTATCGCAATTGAGCTGGAGCCGTTCGCTGCCCGCGCCGCCGAACACCATGGCGCCGACGCGGCCGTTGCCGATCGGCAGCGCCTCCGTCCAGGCGGCGGCCGGCTGGCGATACCAGAGTCGCCACGGGTGGTCGGCACCCTCGCGCGGCTGTCCGATCGCCGCCGCGGGTCCGCTCAACAGGGCTGCCGCGCTCGCGGTGCCGGCCTTCATCGCTTGGCGACGCGACAGGGTATCCATGGACGCACTTCCTTTGGCCGCTGCGGATCCGTCGGGGGAAATTGACCGGATCGCGCTTGGGGGGAGGATGGTTGTCCGCTTTTCACTGTCGGTGCGCAATGTCGGGGATTTGCCGGCCGGTCGCGGGATCGCCATCCGGTGCGTGCATGTGCGGGCTTCGTCGCTCGAACCGGTGACCAGGGAGCGGTATGCGGCACCATGGTCCGTGCAGCGATGGCGCTGCCTTGCGGACCCGGTCGCCGCGGCGGCTTCGAAGACGGCGGCTCAAGGCTGCCGTCTTCGAAGCCGAAGTGTATCAGATATGAAGCAGGTCGATAGTAACGTCGTGCCTCATTCGCCGGGGGCGTCGCCCTTGCGCTTGCGCACGACCGACTTGGCGGCATCCGTCTTGCTTCCGACAGTTTCGCCGGACTTGCGACCAAGACCGATCTTCATCGCCATGGCCCGGCGGCTCTCGGAATAATTGGCCGAGACCATCGGATAGTCGGCCTTGAGGCCATAGCGAACCCGATATTCTTCGGGTGTCATGCCATGCGTCGACAGATGGCGGCGCAAAGTCTTGTACTTCTTTCCATCGATCATGCTGACGATGTAGTCGGGATCGGCAAGCGACTTTCTTGCAGTCACGGCGGGAGAATAGTCGGTCGGCACGTCGGTGGTCGTGCCCGATGCCTGCGCATTGCCAGCAAGCGCTGCGATGGAATTATGCATCTTGCCGAGAAAAGCGGGCACCTCATCGGCGGACGTACGCGTGTTAGGATTGCTTAACCATGCGATCGTCAACTCGGTCGCGAGTTCTATAGGGTTCAGTTCGATGGTATCTGCAGACATATTGTGCTCCATTCTATTCATGCGGCTTAGGCTTGAATTCCAGTAGCTACAACCCCGCCTGCAATCGATTGTTGCATCAGGTAGAAAATTATAGGTTAAGTTCTTGTCCAAACGCGTTGATGGCAAATTGTAACGATATGCTGTCGAGCAATGGCGTTCATTCATCGCGTAAATGTCCCGGCATGCCTCATCATGATGAGGCGGCCTGCCGGCATTGTGCGGATTGTCCCGGGCGTCATCGCCACCTGCCGCCACTGGCGTCGTGCGAGCGGCTTTCATCGTTGCCGCGTCGAAATTTGGGGGAAGCAACGCGCGCGTCGGCACCTGATCTTTGCGTCTTCTCAACCCATCGCATGTATTGGGACGACCGCGAGGCGAAGATCTCGGCGTTCCATGGGGGAGCATGTCACACCCCGCCTGGTGCAGACGCATCACGCGGGGTGCAAGGCATCCTTGCTGGTCAGAGCTTTTGTGGGGCGGGCGTCGGGGCGTCCGGGGCGGGGCAGGGCGCGCTGCTCGCCGTCAAACCCGATCGGGCGATAGGCCCCGATCCGCAGGGCTGGTGCGGTTTACGCCTGTTTGAGTTTGTGCGCGGCGTGCCCGAGCGCGAGAAACGTTGCCAGGGAAGAGCCAGCCCACCCGACCAGGATCATTGCCATCGATACACCCTCTCATCCGCGGTGCGATCTGCACCGTCGATGGCGTACCGTAAGCCCCAAACTCTTATGGTTAACAAGGCACCGAGACTGACCCAATGCTCAATTAACCGGGGTATCGGGCGAGATCGCGTAGTGCCGCGCCGCACTGGGCCAGCCCGCGGCTTTGCAGGGCCAACCGGAAGGGCTATTTTACCGCGATGGCTGACTTTGACGATTCCGCGGATCCCGAACTCGGTGCAGCGTGCAACCGGCTTGCGGCGTGGGTCGAGCCCTTGCCCGTCGCGGCCGTGATCGACCGCGACACCGGGCTGACTGAGCGCGACCTCGCGCTGATCCTGCGCCACCTGCACGCGACCCGGCGCCAGCGGCCGGCGGCAGGCGGCGACGTGGAGGCGGCGGTCGACCGTCCGCAACGCGCGTCGGTGCCGATCACCGCGAAGCACTGACCCCGCTGATCGACCGCGCTGGCTCCCGAACCCGTGGCGGGTGGGGAGCTCCGGTCGCGGCATCATCGTCCGGGTCAAGACAGCCATAGTTGTTTGGCCGTAGAACCAGCAGTCTTGTTCATGGGAGGTCAATACTGCGGAGTAGTGTTCAAGTATTTACGAGCATCTGCGTGACCAATGCGGATACGACGCGCTGTCCTGAACAAGTAAAAAGCTGCGCAGGATTAGTGTCGAAGTTAAGCCAGTGTTCAGTAACGCGATCAGCCTTGACCGATGAACGTTTCGCGCAATTGCGTGCCAAACCGAGACACACGGCAAATTGTATGCTTCAGTCATATTCTGTTTATGTTGGATCGTTCAGTCCTTGCGAATGGACAAGGAAGCAGACCCATCGATTCCGGACTGGAAGATTGAAGGAACGCTCGCTGCGGCCGAGCGCGCCGCGATTGTTGCCGCTCTGTCATATTGCGGGAACTCGCGAACGCTGACGGCAAAGCGGCTCCGGTGCGGGCGCGCCACGCTGTACCGAATGGTGGCGGAGTTCGAGATCGAGATGCCGCCGCCGGCAAGCACACAGTCGGCCCCTCAGCCCGACCAGCACGACCTGTCCCGGATCATCGTCCTCAACGATGGACAATATGTGCTGATCAAGAAACGCGAGCCGGCCTGAGCGGTCTCATGCCCATGGCTGAGGGTTAGCGGGGCGCAGCGTGCCCGCGGCGCTTGCCAGTGAGCAGTGCCGGCGAATAGTCGGTCGCGGTCATGAATATGCTTTCGACCTTCGCGACGATCTTGCCGTCCGCCTCGGAGCTGGCGACGACGGCGCGCCATGCGGGATCGGCGCCGAACGCCTTCCAGCTCGCGTCGCGCGACGTGCGATCGGCATAGCTCAGGATGTAGACGAGCCGGCCTTCCGGTGCGGCTTCGGTAGGTTCTTCGTTCCAATAGGCGACGTTGCGCATGCCGTGTTTAGCAAAGAGCGTCATCGTGTGGTCCCTGAAGCGCGCGTTCAGTGCCGCGAGCTTGCCTTTCTCCGGATAATAGATCCGGAGTTCGAACAGCGGATCCTGACGAGCGCGGTGCGCCTGTTGCGCGGGGGCCGCGGTGGTCGCCGGGACGAGCGCGAGACCGGCAAGCAGATAAAGTCGCAGCATCGAGCGCTCCTGTTCGGGACCAGGGTGCCGGCCAAGCTACGGGAATCCTGTCATCGCGCAACCGGCCGATCATCCGTCCCGTGCGCTGCCGTATCGGACGTACGGCACCGGCTGGGCGGCGAAGATGCGGGAATGTCCGCAGCCTGAGGTCGCGTCAGCGGCGCCCATGACGCCGATATGAGGCGGGGGTCGCCGGGCACGGGAAACGCGCGCCTCTAGGTGGTGCAGCAATGGTCAGCGGTCACCGATCAGTAAGGTCATCATCACCTATAGTCGTGAGCACAGCATATATAAGATTATTCCGAATGATTGCTGGACAAAGGCAAATTTCCTTTTCATTGTTTCCGTGCAGACACATTGACGTAAGATAATTACGCAGGTGGTTGACGTCGATCGTAACAGGAGGGGATTGCATGGCGCTACCATTCAAAGCAGGATTGCTCGTGACGGCGCTTGCCGTGGCCGTGCCGGCGTTCGCGCAACAGGTCACCGACCCGACGCCGGGGTCGGTCCAGCAGGACCCTTCGGTTGCCGGGCAGGATCCGACCCCGCCCTCGGCCGAGGTCGGTCAGAACGACGTGACGACGACCAGCAACGACGACATCGTCGTCACCGGTATCCGCGGCAGCCTGACCTCGTCGGCACGGACGAAGCGCGAAGCCAATCTGATCGTCGACAGCATCTCGGCCGAGGACGTCGGCAAATTCCCCGATGCGAACATCGCGGAATCACTCCAGCGCATCACCGGCGTGGCGATCGACCGTTCGGGCGGCGAGGGGCAGTTCATCACGGTCCGCGGCCTTGGCCCGGAGTTCAACACGGTGCTCGTCAACGGTCGCGTGATGGCGACGGACAATCCGGGCCGCGAATTCTCGTTCGACGTGCTGTCGTCCAACATGATCCAGCGGACCGACGTCTATAAGTCGAGCGTGCCCGAACTGCAGGAAGGCGGGATCGGCGCGACGGTCAATATCGTCACGGCAAGGCCGCTGGACGGGCGGAGCGGCTTCCATGTCGCGGCGTCGGCCGGCGCGATCTACGACAAGCTGCGCGACAAGTTCAGCCCGGACCTGTCGGCGGTGACCTCGCTGACCAACGACGCGAAGACGCTCGGCATCGTGCTGTCGGGATCCTATACCAACCGCAAGAGCCAGCTCGACTATACGCAGACCGACGGATGGCTGTTCGGCCCGCAGTCGGTGATCAACGGCAACGCGGACTCGGTCGGGCTGACGCCCGCGGCGATCGTGACGACGCCGGGTTCGGTCAACGTGCCGCAGAACCTGGCGTTCGTGCGCCAGAAGGACCGGCGTGAACGCATCAACGTCGCGGGCGCGTTTCAGGCGAAGCTGACCGACACGCTGTTGCTGACCGTCGACGGCATCTATTCGAAGTTCAACGTCTATACGAACCGCAACATCTTCGCGAATTTCTACTCCGCGCCGTATATCGGGCTGACCGTCGACGACACGAATAGCGCGACCGGCTTCAACCGTCCGGGCACGCAGTTCATCGCCAACAATCCACTGCTCGCGTCGCGTGTCTCTCTGTCGCAGAACGACAATATCGTGAATCTCAACGATCGCCTGACGCAGACCTATCAGATCGGCGGGAACCTCAAATGGAACCCGACCGAAGATGCCGAGATCCGGTTCGACGCATCGACGACGCGCGCGAAACAGCGCAACCCGACCAATTTCGTCGTCGTCGGCTCGCTCGCGCAATCCGCACCGCGGTTCGATCTCAATCCCGGCGACGACGTGCCGAGCGCGTCGAACTTCGGCAACATCACCGATCCGTCGCTGATGCGCGCGCATTATACGGGCGCCGAGATGAACACCGTCCGCGACAAGGGGTCGGAATACCATATCGACAGCGACTTCAAGGTGCGGGACAGCGTCCTGCAGGCGGTGAAGATCGGCTTCTCCTATTCGGAGCGCAACAAGCTGCGCCGGTTCCGGAACAATACGGACGGCGGCTGCGCCTATTGCGGCTACGACATTCCGATCGACCCGTCGTTGCTGAGCCCGTTCCAGCTCGACGATTTCCTGTCGGGCGTCTCGGGCAGCCAGAATGCGCCCGCGGGGTTCATCACCTACGACCCCAAGGCGATCATCGCGTTCCTGTCGGACCCGACGAACCTGGCCAGGCCACGTCAGGGCCGCACCGCCGCCGAGCAGGCCGCCGAGGCGGCGCGTCTGCTGGCACTGCCAGGCGGGCCCTACGGCGTACGCGAGAATCTGGGGTCCCTGTCGAATGTCGATGAAAAGCTTCTCGCCGGCTATATCTCGATGCAGTTCGGCGGCGAGAACTGGAGCGGCAATGCCGGCGTCCGCGTGATCCGCACGCAGACGATGTCGCGCGGGTTCGACCTTCCCGTCATCGGCATCGCGACGACGCCCGGCGACGACACGCTGCAATATACCTTTGGTCCCTCGACGCCGGTGACGGTGCGCAACAGTTACGTCAACGCGTTGCCATCGGCCAACATCCGGTACAATCTGACCGAAAAGCTGCTGGCGCGTGCCGCGTTCTCGCAGATGATCACCCGGCCGACGCTGACCGACCTTGGCGTCGACAACAGCTTTGGCGGTCGCGTCTCCGTCCCGCTCTCCTCGGGCGGCAACCCGTCGCTCGCGCCGTTCAAGTCGAACAATTACGATCTGTCGCTCGAATGGTATCTGTCCGCGGTCAGCTACATCAGCGTGGGCGGGTTCTACAAGGACCTGAGCGACTTCCTCGAGCTGCAGACGCTGCCGGTGCAGCGCTTCGGGCGGACGTTCCAGGATACGCGCACGCGCAACGGCCAGTCGGGCTATATCCGCGGTGTCGAGATCGGCGCGCAATATGCGCTCGACTGGCTTCCGGGCTTCGCATCGGGTTTCGGCGTCGCCGGCAACTACACCTATGTCGAGAGCAAGGCCAATCGCGACATCTCGCTCAGCGATTACGACTGCGGCTATAACGGGCTTTCTCCGCATTCGGCGAACGGCAGCGTGTTCTACGAGAAATACGGCGTCTCGGCGCGGACCTCGTACAATTGGCGCTCCGATTATCTGCGCGCCTGCCGGTCCGATCAGTCGCGGCCGCGGAACCGGTCGGCCTATGGCCAGCTCGATTTCAACGTGGGCTATGATGTCACGCCCAATTTCCAGGTCTATGTTCAGGGCGTGAACGTCCTCAACCGTCGCATCCACGAATGGTCGGCGATCGAGGAGCGCTTCCTGCTGCTGCAGGAAACAGGAAGCCGCTACAATTTCGGCATCCGCGCGAAGTTCTGATGGTCTGACGAGGGGTGGCGTCGCGGCGGTCATGCCGACCGTGACGCCCGACCGCTGGCTTGCCGGGGTCGCGCGATGATCGCCACATTCGTCGTCGATCCCGGACGAACTGGTCCCCCGCCGGCGGCCTGACTGCGGCGCAACCGCATTGCGTAGTTTCCGAGGGTCTTCGCGCATCCGCTGCGCGCGTATTCCGGTATTTCCTTGCACCGCACGGATGATCGGACAGCATGATGAGCGTAGACGAGCAGGCCCCGGGCAGGGGCGGGCGACACGCCGTCATCCTGTGTCATCCCGATCCGCACAGCTTCAACCATGCCATCGCCGCGCGCTATTGCGAGGCGGTGCGCGCCGCCGGGCAGGACGTCGTGCTGCGCGATCTCTATGCGATGCGGTTCGATCCGGTCCTCAAGGCGGACGAGCGGCCGACGCTTGCCGACCCGCGGCGCGCGCCCGACGTGACCGCCGAGCGCGAGCTGCTGGCCGTGTGCGACCTGTTCGTGCTGATCTATCCGATCTGGTTCGGGTCGCCGCCGGCGATGATGAAGGGCTATATCGAACGCGTCTTCGGCGCCGGCGTGACACCCGAAGCCGTGCGGCGGCAGGTGCGCGACCCGCTGCTCGGTCGCAAACGCCTGCTGAGTTTCACGACGGCCGCCTCGTCGAACGTCTGGCTCGAGGAGGAAGGGCAGGAGCAGGGGCTGCGAAGCGTGCTCGACGCGTATCTGGTCCATGCGTTCGGCATGCAGTCGCACGAGCACCGACGCTTCGATCACATCACCCCGGATCTAAGCCGCCACGCCGCCGACGTCTGTCTGCGCAACGTGCAGACGCAGGCGCGGCGCAGCTGCGCGCAGGTCGCGTTCGGCGACGAGGCGCTGATGCACGATCCCGACCTCCTGCGGCAGGTGGCGCAGTGACGCTGCCCCGGACCGCCCCCGCGGTGCCGCGCAGGATGATGGCTGCCGTCGTCGAGGCCTTTGGCCAGCCGCTCGTCCTTCGCGAATGCGAGACGCCGTCGGCCGGCCCCGGCCAGATCCTCGTCAAGACCGAGGCGTGCGGGGTGTGTCATACCGATCTGCACGCCGCCCGCGGCGACTGGCCGGTCAAGCCGGTCCCGCCGTTCATCCCGGGGCATGAAGGGATCGGCATCGTCGTCGCGGTCGGTGCGGGCGTCAGCATCGTGGCGCTGGGCGACCGGGTCGGCGTGCCGTGGATGTATTCCGCGTGCGGGCACTGCGAATATTGCCTGTCGGCGTGGGAGACCGTCTGCCCCGACATCGCGTTCACCGGCTACACGCGCAATGGTGGCTTTGCCGAGTATATCCTGGCAGACCCGAACTATATCGCGCGCATCCCCGACGGGCTGTCGGCGATCGACGCCGCGCCGATCATCTGTGCGGGGGTCACGACCTACAAGGGGCTCAAGGAAACCGGCGCGAGGCCCGGCGAATGGGTCGCGATCTCGGGGATTGGCGGGCTCGGGCATCTTGCGGTCCAATATGCCCGCGCGATGGGGCTGCGCGTCTGTGCGGTCGACGTCGATGACGGCAAGCTGGCGCATGCGAGGGCGCTTGGTGCCGAAGCGCTGGTCGATGCGCGGGGGGATGATCCGGTCGGCGCGCTGAAGGCCGTCACCGGCGGGGGCGCGCACGGCGTGCTCATCACCGCGCCGTCGCTCGCGGCGTTCGATCAGGGTGTCGCGATGACGCGGCGGCATGGCATCTGCGTGCTCGTCGGGCTGCCGCCGGGCGACTTTCCGCTGCCGCTGTTCGACGTCGTGGCGGCCTGCATCACGGTCCGCGGGTCGTTCGTCGGCACGCGGAAGGACATGGCCGAAGCGCTCGCCTTTGCCGCCGACGGCAAGGTCAGGGCCGAGATCGAACCCCAGCCGCTGTCGGCGATCAACGCCGTGTTCGACCGGCTCGACCACGGCAACGTGGCCGCGCGCGTCGTCCTCGATTTCGGAAGCCCGAGCTGACGCCGATCATCGTCGTGCCAGGGGACCATCGATGCGTGCGGCCGGGCGGGCGGGCGGGGTCGTTCGCCATGCGACAACGGAGAATCAACCGGCTAGCATGGCGGCAAGCCTCCCATCCGAACGAAAGCTCGATGCATGCATGACTATCCGGCGGCCGAAAGCCGTGTGACGCTGGCGATGATCCTGAGCGCGGCCGGCGCGGCGCTTGGTGGTCTGTTGTTCGGGTTCGACACGGCGGTCATTTCCGGAACGACGGCCGCGTTGCAGAGCCAGTTCGTGCTGAGCGACGGCGCGCTCGGCTTCACGGTCGCATCGGCGCTGATCGGTACGGTGATCGGGTCGCTGTGTGCAGGCGCGCCCGCCGACCGGTTCGGGCGCAAGCCGATGCTGCTGGCGGTGGCGATCGCCTATGTCGTCTCGTCGCTGGGAACCGGGCTGGCGCCAGGCTGGGGCGTGCTGCTGGCGTTCCGCTTTCTTGGCGGTCTGGCGATCGGCGCGGCGTCGGTGGTCACGCCGGTCTATATCGCCGAGGTGTCGCCAGCGCGGTTCCGGGGCCGGCTGGTGGCGCTCAACCAGCTCAACATCGTGCTGGGGATCGTGCTGGCCTTCCTGTCCAACTACATCATCGCCGGGCTGATCCCCGCCGATACCGCGTGGCGGTGGATGTTCGGGATCGTCGCGGTGCCGTCGGTGCTGTTCCTCGCGGTGACGTTCCTGCTGCCCGACAGTCCGCGCTGGCTGGTCGGGAAGCGGCGTGACGAGGAGGCGCGCGCGGTGATGACGCGGCTCGGCTTTGCCAATCCCGCCGGCGAGGTCGCGAAGATGCACGCGGCGGCGAGCCGGACCGCCGCAGCGTCGGCGCCACGGCTGTTCCATCGCGCCTATTCGGTACCCGTGACGTGCGCGATCGCGATCGCGATGTTCAACCAGCTCTCGGGGATCAACGCGCTGCTCTATTATGCGCCGCGGATCTTCGAGCTGGCGGGTGCGGGCGCCGATTCCGCGTTGCTGCAGTCGATCGCGGTGGGCGGGACGAACCTCGTCTTCACGATCCTCGCGCTGTTCCTGATCGACCGGTTCGGCCGCAAGCCGTTGTTGTACATGGGGTCGGTCCTGACCGCCGCGGCGCTGTTCCTCGTCGGCGTGCAGCTCGCCGGCGACCGTCCCGACGGGACGCTGGTACTGATCGGGCTGCTCGGCTTCATCGCCGCCTTCGCGGTGTCGCAGGGCGCGGTGATCTGGGTGTTCATCTCCGAGGTGTTCCCGAGCGCGGTTCGCGGCAAGGGCCAGGCGCTCGGCAGCACGACGCACTGGGTGATGGCGGCGGCGATCACCTGGGCATTCCCCGTCTTTGCCGCGCGTCTTGGCGGCTGGGTGTTCGCATTTTTCGGCGCGATGATGCTGCTCCAGTTCCTGTGGGTCTGGAAAGTCATGCCCGAAACGAACGGGATCGCGCTCGAGGACATGGATCTGGCGCGGGGACACTGAGACGGCGGCAGGAGCCGGGGGCGGCGCGGCGTGAAGGTTCATATTTGACAAATTGCTTTTCTTATTTGATCCTCGTGTCGCTGCGATGCTCCGCGATCGAGACGGGGCACGCCGCGACGGGAGAGGGGCATCGCCCTCGAAACACGAGAGGCGCGCGCCATGATCCGTTCCGGTCCCTGCCGAGTTCTCCTCCTGGTCGGCGGCGCGCTGATCGCGGTGGCCGCGGGCGCGCAGTCCGGCCGGGGCATCCGCGAACCCGTCGATGAAGCCAGCCCGCTGGTCGGAACCGCGCCGCTCGACCGCGCCGATCTGCTCGGCAATGCGCCGCCGCCGGGCGAGCCCGCCTATTCGGGGCAGACGTCGCCCGGTGCGCGCGTACCGCACAGCGGCGTCGAAGTCGCGCCGGTCAACGTCAACATCGAGCTGAACTATCCCTTCGGCGTCCCGACGCCCTATCATTATCCGAACGCGACGATGATCGGCTTCACCGCGGGCGGCGGGCCGACCTATGGCGGGCGTGCCAAGCCCCTCTTCATGCCCGTGGTCGGCGACTGGACGGTCCCGCCGGCCTATACGCAGGTCCATTACGACAAGACGCGCGAGACGGCGGCGCCCGGTTATTATTCGGTCGCGCTGGACGGCGGGACCGTGGTGGAGCTGACCGCGACGCGCCTGAGCGGGCTCATGAAGTTCGCCTTTCCCAAGACCGATCGTGCCGCGGTGCTGGTCAACCTGCCGCGTGCGGGCGGTACGATCGAGGTGGTCGGCGACCGCGTGATCCGCGGTCTGTCGGCACCGCAGGCCGATCGGGAGACCGCCGACGGCCCCTATTTCGTTGCCGAATTCTCGACGCCGTTCAGCGGTTTCGGTACCTTCCGCAAGGCGCCCGGCGACGGCGCGGCGTGGGGGATCGGCGACAAGGACGTCGAGGCGAAACGCCGCAGCGTCGCGGGCAGCTATGCCGGCGGCTATCTCGATTTCGCGGCGCAGCGCGGCGAGACGGTGCTCGTCAAGGTGGCGCACGGCCACAGCTATGCCGAGGCGGAGGCCCGGCTGCGGTCCGAACAGCCGGGCTGGGATTTCGCCGGCGTCCGCGGGGCCGCGCGCGCCGCCTGGGCGCAGCTGCTCGACACGGTAAAGGTGACCGGCGGCACGCCGCGCCAGCGCCAGCTCTTCTATTCGACGCTGTTCCAGTCCTTCGCCAGCCCGCGGCTGATCGCGCGCAAGGGGGAACGGCTGATGCGGCAAGACGGGGGGTCGTCGGTGATGGCGTATGACCGCTACAGCCCGGTGCCGTACTGGGATACCGCGCGCAACCAGCTGACGCTGCTGGAACTCGTCGCGCCCGACCTGGTCGCGGCGACGATGCGCTCCGAGCTTGAGACCGCGCGCGAGCGGGGGTATATGAACACCTCGTTCCACGGCGATCATGCGGTGCTGATGTATCTGGGCGCGATGGAGCGCGGCATCCGCTTCGATTATGCCGACGCCTACGCCTATCTGCGCAAGAACGCGACGGACGTGAAGGGCCCGCGCGGCTATCTCGCGGAATATGCAAGCAAGGGCTGGATCTCCGACATCGTGCCCGCGGGCAATCCCAGCCCGCCTTATGCGGGTGGCAAGGCGGGGATGGACAAGACGCTCGAATATGCCTGGGACGACCACGCACTCGCGCAACTGGCGCGCCGGCTCGGCAAGACCGACGATGCGGCGTTCTTTGCAAAGCGGGGGGCGAACTGGCGCAACGTGTTCGACCCGTCGATCGGGTTCATGCGCGGGCGCACCGCGGATGGAAACTGGATCGCGCCGTTCGACCCGGGCGAGCCCTATTATAATTTCGCGAGCAAGGAGGCGTCGGGCTGGTCGAACCTGTGGCTGGTGCCGCACGACGTGAACGGACTCATCGGCGCGCTTGGCGGACGCGCGGCGTTCAACGCGAAGCTCGATGCGTTCTTCACCACGCCCTATGCGCCAAAGGGCATCTGCCGCGACTGTACCGGGCTGATCGGCCAATATGTCCAGGGCAACCAGCCCGACCAGCATGCGCCGTATCTCTATGCCTGGAGCGGGCAGCCGTGGAAGACGCAGGCGCTCGTCCGTCGCGTGCTCGCGGACCTCTATGGCAGCGATGCCGCGGGCTATGGCTATCCCGGCATGGACGACCAGGGATCGACCTCGTCCTGGTACGCGCTGAGCGCGATGGGATTCTATCCGGTCGATCCCTCGACGCCGGCGTACATCATCGGCAGCCCGATCTTCGACCGGGTGCGGCTGACGATGGGGAACGGGAGAATCCTCGAGATCGTCGCGCGCGACACTTCGGCGGCCAACATGTATATCCAGTCCGCGACGCTCAACGGCCGGCCGTGGACGAAGCCGTGGTTCAGCCACGCGGACATCCGCGACGGGGCGACGCTGGCGCTGGTGATGGGACCGAAGCCCAACACCGCGTGGGGGAGTGCTGCCGCCGACGCGCCGCCATCGGCGACGCGTGCGACCGTCTCGGCCGCCGCTATGGACAGCACGGTGAAGGGTCAGGCGGCGGCGTCGGGGACGTAGCCGAGGACGAACGCGATCACGTCCGCGGCGGGCATCTCGCACGGTCGCAGCGCGGGACCGGCGGCGAGCATGTAGAGGTTGAAACTGACCGTGAAGCTGCCGTCCAACGCCTCGCCCCAGAGCCAGCGGCGTTTGGCATCGGCCGAGACCGACAGCGTCGCGCCCCAGCGGACGCCGCGATACGATCCCTCGCCATATCCGGTCGGGAGCCGGTCCAGCGCGGCGATGAAGGCTTTCATGTCGTCCGCGCTCATGGTCCTGTCCCTACATCCCGCGCTTACATCCCAGTGCCTTACATCAGCGTGTCGATGATGCCGCCATCGACGCGCAGCGCCGCGCCGGTGGTCGCCGACGCAAGCGGCGAGGCGAGATAGACGACCATGTTGGCCACTTCCTCGACGGTCGCGGCGCGGCGGATGAGCGAGCCCGAGCGATGCGCCGTGACGAAGTCGGCGGCGACGTCCTCGATCGCGCGATCGCCCTTCGCGCGCTCGTCCTCGAGCATCGCCGCGACGCCTTCGGACAGCGTCGGACCGGGCAGCACCGAGTTCACGGTCACCCCGGTGCCCGCCATCCGCTTGGCGAGGCCGCGCGCGAGCGCGACGTCGGCGGTCTTGCTGACGCCGTAATGGATCATCTCGACCGGGATGTTGAACCCAGACTCGGACGCGAGCAGCACGAACCGGCCCCAGCCTGCCTTTTCCATGCCGGGCAGATAGCTGCGCGCGAGGCGGACGCCCGCCATGACGTTGATCTGCCAGTGGCGGTCCCACGTCGCGTCGTCGGTTTCGAAGAAGTCCGCGGGCTCGAAGATGCCAAGATTGCTGACGACGATGTCGGCCCTGGGTTCGGCCGCAAGCAACGCATCGTGACCCGCCGCATCGCCGAGATCGGCGACGACGCCACGCGAGGTGCCGCCGATCCGCGCGACCGCGGCATCGACCTTCGCCTGCGTGCGGCCGTTGACGACCACGGTCGCGCCCGCGGCGGCGAGCCCCTGGGCGATCGCGAACCCGATGCCTTCGGTGGAGCCGGTGACGATGGCGCGTTTGCCGGTGAGATCGATCTGCATGGGGCGTGGTCCTGTTGCTGTGCGCGGGCGCGGTGTCGTGCGAACGAACGGGGAGGCGGAAAGCCGCGCGGCGCGCTTGCCATCGACCGCTGGCTGCACGCGCGGTCGTTTCCGGAACCGCCCCGGCGTTCATCGCTTGAGATGGTGAAGGAAGACATCATGTCCAGTATCGATCGACGGCAGGGACTGTGGCTGCTCGCCGGGAGTGCGGTCGCGACGCTTGCACTCGGCGCGCGCGCGGTGGGGCAGGCGGCGGCGCAACCGAGCGGACCGCGCGGAGACGTGCTGGCGCTGATCGAGAAGACCGCGGGGCGTATCGCCTTTTACGCGCTGCCCGACGGCCGGCGGGTCGGCGCGCTGTCGCTGGGCACGCAGCCGCACGAGATCGCGGCGGACGCGGCACGGCGCTTTGCCTATGTCGGCCATTACGGGGTCGAGAGCTGGAAGGCGCCCGGCGCGGGCGGGAGCAAGGTCTGGGTCATCGACCTACACCGGCGTGCGCTCGTGCGGACGATCGACCTGTCGCCCTTCGGTCGCCTGCACGCGGTCCGGATCGACGCGCGGGGGCGGCTCTACGTCCTGTCGGAGACCGACAGCATGCTCGCGCGCTTCGACGATCCCGTGCGGGACGATGCGCCGTCGCGGCTGATCCCGGTGGGCGGCGCGCGCAGCCATTACCTCGTCATCCGGCGCGACGGCACGCGCTGCTATGTCGCCGACACGCTGAGCGGCGCGGTCATCATGGTCGATCCCGAGGACATGGGCGTCGCGCCGGTGCGCAAACGGATCGGCACCGCGCCCGAGGCGATGACGCTGAGCGCGGACGAGCGGACGCTCTACGTCATCGATCGCCCCGGCGGGATCATCCACGCGCTCGATGCCGACACGCTCCAGACGCGCGCGCGGCGGCCGATGCGCGGCGAGGCGGTCCGTATCGTGACGCAGGCGGATGGCCGGCTGATCGTGTCGAACGTGGCGGACAAGAGCCTGTCGCGGCTCGATCCGGTCACGCTCGCCGAGACGGACCGGCTTGCCCTCGAGGCGGGGGCGCCAGGGCTGAACCTTGCGGGCGACATGCTCTACGCCTCGCTGGAAAACGACAGGGTCGTGCGCGTCGATCTGCGCACATGGGCGATCGCAGGGGCGTTCGCCACGGGACCGGCGCCCGACGCCGCGATCGTCGTCTAGCCGGCGCGGTCTGCGCGGGACGCCGGCATCGTGACGGCGCGCGATCAGCGGGGGGCGAGCAGCTGGTCGAGCAGGATCGGCGCATAGCCGTTCGCATCGACGCCGACGTCGAACTGCCGCGTCATCGGTTTCAGCCGCCCATGGCTGTGGCCGTGCAGGTTGATCGCGCCGCGGTGCTGCCCGTTCCAGCTTCGGAACGGGTAATGGCACAGGATGAGCCGCCGGCCGTCCAGCTCGATCTCGGCATAATCGGCGACGCTCGCCCATCCGGGTGCCGCGAGCGTCGCGTCGGGATCGTTGTTGCCGCGGAGCAGGTGCTTGGTGCCGTTGAGCCGTGCGAGCAGCCCGGCGACGTCCGCCGGTCGGCGCGCAACGTCGCCCAGATGCCAGACCACGTCATCCGGGCCGATCGCGGCGTTCCAGCGTGCGACGAGCGCCTCGTCCATCTCGGCCACGGTCGCGAACGGCCGGCGCGAAATGTTGATCGTGCGGTGGTCGCCGAAATGCGTGTCGGCGGTGAAGAATACGTGCACCTGCGCCTGCTGCTCCGACGGTTCTGCCATCGTCCGTCAACGGCCGCTGGCGACAAAGGTTCGGAACGACCGGGTGTTTCGGCGTGCGCGCCGGCAGCGGACGGCGCGTCGGATGGCAGTGCGCGGCGCGTGTCGTGGACTGCATCCCGGCGCCTGTATTGGATCGCGATGATGGCCCGGGCATCGTCGTCGCGTCCGTCGGGCACAAGGTCGGCGGGAAGGGCTGCAGCAGATTTGACCTGATTTATATCAATTCACATCCTACAACCTGTGTTGCGGCAGTCTATCTGGCTGCCGGTCATCGGGGAATGCCGACTACACCCGGGCATGGAGCATTCTCGCCGCTGCACGAATGTAAAGATGGTAATATTCATGGTGGTCCGAAAACTGTCCTTGGCGCCGCAATAATTCGAGTGCCACGATCTTCCAACGCCGGTATGCATGGCGACGGGAATCGGGGAGGCGGGTGATATGGCAGAACAGGCCGAAGTCTTTCCCGAACAGGATCGTCATTTCCGTCTGGTCGCCGATAGTCCGATTTCCTGTGTCATCAGCGATCCGCGGTTGCCGGACAACCCGATCATCGCCTGCAATACCGCCTTCTGCGACCTGACCGGCTATCCGGCGGAGCATGTGGTCGGGCGCAACTGCCGGTTCCTCTCGGGTCCGGCGACCGAGCCGTGGCTGACCGAAGAAATCCGGCGCGGCGTGCGCGAGCATCGTCCGGTCCTCGTCGAGATCCTGAACTACAAGCGCAGTGGCGAGCCGTTCCGCAACGCCGTCATGGTCGCACCGATCTATGACACGCATGACGCGCTGCTGTATTTCCTCGGCGTGCAACTCGAGATTGCGCCCGAAGCGGCGACGTCGTCGAGCATGCGGCGCATCCGAGCGGCGGAAATGGTCAAGGCGCTGTCGCCGCGACAGGGCCAGGTGCTCCAGCTCGTCGCGAACGGCCTGCTCAACAAGCAGATCGCGGCGGAGCTCGATCTGGCGGAAAAGACCGTCAAGATGCACCGCGCGATCCTGATGAACCGGCTCGGATTGCACACGACGGCGGACCTCATCCGGCTCGCGGTCGAGGCGGGGCTTTAGGCGCGCGCGCGGGGATACGGCACAAAGTCCGTATCGCCCGCGATCCCGGTGCCTTCTACGCAAGGCTGGTCGTCACAACGGCGGTGTCGTGGCCCCTGGGCCATGCGATCTGCGGCTGGGAGAACCCGCTCCCATCCAGCGCGGTGTGACGCTGTACCGGGGGATGGAGGGCGCCTCATGATCGTTGGGCGACATCCCGCGTCAGGCTGCCCGGCGCACTCGTGCCGCGGATCAATGCGACGGAGGCTCCAATGGATATCGTGACACCCTTTCAATATTCGCTGATCTACAACGCGTTTTCCTTCACCTTCGCGACGATGGCGGCGGCAACGGCGTTTCTGTGGCTGAGCCGGTCGCAGGTCGCGCCGGCGTATCGGACCGCGCTGACCATCTCGGGCCTCGTCACCGGAATCGCCGCCTATCATTATTATCGCATCTTCGAGAGCTGGATCGCCGCGTACAGTTTCGGCAACGGCGTCGTCACCGCGACGCCGTTCGCGTTCAACGATGCGTATCGCTATGTCGACTGGCTGCTGACCGTGCCGCTGCTGCTGATCGAACTGGTGCTGGTGATGCGGCTGTCGCGCGAGGAGACCAGCTCGAAGGCGGTGCGGCTGGGGTCGGCCGCCGCGCTGATGATCGTGCTGGGCTATCCGGGCGAGATCTCGGCGGATATCCCGACGCGCGTCCTGTGGGGCACGCTGTCGTCGATCCCGTTCGTGTATATCGTGTGGGAGCTGTTCAGCGGGCTGGGCAAGTCGATCGCCGACCAGCCCGTCGCCGCGCAAGGGCTCGTGCGCAAGGCCCGGCTGCTGACCTTCGCGTCATGGGGGTTCTACCCGATCGTGTACATGGCGCCCTATGCCGGGCTGACCGGCGGCACCGTCACCACGACGATCCAGATCGGCTACACGATCGCGGATATCGTCGCCAAGGCGGGTCTGGGTATCCTGATCTTCCTGATCGCGGTCCGCAAGTCGGAGGCGGAGGCCGATGCGCACAAGGGCTATGCCGTGTGATGCCGTGACGATCGTTGCGCATCCCCGCCCGTTATCCGAACGACGCGCATCAACGGACCGACGCGCGTCATCCCGTCACCGTGCCCCATTCGGGCGCGGTGATGTCGTCTATCCGGCCTATTGGTTTGCAGCGGCGGCGCTGATCGTGGCGACGCTGGTCGGGCTGCCGCTCGGACAGCCGGCGGCGGTGGTGGCGGCGACGATCGTGTTCATTGGAGGCGGGCTGCCGCACGGCGCCTATGATATCGCGCTGTTGCGGCGCGCGGTCGCGCTGGACCGGTCGGGAGGCGGACTCGCGGGCGGCGGGTTGGCGGGCGACGGATTGGCGCGCGTCGGATTGACGGGCGACGGATTGGTGCGCGTCGGACTGGTGGTCGGGGGCTATGTCGCGACCGCGCTGCTGATGGTGGCGTTGTGGTTGACCATGCCCTTGGTGGCGCTGGTCCTGTTCCTCGCGGTTGCCGCGGTGCATTTCGGCGAGGACTGGGCGATGCTCGAGGAGCCGTTGTTGCGCGTGGCCGCGGGTGCGGCGGTGATCGGTGCGGCAACGATCGGGCATCCGTCCGCGGTTTCCGCCGTGTTCGTGGCGATGAGCGATCCACGCGCGGCGGTGGTGGCCCGGATCGTCACCGCAATCGCGCCGGTCGCGCTGCTGGTGACGCTGGTCGGGATCGCGCTGGCATGGCGGCAGGGGAGCCGGCACTGGGCCGCCGCGATGGCGGTGTGTCTGGGTCTGCTGATCGTGTTGCCGCCGGTCGCGGGGTTCGCGCTGTTCTTCGTCTTCCTCCATTCGCCGCGGCACCTCGCGCAGACCCGCGTGCTGCTGCGCGACATGACGCGCGCGCGGTGGATCGGGACGGGGGCGCTGCTGTCCGGCGTCGCGATCCTCGGCTGGTGGGGCGTGCGCGTCATCGCACCCTCGCGGTTCGACCCGAGCGTCGGGGCGCAGGCGTTTCAGTTGCTGGCGTCGGTGGCGGTCCCGCATCTGCTGCTGTCGCGCTGGCTCGAACGGCGGCTGGCCGTCGCGTGCTGTGCTGAGGACCAGACCGCGGCGCCGTGAACGTCCGGACGCCGCCGTCGCCACGGCGGTGCCGGCGCGTCAGCCGGTCGTACCCGCAGGGACCGACGCCTCGAACCGCGTTGCCCCGGGGCGCGAGGCGGCGAGCATGAGGTCGCCGTCATGGCCGCGGAGAATCTGCCGGGCGAGCGCGAGGCCCACGCCGGTGCCTTTCGCCTTGGTGGTGAAGAAGGGGCGGAAGATGTCGGGCTGGTCGCCGGCGGGGATCCCCGGACCGGTGTCCGTCACCGCGAACCGCGTCTGGCCGACCAGTGCGAAGACGGCGAAGGTGACGCGCGGATCGGGCGTGTCGTGGAGCGCCTCGGCTGCGTTCTGCAACACCGCCCAGAGTGCTGCGGTCAACTGGTCCGGGTCGGCGAGCAGATGCGCCGGCGCGTCCGCGCGGTCGGTCGTGAACGCGATACCCGGCCACCGCGTCGTGAAGAGCGCCGCCAGATCGTCGGTGAACGCGGTCAGCGCGATCCGCTCGGGGACGGGCGCGGGCAGCCGCGCCAGCGCACGATAGCTCTCGCCGAACCGGTGCAGGCTGGCGGCGCGGCGCGCGACCGTCTCGATCGCCTCGCGGACCTTGGGCAGCGCCGGGTCGGGATCGTCGAGCATCGCCACGGCGGTCTCGGCGAGCGAGGCGATCGGGGTGAGCGCGTTGACGATCTCGTGGCTGAGCACCTGGACGAGTTCGCGAAGCGCGGTCGCCTCGGCGGCTTTCAGTTCGGCATCGATGTCGATCAGCGCGCCGATCCGCGTCATCCGACCCGACAGCGCGAGATCGCCGGTGGCGAGCGCGAAGCTGCGGACGACCGCGTCGTGGCTGATGTCGATCGTGGCGGTGCGACCGGGGCGGGTATCGGACAGCGCGGTCACGAGTCCCGCGGGCGGATCCGCGACGAGGTCGCTCGCGCCGAACAGACGCCGTGCCGCGCGATTGACGACGCGCAGGCGGCCGTCGTCGAGCGCGACGAGCGGGGCGGGCGACAGGTCGAGATAGGCGGTGAGCCGCCTGCGATCCTCCTCGTCGGCGAGGAGGGGCGCCGGGGGAGACGGCCGCGGCGGCGGCTGCCGGCCGGTATCGACGAGGTTCAGTGCGGCGGTCCAGACCGCGATCAGCGCGGCGAGCAGCGCGGTGGCATAGAGCCCGCGCGTCGCGGCAAACGCCCCGCCGGCCCCCGCCGCGGCGATCACCAGTGCGCGCACCGCGGCGCGGACGCGGTCAGAGGCCATGGCGCGCCATCCGTCGATACAGCGCGGCGCGCGTCAGTCCGAGCTGCGCGGCGGCGCGGCTGACGTTGAACGCGTGACGCTCGAGCGCGGCGGTGATCAGCGCCGCCTCGTTGCGCGCCAGCGACAGATCGGGGGCGAGCGCGTGCGGCACGGCGATGTCGGGCGACAGCATGAGGTCGCCGATCGCGTGCGCGTCACCGGTGCCGAGCAATACCGCGCGCTCGATCGTCTGGCGCAGGCCGCGGATGTTGCCCGGCCAGCGATCCGCCGCGATCGCCTGCGCCGCGTCCGCGTCGAGCGGTCTGTTCGGCTTGCCATGGCGATGCGCGAACAGCGCGAGGAAATGCCGCGCGAGCAGCACCGCATCGCCACCGCGGTCGGCGAGCGGCGGGAGCGCGATCTCGATCGTGCCGACGCGGTCGAGCAGGTCCTCGCCGATCGCGCCCCGCACGCCCGCGCGATCGAGCCGCGTCGTCGCGACCACGCGGATCCCGTCGAGCGCGGGCAGCAGCACGTCGTGGAGCGCGCGGGGCAGCCGGTCGATATGGTCGATCACCAGCATCCCGCCCGCCGCGGCGGTCGTCCGCGCCGCGATGGCGGCTGCATCCGCGGCCTCCGCGTCGAGCGTCACGAGCGGCCGGTGCGCCAAGGGTGAGGCCTGATGGATCAGCCGCGCGATCAGCGTCTTGCCGGTGCCCGTCGCACCCAGGAGCAGGATCGGCGCCGCGGTCGGTGCGACGCGCGCGATCAATGCTCGCGCGCGCACGATCCCGTCGCTTTCGCCGAGCAGGATGCCGTCGGTGACCGGTGGCGTCGCCGCGGTCTCGAGCTTCGCACGGCGCAGCGCAAGGCCGCGTTCGACCGTGGTCAGCAGGCGTTCGTTGTTCCACGGCTTGATCACGAAATCGGCGGCGCCGCTGCGCATCGCGCGGACCGCGACCGCGATCCCGCTATGCCCGGTGACGACGATGACGACCGCGCGCGCATCCGCCGCGATCAGCCGGTCGAGCATCGCGAACCCCTCCTCGCCGGTGGTGCGCCCGCGGGCGAAGTTGAGATCGAGCAGGATCACGTCGATCGATTCCCCCGCCAGCACCACCCATGCCGCCTCCGGATTCGCCGCGGTCGACACGCGCATCGCGTGCCGTTCGAGCAACAGCCGGGCGGCCCTGGCGATGTCGGGATCGTCGTCGATGACGAGGATATGCGATTCGGTTGACATGGCGAACATAGTGTCCGGAAACGGACAGTCGGTACAGTCCGGCTGCCCGCCGATGCCGGCGGCGTTCGATTATCACCATAACTCAGTTACTTAGGATGTAGCCGCGTGGTCCGGTACAGTGTCCGCATGACGGAGACGACCCTGCCCAATGCCGGCGCCGCGATGGATCGGCGGATCGAGCGCCCGCATGCCGCGCGGCGCAGGCAGATCGTGCGCGGTGCGATCGCGCTGGCGGTGCTCGCGGCCGCGGCGCTGCTGTGGCTGCTGATGCCGGGGGCGAACGCGCTGGCGGTCGACGCGGCGGCGATCCGGGCGGGCGACGTGACGCGCGCGCCGTTCCGCGATTTCGTGCCGCTGCGCGCGGAGGTCGCGCCACTGCGCACGGTGTTCGTGACCGCGATCTCGGGCGGGCAGGTCGCCGCACTGGCCGCGAGCGACGGCGCGCGCGTTGCCGCGGGTACGCCGCTCGCGCAGCTGTCCAACCCGTCGCTCGAACTCGACGTCGCCAGCCGGTCGGCCGACATCGTCGGGCAGCTGAGCGCGATCAGCGGCCAGCGCCTGTCGGTGCAGACCACGCGGCAGGACGGCGCGCGCGATCTCGCCGAGGCACGCAACGCGCTGTCCAAGGCGCGGACCTTGCTCGCGCAGAAGCAGGTGCTGTTCGACCGCGGGATCATCACGCGCGCCGCGATCGATCCGGTGCGCGAGGACGTCGGCTATCAGCAGGCGCGCGTGGCGGCGCTCGATCGCGGGACGGCGGAGGCGGGGGCGACGCTGGCGGACCAGGCGTCGGGGATCGCCGCAACCGCGCGCCAGTTGCGCGAAAGCCTCGCGATGGTCCGCGCGAGCCTGTCCGCGCTGGTGCTGCGCGCGCCGGTCGCGGGGCGGCTCACCGCGTTCACGCTCCAGCCCGGGCAGACGCTGAAAAGTGGCGACCCGGTCGGGCAGATCGATTCGGAGGGGCAGTGGAAGCTGACCGCCGATGTCGACCAATTCTATCTCGGGCGCGTGCGCGCGGGGCTCGGCGCCGCGGCGGATATCGACGGGCGCAGCTATCCGATGACCGTCATCAAGATCCTGCCGCAGGTGACCGAGGGGCGGTTCCGCGTCGAACTGGGGTTTCGGGCTGCCGCGCCGGGCGGACTGAACCGCGGGCAGACGCTCGACGTGCGGCTGGTGCTCGGTGCGGACCGGCCCGCGGTGGTCGCGCCCGCGGGCGGCTGGCTCGATGCGGGCGGCACGACGGCGTTCGTGCTGGACGGCGACCAGAAGGCCGTCAGGCGCGCGATCGTCACCGGCCGGCGCAATCCCGATCAGGTCGAGATCGTCTCCGGCCTCGCGCCCGGCGAGCGGATCGTGACGACCGCGCTCGGCACCTACACCCCCTTCCAGACCCTTCTCATCCGATAGGATTCGATCATGATCCAGTTACAGGCCCTCAGCCGCACCTATGCCTCGGACGAGATCGAGACGACCGCGCTCGGCGGCATCGACCTCGCGGTCGAGGCGGGCGAGTTCGTCGCGATCATGGGGCCGTCGGGGTGCGGCAAGTCGACGCTGCTCAACATCATCGGCACGATCGACCGGCCGACCGACGGGCGGTATCTGTTCGAGGGCGCCGACATCGCACGCGCGCCCGAGGCCGCGTTGGCCAGGCTGCGCCGCGACCGGCTGGGCTTCGTGTTCCAGAGCTTCAACCTGATCGATGAGCTGACGATCGCCGAGAATGTCGCGCTGGGGCTCGCCTATCGCACCATGCCCGCGCGCGAGAAGAAGGACCGCGTCGCGGCGGCGATGGACCGCGTCGGCATCGCGCATCGCCAGCGTCATCACCCGCATCAGCTGTCGGGCGGGCAGCAACAGCGCGCGGCGATCGCGCGCGCGATCGTCGGCGAGCCGCGCCTCATCCTCGCGGACGAGCCGACCGGCAATCTGGATACGGAGAATGGCGCGCAGGTGATGGACATCCTCGGCCAGCTGAACGCGGACGGCGCGACGATCGTGATGGTCACGCACAGCCCGTCGCACGCCGACATCGCCAAGCGGACGGTGCACATGCTCGACGGCCGCATCCTGTCGTCGGCGCGCCGGGCGGCATGATGCGCCGGTTGCTCCACACGCTGGTGCTGCTGCTGCTCGTGGTGGTGCTCGTCCGCCATCTCGCCGCGACCAAGCCGTCCCCCAAGCCCTCCGGCGACGCCTGAAGGACCCGCCATGTCCGCTCTCACCAGCCTCTATCGCTCGGCGACGCGCCATCGCCTGTTCGCGCTGCTCAACATCGGCGGGCTCGCGCTCGGCATCGCGGTGTTCCTCGTGCTGGCGACGTTTGTGCGCAACGAATGGAGCTTCGATCGCAGCCTGCCGGGCTGGGACAAGGTCTGGATCATGCAGGAGCAGTATTTCCGCCCGGGGGATCCGCCCTATGCGATGCCCTATACGAGCGGTGGCGAGCTCGACCTGTTGCGAAGCGACTTTCCCGGGCTGAAGGGCGCCCGCTACAACGGCATCACCGGGATCGTCCTCAGGGGCGACGCCGCAACCAAAGAGCGGCTGGCCACCGTCGATCCTGAGTTCTTCGATCTGTTTCCGTTTCCCGTGCTGGCCGGAAACATCGGCACGACGCTCGCCGACCCGAACGGGATCGTGATCACGCGCGACGTATCGGCGCGGTATTTCGGCACCGGGTCGGCGATCGGCCAGACGCTGCCGCTCATGCTCAACGGCGTTCGCTACCGCTACCGCGTCGGCGCGGTGCTGAAGGATCTGCCGGAGAATACGAGCATCGCCAGCCAGATGTTCGTGCCGCTCGTCCGATCGCGGTTCGCCGATGCGAATTTCGACCATTGGGGCAGCACGTCGTTGATGACCTATCTGCAATTCCCCGACGCCGGTGCGGCCAGGGTGTTCGAACGGCAGCTTCCCGCTTTCCTGAAACGCCGCGTGACGGGCGAGAACCGCGAGACGATGATCGGGGGGCAATATCGCCAGACGCTGCTGGCCCGGTCAGAGATGCGGTTGAGCTACGATTATTACCGCGCGTTCGTCACGACGCTGGGGCTGATCGGCGTCCTGACGCTGCTGATCGCGATCGTGAACTATGTGAACCTCGCGACGGCGCGCGCCGGGTTGCGCGCGCGCGAGGTCGCCGTGCGAAAAGTGCTGGGCGGCACGCGGCGTATGCTGGTGCGGCAGTTTCTGGTGGAATCGATCGCGACCGTTGCGCTGGCCGCGCTGATCGGACTGGCGCTCGCCGAGATCGCGCTGCCGTTCTTTTCGTTCGGCGGTGGGCTGAAGGCGACGATGCACTATTGGGGCGCGGACGGCGTGCTGATCCTGCTCGTCCCGCTGACGATCGCCGTCGGCATCGTTGCCGGACTTTACCCTGCCGTCGTCCTCGCCACGTTCCAGCCGGCCGCGGTGCTCGCCTCGGCCCGCGCCCCGGGCGGCGGGCGGACCGGCGCGCGCGTGCGCTCCGCGCTGGTCGTCGTGCAGTTCGCGATCGCGATCGCCTTTGCGATCGGAACGAGCGTGATGATCGGCCAGATCGCGCATGTCCGCGATGCGGCGGTCGGCTTCCAGCGCGACGGACTGGTCCTCGTCCGATCGTTCGCGGATCGTTCGCTGGCGCCCGCGCAGAAGGCGGAACTGCTTGATGCTTTCGCCAAGCTACCGGGCATTTCGGGCGTCGCGGTGGCGGACGATGCACCCGGCGACCAGAATTCGACGAACAGTTCGACGCTGTACCGGCCGAAAATGCCCGACCGGCGCCCGCCCGTGACAACGATCACCGTCGGGCCAGGCTATTTCACCACCTATGGTGCGCGATTGCTGGCGGGCCGGTGGCTCGATCCCGCGCGCGGTGGCGACGAAGCCGGCGCAGATCCGGACACGTGCCGAACGAACGTCATCCTCAATGCGGCAGCGGTGCACGAACTTGGCTTTGCCAACCCGCAGGACGCAATCGGCCAGCGGGTCGAGGGCAAGGGATCGCTGATGGTCGTCGGCGTGGTCGGCGATATCCGGTTCCAGTCGCCGCGCGTCCCCGTGCCGCCAAGCGCGTATTTTCTGTCGCGCCGCGACATCTCCGACGCGTTCGCCAGTCTGCGCTATACGGGCAGCGATCCCCGCATCGTGGTCGACCGGATCGAGCGCGTCTGGAAACGGATCGCGCCGGCGGTTCCGTACGACGCGCGCACGGTCGAGCAGAACATGTATGATCAACTCTACAAGTTCGACGACCAGAATGCGCGGCTGTTCACGATCGGGGCTGCGCTGGCGATCCTGATCGGGTGCGTCGGGCTGTACGGGCTGGCGGCGTTCGACACCGCGCGGCGCGTCAAGGAAATCGGCATTCGCAAGACGCTGGGCGCATCGACGGCGGACGTGCTGACGCTGCTGATCGGGCAGTTCCTGCGGCCGGTGCTGCTCGCCAATCTGATCGCCTGGCCGATCGCGTTCGTCGTGATGCGCCGGTGGCTCGCCTTCTTCGACGACCGGATCGCGCTGTCGCCGGCGTTCTTCGTCGGTGCGTCGCTGGCCGCGGTGCTGATCGCGAGCGCCACCGTCTTTGGCCAGGCGTGGCGCGTCGCGCGTGCCGAACCCGCGCGCGCGCTGCGCCACGAATAGGATCATCGCCATGCATTCCGCACTGCTGACGCTGTACCGATCGCTGACGCGGCATCGGCTGTATGCTATCCTGAACATCGGCGGGCTCGCGCTGGGCATCGCGGTGTTCCTGGTGCTGTTCCTCTTCGTGCGGTTCGAGACGGGCTATGACCGCGTGCTGCCGGGATGGGAGCGGGTGTGGAAGGTGGAGCGCAGCATCCAGTTTCCGGGCAATCCGCGGATCCAGATCCCCTCGTCGCCCGAGCTGCTCCCGCAGCTCAGGGCCGCGTTTCCCGGGCTCGTCGGCGTGCGGATGACACCGTACGACACCGCCACGGTGGTGACGGGGCAGAGCAGCGCCACCGCCAGGCTGGCGCTGGTCGATCCAGGCTATTTCCGGATCTTTCCGTCGCCGGTCCTGGAGGGCGATGTCACGGGCACGCTCGCACGCCCCGACGGCATCGTCGTCACGCGCATGGTCGCCGAGACCTATTTCGGCAGGGCCAGCGCGCTGGGTCGTACGTTGACGGTCGCGCGCGACGGCAAGCCCGCTGTCTACCGGATCGGTGCGGTGATCGCGAACCTGCCCGCGAACACGACCTATGTCAGCGATATGTTCGCGGCGATGCCCGCGCGGCCCGCCGTCGACGAACAATCCGCCGGCTACGGCGTGACGACCTTCCTCGCGTTGCCCGATGCCGCGAGCGCGCAGCGGATCGCCAGCTTCATCCGTCGCCACCCCGATCCGCGCTTCAACGCGGACAGCATCGAGTTCCTGACCGAGGACATCACGCCGCTCGCCGACGTGCATCTCGCGGACGGGCGCAGCCGGACGGTCGTGACCGTCCTCGGCACCGTGGGCGCGGTCGCGTTGCTGCTGGCGATGCTCAACTATGTGAACCTGGCGACTGCGCGGGCAGGGATGCGCGCGCGCGAGATCGCGATGCGCAAGGTGCTGGGGGCGACGCGCGGCATGCTGGTCGTCCAGTTGCTTGGCGAAGCGCTGGTCGCCGTGACGCTGTCGGCGCTGGTCGGCCTGACGCTGGCGGAGATCGCGCTCCCCTTCGTCAACGCGACCGGCGGGACGGGTCTCACGCTCGTCTATTGGGGCGCGCGATCGATCCTGCCCCCGCTTGCCGCGCTGGTCGTGCTCGTGACGCTGCTCGCAGGCTTCTACCCCGCCTTCGTGATTTCGCGGTTCCAGCCAGCCGGGGTGCTCGCCGCGGCGCAGACTCCGGGGGGTGACCGCGCCGGGGCCCGCGTCCGCAAGGCGTTGGTCGTGCTGCAGTTCGCGATCGCGACGAGTTTGATGATCGGCACGGCGGTGCTCGTCGCGCAGGCCCGCCACGTCCAGAATGCCGATATCGGCTTCGGTCGCGATGGCCTCATCATCGTCAACGGGTTTGGCGACCGCGCGCTCGATCCGGCGCAGAGGGCCGAACTCGCGACCGCGATCCGCGCCATTCCAGGCGTGGCGGCCGTGACGACGAGCGGCATCGTGCCCGGCGGCGGGAGCTTCGCGATCGGCAAGATGCACCGCGCGGGGGCGACCGGCGAACCGCCGATGATCGTCCAGGGCACGGTCGGAGACGCCTTTTTCGAGACCTATCGCGCGAGACTGCACGCGGGGCGGCTGTTCGATCCCGCGCGCTTCGCGCTCGATATCGGCAATGGCGAGAAGGATCCGGCCGATCGAGTGCCAAATGTGATCCTCAACCGCACCGCGGTCCGCAGGCTGGGGTTTGCACGCCCCGCGGATGCGATCGATCAGGTGGTGGCGCGCGATACCGGCGCGGTTCGGATCGTCGGTGTCGTCGACGACATGCGGTTCGGCACGCCGCGCGATCCGGTCGATGCGCTGGCCTATAGCTACCGGCCCGATGGCGGCTATCGCGCGGTTCAGGTCGTCCGGACTGCGGGCGATCCGGCGCCGGTGCTCGCGCGCATCGAGACGCTGTGGCACCGGATCGCGCCGGCGGTGCCCCCGGCCGCGGTGACGGTCGATCAGAAACTCTACGAATCCTTCTATCGCCAGGACGTCCAGCGATCGCGGCTGTTCATGATCGGCGCGGTGCTCGCGGTCGCGATCGGGTGTATCGGCCTCTACGGCCTCGCCGCGTTCGACACCGCGCGCCGGATCCGGGAGATCGGGATCCGCAAGGCGCTGGGCGCGTCGACGACGGACGTGCTGATGCTGCTGATCGGCCAGTTCCTGACGCCCGTCCTGATCGCCGGGGTCATCGCGGTCCCCGTCGCCTATATCGCGATGCAGCGCTGGCTGGCGGGGTTCGACGACCGCGTCGCGCTGTCGCCGTGGCTGTTCGTCGCGGCGATCCTGGTTGCAGGTTGCATCGCGGTGGCGACGATCTTCAGCCAGACATGGCGCGTCGCACGCAGCGAGCCCGCGCGTGCGCTGCGCCACGAATGAGACCGGCGCTACGGAACGTCGCGGGCCTGCGGCTCGTAGGCGCGGTCGGCATCCGGCGGCGAGCGATCCGCGGGGCTGCGCAGGATGCCGTCGCGCAGCATCCGCGCGACGACGCCGGCGATGTCGTCGGGCGTCCCGTCCTCGCTCCACACGCCGTAGCGGAGTCCGAGGAAGACGTTCATCCCCATGATCGCCCAGCCGTGGATCTCGCCGACGTCGCCCGTGACCTCGCCGCGCTCCGCTGCGTTTCGCAGGCGGCGCGTGATGCGGTCGGCGGTGGTCGCGTAGTGGAGGCGGAAGCTGGCGGGATCGACGAATTCGGATTCGTCGATGATCCGGTAGATCTCCTTGTGCTGGCGGACGAAGGTGATGAACTCGCGCAGCCCCGCCTGCTCGGCGGCAACCTGGTCGGGCGCGGACAGGATCGCCGGGGCGACCTGATCGCGTACCTGGTCCGACATGTCGCGGACGAGCGCGCGGAACACCGCGTCCTTCGACTCGAAATAGGTGTAGAAGCTGCCGAGCGCGACGCCGGCGCGGCGCGTGATGTCGCTGATCGATGCCTGGTGAAACCCGTTGTCGCCGAATTCGATCGCGGCGGCGTCGAGGATCGCGCGCATCGTCCGGCGGCCACGCTCTGTCCGCGGGGCCTTGCTGTCGCCGGTGGCCGCCGGGTCTGACGGCGTCGTCTCCTGCGCCTTCGCCATTCTGTCTGCCTCGATACACAAGTTGAATACTGGTTCAGGTTTCAGTATAGACTCGAACCAAGGCGCACAACCCGGATCATACCGGGCGCATCAAGCGGGCGCCGCAGGAGGGGATGACACCGTGGCACAGCCGAAATCCGTGATGATCATGTTGAACGCCGGGGTCGCACTCGCCGCTTTGCTGGGCGGATCCGCGTCCGCGCAGACGCAACCCGCCGCCGGCGCCGCAGACGCCGCGCAGGCCACGCAGACCACGCAGGCCACGCAGGCGGGGCCCGCCGCCGACGAGGCCGGGATCGATGGCGATATCGTCGTCACCGCGCGCCGCCGCGAGGAACGGCTGCTCGACGTGCCGATCGCGATCACCGCGTTCACGGGCGCGCAGCTCGAGGCGTCGGGCGCGCTCGACGTCACCGACCTTGCCGCCGTCACGCCCAACGTCACGCTCGAGACCTCGCGCGGCACCAATTCGACGCTCACCGCCTTCATCCGCGGCGTCGGCCAGCAGGATCCCGTCGCGGGGTTCGAGGCGGGCGTCGGCATCTATCTCGACGACGTCTATCTCAACCGCCCGCAGGCCGCGGTGCTCGATATCTACGACGTCGAGCGGATCGAGGTGCTGCGCGGGCCGCAGGGGACGCTTTATGGTCGCAACACGATCGGCGGCGCGGTGAAATACGTGACCCGCCGGATCGGCTCGGACCCGACGCTGAGCATCCGGGGCACCTATGGCAGCTATGACCAGGCGGACGGCGTCATCAGCGCGAGCACGCCGATCGGCGACACGGGATTCCGGATCGGCGGCGCAGTCGCACGGCTGAGCCGCGGCGGGTTCGGCACCAACCTCACCACGGGACAGGACAATTACAACAAGGACTTCTGGGGCGCGCGCGGCACGCTGCAATATGAGGCGGGCGACAGCGCGTTCTTCCGCCTGTCGGGGGATTATACCAAGGACGACAGCAACCCGCGCGGCGGGCACCGGCTGATCCCGGGGCTGGTTTCAAGGACGCCGGTGCTGTCCGACGTGTTCGACAGCCGCGGGGGACTGGTCGCACCGAAGCAGTCGGTCGAGGCCTATGGCGGTTCGCTCTTCGCCGAACTCAAGCCCGCCGCGTATCTGACGCTGCGCAGCATCACCGGCTATCGCAAGGACGACAGCGCGACGCCGATCGATTTCGACGCGCTGCCCGCGGTCGATGTCGACGTCCCCGCCTTTTACAATAACGAGCAGTTCAGCCAGGAGGTGCAGCTGCTGGTCGATGCCGGGCCGTTCAACATGCTGGCGGGGCTCTATTATCTCGATGCCAAGGCACGCACCGTGTTCGACGTGCGGTTGCCGGGGACGGTGACCGCGCTGACCTTCGGCGATGTCCGGACCAATACGGTGGCGGTCTTCGGCGATGCCACGCTCGACGTGACGCCGATGCTCAGCGTATCGGTCGGCGGCCGCTATACCTGGGACGATCGCATGTCGCAGGTGCAGCGCAACGTGTATCTCGGCGCGTCGCCCTTCTTCGGCGGCACGACCGCGCCGATCGCACGGCAAACCGACTTCCGCGGGACCGCGAGCTTTGCCAAGTTCACGCCGCGCGCGTCCGTCAGCTTCAAGCCCGATGCGAACAACACGCTGTATGCGAGCTGGTCGAAGGGGTTCAAGGGCGGCGGGTTCGATCCGCGCGGCGTCGGCACCGCGGCACCCGATTTGAACGGCAACGGCATCACCGGTGCCGGCGGCGACCGGCAGGATATTTACAACTTCCTGTCGTTCGGGCCCGAGAGCGTCGAGAGCTATGAGGCGGGATACAAGGCGTCGCTGTTCGACCGCCGGCTGACGCTCGCGGTGGCGGGGTTCCATTCGAAATATACCGATGTGCAGGTGCCCGGATCGGTCGGGGCCACCGTCGGCGGAATCCAGACCTTCATCGGCATCACGACCAATGCGGGTCGCGCGCGGATCAACGGTGTCGAAGGCGAGGCCAATCTGACGGTCGCCGAAGGGATCGCGGGGACCGGCGACCGGGTCAATCTGTCGGGCACGATCGGCTATCTCGATGCCAAATACACGCGCTTCATCGATTCACGCGGGATCAATGTCGCCGCCAATCGCAGGTTCCAGAACACACCCGACCTGACCGCAAGCGGGACGCTCGCCTATCATGTCCCGGTCGGCGCCGCGGGTGCGATCGATGCGAGCACGACCTTGTCCTATCGCAGCGATTCGCAGCAGTTCGAGCTCCGCACGCCGCTGCTCGACCAGCCGGCCTATGCGCTGCTCGACGCGAACCTTGTCTATACGATCGACGCGCGCTTCTCGATCGGGGTGCACGGCAAGAACCTGACCAACAAGCGCTATGTCGTGTCGGGCTATAATTTCCTGCTGCAGAACCCCGATACCGGCGACTATCTGCGCACGGCGGCGGGCGCGTTGCGGCCATCGCTCGGCAGCGACGGCGTGCTGACCGCCTATTACGGCAACCCGCGTCAGGTCTTTGCGACCCTCACCGCGAAATTCTGATGGAGCGCAAACGGGGGCGGGTGATCGCCCTGCGTTTGCTGGAGTAGAATATGGCGAGTCCTATCCCGGCGGCCCCGCGCGAGGGCCGCCGCTATCGCGTGACGGCGCTCGTCATGCTGTTGCTGGTCTACACGTTCAACTTCGTCGACCGGCAGATCCTCGGCATCCTCGCGCCGACGATCAAGACCGACCTGGCACTGACCGATACGCAGCTGGGCCTGCTGGGCGGGCTGGCGTTCGCGTTGCTGTATTCGACGCTGGCGATCCCGCTCGCGTGGCTCGCGGACCGGACGAGCCGGACCTGGGTGATCACGCTGTCGCTCGCGGTGTGGAGCGCGTTCACCGCGTTGTGCGGCGTGGCGGGCAGTTTCGCGCAGCTGTTCGCGTTCCGCGTTGGCGTGGGGGTAGGCGAGGCGGGGGGCGTCGCGCCCTCCTATGCGGTGATCGCGGACACGTTCGCGCCCGACCGCCGTGCGCGCGCGCTGGCGGTCTATTCGCTCGGCATCCCGCTCGGGTCGGCGGCCGGCGTGATGCTCGGCGGCTATATCGCGACGTCGATCGACTGGCGGACCGCGTTCGTCGCGGTCGGTGTCGCGGGGCTGGTGCTAGCGCCGGTGTTTCGGCTGTGCGTGCGCGAGCCGGTCCGCGGGTCCGATTCCCGCGACCGCGAACCTGTCCGCCGCGTGTTCGGGATCCTCGCGCGCAAGCCGAGCTTCTGGCTGCTCGCGTTCGGCGCCTCGGCGAGTTCGATGCTGGGTTATGGCCTGGCCTTCTGGCTGCCGTCGCTGATGCAGCGGAGCTTCGGGCTCGACCTGATCGAGACCGCGCAATTCTATGGCGGCGTGTTGTTGCTGGGGGGTGTTGCGGGCGTCCTGCTCGGCGGCGTGCTCGGCGACCGGCTGGGCGCGCGCGATCGGCGGATGTACGCGCGCGTCCCCGCGATCGCGTTCGTCATCGCGGTGCCGCTGTTCGCCGCGGGGATCCTGTCGTCCTCGGTGACGGCGGCGTTCGTCTTCTTCCTCGTGCCCCAGGCGCTCGCCTATGTCTGGCTCGCGCCCGTCATCACGGCGATCCAGCATCTGGTCCCCGGGCATATGCGTGCCACCGCATCGGCGACGTTCCTGCTGATCAACAACCTGATCGGTCTTGGCGGCGGCAGTTTCGCGCTCGGCGCACTCTCGGACACGCTTGCCGCGCGCTATGGCGACGAAGCGCTGCGCTATGCGATGCTCGCGGGGCTCGTGCTGTACCTGGTCGCGGCGTTGCTGATGTGGCTGGCATCGACGCCGCTCCGCCGCGACTGGGTCGATCCCGAACGCCTGCGCTGACGGCAGCGCGGGGACGGGCGTGCTATCGCGCGTCAGTGACTGCGCCGGCGCATGCGCGCGGCGTGGACGACGTCGATGGTGTGGCCGTGGCCGCGACGTTCCGCGCGGACGATCTGCCCGACGCGTTTGCCGTGGATCATCAGCGGCAGGCCGAGCAATGCGAGCGGGAAGACGACGATCATCAACGGCGACCCGTCGACTGCCCCGCACAGCGCGCAGGCGGTAGCGGTCAGCGCAAGGCCGCCGGCTTTCCATCGCAGGTCGCGCCGCGTCATGCCGCGCACCTCCAGGCGGCACCGGATACGCGATCGTCGATCACGAGATGACCCGCAGCCGCCAGCAGCCGCGCGGTGCTGCCGTCGTTGTCGTCGGCGGCGTGACGGTCGTGGCAGAGCAGGATGTCCGCCGGGACATCGGCTTCGCGGGCCAGCGCCTGCGTGATGTCGGCGCGTTCGAAGCTGAGCCCGATCGCAGGGTCGTCCAGCCGGGCCGCGGCAGCGCGCGCGCGACCGATCAGCGGGGCGGCGTCGTCGATGCCGTGTCCCTCGATCGCGGTGAACCCGAGCGCACGCGCGTGGCGCACGGCCGCGATCAGCAGCGTCCCGCACGCGCAGTCGGCATCGACGATCCGGACGGCGTGACGGTGCCGCTCGCGCATCGCCGCCAGCGCCGCCGCGATCCGCGGCCAGCGCGGGTCGCATCGTGCCGTGCGGCATAGGCCAGGTCTTGTGATGATGACTGTCATGTCCGTGTCCCGCTCAGGCCGCGCGCCGCGGCCCGTGTGATCGGGCGTCCAGCCGCCCGCGGACCCGAGTTACGAACCGCGGCATAGCGATTCGAGAGCGATTTCGGGAAACCCCATAGTGCCGGCATAGTGGCCGCAACGGCTCGTCGCATTTCGCCGTGTCGTCGCTACAGCCAGCGCGTCCGGCGGACCGAACGCGGCGCGATCGGATCGGCCGTCGACACGTTCGGCGATCGATGCGCAGAAACCGCGCGGTGGGCGAGCGTCGGTGCGTTCGGTGCCAGCCAGCCGAGACGCAGGCACACGCTCGGCACCCGCGGTTTGCGACGCGAGCCGTGCGGGGTCTGTCATATCGATGGCTTTCGCGGTCTCGATCGGCAGGATGACGTCATGGGTCCGGGGCTGCCACCGTTCGCTGACCTTGATCTGGTCGAACAGATGGTGGCCGAGCGCCGCCATCGCGCTGCCCGCGCTCGCTGCGAGAAGACCAAACGCGGCGAGCGCAAAGGCAAGCGCGTCGACGGTGTCCGGGGAGAGCGGCATCGCGCACAGCCGCGACAGCGCGGTGTACGCTATCCCGCAGAGAAGAAGTCCCGATGCGCGCAAGCCGAGATCCGCTCGCCGCGACCGATGCCACGCCGCCATGCCGCACTCCTTGTCGTGGCACCCCAGCTATCGGGCGCGGCATAGCAATTCGAGATCGATTCCGATGTTCCGCGTAGCGCCTGCATAGTGTGGCGCGCTTTCCTGCCGATGCTGCGGAGGATCGGCGCGGGCGTGGCGCCGCGGTCCGCCGGCCGGGTCCGATCGGCAAAAGTCACCGCGTTTCGTGCCGCGGGCTGCCCTCAGGCAACCCGCGGTGATCAAGCGCGCGTTACAGCTTGAACTTCTTGAGCGCCTCGAGCGCGGCCTTCGCGGCGGCATCGGCTCGCTTGAGCAGGTCCCTGGCGGCGTCGTCGGCGCCCTTGGCGGCGTCGTCGGCCGCCTTCTTCGCGCCCTTTGCGGCATCGTCCTGCTGCTTGGCGAGGTCCGCCGCGGCCTTGGCGGCGTCCTGGGCGGCTTCACGGGCCGCCTTCTCCGCATCCTTCGCCGCCTGGTCGCGTCCGTTCTTCGCCGCCTCCTCGGCGGCCTTGGCGGCATCCTTCCCGGCCTCTTCCGCGTCCTTGTCGGATGCGGCCTTCGCAGCATCCCGCGCCGCCTTTTCGGCATCCGCGCGCGCGGCATCGGCCGCTGCCTTCGCAGCCTTTTCGGCGGCCTGGGCTGCGTCCTTCGCGGCCTTCTCGGCATCCCTGGCGGCGTCGCGCGCGATCTTGTCGGCGCTGTCCTTGGCGGCCTTTTCCGCGGTTCTCGATGCTTCCGCGGCCTGGTCGGCGGCCGCCTTGGCCGCGTCCCTTGCCGTTTTGTCGATTTCCGCCTGCCGCGATGCGGTCGCGGCCGCCGCGGCGTCGCTCGCCGCCTTCGCAGCGTCTGCCGCCGCCTTCTGTGCTGCCGCCTGCGTCGCGGCGTCGTCGGAGTCGCGCGCGGCCGCCGCAGCGGCGTCCGCAGCCCTGGCGGCAGCGGCGGCTGCGCTCGCGGCGACGGCATCGGCGGCCGACTTCGCCGCATGATCCGCATCCGCGGCGGCGGCCAGTTCGCTTGCCCGGCGCGCATCCTCCGCCGCCTTGGCCGCGGTGGCCGTCGCCACGCGCGCGGCCTGTTCGGCGGACGAATCGGCGGCGGCCCTGGCGGCGTCCTCCGCCGCGCGTGCCGCCATCGCCGCATCGGCGTCGGCTGCAGCCTTGGCTGCCGCCTTTGCCGCGGCATCGGCCTGCGCCGCGGCAGCCTGCTGCGATGCATCGGCCGCGGCCTTGACCGCGGCGTCGGCCTGCGCCTGCGCCGCCATCTTGGCGGCTTCGCTCGCATCCTGCGCGGCCTTGGCCTTCGCCGCGGCGTCGTTCGCGCGCAGGGCTGCGCTGGCGGCTTCCTCGCTCGCGCGGTCGGCGGAGGCCTTCGACTCCGCGGCGGCGGTTGCCGCCTCGTTTTGGCGCGTCGCCGCCGACGCGGCGACCGTCTGCGCATCGGTCACCGCGGTCGTCTCGACGGCGACCTGCACCGCCTTGACGGCGGACGTCGACGCTTCGGTCACGGTCCTGCTGATGCTCGCGACGTCCGCGAGGTCGGCAAGCGCGTTGCCGCCAAGCGTGCCGGTGACGAGGCCCGCGGTCGTCGATGCCAGCGAGACGGGTGTCTCGTACACCGCGGCCATGACACCGGGGGTGGCGATCGCCGATCCGGGCGCGTCTGCGGCGATCGCGATCTGATCGGCGGGTGGGGCCGCAAGCGTGGTGGTGGGGGTGGGGGTGGCGAGCGCCGGGGTGGCGAGCGCCGGCGTCGTCGTGCTGTCGTCCGGGGCAGTGGTGCCGCTAGGCGCGGTGACGATCGGACCGGCCGTGTCTCCCGATGCGGGCATCGCCGGCGACACGAGCGTCCGCATGATGCCGTTCGTCTGAACCTGCATGCGATACATGTTGTCCGCGCCGACGCGCGCGATCGAGCCGGGGCGCAGCATGTCATGCGCGCCGCCATCGCCCGTCGCCACGTCGACCGCGCCTTCGAGCACCTGGACGGCGGCACCCTGCGGGCTCACCCCGATGCTGAAGGTCGTGCCCTTCACGACGGCGGCGAGATAGGGCGTCTTGACCTCGAAATGCGGCGTCATCTGCTTCTTGATCATGAAGACGACATGGCCGAAATCCTCGAACACGCGCGTGAATCCCGTCGCCTGCTCCTCGACCGGGAGACGAAGCTGCGACGCCGAGGCGACCATCATGAACTCGGTGCCGCGGACGAGGACCGCGCGGCCGCCGGGGCCCGTCGTGACGACGTCGCCCGGTGCGATCGCATTCCCCCGCGTCGCGACACGCGTGATGCCGGCATGCGACACGCGCACCGCGCCACTCGTTTCGCTGATCGTCCAGCTCGGCTGCTTGCCGATCGCGGCCGTTGAACAGCCGGCAACCAACAACGCCAGTATCCGCTTACGCATTACATCCCCCGCGGGCGCGCTCCGCCCATTCCGGGTCTATCGTCGGATCATCATTACCGGTGCGTTCAGCGGGAAGGTAAATCGCGCGTTAGGGTCAAGAAAAGCAACCATTTGCAAACGCTTGCTCACTAGTCAGCGGTCGAATGACACGAGAGAACATGATGCGCCGCACGCTGGTCGCCGCAACGCTGACCGCAGCAGGCGCGTGCGCCGCGACGCCGGCAATCGCCCAGGTCCGGCTGGATCGGGCGGACCCGACAATCACCGAACAGGCACTGCCCAAGCCGGCGCCCGTACCCGCCGCGGGACCACCCGGCGTGGCCCAGGAAACGACAGCGCCGGTCAGCACGATTGCCGCGCCGTCGCAGGTCGCGACCGCCATCGTCGTCGACGGAAACGAGCGCGTGGCGACCAGCGCCTTCGCGCCCGCGTTGGTCCCCTATATCGGCCGGCAGCTGACCGCGGCCGATCTCTCGACGCTGGCCGGCGCGGTTGCGGGGATCGCGCGCGGTGCGGGCTATCCGTTCGCCAGCGCGTCGATCCCCGTCCAGTCGATGCGCGACGGCGTGCTGCACATCACGCTTGACGAGGGGGCGATCGCCGCGGTGCGCGTGATCGGTGCGACCAGCCCGCTGGCCGACCGGATCCTGACCGATGCGCTGGTCGCCGGTGGGCCGGCCCGTCGCGAGACGCTGGAACGCGCGATCCTTCTGGTGGGCGATATTCCCGGGATCACCGTCACCAGCAGCAAATATATCCGCCAGAACGGTTTTGGCATTCTTCTCGTCACGATCGCGCAGGACAGCGCGTTTGCCTATCTGCAGGTCGACAATCGCGGCAGCGCCGAGGTTGGGCCGATCCGTGCGACGATGCTGGCCAATCTGCGCAGCATCGCGCAGTCGGGCGACGAACTCCGCTTCATCGCTGCCGCGACGCCCGTCGAGCCGAGCGAGTTCGCGTTCTTCCGCGCGCTGTACGCGGCACCCGTCGATTCGCATGGCAGCGTGGTCACGGTGTCAGGCTCCTATGGTCGCGCCAACCCGGGAGCCTCGCTCAAGCCGCTCGACGTCGTCGGGAACAGCGTCGATGCGGCGATCGGCTATGCCACGCCGCTGATGCGAAGCCGCGCGCGGAGCGTCTGGGCGACGGTCGAGCTGCGCGCGCTGAAAAGCGACCAGACGCTGCTGGGGACGATGCTCCGCAACGATCGACTGGCGACGATCACCGGCGCGATCAACGGGACGGGCAAGCTCGGACCGGGCATCCTGCGCGGTGAGGTCGCGATGGTCGGCGGGCTGCCGCTCGACGGGGTCAGCCACGAAGGCGACCTGCGGACGTCGCGCGCGGACGGCGACGCGCGGTTCGTCACCTGGGGCTACACGATGGACTGGTCCGCGGATATCACCGGGCCGTTCGCGATCGCGCTCGCCTCGTCGGGCCAGCTTGCCTCGCGCCCGCTGCTCGCCACGGCCGAGATCGGCGCGGGCGGGCCGGGGTTCGGACGCGCCTATGATTATGCCGAGCGGACGGGCGACCAGGGCATGCTCGGCTCGGCCGAACTGCGCGCCAATTTCGGGCGCGTGAAGGGCGGGCTCGACCGGATGCAGCTCTATGGCTTTGTCGACGGGGGCTATGTCGACAATCTCCGGAACGGCATCGGCGGCGGTTCGCTGCTGTCGACGGGGACGGGGGCCCGGCTCGGCTACGGGACGCTCGACGGGATGATCGAGGTCGCGTTTCCGCTCAACGAGGACCGGTTCGATACCGAGACGAAGCGCCCGCGCGTGTCGTTCCGGCTTTCGCGGAGTTTCTGATCGGTGGGCACCAGCGTCTTGCGGACCGGATGGCGGCCGTCTTCGTGGGTGATATGCCTCCTCGTCCTCGCCGCGGGCTATCTGACGATGGTGACCGCGACCGGCGCGGCGATCGACCGCGTGCTGATGCCGATGCGCTTCGGCGTGGTCGATCGCCAGGCGAGCGGCAAGGTCGCGATCGTCGAGATGGACGCCGACAGCGCGGCGGCGATCGCGCGCTGGCCCTGGTCGCGGTCGCATTATGCCGCGGTGGTGGATCGTCTGCGCAAGGCGGGGGCCGCGTCGATCGTGTTCGACGTCGATTTCTCGTCGCCCTCCGATGCGGCGGGGGATCGTGCGCTCGCCGCGTCGCTTTCGCGTGCGGACGGGCGCGTCGCGCTGCCGACGTTCGGCCAGGTCGCGGGGAGCGACGACCAGCGCACGATCGACGCGCTGCCGATCCCGATGCTGCGCGATCATGCGATTCTGGCATCGGTAAGCATCCGTCCGGATCCCGATGGCCAGGTCCGCAACATGACGATGGCGACCGTGACCGCAGGCCAGCCGCGACCGTCGCTGTCAGCGTTCATCGCGGCACGATCGGGCGCGGTGGACCAGGAATTCCCGATCGACATGTCGATCGATCCGAGCACGATCCCGCGCCTCAGCTTCGTCGCCGTCCGCGATGGCCGCTTCGACGCGTCGCGCGTCCGGGGGCGCAACGTCCTGGTCGGCGCGACCGCGATCGAGATGGGCGACCGGTACGGGACGCCGCAATGGGGCGTCATACCGGGCGTCGTCGTCCAGGCGCTCGCCGCCGAGACGCTGATCCGCGGCGTGCCGTCCTATGGCTCGCCGCTGCTCGTCTTCCTGCTCGCCGCGATCGTCGTCTGCGTGATGCTGCGGTTCCGGACCACGATCGGGAGCACGGTCGTGATGGGCGTGAGCCTGTGCGTCCTGATCCTCGGCGTGCTGCTGGCACAGCAGTATCTTCTCATAACCTATCCGATCGCCACCGCGGCGTTGATGATGGTGTTGACGGGCATGGCCTGTCTCGTCCGCGACGTGATCGGTCGGTTCAAGCGACAGCGTTCGGTCGACGAGGCGACGGGTCTTCCCAACAGCCGCCAGCTGCTCGACTTGTCGAATCGCGGCGAGACGATCGTCCTCGCGGTGGCGCAGATCGGCAATTACGATCCGCTGCGCGCGGTTCTGGGCGAGCGCGGAACCGCCGATGTCGTCCTTCGCGTGAGCGAGCGGCTCGCGCTCGTCGGGGAACGCGGCCAGGTCTACCGCATGTCGGATCCGCAGCTCGCCTTCTGCCTGCCGCTCGACCAGTCGATCGACGACGCGCTCCACGGGCTGCGCACGATCATGCTGCAGCAGGTCGAGGTCGGCGGGCGGCGGGTCGATGTCGCGATGACGATCGGGATCGCGACGGGGCCCTGCGCGGAGATGGAACGGGTGATCGCCGACGCGTCGCTCGCAGCCGAGGATGCGCGCGCGTCCGACCTGTTCTGGAAACGCGCGCAGACCGACATCGTCGGCCTCGAACGGTCGATCTCGCTCATGGGCGAACTCGACGATGCGATTGCCAGCGGTCAGGTCGAGGTGTTCTACCAGCCCAAATACGACCTTCGCGAGACGTGCATCACGAGCGTCGAGGCGCTGGTCCGGTGGCGTCATCCGTCGCGCGGGTTCGTCGGCCCCGACCTGTTCATTCCGGTCGCGGAAAAGACCAACCGGATCGCGCCGCTCACGCTTCACGTCCTGTCGCACGTGATCCGGGACCTCGCCGTCCTGCGCGCGCAGCACCCGCAGCTGACCGCCGCCATCAACATCTCGGCCAAGCTGCTGTCCTCGTCGTCGTTCAACACTGAGGTCGAGCGGCTGATCGCGGCCGCCGGGACGCCGGCATCCGCGCTGGTGTTCGAGGTGACCGAATCCGCGGCGATGGCCGATACCAACAAGGCGGTCGCCGCGTTGCACCGTTATCGCGCGCTCGGCATCGCGGTGTCGATGGACGATTACGGGACCGGTCAATCGACGCTCAGCTATCTGCGCCAGCTGCCGCTCAACGAGCTGAAGATCGACCGGAGCTTCGTCCAGCATGCGCACCAGAATCCGGATGACGCGATCCTTGTCCGATCGACGATCGAACTCGCGCACAGGCTGGGCCTGAAAGTCGTCGCGGAGGGCGTCGAGGATGACGCCTGCTTCGAATTCCTCCGCACGTCGGGCTGCGACATGATCCAGGGCTATCTCATCAGCAAGCCGGTGCCGTTGCAAAGCCTGGCGACGATATTGGGGAGTCATTACCGGTACGCCGCCTGATCGACACAGCCGCCGAATGTGTCATCGCCGCGCCATCATCGGGTGTATAGGACAGGATGCGGCTCCGTCGCGTTTGTGCATCGCTGTCCTGCCGGGAGTTGCTTCATGCCGTTCAAGATCCTGCGCGTCGCCGCGCTGCTGACGTTCACGCTTGCCAGCGCGGTTGCGGCGCATGCGCCCGACGCTGCGAAGGCGCGACCGCATGTCCGGCTGCCCATCCGCGTCATGACGTTCAACGTCCGCTATCCGAGCAAGGACGATGGTCCCAATGTCTGGGCCAAGCGTCGCGCGGTCTTCGTGCAGACGATCGCCGCGGCACGGCCCGACGTGATCGGCACGCAGGAGCTGTTCGCCTCGCAGGGGGCCGATATCGTCCGCGCGCTGCCCGGCTATGCGTGGTTCGGGCGCGACCGCCGGGGTGGCCATGCCGACGAGCATATGGGGATATTCTATCGCCGCGACCGGCTGACGCTCATCCGGCACGGCGATTACTGGCTGTCGGACACGCCGTCGGTGGTCGGCAGCATGGCGTGGGATGCCAATTTGCCGCGAACGGTCAACTGGGGCGTCTTCGAGACCCGCGATCCGGCGCGGCGGCAGTTCGTCGTGTTCGACACGCATTTCGCGCATCGCGACGAGGATGATGGCGCGCGCGAACGCTCCGCACGCCTGGTCCTTGAGCAGCTTGCGCCGATCGCCGGCACGCTGCCGGTGGTGCTGACGGGTGACATGAACGCGACGCCCGACAGCAAGGCCTATCATATCCTCGCGGACCGCCTGACCGACGCCTGGGTGGCAGCGCCGACCCGCCGCGGCCCGGCGATGACCTTCCACAATTTCACCGGGGTCGCGGATCGCCGGATCGACTATATCTTCACGCGCGGGTTCACGCCGGTTCGCGCGACGGTGCGGACCGACCATGTCGGGCCACGCTACGCATCCGATCACTTCCCCGTGGTCGCCGACCTCGAATAGTTCCCGGGCTGCGTCGCGGCCGGTGGCGCGATCCTACCGCGGTGCCGCGCGAAGATACTGGTCGGCGATCGTGTCGATCAGGTCCTGCGGATTGGCGCCGACGAGGTTGGTCATCACGATCACCGCGAGATCGTCGTCGGGATAGACGAAGAACGCCGCCCGGCCGCCGCCGATACCGCCGACCGCGCGACGCTTCGTCCCGGCGAGGATCGGCCAGCCCATCGCCCAGATGTTCGCCGTGCCGTCGTTGAGCCTGTCGGGTTGCCACAGGCGGTCGATGCTGGCCCGCATGGCGAGAAGTCGCCCGTCCTGCAGCGCGATGATCCAGCGCGCGAGATCGTCGGCGGTGGTGTAAAGCCCGGCCCCCGCGCGCGTCGACACGGGGATGTCGTCGATCCAGTGGTACAGCGCGCGCGGATCCGGCGCGGCGTCGCTGCGTCCCGCATGATCGCGGATATACGCATCCGCGCGGCCGGGGACGATGTCGTACCCGTCGCCGAACCGCGCATGCGCCATGTTGGCAGGCGTGAACTGATGCTCGGTCAGGAAGTGCACGAACGAAACCCCACTCACGGTCTCGATGACGCGGCCGAGCAGCAGATAGTTGGTCTGGTTATAGGCGAATGCCGCGCCGGTTTTGCCGTCCATCGGAAGCGTCTGCACCTTGGCCCAGGCATCCGCATCGCTGCCGCCCCCGACCAGCCCCTTCTCGTCGACGATGTTCGGCAGACCCGATGCGTGCGCCAGCAGGTGACGGATCCGCACGCCGCGCCATGCCGCGGGCAGGCCGTCGAGGTAGCGTGATACCGGACTTTCGAGATCGACCTTGCCCGCCTCGACGAGCTGCATGATCGCGAGGCCGGTAAACGACTTGGTCGCCGAATTGATCGGGAACAGTGTCTGGCGAGTCGCCGCGACGTGCTGCTCGACATCGGCAACGCCGTACGCCTCGGACATCACGATACGGCCATGGACGATGACGGCGACCTGAAGCGCGGGGATGTGCCGTTCCGCCATGCTCGCCTTCAGCAGCGTGCGGGTCCGGTCGTTCGCCCGCGCGATCGTCGCCGATGTCTGCACCGTCGCCGCGGGGGCAGCGCTAGGCGCGTTTCCAGCGAGAGCCAGCCCCAGCAGCAGCACCAGACGCGCGCGCGACGACATGATTTCGTTCCTCATCCGGAATGACCATGGCCGAGGTATGTGGCGCCGCGTCGGTCGTCAACGATCGCGGCGTGTCGAACGCGGGGTTTGTACCGGTCCGACGGATCGTGTCGCCGCAGCTGCCGCTCGTGTCGGAATGTAATCCTTTACATGATGCGTTTCTCACAATAACCAATGGACAAAGGTGACGCCAAGACGTCGCGAAAGGAGAGGTGAGCATGATCGCAGCACATGCGGGGATCAGCGTAGCACGCATGGCGATTCGATGGGATCGGCCAAGGCCAGTTCCTTAATAGCTCGCGGCTTGCGCGTGATTCGCGCGATCTCATCGCTATCATGAATTGCGACATCGCTTGGCCGAAGCCACGCATGCGCGCTGCATAACTGCACGTTTCTTTGAATGATCAACAATCGGGCGATCAAGAAACCGAAACAACCATAAATCAATGGACTCAACGGGGTCCGATACTGGGAGAAGAACCATGAGGCTGTATTCCGCACGCGTCTGTCTGCTGCTCGGCAGCATCATCGCGACGACCCCCGCGCTGGCGCAGGACGTAACCGCGCCCACCGCAGGCGCGGTGCAGGACAGCGCCGCCGCGACCCCGCAGGACCCGACTTCGACCGCCGCCGAACCCGGCCAGGACAATCCCGCCGCCGCCGGCGAGGAGATCGTCGTCACGGGCATCCGCAGCAGCCTTGCCAATTCGGCGCGCGTCAAGCGCGACGCGCAGCAGATCGTCGACAGCATCAGCGCGGAGGACGTCGGCAAATTCCCCGATTCCAACATCGCCGAATCGCTCCAGCGCATCACCGGCGTCGCGATCGACCGGTCGGGCGGCGAGGGCCAGTTCATCACCGTTCGTGGCCTGGGGCCCGAATTCAACACCGTGCTGGTCAACGGCCGCGTCATGGCGACCGACAATGCGGGGCGCGAATTCTCGTTCGACGTGCTGTCGTCGAACATGATCCAGCGTACCGACGTGTTCAAGTCGAACGTGCCCGAGCTTCAGGAAGGCGGCATCGGGGCCACGGTCAACATCATCACCGCGCGCCCGCTGGCCGGACGCGACGGCTTCCATTTCGCGGGGTCGGCGGGTGCGATCTACGACACGCTGCGGGAAAAGGCGGGGCCGGACGCATCGGCCACCGCATCGTGGACCAACACCGACAAGACCTTCGGCGTCGTGTTGTCGGGATCCTATACCAAGCGCAAGAACCAGGATGATTCGATCGGGATCGACGGCTGGATCAACGGACGTCCCGACGTCATCTCGGTGATCGGCGGCGCGCCGACGCTGATCACGGGCGCTGACTCGCGGTACCCGGTGGCGGGCAACGTCAACGTTCCCCAGAGCCTCTATTACCAGCGCACGCAGGAATCGCGCGAGCGGATCAACCTTGCCGGCGCGGTGCAGTTCAAGCCGCGCGACAATCTCGAGATCACGATCGACGGCGTCTATTCGAAGTTCAACGTGTCGGGCGTGGTCCGCAAGATGGATAACTTCCTCGCCGCGCCCTATTACCAGCCGACGTTCGACGCCAACAACACCGCGACCGGGCTGGGCATGATCGGCGGCGACTTCATCGCGCAGAACCCGCAGTTCCTCGCGGACAATCGCGACCGGCTGACCAACAACGGCCTCAACGCCAAGATCGACCATGTCTACAACCTGACCAACCGCAAGTCGGAAAGCTATCAGTTCGGCGGCAACATCAAGTGGAACCCTGCCGAGGACGTCGAGGTGCGCGTCGACGCGTCGGTCACGGGCGCGAAACGCGTTTCGCCGAACCAGTATCTCGTCATCGGCGCGCTGCTGCCATACAGCTATCAGTTCGATCTGAACGCGGGGCAGGGGCTGCCGACCGCGTCGTTCAACAACGCGATCATCAATGATCCCGACCAGATGCGGCTGCATTACATGGGGATCGACAGCAACCGCTCGCGCGATCGCGGTTCCGAGTTCCATCTCGACACCAAGTACGACGTGCAGGACTCGGTGCTGAAGAACGTGCTGATCGGCGGGTCGTACACGCAGCGGCGCAAGATCAACCGGTCGTTCAACAACAGCGATTCGAACTGCACCTATTGCGGGTACCAGGTGCCGATCGCCTCGGGCATTCTCGAATCGTACGACTGGCGCGATCTGCTTGGCGGGGGGCGCAATATCCCGCCATCGGTCTTCCAGTTCGATCCGTCGGCGTTCCTTGCCTATCTGAACGACCCCGCCACGCTGTCGATCCCCACCAACGGCCGCACCCCCGAGCAGCAGGCCGCGTACGCGCAACAGGTGCTCGCGCTGCCGGGCGGGCCGTTCGGCGTGCGCGAACAGCTTCGCGGCACGGTCAACGTGCAGGAGAAGCTGGCTGCGGGTTATATCAGCATGCAGTTCGGCGGCGAGCGCTGGGCAGGCAATGTCGGCGTGCGCGTCGTCAAGACCGACGTCGTGTCGTCGGGCTTCGATACGCCCGTCACGAATATCGCCAACACGCCGGGCGACGATACGCTGCAATATACCTATGGCCCCGCGACGCCGGTGACGGTGCGCAACAGCTATGTCAACGCGCTGCCCTCGGCGAACATCCGGTTCAACCTCACCGAGAAATTGCTCGCCCGTGCCGCATTCTCGCAGACCGTCACGCGTCCGACGCTGACCGATCTTGGCGTCAACAACGACTTCGGCGGGCGCATCTCGGTGCCGCAGTCGAGCGGCGGCAACCCGAACCTGCTGCCGTTCCGGTCGACCAACTACGACGCCTCGGTCGAATGGTACGTGACCCCGGTCAGCTATTTCAGCGTCGGCGGGTTCTACAAGGACCTCAGCGACTTCCTCGAACTGCAGACGCTGCCGGTGAACCGGTTCGGCCGCGTGTTCCAGGACACGCGCACGCGCAACGGGCAGAGCGGCTATATCCGCGGCGTCGAGGTGGGCGCGCAATATGCGTTCGACTGGCTTCCGGGCTTCGCCTCGGGCTTCGGCGTGACCGGCAACTACACCTATGTCGACAGCAAGGTGGAACGCGACCAGACGCTGGCCGACTATGATTGCGGGTATAACGGCTTGTCGCCGCATTCGGCCAACGGCAGCATCTTCTACGAGAAATACGGCATCTCGGCGCGCACGTCGTATAATTGGCGGTCGGATTACCTGCGCCAATGCCGGTCGAGCCAGGGTCGCCCGCGCAACCGTTCCTCGTACGGCCAGCTCGACTTCAACGTCGCCTATGACCTGACCGCGAACTTCCAGGTCTATGTCCAGGGCGTCAACGTCCTCAACGAGCGCGTCGACGAATGGTCGGCGGTCGAGGACCGGTTCCTGCTGCTTCAGGAAACGGGCCCGCGCTACAATTTCGGCGTACGCGTGAAGTTCTGATCGTCACGACCACGGCCGGGCGAGGCGCGCCCGGTCGTGGAACGGCGCGCCAGCGTGGCGCGCGAATTACTTGTCCTTCTTCCAGCCGAATGCCGACAGCATGATGTCGAAGAGACGCGTGTTGGGCATGAAGCCCCGGACCTTGTCCGCGCCGGGGCCGCTCGCCGCGACGACGACTTCCTCGCCGGTATGGCCGGGTTCGACGCTGATCACCGACTTCGCAGCAGGATCATATTGCGTCGCAAGCGGCGTCGCGCGCGCGCCGCCGGTCATCCGCAGACCGAAGCTGTGGTCCGCGGTGAACAGGATCAGCGTGTCCTTGCCGGCAACCGCGCTGATCCGGCGGATCATGTCGTCCATCTCGACGACATGCCGCAGCCCTGCCTTGGGGTCGTCGGTATGCATGTCCCATTCGACCATCAGGAAATAGCCCTTCGGGTTGCGCGAAAGCTGCGCGACGGTCGCCTCCACCGCGGGAAGCGGCGCGAAGTCGGCGTCGCGCAGCACGGCAGTCCGCGGTGCCTGGCCGACCAGCGCGGGATCCTCGCCGAACCGGTAGCCGGCGGTCCTGAACGCCTGTTCCGCGCTCGTCCCCGGGCCGGCGAAGGCGGCGACGGCGTCGGCGTGGCCCTTGCCGATCAGGATGTCGACGCCATCGCCGAAGCGGGGCTTGAGCATCTGGTGGAATATCTCGCGCTTGTCCGCGCGCGCGGCGACATGCGCAAAGGTCGCGGCGGGGGTCGCGTCCCAGATGTTCATGTTGGTGACGACGCCCGTCGACAGCCCGCGCTGCTCGGCATATTCGAGCAGCGTCTTGACCGGCATCGCGCGGCCGCCCGGTCCGGACGGCGTGCTCGACACCATCGCGTTGTTCGTCTTGTGCCCCGTCATGATCGCGGTCATCCCGGCGGCGGAATCGGTCACCCATTTATCGAGCGCGGAGGTATCCGACAGCGCGACGTTGGGCATCGACTGGATGAACAGCGATTGCGGCCGATCGTGCGCGAGGATCCCCGCGGCGCCAAGCGTGGACAGCCCGCCCGCGTCGCCGAGGAACAGGATGACGTTGCGCGCCTCCTGCGCCGCGGCGGGCGTGCTGCAGACCGCGAGCATCGCACCCGCCAGCGCCGTACCGCTTAAGGCTTTGTAAAACAGCTGTATCATAGCAGAGGTCCTTGCAGGGGGGCCGGTTGCCCAGCCCGTCGCCGGGTCGTTTGGCGGATGTGTCGGGTCGCGCGGACACGCCGCGGTTTCGGGCGCGCGATGGGGGAGCGGTCGCAGGCGTCGTCGACGATCTCGGCGAATAGGAACTGGGGCGCGATCACGGCGACAAACTCTGAACTGAACTGGCGACGCCCGGCGTGTAGGCGTGAAAAAAGTAACCTTCGCGACAGCGCGACGATCGCGCTGTCGTATCTCCCCTGCGTCCGGTCGCTGAGACGACCGGACCGACGCGCGAGCCGCTTGTCAGGTCGTCGGCGATACCGTCGCGACGTCGAGCTTTGGCAGCAGGAGATGGACGATGGCGAGCGCGACGAGATAGGCGCTGCCCGCCCAGATGAAGACCGGCGCGTAGCTGCCGACCGTCTCGAGCACATGGCCGACATAGCGCGCCATGATCATGCCGCCGACCGCGCCCGCAGCGCCGCCGATGCCCATGACGGAGGCGACCGAGCTCTTGGGGAAGGTGTCGGAGACCATCGTGTACAGGTTCGACGACCAGCCCTGATGCGCCGCTGCGGCGACACCGATGATCGCGACCGCGGCGAACAGGCTCGACACGGTGCTCGCCAGCATGATCGGGAGCACGAGCACCGCGGACGCGAGCAGCGCGAGCTTGCGTCCGGCATTGACGCTGTACCCGCGCTTGATCAGCGCCGACGACAGCCAGCCGCCGCCGATGCTGCCGACGTCCGCGAGCAGGTACACCGCGATCAGCGGCGGGCCGAAGGTCTTGAGATCGAGACCGTGGCGCTTGGCGAAGAAGTCGGGCAGCCAGAACAGGAACAGGTACCAGACGGGGTCGGTCAGGAACTTCGCGGTGACGAACGCCCAGGTGCCGCGATAGCGGAACAGGCGACGCCACGGGATCGGCGCGGTGCCCGCGTCATTGTCCTGATCGGCGCGGATATAGGCGAGCTCCTGCGCCGAGACGCGCGGGTGGTGTTCGGGCGCGCGGTAGAAGAGAAGCCACGCCGCCAGCCAGACGAACCCGAGCATCCCCGTCACGATGAAGGCGACCCGCCAGCCATAGGCGAGCGTGATGATCGGCACGACGATCGGCGTCGCGATCGCGCCGACATTGGCACCCGCGTTCAGGATCCCGGCGGCAAGCGCGCGTTCCTTCTTGGGAAACCATTCGGCGACCGACTTGATCGCGGCGGGAAAGTTCGCGGCCTCGCCGAGGCCGAGCGCGAACCGCGCGATCGAGAAGCCGCCGGGGGTGCGCACCAGCGCATGGAACAGCGCCGCGAGGCTCCACAGCGTGATCGCCGCGGCATAGCCCATCTTCGACCCGACCTTGTCGATGATCGGTCCGCAGGCGAGCAGCCCGATCGCATAGGCCGCCTGGAACCAGAAGACGATCATGCCGTAATCGACCTCGGACCAGCCGAGTTCACCCTGCAGCGTGGGCTTGAGGATGCCGATGACCTGCCGGTCGATATAATTGATCGTCGTCGCGAAGAACAGCAGCGCGCAGATGACCCAGCGGACGTTGCCGCCGGCCTTTTGCGGGCCCGCATCCGTCGCCTGTGTTGAACCGTTCACGCTTGCTCTCCCTCGCGGTTCTTCCGCCTGTTATCGTTTGTCGCGGTTATCTTGTGTCGAATGCCGTCAGCGTTTCGGCCAGGGCTGCTCTGTCGGCAGGGTCCGGACACCAGGTACCGGCGAGCAGACCGCGTTCGCCGAGCACCGCATCGACGATGCCGTCGCGACCCGCCGAAGCCCATGCGGCCGCGAGGTCGGCAGCGCGCGGGTCGTCGACGTGGCCGTCATCGCCGCGGACGTACAGCAGCCACGCGGCGAGCGCTTTCAGCGTTTCCGGGCACGACCGTCCGCGCGCGCGATTGGCGTCGAGCGAGGCGAGCCAGCGCTGCGGGATCTTCTGCGACCCGTCGCCCGCGATCTGGCGCAGCGCGTGACGCAGCGCCGGATTGGCGAAGCGGGCGAGCAACGCGTCGGCATAGGCCGTCAGATCCTGTTCGGGCGCAGGATCGATGCTCGCCGCGGCTTCGTCGCGCATCAGCCGTTCGACGCTCGCGCCGATCACGCGGTCGCCGATCGCTTCGTGGACATAGGTCAGGCCGGCGCGCAGCCCCAGATAGGCGAGCGCGGAATGCGCGCCGTTGAGCATGCGAAGCTTGGCGGTCTCGTACGGCGCGACGTCCGCGACGATCTGTGCGCCGACCGCATCCCAGCGCGGCCGGCGGCCGGCGAACCGATCCTCGATGACCCATTGCGCGAAGGGCTCGGTCAGGATCGCGGCCTCGTCGCGGACGCCGAGCATCGCCTCGACCGTATCCAGATCGGCGGGGGTGACGGCGGGGACGATGCGATCGACCATCGTCGACGGGCACGCGCATTCGCGGGCGAACCAGCTGCCAAGCGCCGGATCGACATGGTCGAGCCACGCGCCGAGCGACGCCGACAGCGCCCCGCCATTGTCGGCGAGGTTGTCGCAGCACAGCAGCGTCAGCCCGCCGATCCCGGCATCGCGTCGCGCCGCGAACGCGCGCGCGAGGTGATGGTAGAGCGTGCCGCCCGACCGCTCGACCGCGGCGAGGTCGAGCGATCCGTCGGCGCGACGATGATAGCCCTTTTCGGTCACCGTCAGCGTTACGATCGCCACGTCGGGCGACACGAGCGCGCGGTGGAGATCGTCGGTCGCCGCCGATGCGACGATCACGTCGCGGACCGACCCGATCAGGCGCGACGCCGCGCCGGCCGCGCCCTTTTCGGTGACCGTGTACAGCCCGTCCTGCGGGGCGAGCGCGTCGCGGACCGCGGGGGAGCGCAGCGACGCGCCGATAATTCCCCAGTCCCGGTCGCCTGCCGACATCGCGGCGTCGGTGAACACCGCCTGGTGCGCGCGAGCGAAGGCGCCGATACCGAGATGGACGATGCCGATACGCTGGCGCCGGCGATCATAGTCGAACCGCGCGACGCTCGCCGGCAGACGGTCGATCGTGGCGGCGGACAGCCTCACAGGCGATACGCCCTGCGCGCGAGCCCGACGGTGAGCTCCTGCGCGAGCTCGGCCGCCTCCCAGTCCGCGAGCCGGTGTTCGGCGACGAGCCGTGCCAGGAACGCGCAGTCGACGCGGCGCGCGACGTCGTGGCGCGCGGGGATCGAGAGGAACGCGCGCGTGTCGTCGTTGAACCCGACGGTGTTGTAGAAGCCCGCGGTCTCGGTCGTCATCTCGCGGAACCGGCGCATGCCCTCGGGCGAATCGTGGAACCACCAGGCGGGACCCAGGCGCAGGCACGGATAATGCCCCGCGAGCGGCGCGAGTTCGCGCGCATAGGTGGATTCGTCGAGCGTGAAGAGGATGATCGTCAGCCCCGGATCATTGCCGACCTCGTCGAGCATCGGGCGCAGGCCGTTGACGAAATCGGCGCGGCCGGGGATGTCGGCGCCGCGGTCGCGGCCGTGCGTCGCGAACAGCCGGGCATTGTGATTGCGCACGCTGCCGGGATGGATCTGCATGACCATCCCGTCTTCGATCGACATGCGCGCCATTTCGGTGAGCATCTGCGCACGGAACAGCTCGGCATCGGCGGGTGTCGGATCGGCGCCGGTGACGCGCGCAAACAGCGCCGCCGCCTCGCTTGCGGCGAGATTGGCGGTCCGCGCGGTCGGGTGGCCGTGATCGGTCGCGGTTGCACCGGCCGCGCGAAAATCCGCGCGGCGCTTGCGATGCGCGGCGAGATAGCCGCGCCACGTCCAGACATCCTCGCCGGTCAGCGCGGCGAACCGCTCCATCGTCGGGCGGAACGCCTCGTGCTCGACGTCGATGACGCCGTCGGGACGGTAGGTCGTCACGACGCGGCCCGCCCAGCCCGAGCTGCGGATCGCGCGATGCGCCTCGAGCGGATCGTCCGCACCCTCGGTGGTGGCGAGGAATTCGATTCCGAACCGGTCGAACAGCGCACGCGGGCGGAACGCGTCGGTCGCGAGCCGTTCGGCGATGCCGTCGAAATACAGGTCGCTCGTCGACGCGTCGAGCGCGACGTCGAACCCGAGCACCTCGGCGAAGACGTGGTCGAGCCACGCCTGCGACGGCGTGCCGCGGAAAAGGTGGTAATGGCTTGCGAGCGTGCGCCAGGCTTCGCGCGGGTCGGTATCGGGTGCGCCGTCCCGCGACGGCACGCCGAGGCGATCGAGCGCGATGCCCTGGCTGTAGAGCATGCGGAACAGATAATGGTCGGGCGACAGCAACAGGCTGGTCGCGTCGCTCCAGCGCGCGTCGGTCGCGAACCAGCGCGGATCGGTATGGCCGTGCGGCGAAACGATCGGCAGCGTCGCGATCTCCGCATAGAGCGCGCGCGCGATCGCGCGCTGGTCGGGATCGCTCGAGAACAGCCGGTCGGGCGAGAGACGAAGCGGGCGGGTCATCGCGACGTCGCCATATGCGCGATCCCGCGCTCGAGCCCGCGCAGTTCGGCGAGCCCGCGCATCCGTCCGAGCAGCGAATAGCCGGGCAGCGTGTGCTTCGACAGGTCGTCCAGCATCTGGTGGCCGTGATCGGGGCGCATCGGGATCGATCGCCCCTCGCGCGTCTGCACCGCGTGGATCGCGGCGACGAGCGCGACCATGTTGGCGTCGCCCGCGAGATGCGCGGCTTCGTGGAAGCCGCCGTCGGGCTCGCGCTGGACCGAGCGCAGGTGCAGGAAGCCGATCCGGTCGCCAAGCCGCTCGATCATGCCGGGAAGGTCGTTGTCCGCGCGCGCACCGAACGACCCGGCGCAGAAGCACAGGCCGTTGGAGGGGTTGGGTACGCGCGCGAACAGGCTTGCGACATCCGCCTCGGTGCTGACCACGCGGGGCAGGCCGAACAGCGCGAAGGGCGGGTCGTCGGGATGCACCACCAGCCGGATACCAAGCGTGTCGGCGAGGGGGCAGACCGCCTCGAGGAACGCGACATGGTTGGCGCGCAGCGTCTCGGCGTTGATCGCGTCATACTGCGCGAGCGCCTCGCGGAACCGGTCGGCGGTAAACGTTTCCTCGCTGCCCGGAAGCCCCGCGATGATCGTCTTCTCGAGCAGCCGGCGCGCGTCCGCATCCATGCCCGCGAACCGGCGTTCGGCGGCGTCGACCAGCGCGGGGGAATAGTCGCGCTCCGCTCCTGCGCGGCGCAGGATGTGGAGGTCGAAGACTGCGGCGGCCTCCGGCTCGAACCGCAGCGCGCGCGCGCCGTCGGGCATGACCCAGGCGAGATCGGTCCGCGTCCAGTCGATGACCGGCATGAAATTATAGGTCACCGTGCAGATCCCGCACGCCGCCAGGTTCGACAGGCTCTGCCGGTAATTGTCGATCAGCGCGTCCCAGTCCGCGCCGCGCGTCTTGATCGCCTCGTGCACCGGAAGGCTCTCGACCACCGACCAGACGAGCCCGGCCGCCGCGATCTCCGCCTGCCGTGCCGCGATCGCCGCCTGTGGCCAGACATCGCCGTTGGCGATCTCGTGCAGCGCGGTTACGATGCCGGTTGCGCCCGCCTGGCGGATGTCGCGCAGTCGTACGGGATCGGAGGGGCCGAACCAGCGCATCGTCTCGGTCATCATCACCGTCAGCCACCCCTCTCGATACCGCGCGGGCCTTATGGCTCTTCCACTGCGGGTCATGTCTGTTTAGCACCGGATAATCTGATAGGCCATAACCAAAGAAGTGGTAAGGCCATTTTGTCTGTCAAAAAGAGGGATCGCATGATCATCGTCGTCGGAGAAGGCATGCTGGAATTGTCGGGCGGGGCGGACGCGCGCGTGCCGGGCTGGGCGCTGGGCTATGGTGGCGACACGCTGAATAGCGCGGTGCATCTGGCGCGACTGGGGCAGCGCGTCGCGTTCGTCACCGCGCTGGGCACGGATCCGTTCAGCGAGTCGCTGCGCCGCGACTGGGCGGACGAGGGGCTGGACCTCACGCTGGCGCGCCGCGATCCCGACCGGCGGCCCGCCTTGTACGCGATCACCACCGACGCGCAGGGCGAGCGCAGCTTCACCTATTGGCGCAGCGACAGCGCCGCGCGGCGGATGTTCGCGCTGCGCGACAATGACGACGTGCTGGCCGCCGCCGGGGAGGCCGATCTCCTCTATTTCTCGATGATCAGCCTTGCGATCCTGCCGCGCGAAGGCCGTGACGCGGTGTTCGCGCTGTGCGCGCGCATCCGCGAGCGCGGCGGACGCGTCGCGTTCGACAGCAATTACCGCGCCGCCCTGTGGGAAAGCGATGCCGTGGCGCGCGCGGTCCATGCGCGCGCGGTCGCGGTCGCCGACATCGGCCTGCCGACGCGCGAGGACGAGCAGGCGCTGACGGGGCTCGACGATGCCGTGGCGATCGACGCGTGGTGGCGCGAACGCGGCGTCGGCGAGGTCGTTGTGAAGCTGGGCGGCGAGGGGTGTTTTGCAGACGGCGCGGTCCGCCCGGTGCCGGCGAAGATCGTGCCGGTCGACACGACGGGGGCAGGCGATGCGTTCAACGCGGGCTATCTGCATGCGCGCCTGAACGGGGGCAGCATCGCGGACAGCGTGACCGCCGGCCATGTCCTTGCCGGCTATGTCATCGGGCGGCGCGGGGGCATTCCCGCCGCATCGCACGATGCACCCTATGCGACGCTCGCATAAGAAAAGGGTGCGCCGCGCATGACGTGCGGCGCACCCTGAGGTTGGGTCGACATCGGCTATGGGAACGACCGATGTCGACGGGGGAAAGCGGGTGATCAGAACTGGAAATTGACCGCCAGCGCATAGGTGCGGCCGAAATAGGCGGTGTAGAGCGGGTCGTTGCGCGTCGTGTCGACGGTCAGCCGGTTGGTCTCGTTGGTGATGTTCGAGACTTCGGCAATCAGCTTGATATGCTCGTTGAGGTTGTACGAGGCGGAGGCGTCGACGAAGATCGAGCTGGCGTTCGACGTCGAGTCCGCGTCGACCGAGCCGCTGGGTACCGCGGTCAGGAACGCGGCGCGGTAGTTCACCGTCGACCGGATGCTGAACTTGTCGTCCTCGTAATAAAGCGTCCCGCTCGCGGTTTCGGGCGACAGCCCGACCAGCGGTGCGGTGCGCGAGAGCGTCGGCGAGATGACGTAGTTGATGTTCGACCGGACGCGCGTGAAGTTGGCGAGCGCGCCGAAGTTGCGCAGCGCCCCCGGCAGGAAGGTGAAGGGCAGCTGCACGTTCACCTCGAACCCGCGCAACGGGCCCCCTTGCGTGTTGTTGCTGCGCTGGACGGTGAACAGGTCGGTCGGGCGCAGCTGCGTGCCGTTGAGCAATGTGAGCGGCAGCCCGATGTCCTGGAACGCGACCGACTGGCTCGTCGTCTGGATATAGCTTTCGATATTCTTGTAGAAATACGCGAGCGAAATCAGCGAGCCCTTGGCGAAATACCATTCGAGCGCCGCGTCGAACGTATTGGCACGGATCGGCTCGAGGAAGGGATTGCTGAACGAGGCGGTCTGGATGACCAGGTTCGCCGAGCCCGCGGGGATCAGCTGCCCGTAGGAGGGGCGCGACATGACGCGTGCCACCGACGCGCGCGCGATCAGCTCAGGCGTGACGTCGAGTGCGAGGTTCGCCGATGGCAGCCAGTCCTCATAGCTGCGGCTGACCTCCGAAATCACGAAGCGTGACGGATAGAGCGAGCCGGCAGGCGCGGCCGAGGTGATCGGGCCATAGGTGTCGAGGCTGGTATGGACGTAGCGGACGCCGGCATCGCCGCGCAGCGCGAAGGGCAGCGAGTTCGCGGTGTTGAACTTCACCATCGCGTAGCCCGAGCCGTATTTCTCGTACACGCCGCCATAGGTGCCCTTGGCGCACTCGATGCTGCAATAGACGTAATTGTCGAGCCCGACCGCGTCGCGGAACTTGTCCGGATCGATCGTCACGAAATCCTGCAACAGGCCGTCCAGATTGCCGCCAACGCCGCTCGTCACGGTGGTGAAGCTTGAAACGGTGACGCCCGCGGGCAGCGCGAGCGGCGTGTTGGTCGCGAGCTGCCGTTCACGCGCGGTGTATTTGTTGGTGCGGTACTGGCCGCCAACCTGCAGCGTGAAGTCGGGGGCTGCTTCCCATTCGCCGTTCAGCTCGAACGTCTTGCTGGTGATCGTGTTGCGACGGATCAGGTTCGACAACTGGCCGCGCTGGTCGCCGTTCGCGAGCGGCGGGCCGAACTGGAACAGCGCCGCGTTCGTCGTGTCGATGCCGTAGCCGATCTTGGGAATGTCGGGATTGTCGCGGAAATCGATCGAGAAATTGCGCGTGTCGTTCGAATCGATCGCGACCTGCAGGCGATCGACGTCGAGCCGCGACTGGTTGATGCCCGCCAGGCCAGAGATCCGGACGGTGTCGGAGAAGCGGTGATCGAGGTTCAGGTTGACCTGGCGATAGGTCGAGGTGAACTTCTCCTTCTGCATTTCCGATCGCAGGTCGACGCCGTCGAAGAGCCCGTGGATCAGCGATCCGTTGTCGTCGACCTCGATCTCGCGCACCGACGTCAGCGGCTGCCCGTTGTTCGAGATCGCGCGACCGAACGAGCGCGCATCGAAATAATTGTCGAGCCGGTCGACCTTGAACCGCGAATACAGGCCGTCGAGCGAGATGTCGGTGTCGTCGCTCGGCTTCCACTGCAGCGTCAGCGTGCCTGCGAGACGTTGCTGCTCCTGGCTGCTCTTCACCGGGCGCGGCAGGCGCGGCAGGAATACGCCGCCGCCGGGGCGACCGTTCACCCCGGTACGGCTCATGATATAGTCATAGGCCGCCGCGGTGCTGGTCCGCGGATTGCCCGTGCTGCAATTGTTCGCGTCCGCGCCGATCGGCGTGCCGTTCGGCTGCGTATAGCCGGACACCGGGTTGGTCGCCGCGCCGCCACGGAAGGAATAGCCGACCGGGGTGCAGAACGGGAAGATGACGCCGGCATTCGCGGTGCCCGCGGGCTGCGCCTGGCCATAGACCGTGGTCGGGACGACATCGACCGCCGAATAGGCATATTCGTCGATATGCCGCTTCGAATAGGCGATGCTGCCGAGGATGCCGAACGTGTCGCCGAACTTCTTCGAGACGAGCGCGGAGAGGCGCGGATCGGCTTCCTTGCTGATGTCGTTGTAGATCCCGCGCGCGGTGCCGGTGAGGACGAAGTCCTTGCGCTGGTCGAACGGCTTGGGCGCGCGCAGGTCGACGGTCGCGCCGAGCGAGCCCTCCTCGACATCGGCCGACAGCGTCTTGCGGACCGAGAGCGCCGAGAAGATCTCGGTCGGGAAGGTCACGAAGTCGAACGAGCGCCCCGTCGCGACGCCGCCGCGAATGTCGCTGCCGCTGACCTGCGACACGCCCTCCATGCCGTTGATGCGGACGCGCGTGAACTGCGAGCCGAGCCCGCGCACGGAGATGTTGCGCCCTTCGCCGCCGTCGCCGCGCGACAGCGCGACACCGGGGATGCGCTGCATCGATTCGGCGAGGTTGGAGTCGGGAAACTTGCCGATATCCTCCGCGACGATGCTGTCGATCGCGGCGGTCTCGTTGCGCTTCTGGTTGAGCGCGTTGTTCAGCGCCGCGCGAAAGCCGGTGACGACGATGTCGGCACTCTGCGATTCGGGCGCGGCCTGGGATGGATCAACGGGGTCGGGTGCGCTGGTCTGGCTGTCCGCCGGCGGCGGTACCTGGCTGCCCGCGGTCTGCTGGGCGATCGCCGGTGCGGCCACTAACAGGCTGACAAGGCTCGTCGAGACGAGCAGCCCGCGCATATTGATGCCTCTGCAGATCACATTCCCTCTCCCCGTAAATCCCCGCGTACAGAAGGCCTGTCGACAAGGATGTTCATGCGTCGGCGTGGTTTTTTCTGTCCGACCAGAGATGCGTAACACTGCAATTTCTATATTACAATATGGAATCATGTGGTCAGGCAATACTGGGTATGGGCATGACCTGGGTTCGCGCGGATCGTCGTTGCCTCGGTGCAGTGCAGCACTATCGACGGTCTAGCCGCGTCGATGCAGTGCGATACGCCGTGCTGCGTGCGGCGTTGTCGGGGGCGTGCCGGGTTGTCCGACGTCAGATCGGGCGCGTGCCCGCTGGCAGTGTCAGACCGAGCGGCGCGCGAGTGCGCGGCGGCGCTCGTTCGTGGCGGCGCGTGCGCGTTCGACCGCTTCGGTCTCGGTGACGTGGAGCAGATGGTCGATCACGCGCGCGAGATGGTCGCGCATCGCGAGGCGTGCATCGATCGGCGACCGCGCTTCGAGCGCGCTGAGGATGCGGCCATGTTCGGCCATGCGGCTCTCGGTGCCGAGGCTGCCCGCCTTTGCCAGCACCTCGCGCGCGAGCGGGGAGCGGAACCGCATGTCCCAGAAATCGGTCACCGCCGAGATGATGACCGCGTTGCCCGTCGCCTCGGCGATCGCGATGTGGAACCGGCGATCGGCGTCCTCCGCCGCAGCGGTGTCGTCCTGCTCCATCAACGCGAGCAAACCGCGCAATTCGGCGAGTTGTGCCTCGTTGATCTCGGTCGCGGCGACCGCGGCGACCTCGCCTTCGAGCAGCCGCCGCGCCTCGGTGATTTCGAATGCGCCGATATCGAGCTCGCGGTCGGTATCGGCGGTCGCGGCGGCGAGCACGAACACGCCCGAGCCCTTGCGCGCTTCGACGAGCCCCTTCATCTCGAGCGCGATCATCGCCTCGCGGATGGTCGGCCGGCTGACCTGGAACCGCTCGGTCAGGTCGCGTTCGGCGGGCAGCCGCGAGCCGACGGGAAATATGCCGTCGGCGATGTCCGCGATGATCGCCTGGACGATCTTGCCGTAGAGTTTGCCGCCGCCGTCGGTCACGTGCATCCTTTGTCCTCGTCGCCGGCGCACCCGCGCGGTGGCCAGCATCGCCACCTAGTTCGCGTTGTATCGGCGCGCGTCAAGCCTCTGACGCGGCTATCGCTGATAAAATGTCTTACAATCCTATTGCATGTGGCCCGACCACAATTTAAGACCAGATACAGGAGAGGCCGTACGACAGCGACATGTCGGCGGTACATGATGCGAGACGTCCGGAAACCGTCCGGCCGAGGGTTGCCCGATCCATGCTCGCAGAAAAGAGAAAAGGGGAGGCGAATGGCTCGAGCGCTCGCAATTCTGACCCTGGCGGTCGCGCCGTTGATGGCGCAGGCGTCGGTCCGCGCGGCACCGGCACAGGAGTCCTCCGGCACGCAGGCCAAGGCGCCGTGGCGCGACGTGACTCCGCGCGAAGGGCTGGCCGGCTGGCGTGCGACGGGCGGCAATGCGACCTACGCGTTCGAGAATGGCGAGCTGATCGGCCGCGCCGAGCCGGGCAAGACCAATAGCTGGCTCGTGTCCGAGGCCCAATATGGCGACTTCATCGTCGAGTTCGACGCGAAGACCGATCCTGCGCTCAATTCAGGCATGATGATCCGCGGGCAGAGCCGCCCCGATTACCGCAATGGCGTCGTGCACGGCTATCAGGTCGAGATCGATCCGTCGGCGCGCGCGTGGAGCGCGGGGATGTATGACGAACAGCGCCGGCAATGGCTGTACACGCTTGGCCGCAACGCGCCCGCGCGGCAGACCTTCCGCTCGGGCGACTGGAACCACTACCGCGTCGAGGCGATCGGCACGCGGCTGCGCAGCTGGATCAACGGCGTCCCCGCGACCGATACCGTCGACGATGTCGATGCGCGCGGCTTCATCGCGTTCCAGGTGCACGCGATCCCCGATGCGGACGCGGCGCGGCATCCCGAGGTGCGGTTCCGCAACGTCCGCGTGATCACCGATGCGCCGGCGCGCTATGCGATGCCCGCGACCGCGCTGCCGCAACAGGGCTGGCTGAGCAACCGGCTATCCGCGGAGGAGCAGCGTGCGGGCTGGAAATTGTTGTGGGACGGCAAGACTGGCGCCGGGTGGCGCAGCGCGAAAGGCACGGGGTTCCCGGCGAAGGGCTGGACGATGGCCGGCGGCGTGCTGCGCGTCGATGGCGGCGGCGGCGACATCGTCACGACGCGCGAGTATCGCGATTTCGAGCTGTCGGTCGATTTCAAGCTGACCCCCGGCGCGAACAGCGGGATCAAGTATTTCGTCGATGCGGGGCTGCTCAAGCGCAAGGGCGACGCGCTCGGTCTCGAATATCAGCTGCTCGACGATGCGCGGCATCCCGATGCGAAGATGGGCCGCGACGGCAACCGGACGCTCGGCTCGCTCTACGACCTGATCGCGGCGAAGAACCTGTCCGACCCGGCGAGCCCGGGCAAGCGGATCAACCCGCCGGGCGAATGGAACCGGGCGGTGATCGTGGTACGCGGCGCGCGCGTCGAGCACTGGCTGAACGGCTTCAAGATGGTCGAATATGACCGCGGGTCGCCGGCGTTCCGCGCGCTGGTCGCGCAGAGCAAATATGCCGCGATCCCCGGGTTCGGCGACGCCGTGCAGGGGCCGATCCTGCTGCAGGATCACGGCGACCGGGTCGAATTCCGGTCGATCAAGCTGCGTGTACTCTAAGGGGGATCAAGCGATGGACCGTCGGACGATGATTAAGGGCGCGGGCGCGACGCTCGGCGTGGCGATGAGCGCGCGCAGCTATGCACGGATCAAGGGTGCGAACGACCGGCTGAGCGTCGCGATCGTCGGGGTGAATGGCCGCGGCCAGGCGCATATGAGCGCGTTCACCAAGGTGCCGAACATCGACATCACGCATTTCTGCGACGTCGATTCGGCGGTGCTGGCCAAGCGCGCGGCGGCGTTCGCGGCGAAGGGCCATGCCGCGCCGCGGACCGAGGGCGATTACCGCAAGCTGCTCGACAACAAGGCGATCGACATCATCACCGTCGCGACGCCCGATCACTGGCACGCCAAGCTGGCGGTCGACGGGATGAAGTCGGGGCATCACGTCTATTGCGAAAAGCCGATCGGGATCGCGCCCGCCGAGGGCGAGGCGATGATCGCCGCGCAGAAGAGCACCGGGCGCCAGCTCCAGGTCGGCAACCAGCAGCGGTCGAGCCCCGAGACGCGGCAGCTGCTCGCGCTGGTCCAGGCGGGCGAACTGGGCGACGTGTACGAGGCGCAGACCTGGTACGCCAATAATCGCGGATCGATCGGCAAGGGACAGCAGGTCGCGCCGCCCGCGACGCTCGACTGGAACATGTGGCAGGGGCCGCGCCCGCGCGCGGCGTACCGGTCGAACCTGGTGCCGTATAACTGGCACTGGTTCTGGCAATACGGGACGGGCGAGCTGTGCAACAACGCGATGCACGAACTCGACGTCGCGCGCTGGCTGATGGGGCTGGCCTATCCGAAGCAGGTCGAGGCGAAGGGGGCCAAGCGCTTCCATGCGGGCGACGACTGGGAGATGTACGACTCGCTGTCGCTCGATTTGAACTACGATAACGACCGCGTGATCCGCTGGAACGGGCAGAGCTGCAACGCGATGCTCACCTATGGCCGCGGGCGCGGCGTGCTGCTGCTCGGCACCAAGGGTTCGGCGGTGGTCGATCGCAACGGGTTCGAACTCTATGATCTGGCGGGCAAGTCGGTCCGGCAGGTGATGGCCAAGGCGACGTCGGAAACGACCGGCACGGTCGGCGAGGGGGTGCTCGACGTCTATCACGCGGGTAATTTCGTCGACGTGATCCGCGGCAAGGCCACCACGCTCAACTCGCCGATCACCGAGGGGCATATCAGCACGACGCTCTGCCATCTCGGCAACATGGCGTATCGCACCAACAGCGTGCTGACCGTCGATCCGACGACGGGCAAGCCGAGCAGTGCCGAGGCGATGAAGCTGTGGTCGGTCGCGTACGAACCCGGCTGGGAGGTCAAGGCCTGACGTGGGCAGCGTCGCGCGGGTCGAGCGCTTCGTCGCGATGGGGACGCGGATCGAGCTTCACGTCTTTGGTGCAGGATCTGCGGATGCGCTCCACGCCGCGCGGCGGGCGATCGAGGGCGTCGACGACGCGCTGACGATCCACCGGCCGTCGCCGACGACCGTGCTCAACGACGAACTGCTCGCCGGGCGCGGCGTCGCGATCGACGATCCGGTGCTGATCGAGGCGCTGATCGCGATCGACGCGGCGCATGCGCTCACCGAGGGGTTGTTCGATCCGGCGGCCGATCGCCGGTTTGCCGGCGCGGGCTGGGGCGATCTCGTGTTCGACCGCAGCACCGCGCGGATCGCCGCGACGCGGCCGCTCGCGCTCGATTTCGGCGGGTTCGGCAAGGGTTTCGCGCTCGACCGGGCGTGCGCCGCACTGCGCGATGCGGGCGTCGTCTGCGCGTGCCTGTCGGCGGGTGAAAGCTCGATCGCGGTGATCGGGGAGCATCCGCTGGGTGGCGGGTGGCCGTTCGCGATCCCCGATCCGTCGCGCACCGACACGGTGCTGGTCGAGGTCGAGCTGGTCGACGAGGCGCTGTCGATCTCGACGACGGTCGGCGCGGGCACGCAGGCGCCCGAGCGCGCGGCGATGATCCGCCCCACCGATGGCGGGATCGTGACCGCGGCGCGCTGTACCGTGGCGATCGACCGCAGCGGCGGGGTTGCCGAGGCGATGAGTACCGCGTTGCTCGTCGCCGATGCGCCGCGCGCGCGACGCCTGCTCGACGCGGCGCCGGCGCGGCGGTTCCTGTACGATCTTTCCAAGGCTGCGGCGCGGACCGAAGACACAGCAAGGATGCAAGCGGCATGACCGACAAGGATTTCGACCTCTCACGACGATCGTTCATCGATCGCGTGCTGACGGCGACGGCGGGCGCGGGGATGGCGGCCGCCGCACCCTGGGCGGTATCCGCAGCCTCCGCCGCCGCGGGCGCCGAGCCGGTCAAGTCGAACCCGGTGCGGCTGGGCGTGATCGGCACGGGCGACCGCGGTCGTGCGCTGATCCAGAACATCGCCAAGTCGCGCAACTGCACGGTCGTCGCGATCTGCGACAGCTATGCACCGAACCTCGTCAAGGCGCAGCAATGGGCACCGACCGCGCGGCGCTTTGCCGATCACCGCGCGATGCTCGATGCGCGCGGGATCGACGCGGTGGTGATCGCGACGCCGCTCGACACGCATGCGAAGCTCTGTTTCGACGCGTTCGACGCCGGGCTGCACGTGTGGTGCGAAAAGGCGATGGCGCGGACGATCGCGGATTGCGGCGCGATGATCACGCGTGCCAAGGCGGCGGGCAAGGTACTGCAGATCGGGCATCAGCGGATGTTCCACCCGACCTATCTCAACGCACTGAAGCGCGCGCGCGCGGGCGAGATCGGCACGCTGACGCAGATCCGCGCGAGCTGGCACCGCAACAATGCCTGGCGCCGCGTGGTGCCCGCCGATGCGAACGACCGGCAGATCAACTGGCGACTGTACCGCGACCGGTCGGCAGGGCTGATGACCGAGCTGGCGACGCACCAGCTTCAGGTCGGCAACTGGTTCCTCGACGCGGTGCCGACGCGGGTGATCGGGTCGGGCAGCATCTGTTTCTGGAAGGATGGCCGCGAGGTCTATGACCATGTCGCGCTGATCTACGAATATAGCGGCGGGCGGAAACTGATCTACACCTCGCTGCTCAACAATGCGCGCTATGGCTGCGAGGAGCAGATCCAGGGCAGCAAGGGGACGATCGAGCCCGAGCTGGGGCGGATCTATCAGGAGGTGCCCGCCAAGGTGCTGGCGTTGCAGCGGATGCACAAGGACGTCGCGCGCGGACACAAGCGCACCGTGCCGATCGGCGGCGCGACCTGGTTCCCCGAGCTGCCCGTGACGACGCCCGGCGAGTCGCTCGGCTGGGGCGAATATGACGAGACGATGCTCCAGTTCGAGGGCTTTGGCGAGGCGGTACGCGCGGGCAAGCCGCTGCCCGGGCTGTTGCGCCAGGCCTATCAGGCGAGCGTCGCGTCGCTGCTCGGCGAGCAGGCGATGGACCGCAACCAAGCAATGACCTGGCCGACGAACCTGGTCGCGATCTGAAAGGGGATAGAGCTGTGACCGACACCAACCGCCGGGGACTTCTCGGGCTCGGACTGACCGCCGGACTGGCGGCCGGGTTCGCCGCCGACGCGTTCGCGCAATCCGTCACGCGCGGCGATGCGCCGACCGAGGGGGCGGTCGCCAAGCCCGCGCCCGAGGCCAAATACCGCGTGCCGTTCGCGGTGATCGGGATGGACCATAACCATATCTATGGCATCACCGACGCGGTGATCCGCGGCGGCGGCGTGCTGACCGCCTTCTATGCGACCGATCCCAAGCAGATCGCGAGTTTCCGCAAGCGCTATGGCGACATCAAGCTGGCGCGGTCCGAGCAGGAGATCCTCGACGACCGCGCGATCAAGCTGGTGTGCAGCGCGGCGATCCCCGTGCTGCGCGCGCCGCTGGGCATCCGCGTGATGCGCGCGGGCAAGGACTATCTGAGCGACAAGGCCGCGGTCGTGACGCTGAAGCAGCTCGCCGATGTCCGCCGCGCGATCCGCGAGACGGGGCGCAAGTTCGCGATCATGTATTCCGAACGGCTCGAGGTGCCCGCCGCGGTGATGGCGGGGCAGCTCGTCCATGACGGCGCGATCGGGCGCGTGATCCAGACGATCAACCTCGCGCCGCACCGGCTGTCCGCGCCGAGCCGCCCCGACTGGTTCTGGGATCCGGCGCGCAACGGCGGCATCCTGACCGATGTCGGCAGCCACCAGGCGGACCAGTTCGTCTATCTGACGGGCAGCAAGCGCGCGCAGGTGCTCGCGTCGCAGACGGGCAATTTCGGCAATCCCGCGCATCCCAAGTTCGAGGATTTCGGCGACATGATGCTGAGCGGTGATGGCGGCGCGGGCTATGTCCGCGTCGACTGGTTCACGCCCGACGGCCTGTCGACCTGGGGCGACGGCCGCCTCTTCATCCTCGGCACCGAGGGCTATATCGAGCTGCGCAAATATGTGGATATCACGGGGCGCCCGGGCGGCAACCACCTGCTGATCGCGGACAAGAAGGGGACGCGCTATCTCGATTGCTCGAAGGTGCCGCTGCCGTTCGGACCGCAGTTCGTGACCGACCTGGTCGAACGCACGTCGGTCGCGCAGGATCAGGAGGGCGCGCTGCTCGCGGCCGAACTGGTGCTGACCGCGGAAGCGCGCGCCACTCCGGCGAAGCGATGACCGCGCGCCGCGGCGTGGCGGCGTGCACGATGCTGCGCGTCATCGGGGTCGGCGTGGCGCTGGCCGCGGCTGCACCGGCCGCACCGGCCGCACCGGCCGCACCGGCCGAAAAGCGGGCGGGGGCGGGGCGCGATCCGCTGCCGCTCAGCCAGTATGTCGATCCGCTGATCGGTACGGGGGACGACGACGAGGGCGACACGATCCCGGGGCCGACGCTGCCCGCGGGATCGATCCATCCGAGCCCGAACACGATCACTCCGGCGACCAGCAATGCGGGCTATGACCGCGCTGCGCCGCTGAGCGGGTTCGCGCAGCTGCATACGCAGGGCTCGGGTGGGGTGCCGAGCTATGGCACGTTCCTCGTCTCACCGCAGACGGGGCCGCTCGCGACGACCGAGGCGGAGCATCTCTCGCCCAAGCGCGACGAGCACGCACGGGCGGACGGCTACCGCGTGACGCTCGCGCGCTATGGCACCGACGTCGAGATCGCGCCCGCGCATCACGCCGCGCTGTACCGCTTCACCTTTCCCAGCAGCGGCGACGCGCATCTGCTGTTCGACGTGACGCGCAAGATCATGGGCGAGCTCGGTACTGCGGGATCCGAGGTCACGCTGTTTCCCGAGCAGGGCAAGATCGTCGGCCGCGTCCGCACGCGGCATTACTGGTCGCCCGCGGAGGTCGATATCTGGTTCGTCGCCAGGGTCGACGCGAAGCCGACCGCCTGGGGAATCGAACGCGCCAATGTCCGCACCCCCGGCGCGACACGGGCAACCGCGCCCGCGGACCAGCCGCTGCGCGCGTGGTGGACGTTCGGCAGCGCGGGTCGCAGGCCTGTCACGATGAAGATCGCGGCCTCCTTCGCCAGTGCGGCACGCGCCGAAGAGCTGCTCGCACAGGACCTGCCCGGCTGGGACATGGCCGCGGTCCGCAGCGCGGCGGGCAAGGCGTGGAACGACGCGCTCGGGCGGATCACGATCGACGGGGTCGGCGCGGCGGACCGGCGGCGCTTCTATACCGCGCTCTACCATGGCATCGTCCAGCCGCGCGACCGCACGCAGGACCAGGCGGACACCGAGCGCGCGTCGCCGCTGTACGACGATCACTATACGCTGTGGGACACGTACCACACGGTCTATCCGTTGATGTCGCTGATCCGGCCCAGCGCCTATGCGGGCGTGATCGGATCGTTCGTGCGGACGTGGGAACGCTATGGCGCGGCGGATACCGCGTTCATCGCCGGGCGGAATTTCCATGTCGGCCAGGCGGGCGACGAGGTCGACAACGTGATCGGCGAGGGGTTCCTGCGCGGCGTTCCCGGCGTCGACTGGCAGAAGGCGGCGAACGTCGTCCTGTTCAACGCGTTCGAGCGGCGCCGGCCGCGCTATCTGGTCGACGGCTATTTCGCGGTCGACGATCGCAGCCCCGAGGGGACGCCGCAGCGGTCACGCTCGGGGTCGGCGACGATGGGCATGGCGCTGAACGATTATTACGCGGCGAAGGTCGCGGCAGGCACGGGGCATGTAGCCGAAGCAGCGCTGCTCGAGACGCGCGCGGGGAACTGGCGCAACGTCTGGGATCCGCGCGCGACAAGCGACGGCTATACCGGGTTCGTGGGGCCGCGCTTTGCCGACGGGCGGTTCCAGCCGAACGACCCCAAGCGCGGCTGGGACGGCAAGGTTCACGACAATTTCGGCTTCTACGAGGGGACGGGCTGGATCTACTCCTACGGCGCGGTCCACGACGTTCCGGGCATGGTCGCGATCATGGGCGGGCGCGCAGCGTTCACGCGGCGGTTGCAGCATGCGTTCGATGCGGGGCTGATCGACTTCACCAACGAGCCGTCCTTCTCGACGCCCTGGCTGTTCAGCGAGGTCGGGCGCCCCGATCTGGCGAGCAAATATGCCGATATCGTCTTCAGGCGGTTTACCGCGGACGCCTATCCCGGCGACGAGGACAATGGCGCGATGAGCTCGCATTATGTGTTCAACCGCCTCGGTCTGTTCCCCAAGCTCGGCAGCGACCTCTATTATCTGCACGCGCCGCACCAGCCGCGGAGCCGGATCACGCTCGAGTCCGGGCGGACGTTCACCATAGTCGCTCGCGGACAGGGGGCGGGGACGCGCTATATCCGCGCGGCGCGGCTCAACGGGCGACCGCTCGACACGCCGTTCGTGTCGCAGGCCGCGATCCTGCAGGGCGGGACGCTCGAGCTCGATCTGGGTCGCACGCCGAACGGCTGGGGGCGCGCGGCTTCGGTCCTGCCGTGAGACGCAGCGGTGGAGGCCGGGATCAGGCTCCCGGCCTCTTCCCTCGTCAGCGGCGGCGACGTGTGCCGGGCTGCGGTGCGGCAGCCGGTTCGCCGGGAACGACGGTCTTGGGGGCAGCGCTCAGCCGGCGGATCAGGTCGGTCTCGGCCTTGCGATACGGCGTGCCGTCGGTGCGGAAGACCTCATGGAACCAGATCGTCGGCTCCTCCATCACATAGGGCTTTTTCCAGCTGTCCCAGGGCAGCCGCGTCTGCGTCTTTCCGTCGACGAACCCCCAGTTCATCATCGCGACATTGTAGCGTTTGGCGATCGGCAGCGAGCCGTCGAACGTCGAGCCGTTCCCGCGCGCCATATATTCGGTGCACAGGATCGGCCGGTTGTACGGCAGCAGCTGGCGCACGCGCGCCTCGAACGTCTCTGGCCAGCTGTAATCGTGGAAGCTGATGACGTCGGACTGGCCCAGCTGGAGCTTTTCCATCGGCGTCAGCTTGCCACCGGTCGGGGTCCAGTCGTCATGCTGCCACACGCCCGACGTCAGCGGCTGCGACGGGTCGGCATCGCGTGCCCAGTCGAACGCCTGCGCCAGAAGCGCGCGGACGAGCGGTTCCTTGCCCTCCTGGCCCTTATACTGGTCCGCGCCGTTGTCGGGTTCGTTCCAGACGTCCCAGCCGAGGATCCGGTCGTCCTTGGCGAACGCGCCGACGATCCCCTGCACATAGGCCTTGTACGCGGGATAGCGGCTGCGGTCGCGGAGCCCCGGCAGGCCCGGACCCTGCACCCAGCCCGAATTATGCACGCCGGGGATCGGCGGATGCTGTGGCCCGAGCTTCGGATCGGGATCCCAGCAGCTGTCGAACAGCACGAACAGCGGGCGGATGCCGTGCGCGCGCGCGATCGTCAGGAATTCGTCGACGCGGCGCTTGAAGCCTTCGGGGTCCTGAACCCAGAGCTGGTCGTGGAGGAACACGCGCATCGTGTTCATCCCGATGCCCTGCGCGAGCCCGAGCTCGTAATCGATCCGCTTGGGATCCCACGTCGTCGCCTGCCACATCTCGAGCTGGTTGATCGCGGAGGCGGGGGTGTAGTTCGCGCCCACCAGCCAGGGTTGCTTGGCGTACCAGGCGGAGGCCTGTGCCTCGGTCCAGCGCGGGCGGGCGTCGGCGGTGCCCGCGGTCAGCGCGCTCGTCGCCGCGAGTGCGGCCAGCAGTAACTTGTTCATGTCTTCCTCCCCTGTCAGTTTTTCTCGGTGAAGAGCCGGTACGTCATGACGTTGCGATAGGTCTGGCCGGGGTTCAACCGGATCGAGGGAAAACCGGGCTGGTTCATCGCGTCGGGAAAGACCTGCGGCTCCATGACGATGGCGTCGCCCATCCGATAGGCCTGCCCGCGCTTGCCCTTCACCGTGCCGTCGAAGAAATTGCCCGAATAGAATTGCAGCCCCGGCTGGTTCGACCAGAGTTCGAACCCGCGCCCCGAGACCGGGTCGACGACGCGCGCCATGCGGTGCTGGTCGGGCGTCACCGCGTCGCCGACGACCCAGTTGTGGTCATAGCCGCGCGCGAAGACGATCTGTTCGTCGCGCGCATCGCGGACGCGGTCGCCGACCGCGGTGGGCTTGCGGAAATCGAAGACCGTGCCCGCGACGCCGGCATGGCGACCGAGCGGGATCGAGGAGGCGTCGGTCGGCGTGTAGCGGTCCGCGGGGATCGTCACGACATGCCCCATCGCGCTCATGCCCGGCCCCGCGAGGTTCCAATAGGCATGGTTCGACAGATTGACATAGGTCGGCCGGTCGGTGGTCGCGCGGTAATCGATCGTCAGCGCGCCGCGCTCGTCGAGCGAATAGGTCGCCAGCGTCGTCACCGTGCCCGGATAGCCCATGTCGCCATCGGGGCTGACATAGCGCAGCGTCACCGAGGCGGTCGGACCGTCCTTTACCGCGACGACCTGCCACAGCACCTTGTCGAACCCCTTGGTGCCGCCGTGGAGCGAGTTGGGGCCGTTGTTGACCGGGGTCGCATAGGCCTTGCCGTCGAGCGTGAAGCGACCCCTGGCAACGCGGTTGGCGACGCGACCGACGGTGGCGCCGAAGAATTCGGGCTTGGTCGCATAGCCCTCGAGCGTGTCGTAGCCGAGTTGCACGTCGGCGACCTTGCCCGCGCGATCGGGCATCGTCACCGATTGCAGCGCGGCGCCGAGCGCGATCACGCTGGCGGAGACGCCGTGCGCGTTGGTCAGCGTCACCCGCTCGACCGCGCGCCCGTCGGGCAGGGTGCCGAACGTCGCGCGGGTCGTCCGCGCCGCGACCACAGGCGTGGCACAGGTCGCCGCGAGCAGCGTGGCGATGATGACGTGGCGCATCGGGTATCTCCCTCCATCGATTTCCGGCCCGTCATGCAGGCCTGTCTTTATGCAGCACATCGGCGCCCTGTGACGCCCGCATGCTGCTCGGGAACGGGGTAGGAGATCGGATTTCCGCAGGCAAGTGATTAATAAGATAAATCCCTTGATACGCCGGATACGAGCGGATACCACGCCGCCACGTAACCGGCACCGAACGCTTCGTATCGCGCGCCGGAACATCAGGGAGAGGTTATGATGCGCAGGTCCTTCGCGCTTTCGGTGTCCGTCGTCGCGCTCGTCGTCGCGGCACAGGCGCATGCCCAGACACAGGCTGAGACCGCGGGTCAGACCCCAGCCCAGACCGCGCCCGACGGCACGACCGCGGCGAACGGGCAGGCCGCACCGCCGGCCAACGACGCCACCGCGCCCGCGGGCAGCGACACGAGCCCGCTGCCCAACACCGCCGCTGCCGCGCCGCAGGCCGCAGCACCAGGTGCGGACGGCGAGGGTGCCGAGATCGTAGTGACCGGCATCCGCGCGAGCCTGGCAAAGGCCGCCGAGATCAAGCGCAATGCGCCGCAGATCGTCGATTCGATCATTGCGCAGGATATCGGCAAGTTCCCCGATCCGACGACCGCCGCCGCGCTGCAGCGCGTTCCCGGCGTGCAGGTGACGGTCGGCGGCAACAACGAGATCGTGAGCCCGCTGGTGCGCGGCCTGTCGGACATCCTGACGACGCTCGACGGGCGCGAGATCTTCACCGCAGAGGGCCGCGGCTTCGCGTTTCAGGACCTGCCCGCCGAGGCAATCGCGCGCGTCGACGTGTTCAAGTCGAACACCGCGAACCTGATCGAGGGCGGCGTCGCCGGGTCGATCGACCTGCGGCTGAACAAGGCGTTCAACTATACCAAGCCGACCATCGCGCTGAGCGGCAAGCTGAACTATCCGTCGAACGCGGAAAAGGTCGGGCCGCAGGTGAGCTTCCTCGCGACCGATCGCTGGGACACCGGCATCGGCGAGATTGGCGCGCTGATCAACGTGTCATGGTACGACATCCCCTATAACCGCCCGACCAATTACGTCGCGGATCGCCGCTCGGGCAATGCGGGGCCGGCCGGCGCGAACGGGCTGTTGCTGCCGATCTCCGCGGGCGGGCTCAACGAGTTCGGGCGGTACCAGCGGCCGCAGGCGAACGGGTCGCTGCAGTGGCAGGCGACGCCCAATCTCGAACTCTATGTCGACGGGCTCTATTCGGCGTATCGCAGCAAATATTCGACCGGCTTCTACGAATACCGGCTTGGCACCGCGTCGAGCGTGACGGGTGTCACGCCGACCGACGACTGCTTCACCGCGAATGTCGGCCCCGACGGGTTCAACCCCAACGCGACGACCAACCCGGCAAGCGTGACGCAACAGCAATTGTGCAATTTCAGCAGCGCGACGTTCAACAATCCCGAGGCCTTCACCTCGACGCAGGCGCACAACAACCGCACCGATACCTGGCTGGCCGCGACCGGGATGAAGTTCGACCGGGACCAGCTGAAGGCCAATCTCGACGTCAGCTACGAACGCTCGATCGCGAACAACGAGAATTTCATCGTCGATATCGGCAAGCGCATCCCGTCGGTGACGATCGGGCTCGACGACAACAAGACGCCGAGCGTGACCGCGCCGGGCAACCCGATGATCGACGCGACCGGGTTCACGTACATCAACGCGCTGTTCCAGGACTATGTCCGCTCGAGCGGTGGGCTGCTCGCGATCAAGGGCGATGTCAGCTATGATTTCGACACGGTCCTGAAGACGATCGAGCTCGGCGGGCGCTATGCCGACCGCACCGCGCTGTTCGAGCAGGTCCAGCTGGGCGTCGCGCCGCCGGGCGGGTCGTTCGCAACGCCGATCACCGCGGCGAACCTGCCGCTCGAGCGCGGCCCCGGCATCCCGCAGATCAACAATGGCGCGCCGTACCTGCTGCCGTCGCGCGACTATCTGCTGTCGAACGCGGGGCAGGAGGCGCTGCGGGGCTTCTTCGGCGCACCCGCGGGACAGCCGGCGTTCGACCCGACGCGGCGCTTCGACGTCGCCGAGAAAAGCTATGCGGGCTATGCGCAGGCCGGATACGAGATCCCGTTCGGCAGCGGCCCCGTGAAGCTCGATGGCAAGCTGGGGGTGCGCTATTCGCGGACCGAGCGCGACATCACGGGCACGGGCGTCGTCAGCGGCGCGCCCGTCACGACGACGGTCGGCAAGACCGATGCCGACTGGCTGCCCAACGCCAGCGCGCGGCTGCAACTCGGCGGCGGGCTGCAGTTCCGCGCGACCTATGCCAAGACGCTCGCGCGGCCGTCGTTCGGGTCGCTCAATCCCGGGCTCAACTATATCGTCTCGACCAACCCCAACATCCGCAACGGCGGGTCGGGCGGCAATCCGGACCTCAAGCCGCAAAAGTCGGACAGCTTCGACGCGACGGCCGAATATTACTGGCAGGACGGCTATTTCGCGATCGCGGGCTATTATCGCGACATATCCAACCGCGTGATCAACGGCGTCACCGCGGAGACGATCGACGGTATCGTCTACAACATCTCGCGCCCGCGCAACGTCGGCAGCGCCAAGCTGAAGGGGATCGAGGTCAGCGGCCAGACCTTCTTCTCGTTCCTGCCGGGCGATCTCGCGGGGCTCGGCGCGTTCGGCAACTTCACGCTTGCGGATTCAGAGGTCGGCGGCGGCGATCCGCTCGCGGGCTATTCGCTGCAGGGCGTGTCAAAGTACAATTACAATGTCGGGCTGTTGTATGACCGCAGCGGGATCTCGGCGCGGCTGGTCTACACCTATCGCTCGAAATATTTCGACGAGGATCGCTCGGGAACCGGCGACGTGCGGCCGGTCGACAGCCCCGCCTGGCTCAATTACGTCCGGCCCAACGGCCGGCTCGACTTCAGCGTCGGCTATGACGTGAACAAGAACGTGACGTTGACGGTCGAGGGCAGCAATATCCTGCGCTCACGCTACCAGAGCTATATCGGACAGGACTTCATATGGCGCGACACACGGACCGACGACAGCCTCTACGCCGTCAGCATCCGGACGCGCTTCTGATGCGCCGGATCGTCACCACGGCCGCGCTCGCGGCCTCCATGCTCGTGCTCACCGCGGCGGATGCACCCGCGGGGCGGGGCAACCCGCAGTTCGAGGGTGCGGACCCGCACGCGATCGTCATCGGCCGCGAGCTGTGGGTGTTCCCGACGGGTGGGCCCGGCGGCAGCTGGCAGGCGGATCGCTTCGGCGCGTTCTCGTCGGGCGATCTGCGCCAGTGGCGCCCGCGCGGCGTGCTGATCCGGCGCGACCAGATCGGCTGGATCGGCGACGATGGCGCCAAGGAGCATTTCCTCTGGGCACCCGCGGTCGCGACGCGGGGCGGCAAATGGTATCTCTATTATTCGGTGGGGCCGCAGAACCCGACGCCCAGCCGCATCGGCGTCGCGGTCGCCGACCGGCCGGAAGGGCCGTACCGCGACAGTGGGCGACCCTTGGTCACCGGCGGCAACGGGTTCGAGGCGATCGACCCGATGGTCTTCGTCGATTCCAGGTCGCAGCGGACCTATCTCTATGCGGGCGGCAGTGCGGGCGCGCGGCTGCGCGTGTGGGAACTGACACCCGACATGACGCGGACCGCGCGCGAGGTTCCCGTCGCGCAGCCGCCGCAGTTTACCGAAGGCGCGTTCATGCACGAACGCGGCGGGGTCTATTACCTGTCGTACAGCCATGGACGGTGGAACGGACCGGATTATTCGGTGCATTATGCGACCGCATCGTCGCCGGTCGGGCCGTGGCGCTATCGCGGCGGGATCCTCGCCAGCGACGCGGGGCATCAGGGGCCGGGGCATCACAGCTTCGTCCGTGGGCCCGATGGCGGCTGGCTGATCGTCTATCACCGCTGGGAGCGCAAGGCAGGCCCTGCGCCGTTCAAGGGCGAGCGGGTGATCGCGATCGACCGCGTCCGCTACGCGCGCGACGGGGCGATCGCGCCCGTGCGCATGACCGACGGCGCCGCCGCACCCGTCTGGCCGACCCGCGGCCGCTGACCTGATCCCGGGCGGCACGCGGACCCGACGCGTGCCGCCGCTTCCCTTATCCTGTGCAGGACCGTCTACCATGAGCAGCATCGCCCGGATCGAGACCTTCATCGTGCCGCCGCGCTGGCTGTTCGTCCGCGTCGAGACCGACGATGGCGCGGTCGGATGGGGCGAGGCGAGCCTCGAGGGGCATGCCGAGGCGGTCGACGGCGCGTTTGCGTCGCTGCGCGACCGGTTCATCGGGCACGACGCCGCGCGGATCGAGGATATCTGGCAGATCGCCTATCGGCTGGGCTTCTACCGCGGCGGGCCGGTGCTGATGTCCGCGCTGTCGGGGCTCGACCAGGCGCTGTGGGATCTGAAGGGCCGGCTGCTCGGCGTGCCCGTGTGGCAGCTGCTCGGCGGCAAGGTCCGCGACCGCGTGCCGGTCTATGCCTGGATCGGCGGCGATCGCCCCGCCGAGGTGGCCGAGGCCGCGGCGGCGCGGCTGCAGCAGGGGTTCAAGGCGGTCAAGATGAACGCGACCGCCGACCTTGGCTGGCTCGACAGCCCCAGCGCGCTCGACGAGACGGTCGAACGCGTCGCCGCGGTCCAGGCGCAGGGACTCGATGTCGGGCTCGATTTCCACGGGCGCGTGCACCGGCCGATGGCCAAGCAGCTCGCCGCCGCGGTCACGCCGCTGCGCCCGCTGTTCATCGAGGAGCCGCTGCTGTCCGAAAACCTCGAGGGCATCGTCGACTTCGCGCGGCATACGACCGCCCCGATCGCGCTGGGCGAGCGGCTCTACAGCCGATGGGATTTCAAGCGCGTGTTCGAGGCGAACTGCGTCGACGTGATCCAGCCCGATCTCAGCCATGCCGGCGGCATCTCCGAATGTCGGCGGATCGCGGCGATGGCGGAGGCGTATGACGTCGCGGTCGCGCCGCATTGCCCGCTCGGCCCGCTCGCGCTCGCCGCGTGCATGCAGATCGCCGCAACGACGCCCAATTTCGTGATCCAGGAGATGTCGCTCGGCATCCATTACAATGTCGGCGGGCACGACCTGCTGACCTATATGCGCGACCCCGCGGTGTTCGACGTCGCCGACGGGATGGTCGACGTGCTGACCGGCGCGGGTCTCGGGATCGAGATCGACGAGGCGAAGGTCCGCGAGGCGGCACGCGGCCCGGTCGAGGGCTGGCGCAACCCGGTCTGGCGCGGTCCCGACGGGCTGGCGCGCGAATGGTGAGCCGTCCGCTCGCGATCATCGGCGCGGGCAAGATCGCGCGCGACCAGCACATACCCGCAATTGCGGCGGGGGACGGCTTCGCGCTCGTCGCGACGGTCGATCCCGGCGCGGGGATCGACGGCGTGCCGAACTTTGCCGATCTCGCCGCGCTGCTGGCACGTGGCCCCCGCGTCGAGGCGGTCGCGATCTGCACCCCGCCGCAGATGCGCGGCGCGATCGCGCGCGAGGCGATCGCCGCGGGGCTGCACGTGCTGCTCGAAAAGCCGCCGGCGGCGACGCTGGCCGCGCTGGCGGCGCTGACCGATCAGGCGCGCGCGGCGGGCGTCACGCTGTTCGCGGCATGGCATCTGCGCTTCGCCGCGATGGTCGAAGAGGCGCGTGTCTGGCTCGCGGGCAGGACCGTCGTCGGCGGCAGCGTCACGTGGCGCGAGAGCGTGCGCCGCTGGCATCCGGGACAGGCCTGGCTATGGGCGCCGGGCGGGCTCGGCGTGTTCGATCCGGGGATCAACGCGCTGTCGATCCTGACCGAGATATGCCCGGCGTCGCTCGAAATCGTCTCGGCGCGGCTTGCGGTGCCCGCGAACGCGCATACCCCGGTCGCCGCACGGCTGACGCTGGCGAGCGGCACCGCGATGATCCCGGTCGACTTCGACTTCCGCGAGGACGGCGACCAGGTCTGGCGGATCGTCATCGAGACCGCGTGCGGTCACAGCCTGTGCCTGTCGGACGGCGCGGCGGTGCTGACGATCGATGCAGACCCGCCGCGCTCGCGGCAGGCCTCGGAATATGCCGGGGTCTATGCGCGGTTTGCGGCGCTGGTCGAGGCGTGCCGGATAGATGCCGATCCGGCGCCGCTGCGGCTCGTGGCGGATGCGCTGCTGGTCGCGGAGACCGAACGGGTCGCGGCGTTCGTCGAATATTCCCGCCGCCTACCCCCGCTCACCACCAGGTCGCGTAGAGCGCGATCAGGATCAGGATCACCGCGCCGGCGCCGATATTGAAGCTCGCGCGCGTGCTATAGTCGACATCCGCGGTGGTGATCGTGTCGGCGCCCGCGCGCTGTGGCGTGACGAGCGAGACGATGACCGCGAGCGCCAGCGACGCGAGGAACACCACGCCCATCCGGTCCATGAACGGCAGCGTGCCCCAGACTTCCTTCAGCACCCAGGACAGCACGACCGACGCGACCGCGGCGCTGATCGCGCCCGCCTCGTTCGCGCGCTTCCAGAACAGCCCGAGCAGGAAGATGACGGTGATCCCCGGCGTGAAGAAGCCGGTGAACTCCTGGATGAACTGGAACGCCTGTTCGGACGCGCCGACGAGCGGCCGCGCGGTCAGCACCGCGATGACGATCGCGACCGTCGCGGCGATCCGCCCGGCCTTCACCAGATGCTGTTCGTTGGCGGCATGCGCGCCCGCGCCGTTCTCCGCATCGGTGCGCACGCCGCGATATTTCGCATAGATGTCGAGCGTGAAGATCGTCGCGATCGAATTGATCTTCGATGCGGTCGACGCGATGATCGCCGCGATCAGCGCCGCGAAGACCAGCCCGAGCAGTCCGGTCGGCAACAGCCGCATCATCGTCGGATAGGCCTCGTCGGGTTTGGCGAGCCCCGGCGCGAGCAGCACCGCCGCGATCCCCGGCAGCACGATGATGAGCGGCATCAGCAGCTTGAGGAAGGCGGCGAAGATGATCCCCTTCTGCGCCTCGCCGAGATCCTTGGCGGCGAGCGCGCGCTGGATGATATACTGGTTGAACCCCCAATAGCTGAGGTTCGCGATCCACATCCCGCCGATCAGCACCGACAGGCCGGGCAGGTCGGCATAATGCGGATCGCCCTTTTCCAGGATCATGTGGAAATGGTCGGGGATGCTCGCGGCAAGGCGGCTCCAGCCCGCCATCACGCCCGCGCCCTCGCCGAGCTTGCCGAGCGTCAGCCACGCGATGATGAGCCCGCCGAGCACGAGCAGCGTCACCTGGACGATGTCGGTCAGCGCCACCGCCTTCAGCCCGCCGCGGATCTGGTAGAGGAGCGCGAACGCGCCGAGCCCGACGAGCGCGATGTTCTGGTCGACGCCCGCGACCTTGGTCACCGCGATCGAGCCCAGCCAGATGATCGAGGTGAGGTTCACGAAGACGTAGAGCGCGAGCCAGAATACCGCCATGAGCGTGCGGATGCGCGTGCCGTAGCGCCGCTCGAGGAACTGCGGCATCGTGTAGATCTCGTTGCGCAGGAAGATCGGCAGGAAGAACTTGCCGACGATCAGCAGCGTCAGCGCCGCCATCCATTCATACGACGCGATCGCGAGGCCGATCGCATAGCCCGAGCCCGACATCCCGACGATCTGTTCGGCCGAGATGTTCGCCGCGATCAGCGATGCGCCGATCGCCCACCAGGGCAGCGCCTTCGACGCGAGGAAATAATCGGTGGTGGTCTTCGGGCCGGCGCCCTTCTTGTCGCGGCTGACCCATTGGGCGAGGCCGAAGATGAAGATCGCGTAGACGATGATCACGCCGATATCGATGGGATTCATGGGCAACGGACAGGCTCCTCTCGGCGCCGCACCGTTCGGATGCCGCCGAAGGATCGGGGCTCGCGAATTCGCATCGGCAGCGCTTGGCATTGACGACGAGGCGATTGCCTCTTCTGTGCTTCTAATTATATGATTAGTGATACGTGTCGAGCAGGAAAGCATCGGCGATGAACGGGAGTCGTGTTCTGGAAGAGCGTTTGATCTGGTCCGACCGGACGATCCCCGACGACGCGCCCGCAGCCGTCCGTGCGGACGTGGCGGCCGGCTCGCCGTGCGTCGGCCTCACCACCGGGCGCTTGCGATGAGCTATAGCGTGGCAGGCGACTGGGGCACGAGCAATCTGCGGCTCTACAGAATCGAGAACGGCGCGGTCGTCGATCGCACAGGCGGTCCCGGCATCGGCGATCTGGGCGGCCGGACGCCCGAACAGGTGTTGCGCCACGCACTCGAAGGCTGGCGTGCGGAGGCGGACCCGCGCGCGATCCATCTGTGCGGCATGGTGGGATCACGCAACGGCTGGATCGAGATCCCCTATGTCGACTGCCCCGCCGATGCGGCGATCTGGGCGGCGGGGTCGGCGCACGCGCTGATCGACCGGATTCCCGTCACGATGGGCGCGGGTCTCGCCTGCACCCGCGCGTCGGGCGCGCCCGATGTGATGCGCGGCGAGGAGACGCAGATCTTCGGTGCAATGGCGCGCGTGCCCGGGCTTGCGGCCGGGCGTCACCTGATCGCGCTGCCCGGCACGCACAGCAAATGGGCGAGCGTCGACGACGGCCGGGTGACGGGGTTCCAGACGTTCCTCACGGGCGAACTGTTCGCACTCCTGCGGATGCATTCGACGCTGACGCGCGCGGCGTCCAATGATGGCGCCGCCGAAGATGAAGCGACCGGGTTCGATGCGGGGCTCGCGCGCATCGCCGATGGCGGGCACCTGCTCGGCGCGCTGTTCGAGGCGCGTGCGGCGCAATTGCGCACCGCGGCGAGCGGCCGCTGGGCGCGGGGGTTCCTGTCGGGGCTCGTGATCGGCGCAGAGATTGCGGAGATCTTGCCTGCCGCCACCGGCGACATCACCTTGATCGGTGATCCGGCGCTCGCCGATCGCTATGTCCGGGCGCTCGCGGCGCGCGGGCTGAGCGCCACCGTCCATACCGGCGAAGCCTGTTCGCTCGCCGGTCTTGCCTTGCTGGAGACCCCATGACCGTCGATGATCTGCTCGCATCGGGTACCGCACCCATCGTCGCCATCCTGCGCGGCGTAACCCCCGACGCGGTTGTCGCGATCGGCGACGCGCTGGTCGAGGCCGGAATCCGCCTGATCGAGGTGCCGTTCAACTCGCCCGACCCGACCACGAGCATCCGCATGCTGCAGGACAGGCTGGGCGACCGCGCCGCGATCGGTGGCGGGACGGTGCTCGACGTCGCGGCGGTCGAGGCGCTGGCAGCGACTGGCGGGACGATCATGGTCACGCCGAACACGAACCCCGCGGTCATCGCGCGCAGCGTCGAACTCGGGCTCGAGCCGATGCCCGGGTTCGTCACGCCGAGCGAGGCGTTCCAGGCGATCGCCGCGGGTGCGCGACGCCTGAAGCTGTTTCCCGCGGTCGCGCTCGGACCCGCCTATCTGAAGGCGGTGCGCGAGGTCCTGCCAAAGCACGTCCGCGTCTGGGCGGTCGGCGGCACGGGGGCGGACAATCTGGCCGAATGGCTCGCGGCGGGGGTCGAGGGGATCGGCGTCGGCGGCGCGCTCTACAAGCCCGGCGACGGTGCCGCGGTCGTTGGCGAGCGCGCGCGCGCGCTCGTCGCGGCGTGGCAGGCGGCACGGACCGCGTGATGCCGCGCAAAGCGCTTGTCGTCGCGGCGGAATTGGGCAACCAAACCGCATGAACGACCCCGCCCCCAACCAAGTCCGTCCGTCGCTCGGCCGCAACCTCACGCATGGCATGCTGGCGGTGGTCGGCCGCGCGATCGTCACCGGGCAATATGACGGCAAGCGGTTCCCGACCGAGGCCGAACTGACCATCGAGCACGGCGTCAGCCGGTCCGTCACGCGCGAGGCGGTCAAGATGCTGACCGCCAAGGGGCTACTGTCCGCGCGACCGCGGCAGGGAACGATCGTCCAGCCGACCTCGGCCTGGAACCTGTTCGATACCGACGTGCTGCACTGGTTGCTCGAACGCAAGTTCACGCTGCCGTTGCTGCGCAGCTTCAACGAGCTTCGCCTCGCGGTGGAGCCGATGGCGGCGCAGCTTGCCGCGCGCTATGCCACCCCGGCGGACAAGGCGATGATCGCGGCCGGGTTCGCACGGATGGAGGCGGCCGAGCGCGGCGACGACGACGCGCTGGATGCCGACATCGCATTTCACGTCGCGATCCTGCGTGCGTCGGGCAACCCGTTCTTCGCGCAGTTCGAGGAACTGGTCGGGACCGCGCTGCGGACCTCGATCCGGTTCACCAACCGGTTCAAGGGGCGGAGCGCCAGCCTGCCCGCGCACCGTGCGGTGCTCGAGGCGATCGAGGCGGGCGACGACATGCTCGCCGGCGCGACGATCCGGTCGATCATCGAGGACGTGATGGTCCTGATCCGCCAGGCCGAGAGCGAAGGCGCGGTGGCCGATCGCGACGGATCGCTGCGCGGCTGATCCGGGTCGGGGCGCGGGTAGTCAGGGTGCGGGCAGCCGCGTCCCCGACCCGACCGGCGCCGCGAAGACCGGGCGTCCGTCGGTGCTCCATGTCACGCGCTGAATACGCGGCGAACGCTTCGCGGTGCACTTCATGTCGGGGCCCGGATTGGCGTGATAGACAATCCAGGTTTCGCGACCGCCGGGCGACGTGAAGAATCCGTTATGCCCGGGGGCGTAGACATTCTGGTCGGGCGCCTTCGCGACGACGGGGCGTGGCGACTTGGTCCAGGCGGTCGCGTCGAGTGGATCGCTGCCCGCGCGCGCGCTGAGCAGGCCGATCGCATAGTCGTCCGACCAGCACGCGCTTGCGGAATAGGTCAGGAACAGGCCGCCCTGCGGACCGAGCAGGAATTCGGGGCCCTCGAGAATCTGTCGTCCGCCCTGGCGTTCCCAGGCGCGGTCGGGGCGGGCGATGATCGTCTCGCGGCCTGCCAGCGTCCAGGGGTTGGCCATTGCGACGATCGCGAGCACGCTGTCGGCGCCGACATAGGGCGAATAGACGAAATACCGCTTGCCCGCATGGGCAAAGGTCGTGCCGTCGATCCCGCTATGCTCGGTCTGCAACCGGCCGCGATCGGTCCAGCGTCCGTGGGTCGGATCGGCAGCGGCATTCTCGAGGACGAAGATCCCGCGATGCGCGTCGTCGTCATGCCCGTCCTCGGCGGCGGTATAATAGATGTACCAGCGACCATCGATACGGTGGAGTTCGGGCGCCCAGATCGATTGCGCGTTCGGACCGGTAGCCGGGGGCGTCCAGACCGTCACCTCGGGCGCGTCGGCGAGCCGCGCGAGATCGGTGGTCTTGCGGATCGCGAGCCGGTTGCCGAGCGTGTTCATGTAGTAATAGGTCGAACCCTCGCGGACGATCCACGGGTCCGCACCCGAGGCGAGCAGCGGATTGGCGAACGTACGCGCGGCCGGTGCCCGTACGCGCGCCGGGGTCGCGGGCAGGGCGCCCGCCGCGCCGGCGATCGCGGCGGCGGCCAGTGCCGCACGGGCAAGGCGTTGTGCGATCATTGGCTGTCTCCGGGAAAGGCGGCGAGGATCGCGTCATATTGCGCGCGCGAAATGCCGATCATCGAGCCGTGGCGCGTTCCCGCGGGCATTTCGTAGCGGTTCCATTCGGGTACGCCGCTGTTGCCCGAGACCTGATACCATGGCCCTTCGAGGCGCGGCGCGGTGGACAGCCCGTAGCTCGTGCCGGCATATTGCTCGTAATAGAGCAGCCAGTCGGTACCGTTCGGCGCGCGGACGATCGTCGGGGCCTCGCGGAAATTGGGACTGACCGGCGGAGCCGGCGCGGGATAGGGGCCGAGCAGCGCGGCGGCGCAGCTGATCCGCACGGTCTTGCCCGTCGTCCACGCGGTCGAGGGATAGCGCTCGTCCTTGACGATCGCGCAATAGCCGCCGGTGCCGTTGGGCTGAACGATCGTGTCGATCGTCGCCATGTCCCATGCGAACAGGCGACGCGGCGGCGCGGCGAAGGTCCGGAGGTCCTTCGACTGGACATACAGCGTGCGCTGGCTTCCCCAATAGCGTTCCGGATCCTGCGGCGAGCCGTCGAGGTTCGGCGTATGCCATGTCAGCAGGAACTGCCCCGATGGCGTATCGTAGAACAGCTTGGGCGCGCCGATGCGTTGCAGCGCGTGCGGGTGACCGGCAATCGTCTTCAGCGCAGGTCGATAGGTGCCGAAGGACGTCCAGCGGATCAGGTCGTCCGAGACCCAGAAGCGGATCAGCGGGTCGTCGTCGCCCGTGTTGCCGACCAGATAATAGCGGCCATCACCGCCGCGCGCGATCGAGGCATGGCCGTGATAGTCCGCCGATACCGGCCGCCCCGCATTGATGCGGCGCCAGTGCAGGCCATCGAGGCTGACCGAATAATACAGGACGCCGTACTGTTCCTTCGTCATGTGCGCGAACAGATAGGCCTTTGCGGGATCGACATAGGGGGTGACCGGCCCGCCCGGTGCGACCTGTGCGCTGCCCGTCCCGGCAAACACCCCGGCCGATGCCGCAAGCGCACCTATGACGATGGACGATATCCGCCTCATATCACTCTCCCTCCAGGCACGGATACTATAGATAAGACAAATTGTCGCTGTCCATCGCGAAGCGGGGCAGGGATGGGCGCGCGACGCGGGGCGCGCTGGCGTTGCGCGCGAAGGGACAAGACGGATCAGCGGTGGCGTTCGCGCGTCGGGCACCCTAGGTCGCGGCGATGACCGATACAGTTGCTGCCCGCTCGATTCCTGCCCCCGCGATGCCGCAGCGCGAATTCGTCGCGTTCGTGGCCGCGCTCATGGCGGTCAATGCGCTGGGCGTGGACCTGATGCTGCCCGCGCTCGCGGATATCGGGCACCAGCTCGGGATCGCCACCGCGAACCATCGGCAGTGGATCATCACCGCCTATATGCTCGGCTTCGGCGCCGGACAGCTCGTCTACGGGCCGCTTGCCGACCGGTTCGGGCGCAAGCCGATCCTGCTCGGCACGCTGGTCGGCTTCGTCGCCGCAAGCGCCTTTGCCGCAAGCTCGCAGACGTTCGGTGCGCTGATCGGTGCGCGCATCCTCCAGGGGCTGATGTCGGCCTCGACGCGCGTGCTCGCGGTGGCGATCGTCCGCGACCGCTTCTCGGGTCGCCAGATGGCGCGGACGCTGTCGGTGGCGCAGATGATCTTCTTCCTCGTGCCGATCATGGCACCAAGCCTCGGCCAGATCCTGCTCGCATTCGGGCCGTGGCGGTTCATCTTCTATGCGCTGGCGGCGTTCGCGGCGTTCGTGCTCGCCTGGTCGTTCGTACGGCTGCCCGAGACGCTGACGCTCGCACGGCGCACGCCGCTGTCGATCGCCTCACTCCGGCGCGGCTACACGCTGACGCTGACCAACCGCTATTCGGCGGGTTATGCGGTCGCCGCGTCGATGACGTTCGGCGGGATCATCGCGTTCGTGTCGTCGGCGCAGCAGATCTTCGTCGACGAATTTCATGCGGGCTCGCGGTTCACGATCCTGTTCGCGGTCTGCGCCTTCTCGATGGGCTGCGCGTCGTTCGCCAACAGCCGGCTGGTCGAGCGGCTCGGCACGCGGCTGATCTCGCAGACCGCGGTGCTCGCGCTGATCGCGTTGTCGCTGGCGCATATCGCGGTGATCGCGGGCGGGATCGAGACGCTGTGGACCTATATGGTATTCCAGGCGCTGAGCATGACGTGCATCGGCCTGTGCGGCTCGAACTTCGGTGCGATGGCGATGGAGCCCGTCGGGCATATCGCGGGCACCGCCTCGTCGATCCAGGGCTTCATCACCAGCGTCGGCGCGGTGATCGTCGGGTCGCTGATCGGGCAGTCGTACAACGGGACGACCTATCCGCTGGCAATCGGGTATCTGCTGATCGGGCTGGGCGTGCTCGCGGTCGTCTATGCGGTCGAGGGCGGCAAGCTGTTCCACGCGCACAACCGGGTGCCCGACGCGGGCGAATGATCGCCAGACCCTTGCGGCGGGCGGGGTAGCCAACCCCGCCCGCCGCCGCCTGTTAGTCGAAGCCCGTCAGTCGCCGCAGCGCGTCATCGGGACGGGGGCGGAGTCGATCTTCACGTCGGACACCGCGAGGTCGAGCGTCGCATCGGCTGCGATCACGAACGGTGCCGTGACGTGCGCCATGTCGACGCCGCGACCGGCGAAACATTGCAGCGGGACGATCACCTGCTGCCACGCGCCGGGCTTGGCACCCGCGAGCATCTTCGTGATCGGCACGGTGACGGGCGCGGCGTCGCCGCTCGCCATGCCCAGGCTGACGGCGCCGGTGGCGGGACGATCGACGCGGACGTCGACGACGAGGCTGAGCTCGCCATTGCTCTCGCGCGTCAGGTCGAGCGGACGGTCCGACTCGATCCGCGCATCGGTCCGCGTCGCCGCGGGGCCGCCGGTCCAGCTGAACCGGCGCGCATCCTCCTGCCGGCGGCGATCGACCGCGGTCACCGTCAGCCGCTTGGCCACCGTCGTCGCGGTCGCGCCCGACATCCGCACCTTCGCCTGGCCCGGCTCGACCAGCGTCAGCGACCACCCTTCGGGCACGCGCCCCTTGCCGAACACCGTGCCGTTGGCGGACGCCGCGAGTCCGGCCGGGCGCGTCTCGTCGAGTCTGGGGACCGACCCCGGCTTGGCGTAGCGCAGGCCATAGCCGAGCGCGAACAGCGGGTCGTACCCGGGATCGCTGCGGTTCAGCACATATTGGTCGGGGCGGCGCGGCCAGGAGAAGCTGAGCCTGCCGCGAAAGTCGTTCGCGACCGTGCCATCGCGCTTGCGTAGCACCAGGTCGGCGACCCCGCCGCCCTCGCTGCCCGGCAGGAACGCGGCGACGAACGCATCCGACGCGTTGAGTTCGGCATTCACCCACATCGGCCGCCCCGACAGGAAGACGGCGACGACGGGAACGCCCGCCGCCTTCAGCTTGCGCAGCAGCGCGAGGTCGGACTTGTCCTCGGGGCTGTATTCCAGCGTCGGGCGATCGCCCTTGAACTCGGCATAGGGCTCCTCGCCGAACACGACGATCGCCGCATCGGGCTTCTTGGTAAAGCTGCCGTCCGCCGACAGCGTCGCAGTACCGCCTGCCGCCCTGACCGCGGTGTCGATCCCCGACCAGATCGACTCCGCATTGGGGAAATTGGCCTTGGTCGTGCCCGTACCCTGCCAGGTCAGCGACCAGCCGCCCGCCTGTTGTGGGATATTGTCCGCCCCGCCACCCGCGACGAGGATCGTGGCGGAGGGTTTCAGCGGCAGTAGCCCGCCCTCGTTCTTGAGCAATACCAGCGATTCCCGCACCGCGCGGCGTGCGATCGCGCGGTGGTCGGCGGCACCGATCAGGGTCATCTTGCCCGCCAGCGCGCGCGACGACGGGCGGCCGCGATCGAACGTGCCCGCCCGGAATTTCACGCGCAGGATGCGGCGCACCGCATCGTCGAGCCGTGCCGCGGGGATCTCGCCCGACTGCGCCTGCTTCAGCGTGTTCGCGTACAGCGTCTTCCACGCGTCGCCCGAATACATGAACATGTCGAGCCCGGCGTTGATCGCCGCGGCGCAGCTTTCGTTGGTGCAGCCGTCGACCTGGCCGTGTCCGTTCCAGTCGCCGACGACGAAGCCGTCAAACCGCATCCGGTCCTTCAGCACGCTCGTCAACAAGCTCTGGTTGCCGTGCATCTTGGCGCCGTTCCAGCTCGAGAAGCTCGCCATCACCGACTGAGTCCCCGCCTCGATCGCGGCGGGATAGCCGCCGAGATGGACGTCGCGCAGCACCGTCTCGGGCACGCGCGTGTCGCCCTGGTCGCGACCACCGGTGCCGCCGTCGCCGAGGAAATGCTTCGTCGTCGCGATCACATGGTCGGGCGCGAGAAAGCTCTTCGTCCCGACGATGCCCTGTACGCCCTCGATCACCGCGCCCGCATAGTCGGCGGGGATCGCGGGCTCCTCGGAATAGCTCTCGTAGGTCCGGCCCCAGCGGTCGTCGCGGACCACCGCGAGCGTCGGGGCGAAGGTCCAGTCGATCCCGGCCGCCGCGGTCTCGATCGCGGTGACATGACCGATCTCGCGCATCAGGTCGCGATCATGCGCCGCGCCGAGCCCGATATTGTGCGGAAACAGCGTCGCACCGGGGATGTTGTTGTTGCCGTGGACCGCATCGGTCCCCCAGATCACCGGGATGCTGGGCCCCGCGTCGCTGCGCGCCATCGACGCGTCGTAGAACGCGTCGGCGAGCTTCAGCCATGCTGCCGGGGGCGCCAGATCGTCCCCGCCGGGCCCCGAATTGCCGCCGTTCAGGATCGAGCCGAGCTTGTACGTGCGCAGGTCGTCGGGGGTGATGCTGGCGATGTCGACCTGGATCAGCTGCCCGACCTTGTCGGCGACGCTCATCCGCTTGATCACCGCATCGATCCGCGCCTCGACAGCGGGGTCGCGCGACGGGCGTGCGGCGACCGCGGGCCACAGGTCCGGATGCGCGACCGCCGAGAGCGGGCCGGGCTGTGCGGGTGTCCGGACGCCGGGTGCGGACGGGGTGGCGCGCACCGGGGCTGCGGTCGGCGCCGTCGCTGTCGGGGGAGGGGGCACCGTGGCCGCGGATTGCAGCAGCAGCGCAAGCGTGAGCGTTGAAAACCCCGTCGACATCCCATTCTCCCCGATCGGCACGCCATCGCGAGCGGTACCGTTACCACCCTGTTACTGCGCGTATCGCGGCGCGGACAAGGATTTTGCTCGATTGTACGAAAGCGCGCTGAGCGGGGTCGCTGGCGGCGTGGGGATGGACCGTATCGGTCGGCCGGACAGAATGCGAGGAGTCGTGCTGTTCGTCATCCGACGTAATTCGGCCGTGTCTGCGGCCGTGTCGGCAGATCTGCGAAATCTATCGGCGGGGCACCGTCCCGCGCATAGAGAAAAATGGGCCGGGGTTGCCCCGGCCCACCAGTCTTAGTTGCTGTCGGAGTCGTTGCCGCCGTCGATCGCCATGTACAAACCGCCTGCAACCGCGACTGCGGCAACCGCGACGATCGCGAGGCCGGCACCGGCAACCTTGCTCTTCTTCGCGGTCGGCGTTGCAGCGCGCGTCGACTTTGCGACCGACAGGCTTGCCGCGGCGTTCGGCGCAGCATTTGCAGCGACCGGCAGTGCGAGGAAAGCAAGGGCCGATGCGGCCGTAATGAACTTACGCATAATGAAGAACTCCGTCTCGTTGATATCTGGCGAGCGGCAGTCATTCGGCAAAAGACTTAATTTAGCAATAATTTTCGGTCTCTGTCATGGCGGCAAATGCTGGCGAAAGGGTTCGAAACGTTCGCGATCAGCTTTAGGCAGGCACCATAAAGTACAGATTTACAGTGATATTGCTGATGCGGGCGACCGCATGACGGTCCGCGAACGCAGCGTATCTGTCGAAGCCGGTCGCGTGCACGTGACGAGGGCGCATCGAATCGTAAGTCCTTCCACGGTCTCGCGAGGATCGCGCGCGTGCTCAGCGTTCGGCGGGCGGCGTATCGGCCGCGGTGACGTGGATCCGCTCGACGCGCAGGATCGGCTGTCGGTCGCCGTCGCCGGCGGGATAGATCGCGAGCGCCATGTCGATCGTGGCGCCGCCGTCGGTGGTTGGCTGATGATTCGTCCGCCAGCCGTCGACCGCGGCCGCGACCTGGCCAACGAAATCGGGGGTGGCGCCCGACGCAATCACCGCGGACGTCACCGGCATCAGCAGGATGGGCACCACGGTTCGCGGCATCCCCGCGCCCGGGACGAGGCTGTATGCATAGGTCATCGTCGCGGCCGCCTCGACCGGCACCGTCCCGGTTAGGCCGGTCGCGAGCCCGGCGGACACCGCTTCGAGATTGGCCTGGTAGCTCGATCCCATTGGCAGGAGCCCGTCCATGTCGAGGCTGGCAAAGCTGAGATCGGGCGCGAGCGGGCTTGCAAACCGCACGACGGGGGTCCGGAAGACGAAGGCATCGCTGGTCGTGGCGGATGGCGCGCTGTCGGGCAGGAGATGCGCGTTGCGCAGGATCTGCAGGCTGGTCTGTCCGTTTCGATACCCGAAGATGCTGAGCCCGCGCATGACGATCGACCGCGTGCCGGCCGCGACGACCTGCTGGTACGTGACGGGGGTTGTCCCGGCCGTGTAGCCGAACCGGATGCTGTCCTGCCCCGCGACCGACGTGATCGTCGCGGTCCACGGATCGGGCCCGGTCCCCGCGACGTTCGCGACATCGACGACGGGCTCGATCTCGATGACGGGCACGGGCAGCGTGAGTCCCGCGCCCGGTGCCGTGATCGTCGTGCGATTTGCGTCGAGCGTTGCCGGGTAGCCGTTGATCGTGAGCCCGTTTATCGCGACCGCCGCGGGATCGGTCGGGTTTGCCGGGACCAGTTCGATCTCGAATGCCAGTTTCGTTTCGGGCGGCAGCGATGGCGGCGCATCGAACGCGACGACCGACCTCGCCCAGGCATCATGCGCCTGCGACACCGCCGTCAGCAGCGCGATGAACCATTGCACCGGGGTCGCCGCCGCGGGCGCGGCGCCGTCGTCCGCGATCGCGTCGAGCGCGGTGGTCATCGCCTGCAGGACGGCCGGATAGACCTCGACGAACTGGGCAAGCGCCGCCTGGAGCGTGCTTGCCGGATCGGCGTCGTCGGCCTGCACGTCGTCGTCAGGCGGAATGTTGAAATCGATCTCGGTCGCGATCGAGTCCTGCGCTGCACGATCATAGGCGAAGTCGACGCGGTAATCCCATTGCGCCAGTTCGTCGGGCGTGGTCGCCGCTGGATAGGTGGCGTTGCCCGACTGGGCCTGCATCGTCGGCGGCTGCGGCAGCGCGCGCAGCACGACGGGCACGTCGATCGCCTGTGCGGTGCCGGTGCTGTCCGGATTGAAGGCGCGCGGGGCGAACGGCGTGACGAAGGCGATCCAGTCGCTGTCCGTATAGCCGGCAATGCCCGGGACGCTTCGGATCGCGTGCTCGACATGCGTGATGGCCCATTCGAATTCGAGCGACAAATAGGCGGCGCTGCTCGTCGCGACGTTGCGTGAATCCACCAGGAAGCCCAGCCGCGCCGGGCTTGTGGGGTCGAGCGGCAGCCGCGTCGTGGACAGCGCGAAGGTCGCATTGGCGCCCGCGACGGCGGTCTCCGCCAGTGTCGCGCGTGGCTTGCCGTACAGATTCACGGCTCCGCCGGACACGGCATCGGCTTGGAAGACGGTGATCGCGGTGGTCGAAAACGCCGGCCCGAGACGGTCGAGCAACGCCTGGCGCAGCGTCTCGCATGCGGTTTGCCGGCTGGCGGGGTCGGGCGTCGGCCAGGGACTGTCGGCGCCGGGGGATGCGAAGATCGGCTGGACCGACGCGGCGATCGAGCCGGCCAGCGCGGCCTTGATCAGGAGCAGCTGCGCGAGCGCGCCATCGGTGAGCGGATCGGCGATCCCCCGGCTCCTGTCGAACAGATAGAGCGCGGCCGCGAGGTCGGGTGCGAGCGCGGCGTCGATGGCGTCGAGCACGAGCTGGAACCAGACGTTCGGATCGATCCCGGTAAAGCTCCGCGTCACCGGCGACTGGGCGGGCGGGAAATTCTGCGTGCCGTCATAGGCGGGGTAAAGCGCGAATTCGTCGCTGACCAGATGCGTCGCGAGCGGCAACGGCGCGTAATACAGCGGCAGATCGGCGAGCGTGAACCCCAGCCCGCTCGGCGTGGCGGAAAGCGGCGCATCGGCCATGCGAACCGCCCACAGGCTCTGCGTGCGCCGGTCGCCGACATCCGCCGCCGCACCGCTGGCGGGGGAGGTGCCGACCCTGAGCGACCAGCCGCCTGCGGCTGCGACGAACATCGCCTCGAACTGCGCGGCGAACTGCGAATAGCCGCTTCCGGCATCGGCATCGCCGTCGGGCATCGGCAGGATGTCGATCGACGCCCGCTCGCCGTCCGCGAGACCCGCCAGCGCGGAATCGACGAGCAGTCCCTGGCGGCAGAGCGTGAGTGACATCGTCAGCGGCAGGATATTGCCCGGCGCCACCGCATCGACGCTGACCGGGATCGACAGGCACGCAGCCAGGGGCGGGGTGCCGGCCTGGCCAGCCTGTACGGCTGCAAGATAGGCGAGCGTCTGGTCGACGAAATCGCGAAATATCTGCGCCTGTGCGTCGCTGAGCGCCAGATCGGGCACCGCCAGCAGATCCGTGTACAGCGCGAACCCGACCGCCTCGCCGCTCGCCCAGGGCGAGGTGTTCGTGCCGTAATCCTGGTTCAACTGATACCAGACTTTTGTGTAGCACAGGGTGTCGCGCACGGCCGCGGCCTGTCCGCTGTCGGGATCCAGATAGGCAGTGGTCGAGAACGACAGCGTGATCGCGAGTTCGCCGGCGGCATAGGCATAATGAAGCGCGAAATTGGGCCATGACGCGGGGCCGATCAGCGTGTCGCGGTAGAGCAGGGGTACGATCTGCCCGTTGACCGCACCGCTGTACTGGGGCGACGGTGCCGCGAACTGGTCGATCAGCCGGTTGCCGAACAGGTCGCGCCAGCCCAGCTCGAGCTGAGCGAGCGTGCCGACGCCGCGATAGGGGCTGTCCGCGCCGAGCGGCTGCCCCGCACCGCCGCCCGTCGGCGCGACATTGGTCTGCGCGCTGGAAAGCAGCCCGAATGTCTGGCGATAGCAGCGCGGCGCGGTATCGGCCGCGGCGACGAGCAGCGCACGCCGCAGGACAGGGTCGGCCATGGCGCGCCGCTGTTCCGCCGCCCGCCGCGTCGCTGTCGCATCCATAGGGTCGTTCAACGGCTGCGGACCGATTGGCGCGCCGCGACTGGCGGTAAAATAGCGATTCCCGACAAGCCCCGTCCCGAGCAATGTGAAAAGCTGCGCGAGCGTCGCTCCGGGTGAAATGTCGGTGGGATCGGGTGCCGGCCGGGTCAGTTCGAAGGTGACGTTGCCCGATGAATCGCCCGGGCGCACGTCGAGCGCCTGCGGATCGATCGTCAGCGTCGCGCCGCCCGTGCCCGGCGAGGTGAGCATCGCGGCGTCCGCCACCCCCGTCGCGAGGTCATCGACGCTGATGCCATAGCGCCCGGCGAGCGAGGCCAGCGTGTCGCCCGCCACGGTCCCATAGGGGATGGGCGGAAGGTACAGCGCGGTGCCCGCGGTGGCGCTAACGCCTGGATTGGCTGCGGATATCTGCGTGCCGGTGAGCGGGGGATAGGACGCCGCGATTGCATCCCACGCGTCCGCCGTGCCGGCGTCGGTGGGGGTCACGAGATGCGTGACGCCACCGAACTGCACCGCGACCCCGGGCAGAAGCGGGAACGTCGCGTTCAGCTCGGCGATCCGACCGACGCTGAGGCCATAAAGCGCCGCCATCTGCGCCAGCGAGGCGTCGGCGACAGGCTGTGCCGGGGTCGCCGCGCTGCGCGACTCGAGCGCGACCTGCACGCCCACCCCGGCTGCCGGATCGTTGGTCAGCACCGCGTTGACGAACGCGGTCAGCCGGTCCTGGATAAGCGCGCCGCCGCGAGGATAGCAGAACAGCAGCACGAGATCCGCCTTGCCCGTCGCGTCGAACGCCGAGGCCGGCAGCCGATCCCAAGTCAGGAAATACCCGCCCGACCGCACCGTCGAGAGTTCCCACAGCAATTGCGCGACCTGATCCGGGGGATTGGCGATGTTGCCGATTGGCGGGGCGGGGGCGGGCGGATCGGCGTCGCGCGCTGCTGTCGCCGGCGCCGGGTTCGCCTGCGTCGACAGCGTCGTGCGGCTAAAGAACGCCGGGGCGGCGGGATCTTCGGGTGCAAGCAGTTGCGCATCCTTGCCGCTGCCCTGCGCGTACGCCAGGTACAACCCCGATATCAGCGCATCGGTGCCGGCGTGGCTGTCGTTCAGCCCCAGTGCCGAGACGAGCTGTTCGAGCAGCGACGCCTGCGTCGCGTCCGGCGCCATGACCTCATAGGTGAAGCCGCGCGTCTTCGCGAACGCCGCGCCGGCGGTGGCCGGTGGCAATCGCCGAACGCTGAACCCGATCCGCGTCGCCCAGCAATATTGGCCGAGCGGGGTCTGGACCGGTGCCTTGCTGATCGGATCGACGGTCAGCGCCTCGGGGTCGAGCGCCTCGCAATAGGACAGCTGCGCCGCGTAGGGGACACCCGCGGCGTTCAGCCGCCGCGCGCGCGCCGCCGCGTCGGCCAGCAGCGTCTGCGGCACCCGCCACAGCATCGGCAACAGCGATCGTTCGGGCTGCAGGGGCTCGGTCGGAGGGATCGTGAGCAGGCCGATCGCCGTCGGATCGGCGGCGACGAAGCCGACGCCCGTGCTGAGCGGCCAGGTCCGCGGCGCCCGCGCGACCGCCGGCAGGATACGGAAATCGGTCGGCGGATCGAACGCCCCGGCCTGCGCACAGGCGAGCATCGGACCGAGCTGAGCCAGCGGATCGACGAGGTCGACGACGCTGCCCGCTGGCGTATCGAAGGAGACGAACGTCAGATGTCCGGGGAGGCTTGAGACGGTCAGGCTATACTCGCCCGCGGCGGGCACCAGGCCCGCCGCCGCCGGAAATTGCTGCCCGGTCAGCTGATAAAGGCCATATTCGCCTTGCGGGCTGGTGTTCGCGGTGAACGCCGCCGACAGCGATAGCGCGCCCTGCGCGGTCGTGACGGGCAAGCGCACGCCCGCGGTCATGAAACGCGTGACGATTCCGGCAATCGTGGCAAGCTGGTCGTCGTCGCAGATGGCTGTCCACAGCGCATCGCTGCTCGCCTGCGTGACGTTGTCGAGCGGGATGCTGGGCGTCGTCGCGGCATCGAACAGCGGGATGCTCTGGTTGGCCGGCACCGCGCCGATCGCCGAAACGGTCGTGCCATAGCGCGCCGCGATCGCCGCGAGCGTATCGCCGGCCGCCACCGCAAGGCTCAGTCCGGCATCGAGCGGATCGCGCCGCACGTGCAGCTGCTGCCCCGCGATCAGCGCGTGCATCGTGCCGATCGCGGTGGCGAGTTGCGCGGGCGTCCAGGCGGTGGCGGGCTCGATCCGACCCAGCGCGTTCAGCAATTCGGCAAAGCTGATCGCGGGCGGCGTGAGAAAGGACCCGCCGTTCACCGGGATGGCGATCCCGGTCGACAGCACGCGGGCGTCGGGATTGCCGGCGATCAGGTCGGCGGCCTCGATCGCGAAACGCTGTGCGATCGTCGCGAGGCTGTCGCCGTTGCGGATCGTGTACGCCGCCGCCGGAACGAGGAGGACGCCGGCGGCGAGCGGTGTCGCCGCATTCGGCAGGACGATATCGTCGACCGTGATGCCGAGCCCGTCGGCGGTACCGCTCGTCCTGCTCCAGTCGAGGATGGCCTCAAGCGTGTCGGCCGTCGCGAGCGCGAAGTCGAACCTGCGGAACGCGTTGCACGCCGCCTGCAACAGCTGCCGCCCCGTCAGCATCATCATGTCGACGAACAGCATCGCCGCCATCGATCTGGGTATCTCTGCCGCCGCCCGCGACGGCCGCGGCAGGATGACGCGTGACGGCGCCTGCGCGCCCGCGGTTTCGAGCTCGGCGGCAAGGCTTGCGAACAGCGCCGCGACGCCATCGCGGTAGCCCGGTGGAACGATGACGTAGCGGGAGAAATCGACGCTCTGCCCGGTCGTGCCGTTGAGGCTCGGCGTCGCGATCAATCCGTCGATCGGCGGCACCGGCACCGATCCGGGATCGAGCGCACGCTGGTTCACCGCGGTCAGCGCGTGCAGAGTGATCGTGAACCCCGACAGGAAGCTCAGATAGTCGTCGAAATCGAGCGGTGGATCGGCAAGGTCGGCGAGCCTGTCCATATAGGCCTGGAGGATGGCGGGTGTCAGGCGCGCCGCGTCGCCGCCGAGATGACCGACCAGCCAGGGCAGCAGGTTCTCGCACAGCGTCTCGAACGATGTCGCGCTGGTCGCCGGCACGCCCGACTGCGATGGCGCATCCATCATCAATACGGCGACGAACGCGCCCGTCTGCGCGGCCGGGTCGGTGTCCCCCTCGGCCGCCACGACCGTGTAGGCGACGGTCGCATACAGATCGAGCACCGGCCCGACGTCGCCCGCGCTACGCAGGCGGGGCCGTGCCTCGCCGCGCGGCGTCGGCGTCGGCAGCATGATCAGCGTGCGATCGGTCGGTCCGGCGACCCCCGCGCCAGGCGGCGGCAGCCAGGGCGCGGTGCCGTCGTCGACCTGGATCATGAAGTTGCAATGGACGTCGGTGTGAAACGACAGATCGAAGCTGATCGTGAACAGGCCGAGATCGATCCGCACCGTGAGCGCCACGGATACCGATACGCCTGCCGAAATCGTGATCGGCTGGAAGGACTCATACGCGATGGTCAGCGTAAGCGTGATGTTGATGCTGAGCGATGCCCGGACGATCGCAAAATCGACCGATCCATATAGCAGTCCGATCAGGCCGACGGTGCCGATCAGTTTGAAATAATAGTCGTGCTGGACGCTGTTTCCGAGCTGCGCGGGCGGCAGATAGGGGTGCCAGGACGCGATCACGCCCTCGATCATGGCGACGGCGGTGAGCGAGAAGCCCGCGCTGAGCGGTCCGGCGGTAAAGCTGTAGCCCAGCCCGAGCTGGAAACCGATCCCGAAGGCGATGACCGGGTCGAACGTACCGAGCGTGGTCGCCGGCGTGACGGTCGACGTGGCGCCGCTCAGCTTGCCGAAATATACCCCGCCGCCACCCGTCACGGGGAGCCCCGCGATGATCGCGGAGAACGCAAAGGACCGGCTGAAATCCATGTTCCGCGGAAAGCCGATGTCGATCATGAAATCGCCATTGGTGTAGATCTGCACGCCGATGTCCGGGAGCACCACCGAGACCGCACCAAAATCAAGCGTGCGGACAGAATCGGGGAAGCGCCAGTCGATCTGGTACAGCCCGACCCGGTCGGTCACTTTCTTGTAGAGTATGTCGACTGCGAGCCCGGCGAGCGCCTTCGCCTTGCCACCCGCCATCTCCAGATGCAGCCCGTAGAAATCGGAATCGTGAAAGACGAACCCCAGGTCGACCGTCCAGCCGATATCTGTCTTGAGCATCTGCATGTGCGACGCGATCAGCCAGTCGCTCGACCGGGCGTATTGGACCGCGGACGGGGTCGCGCCGGCCGGCACGACCGGGTTGGAATCGCCATCGCTGCTCGGAATGGCGGTGAGCGCTCCGATCACCTGCGTGACGCTGGTGGCGTCGGTCATTCCGGTGACGCCGACGCGCTGTCCCATGATCAACAGGTCGATCGAGAGCAGATCGTTCCCGCGGCCGGCTATGCCGGGTAGATCCTGCACGTCCTGCCCCGCGGGGGCGGCGTCCGCGAGACCCGGGCCGCTCGCTTGCCGGCCGAAGAGTTTCAGCAGACGCGGATCCACACCCGGCAGATACAGCAACGGCGAGTCGCCCGCGAGCGACAGCGTTATCAGGGGTTCGCCGACCGCTTGGGGAACCCTTGCGACGGTGAGGCCGCTGATCGTGGCGAACCCCAGATCGATCGCGCTCGGCAGCGTGTAGGTCGCGGAAATCGCTGTCGGCGCGTCTTTGGCGAGCGCGAAGCCGATCTCGAGCCCGTCGAGCGCGACCTGATCGAGCAGGTCCCATGGCGACGAGAGCGTGACATAGGGTTCGTGGATCGTTCGCATCAGCGCGGTGATCGCCCCGCCGATGCTGATGCTCGGGAAGGCGAATATGAGCGTGTCGTCCCCCGCGGTGTACGTCGCGGTGGCGCCTTCCCAGCTGAGCCGCAGCATCGAGTTGGCATCGGCGAAGCTGTACGCGATGACGACACTCGCGCCGAGCACGACGACCGTCGTGGTTGCCGTGCTCGTATAGCGTTCGCCCTCATCCCGACCCGCGTCGTAGAGCAGACTGACCTGCGCCTGGGCAGGCTTGGCGACGATACTGCCGAGCGTGAGCGTCCAGCTGAACGTGCCGGCAACGGTATAGGTCGTGGCGACGTTCGCGCCCTCGGGCGCGATCTGCGCGTCGATGGTCAGCGCGGAGACGAGGATATCACCCGGCAGAAACGGCGAAGGGCTGAGCGGTCCGAGAAACTGGTCGACCAGATCCGATAGCGCGACCGGTTCGACCAAGGTCGCCGACAGGGCCCAGACGCCGCCGCTTCGATGCTGCACCGTCACCGCCGCATCGACGGTTCCGATCGCGATACTGCCCGTGAACGATCCGTCGTAGATCGTCAGCGCGGGGCCGGCATTTCCCGCTCCCGATTGCGCGGGGGGACTCGCCGCGAGGACGAAGGAGGCGTTTTCGACGGCGAGCAGCGGCGTGCCTGCGATCGTGAGGAGATTAAGGTCCGCATGCAACTGGGCGGTCAGCGCATAGGTGCCTGCGCTTCGGCTATAGTCGAACACGACATCGGACAGCGCGATGTCGGTCCCCGATGGCAGGCTGATCTGGCCGGCGGAAAGGCCGTCGACCAATCCGCCGAGCGTGACGCTTCCCTGATACGTCGCGTGAAACGTCAGATCGGTGCTGATCGTGAAGCCGAAAACGCCGGGGAAGATCGCGGGGAGCAGCGCGGCGGTGGCGGTGAAGACCGCCGAGGAGGTCGGCGTCGTGCCCGAATCGTCGATCGTCCAGACGAGCGATACCGCGTCGAATGTCAGCGACAGCGCGTTGGTGCTGTCGTTCAGCGGGTTCCAGCCTATCGGCTGCGGCGTGCCGAGCGTCGCCACGATCGATATGAGCGTCGCCGGATCGAGATGGGCCGTGAACACAAGGTCGATCAGATCGACGCTGGTCAGATAGGCCTGGAGCTCGGCCGGTACGTCCTGGAAATAATATCGGCCACCGACCAGCCCCGCGATCGCGCCCGGACTGAGCGGGGCCGCGCCCGCCGTCGCTTCGAGCACGAAGTCGACGCTCGTGGCGGTCGCCGGGGGATCGGGGGGGACGGTGGCGCTGAGCACGCAGGTGACCGGGGTCTCGCCCGTCGCCCCGACCATGGTGTCGATGGCCAGGTCGAGCGACGGCGCTGCTGCCGTGCCGGGATCGTCGGCTGCCGCCGATCCTCGCGGGTCTTGTGCGACAGCGCCCGCTGCCGGCAGGATGAGACGGATCCTCGGCGTGTCGACGGTCAGGAATCCAAAGAGTGTCAGCGGCGCGCTCGTGATGAGTGGCGCGGTCAATCGTCCCGCTGGAAGACAGACGGACGCGCCGTCGACCGCGGCGAAATCGAGCGCGCCGGCGAGTGGCAGGACGCCGCCGGGCAAGACCAGTCCCGCGATCAGCGCCGCGACCGGCCCCAGCGGTACCGGCGGGACCAGCTTGGCCGCCATGGTCTGGATCGCGCCCGCGTCGATCGTATCGAACGTGAACGACACGTCGGAGACCTGCGCGCAGTCGAACGGCCAGCCGGCCGCGGCCGGCGTGAGGTCGGTCCAGGTCCAGCCGTCCGGGCTGATCTCGACCGTGATGCGCAAGATCGCCGCATGGTCGGGATCGAGCCCGAAAATGATCGTCGCATCGGGGACCGCGACGCCGATGAAGTCGAGCTGGACGCCCGTCACGCTGAAGCCGTCCGCGGTGACGGACGAGATCGCGTCGGCCGCGTAGCCAAGAACGAGCGGGCCGCCGCCGGCGGTCTGGAATGCCTTGGCGAGATCCGTGTCGATCCCCTCGGGGACGGTCGCGCCACCGGCAAGCGCCGTCGTGAGGGTCGCGCTGTCGAGCGTGAACTCGGGCGCGGCGGCGGCGAGCGACAGCGCCAGCGCGCCAAGCGGAAACTCAGACATCGGCGGTCACCCCAAACGCGCCGCACAGGGCGTCGACCCGGCTCATCGCACCACCTCGGACCGCGCCGCGATCGCCGCGACATCGCCGGCTGCCGCAATCGCCCCCGAGGCCGAATTGTAGGCGGCGTACCAGCCCAGGCTGCCGCCGCCGGGGTCGCCGAACAGGAAGAAGTGGATGGTGCCGTCGGGAATCTTCTTCACCCCGAGGAAGGTCACGCCGATATCGGCAAGCTTGATCGAGAACTGTCCCGCGACCGGTTGCAGCAGCGTGATCGGGCCGGTGGTGACGTCGATCACGCCCTGCAGGCTGAACATGCTTGCGCCCGGTGCCGCGCCGGGGAGGCTGATGCCGACGAACAGGGCGGGCGGGGTGCCCGCGATCGGCGACCATGCCACCAGCAGCTGCGAACTGAAGCCGGCGTCGGCAACCAGCGTACCCGGGCCGCCCATATTGACCTTGTAGACGATGCCGTACCAACCGCCGCTCAGCGCCGCCAGCGTCGGTCCCTCGGGGGCAACCGTCAGGAAGCCGTGGTCGAGCGGCGTCGCGCCGTCGGGCGCGGCAATGAAGCTCTGCAGCTGCAGCGCCATGCTCGAAAACAGGCTCGACGCGCGCGGCGTGCTCGCGCCGAGATCGAAGGCGATATTGGAGGGATCGAACGCGAACGCGCTCTGCGTCGGCGTTGCCAGCGGGCTGCTCATGGTGAGCTGAAGGTTGGAATAGGCCAGACCGGGACCCGGCGGCGCCCCGGCCTGCGAGCCGAACGACAGGATGTCGTAGCCGATGCTGCGATCGCCCGTCGGCGTGCTGACCTGGGCGTCGAGCAGCGGAAAATCGAACGTACCCCACAGCAGGAAGCGGCTGGTGATCGTCGGCACCGTGCCCGACGGCCAGATGTCGTCGGACACGCCGAGCGTGTCGAACTGCACGCGTGACAGCGTGATCGCGTTCAACGCGGGCGTGTCGATGGCGAACAGGACGGGCCGCGTCTGCCGGAAGACATAGGCGGTCTTGCCGTTCTGACTGACCGCGCTGCCGGCCAGCACAACGCCGTTCCCCTCGGACGCCTGCCACGCGTCGGGGAAGGTGGGATCGACCGGATTATACCCGGCATCCGGCGCCGCGCGGCGCGTCGCGGTCACCGGGGCACCGAACAGTTCGTTGATCGAGAGCTGGATCCGGCTCTCGAAACTGGTCATCCGCGCATTGACGAACAGCGCCTGCAGATTGAGGACGCGGAACCCGAACGCGTCGTCGGTATCGATCGCGAGCGGCGTGTCGGGATCGCTCCCCGCCGCGATCGACGCGAGATAGAGCGGGTCCTGATAGTCGATCAGACCGAACAGGCTGGAGACGCCGTCGATCGTCAGCGCTGCGGTCGGCGGCGCGCCGGTGCCCGGATCGGGGGCAAGCGTCACACGGCTGAGCGTCGCGCCGAAATGATGCGCATAAAGCCGACTCGGATCGATCCCCGCGGCCAGCCCGGCGATCTGCGGGGGCAGCGCCGACGCTGGCGGGAGCGAGGCGCGCAGGGCGAGGAACCCCCGCCAATCCGCCTGCGTCGCGATCGCTGCGATATTGGCGTAAAGCGGGCAGGTCTTGCTCGAGGCGATGGCAGCCTCGAGATAGGCCACGAGCCAGGTCGACACGCTGGTATAGCCGAACGCGGGATCCATCCCTGACAGCAACGAGAACTCGAGCGGGTCGACCCAGGTGTTGGGGTTCCGCGCCCAGTCGATCAGCGGGCCATCGCAATATTTCAGCAGCAGGATATTGCTGTAGTCGATCGGCCGCACGCCCTCGCCGACCGCGACGTCGAATTGCCAGTCGGCGATGTCGAGCGTCTGCGAGAAGCTGGCGAGCGGCTCCGCGTTGACCGCGACCGCGAACAACTGGCTCGTCTGGAGCGCGTCCTGAAGCGTCGCGGTCGGGGCGGTAAAGCCCAGGGTGGTCAGCGAACCGCCGTCACGCGGCTGATATTGCGCCAGCGCCACCGCGAGCAGATCGGTGGCGCCTTCGGTCGCGGCAACCTGCGCGAGCAGTCCCTGGCGAGTGGTGGTCCAGCTGCCGGCGGGGGCGTCGCCAACGCCATCCGCGGCGAGCCGCCTTTCGCGCCGGAGCGCACGCGCGGCGCGCGCCGCCGAGCGCGCGCCGCCGAGGATCGTCTTGCGCGTGGCCGACAGAATCTGGCTTTCAAAGGCCCCGACCGCGCTCGCGGTGCCGCCCGCAGCGTTCCATCCGGTCGGATCGGGGACATAGGCGGCATAGGGCGCGATCGGCACGGAAAAGCCCGGCTGCTGCGGCACCGATGTCGCGGGCGGCGCCGATCCAAGCAAGGGCGTGCCGCGCGACGCCGTACCATCCGACCCCGCGGCACCCAACGGCGCGCCGCCATAATAGGCGCCGCCATCCGGCTCGGCCTGATAGAGCGGGGAGGGGCCGATGAGACTCGCCCAGGCGGTACGATAGGTGCCCGTCAACCGCTGTGCCGCGACCATGCCGTGCTCCAGATTAGTCATCGTCGCCGCTGGAAACGGGAAGACCGGCGCATAGGCCGGTTGCGCCGTAAGGAAGCGGAGCCGCGATCCGGCGTCGGGCTGGTCCGGATCCCAGCCGGTGAAGCTGAACCGCTCCGATCCGAACAGCCCCGGCAGCAGCGTCTGTCCCGCACAGCCCGGCGCCATGCCTTCCGTCGCGAGCCCGTAATCGCCCGCCAGCGTCAGCGCGAACGCCCCCGCGTTCGGCGCGGGGATGCCGGTCCCGGCATGTTGCGCCATGAACGCGAACCCGCCGCCGTGATCGGGCGGGCCATCAAAGGCGCCGACGCTTTCGCCCTCAAGCGGGGTGAGCGCGATGGCGCGTCCGTCGAGGGTGCGAAACCAGCTGGTCCACGCAGGCGCGACGCCGGTTACCGCGAAACCGGTGCGCAGCTGCCCCCCGTCGAGCGTGACCGGGCCTGTCGTCGGCAGCGCGAGGTTGAGCGGATCGAGCGGATCGAGCACGGTCGCGAGCAAGACCGACGCGGCTGGATCGACGGTTGCGGCATCGAGGACGGGAAAGCACGCCGCGATATCGGTGCCCGCAGCATTGGCCCAGAACCCCACGCCCGGCTGCAGCGTGGGAAAGGTGGTCGAGGGCGTCATCCGCGTCGTCAGCACGAACGCGCCGGCACGCGGGCCGGTCAGCGGCAGGATCATGTCGACATCGTCGCCGGTGGGATTGGACTGCACGAGCAGCCCCGCATCGCCGGGAATGCCGCTCGGCGGATCGATGTAGGAATAGCCCGTCTTTCCCGAGAACGTGACCGCCTGGTTCGCGTCGCTCCAGCCGATCTGGCTGTTCTGCCCGACGGAAAAGGTGAAGCCATTGTTCGGGCCGAGCCACAGGCTGAAATTCTCGACCGCCTGGATGCCCGACAAGCTCCGGAGAAAGGTGATGGCGAAGCGGCCCGGTGCGTTCCCCGGCAGCGGGTTTGCCAGCGTCGGATCGGGCAGCCAGATCAGGCCGCGGGCCGCCGACTGGTCGATCTGCCGCAGAAATGCCCGGATGTTGGCCTGGAGCCCGTTCATGCCCGCGGTGCTGGGCATCGCAGATGCAAAGATGTAGCTGCCCTGATAGCGGTTGAAGGCGTCCGAAAGCGTGATCGGCTGGTTGGCAGGGGGCTGGTCCTGAGCGCCAAGCGCATAGCCGACCCAGCCATAGGCGGCGTCGGCCCCCTCTGCCTGGAGGGCATAGACGCCCGGTCCACAGGGGATGAAGACGGCCTGCGCCGGAACCATCGTCACTGCACGCCGCTTGGTGCCGTCGCCGGCGGGACGCTGCGGTTGCCGGGTGGCGCGGGGGCGGGCGCGACGGGCCAGCTCGACAGGACGCCGCTCGCGTCGACGATCGTCGTGCCCGTTACGATCGTCAGATCCTGCGCGATGAGTTGCCCCTGGCTGAGCGCAGAGGGCAGGGTGATCGTGAAGCGTGCGCCCTTGCGGACGACGATCTCGCCCATCGCGACATCCTGCGTGAGCGTTACCGCACCCGCGCTCGTCACCGGCGTGCTCCAGATCCGCTGTGCGCCGTTGAACAGCGACAGCAGTATCGCCTGGTCACCGCCGGTCTGCTGGACGACGTCGACCTCGATCGCAACGCTGGCGGTGAGGAGATGCCGGTCGCGCAGCACCGTGATCGCGACCGGCGTGCGCCATTGCACAAGGTCGCCGCGAAACGCGCGCGTCGGGCCCCACGCCGCGCGCCGCGCGCCGCGCGGTCGCCGTGCATTTCGCGGGATCGGGGGATCCCGAAACCACGCCGTCGATATAGAGTGCGGAGACGTTCGGCGTGTCGTTGAGCCGCAACATCACCGTCCCGGTCATGCTGCAACCGCCGGCACCCACGCTGAACGGTGCGACCGGGTTGCGATAGTCGATCATGATCCCGTTCATCGTCGCCTCCCCCAAGAACACGGTTACCGTGGCCCGCGCGACCGCCGGATCGAGGACGATCTCGAAAACGGCCGGCAGGATGTCGCGCCGGACGCGAGATCCCGCATCGACCGGCGGCCCGGGGGGCACGCAGGTCGCGCAGCGCGTGATCGCGATATCCGCCGCTGCCCCCGCTGCCCCCGCCGCTCCCACCGCTGCCGTCGCCGACAGCATGACGCCAAGGACGAGACGGGACACGATCCCGCCATGGCCTGGGCCGGACACGGTAACGTCGCATCGGGGGCGCTTCAGGCCCACGCCGGTCTTATGCGTCGGTTGCTTGCGTACTGGTCTGGAACGTCGCGATCTGCTGGCCCGTGCAGGTCGATTCGCTCGCGCCATCGATAAGCGTGCCCGAGAAGCTGACGATGATGGCCGGCCCGACCAGTTGCAGCGAGACGGACGAGCCTGCCGTGAGTGTCGCCGAACCAAGTTTCTGATCGCTCGCACAGGCGACGCTCGGCTATTCTGGCTGACCTGAACAGTCCACATGGGCTCGGCTCCGAGGAGGATCTGCACCTGCACCGTCGGGTTGGTGCCGGCTATGAAGAGTGCCGCAGAGGTGATGTTAAACGACAGATTGGCGAACTGCGGATTGGAAGATGGAAGGTTGGCGCCAGTTGCCAAGCTCACGAACTGCGTATCGGTGTCAGACGTCTTCATGCTGCCCTCCCAAATGACCGCGTGCGACGCACTGTCACGCGCAGACCCGTCAGATCCGACGACATGGTGGAGTTCGTCGAATGAGCGGCAAGGATAGCGCGTCGTGAAATCCGGAAAATCGGAGTTGGCGCCATAACGGCGGTAAACCCCAAGACTTTCTGGAAGGCATCGGGGTCAATTGCCGAGCGGGCATTCGATGGCGATGATAAGGGAGATATAATTCCCCGTCGACCTGGTCGGTGACGACTGAATTAGTTTCAAAACGGAGTATTCGACCGCCGCGCCGCTCGCGCGCTGTCGCAGGCCCCGGAAACCCGCAGACGCAACTATGCGCCTGCACCTATGCAAGGATGCGGGACTGCGACGGGGCGAATGAAAGCGGAAAGCTGGCGCACCCGACTGGTCTCCGTTCGGACGGCGGCGATGCTGGCGACCGTCTCCGCCGAGGACCCGGCCGCTTTCCGGACCGGTAACGAGTCGCCTCTTGCCAAGGCCCTTGCTTCGCTGGGGCGGCGCGTTGACCTTAGTAACGCGAATTCACCGGGTGGTCAGAACCTATCCCTGCAAGGTTAAATATAAGAGGAACGCCGTTGGCGTGCGCAGGTTTGCGGCTCCACTCAGCCCCCGAGGCCCCGAACCCAACGGGTTCAGCATCCAGCGACCGCGGGCGAGCGTGCCGGCTTGCGCCGTCCCGTGCATCCTGGGGAGGATGCGTGGTTTCGGGCAGCGTCCGATGATAACGCGATTCGCGTGCAGCGAGGTCGGCTGGCAAATGCCGGCTATGCGAGCCCAATTAATTGCGGGATTGCGTCGCGAATAACAAAAACTAGAAATTGCCCAAATAGAGATCGCAAGTTTTATACTGCCAAAACAGCGTTCTTTTCTCGTCGCAGCCAAATACTAGCTCAATCTCTACGAGTATTCGTTTGCCGCCCGCGAACCGCTGACCCTAGACCAAGTGTCATGGGGGAAAACGAAACACTTGAACGGTTCGTCGCGCGTTGGGTGTCAAACGAGGGCGGCGCCGAGCGGGCGAACTTTCCCCTCTTCCTGACCGAGCTGTGCAGCCTGCTCGACCTGCCCCAGCCGGAACCCGCCGCGGCAACACGACACCGGAATGATTACGTCTTCGAGCGTGCCGTGACGTTCCACGACGAGGCCGGGAAATCCGGCCATGGCCGGATCGATCTCTACAAGCGCGGCAGCTTCGTGCTCGAAGCAAAGCAGAGCCGCGAACTCGGCGGCGCGAAGGAGGTCGCACTCCCCGAGCAGACCGTCCTGCCGGGCTTCGCCGCGCCACAGGCGCGCGGCCGCCGCAGCGCGCAGCGGGGCTGGGACGTACTGATGCGCAACGCCCGCGAGCAGGCCGAACAATATGCGCGCGCGCTTCCCCCCGACCATGGCTGGCCGCCCTTCATTCTGGTCGTCGATGTCGGCCATGCGATCGAGGTTTTCGCCGACTTTTCCGGCCAGGGAAAAAATTACCGCCAGTTTCCCGATCGCGCCGGGTTCCGTATCTATCTGAGCGATCTGCGCGACCCCAAGATCCGCGACCGCCTCCGCGCGATCTGGCTCGATCCGCACAGTCTCGATCCCGCCAGACACGCCGCCGTCGTCACCCGCGACATCGCGAAGCGGCTCGCGCATGTCAGCAAGATGCTCGAGGAACGCGGCTATCAGCCCGAACCCGTCGCGCATTTTCTGATGCGTTGCCTGTTCACGATGTTCGCCGAGGATACCAAGCTGCTGCCAGAAGGGAGCTTCACCGTGATGTTGGGCGAGGCTCGAGACAATCCGGCAAGCTTCGCGCCGATGCTCGAAGGCTTGTGGCGTGACATGGACAAAGGCGCTCGGTTCTCGGAGCTGCTCCGCAAGGAAATCCGGAAATTTAACGGCGGCCTGTTCGCCGATCGCACCGCCATCCCGCTCCACAAGGAGGAGATCGGCGAGCTGTACGAAGCGGCCAGGCACGTCTGGACCGAGGTCGAGCCCGCGATCTTCGGCACCCTGCTCGAACAGGCGCTCGATCCGGTCGAGCGCAAGCGTCTGGGCGCGCATTACACGCCGCGCGCCTATGTCGAGCGGCTCGTTATCGCAACGATCATCGAGCCGCTCCAGCGCGAATGGGAGACCGAAGTGCTCGGCACCGTCGAGCGCGAGCGCGGCGCCGATCCGCGCGGCGCGATCCGCGCGGTGCATGACTTCCACGAAAAGCTGGCGGGCACGAAGATCCTCGATCCGGCGTGCGGCACCGGCAATTTTCTCTATGTCGCGCTCGAACTGATGAAGCGGCTCGAAGGCGATGTGCTCGAAGTGCTCGCCGATCTCGGCGGGCAGGAGGCGCTCGCGCTCGAGACCGCGACCGTCCACCCGCGTAACTTCCTCGGGCTCGAGCTCAACCCGCGCGCCGCCGCGATCGCCGAGCTCGTGCTGTGGCTCGGCTATCTGCAATGGCAGATGCGCAACGGCGGGCAGATCGCCGACCCGGTGCTCGAACGCCTCACCAACATCACCCCGATGGACGCGGTGCTGAAGCATGACGATGGGCGGCTGCGCGACGACGGGACGTTCGACGAATATCCCAACCCGCGCCGGCCCGACTGGCCGGAGGCGGATTACATCGTCGGCAACCCGCCCTTCATCGGCGGCAAGGACGTCCGCGCCCGGCTCGGACACGGCTATGCGACCGCGTTGTGGAAGGCGCACCCGAAGATCAACAAGTCCGCCGATTTCGTGATGTACTGGTGGGACCGCGCCGCCGAGCGGCTGACCGAGAAGGGCACGCGGCTCAAGCGCTTCGGCTTCGTCACCACCAATTCGATCACGATGGAATTCAGTCGCCGCGTGATGGCGGCGCGGATGGACGCGCGCCAGCCGATCAGTCTGGCAATGGCAGTCCCCGATCATCCCTGGACCAAAGCGACACGCGACGCGGCAGCCGTACGGATCGCGATGACAGTCGCCGAGGCCGGCTCACGTGAGGGCATCCTATATCACGTGACGCAGGAAAGCGGACTCGACACCGACGCTCCAAAAATTGAGATGTCCGCAACAGAGGGAGAGATACACTCTGATCTCAGTGTCGGCCCGGATGTGACACGCGCGACGTCGCTGCTGGCTAACAATTGGATTTGCTCGCCAGGCGTTAAGCTCCACGGTGCTGGTTTCATCGTCTCACGCGTCGAGGCGGAGCACTTTGGGCTTAATCAGCGAGAGGGCTTGGAACGACATATCCGCCCTTATCGTAACAGGCGCGATCTGATGGCCCGCTCGCGCGCACAGTTGGTTATCGACCTGTTCGGTTTAACCGAGATTGATGTACGTCGTCGCTATCCGGAAGTGTATCAGCATCTGCTAACGACGGTAAAACCAGAACGAGGTCTCAACAATAGAGCAAGCTACCGTGATAACTGGTGGATCTTTGGCGAACCTCGTGGCGAACTGAGACCTGCGCTCGAAGGAATACCACGATACGTGGTAACCGTTGAAACGGCGAAACACCGCGTCTTCCAGTTCCTGGACGCCAGCGTGTTGCCTGACAATAAATTGATTTGTCTGGCGTTAGGCGATCCGACTTCGCTTGGAGTCGTTCACTCGCAAATTCATGCCAGTTGGTACTTAGCAAACGCAGGAATGATCGGCGTTTTCGATCGACCCGCCGTCTATGTGAAAACGTCCAGCTTCGACCCGTTCCCCTTCCCCGACGCCACCCCCGGGCAGCGCACGATCATCGGCGATCTCGCCGAGGAACTCGACGCGACGCGCAAAGAGGTGCTCGCCGAACATACCGACCTGACGCTCACCGGCCTCTACAATCTGCGCGAGAAGCTGCGCCAGCACGGGCCGTTCACCGCGGTCGAGCAGGACCAGCGCCGCCGCGGCCGCGTCGACATCATTGCCGAGCTGCACGACCGGATCGATGCCGCAGTCGCCGACGCCTATGGCTGGCCGCGCGACCTTGGCGACGAGGCGATCGTCACCCGCCTCGTCGCGCTCAATGCGGAACGTCATGCCGAGGAAAAGGCCGGCAAGGTCCGCTGGCTGCGCCCCGACTATCAGCTGCGCCGTGCCGGCGTCACCCTGCTCGCGCCAAAGGTGCAGGACCAGCAGATCGAGGCGCTGCTGCCCGTCGCCGCGACCAGGAAGCCCGCCTTCCCGCGCGACGCGATCGGCCAGACCGCGGCCGTCCTCGCCGATCTGCGCGGCGCGTCCGGCTTCACCAGCGCGGACATTGCGCGCCGGTACGCGCAAGGGATGAAAACCGAACCGCGCATCGCCGCAACGCTCGCCGCGCTGGTCAGGCTCGGCCATGTCGCGGTCGACGATGGTCGCTACACGCTGAGGCGCGCCGCGTGATTCCTCTGGTTGCGCCGATAATCGGGTCATAGGGACGCGCAGCGTGACGGAGGAAGCATTATGGCGTTGAAACTCGCCCGAGCCGTGGCTGAATGCCTTCGACGCAGCCCAGGCCAGCGATTCAAGGCGCGCGAGATCGCCGAATGGATCTTCGCGACATACCCCGAAGAGTGCCAGGCGAAACTGGAGCGCAGCGCGGCGCTCCACAATGAAGCGGATCTCCTGCAACAATTGGTTGCCGAGATTGGCAGCAACCGCCCTCAGATCACGAAATCAAATCCGCAGATCAGGACCGTCGAAGTTCGGCCCAGGCTGTTTTACTGGACCGAAAGCACCGAGGACGAGGAAGCCACTACCGTCGAGGAACGTGGCGTCCATGTTGCGCCAGCAGCACCGGGCATCGCCGCAGAAACCACGAGCGAACCTACGTCCGTCATCTACGAAGCGGATCTGTACGCAAAACTTGGAGATTTTCTCCAGACCGAGTCCAGGCTGTACGTCCAGAGGATCGACGAGAAGAGATCGTCCAATAAGCGGGGACCGCAGGGCAACAGATGGCTTTATCCCGACATCGTCGCGATGGAGGACCTGTCCCAAGGCTGGACCAAGGAAATTCGCGATTGCGTTTCCGAGGTGGGCGCGCGCAAATTTCGGCTCTGGTCGCTCGAGGTGAAGCTCCTTCTGAATCGCTCGAACGTCAGAGAGGCATATTTTCAGGCGGTGTCGAACTCATCCTGGGCAAATTTCGCCTATCTTGCCGCGATGGAGATCGAAGGCTCCGATACCATCAAGGAGCTGCGAATTCTCAGCTCGCTTCATGGTGTCGGCTTGATCCGGATCGACCCGGACAACCCGTCCGAAAGCGAAGTGCTCATCCCTGCTCGAGAGAGGGCTGAGGTGGATTGGGCGAATTGCGACCGCTTGGCATCCGAGAATGCAGACTTTCAAGCCGTAATACGGCGCCTGTGGGAGTTTCACCGCACCGGTACTGCCAAACCCGGGGAATGGCAGGTCTGACTGGCTGTAAGTTGGTTGACGTCGTTATCCCGTTTCGATGCTCAAGGTGCACCGAACTGCACCGTGAGAAAGCCGGCTCAAAAAGCACCACGCCTTAGGCTCGTGAGCGGGCCGATCACTACTATGTCTCGTGCGAGCGCGCGTTCGACAGCAGCTTGATCGGGGTGCCGGTGATCGTGCTGTCGAACAATGACGGGTGCGCAGTCGCCCGTTCGGCAGAGGCCAAGGCGCTGGGCATCAAGATGGGCGAGCCCGTCCACCTGCTGCGCGACAAGATCCGCGCGCACGGGATCCGCGTGTTGTCGACGAACTATACCTTGTACGGCGACATGCAGCGGCGGGTCGTCGCGGCGTGCGATGCCTTCGCGCGGGACTTCGAGATCTACTCGATCGACGAGCCGTTCCTCGACCTGACCGGCTTCGAGAACCGCGACCTGGTCGCGCACGTCAACGCGATGCGCGCCCAGGTGCGCCAGTGGACGACGATCCCCACCTGCGTCGGCATCGGCGACACCAAGACGCTGGCGGAGCTCGGCAACGCCGCAGCCAAGAAGAACCCGATGTTCGACGGCGTGGCCGATCTGCGCGACGATGCGGTTCGCAGATGGGTCATGTACCGGTTTCCGGTCGAGGACGTCGGGGGCGTTGGCGGCGCGACGGCACGAAAGCTGCTGGCGCTCGGCATCGGCAATGCCGGCGCGCTGCGCGACATGCCAATGAAGCAGGCGCGCGCGGTCGGCACTGTTGTGCTCGAGCGTCTGGTCGGTGAGCTGCGGGGCGTCCCGTCGGATGCGGTTGAGACCATCGCTCCGAAACGCAAGGGCATGGCGGTCACGCGCTCGTTCGGCACGCCAGTGCACGACTTCCACACCCTGTTCGGCGCGCTTACGCAATATGCGATGCGGGCGGGCGAGAAGCTTCGGTCGCATGGGCTCGTCGCGGGCCGGCTGACCGCGTTCTTCCACACCAACAGACACAAACCCGACCGGCCGCAATATGCCGGCTCGCGCACCGTCGCGCTGCACCCGATGACCAGCGACAGCCTCGAGCTCATCGCCGCGGCGAAGCGCGGCGCGTCGGCCGCCTGGCGCGATGGCTATGCGTACACCAAGGCCGGCATCCTGCTCGACGATCTGATCGCGGCAGATATGCGCCCCCGGACATTGTTCGAGGGCGACACGGACAAGCGCGACCGGCTGATGGGCGCGCTGGACGAGATCAACACCCGCTTTGGAAAGTTCGCCGCCACGACGGCGTCGCGGGGGTTTAAGCGGCAGTGGAAGATGTGATCCGAAATGAAATCGCCTGCCTGGACAACCGACATCCGTGACGTGCCGAAAGTACGTGCGTGATTGCGTGGGCGCGCGCGGATGGCCGAGATCAGAGCAGCATGCGGCTTGGCGGGTTTCAGACGGCAATCGAAATAACTGGACGTTTACTCGGTCGGAGGGCCGCACTCTATACAGCCCGTTTGGAACGGAGGCGGACCTTCTGCTTCAGGGTCGGCGTCTCAGCAAAACCGCAGCCGAAAGGGGGCTTTAGACACAGCGCCATTTCGCATCGGTAGATCCCAACGTTTCCGGCCAACGTGGATTAAGCGAGTGCAGGTAGCAGCGTCAGTCGCCCCTTATATAGGCTGGCCATGGGTCTGACCTAAAGTTAACGCTCTTCGAGCGTATAGCCGACCGATGACTTGCTGTACTTAAACCGGTAGCCTGCCTTTTCGAGTTCTTGGTTTACAAATTCGTCTGAAGGCATGGCGCCGTGACTGACTTTAAACCGGTCTGTGGGCTGCGAGATGAACCAGCCTGCCTGCCAATAAGGCTGATTGGCGATGTGCGCCGGAATGCCTGACGCTCCTCCACCACCACCACCAAGGTCACCACCACCAGCACCTCCGGGGGTCACGCCACCACCACCGCCGCCACCGCCAGCCCGCACCGATCCATCAGCGCCGATCTCCAACCCGCCGCCGCCGCCGCCCCCGCCGCCAAAGAACTGCCCAGAGCCACCGCTGCCAGCATAAACTGATCCGTCTGTGTGGAAACGCGCCCCTTCGGCTGCCTGGGGGGGCACTGTAGGTCTGTGATTGCTAGCATCTTCCGGTGCAACGGCGCTGACGGGCCACCAAATGGCCCAAACAAGCGTTACGACGCACAACGCTGCAAGCCCAGCTGGCAAGAAGGGGGAGGTGCTTACAATCGCCTTCCACGCATCATTCGCGTCCGAGGGAAGGTTTGCAGCAGAAATAGCCGTTGTGAGGATTAACCAGGCCGTGGAAACGATCGTTCCAATTGACCCAGCGAAGCTGGCTCGTTTTCGATTCTTCATGCCGGACATTGGCGGAAATTCCCGCTCATGGCAAAGCCGCTAAATCCAAGCATCGGAATCTCGAAACCTCAACTTTTTGGTACCACCTCGACGCATTGCCGACTTTTGTGAACGCAGCTCGTTCAAATCTGGGCAGCGGCTACGCCAGCCGAATGAGCGGCGGTACTTGGGAATGCGAGAAGGCTCCACGGATGCCGAAGATTAGGCGCCGTCGGCGAGACGGCGTAAGCACCGCCCCGCAGCGTTCACTCGAAGATGACGTTCGACACGATCAGCTCGCCCGCGCGCTGCGCGGCGCCGGCCCCGACCGTGTACGTCGTCTCGGCCGTCGCGACATGAAACCGCGCGAACGTCGCCCGCGCCCCGGGCGTGTCGTTGATCGACAGGATGAAGTGGCCCTTGATGCCAGCGAGCTGGTCGGCGAGCTGGTCGAAGTCGGCGCGGCCGAACACGTCCTGCCCGTAATCGGTCTCGCAGCCCCAATAGGGCGGATCGAGGTAGAACAGCATGCCGGCACGATCATAGCGCCGGATGAAGTCGGCATAGCCGAGCTGCTCGATCACGACGCCGGCCAGGCGCTCGTGAATGTCCGCCAGCAGCGGCTCCAGCTTGGTGACGTTGAACCGCGCGCCCTGCGTCTTGTCGACGCCGAAGTGCCGGCCGTTGACCTTGCCGCCGAACGCCAGACGCTGGAGGTAGAGAAAGCGGCAGGCGCGCTCGAGGTCGGTCAGCGTCTCGGGCGGCGTCGCCTTCAACCGTTCGAACTCGGCACGCGACGCGACGCGGAAGCGCAGCATGTCGATCATGTAGGGGTAGTGGCGCTGCAGCACGCGGAAGAAGGTCACGACGTCGCCCGACACGTCATTGATGACCTCGACCTTCGGCCGCGATCGGCGCCGCAGGAAGATGCCGCCCATGCCGACGAACGGCTCGGCATAACCGTCGTGCTCGACGCGCTCGATCATCGCGACGAGGCGCGAGGCCAGATTGCGCTTGCCGCCGATATAGCCCGCGGCGGGTGCGACGGGCCGAACAAGATTCAGGGTGTTCACTTTTCGTTCTTGCTTCCATAAGGCCCGCACCCCCCGAATCGGGCGGGTGCGGGACGGCCGATGGCCGTTGGTCGTGGCGAGAAGCTCCTCGTCGGTGTGCCGGGCTCCACCCCGGCATCCCCCGCCCGGCTATGCCGGACGTCGAACTCTTATGCGGGCGCGTGCGCCTGGCGCGGCGCGAAGGCGACCGCCTCGACGCCAATCTGCGCGTTCATGTCGAGCAGCCGCGCCTGGATCGGCTCGATTTCCAGCTCGAAGAACATGTCGACCGCCTCGCTCGGCTTGCCGAGGCTGGAGCCCTGCGCCGGCACGATCCCGAGCAGCGCAGGCGGCACGCGGTGCGCGGCGAGCACGTCGTCGCGCGTCGCGTTCTTGATCCCGGTGAACTCGTCATTGGCGCCGACCTGCGCGATCGGCAGGATCTTGATCCCGCCATCCTTGCCGCCCGGCTGGTGGACGAACAGGTTCTTGAAATTGCCCGGCCCCTTCGACTGTTTCAGCGCGGTGCGGATCGCCTGCACGTCGCCGTCGGAGAATTCGCCGGTCGCGTGCAGGATGAAGCCCGCATGGCTGCCGTTGAGGTAGTATTTGCGGCGGAACAGCGTCGCCGCCTCGTTCAACAGCGCGGACTGCAGCGCCGAGAGATATTCCGGCACGCCGTACAGCTCCTGGTTGATATCGGGCTGCATGATCTGGATGACGCTGTTCGGCCGGAACTCGGTCTCAATCGCGCCGCCTGGCGCAAAGAAATAGTGGCCTTCCTCGACGCCGCGGCGCGTGAACTTGGCGAGCGCATGGTCGAGGCGGAGCAAATCGCCCAGCACGCTGCGGCGTTGCTCGACAAAGCCGAAGCCGAAGATCAGATAATCCTGCACCAGTTTCTCGAACGTCGCGCGCGACAGCCAGGCGGTCGGCATGAACGACCGCACCAGCAGGTTGCGTTTGAGCAGGATCGCCGAGCTGTGATGCGGGCTCGCGCGGAACGATCGCGCCAGCCCCTCGACGCTGATCGGCGGTTCGTACCAGCGCCCGTTATGCCAGCACTGGAGCAGATCGAGCACCTCGCGTCGGCTGTTGACCGGTTCGGGATCGCCAAAGGTAAACGCTTCGACCGCGGTCGACGGCGCCCCCGCCATGCCGATCGCACCGGCCCGGCCAATGTCGTGGCGACCCATGCGGCGCGCGCGTCCCTTGCCCATTACAGGATCTCCATGGTGGCCTTCGGCTTTTCCTTGCCGTCGAGCGGTTCGTTGTTGAGCAGCTGCATTGTCGCCCAGGCGAGATCGGCGTGACCCTCGTCACCGCCACGCCCTGCCTCGAAGGTGACGTTGCGCCCCGAGGTGGTCAGCGTCTTCTTGATCGAGACGAAGGACGACACGACGTCGAGCCAGCCGGCATCGAACAGCATCCGGCCGCGTGCGATGACGTGCTGCGCCTTCATGATCATCTGTGCCTTCACCTCGAGCGAATATTCGACCTTGGTGACGCCGCGCAGCCCGGCCTCGGGTTTGGCGAGCAGCTGGTAGACGCCGGCGCCGACGCCGGTCGCGTCGATCGCGAGGAAGGTGCAGGTGTAGCGCGACGGCACCCCCTTGATGAAGGTCGCCTGTTCCTCGAAATCGAGCCCGCGGAGCTGGTGCTTTTCCAGCAGCCGGAACGGCGCGCCCTGTTCGGCGGGCGGCGCGGCGATCACCAGCGCTGCATTGTCGCCGTCGACACTGTTCTGCGGATCATAGCTGGCCCAGACGATGCCGTTGCCGAACGGGCGCTCGGCGTCCGGATTATAGTCGGTCCATTCCTCGACGGTATCGACGCCGCATTTGACTAGGTCGTTGAAGCGGAACGCCGACAGGCTGTCGTCGACGAAATCGCACAGGAACAAATTGGCGAACTCGTCGGGCGCATATTCGTCCTCCAGTTCCTCGATATCGAACAGGTCGCAGCCGGCCTCCTCGGCGTCGCGGATGTTGACGATATGCCGCCACACCCGGTCGGGCCCCTGCGCGCCGTCCTTTAGCGCGGCGTGGCTTACGTCGATCTCGACGCGGTTTTCCTTCCGGCGCCGCTTGTTGCGGCGCTCGCCGGTCCAGTACGGATAGGCAGGATGCGCGATCGTCGACGGCGTCGAGAAATAGGTTTTCCGCCATTTCCTGTGCGTCGCCATGCCCGAGGCGACCTTGTTCAGCTCCTCGAAGCTGTGGACCCAGAAGAACTCGTCGAAATAGAAATTGCCGTGGCGCCCCTGCGCGGTGCGGAAGTTGGTCCCGAGAAAATGCAGCTCGGCGGCGGCCTCTTCGGCCGGGCGCAGTTCGCTGGTGATCAGCATCGGGTCGCCGGCCAGGCTGACGCCGACCAGCTTGGCGAAGCTGACGATGTAGCTGCGGAACTGGTGCGCCTGCGCTTTTGACGCCGACAGGAAGATCTGGTTGCGGCCGGTCTCGATCGCGTCAATCAGCGCCTCGAACGCGAAATAATAGGTCGCGCCGATCTGCCGCGATTTGAGGATCATCCGCGTGCGGAACGTCAGCGCCGCGAACCATGCCTCCTGATAGCCATAGAGCTGGTCGAGGAAGATCGCCTTCAGCTCGGCCGCTTGGTCGGCGGTGAAGTGGTTCTTCTTCGCCTTCTTCTTCTCGCCCGCGTTGCGATTGACGACCTTGTCGTTCAGATCGCCCGAATCCCCGCCGGGTACCTCGTAGCGGCGCACCTTGGCCAGACTCTCGACTTGGCGGCGCAGCGCATCCAGCTCGGTAAAATCGGCGCCGGTCTTCTTATCCTTGCAGATCAGCACCATCAGCCGCGTCTCGAGACAGTCCTCCAGCTTGCGGATCGACGGCGCGTCATCCCAGCCGTGGCGCCGCGCCCAGCTTTTCACCGTGTCGTATTTGACCGCCAGCTCTTCGGCGATCTGCGCGAGGCTCCAGCCACGCCAGTACAGGCTGCGCGCCGGGCGCACCCGTTCTTCGACGGGGAGGGTGAGAGGGTTGGCAAGGATCGACATCGTCGGCGAGCCTAGCCACGGCCAAATGCTTGCCGCCTCCCAGGGCTCTTGTAGAATATGTTTCTACAAGAGCCCTGGGAGGGCGCCGTTCATAAAAGCAGTTTTGGAATCGCCGCTTCCTGATGCAGCAATGCGTGGATTTCACAGATCGCCTCAGCACCAGCTATCTAAGATGTCGTCCAATTCCGATTTTTTTGTTCGCCGATGTAATTCTTCGCCGGCTGTGCTGTTGCCATTCCCATTATGAGCGCTATCGCGGTTCAAATCACATGTGGAGCAAGGCGCGAAATGACGGGGTTCTCGATAGACCTAGCGGCCGACCGGATCGTCGATCACCGTTCACGCGCCTATTTCGTCGAAGTGTCCCGATCCTTTTCAAACGATTGTTATCGCAGCGCGATTGTGATGCTCTGGACCGTCGTTGTATGTGATATGGTCTACAAGTTGCAATCGCTTCGCGACCTGTACGCGGACGCCGGGGCTGGGAAACTTCTGCAAGATGTAGAAGCAAAGAGAACAGTTAACCCTAATAGTCCTGACTGGGAAATTTATCTCCTCGATCAAGTGTTTGCGAGAACAAAGATCCTTGAGGCTTCCGAGCACGTGCAGCTGCAGCATCTTCAAAAGCTCCGACACCTCTCTGCTCATCCAGTGTTATCGGGTGCAGATCTCCTGTTCCTGCCCACCAAGGAGGACACTCGTGCGCAAATCCGCGTAGCGCTCGGCGCCCTGCTTCTGAAGCCGCCAATGTTTTCGAAGCGGATTGTAGAAGCTCTTGTTGAAGATATTGCTGCAAACAAAGCGCTTCTCATCTCGCGTGAGAAGCTAAAGGCTTATATTGAGGCACGCTACCTTCCCAATATCCCCCCCGCTATCGAACTCGAAATTATCCGCGCACTGTGGAAATTCTGCTTCAAACTTGATAAACCTGAGACCCAAGCCAATCGGCAGATTAATCTCGACACACTGGCCATTCTCTGCGCCCGCAATCCCGTCCCAGTCCGCTTGATGATAGACAGCGAACGTGCCGTTTTCAGCAATGTGGGCCCGGAAGTAGAGGCGCTCGATGCGTTGGTTCAATTCCTCGGCGAGCATCCAGAACTCTACGCATCGCTCGATTCAGCTGCGCACATCCTTATTGATGGCCGTATAGACGCAGACATTAACAACCTAGTCAGGGCGCGGTTTAAGTCAGTGGACATGGCAGATCACTTGGCGAACCTTGCGACAAAAACATCTGTGATGCTTGCTAAGATCGACGACGATGTGTGGATTGACTTGCTAGATGCTGCTGTAAACGAAGGGCATGGTGATGAAGCGGTGCGGATCGCAGTAAAGATATACGCCGGGAGCGGGAGCTACGATGCCGCCGACCGTCGCTTCCGTGCTTATATAGAGCCTGCGCTGCCCCGGTTCAATTTGGCGACAATGAGAGAGCTTCTTGAGGAGATCGACGTCAAACCTCAGACTTATGGTCGCGGGCGTGCTTCGTTCGACCATTCCCAGATTAGGGATGCCGCCACAGCGCTTGGGCTCGATACAACCACTTTTAAAAACTTCACCACGTATATTTGAGATGGAGTCCCCAGTCTGGGCTGGAAAGAGGCTGTTCGACGCCCACGACAAAATTATACGGCTATAGGCTGCGGTCTCTTGTAGAAAGTTATTCTACAAGACCGGCCGCTTGAGACTGCGGCTGTCTTCGTCCCTGTTCGATCCAACAAACGGCGCCCGGCGCGCCGCAATCGAACCGAGGATCAGCCGCCATGCGCACCAAGAGCAAGCCGTTCCGCGCCTTCGTCGAAGGCGCGACCATCAGCGATGGCCGGAAGGTCACGCCGGAGATGATCGACGAATGCGTCGCGACCTTCGCGCCGGCGACCTATTCCCCGCGGATCAACCTCGAGCACGTATCCGGCTACAGCCACGAGCCGCCGTTTAACGGCTATGGCGACGTCGTCTCGCTCGAAGCCAAGACCGACGACATCGTCATCGCCGGCAAGAGCGAGAAGCGCCACGCGCTGTACGCGATCGTCGAGGGCCAACGACCAGCTGGTCGCGCTGGCCCGGGCCGACCAGAAGCCATTCCCGTCGGTCGAATTCACCCCCAATTATGCCGTCAGCGGCAAGTTCGGCATTATCGGCCTGGCCTTCACTGATACGCCCGCGTCGATCGGCACCGAGCGCCTGCAATTCTCGCACCGCGCGCCCGGCACGGTGTTCGCCTCGGGATCCGATGCCGTCGCGATCGAATTCGAGGCGAAGCAGGCCGAACAGGAGAAGGTCGACAGCATCGTCGATCGCCTGTTCTCGGCCGTCGCCGCCAAATTCAAACCCGCCGAACCCGTCACGCCGACGCCCGCCAACGACAATTTCGATCCGGCGAACTTCGCCACCGACATGCGGCCCGCATTCAGTGGCTCGCTGACCGCGGCGCTGAAGCCGGTCACGGATGCGCATGCCGCGCTGCAACGCGAGCTGGCGACGCTGAAGACGCAGCTGGCCGCCACGGAACAGCCTGGCTTCTCGCGCGCACCGGCATCGGGGGCGGGGGACGACGCCGTCACCGACTGCTGATCCGTCGCCCCGGACACCGACCGCCCCGTCAGACCGCCTTCACAGGAACCGCCCCGATGCTCAACGCCACCCGCACCAAGTACGACACCTATACCCAGCAGATCGGCAAGCTGAACAACGTCGCCGACCCCAGCCGCGCCTTCGAAGTGCTGCCCGCCATTGCGCAGACGCTGCGCGCCAAGCTGAAGGTATCGAGCGACTTCCTGTCGAAGATCAACATCATCCCGGTCGTGGCGCAGGAGGCCGACAAAGTCGGCGTCGGCGTGAAGGGCACGATCGCCAGCCGCACTGACACGCGCACCTAGGACCGCAGCCCGCGTTATCCCGGCGACCTCGACGAGACGCGCTATCGCTGCGAGAAGACCGACTTCGACACGCTCATCTGGTACGAGACGCTCGACGCCTGGGCGCATCAGCCCAATTTCCAGACGCTGCTGCGCGACGCGATCGTCAGCGAAGGCGGTTGACATCATCACCATCGGCTTCAACGGCCTGTTCGTGGCGAAGGACACCGATCCGGTCGCCTATCCGCTGCTTCAGGACGTCAACAAGGGCTGGCTCCAGCACATCCGCGAGGATGTGCCCGAGCGCCACGCCGCGGGCGGCGAGCTGAAGGCGGAAACCCGTGACGCGGACGGTGTCGTGACCGCGGCCGGCGCGATCTATGTGGGCGCCGGCGAGGTCGGCACCGAGGTCGACTACGTCAACATCGATGCGCTGGTGTTCGCCGGCATCGAGCTGCTGCACGAGAATTACCGCGAGGATACCGACCTTGTCGCGATCGTCGGCCGCGAGCTGGTCAACGACAAGTATTTCTCGATCGTCAACGCATCGGGCGACCGCGCGACCGAACAGCTCGCGCGTGACGTGCTGCTCTCCAACAAGAAGATCGGTGGCCTCAGCGCGGTGCGCGTCCCGAAATTCCCGAAGAACGCCATCCGCATCACCACGCTCGCCAACCTATCGGTCTACGAACAGATCGGCACCGAGCGGCGCAAGATCGAGGACAACGCCAAGCGCGACCAGATCGAGAACTGCGCAAGCCCGCCGCGCGGCGCTGCGTCGAGGCCGGCTGCTGAAATCAGGGGAAAATAGTTGAAGTTTGGTGCACCCGACTGGATTCGAACCAGTGGCCTCTGCCTTCGGAGGGCAGCGCTCTATCCAGCTGAGCTACGGGTGCCTGAAGCGCTCGCCTAGCAAAGCGGATCGGGGTGCGCCAGACCTTTTCGGTGGGCGACGCGTGTTGGCGTCAGCGAGCCGGTGCGGCGGGCTTGCGTGCGGGCTCGGGGGTCTTGGGTTTGTACGCGCACAGGTCCGCGACGATGCAGCGCCAGCATTCGGGGGTGCGCGCCTTGCAGACATAGCGGCCGTGGAGGATCAGCCAGTGATGCGCGTGCAGGCGGAACGGCTGCGGCGTCGCCTTGTCGAGCGTGAGCTCGACCGCCAGCGGGGTCTTGCCGCGCGCGAGGCCGGTGCGGTTGCCGACGCGGAAGATATGCGTGTCGACCGCGAACGTCTCCGCGCCGAACGCGACGTTGAGCACGACGTTGGCGGTCTTGCGACCGACGCCCGGCAGGCGCTCGAGCGCGGCGCGGTCGTCGGGAACCACGCCGTCATACTCGTCGACGAGCATCTGCGACAGCGCGATGACGTTCTTGGCCTTGGTGTTGTACAGTCCGATCGTCCGGATGAACGGCTTGAGCCCGTCGAGCCCGAGCGCGATCATCTTCTCGGGCGTGTCGACCTCGCGGAACAGCGCGCGGGTCGCCTTGTTCACGCCGATATCGGTCGATTGCGCCGACAGCGCGACCGCGACGACCAGCGTGAACGGATTGACGAATTCGAGCTCGGTCTCGGGATGCGGATCGGCCTCCGCGAGCCGCGCATAGAAGTCGACGACATCGGCCTTCTTCATCGTCAGAGACCCAGCACGTCGCCCATCCGATAGCGCCCGGCGGGCTGGTCGGCGAGCCACAGCGCGGCGCGGACCGCGCCGCGTGCGAAGATGCTGCGGTCGTCGCCGCGGTGATTGAGCTCGATCCGCTCGCCCTCGCCGGCGAAGACGACGCTATGGTCGCCGATCACCGATCCGCCACGCAGCGAGGCAAAGCCGATCGTGCCCTCGGTCCGCGCGCCGACGAGGCCCGCACGGCTGTCGACGCGCAGTTCCGCGAGCGACGAGCCGCGTCCCTTTGCCGCGGCATCGCCGAGCAGCAGCGCGGTGCCCGACGGCGCATCGACCTTGTGGCGGTGATGCATCTCGACGATCTCGACGTCCCAGTCCGCACCCAGCCGCGCCGCGGCCTCGCGTACCAATATGCCGAGCAGCGTGACGCCGAGCGAGGTGTTGCCGGTCTGCAGGACCGCGATGTCCGCGGCGGCCGCGTCGATCATCGACTGGTGCTGCGGCGACAGGCCGGTCGTGCCGATGACGATACCCGTGCCGGCCGCGCGCGCGGCGGCAAGGTGCGCCTCGACCGCCGAGGGGGTGGAGAAGTCGACGAGGACGTCGGCGGAGGCGGCGAGCGGCGCGGGATCGTCGCCTGCATCGACGCCGCCGGCGAGCGTCGCGCCCGCCGCCTCGATCGCGTCGGTGATCGCACGGCCCATCCGGCCGGCGCTGCCATAGATGCCGATCGCGGTCATGCGGGGGTGCGGAGTGTAGGATTATGCATCCGCGCGCTTTGGCACGAAGCGGGGGGCCGCGAATAGGCCGGATTTCAATTCCGGGAGCGGTAACGTGTATCCGCGACGATCGCACGGACCAGATCGAGGTCGGCGGGCTTGTCGACATCGACCGCGGCCAATCCGTAGGGGCAGGGGATCGCGGCGGCATCGAGCCCGGCCTTGCGCCCGAGATGCGCGATCGCCTCGCCGAGCGTCAGCCTGCCCAAAGCATAGCGGATCAGCAGCCCGATCCCGAGCCGCCGGACGATCCGCCAGGGACGCTTGCGATCGGCCTCGACCCGCCGCCACAGCTCGACCGCGGCGATCGCGCGCGGCGTGGCGAACTGGAACAGGTTGCACCCCGACCAGCCGCCATCGGCAAAGGTCAGATAGGTGCGACGCGTACCCGGTGCCGCGGCCTCGACCACGTCACGGCGGGCGAGCAGCACCGCGACGTCGGCACCCGGTGGCACGTCGGCGCGGAACCGCGCGACCCATTCGGCGCGCAGCAGCGCATGATCGGCGGTCGTGACGAGCAGCGGCGTACCCAACGCCTCGATCCCGCGCGCGACGCTGAGACTGGGACCCGCTGCGGCATCGAGCACGAGGAGGCCGAGCGCGCGTGCGTGATCGCGCACCGTGTCGTCGGAGGCGGAGACCGCGATCTGCGTCGCACCCGCCGCGCGCACCGCCTCGGCGACGCGCGCGAGCAGCGTCCGGCCGTCGAGCTCGATCAGCACCTTGTGCGCGACCCCGGCATAGTCCGCGACCGGATCGGCGCCGCCGCGCGATCCGGCGAGGATCAGCGCGCTGAACGCGGTCGCGGGCGGGGTGGCAGGCGGGGTGCTCATCGCGCGGGCCGTGCTCGCCACACGCGCCAGAGTACGCCCGGCGCGGCGAGGATCGGATGACGTTCGGCCCAGGGCGACAGCGTCACGGGGACGTTCGTGTGCCGCTCGATCTTCCATGCGCCATAGCGTGCGGCGCCCTCGAAGGTGAACGCCGCACGGATCAGCCGGGCGATGTTGATCGGCTTGCCCGCGCGGCGCCGCACGCCCCACGCCCGCAGCAGCGCACGTCGCTGCGCAGGGGGCAGCGCGGGGCGCAGGCGTTCGCCGTCCTGCGCGAACGCGATCCCGTCCGCCTGCCAGGCGAGCGGCAGCAGCTGGTCATAGCGATCGGGATCATGCGCGAGGATCTGATCCTCGCGTCCGCGCGCCTCGACGCGGAATTCGGCGGCATAGGTCTGGCGGAACAGCGCACGCCAATAGTCGCGTGCGGGCGCCGCCTCCGGCCCCAGCGCGGCGGCGAAGCGCGCGGCGGACCGCGCCGCGGCGGCGATCGCGTCAGCGACCTTGTCCTGCGCGACCGCATCGCGCGACCAGACCAGCGCGGATGGCTGGACGAACCGGGTCCAGATCGTCGTGTCCAGCGTCGCCGCGGCCGCCGCGTCGGCGAAGGTCGAAAGCCGCATCGTCGCAATCTTCGCGCGCAGTCGCTCGCCGTTCGGCGCGTCGTCCGGGTCGAACTCGCGGTAGCTGACGGTCGGCCAGATCCCGCGCTCGCGCGGTCCTGCGGTCAGGACGTAGAAGTCGAGCACGCCCTCGGTCGATCCGGTCCGCAGGTTCGAGCCGTAGAACAGGATCGCGAGGGTGTCGGGCGTCTGTGCCAGCTGCGTGGCAATCGTGCGGACGGCATCGATCGTCGGCGCCGCGAGCTGGCGCCGGACGACGTCGGCGAGATCGGTCACGGCACGACGAAGCTGATCGGCGCCGCCTGGCGGATCGTCAGCGCGCCACCGGGATACACCTCGCCGTCGAGGATGAAGCCCGCGTCCATCGTCACGTCGAGCGAATCCGGGTCGATCCGGTGATAGCCCGCGCGATCGAGCCATTTGGCGGGCGACCCGGCCACGATCAGCGGCGCGGCGGCGGCGAGCCAGCGTGGCGGTGCGTCGACCAGCAACGTCTTCAGCCCGTCACGGGCCGGCCCGAACGGCTGCACGCCCAGCGGCATCCGCGTCAGCGTCGACGCGAGCAGGATATAGCGGTTGGTGTCGGTATCGGTCAGGTCGCCCGCGCGCGCGCTCGCGTCGTAGCGGACGTGCATCCGGTTGCCGACGCGCCACGTCCCCGAGGATCGCCCGAACAGCGTCTGGACGATCGCCCAGCTGAGCGCGACGCCGACCGCAAATCCCTTGAAGGCGCCGGCACGGTGCGCGCGCTGGGCAAGCCCGGTCGCCTCGACGAACGCGCCCGCGCCGAACAGGAACCCGCGCCGCGTGCTGCCGCTGTCGCGGTGCTCGACCTCGACCGGACGGCGGACCACGACATGGCCGACGCGCGCTGCCGCGAGCGCCTTGTCGAGCGTCCAGTCGTCGGGGATGCCGAGGTCGAGCGCGAGCGCATTGGTCTTGCCCGAGGGGACGATCGCGACGCGTGGCTGGGTTCCCGTCCAGACGGTGGCCGCGGCGGTGAGGACGTCGCGGATCGTCCCGTCGCCGCCATCGATCACGAGCAGTTCGATGCCGTGGCGCGCAAAGTCGCTCAGCACCTCGGCGAGTTCGGCCTGCGTGCGCGGCGTGACCGCCAGCACCGTGCCCGACACGAACGGCCGCGTCGCCTCGACGCTGCTGCGGTTGCGATGGCTCTTGGGATTGCAGATGATCCCCGTGCGGATTTCCGACGCCGCGGTGCGCGCGGCCAGATCGGACGTCGCGTCGCGACGTACCGGGGTGAACGGCACGCCATCAAAGGCTTGAAAACTGGAAACGGCGTCGTTCACACTGTTGGCTACCTGTCGCAGCGGATAATCGCTACACTTTTATGTCGGGGCGGACCAGTCCCGGGTGGCGCCGGTGCCGCACTACCCGTTCAGCGGCGATACCGCATCGTCATGCGCAGCGTCGTCCCCGCCGCGGGGAGCTGGACGCGCGCCGAGGCGAAGGATGGCAGCCCGACCGAGGTCGGCGCATCGTTCGAAAAACCGAAGCCTTCCTTGGGCAGGAACAGCGTGCGGTTGAAATTATGGTCGGCATTCTCGTCGTGATATTGCGCGATCGCGTAATAGCCGGGCTTGAGCCAGAAACAGGCGCGCGGCTGGTTGGCGGGAACGCGCGCGCGCACCAGCTTGCCGCCCTTGGCGAGGAATCGCGACTTCTCGTCCGGATAGACCGTGAACGCGACCTCGCCCGCGGCATTGTGCAGCGTCGTCGCCTCGAGCGTCATCTTCGCAAGACCGGGACCGGGTTTGCCGACGCAGGTCTCGGCGGCGGCAACGGGGGCCGACGCCGCCAGCGCAGCCGCGGTCAGACCGACCATGAGGGGCAGTTTCGTCATCGTTCGACCCTGGAAGTGTATAAAGGCAATTTGGTGGCCAATGCCGGGCAGTGTGTGAACACGGGCTTTATCGACCCGCCGATCCGCCGTCCGTCGCCCGTCGTAGGCGGCAGGATTCAGTCGGGCGCGCGCGGCCGCGTGAAGCGGGCGGCGGCGATGCCGAGCAGGATGGCGACCGCGATCGATCCGATCATCACCCCCATCGCGACCCCGGTCGATCCATAGACCGGCATCAGCACGAATGCCGCGATGAACAGCAGGACGACCGCGACGACACGGATCGCGAACACCGTCCCCGCACGGTTGACCGCGGTCATCACCGTGTCGAGGCTGACCGTCGCGAGATCGAAGCATCCCGCCGCGGCGAGCCACAGCAGCACCGGATAGGCGGTACCGAACGACTTGCCGCCCACCAGCTTGAGCATCGGTTCGCCGATCAGCGCGACCACCGCGAGGATCGCCAGCGCCGCCGCGCTGCTGGCGAGCATGGTCTTGACGAGGATGCGCCGGAGCCGTTCGGGCGCGGCGGTGCGCACCGCGCGGACGATCTCGGGAAACGCCGCGCGCGACAGCAGCTGCGACAGTTTCGCGAGCGCCTGCGCGACCTGGGCGGCAAGCCGGAATGCGCCCGCGGCGGCGGGGCCGATCGATGCGCCGACGAGCAGCAGCGGGATCTGCTTGCTCGACAGCCCGAGCGTCGCGCTGGCGTTGGTGCTCAGCGCGAACCGGACGACGCCGGGATTCTCGGCGATCAGCGTCTTCCACCGGCTTCGCCCCTGCATCAGCAGCGCGAAATCGCCGCTGCGCCAGACCATGATCCAGTAGGTCGCGGCGGTGACGATCTCCGCCACCGCCCAGGCGGTCATGAAGCCGCGAATCGTCGGGTCGAACAGCATCGCCGCACCCGCGCCGACGAATCGCATCACCGGCGTCATGCTGTCGGCGAGCGCGGACAGCGAGAATTTGTCCCGCAACCGGAGGATGCCGAGCGGCGTCGAGCGGATCGTCACCAGCTGGATCACCGCGAACACCAGCGTGTAGTGCATCAGGTCGCGCGGGATGCTGAACGCGTCGGCCCAGATCTGGAGGATGCCGATCGTCAGCAGCGCCCCGACGATCGCGCTCGACAGGTCGAGCCGTGCCGCCAGCCGGAATAGCCGGGCGAGCCGCGGCGTGTCGCCTTCATGCGCGGCGTGGACGCCGTACTGGACGATGATCTGCCATGTCTGGAACCCGACAAAGGTCGTCAGCGCCTGCACCGCGCCGGTGATCAGCGCGAACCGGCCGAAATCGACGACGCCGAGCGTGCGCGTCGCAAAGCCGAGATAGAAGAGCGACAGGATCGCCAGCACGCTGCGGCTGGCCAGCAACCAGCCCAGGTTGCGCGCCGCGGAACGGAGCATCCCGCGGATGTCCGTGGGCGCCGGGGAGGGTGCGGTGTCCTGTGTCATGCGCGTTCCGGCCCCTAAAGCGCGCGGCGCGGGGCGGCAAGCCGGTGTTGCGGGACAGGCGGCAACCCGGCCGCCTGCCGCGTCAGGCGAGCCAGCTCGTGATCGTCGCGCCGCCGGCGCGCCGCGCCATCGCCTGGAACAGCCGGACGAGATGGACGACCAGCGAGATCGCGGTCCAGCCAGCGACGCCGATGATCCCCCAATCGGGACGCGTGACGACGAGCCCGGCGAACAGGATGACCATGTTGGGGTTGCGCCGCGCGGTGATCAGCCGGAACCAGCTGTCGAACCGCTCCCAGACATGGATGTGCATCCCGAAGCGGACGATGAACGCGCCTTCGATCAGCCGCTGCGCGACATAGCCGAACAGCATCGTGCCGATCACGATCCAGAAGGTCCGGTCGTCGAGCGCGCGGCCATACGGCGCGCAGCCCGCCGCCCAGGCCCACCACCAGAAGGGCGGATGGACGAGGTCGACGCCGTGGTCCCACGCATTGCCGAGCTTCGACGCGGTGATCGTGCACCGCGCGAGCTTCCCGTCGACGGTGTCGAGCACCATGAAGACGAGGCCCGTGGCGAGCCCCGTCCAGAACCACCCGTACCAGAACGCGACCGTCGCGACGATGCACAGCACCGATCCCATCGCGGTGACCTGGTTCGGCGTGATCCCCGCGCGCGCGCAGACCCGCGTGATCGCCAGCGCCCATTCGGGCCACAGATATTTGGTCAGCAGGTCGGTGACGCCCTTGTACGCGCCGACATAGCTCGCACGCTCGATCGCGGGCACCGCTTCGGGGGTCAGCCGTTCGGCGAACGGCTTCTCGCGCTTGCGTAGCGCCTCGTTGAGGATCCCCTCGTCCGCTTCGGCGGCGATCACGCTCAGCATCCCCGTGCGCTGCAACGGCACCGCGTCGCGCATCGCCGCCTCGACATCCGCACGCTCGGCGCGGTCGCGGACATAAGCGAGCACGGGAACGCCCGCGCGGGTGACGACCGTCCCCGGCCGTGTCTTGAGGTGCGCGGTCCAGACCGGATCGAACGCGAACGCCATGTTGGCGAGGATCGCGGGGCTGTCCTGATCCGCGGCGGCGTGATCGGCAAACCCCTGCGCGCGCGCGATCCGGCGCAGCCGCTCGACATTGGTCATCCCCCATAACAGGGTCGGGTTGCTGCCGACGGGCGTCAGTGCTGGCGTGTCTTGCATGCGCTGCCGATAGCCGATTGTGCGCGGATTGCGAGACCCCCGGCGCGCGCGGCGCCGCCGGTCGCGTCCGGCCCCCGCACCGCGGTCAGCGGCGAAGCGCCTCGAGGACAATGGCCGCCGCGCGCGCCGGCGCCAGACCCGACACGTCGCCAAGCGCGGTCTGCACGAACGCGCGCTGGAACGCCTCATAGTCGTCGTGGCGTATCGGCGCGCGGTCGATCGCGGGGATCAGTGCGTCGAGCGACTCGACCACGTCGCCCGCCTCCCACATCGCGTAGGACGCGTCCGACCGCCACGCCGCGCGCAGCGCGTTGAGGAACACGCAGGGGCGCGGCCGCATCATATATTCGACCACCTGGCTCGACGTGTCGCCGAGATACAGGTCGGCGGCGGCGGTATAGCTGCCATCGACCATCGCGAAGCTGTCGAGGTCCGCGTGGACACCCGCCGCGCCGGCGAGCCCCGCCACGAACGCGCGCAGCTCGGGTGCGCGCTCGACGAGGCGCTGGTGCGGCGCGAAGATCAAATTGTAGCGGCCATCGGCACGGATCCGCTCGACCACCGCGGGGCCCCAGGTCCACCAGGACGAGCGATGCGCCTGCCAGTGCGGGGTGTAGAGGATCACGGGCTTCGTATCCGCGAACAGCCGCGTCGCGGGGGTGCGCTGGCGGAAGGCGGCCTTGACATAGCCCGTCGTGCAGACGCGCTCGGGCGCATCGCCGCCCGCGATCAGCGCCTGACGATCGCGCTCGGCTGCGACCAGCGTGCGCCAGCCGGCACGCCGTCGCCAGTGCCCGCGCGCCATCATCGACCCCGCGCCGTGGAACGTGTCGATGAACCGCGTCCGCAGCGGGACCATCGCGGGCAGCCACAGGCTCGTCTGTTCGGCGCAAACGACCACCGGCGTCCGCAGCAGATTGGGGAGCAGCCGCAGCAGCGTCGGGAGCTTGGCCGGGACCGGCGGGTTGCGCCCGTCGTCATAGCCCGTGAGCGTCCGGAACCCCGGTGCGCGGCGGATGCGGACACTTGGCAGCATTTCGCTCCACCCCCCGAGCAACGCCTCGTGCATCGACGTGCTGACCCAAAGCTCGATCGGCAGCTCGGGCTCGGCCGCGGCGAGCGCCTCGACGATCGGATAGAGATGCGGGATCAGCAGCGTCTCGCCGAGGAACAGGAACGCGACCTTGCGGTTCATGCGGACGCGTCGATCGCCGCGGACCCGTCGCGCGGCGTGGTTGCAGCTTGATTTGGGTCCAGGGGCGGGGCCGCATGCTCGCGCTGCCACTGCGCGATGTCCTCGGGGCGGTCGATCTCCTGCCAGCGCAGGTCGGGCGCGATGCGCAGCGCGCGGACGCCGCTGCGTTCGGCGACGCGGCGGACGACTGCGTGGTGATAGGCGTGCAGCCCGTCGGGCTCGCCGATCACCGCGCGCAGCGCCTCGGCATAGGCGGTGCCGCCCGCCGACAGGATCAACCCGAGCGACCGGTCGGTCGCCTGGTGCCCGACCAGATGCTTGCCGACCGCGATCACGCGCTCGCCATCCGCCTCGACGAGCATGTCGTCGAGCCCGGGCTGCTCGAGCGGTTCGACCACCAGCGTCACGCCGGCGGCGGACCGCGCCCGTGCGCCGCGCAGGATCGCCGCGTCGAACAGCGTGTCGCCGTTCATCAGCGCGAACGGCGTATTGAGGTACGCAGACGCCGCCCACACGCTGCCGATCGAGTTCGCGACCGACCAGAACGGGTTGAAGACGAGCGTGGTCGGCAGCCCGCCGTCACGCCCGCCGTCACGCGCGGCGAGATGCGCGTCGATCTGGTCGATCCGGTAGCCGCCGACGATCACCGCGCCATCGAACCCCGCCGCCGAGACCGCGTCGAGCTGATGATCGAGGATCGCGCGCCCCCCGACCTCGACGAGGCATTTGGGCGTCGTGAGCGTCAGCGGCAGGAGCCGTGATCCGTGACCGGCAGCAAGGATGATCGCCTTCATGGGGCATGGCTCTACGCACGAAGTGTGGCAGGAAAATGCATGCGCCGTGCCACGCGGCGCGAGTTTCTTACCCGCGCGCGCGGGGCGGGTTCAGCGTCGAACGCGGTCGGCCTCCGCGCGCGACCAGCCGCCGCCCATCGCCTGGTACAGCGTCACATACGCCGTCAGCCGGTCGGCGCGCGCCTGCACCAGCGACAATTCGGCGGTCAGCAACCCGCGCTGCGCGTCGAGCTGATCGATATAGGCGGAATAGCCCGCACGATAGCGGTTCGACGCGTTGCGCAGCGCGCCTGCGAGCGCGTCGCGCTGCCCCGCAAAGGCTGTGGCCTGCTCGCCCGAACGGCGGACACCCGCGAGGCTGTCGTCGACCTCGCGGAATGCCTGCAGCGCGGTGCGGCGATAGGCGAACGCGGCCTGGTCACGCCGCGCGGTCGCGGCATCCGCCTGCGCCCCCAGCCGCCCGCCGTCGAGGATCGGGCTGAGCACGCTCGCACCGATCGAGAAGACCGCGATCGGATTGGCCAGCGCGCTCGACAGGACGACGCCCGCCGAGCCGGTCAGCGCGAGATTGGGCAACATCGCCGCGCGCGCGCTGTCGAGCGAGCGATCGGTCGCCACCAAGGTCTGCTCGGCCTGGTAGAGATCGGGGCGGCGGCGGAGCAGGTCGGCGGGCAGGCCGTCGGGGATCGCCGGGGCGGCAAGCTGGTCGAGCGTGACGCCGCGCGGGATCGCGCCGGGGACGTCGCCGACCAGCAGGCTGAGCACGTTTTCCTGCCGGCTGATCGCGAGCTCCGCGGCGGGGACCAGCTGTTCGGTGGCGTGATATTCTGCCTCCGCCTGTCGCAGCTCGAGATTGGACGTATAGCCCGACTCGGCGCGACGGCGCGCGATCCGCAGCCCCTCGGCGCGCGCGGCGAGCGTCTGGCGCGCGACCGCGAGTCGCTGATCGAGCGCGCGCAGCGTGATGTAGCCGCTCGCCACGCTGCTCGCGAGACCGAGCCTGACCGTGTCACGCGCCGCCTCGGTCGCGAGCAGCTGCGCCTGCGCGGCGCGGGTTGCCTGGCGAAGGCGGCCGAACAGGTCGAGATCATAGCTGATGCTGACCGACGGCTGCGCGCCGATCGCGTCGGACGGCAACCCGAACGGGCTGACCGTCTGGCCGGTGGTGCTGGGGGCCGATCCGCTGACCAGCGGCGTCTGCTGCGCGCGCGCGAGCCGTGCGGCGGCGCGCCCCTCGTCGATCCGCGCCGCGGCGGCGCCGAGATCGGGGCTGTTGGCGAGCGCGCGCGCGACCAGGCTCGACAGCGCCGGATCGCCGAACGCGCTCCACCAGTCCGCGCGGATCGGTTCGCCCGCGCCGAGCGCGGTCCGCCACGCGGGGGGCGGGACGACCGCGGTCGTCGCAGGCGCCTCGGGGCGGGGGCCGATGCACGCGGTGGCGAGCAGCGCGAGGGGGAGGGTGGTGGCGGCCCGCCACACGTGCACTGTTCGCCACGCACCCATGCCGCGCGCCATCCGCATCCCCTGGGACCACCCCGGCGAAGGCCGGGGCCCAAGTGGGAAGGCCGCGGTAAGGACGGACCGCGCGTCGTCACGATCGTCTCCCGGTTGGGCCCCGGCCTGCGCCGGGGGGGAGGTTCTCGCCGGGGTACTATCCTCCCCCAAAATGTTTCCCCGCGAAGGCGGGGACCCAGTCTGGGCTCCCGCCTTCGCGGGAGAACAGGGGGCGGGGGGGGCACTGGGTCTGCACCGCATCACCGCGGCCCCGGTCCGCCTGCGGTGTCGACGCGCGCCTGCACCGACATCCCCGGCCGCAACCGCGCGCTCAGCGGCTGGCCCGGATCGACGCGGATGCGCACCGCGATCCGCTGCGGGACCTTGGTGAAGTTGCCCGTCGCATTGTCCGCCTTGAGCACCGCGAATTCGGAGCCCGCGGCGGGCGAGATCTGCTCGACATGCCCGGTCAGCCGTTCGTTCGCGAGCCCGTCGACGGTGAACGACGCGGGCTGGCCGACCGCCATCCGCGCGGTCTGCGCCTCCTTGAAATTGGCGATCACCCAGGTTTCCGGCGGCACGAGGAACATCAGCTGCGACCCCGCGGTCACATATTGGCCGAGCCGCACGCCGACTTCGCTCAACCGCCCCGTCTCGGGCGCGCGGATGACCGTGTTGGCAAGGTCGATCCGCGCAAGCTGCCGCGCCGCTTCCGCGCCCGACACGCCCGCCTGCTGGCCGCCGCGTCCGACCTGGACGGTACGGATGTCCTGCCGGGCGATCTCGCGCGCGGCCTTGGCCTGCTGGACCTGCGCCTGCGCCTGGCGCAGCGCCGCCAGCGTCTGGTCGCGCTCGCGCAACGAGACCGATCCGTCGACCACGAGGTCGTTGACGCGCGCCATGTCCGCCTCGGCGCGCATCAGCTGCGCGGCGGCGTTGGCGACCGCGGCGTCCTGCGCGGCGAGGCTCGCCTGCCGGCTGCGCGCGGTCTGGAGGCTGTTCGACAGCGTCGCCGCCTGCGCATCGACCTGCGCCTGCGCCTGGTCGATCCGCTGGCGATAGATGCGGTCGTCGATCTTCACCAGCGGATCGCCCTGCTTCACGTCGGCGAAATCGCGCACGAGCACCTGCGTCACATAGCCGCTGACCTGCGGACTGATCACCGTCGTCCGTCCGCGGACATAGGCGTTGTCGGTCGATTGATAGCTCGTCGCGAACGGCGGCAGCCGCCACGCCGCGAGGACCGCGCAGATCCCCGCGATCGCCAGCACGACGATCACGACGATCACCTTCGCGCTGGGGCGCTGCGGACGCCAGCCCGATCCCACCGGCACCGCGGGGCTTGCCGCCGCGGGGGTGGGGGCCGGGGAGGGCGCTGGCGCCGCCGGTTGGGCCGCCGCGGCGTCCATCTCCGCCTGTTTCTCTTCGGTTGCCGGTCCTTCCGCGACCGGGCTGCGCGCATCGCTCATGTCGTTCCCTCACGCCGCGCCCGTCGTTCGCGTCGTCCACGCCGCACGAGCAGGAACAGGAGGTACCCGAATGTCCCGGCGGCAAGCACCGCGATCAACCGGAAGACGTCGTCATACGCAAGTACGTTTGCTTCGCGCGTCGTGGTTTGGGACAGAATTGCAGTACCTTCCGCGGTGCGCAGCGTCGGATCGACGATCACGCGGCTGACCGCGGCGCCGCCCGCGGCGATCCGCTGCGCGACGATCGGGTCGGTCGGCGAGATCTGCTGGACGAGCGCGGCGCTGTTCGCCTTTTCGCGAATCACCTGATAGCTGCCGAGCAGCGCGGTGCCGCCGAGCCCGCCGAGCGAATTGATGATCCCGAACAGCGCGATGAAGCTGATGATGTGGCCCGCGCCCTGTTTGAGCGCACGCGTCATCCCGAACAGCAGCGCGGGGCCGAGGAAATAGGTCGCGCTGAACCCGATGATCGCCTGCGTCACGTACATCTGCGGCGCGCGCGTCAGGCTGGTCGCGTAGGAATCGAACCACGCGGCGACCGCGACCAGCCCGATCGCGAGCATGATCGGATGGCCGAGCCGGTCGACGTCGAGCGTCACCGCGCTGGCGATCACCCCCGCCACGGAGGCGATGAAGATGATCAGGAAGAACGGCACCAGCTGGTCGTTGTTCTGGCCGAGCAGTGTCAGCAGCCCGACCGAGGCATAGGTCTGTTCGGACAGCACGATGCGCGCCATCACGATCACGACGGTGAACCGGACGATGTCCGCGCTGCCCAGCCAGCGCGTGTTGAGCAGCGGGTTGACGCGGTGGTGCTCGATCGCGATCGCCGCGAGGAACAGCGGGATCGCGGCGATCAGCGCCCAGCCGATCCACGGCGCGTTGGTCCACCACACGATCCGCCCGAGCCCGAGCACCGCGGCGAACAGCGCGGTCGAGCTGGCGAACAGCACGAAGGTGAGAAAGTCGAGCGGCTCGAACGCCTTGCTCCGCGTCGTCGGCGGCAGGCGGAGCGCGGCGACCGCGGCGAGCGAGAGCAGCGCCAGCCCGAGCTCGAACAAATACAGCGTCCGCCACTGCGACATCGCCAGCAGGTCGGGCGAGAACAGCCGCGCGAGCGGCGTCGCGCATTGCGGGATGCCGATCCCCAGCACCACCGCCTTCAGCCGCCATTTCGCCGGCAGCGCCTGCATCACGTAATAGAGGCACAGGCTGCTCAGCGCCGCGCCCGCCATCCCGCTGATCGCGCGCACCGCGATCGCGGTGGCAAAGCCGTGGACGAACAGATGCGCCAGCGTCACGAGCACGTAGAGCGTGAGGAATATCAGCGCGAACGGCCTCAGCCCGAACTGCGCGCGGAACTTGATCATCAGCAGGTTGATGCTGACGTTCGTCATCACATAGACCGTCGGCAGCCATGCGATCTCGGCGGGATCGAGCCCGAGCGCGCCCTGCAGCGTATAGGTGTTGGCGCTGATCAGCGCGTTGCCGAACCCCACCGTCAGCCCGAGCAAAATGCCGATCAGCGCATAGGCGATCTGGCGGTGCCGCGGATGCGCGGGCGACCCCGGCGACCCGGGCAGCACCGGCAGCTCGTGCGGCGCGAACGTCCAGTCTTCCTCGCTCAGGAAGCGTCTGATTCTGCGGGCTATCATGGTGGCCGTCTTCTGACATGATCGGGGCAGGACGTCATCCGGGAACGCGGGTGACGAGCGAGCGATTTCCAAGCAAACAGCACCACCCCGGCGAAGGCCGGGGCCCAATTGGGAAACGGCGATAACGGCGGGCTGCGCGTCGCCACATTTGTCTCCCAATTGGGCCCCGACCCTCGCCGGGGTGGGGGCCATGGCGGTAGCGCGCTCGTCGCCCCATGCTGCACCGCAGCGGAACATCCCCGCAGCCGCACCGTTGCGCCTTGATGCGCATATTCAGATCGCTCCACATACCACCCGAATGGGTCTGGCTGGAAAGCGTCGCCGTCGTGTCGGCGGCGGTCGTGTTCGCGCTGGTCGCGCACTGGCTGACGATGCGGATCGCGGGCCATGCGCAGCGGCGGTCGACCGCCAAGACCGACGGGCTCGTCCTCGCGCGCGTTCGCCGGCCGCTGCGCGCGGTGTTCGTCGCGGTCAGCGTCGCGTTCGTCGCGCGGATCCTGCCGATGGACGACGATATCGAGGAGTTGTGGAAGCAGATCCTCGGCTTCCTCGTCCCCGCTTTGCTCGGCTGGCTCGCGGTCGCGGCGCTTCGTGCGTTCCAGGACGTGATCGAGATCCGCTCGGACATCACCGTCGAGGACAATCTCCGCGCCAGGCGCAAGCGGACGCGCGCGGCGATCCTCGGGCGGATCGGGACGTTCTTCATCATCTTCATCAGCGTCTGCCTGATGCTGCTGAGCGTGCCGGGCATCCGCTCGATCGGCGTGACGCTGATGGCATCCGCGGGTATCGCCGGCCTCGTCGTCGGTGCTGCCGCGCAGCCTGCGCTGAAGAATCTCATCGCGGGCGTGCAGATGGCGTTCACCGAGCCGATCCGGCTCGACGACGTGCTGATCGTCGACGGCGAATGGGGGCGGGTCGAGCAGATCAACCTGACGTTCGTCGTGATCAAGATCTGGGACGAGCGCCGCCTCGTCGTCCCCGTCTCGAAGTTCCTCGAACAGAGCTTCCAGAACTGGACGCGCGAGACCAGCCAGCTGATGGGGTCGGTGTTCTGGTATGTCGATCCGTCGACCGACGTGCCCCGGCTGCGCGAGAAGCTCGCCGAGGTGGTCAAGGCCAATCCACGCTGGGATGGTCGCTTCTTCAACCTGCAGGTGACCGACGTGAAGACCGACGCGGTCGAGCTCCGCGCGCTGATGACCGCCAAGAACGCGTCGGTCGCGTTCGACCTGCGCTGCGACGTGCGCGAGGCAATGCTGGCGTTTATCGCGCAGGAAATGCCCGAGGCGATGCCGCGCGGCCGCCTGCTGATGGCGCCGGACCCCGTGCGCGGCGTCGCGTCGTGACGCTGGGGCGGCGCGGGCACCCGTCACCCTGACGAAAGTCAGGGTCCAGGGTCACGGGTGCTGCACTGTGTGGCCCTTGGTCCTGACGTTCGTCAGGATGACGAGGACCGTTTACGCCTCGGCGTGCTCCGGCGCATCCTCGAGTGCGGTGATGAACAGTTCGCACCACCACATCACGTCCTCGCGGCGGACATTGTCGATCAGCTTTTCCCACCGCGCCTTGCGTTCCGCGAGCGGCATCTTGAGCGCGCGCGCGATCGCGTCGGCCATCTCCTCGGGGCTGTACGGATTGACCAGCACCGCGTCGGTCAGCTGCGCCGCGGCCCCCGCGAACTGCGACAGGATCAGAACGCCGGGATCCTCGGGATCCTGCGCCGCGACATATTCCTTCGCGACGAGGTTCATCCCGTCCCTGAGCGGCGTCACCAGCCCGACGCGCGCCGCACGGTAGATCCCCGCGAGCACGTCGCGCGGGAAGCCCTGGTTGACGTAGCGGATCGGCGTCCAGTCGATGTCCGAGAACTCGCCGTTGATCCGTCCCGACATCGAATCGAGGTTCGCGCGGATCTCCTGATAGGTGTCGACCTTCTCGCGCGAGGGCGGCGCGATCTGGAGCATGTAGACCAGCCCGCGGTGATCGGGGTGCGACGCGAGGAAGCGTTCATAGCCCGAGAACCGCTCGGCGAGACCCTTCGAGTAATCGAGCCGGTCGACGCCGACGATCAGGCTGCGCCCGGTTGCGGACATGTACATCCGCTCCTTGGCGTGCCGCGCGGCGTTGCTGCTCGCGGACTTCTCGAAATCCGCGGTCTCGATCCCGATCGGCGTGGTGATCGCCTTGATCGTCCGATCGCCGACCGTCACCCAGCCATCCTCGCCGACCACGCCGTCGAGCTGGCTGGTGACGTAATGCAGGAAGCTGTCGAGCCAGTCCTGAGTCTGGAACCCGACCACGTCGTACGCGAACATCGATTCGACGAGCGCGCGGTGGCTCGGCAGCGACAGCAGCATCGCCATCGGCGGCCATGGGATGTGGAGGAAGAAGCCGATCTTGTTCTCGACCCCCAGCTTGCGAAGCTCGCGCCCCAGCGGCACGTGATGATAATCATGCACCCAGACGAGATCGTCGGGTTCGATCAGCGGCAGCACCGTCTCCGCGAACCGCGTGTTGACGCGCGCATAGCCGCTCGAGAAATCACGTTCGAACTCGGTCAGGTCGATCCGGTAATGGAACAGCGGCCACAGCGTCCGGTTCGCATAGCCGTTATAATATTCGTCGAAATCCTGTTCCTCGAGGTCGATCGTCGCGGTGGTGACGCCCTTGCCCTGCTGGAAATTGATATGCCCCGTGAAGGTCTCGGTGGTCTCGCCCGACCAGCCGAACCACACGCCGCCCTTTTCACGGAGCGCCGCGAGCAGCGCGACCGCGAGCCCGCCCTGGTTGCCCGAGGGGGCGTCGACCGATTGGACACGATTGGAAATGACGACCAGGCGGCTCATCGTACGGCGCTCCAGGGCTTGCTGAGCAGGACCGCGCAGTTGATCAATCCCACCAGCGAATAGGTTTGCGGATAATTCCCCCACAGCTCGCCCGTGTTGGGATCGATATCCTCGGACAACAGCCCCGCGGGGGTACGGCGTGCGACCATCTCGGCGAACAGCGCGCACGCGTCCGCCGTGCGACCGGTCGCGTGCAGCGCCTCGATCAGCCAGAAGGTGCAGACGTTGAATGCGGTATGCGGAAGGCCGAAATCATCCTCGGTCGCATAGCGCAGCATGTGGCTGCCGCGGCGCAGGCCCTCCTCGACCGCCTTGAGCGTCGACTGGAAACGCGGATCGTCGGGCGCAAAGAAGCGCAGGTCGAGCAGCTGGATCAGGCTCGCGTCGAGATCGTCGCCGCCGAACGTTGCGGAGATACGCTGCGTATCCTCGCGCCACGCGGCCTTCTCGATCGTCGCGCGGATCGTGTCCGCGCGCGCGTTCCAGAATGCCCGGCGATCCTCGAGCCCGAGCACGCCTGCCGCATTGGCGAGCCGGTCGCACGCCGCCCAGCACATCGCCGCGGAATAGGTGTGGACATGCGCCTTCGTCCGCAGCTCCCACAGCCCCGCATCGGGCTTGTCATAGGTTTCCCACGCGCGGTCGCCGACCAGCTCGAGGCTCTTGAAGTCCTCCGCGCTCGACATGCGGAACAGCCGCTGGTCGAAGAACGCCTGGACGTCGGACAGGATGATCTGGCCGTACGCGTCGTGCTGGATCTGCTCATAGGCCTGGTTGCCGACGCGCACCGGGCCCATGCCGCGGTAACCGGGCAGCGCGGGCGCGACGCGTTCGACCAAAATTGCCTCGCCGCCGACGCCGTAGAGCGGCTGGACATGCCCGCCCTTCGACGCATCGACGATGTTGCGCAGATATTCGAGATACCCCTCGAGCACGTCGAGCGCGCCGAGGCGGTTGAGCGCCTGCACCGTGTAATAGGCGTCGCGGATCCAGCAGTAGCGATAGTCCCAGTTGCGCTCCGACCCCTCATGCTCGGGGATCGAGGTGGTGAGCGCGGCGACGATCGCGCCGGTCTCCTCGTGCTGGCACAGTTTCAGCGTGATCGCGGCGCGGATGACGACGTCCTGCCATTCGACCGGGGTCGCGAGCCCGCGCACCCAGTGGCGCCACTCGTCTCGCGTACGCGCGAGCATCGCCTCGGCCGCCTCGTGCAGCACGCCGGCAAAGCTCTCGTCGGGCCCGAGGAACATGTACATCGGGCGTTCGAGCCGGAACCACCGCTCGTCGACGATATGCCCGACCGGCGCGTCGGTCGTCAGCCGCAGCGTCTGGTCGTCCATCAGGAAGCGGATATGGTTCGACCCCTGCGTATGGTCGGTGGCGTGCCCCCAGTTGGTCGCGACGCGCAGGCGGATGCGGATCCGCGGCGATCCGGCGACCGGCCGGACGATCCGGACGAAGCTCGTCGGCCGATAGGTTCGCTCGTCGCGCACGAACCGCGGACAGAAGTCGGTGACCTCGACCGCGTTCCCCGCGGCATCCTCGTGCCGCGTGACGAGGATCGGCGTGTTGCGGATATAGGCCTGGGTCGTCCTGGTGACGCCCTCGAGCTCAATCGCCCAGAACCCCGTCTCGGGCGCATCGCCGCCGAGCAGCGCGCAGAACGCCGGGTCGCCGTCGACACGCGGGACGCAGCCCCAGACAAACCGGCCCGTCCTGTCGATCAGCGCCGAGACCTGGCAATTGCCGATCGGCCAGAGGTTCATGTCCGCGGTGCTCGCGCGGAGATCGACGGGTGTGGCGGGGTCGGGAGAGACGGTCATCATGATTCCAATATGGCGGCGATCCAGCCGCGAAGCGCGGCGACGTCGTCGAGACGATAGGTGGCAGCGGTAGGGCGGGGCTCGCCGATCAGGATTCCGGCACCGCCGAGATCGCGTGCCGCCTCGAACCCGTCCTCGTCGGTGACGTCGTCGCCGAAGAAGAACGGCGTGGTGCCTGCCATTCCCGGTGCCGCGATCAGCGTGCGCAGCGCGGCGCCCTTGTTCCCGGCGGTGCGTAGCTCGACCATCATCTTGCCGCGCTGGAGCGTCAGGCCGTGCGTCTGCGCGAGCATCTCGGCCAGCGCGACGGCCTCGGCCTCGAACGCGGGGTCCTGCCGATAGTGCAGCCCCGCACCCAGCGTCTTGGCCTCATAGACGAGTCCGTTGCGATCCGCGAAGTCGCGCAGCAGCACGGCGGCACGCTCGAGCGCAGGCGGGCGCGCCGCGGCGACATGACCGTCCTCGGGCGTTCGCCGCTCGGCGCCGTGGCTCCCGGCCACCGCGAAGCGGGCCGCATGATCACCGAGCATCGCGTCGAGCTGCGCGATCGAGCGCCCGCTGATAATCGACACGCGCCCCGGAAACCGCGCGGCGAGCCGGTCGAGCTGGTCGAGCAGCATCCGCTCGACCACCACCGCATCGGGCGTCGCCGCCAGATCGACGAGCGTCCCGTCGAAATCGAAGAAGAGGCTGGCTGCGTCGAGCACGAGCGGCGGGGCTGCGAGGATATCAGTCGCGGGCTGGCGTTCGGCAAGCATAGTCGTCTAACCCCTGGCAGTCACGCTCCGTTCCGCTGCAACGCAAAATTGGAACGGGAGCGGTTCGATTGGCGCTCTCCGTAGCGGCATTCGCCGCCGCCGTCGCTGCCATGGATTGCTGTCCTCGTCCGCCACCGTCCGGAATTCCGGCGGGCAGCGCTTCCGGCGCTGGGTCCTGACTTTCGTCAGGATGACGGGAGGCGGCTGTCATGGCCAATAACCGACGATTCCGATGCAGCCCGCTACCTCCCTTCTCCCGTCATCCTGACGAAAGTCAGGACCCAGGGTCCTACGCGCAACGCCTGCGGCCTGTAATCCGGATCTACCTCACACGATGCTAATCCGCGAATGACGGCGAGGGGCCAACGCACCCGATCCCGCCTGCGACACTTCGCGACACAAAAGCGCTGGACTACCCCTCGACCGCCCGCCATTCCTGCCGACCATGTTACGCGTCCGTTCCTTTCTTGTTGCGCCCGTCTTGCTCGCCGGCTGCTCGGTAGGGCCGGACTATCACCCCCAGGCCGCAGCCGAACTGGGTGTTCCCGACGCCTATTCGGTGACCCCGGTCACCACCCCGGAAGACCTGACGCGCTGGTGGCAGCGGTTCGACGACCCCGTGCTCGGCCAGCTCGTCGAGCAGGCGGCGGCGACCAATCTCGACATCGCGCAGAGCGTCGCGCGGTTGCGGCAGGCGCGCGAAAGCCTGATCCAGAACCGCGCGTCGCTGCTGCCGACGCTCAGCGGGTCGGGCGGGTATCAGCGCAACGAGAATCTGCGCGGCGGCGGGCGGTCGTTCACGCTGCCCGACGGGACCGTCGTCGACACCGGCGGCGGCGGGACGAACAGCTTCACGCTGGGCGGAAGCGCGAGCTACCAGGTCGGGGTGTTCGGCGAGATCCGCCGGACGATCGAGGCGAGCCGCGCGGACTATGCCGCGTCGGGGTTCGAATATGCCACCGTGCTGATCTCGGTCGAGAGCGAGGTCGCGCGCAACTATGTGCTCGCGCGGCTGTACCAGGGGCAGCTCGCCAACGCGCGCGCGTCGCTGACCATCCAGGACGACAATCTCGAGATCGCCGGTTTCCGCGTCCAGGCGGGGCTGGTCTCCAGCCTCGACAGCGAACAGGCGCGGTCGCAGCGCGCGCAGACCGCCGCGACGATCCCCAATCTCGACCAGCAATATGCCGCCGCCGTCGCGCGGATCGGCGTGCTGACGGGGCAGGCGCCGGGCGCGCTGCGGACGCTGATGGCACCCGCAAAGGCTATCCCCGTCGGTCCCGCGGCGGTCGGCGTGGGGATCCCCGGCGACACGCTGCGTCAGCGTCCCGACGTGCGGTCTGCCGAACGCGCGCTCGCCGCGGCGACCGCGCGGATCGGCGTCGCCAAGGCGCAGCTCTATCCCGCGCTCGCGATCACCGGCAACATCAACACCAACGCGACCTCGATCGGCAATATCGGCGATGCGATCACCGGCGGGCTGTTCGCCGGGCTGACGCAGGCGATCTTCAACGGCGGGCGGTTGCGCAGCCAGGTGCGCACGAGCGAGGCAGCGACCGATGGCGCGTTCGCCTTTTACCGCGCGACGATCCTCACCGCGCTCGAGGATGTCGAGAACGCCGTCGTCGCGCTGCAATCGGCACAGGAACGCGAGCGGCAATTTGTGATCGCGCTCGATGCCGCGAACAATTCCGCGATCCTCAGCCGCAGCCAGTACCGCACCGGGCTGACCGATTTCACCACGCTCAACCAGCAGGAAATCGCGCTGCTGTCGGCGCGGAACGGCGCTACCCAGGCGCGGGCCGACGCCGCGACCGCGCTGATCGCGCTGTATGCGGCGCTTGGCGGCGGCTGGGATTCCACGACCATTCCGGAAGCGCCGGTTCGCGCCCCGGCATCTTCAGAGGCACGCTGATGGCCGACGCAACGATCGACGATTTTCTCGGCGTGAAGCCGCAGGCCCCCTGGAAACGCTATATAAAATGGGTCGCGATCGCGATCGGCGTGGTGCTGCTGTGCCTGCTGCTCGCGCGCTGTTTCGGCGCCAAGGAGCAGACGCAATATTCGACCGCGCCCGCGCGTCGCGGCAATCTGACCGTCACCGTCTCGGCGACGGGCAAGCTCGCACCGACCACGCAGGTCACCGTCGGGTCGCAGCTCTCGGGGCTCGTCACGAAGGTCGTGGTCGACGTCAACGACCGCGTCGTCGCGGGCCAGCCGCTCGCGCTGATCGACCCCGAACAGCTCGACGACCAGATCCGCCAGACCAGCGCCCAGCTCGCGGCGAACCAGGCGCAGGTCAATCAGGCGCAGGCGACCGTCGCCGAGTCGCGCGCGCAGCTCAACCGTCTCGAGGAGGTCGCACGGCTGTCGGGCGGTCGCGTCCCGTCGAAGACCGAACTGCAGGCAGGACGCGCCGACTTCCAGCGTGCGCTCGCCGCGCAGAAGGTCGCCGAGGCCAATGTCGTCGCAAGCCGCGCCGCGCTGGCGCAGAACCAGACGCAGCGGGCGCGGGCGATCATCCGCTCGCCGGTGACGGGCGTCGTGCTCGCGCGGCAGATTGATCCGGGCCAGACCGTCGCGTCGTCGTTCAACACGCCGACGCTGTTCGTGATCGCCGAGGACCTGACCAAGATGAAGCTCGAGGTCGCGATCGACGAGGCGGACGTCGGCGAGGTCAAGATCGGCCAGCGCGCGAACTTCACCGTCGATGCGTTCCCCGGCCAGACCTTCCCCGCGACGATCACGCGCGTCGATCTCGGCTCGAACCTGACCGTCAGCGCGGCGACCGCGTCGTCCTCGACGACCGGCACGACCGCGACGACCGGGCAGGTAGTGTCCTATGCCGCCGACCTCACCGTCGCCAACCCGACGCTGACGCTGCGCCCCGGGATGACCGCGACCGCGGACATCGTGACGTCGGACAAGCAGCGCGTGCTGCTCGTCCCGAACGCGGCGCTTCGCTTCAAGCCGACGACGACGACGGGGGATTCGGGCGGCGGGATCGCCGGGTCGCTGACCTTCCGCCCGCGTCGCGGCGGTGGCGCCGAACGGACCGCGACGCTCGGCCGCGGTGCGCAGCAGACGATCTACATCAAGGGTGCGGACGGTACGCCGCAGCCCGTCCAGATCACCACCGGTGACACCAACGGCACGATGACCGAGGTCCTGTCGGGCAATCTCCAGCCCGGCGCGCAGGTCATCACCGGCCAGCTCGCGAGCGGCGACGACGCGACCAAGCGCGGCGGTAGCGGTGGCGGCGGCGGCCGTCGCTCGGGCGGCGCAAGCAAGGGTGGGGGCGGTGGCCAGTAACGCCCCCATCATCGCCGCGGGCCCGGACGGCCCGCCGGCGCTTATCTCGCTGCGCGGAGTCACCAAGACGTACGGGCAGGGCGCGACGATGTTCCAGGCGCTGAAGGGTGTCGACCTCGACATCGCGGCGGGCGATTTCGTCGCGGTGATGGGGCCGTCGGGGTCGGGCAAGTCGACGACGATGAACATCCTCGGCTGCCTCGACGTGCCGAGCGACGGGACCTTCCTGTTCCGCGGGCACCATGTCGAAACGCTCGACCGCGATCAGCGCGCGCTGCTCCGGCGGAAATATCTCGGGTTCGTCTTCCAGGGTTTCAACCTGCTGAGCCGGACGTCGGCGCTCGAGAATGTCGAGCTCCCGCTCCTCTATCGCGGCGACGAGAAGCGCGCCCGGCGTGCGGCGGCGATGGCGAGCCTCGACACGGTCGGTCTCGCCGACTGGTGGGACCACACGCCCGCCGAGCTGTCGGGCGGCCAGCAGCAGCGCGTGGCGATCGCGCGCGCGCTGGTGACCAGCCCCGACGTGCTGCTCGCGGACGAGCCGACCGGCAACCTCGACAGCGAACGCTCGGTCGAGATCATGCAGCTGCTGACGCGGCTCAACGCGGAGCAGGGGATCACCGTGCTGATGGTCACGCACGAACCCGACATGGCCGCGTTCGCGCGCACCGTCGTGCATTTCAGGGACGGCCTAGTGGAACGCATCGAAAGCCAGCACCGCCAGGGCGAGAGGGTGGAATCGTGAGCGTCGAGATCCTTCAAAGCCCCTCCCCTTCAGGGGAGGGGTTGGGGTGGGGAACACCGCTTGCCACCCGCGCAACGCACATGCGTCGAGAACCGACAGAGCCCGAGAAGCGCCTATGGCGCGGTCTGTCCAACAGTCGGCTCGGCGGCTTCAAATTCCGTAGACAAGCCGTGCTCGGCAGCCGGATCGTCGACTTCTTCTGCCCGGCCATCGGGTTGGTCGTCGAAGTCGATGGGCACACCCACGACCCCGAAATCGATCGAAACAGGGACGCCCTGATGCAGGATGCGGGCTTCACGACCATACGGGTCGACAACACGGACGTGATGGAGAATGCCGAGGGCGTTCTGCTCCACGTCCTTGCGGTCGCGCAGTCGTTGCCGGCGCGTGCGCAGTGGCGGCTGCCCCACCCCAACCCCTCCCCTGAAGGGGAGGGGCTTTAAGTCATGTTCGGCACCACGCTCTCGCTCGCGCTGCGGTCGATCCGGCGGCATCTGCTGCGGTCGTTCCTGACCATCCTCGGCATCGTCATCGGCGTCGGCGCGGTCGTCACGATGGTCACGCTCGGCAAGGCGACCACCGCGGCGGTGCAGCAGTCGATCTCCGCGCTCGGCACCAACATCCTCCAGATCCGTCCGGGCCAGGGCTTCGGCCGCGGTGGCGGCGGGCCGCGCCCGCCCGACTTCAAACCCGAGGATGTCGAGGCGATCGCCAACCAGGTCACCGGCGTCACCGCGGTCGCGCCGCAGGCACAGGCGACCGCGACCGCCATCTACGAGGGCGCGAACTGGTCGACGACGATCAACGGCACCACCAGCGCCTATTTCCAGGTCCAGCCCTGGCCGCTCGCGACCGGGCGGATCTTCACCCCGCTCGAGGAGGCATCGGGCAAGGCGGTGTGCATCATCGGCAATACGGTGCGCACCAACCTGTTCCGCGGCGGCGACGCGGTGGGCCTCCGCATGCGGATCGGCGCGATCAGCTGCGACGTGATCGGCGTGCTGTCGACGCGCGGGCAGGCGGGCTTTGGCGGCGATCAGGACGACGTCGTCATCATGCCGCTCAAGGCGGTCCAGCGGCGTTTCACCGGCAACCGCGACATCCGCCTGATGCTGGTGGGCGTCGACCAGAAATTCTCGACCGCGACGGTTCAGGCGTCGATCACCGACCTGCTGCGCGAGCGCCGGACAATCACCGGCGGCAAGGAAGATGATTTCAACATCTTCGACACCAAGCAGATCTCGGACACGCTGACGGGCACGACGACGCTGCTGACCGGGATCGTCGCCGCGGTCGCGGGGATCAGCCTGGTCGTCGGCGGGATCGGGATCATGAACATCATGCTGGTGTCGGTGACCGAGCGGACGCGTGAGATCGGCATCCGCCTCGCGATCGGCGCGGTCGCGCGCGAGGTGCTGTTGCAGTTCCTCGTCGAGGCGATCGTGCTGTCGTGTCTCGGCGGCCTTGTCGGGCTCGTCATCGCGCAGCTCGCGATCGCGGTCATCGCGCCGCTCATCAAGGTGCAGTGGATCTTCGTGCCCGAGATCAACATCTTCGCGTTCGCGATCTCCGCGGTGATCGGCGTCGTGTTCGGCTATTTCCCCGCGCGCCGCGCCGCGGCGATGAACCCTATCGACGCGTTAAGGCACGAGTGATCGCCGCGCGGGGATCGTGGACGAGCGCCTGCAGCCTCTCCAGATCCTCGGGCGTGTCGATGTCGATCAGCTCGGCGGGCGCGGTGACGACGTGGCGCCCCGCCTTGACCAGATCGCGCGCGCCCGCATCGCCGTCGAGAGTCAGCAGGAAATCGTACCGCCCGCGCCCGAACAGCGCAGGCGGGCTCGGCTTCTCGCCATCGCTCGACGCGACCACCGCGTCCGCGCTGTCGGCGGCATCGAGCATGCGGTAGACATGCGCCGCGGTGACGCGCGGCATGTCGGCGAGCGCGATCAGCACCGCCGCGGCGCCGTCGTCCTTCGCACGCTGCACGCCGAGCTTCACCGACTGCGACATGCCCGAGGCCGCGTCGTCATTGTGGACGACCTCGAACCGCTCGCTGATGAAGTCGAGCTTGCACCCGTCGGTGACCGCCAGCCGCCGCTTGAACGGGATATTCTCGAACGCGGTGACGACGTGCAGCCCGAGCGGCTTGTTGAGGAACGGCACTTCGAGCTTGTTCGGAATGCCGAACCGCTCGGACCGCCCGGCGGCGAGCAGGATGAGGACGACGTCTTCAGCCGCGATCATGGAATGCTCCGATCATCGCCGCCGCGATCGACAGCGCGATTTCCGATGGCCCGATCGCGCCGATATCGACTCCGACCGGCGCATCGATCCGGTCGATAGCCTCGGCCGTAACGCCCTCGGATGCAAGCCGCTCGCGCCGCGCCGCATGGCTCTTGCGGCTGCCGAGCGCGCCGACATAGGCGGCGTCGCTGGCAAGCGCGGCGATCAGCGCGGGGTCGTCGATCTTGATGTCGTGGCTCAGCGTGACGACCGCGGTCGACGGACCCGGTCGATACGCCGCGATCGCCTCGTCGGGCCAGCGATCGTCAAGCGTGACGCCCGGAAACCGTTCGTCGGTCAGGAACCGCGCGCGCGGATCGATCACGACGGTGGCGATCCCGAGCTCGCGCGCGAGCCCGACCAGTGCCTGCGCGATCTGCACCGCGCCAACGATCAGCAGGCGGCGCGGCGGATCGTAGCGATTGAGGAAGACCTCGCCCGTCTCGAGCGGGCGCGCGTCGCTGTGCCCGGTCTTGAGGTCGGTGGAGACGGTCAGCGCATCGCCCTGGTCGCGCGCATCGGCGATCCGGTCGAACAGTTCGGGATCGAACCCCTCGGCCGAGACGGGCTGCACCATCACCGCGATCTCGCCGCCGCACGGCAGCCCGACTTCCCAGGCTGCTGCATCCGCGACGCCATAGTTGCGGACCTGGAACGGCGCACCCGCGATCACCTCGGCGGCGGTCGCGAGGATATCGCTCTCGACGCAGCCGCCCGACACCGATCCCTCGAACCGGCCATCGGCGTGGACGAGCATGTGGCTCCCCTTGGGTCGCGGCGCGGATCCCCAAGTCGAGACGACCGTGGCGATCGCCATCTTCTCGCCCTTCCATGCCTTGGCGGCGGCAATCACGCTATCGTTCTCGGCCATGTCTTCTCTCTCTTCTCGTTCCTCCGCATCGGCGTGGGAACAGACCTTATATCGCGGGCAAGCCCTCGAGCAGCTTGTCGAGCGTCACCGGGAAATCGCGCACCCGCACGCCGGTCGCGTTGTAGATCGCGTTCGCCACCGCCGCGCCTGCGCCCGAGATGCCGAGCTCGCCGACCCCCTTGGCGCCGGCCGGATTGGCGGAGTCGTCGATCTCCTCGATGAAATGCACCTCGAGCTGCGGAATGTCGGCGTTCACCGCGACGTGATATTCGCCGAAATCGGGGTTCACGAACGCGCCCGTCCGCGTGTCGACGATCCCCTCTTCGCTGAGCGCATAGGCGATTCCCCACGCCATCCCGCCGGTGATCTGGCTCGTGGCGGTCTTGCGGTTGAGCACGCGCCCGACATCGAACACGCCGAGCATCCGCCGCACGCGCGTCTCGCCCGTCACCGCGTTGACCGCGACCTCGACGAAGTGCGCGCCGTGGCTCGCCTGGCTGGTGCGCTTGCTCTCTTTGCCCGGCCCGGTCTTGCCCATCGCGACGATCGGCTCGCCGCGGACGAGGTCGGCCAGCGCCACCTGCCGCCCGCCCGCGCTCACGCAGCCATCGTGCAGGCTCAGCTCTTCGGGTGCCGCATTCATCCGCAGCGCGAGTTCGCCGAGGATATCCTCGCAGGCGAGCATCACCGCCGACGCAGCACTCCCCGCGCCGAACGACCCGCCGGACCCCGCGCTCGGCGGGAAATCGGTGTCGCCCAGCCGCACAGTCACGTCGGCGACCGGCAGGCCGAGCATCTCGCCCGCGGTCTGCGCGAGGATCGTGTACGTCCCCGTGCCGATATCGGTCATGTCGCATTCGACCGTCGCGCGGCCATCCGCCTCCAGCCGCACCCGCGCCTGCGCCTCGACGGTGAAGTTGCCGCGCAGGCTCGCCGCCATGCCGATTCCGATCAGCCATTCGCCCTCGCGCACCGATCCCGGCGCGGGCAAAGTGGCGGGCCAGCCGAACCGCTTGGCGCCCTGGTCGTAGCAATCGAGCATCCGCCGCGTGGAGAAGGGCTTGCCGCTGACCGGATCGGTCTCAGGCTCGTTGCGGCGGCGCAACTCGATCGGATCGATCCCGAGCTGCTCGGCGAGCTCGTCCATCGCGCATTCGACGCCGAACGTGCCGACCGCCTCGCCCGGCGCACGCACCGCGCCACTCGCGGGCAGGTCGACGCGAACGAGGTCGGTCTTGAACCGCCGCGCTTCGCCCCGGTACAACGGCAGCGTTCCGAACGGCACCGGCTCGAGAAACTCGCCATCGTCGTTCTGCGCGACGACGCTCTCATGCCCCATGCCGAGGATGACGCCGTCCTTGGCCGCGGCGATCCGGATCCGCTGCGTCGTGTGCGAGCGGTGGTGGACCATGTACGCGGTCTGGCGGCGCGGCAGCGCGATCTTGACCGGCCGCCCGACGACCTCCGCCGCGATCGCCGCGAGGATCGCCTCCGCGCCGACGCCCGTCTTCCCGCCGAACCCGCCGCCGACATAGGGCGCGAGCACGCGCACCGAGTCCGCGTCGATCTTGAGCGCCTTGGCGATGGTCTTGCGTGCGCCGCCGATAACCTGGTTGCTCGAGCGCACGGTCAACTTTCCGCTCTCCCACGAGGCGGTCGTCGCATGCGGTTCGAGCGCGGCGGGAAAGTGTACGGGGGTCGTGTAGGTCTGGTCGAACGTCACCGCCGCACCGGCCATCACCGCGTCGAGATCGCCCTTGTCGATCGGTGGAAGGAAGCCGATCTCGGGCTCGGTATCGACCGGCTGTGCCTCGACGTCGAACCGGTCCTCGCCCGCTTCGGTGCGGACCACCACCAGCGCGGCGGCGTCGCGCGCGATCGCCTGGTCCTCCGCGACGACGATCGCGACGGGCTGGCCGAGGTGGAGGATGACGTCGGTATCGCACAGCGGCATCGCGCGCGAGTTGGACTCGCCCGCGGGCATGCGCGGGTCATCGTGAATGACCGCAATCACGCCGGGTAGCGCCTCGGCGGCGCTGACATCGATCCCGAGGATCCGTCCGCTGCCGACGGGCGTACCGACGATCGCGGCATAGGCGATGCCGTCGGGCGTGCCTTCATACGCGTAATCCGCAACGCCGGTGACCTTTGCGGGGCCTTCGATCCGGTCCAGCCCAAGCCCGAGAACGCCCTGTTTCGCACGGCCAAGCCCCGCCGGCCGAAACGCCGCATCCATCACGTGTTCGTTCATTCTGGCATCCTCGGGTGAAGTGCGGAAGATAGGGGCGGGCGGTACGTTTGACGAGGGGCGTTGCCGATCTCCCAGTACCACCCCGGCGAAGGCCGGGGCCCAATTGGAGGACGGCAATAACGACGCTCGTCACGTCGTTATCGAGGCCTTTCCAATTGGGCCCCGGCCTCCGCCGGGGAAGTATTTTCTGATCGGGGTAGCCGCTACCTGAAGACAGCCGATCCTCAGACCGCCGGCAACTGATCCAGCAGCTTGTCGAGCGTGATCGGGAACTCGCGCACCCGGATCCCCGTCGCATTATACACCGCGTTCGCCACCGCGGCGCCCGCGCCCGAGATCCCCAGCTCGCCGATACCCTTCGCGTGGATGGGGTTCGCATGGATGTCGCGCTCGTCGACGAAGTGGACGTCCATCTGCGGCACGTCCGCATTGGCCGGCACGTGATATTCGCCGAGATCGTGGTTCACCAGCTTGCCAGTGCGCGTGTCGTGGATCAGATCCTCGGTCAGCGCGGTGCCGATGCCGAAGGTCATCCCGCCGAGGCACTGCGACCGCGCGGTCTTCGCGTTGAGCACACGCCCCGCCGCGAACGACCCGAGCATCCGCCGCACGCGTGTCTCACCGGTGATGACGTTGACCGCGACCTCGGCGAAATGCGCACCGAAGCCTGCCTGCGAAGTTTCCTTCTCCTGCTTGCCCGGCTTGATATGCCCGGTCGCCTCGAGACCCTTGCCGACCAGCTCGCCGATCGGGGTCGAGCGGTTGTCGCCGATCGCGTTCCCGTCCTTCAGCGTCAGGCCGTCCTCGTCGACGCCCATCGCCTTGGCGATCTTGCCGCGCAGCATCTCGCAGGCGAGATACACCGCGGTCCCCGACGAGGCCGCACCCCAGGATCCGCCCGAACCCGCCGCGGGGGGATCGTTGGTATCGCCGAGCGACATGGTGATATTGGCGACCGGGATGCCGAGGATCTCAGATGCGATCTGCGCGAGGATCGTGTAGCTGCCCGTGCCGATATCGGTCATCGCTGAGGACACGGTCGCGGTGCCGTCGGGATGGATCTCGACCTTGGCGGACGATTCCATCATCATGTTGCCGCGCACTGCCGAGGCAACGCCCATGCCGATCAGCCACTCGCCCTCGCGGCGCGTGCCGGCCTTCTGCCGCTTGTCCCAGCCGAACCGGGCTGCACCCTCGTCGAGCGCGCGCGTCAGGTTGCGCGACGAATAAGGGACGTCCTTCTCCGGATCGATCCGCGGATCGTTGCGCTTGCGCAGCTCGATCGGATCCATGTCGAGCTTTTCGGCCAACTCGTCCATCGCACCCTCGAGCGCGAGCATCCCGACCGCTTCGCCCGGCGCGCGCATCGAGCCCGACAGGACGAGGTTCACGTCGACCAGCTCATGCGTGATCAGCCGGTTCTCGCCGCCATAGAGCAGGTGCGTGCCGATGCCCGCGGGCTCGAAATAATCCTCGGTCGACTGGTTCGACGCGAGCGTCTCGTGCCCGATCGCGGTCAGCTTGCCCGCGGCGTTCGCCGCGAGCCGGACGCGCTGCTCGGTGTTCGAGCGACGTACGGTCGCCTCGAAGACCTGCGGGCGCGACATCACCGCCTTGACCGGACGGCCGAGCTGCTTGGCGGCGATCGCCGCGGCGACGCTCTCGGGCGCGATGCCGAGCTTCGATCCGAACCCGCCGCCGATATAGCGCGCGACGATCCGGACCTTCTTCGCCGACAGGCCGAGCGACTTGGCCAGCTGCTGCGCGTCCGAGGTCGGCATCTGGTACGCGCCGTACAGCGTCAGCGAGCCGTCCTCTTCCCACACCGCGGTCGAGGCATGCGGCTCCATCGCCGCCGAATTCTGGCTTGGCGTGACATAGGTCGAATCGACCGTCACCGCCGCATCGGCCATCGCCGTGTCGACATCGCCCTGCTTGAAATGCGCCGGCGCGGCATCGTCGGGGGGCGTGCGCGTCTCGTCGCGGTGCGCGGCGAAGTCATACTGGCCTTCCGCCTCGTCATAGACGATCGGCAGGCGGGCCGCCGCATCGCGCGCGACCTCGAAGCTCTCGGCGAGCACGATCGCCACGATCTGGCCGAAGAACGCGATGTCCTTGACGCCCTGCGTCGGTGCGTCGGTCGCGCCGCCCTGTGCGGACACGCGGATGAACTGGTCGAAGTCGGTGACGACGTCGAGCACGCCGGGGATGCTCTTCACGGCATCGACGTCGATCGACACGACCTTGCCCGCGGAGATCTTCGTGCCGACGAGCACGCCGTACGCCATGTCGTCGAACTGATATTCCGCCGCATAGGTCGCGGTGCCGCTGACCTTCAGCGGACCGTCGATCCGGTCGAGCGGCTTGCCGATGACGCCCTGCACGCCGCTGTCCAGAAGACTGTCCGGATGCGGCTTGTCCATCGTCAGGCTGTTGGTGGTTCCAAATCCGAACATGTTTATGCTCCCGTTACGGTGCGCAGCGTCGCGATAAGCGTGCGACGCGCGAGGGGGATCTTGAAGTCGTTCGAGCCATAGCCCTTGGCATCGGCGAGCAATGCGGTCGCCGCGGCCTCGAAGGCCTCGTCCGACGGCGCCTTGCCGACCAGCGCGGCCTCGACCGCCGGATTGCGCCACGGCATGGGCCCGAGCCCGCCGAACGCGAGCGAAGCCGACGCGATCACGCCGTCCTGCACGTCGACCACGGCCGCGACCGAGACGAGGGCAAAGGCGTAGGACGCACGGTCGCGCACTTTGCGATAGGCCTGCTTGCCCTTGGGCGGCGCGGGCAGCTCGATATGCGTGATCAGCTCACCCGTCTCGAGCACGGTCTCGATCTCGGGCGTCGACCCCGGCAGGCGGTAGAACTCGTGGACCGAGATGCGCCGGCGATCGCCGTCCGCCTTCAAGGTCACGATCGTCGCGTCGAGCGCGCGCATCGCGACCGCCATGTCGCTCGGATGCGTCGCGATGCACTGCTCGCTGGTGCCGAGCACCGCGAGGATGCGGTTGAAGCCGCCGATCGCCGAACAGCCGCTGCCGGGCTCGCGCTTGTTGCACGCCGCCGCGGTGTCGTAGAAATAATAGCAGCGCGTCCGCTGGAGCATGTTGCCCCCGGTCGACGCCTTGTTGCGCAGCTGGCCCGATGCGCCGGCGAGCAGGGCGCGGCTCAGCACCTCGTACTTCGCGACGACGCGGCGGTCGGCGGCGAGGTCGCTGTTCGGCACCAGCGCACCGATCGTCAGCCCGCCATCCTCGCGCTCCTCGATCTTCGCCAGATCGAGGCGGCTGATGTCGACGAGCGTATCGGGCGTCTCGACCTGCAGCTTCATCAGGTCGAGCAGGTTGGTCCCGCCTGCAATGAACCGCGCGCCGGTCGTACCAGCATTGTTGACCGCGGCCTCGGGGGTCGCGGGTTTTTCGTAAGCGAAGGTCTTCATGCCACTAGCTCCCCACGCGCGTCGGCGTCCATCGCGGCGTCCTTCTCGTCCGCGGACCGGCCCTTGGGCGCGGTGTCGCCGACTTCGCGGATCGCATCGACGATGTTCGGATAGGCGGCGCAACGGCACAGATTGCCGCTCATCCGCTCCGAAATCTCGGCATCATCGAACTTCGGATCGGTCAGGTCGCCCGACGCATGGCTGGCCCAGCCCTTCTTGACCTCGTCGAGCATGCCGACCGCCGAGCAGATCTGGCCCGGCGTGCAATAGCCGCACTGATAGCCGTCATGCCGGACGAACGCGTCCTGCAGCGCATGGAGGTTGCCCGGCTGGCCGAGCCCCTCGATCGTCGTGATCTCGTCATCCTGGTGCATGACCGCGAGCGTCAGGCAGGAATTGACCCGGCGGCCGTTGATCAGGACGGTGCATGCGCCGCACTGGCCGTGGTCGCAGCCCTTTTTCGAGCCGGTGAGGCCGAGATGCTCGCGGCACAGGTCGAGCACCGAGGTACGAATATCGGGCTCGGCGTCATATGATTGACCATTGATCGTGAAATGCATGGGGTCGCCCCTTCTGGATCCGGGAAATATGAGGACTGAACGCCGATGCGCCGAATGGTTTCCTATTGCGATTGGCTCTCACGGATCGCGGCGCTGGTGCTTGGCATCGCGGGCGGGCAATCTGTTGCGATGACACCGAAAAACCCAGATCCTGCGCCCATCGTGATCGCCCATCGCGGCGCGAGCGGGCTGCGTCCCGAACATACGCTCGCCGCCTACGACCTCGCGATCGCGCAGGGCGCCGATTTCATCGAGCCCGACCTCGTCCCGACGAAGGACGACGTGCTCGTCGCGCGGCACGAGAACGCGATCGCCGACACGACCAACGTCGCCGACCATCCCGAATTCGCCGCGCGCAAGACCAGCAAGACGATCGACGGACAGACGATGACCGGCTGGTTCGTCGAGGACTTCACGCTTGCCGAGCTGAAGACGCTGCGCGCGAAGGAACGGCTGCCAAAGCTGCGCCCGGCGAACACCGCCTTTGACGGCCGGTTCGAGATCCCGACGCTCGCCGAGATCATCGCGCTCGCCAAGCGGCGCTCGGCCGAGACGGGGCGGACGATCGGCATCTATCCCGAGACCAAGCACCCGACCTATTTCGCGCGCATCGGCCATCCGACCGACGTCAAGCTGGTCGCCGAACTGCGCGAGGCGGGGTGGGATTCGGCGACCGCGCCGGTCTTCATCCAGTCGTTCGAGGTGAAGAACCTCCAGCGGCTCCACACGATCACGCGGATCCGGCTGATCCAGCTGATCGACGGCGAGGGCGGCCCCGCCGATGGCGCGCAGCCGAGCTATGCGGCGATGATCACGCCCGCGGGGCTGAAGGCGGTCGCGGCCTATGCGTACGGCATCGGCCCGAACAAGGCGATGTTGTGGGCGGGCACGACGCCGTCGCCGCTCGTCGCGAACGCGCATGCGGCGGGGCTGCGCGTCCACCCCTGGACCTATCGTGCGGAGAACATGTTCGAACCCGACCGCTTTCGCCGCGGTGCCGATCCCGCCGCGCATGGCGACATCGCCGCGGAGATCGACGCCGGGCTGGCACAAGGTATCGACGGATTCTTCACCGATTTTCCGCTATACGGTGCGCAGGCGCGCGACCGGCTGCGCGCAGGAGTGAAGTAGATGCGTAAGGTTCTTCCCGTTCTGGCGATCCTGCCCCTGATGACGGGGGGCTGCATCAGCACCGCGACGTCGATCGTGAAGGCGCCGTTCCAAGTCGCGGGCAAGGCGGTCGACTGGACGACGACCAGCCAGGAGGAATCGGACCGCAACTATGGCCGCAAGATGCGCAAGCAGGAGGCCGAGGAAGGCAAGCAGCGCAAGGAACTCGCCAAACGCTGCAAGAAGGACCCGCGGCGCGGCGAATGCGGCCAGTACCAAGGCTACCGCGCAGGTTATTGAGGCGACCGCACGCCGGTCCGTCTTTCCCCCCCTCTCGTCATCCTGACGAAAGTCAGGACCCAGAGCCCCGCGCCTGCGGCCCTGGATCCTGGGTCAAGCCCAGGATGACGGGGGAGGGGCCGGCGGTCCGCCCACCCGCGCAGTTTCGATGTCCCGGTCCCCGGCGAGGGCCAAGGGGCTAAAAGCAGTCTGCGCCGAAGACCCTGTTCTCCCGCGAAGGCGGGAGCCCAGTCTGGGTCCCCGCCTTCGCGGGGACACAAGGGGGGCAGCGATTCAAAACCACCACATCACCGTCGCCGGAAACGGCGTCCACCACCCGACCCGCACCCCCGCGAACCGCAGCGCGTCCCCCGTCCATGCGTTGCACGTCGCCACCGCGCTGTAATGCCCCCGCGCGTCGTAGAACGCGTCATAGGCGTCATACCCCGGATAGGACCGCCCCCCCGGCCGGATCGTCGCCGCGATGAACCCCGCAAGCCGCCGATACTCGACTTCGCTCAGCATCACCGCGCGCACATCGCCACCGGGCGTCGGCGCGGCGAGATGCTCGACGTGGAGCAGGACGTCGTCGCTGCCGACCGCCGAGCCGACGATCGTCCGCAGCTTCACGTCCGCCCAGGTCGGTGTCTCGAGAAAGAATGCTTTCTCCCCCCAGCCGATCGCGAGATGGTCCTGCGCGGCATAACGCGGGTCGCGCAGGTCACCGGGGCGGGCGAAGGCGCGCCAGTCGATCCCGGCCGCGACCTTCGGCACGATGATCCCGGTGTGCACGCCGTTGCTCTCGACGAAGATCCGCACGCCGCGCGGGGGCGCGAGCCAGCCGCGATTGGCCGGGATCATCCCGCCGGCCAGCCCTGTCCCGATATAGATCATCACCAGTGCCAGCAGCACCGCACCGACGCGGACACTCCAGCGCGCGGCCCGCGTTTCCGTCTTCATTCCATCATGCTAGACGATGCGCATGCTAGAAGAAACGCACGTGCTGAGCACGCCGCCGGAAGGCGCTCCCGACTGGACCATCCCGCAGAACTGGGATGCCTATACGGCCGAGGACCATGCGACGTGGGACACGCTGTTCGCGCGCCAGTCGAAACTGCTCCCCGGCCGCGCGTCGAACGCGTGGCTGCGCGGGCTCGACGTGCTCAAACTCTCGAAGCCCGGCATCCCTGATTTCGAGGAGCTGTCCGAACGGCTGATGAAGCTTACGGGCTGGTCGGTCGTCGCGGTGCCCGGGCTCGTCCCCGACGACGTGTTCTTCGATCACATGGCGAATCGCCGCTTCGTCGCGGGCAATTTCATCCGCCGTCCCGACCAGCTCGACTATCTTCAGGAGCCCGACGTCTTCCACGACGTGTTCGGGCATGTGCCGATGCTCGCCGACCCGGTCTTCGCGGACTATCTCGCGGCCTATGGTCGCGGCGGACAGCGCGCGTTGGGGCTCGACGCGCTTAAATATCTCGGCCGGCTCTACTGGTACACGGTCGAATTCGGGCTGATCGCCGAGCCCGAGGGGCTCAGGATCTACGGATCGGGGATCGTCTCGAGTTTCGCCGAGACGCGGTTCGCGCTCGACGATCCCAGCCCCAACCGCATCGCGCTCGACCTCGCGCGCGTCATGCGCACCGAATACCGGATCGACGATTTCCAGCAGAACTATTTCGTCATCCCGAGCTTCGACGAACTGCTCCGGCTGACCGTCGAGACCGATTTCGCGCCGCTGTACGAGGAACTGAAGGCGCTGCCCGACATCCCCGTCGCGCAGATCGAACCCGATGACGTCGTGCTGACGAAGGGCACGCAGGATTATGCAAAGGCCAAGCTCATGAACCAGTAGCGCCTCCACCCCGGCGAAAACCGGGGTGGCGTTGGGTACGAGGTGAGGGCAGCCCCCTCTTGTTCCCCCGCGAAGGCGGGGGCCCAGACTGGACCCCCGCCTCCGCGGGGGAGCACTCTTCTGCCGGGCGTGCTAGATCAGATATCGAGCGCCCAGCCGTCGCGCCCCTTGGGGTCGAACGGCCCGTCCGCCACGAACCGCACCGCACCGGCCTGCAACCGGAGCACGCTCCAGTCGCCGCGCCGGTCGACCGCCGCCAGCGAACATCCGCACGCTTCATACGCCGCGACCACACCCGCGCGCTGAGTCTCGAGCAGGCCCGCGAGCACGATCGTCGCCCCCGTATCCGCGATCGACGCGATCTCGGGCGCCATCGACACCAACGGCCCCGCCAGAATGTTCGCGATCACCAGGTCATAGGGCGCGCGCGCGACGATCGCGTCGTCGAGCGTCCCGTCGGCCACCACGAGATCGATCCCCGCCACGCCGTTCCGCGCGGCATTCTCGCGCGTCACCTCGATCGAGACCGGATCGATGTCCGTCCCCATCACTGCGGCGTGGGGCCACAGATGCGCGGCGGCGAACGCGAGCAGGCCCGTGCCCGTGCCGATATCGATGACATTGGCAAACGTTTCGCCGTCCAGCCCGTCGAGCATCGCGAGGCATCCGCTGGTCGTCTCGTGATGCCCCGTCCCGAACGCGCGGCTCGCCTCGATCAGGAACGCGCGCTTGTCCGCGGACACCGCGTCGGCATGCGCGCCCGTGTGGACGAAGAACCGCCCGACCGAGAGCGGCTCGAGCCCCGCCTGGCTCATCGTCACCCAGTCCGCATCGCCGAGCCGCTCGACCGCGATTCTGGCCCCCGCCGCGCTCGGCACCAGCGCGCGCACCGCGGCGACCGTGTCGGCATCCGGCTCGACCTCAAAATACGCATCGAGCCGCCACGATTCGACGTCGTCCTCAATCTCCTCGGTGGTCATCAGCACAGCATCGCCCGGGATCGCGTCCCCCAGGTCGTCGCTCGCGTCGATCGCCTCGGCCTCCGCGCGCGTGCAGGGGAGGGTAAGCTTCCAGCTGTCAGCGGACATGGCTCGCTCCGTTCACGTCGATCACCGCGCCCGTCATCGATGCGGGCGCCTCGAGTGCGCAATAGCGCGCGACCGAGGCGACTTCCGCCGGGTCCGCGACCTTGCCGAGCGGAATGTCGGCGAGCAGCGCGTCGCCGCCGCGGCTCGACAGATAGTCCTCCGCCATCCCGGTCATCGTGAACCCGGGGCAGATCGCAAAGGCGAGGATCCCCTCGTGGGCGTAACCGCGTGCGATCGTCTTGGTCATCGCGACCATCCCCGCCTTCGACGCGGCATAATGCCAGTGCGCGGGCGAATCGCCGCGATAGGCGGCGCGGCTGGCGATGTTGACGATCCGGCCCGCAAACCCGCGCGCCTGCCAGTGCAGCACCGCGAGCCGGCACAGCTCGGCCGACGCGGTCAGGTTGATCCGCATCGTCCGCTCCCACTGAGCGGTCCAGTCCGCGTCCTCGAGCGGGTTCGCCTCGAACACGCCCGCATTGTTGATCAGCACGTCGATCGCGCCACCCGCCTGTTCGAGCGCGGCGTTCCACAGCGCGGTCGGCCCCGCGGGGTCGGCGAAGTCGGCAGGAAGCCCGTGCGCGCTGCCCCCGTTGGTGCTCTTGTGGCCGATGACAGTGGCGCCCGCGTCGGTCAGCGCCTGGTGGATGGCCGCGCCGATGCCCCGGCTCGACCCTGTGAGTAAGATGGTCATGCGCGCGGCCTTAGCGCGGGCGGTGGCGTCGCGTCACCTCCCTGCGGTGGCCGCGGATCAGGCGACGCTCGTCGAAAATCCGTCCGCGGCGGCGCGCAGGACGCTCAGCTTGTCGTCGACCTCGCCGAATTCCTGCCCGAGCAGCGTGATCTCGGCGGCGACCGCCTGCGTGTCGCGGCGGATCGAATCGATCGTCGCCGACATCGAATCCGCGGCGAGCGCGGTCTCGTCGACCGCCGCGGTGATCGCCGAGACGATTCCCGCCTGGGTCTGCATCGCGCTGCGGATGCGGTAAGCGCTGTCCTGGACCTCGCCGACGGTCAGCTTGATCCCCGCGGTGGTCGCGACCGTGCCGCGCGTCGCCGACTGGATCGCGGCGATCTTTGTGGCGATGTCGTCGGTCGCGCGCGCGGTCTGGTTGGCGAGGCTCTTGACCTCCTGCGCGACGACCGCGAACCCGCGCCCGGCATCGCCGGCGCGCGCCGCCTCGATCGTCGCGTTGAGCGCGAGCAGGTTGGTCTGGCCCGCGATCGACCGGATCAACCCCAGGATCGACTCGATCGCCTCGGCATGGTCGCTAAGCGCCTCGGACATGCCGACCGCGTCGCTCGCCTGCGCGGAGGCGCGGCTCGCGATGTCCGCGGCACCCTCGACTTCGGTGCGCGCATCCTCGATCGCGCGGATCAGCCCGGCGGCGGTCTGCGCGGCCTGCCGCATCGCCACCGCCGACTGCTCCGCCGCGGCGGCGACCTCGTTCGCCTTGTGCAGCACGCCGTGGGTTGAGGCGGAGGCGTCGGTCGCCTGCACGCGGATCCGCGCGCCCAGCAGCGCGGTGTCCTCGATCGACGCCGCGATCCGCTCGCGGAACGCCGCCGCGTGCAACCGGCGTTCGGCGCGCGCCGCCGCCGCGTCGCTGGTGCCCAGATACGACGCCATGATGTCCGCCTCGATCAGCGCGAGCCGCTGCACGACGTCGCCGAGCGACCGCATCGACGCGAGATCGCCATCGACGCGTTCGGCGATCAGCCCGAGCGTCACGCTGTGCGCGAACGCCAGCGACGACAGCAGCGCGGGCAGGGGGATGCCTGACTTGCGCGATCCCACCGCGTGGTCGATCGCCATCGTCTTCCACGCCTCGTCATAGGGCGAGAGGTATTTCAGCCGGACATATTCCGCGCTCGAGACGATGCTGCGCTCGAGCCGTGCCGGGGTGAACCGCGCCACGACGTGACGCGCGGCGTCGAGCGACAGATAATGCCGCCAGAACGTCTCCGCGATCCGGCGCCGGTCGTCGGCATCGAGCAGCGCGGTCAGCACCGCGCAGCCCGGCTCGACCATGCCGTCCCAGTCATAATCGCGCACGCGTTCGCGCAGCGGACGATGATCGCCGCTCCAGTCGCGCACGCCCTGTGCGTCCTCGGCTCCGGTCCCGGCTTCAACCCCTGTCCCGGCTTCAACCCCTGTCCCGGCTCCAACTCCTGTCGGGGCCGGCGGCACGCGCTCTGTGTCGGCGATCATGCTCTCTCCTGCGGTCGGTTATGCGGCGACCTTGGTCACGAAGACGCCGGCGCTCGTCTTCAGATTGCTCAGCCGGGTGTCGAGTACGTCGAAGCCGCGACCGACGCTGTCGATCTCGCTCGCGACCGTTTCGGTATCCTCGCGGATCGCGGCGATCGTCGTCGACATCGAATCGGCCGCCAGCGCGGTCTCGTCGACCGCGGCGGTAATCGCGGTCACCGTCTGCGCCTGTGCCTCCATCGCATAGCGGATGCGGTCGGCGCTTTCCTGGACCTCGGTGACGGTCGCCTTGATGCTCGCATTGGTCTCGACCGTGCCGCGCGTCGCGGACTGGATCGCGGCGATCTTCGCGGCGATGTCGTCGGTCGCGCGCGCGGTCTGGTTGGCGAGGCTCTTGACCTCCTGCGCGACGACCGCGAACCCGCGCCCGGCATCGCCCGCCCGCGCCGCCTCGATCGTCGCGTTGAGTGCAAGCAGGTTGGTCTGCCCGGCAATGTCGCGGATCAGCCCGAGGATCGACTCGATCGACTTGGCATGCTCGCTCAGCGCCTCGGACATGCCGACCGCCTGGCCGGCCTGGTGCGACGCGCGGTTCGCGATCTCGGCGGCCGCCTCGACCTCGGTACGTGCATCCTCGATCGCGCGGATCAGCCCGGCAGCGGTCTGCGCGGCCTCGCGCATCGCGACCGCGGATTGTTCGGCGGCGGCGGCGACCTCGCTTGCCTTGCCCAGAACCGCGCGCGTCGACGCCGAACTGCGCACCGCCTGCTCGCGCAGCAGGTGTCCCTCGTCGGTCGCGGTCTCGACCATCGAGGCGATTCCGTCGCGGAATTCGACCGCGAGCGTGTCACGCGCGCCCTGCGCCGAATGCGCGCGGTACTTGGTATAGATCGCGACCGTGATTTCGCCCTCCAGCGCCGACAACCGCATCAGCGTATCGATATACACTGGCAATCGCGTGTCGTCTCGCGCCACGCTGCGCATCAGCACGTCGAGCGCGGCGCGGTCGCTCGCGCTGATCATCGACAACAGCGCCATCGGCGAGACGTTGGCGGTATAGGCGGCAGCGACCGAGCGCTCGACCGACTCGACCCATGTCCGGCCGCTCGTGTCGAGGAAGCGGTTGCGCAGGAAGGTGCAGCCGACCGCGATCATCGCCTCGGCCTTGTCCGGCGCCCAGATCCGCTCGTTGCTGAAACAGCGCTGCCACTGCTCCCAGTATGCGCGTGAGATCGCGACGGAATCGGGCTCGAGCACGGCCCAGAGCTCGCGGCTCGCGCTGGTCAGCGCACCGTCGAAATCGAACACCCGCAGCCGGGCCGAGAGATCGACGTTGGCCGCGATCGTGCCGATGCTCGGTAGGTCGGTGGTATTCAAGGCGGGATCTCCGGATCGCGAATTCCTGACCAGCGCTAGTGCCGATTCCTTAAGGGCAGGTTAGGGATGGACCGTTGCGAGACTGCGACAGGCCGATGACAAGCGCGCATCAGTGTTGCGCAGGACAGCGAGGGTCCCGGAACGCCCCGAACCGCCGCGAATCGGGTGTCATGGGTTATCAACCGCGGCGGCGGTGGGTTGCATCGCAGCACACGGCGTCTAATAGACCGGCAAACCGTTTGTTTATCGCCCTTCGTGTCTCGCCCTTCGCTATCGAGGACCTTGCCCTTGGCATCGCGCAATCCAGCCCGCCCGCTCTCTCCCCATCTGCAGGTCTATAAATGGGGCCCGCATATGCTGGTCTCGATCCTGCACCGCGCGACCGGCAGCGGGATGGCTACCGTGGGCAGCCTGCTGCTCGTCTGGTGGCTGATCGCGATCGCCACGGGCGAGCAGGCCTATGCGACCTTCGTCGACGTGTTCACCACCGATGCGGGCCGGCTGAACATCCTCGGCTATGTGATCGGCATCGGGCTGACCTGGTCGCTGTTCCAGCACATGGCGACGGGCATCCGCCACCTCGTGATGGACACCGGCGCAGGGTTCGAGCTGCGCCGCAACCGGCTTGGCGCGCGCGCGACGATCGTCGTCAGCACGCTGCTCACGGTCGCGTTCTGGCTCTATATGGGGATCAAGTAATGGGTTCGGGTACGCCAGTCGGCCGCGTCCGCGGTCTGGGCAGCGCCAAGCACGGCACGCAGCATTGGTGGCAGCAGCGGCTGACCGCCGGCGCCAACATCTTCCTGATGGCGTGGCTGATGGTCGCGGTCGCGCGGATGCCGAGCTATGATTACGCCTCGGTGCATCTGTGGCTGCAATCGGGCTGGGCGGCGATCCCGATGGCGCTGCTGATCCTGTCGGTCTTCTATCATTTCCGTCTCGGTCTGCAGGTCGTGATCGAGGATTACATGCACGGCGAAAGCCGCGTCGTCGCGATGATCCTGCTCAACCTGTTCACCTTCACGCTGGGCGGCGTCGCCCTGTTCGCGATCCTGAAGGTCGCCTTCTCCGGAGCTCCTGCGTAATGTCAGCTGCCTACAAGATCATCGATCATACCTATGATGCGGTCGTCGTCGGGGCCGGCGGCTCGGGCCTGCGCGCCACGATGGGCATCGCCGAGAGCGGGCTGAAGACCGCGTGCATCACCAAGGTCTTCCCGACCCGGTCGCACACCGTCGCCGCCCAGGGCGGCATCGCCGCGTCGCTCGGCAACAACTCGCCGGATCACTGGACCTGGCACATGTTCGACACCGTCAAGGGCTCCGACTGGCTCGGCGACCAGGACGCGATCGAGTATCTGTGCCGCGAGGCCCCGCAGGCGGTGTACGAGCTGGAACATGCCGGCATGCCGTTCAGCCGTAATGAAAACGGCACGATCTATCAGCGCCCGTTCGGCGGTCACATGCAGAACATGGGCGAGGGGCCCCCGGTCCAGCGCACCGCTGCCGCCGCCGATCGCACCGGCCACGCGATGCTTCACGCGCTCTACCAGCAGAGCCTGAAGTACAACACGGACTTCTTCGTCGAGTATTTCGCGCTCGACCTGATCATGGAAAACGGCGTCTGCCGCGGCGTGATCGCGCTGTGCATGGAAGACGGCTCGATCCACCGCTTCCGCAGCCACCAAACCGTGCTCGCCACCGGTGGTTACGGCCGTGTCTATTTCTCGGCGACGTCGGCGCATACCTGCACCGGCGACGGCAACGCCATGGTGCTCCGCGCCGGCCTGCCGCTCCAGGACATGGAGTTCGTCCAGTTCCACCCGACCGGCATCTACGGCGCGGGCGTGCTCATCACCGAGGGCGCACGCGGTGAGGGCGGCTACCTGACCAACTCCGAGGGTGAGCGCTTCATGGAGCGCTATGCCCCGTCGGCGAAGGACCTCGCCTCGCGCGACGTCGTCAGCCGCTCGATGGCGCTCGAAATGCGCGAAGGCCGCGGCGTCGGCAAGAACGGCGACCACATCTTCCTGCACCTCGATCACATCGATCCCAAGGTGCTCGCCGAGCGCCTGCCGGGCATCACCGAGACCGGCAAGGTCTTTGCGGGCGTCGATCTCACGCGCCAGCCGCTGCCCGTCACGCCGACCGTGCACTACAACATGGGCGGCATCCCGACGAACTTCCACGGCGAGGTCGTCAACCTCGTCGACGGCAACCCCGACGCGGTCGTCCCCGGCCTGTTCGCGGTCGGCGAAGCCGCCTGCGTCTCGGTTCACGGCGCCAACCGCTTGGGCTCGAACAGCCTGATCGATCTCGTGGTGTTCGGCCGCGCGACCGGCCTGCGCATCAAGGACACGCTCAAGCCCGGCACCGCGCACGCGCCGCTGCCCAAGGGTTCGGAAGATCTGGCGCTCACGCGTCTCGATCATTTCCGCAACGCGAGCGGCGGGTCGCCGACCGCGCAGATCCGTCTCGACATGCAGCAGACCATGCAGAAGCATTGCGCCGTGTTCCGCGACACCGAGCTGCTCAACCAGGGCGTCGAGAAGATGGCCGGGATCTACAACCGGATGACCGACGTCGCCGTGAAGGATCGCAGCATGATCTGGAACACCGATCTGGTCGAGACGATGGAGCTCGACAATCTGATCGGCCAGGCGGTCGTGACGATGAACTCGGCCGCCAACCGCACCGAATCGCGCGGCGCGCACATGCACGAGGATTTCCCCGAGCGTGACGATGCCAACTGGATGAAGCACACCATCACCACCTTCAACGGCTGGGGCGGCAAGGGCGGCGAGACCAAGATCGATTTCCGCCCGGTGCACGACTACACGCTCACCGACGACGTGGATTACATCAAGCCGAAGAAGCGGGTGTACTGATGATCTGGGCCATCATCGCGATCGGGTTCCTCGTCCCCGTCGCGGTGGGGCTCCTGACTCGCTTCCCACCGATGATCGCCGGCTTTCTCTGGCCGGCGCTCGTCGCGATCCTGACCGCGGTCTATATCTACGGCATCGAAACGCGCGCGCCCGGCGAAGACCCGCAGAAGATCGCGATCACTTTCTTCGCGCTCTTCTCGCTCGCCGGCGGCGTCCCCGGCGGTCTCGTCGGCTGGATCCTCCAGCACAAGCGCACGCACCGGCACCCGGGCTAAACCAGGACTTCGCGCGGAACCGCCGCGTTCCCGGTCGGTTACGCCGCGCATGACCGACACGTCCCCCGCATCGAACGCGCGCAACTATCCGTTGCTCGCCATCCCCCATATCCAGCTGCATGGCCCCGTTGACGGCGACATGTACACGAGCTTCAAGTCGCAGCTCGTCGCCGCGCCGACCGAAGGGCCGCTCGTCGTCTCGATCACGACGCTTGGCGGCGACCCCGAAATGGCACGCGCGATGGGCGACACGATCCGCCTGCTCCGCGACTATACCGGCCGCGAGACGCTGTTCCTCGGCAAGGTCGCGGTCTATTCCGCGGGCGCGACGTTCATGTCGGCGTTTCCCGTCGACAGCCGCTTCCTGACGCGCGGCAGCCGCATCATGATCCATGAGCGGCAAATGACGAGCACGATCCAGCTCAACGGACCGCTCAACACGCTGCGCTACACGCTCGAGGCCAAGCTCCACGAGATCGAGGATTCGATCAACATCCAGGAGGAGGGCTTCCGCGATCTCGTCAAGGGATCGAAGGTCGCGCTCGACGATCTGAAGGCCAAGGCGCCGTCCAACTGGTATATCGAGGCGGAGGAAGCGCGCGACCTCGGTCTGGTGCTCGACATCATCTGAGATCGGCCGGCGGGCGGTCTGCGCGGGGGTAACGGATGTTGCACCCGCGAAGCTAAGCGTTTGCGAGCCGGGCCGCGGTCATGTATCGGCTCTGCAAACCTCTCTTATTTCCTGGAACGGACCGCTCGCAATGGCCGAATTCGCCCTCCCGAAGAACAGTGTCGTCAAGAAGGGCGTCGCACACGCCGCGACCAGCCAGGGGAAGCGGCTGAAGTCGTTCAAAGTGTATCGCTACGACCCCGACAGCGGCGAGAACCCGCGCTATGACACGTTCGCGCTCGATCTCGACGAGACCGGCCCGATGGTGCTCGACGCGCTGATCAAGATGAAGAGCGAGCAGGACAGTTCGCTCACCTTCCGTCGTTCGTGCCGCGAGGGCATTTGCGGCTCGTGCTCGATGAATATCAACGGCAAGAACGGCCTGGCCTGCACGACCGCGATCGAGGATTGCAAGGGCGAGGTCCAGATCACCCCACTGCCGCACATGGACGTGATCAAGGACCTCGTCCCCGATTTCACGCATTTCTACGCGCAATATTCGTCGATCAAGCCGTGGCTGCAGACCGTCACGCCGCCGCCCTCGGGCAAGGAGCGGCTTCAGTCGCCCGCGGACCGCACGAAGCTCGACGGCCTGTACGAGTGCATCCTGTGCGCGTGCTGCTCGACCTCGTGCCCGAGCTACTGGTGGAACAGCGACAAGTTCCTGGGGCCGGCGATCCTGTTGCAGGCCTATCGCTGGCTCGCCGACAGCCGCGACGAGATGACCGGCGAGCGTCTCGACGAGCTTGAGGATCCGTTCCGCCTGTATCGCTGCCACACGATCATGAACTGCGCGAATGCGTGCCCGAAGGGTCTGAACCCCGCCAAGGCGATCGCCGAGATCAAGAAGATGGAAGCCGAACGGATCGTCTGATCCGGGAGGGGGGGGGCGGAACTCCCCCACTCCGTTCGTCCCGAGTAGCCATCGAGCGTGTCGAGATGGCGTATCGAAGGACATGTACCTCGATACGAGCCCTCGACTTCGCTCGGTCTCTACTCGGCACGAACGGAAATCATGACTGAAGAACCCCATTTCGTCGAAGCCGAAGATCCCGCCAACCCCGGCTGGCGCAGCTGGTCGCTCTCCGACCCGACGCGTTTCAACACATTGCTCGGCCCCATGCTCTACCGCGTCGACGGCCCTATCGTCCGCGTCCGCATTACCCCCGAGCATCGCCACTCGAACCTCCAGAACAACGTCCATGGCGGCGCACTGCTCGGCTTTATCGACGTCGCGCTGTTCGCGGCCGCACGGGGCTTCGGCCTGATCACCGCCGGCACTGCGGTGACGCTCGATCTCAACACACAGTTCATCGGCGGCGGCCGCATCGGCGAACCCATCGAGGCGCAGGTCGAAGTGCTGAAGGAAACCGGCCGCCTCTTGTTCCTGCGGGGCCTCGTGGTGCAAGGCGACGACGACGCGAAGATCGCGGCCTTCTCGGCCACGATCCGCAAGCCGACCAGGGGCTGATACCGCCCGCACCCACCACCCCGGCGAAGGCCGGGGCCCAATTGGGACACGATCATTGTTCAAGCGTAGCGTTCCGTCATCGAAGCCTCTCCACCTGGGCGCCGGCTTCCGCCGGGGTGGTAAAGGGGTGGCGGCATGACCGTTCTCGCCGCCTATGACGCCCTCGTCGCCTCGGGCGAACTCCGCCCCGACCCCGAACAGGCCGCCGCCGCCGCGCGCCTGAACACGCTGGCCACCGAGCTCGCCACCCCCAAGTCCACCGGCTTCTTCGCGCGCCTCGCCGGCAAGAAGGCCGACCCGCGCGGCGTCTACCTCTGGGGCGGCGTCGGCCGCGGCAAGTCGATGCTGATGGACCTGTTCTTCGCCGAGGTCGCAGTCGACCGGAAGCGCCGCGTCCATTTCGGCGAGTTCATGCTCGAGGTCCATGCGCGCATCGCCGGCGAGCGTCGCAAGGAGGTCGGCGACCCGATCGTCCCCGTCGCCACCGCGATCGCCGAGGAGACCCGGCTGCTCGCGTTCGACGAGATGATGGTCACCAACAGCCCCGACGCGATGATCCTGTCGCGGCTTGTCACCTCGCTGCTCGATTCCGGCGTGACGATCGTCACGACCTCGAACCGCCCGCCCGCCGATCTCTACAAGAACGGCCTCAACCGCGAGCATTTCCTCCCCTTCATCGCGACCATCGAGCAGCGGCTCGACGTCCTCCCGCTCAACGGCCCCGTCGATTACCGCCGCGACCGGCTCGGCAGCCAGGACACGTGGCTCGTCCCCAACGGCCCCGAGGCGACCGCGCAGCTCTCCGCCGCGTTCTTCCGCCTCACCGACTTCTCGCCCGACGACAGCGAGCACGTCCCGTCCGAGGAGCTGATCGTCCAGGGCCGCGCCCTGCGCGTGCCCAAGTCGCTGAAAGGCGTCGCGGTGTTCAGCTTCAGGAAGCTGTGCGGCGAGGCGAGGGGGGTGGCCGACTATCTCGCGATCGCGCGCAAATTCCACACGATCATCCTCGTCGGGATCCCCAAGCTCGGGCCTGAGAACCGCAACGAAGCCGCACGCTTCGTCGGACTGATCGACGCGCTCTACGAGCACAAGGTCAAACTGCTCGCCGCGGCCGACGCGCAGCCGGGCGACCTTTACGAGAGTGGTGATGGCCGGTTCGAATTCGACCGCACGATCAGCCGGTTGGAAGAGATGCGGTCCGAGGAGTATCTCGCCGAGGGGCATATTTAACCCCTTCGCTCGGTCGTCCTGATACCCTCCCGTCATCCTGACGAAAGTCAGGATCCAGAGCCGCGGCCGCGCCGATTGTTACTCTGGATCCTGACTTTCGTCAGGATGACGGGGTTATTGCTCTTGCGAACGATGTGCAATAACGCAAGCACTTTATCGCTTTAACGGTTGCCGCGCGGCCATAATGCGCGTAACCGGCGTCACCAATCACCCCGCACATCAGACGGAGACGGATTGGAATGGCTCGCAAGAAGATCGCGCTGATCGGCGCCGGTAACATCGGCGGCACGCTCGCGCACCTCGCAGCACTCAAGAATTTGGGCGATATCGTCCTCTTCGACGTCGCCGAGGGCATCCCCCAGGGCAAGGCTCTCGACCTGTCGCAGTGCGGTCCGGTCGAAGGCTTCGACTCGACGATCACCGGCTCGAACGACTATGCCGACATCGCCGGCGCAGACGTCATCATCGTGACGGCGGGCGTCGCGCGGAAACCCGGCATGAGCCGCGACGACCTGCTCGGCATCAACCTGAAGGTCATGAAGGCCGTCGGCGAGGGCATCAAGGCCAACGCACCGAACGCCTTCGTCATCTGCATCACCAACCCGCTCGACGCGATGGTGTGGGCGCTGCGCGAGTTCTCGGGTCTGCCGCACCACATGGTCGTCGGTATGGCCGGCGTGCTCGATTCGTCGCGCTTCAGCCATTTCCTCGCCGACGAATTCAAGGTCTCGGTCAAGGACGTCACCAGCTTCGTGCTCGGCGGTCATGGCGACACGATGGTCCCCGTGATCCAGTATTCGACCGTGTCGGGTATCCCGGTTCCCGATCTCATCGCGATGGGCATGTCCACGCAGGAGAAGATCGACGCGATCGTCAAGCGCACGCGCGGCGGCGGCGGCGAGATCGTCGCACTGCTCAAGACCGGCTCGGCCTATTACGCGCCCGCCACCAGCGGCATCGCGATGGCCGAAGCCTATCTCTACGACCAGAAGCGCGTCCTGCCGGCCGCTGCGTATGTCTCGGGAGAGTATGGCCTCGACGACCTGTATGTCGGCGTGCCGGTGATGATCGGTGCCGGCGGCGTCGAGAAGATCGTCGAGATCAAGCTCGACGACGAAGCCAAGGGCAACCTCCAGGTCTCGGTCGACGCGGTCAAGGAACTGATCGTCGCCTGCAAGGGTATCGACGGTAGCCTGAACTGATTTGAGCTACGCTGCCGCCTTGTGTCCCCGCGAAGGCGGGGACCCAGTCTGGGCCCCCGCCTTCGCGGGGGAACAAGGAGCAGTGCGGTGAACAAGCCGGGCTATGTCTACATCATGGCTAGCCGGCGTAACGGAACGATCTATCTCGGTGTCACCAGCGACCTCGCCGCACGAGCCTATCAACATCGTAACGGCGTGATCGAGGGCTTCACCAAAACCTACGGTTGCAAACTGCTGGTTTGGTATGAAGTGCACGACGATCTGGAAAATGCGCGGCTGCGCGAACTTCAGATGAAGAAGTGGGACCGGCAGTGGAAACTGTCCGAGATCGAGCGAATGAACCCCGACTGGAACGACCTGTTCGAGTCACTGTTTTAATCCTGTTCCCCAACGGGGACACAAGGAGCACTAGATGAGCATCCTCGTCGACAAGAACACCAAGGTCATCACGCAGGGCATGACCGGCGAAACCGGCAGCTTCCACACCAAGATGGCGCTGGAATACGGCACGCAGATGGTTGGCGGCGTCACCCCCGGCAAGGGCGGCACGACTCACCTCGACCTCCCCGTCTACAACACCGTCGCCGAAGCCAAGGCGATGACCGGCGCGACCGCGTCGGTGATCTACGTGCCGCCCCCCTTCGCCGCCGATTCGATCCTCGAGGCGATCGACGCACAGATCGAGCTGATCGTCGCGATCACCGAGGGCATTCCCGTGCTCGACATGGTCAAGGTCAAGCGCGCGCTGTCGGGCTCCAAGTCGCGCCTCATCGGCCCGAACTGCCCCGGCGTTCTGACTCCCGGCGAGTGCAAGATCGGCATCATGCCCGGTTCGATCTTCAAGAAGGGCTCGGTCGGCGTTGTCAGCCGTTCAGGCACGCTCACCTATGAGGCGGTCTTCCAGACGTCGAACGCAGGCCTTGGTCAGACGACCGCGGTCGGCATCGGTGGCGATCCGGTCAACGGCACGAACTTCATCGACGTGCTCGAGCTGTTCCTGGCGGACGACGAGACCAAGTCGATCATCATGATCGGCGAAATCGGCGGCGACGCCGAGGAGCAGGCCGCGCAGTTCCTGATCGACGAGGCCAAGCGTGGGCGCAAGAAGCCGATGGCCGGCTTCATCGCGGGCCGCACCGCACCTCCGGGTCGTCGCATGGGCCATGCCGGTGCGATCGTCTCGGGCGGCAAGGGCGATGCCGAGAGCAAGATCGCGGCGATGGAAGCTGCCGGGATCAAGGTCTCGGAAAGCCCCAGCCTGCTCGGCGAGACGCTGCTGAGCGTGTTGAAGGGTTGATCTTACTACCCCTCTCCCCCCGGGGAGAGGGAAGGAGCCGCCACTTGGCGGCGGAAGGGTGAGGGCACGTGACCGCCCGTGCCCTCACCCTCCCACCCGCAAGTGCGGGCGGGCCCCTCCCTCTCCCCCGCGGGGAGAGGGCACTGAGGACGAGAACGATGGGCTACGAAGGCCAGGATTTCAGCGATATCGCAGCCGGCGTCAGCCCGGCGTTCGTAGAGACGCTCTACGCCAAGTTCACCGCCGATCCGGCCTCGGTCGAATCCGGCTGGCGGACGTTCTTCGAGGGGCTTGAAGGCTCCGCGCAGGGTCCGAGCTGGGAAAGCGCGCGCTGGCCGCTGACCACCACGGACGATCTGACCGCGGCGCTCGACCCGACCCAGATGGAGCCCGCGCCCAAGCCCGCAAAGGGTGGCGGCAAGCCCGCGCCCGCAGCCGCCGCGCCCGCGCCCGTCTCGAAGGACGAGATCGCCAAGGCCGCGGCCGACGCGATCCGCGCGCAGCTGCTGATCCGCACCTACCGCGTCCGCGGCCATCTCGCCGCCAATCTCGATCCGCTCGGCCTGTCGAAGCGCGAGATGCCCGAGGATCTGAAGACCGAATATCACGGCTTCTCCGACGCCGACATCGACCGCAAGGTCTATCTCGGCGGCACGATGGGCTTCGAATGGGCGACCATCCGCGAGCTCGTCGACACGCTGCGCAAGAATTACTGCGGCAATGTCGGCCTTGAATACATGCACATCGCCGATGTCGAGGAGCGCCGCTTCCTCCAGGAGCGCATGGAGGGCCAGGACAAGGCGATCGAATTCTCCGTCGACGGCAAGAAGGCGATCCTCAACAAGGTCATCGAAGCCGAGCAGTGGGAGAAGTTCCTCGGTAAGAAGTATGTCGGCACGAAGCGCTTCGGGCTCGACGGCGGCGAATCGATGATCCCCGCGCTCGAATCGGTCATCAAGTACGGCGGCCAGATGGGCGTGCGCGAGATCGTCATCGGCATGGCGCATCGCGGTCGTCTGAACGTGCTTGCCAACGTGATGGCAAAGCCGCTCCGCGTCATCTTCCACGAATTCGCCGGCGGCTCGGCCAACCCCGATGACATCGGCGGGTCGGGCGACGTGAAGTACCACCTCGGCACCAGCACCGACCGCGAGTTCGACGGCCACAAGGTTCATATGAGCCTCGTCGCCAACCCGTCGCATCTCGAAGCCGCCGATCCGGTCGTGCTCGGCAAGACGCGCGCGATCCAGACGCTCAACAACGATCTGAAGGACCATGTCGCGTCGCTCCCCGTGCTGATCCACGGCGACGCGGCGTTCGCAGGGCAGGGGATCGTCTGGGAGTGCCTCGGCTTCTCGGGCATCCGCGGCTACAACACCGGCGGCTGCGTCCACTTCATCATCAACAACCAGGTCGGCTTCACAACCAGCCCACAGTTCGCGCGCTCGTCGCCTTACCCGTCGGACGTCGCCAAGGGCGTTCAGGCGCCGGTCTTCCACGTCAATGGCGACGATCCCGAGGCAGTGACCTTCGCCACCAAGATGGCGATGGAATTCCGCCAGAAGTTCCACCGCGACATCGTCATCGACATGTGGTGCTATCGCCGCTTCGGCCATAACGAGGGCGACGAGCCCTCCTTCACCCAGCCGCTGATGTACGACATCATCCGCAAGCACCCCGGCGTCAGCTCGGTCTATGGCAACCGCCTGATCAAGGAAGGCGTCATTGACCAGCCCTGGATCGACGAGAATGTGAAGCAGCTCACATTGCGGCTCGAGGGCGAGTTCGAAGCGGGTTCGTCGTACAAGCCGAACAAGGCCGACTGGTTCGGCGGTCGCTGGACCGGCCTCAGCGCGCCGACCGACGGTGCGTCCGCACGTCGCAACGTCGAGACCGGCCTCAGCCAGAAGCTGTTCGACTCGCTCGGCCGCACGCTGACGACCGTCCCCGACAGCGTGAAGATCCACAAGACGCTCGCGCGCGTGCTCGACGCCAAGCGCGAGATGTTCAAGTCGGGCAAGGGCTTCGACTGGGCGACCGGCGAGGCGCTCGCGTTCGGCGGGCTTCTGTCCGAAGGCTATGGCGTCCGTCTGTCCGGCCAGGATTCGGGCCGCGGCACCTTCTCGCAGCGTCACGCGGTGTGGGTCGACCAGACCGACGAGCACAAGTACGTGCCGCTGCAGGAAATCGAGCACGGCAATTTCGAGGTGCTCGACAGCCCCTTGAGCGAATATGGCGTGCTCGGTTTCGAGTACGGCTACGCGCTCGCCGACCCGAAGACCTTGGTCCTCTGGGAGGCGCAGTTCGGCGATTTCGTCAACGGCGCGCAGATCATGATCGATCAGTTCATCACCTCGGGCGAGTCGAAGTGGCTCCGCGCCAACGGCCTCGTGATGCTGCTCCCGCACGGCTATGAAGGGCAGGGGCCGGAGCATAGCTCGGCACGTCCCGAGCGCTTCCTCCAGTCGTGCGCGGACGACAATATCCAGGTCGCGAACTGCACCAGCCCGGCGAACTATTTCCACCTGCTCCGCCGGCAGATGCACCGCAATTTCCGCAAGCCGCTGATCGTGATGACCCCCAAGTCGTTGCTCCGTCACAAGCTCGCGGTGTCGAACGCCGAGGACTTCCAGGGCGACAGCCACTTCCGTCGTCTCCTGTCCGACACCAACGGTGCAGCCGATGTCGACACCAAGCGTCTCGTTCTGTGCACCGGCAAGGTCGCCTACGACCTGATCGAGGCACGCGATGCGGCGGGCGACACCGACACGCAGATCGTCCGCGTCGAGCAGCTCTATCCCTTCCCCGGCAACCCGATCGCCGAGCGCGTCGCACGGATGCCGAACCTCGAAGAGATCGTCTGGGCGCAGGAAGAGCCGAAGAACAACGGCTACTGGTTCTTCGTCGAGCCGCTGATCGAGGAGGCGCTGGCAACGGTGAACTCGCCGGTGAAGCGCGCGCGCTACGCCGGCCGCAACGCCTCGGCCTCGCCCGCGACCGGCCTGATGAAGCGTCACCAGGCCGAGCAGGGTGCGCTCGTCGCCGACGCGCTCGGCCACAGCGTCCGCGACGAAATCCGCCGCACCCGCGCATCATAATCAACGCTGTTCCCCCGCGAAGGCGGGGGCCCAGTCTGGGTCCCCGCCTTCGCGGGGATACAAGGAAGTAGGCAGAAACCATGGCAACCGAAGTCACCGTCCCCGTCCTGGGTGAATCGATCACCGAAGCCACCCTCGGCGAGTGGCTGAAGCAGCCCGGCGATCCCGTCACCGTCGACGAGCCCATCGCCAGCCTCGAGACCGACAAGGTCTCGGTCGAGGTGCCGTCGCCGGTCGCCGGCGTCATGGGCCAGCACGCCGTCGCAGTCGGCGACACCGTCCAGGTCGGCGCAATGCTCGCCACGATCGACGCCGGTGACGGCGCCGCGGCTCCCGCCAAGGCCCCTGAGCCCGCCGCGACCGCAACGCCCTCGGCGCCCGCGAAGGACGAGTCCGGCGCAGGTTACGGCGACCAGCCTGGTGCCGGCACGAGCGACTCGCCCGCCGCGCTCTCGCCGTCGGTCCGCCGCGCGGTGCTCGAGCACGGCGTCGACCCCGGCACCGTCAAGGGCACCGGCCGCGACGGCCGCATCACCAAGGAAGACGTGACCGCCGCCGCCTCGAGCAAGCCCGCGCCCGCTGCGGCACCCGCGCCGGCACCGGCCGCAGCACCCGCAGCCTCGGGCCGCGGCGAAGAGCGCGTCCGCATGACTCGCCTACGCCAGACGATCGCCAAGCGCCTCAAGGAAGCGCAGAACACCGCAGCGATGCTGACGACGTTCAACGACGTCGACATGACCGCGGTGATCGAGGCGCGCGCCAAGTACAAGGACCTGTTCGAGAAGAAGCACGGCGTGCGCTTGGGCTTCATGGGCTTCTTCGTGAAGGCCGCCACCATGGCGCTGCGCGACATCCCCAGCGTCAACGCGTCGATCGACGGCGACGACATCGTCTATCACGACTATGCCGACATCTCGGTCGCGGTCTCGTCGCCGGGCGGCCTCGTCGTCCCCGTGATCCGCGATGCCGACCAGATGTCGGTCGCGACGATCGAGAAGACGATCGGCGACTTCGGCAAGCGCGCCAAGGACGGCGCACTCAAGATGGACGAGATGAAGGGCGGCACCTTCACCATCTCGAACGGCGGCGTGTTCGGTTCGCTGATGTCGACCCCGATCATCAACCCGCCCCAGTCCGCGGTCCTCGGCCTCCACCGCATCGAGGAGCGCCCGGTCGTCGTCAACGGCCAGATCGTCATCCGCCCGATGATGTACCTGGCGCTCAGCTACGATCACCGCCTGATCGACGGCCGCGAAGCCGTGACGTTCCTCGTCGCGCTCAAGAACGCGATCGAGGACCCGACGCGCATCCTGATCGACTTGTAAGTATCCAAGCACCCCGGCGCAGGCCGGGGCCCAGTGGGGAAGGCCGCGGTGACGAAGCGCCTCGCCCTCCCCATATATCTCCCAACTGGGCCCCGGCCTGCGCCGGGGAAGTAAGAGAGAAGCGACAATGGCTGACTATGACTATGACGTCCTCGTAATCGGCGCAGGCCCCGGCGGTTACGTCGCGGCGATCCGCGCCGCGCAGCTCGGGCTGCGCACCGCCTGCGCCGAGAGCCGCGAGACGCTTGGCGGCACCTGCCTCAACGTCGGCTGCATCCCGTCCAAGGCGCTGCTCCATGCGTCCGAAATCTACGAGGAGGCCAAGGGCGGCCATCTCACCAAGTTCGGCATCGACTTCCAGGGCGTCTCGCTCAACCTCGACCAGATGCACGCCGAAAAGGCCAAGGCCGTCAAGGAACTGACCGGCGGCGTCGAATTCCTGTTCAAGAAGAACAAGGTGACCTGGCTCAAGGGCAAGGCTGCGTTCCAGGACGCGCACACGGTCGACGTCGCGGGCCAGAAGGTAACCGCGAAGAACATCGTCATCGCCACCGGCTCGAGCGTCATGCCGCTCCCCGGCGTCGAGGTCGACCAGACGACCGTCGTCGACTCGACCGGCGCGCTGGCGCTTCCCAAGGTGCCCGAGCACATGGTCGTCATCGGCGGCGGCGTGATCGGTCTCGAACTCGGCAGCGTGTGGCGTCGCCTCGGCGCGAAGGTCACCGTGGTCGAGTTCGTCGACCAGATCCTCCCCGGCTTTGACGGCGAAGTCCGCCGCGAGAGCGCCAAGCTGTTCAAGAAGCAGGGCATGGAGCTGAAGCTCTCGACCAAGGTCACCGGCGTGACCGTCGATAACGGCGTCGCGACCGTCACCGTCGAGCCGGCCGCTGGCGGCGCGTCCGAGACGATGACCGCCGACGCAGTGCTCGTCTCGATCGGCCGCAAGGCGAATGTCGACGGCCTCAACCTCGACGCGATCGGCCTCGAGCTCAACAAGCGCGGCCAGATCGAGACCGATCACAGCTTCAAGACCAAGGTCGACGGCGTGTGGGCGATCGGCGACTGCGTCCCCGGCCTGATGCTCGCGCACAAGGCGGAGGACGAGGGCGTCGCGGTGGCGGAGAACATCGCCGGCCAGACCGGCATCGTCAACGAGGACGTCATCCCGTCCGTCGTCTACACGATGCCCGAAATTGCCGGCGTCGGCCTCACCGAGGAAGCCGCGAAGGACAAGACCGAGATCAAGGTCGGCAAGTTCCCCTTCGCCGCGAACAGCCGCGCCAAGACCAACCGCGACACCGACGGCTTCGTCAAGGTCATCGCGGATGCCAAGACCGACCGCGTGCTGGGCGTCTGGATCGTGTCGAGCCTCGCCGGCACGCTGATCGCTGAAGCCGCCATCGCGATGGAATTCGGCGCGACCAGCGAAGACATCGCCTACACCTGCCACGCGCATCCGACGCATGCCGAGGCGCTCAAGGAAGCGGCGATGGCAGTACAGGGCAAGCCGATCCACATCTGACCGCGCAAGGCCGTAGCGAAGCTACGGCCGCGCAAGCGGCGGTCAGACCGGCCGGCGGCGCTCCAGCGCCGTCCGACGGCAGGGGCTTCGCCCCTGTCCGGCCAGGCCACATTTGAGCTGAGTTTCAAAGGCGTCGGTGATTAAAGTCACCGGCGCCCTTTCTGCGTCTGCGGGCGCGGGTACGCAGTCTTGAACGCGGAGCGCGTGAGAAACACACATCCCCTCCCGTCATCCTGGCGAAAGCCAGGATCCAGAGCCGCAAACGCAACCCCCTGCGGCTCTGGATCCTGGATCGAGCCCAGGATGACGGCAGGGGCGGGCGCAGTTTGCCTCCAGCAATCAATCGCCGGTCCGGATCGGCAAGCTCACACGCGACAACCCGCACCCGCAACTACGCTCAACCGCGGCGCGCCCCAACCCACGCCCCGTCATCTCGGCGAAAGCCAGGATCCAGAGCCGCAAACGCCACCCTCTGCGGCTCTGGATCCTGGGTCGAGCCCAGGATGACGGCAGGGGCGGGCGCAGTTTGCCTCCAGCAATCGATCGCCGTTCCGGATCGGCAAGCTCACACGCGACAATCCGCACCCGCAGCTACACTGAACCGCGGCGCGCCCCACCCCACGCCCCGTCATCCTGGCGAAAGCCAGGATCCAGAGCCACAAGCGCAACCCTCCGCGGCTCTGGATCCTGGGTCGAGCCCAGGATGACGGAAGAGGTGGGCGCAGTATGTCTCTCAAGCCGTCGATCGCCGGGCCGTAGCTGCAGGCTCACCCGCAACAACCCGCCCCCTCCCGTCATCCTGGCGAACGCTGGGACCCAGAGCCCCGAAGGCACCCGCCCGCGGCCATGAGTGCCGGGTCCAGCCCGGGATGACGGAAGGGGGGCTGATCTCGCACCGTCGCCCGCTCGACCACCGCAGCGGCCAGCAGCACCGGTGCCGCTCGTCCCGCCCGCTCAGCGCTCCCAGCCGACGTTTCACCGCATCGATCGCTCGCTCCGGTGCGCACTAAGCGAGATTAGTGTGTGCGTTTACAATCTGTTTACCACCGCAGCATAGCGACCCGTCTCCACGCCGGTTCGACATCTCCGTCGCAACCGGCCGTGCAAGGAGCCTGCCTGTGCGTGCGTTGATGATCTTGGCGATAGGAGCGGCCTGCGTCGCGGGATGTACGACGCATCCGCGCGGCGGCGGGCGTCCCGTGGTGACCGCCGAACGCGATCCGGCCGCGCCGCGCTGGACGACGATCGCCACGCCCGGCGATCGCGCGCGGCTGGAGACGTTGACCGACAGCTGGACACGCGCGCGGGCGGCCGTGCCCAAGCGGCTCGCACGTCGGATGAAGGAGGAAGGCGCGCTGCTTGATCCCGCTGGCGCGCTCGATCTGCCCGCATTGTCGCCGGGTTCCTATCGGTGCCGGCTGGTCCGGCTCGGCGGGCGTGCTGGCTATGCGAGCTTCGCCCCCGATTTCTGCTATGTCGATGGCGACGGCGCCGGGCTGTCCTTCACCAAGCAGACCGGAACGACGCTCCCCGGCGGCTGGCTGCACCCCGACACCGACCGGCGGCAGGTGTTTCTCGGGACCGTGCGGACCGCCGCCGCAGAGATCGCGCCGCCCTATGGCACGACCCCGGCGCGCGATATTGCGGGCGTCGTCGAACGCGTCGGGCCGCTGCGCTGGCGGCTCGTGATGACGCGCGCAGGGCAGGGCGCGATCCTCGATCTTTACGAGCTGGTGCCTGTGCCGCCCGCGCCTCCCGCGACGCCGCGCTGAACTTCCGATCCTCCCCCTGGCGGGGGAGGATCACCCAGGTCAGGCCTTGGGCGGCTTGGCGAAGTTCGCGGCGAAGCGCTCGAGCCCCGATGCGAAGGAGTCGATCACCTTGGCGAATTCGGGCGGCAGCGCAGCCGCGTCGCTCTTGGGCGGCTCGGGCGTTTCCCCTGCGAACGGCCCCGTGCCCGCCGCCGCATCGTCCGGGACGGGCGGAGTCGGCGGGGTGGGCGGCGTCGGCGGCTGAGGCGACTCTGGCGGCCGCGGTGCGGAGCCGCGCGCATCCTTGGCCGTGATCGCGGTCGCCGCCATCATCAGACCGGCGGCGATCACCTGGCGTCCCGCGGGCGTGCCCATCTGCCGCGTCAGCGCCGCGGCTATCCCGGCGAACGGCGCCGCGCCGCCATGCTTGCCAGCCTTGGCGGACCAGCGTGCCTCGAAACCCTCGCGTTTCGTCCCGCCCTGCATCGCCTCGCGCTCGCGCGCCTCGCGTTCGCGACGCTCCTTCTTCTTGCCCATCTCGGTCTCCAGCACTGTATTGTACTAACAATACACTATGTAACTATCGCCGGCACCTTGGACAATGGTTCGGCGTTACCCATCTTTGCGAGCACCCGCCCGGCGCCCTTCCGGGCTTGTCGCGTCCGAACAAATGTGGAACAGACTTCTTTATGCTGACCAAGATTTCCGTACGCGGCGCGCGTGAACACAATCTCAAGGACGTCGATATCGACATCCCCCGCGACACGCTGACGGTGATCACCGGGCTGTCCGGCTCGGGCAAGTCGAGCCTCGCGTTCGACACGATCTACGCCGAGGGCCAGCGCCGCTATGTGGAGAGCCTCAGCGCCTATGCGCGCCAGTTCCTCGAGCTGATGCAGAAGCCCGATGTCGACCATATCGAAGGCCTCAGCCCCGCCATCTCGATCGAGCAGAAGACGACGTCGCGCAACCCGCGCTCGACCGTCGCCACCGTCACCGAGATCTACGATTACATGCGCCTGCTCTGGGCGCGCGTCGGCATCCCGTACTCGCCCGCGACCGGCGAACCGATCGCCGCGCAGACCGTCAGCCAGATGGTCGACCGCGTCACGGCGCTTCCCGAGGGCACGCGGCTGTACCTGCTCGCCCCCGTCGTCCGCGGCCGCAAGGGCGAGTATCGCAAGGAACTCGCCGAGTGGCAGAAGGCGGGCTTCACACGCGTCCGCATCGACGGCACGATCCACGACATCGACGAGGCGCCCGCGCTCGACAAGAAGTACAAGCACGACATCGAGGTCGTCGTCGACCGCCTCGTCGTCGGCGGCGAGATCGCCACGCGTCTCGCGGAATCGTTCGAAACCGCGCTGAAGCTCGCCGAGGGCCTCGCCTATGTCGACCCCGCCGACCCGGTCGAGCCGCACACCCCAAAATCGGAAATCCTCGGCAGCAACGCGCCCGACGGCCGCATCGTGTTCAGCGAGAAGTTCGCCTGCCCGGTCAGCGGCTTCACCATCTCCGAGATCGAGCCCCGCCTGTTCTCGTTCAACGCGCCGCAAGGCGCGTGCCCGGCCTGCGACGGCCTCGGCGAGAAGCTGCTGTTCGACGAAGACCTCGTCGTCCCCAATCACATGCTCAGCATCAAGAAGGGCGCGGTCGTCCCCTGGGCGAAATCCAACCCGCCGTCGCCCTATTACATGCAGGTCCTCGGCAGCCTCGCGCGCGAATACAAGTTCGACATCGAGACCCCCTGGTCCGACCTCCCCGAGGAGGTCCAGCGCGTCATCCTGCACGGCTCGAAGGGCAAGCCCGTCACGCTCACCTTCATCGACGGCAAGAAGAAATACGACGTCTCCAAGCCGTTCGAGGGTGTCATCGGCAACCTCAACCGCCGCCTGCTCCAGACCGAGAGCGCGTGGATGCGCGAGGAGCTGAACAAATACCAGTCCGCCGCCCCGTGCGAGGTCTGCGCCGGCGCGCGCCTGAAACCCGAGGCGCTCGCGGTCAAGATCGCGATGAAGGACATCAGCTACGCCACGCACCTCTCGGTTGTCGACGCGCTCCAGTTCTTCACCGACATGCCGCAGCATCTCGGCGACCAGCAGAACGCGATCGCCGAGCGAATCCTGAAGGAAATCGTCGAACGCCTCGGCTTCCTCAACAATGTCGGGCTCGACTATCTCAACCTCGACCGTACGAGCGGGACGCTCAGCGGCGGCGAGAGCCAGCGCATCCGCCTCGCGTCGCAGATCGGCAGCGGCCTGTCGGGCGTGCTCTACGTCCTCGACGAGCCCAGCATCGGCCTGCACCAGCGCGACAACGACATGCTCCTGAAAACGCTGCGCCGCCTGCGCGATCTCGGCAACACCGTGCTCGTGGTCGAGCATGACGAGGACGCGATCCGCACCGCCGACTATATCATCGACATGGGCCCCGGCGCAGGCGTCCGCGGCGGCCAGGTCGTCGCGCAGGGCACACTCAAGCAGATCCTGAAGTCGAAGGGCAGCATCACCGCGGACTATCTCAACGGCACGCGCGAAGTGCCGGTCCCGGCCACGCGGCGCAAAGGCAACGGCAAGAAGCTCACCGTCCACAACGCCACCGCGAACAACCTGACGGGCGTCACCGCGAGCATCCCGCTCGGAACCTTCACCTGCGTCACCGGCGTCTCGGGGTCGGGCAAGTCGAGCTTCACGATCGACACGCTCTACGCCGCCGCCGCGCGCGAGCTGAACGGCGCGCGCATCGTGCAAGGGAAACACGACAAGATCACCGGCCTGCAATATCTCGACAAGGTCATCGACATCGACCAGTCGCCGATCGGCCGCACCCCGCGCAGCAACCCCGCCACCTATACCGGCAGCTTCACGCAGATCCGCGACTGGTTCGCGGGGCTCCCCGAGAGCCAGGCACGCGGCTACAAGCCCGGCCGGTTCAGCTTCAACGTCAAGGGCGGCCGCTGCGAGGCGTGCCAGGGCGACGGCGTGCTCAAGATCGAGATGCACTTCCTCCCCGACGTCTATGTGCAGTGCGACGTCTGCCACGGCGCGCGCTACAATCGCGAGACGCTCGAGGTAAAGTTCAAGGGCCACAGCATCGCCGACGTGCTCGACATGACCGTCGAGGACGCCGCCGAGTTCTTCAAGGCGGTCCCCCCGATCCGCGACAAGATGGCGATGCTGGTCGAGGTCGGCCTCGGCTACGTCAAGGTCGGCCAGCAGGCGACGACGCTCTCGGGCGGCGAGGCGCAGCGCGTCAAGCTCGCCAAGGAACTCTCGCGCCGCGCGACCGGCAACACGCTGTACATCCTCGACGAGCCCACGACGGGGCTGCATTTCGAGGACGTCCGCAAACTCCTCGAAGTCCTCCACGCGCTCGTCGAGCAGGGCAACACCGTCGTCGTGATCGAGCATAATCTCGACGTCATCAAGACCGCGGACTGGGTGCTCGACCTCGGCCCCGAAGGCGGCGTCAAGGGCGGCGAGATCGTCGCCGAGGGGACGCCGGAGAAGGTCGCGAAGGCCAAGGGCAGCTTCACGGGCAAGTATCTGGCGCCGTTGCTGGAAAAGCGGGTGGCGGCGGCCTAACCCGGACTCCCTCTCCCCTCCGGGGAGAGGGCTGGGGAGAGGGGGGCAAGGGAATGCATGCCACGGCTGCCAACCGACTGATCAGGATCGCGGAACGACAACCGCGCCAGGTTAGCGGCGTTGCAAGCCGGAGAAGGTGGCGAAGGCCAAGGGTAGCTTCACGGGGAAGTATCTGGCGCCGCTGCTGGAGAAGCGAGCGGTGGCGGGGTGATTAGGCTACGGCGTATCGCCTCTCGCAGCTAATTCTTTCAGTATGATCATTACGGCATCATCTAAGGCGTTGCCGTAACAATTAAACTGCGTGCGAAGTTCGTCGTCAGAAAGAGGCCATGTCTTACTTACCCACATTTCACGAACCTCGCGGGCGCTTTTGGAAAAGCTCAACCGAGGTGTGAAAAGAACAAGGGCGTCTGATCCTTCAAAATCTTCCTGCGTAAGAATTGCTTGCTGGATCATTGTCGCAAGAAGGCGTTTTTGAAAACCGTTCAACGCATTTGCTGACCAGCCGATGATAAAAACCGGCGTGAGTTTGCCACCTCGATTGTAAACGAAGGTCGGCCGTACCGGTATCATAATATTTCGGCCAATCGGGTACCGTTCGATCATTCCGTCGAACGCGCGAAGGCCTTTGATCTCGTTTTTATCCAGCCACGGTATGAGCGCTGTAGCAATCTCATGGCCCAACTTACGAACAAGTGGGTTAAGGATGAGGTCGATGCCCGACCGCGTAGTTGCCGCGGAAACTCCTAGAGTGACATAGTCAGCCAGCAAACGATAAACTTGCGCCAGCGCATGGCGTGGCTTTGCGAGGACGAACTTTGATATACGCAACGCGGTTTCGTCACGACGACGATCATTCAAACGAACCCAGTTTGCGAGCGACGGTGGTCGTCTCATTTCGTCCACGCGCTGCTCAGCAGTTTTAGGTATTTTCAAAGACACCTCCCGTTCCGATTTGAGTTATCCGAGTCGCGCTTATTTCCATTCCAGGATTCGTATGACCACTATACCACCAAACGCTATACCATGCACCACCTTCTCGATGAGATAGGGCTCTAAGTTCCGATGCGTTGCAGGATAGGAGGGGCTTAATAGCTGATTTTAGGAAGGCTTCTTCTTCGGGGGGTAGATGGATCTTAGCTTCCTCGAACTCCTCTGAAGCGGTAGAAAATGACTTAGCTCTCCCGCCAATGAATCCGTTACCATAGCTCTTAAAACTCTGATAAAGTTCGCGAAAAACAGGACCGTGCTCCCAAGCTTCCATTTTTGCATTTGTCAGAAGGGCGTTTCGTTCAACAAGAAACGCCTCAACTGCAAAGTACACAAGCTTGTTTATCCCCATGTTCGTATGTCGGTAACCAACTGTCTCGGCGTGGTCTAAAATCCAGTTTGCTAAGCCTCGCACGCTATAGCCCAGCCGCCGAGGCTCAGCCGTTCGCGCGTCGGTGTTTGCATGGTCTTTCATCGTCACTCCGCGAATGTGATCTGAGAACTAAACTAGGTCAAAGGCGAAGGCTTAATGGGCGAGTGATCGCGACGCTCGGTACCAATCGATGGGCACGTGTTGCCCTTCCAGCCTCATCCTCAACAAGCTATACTAACCCTTCTGGCGGACCTAATTCCAATCGAGATGCAGGACGCTACCCAAAAAAATGCCGCCACCTATGACGCATGGTTCCGCGCAAAGGTCGAGCGTGCGATGGCGTCCACAAAGCCCGGTATTCTGCATGAGGTAGTGATGGCAGAACTGCAGGCCATCATCGATAAGTATAGACCTCATTGATCCCGCGGGTTGTCTGAATAGGCGAAGCAACAAGCAACCTGCTGAACATCCTTAGCCACATCAGCGCGCGCGATTTGGCGGCCGCCTAACTGCTGAGCGCGGCGATCATGGACACCGCGAAAACTCTCAATGATCAGCGATATAGGCACCTAGCGGGGACGGGGCTGGAACCAGCGAGGCGGTGGTCCATCCCGACTGCTCAATCTACCGCGTCACCGAGACGGTCGAGATCCTCGCCGTCCTCCACGCCCGCCAGCGTTACGCCTGAAGCCCCGCCGCCGCGCGAACCTTCCGCGGCGGAACCGGGCCGCATGGCCGCCCGTTTCCCGGCCTCATCACAAGGACACGCGCATGACCAAGCCTCGCCATCCCCATACGCCGCCCAAGCCCAAGACGTTCGGTCGCAACGCGCTCGCGTTCGGGGCGGCGGCGATCGGGCTCGGCGGTGCGTTGCTTGCGGTGTTCCTGCGATCGAAGGGCAATCCGGCGGAGCATGCTGCGCCCGACCTCGCGCTCGACAAGCCACGCCCCGGCGCGGACGATCGTGCGCCCGAGGCGTTCCGGCCCGATCCGACCGCGGTGCCGACCAAGGCCGAGCGCGAGTCGCTGCGCCCGGCGACCGGGCCGGCGCCGTCGCTGGTCGCCGACCGGGGGACGCTCAACAGCTGAGCCGCACCTGGCCTGCGCGTCGGCGACGCACCCAAAGCCAGTTCCGAACGTTCGTGCTGTGCCATCCACGAGGAATCGGAATACCCCATGAGCATCTTCAGCAAGATCAAGTCGGCCATCTTCGGCGAAAAGGGCCCGCTCGGCAGCGGCCATTTCGGCACGCCCAAGCCTGCCGCGCCGACGTCCGCCGCACCCACGCCCGCCGCCCCGAAGCCCGCCGCACCGGCGGCACCCGCTGCGCCGCAGGGACAGGCCGCGCAGCCCCAGGCGATCCCGCAGTCCGCGCCCGCTGCGGCGCAGCCCGTCGATGTCGAGGCCGTCCTCTCGGGGATCGCGTCGCGCAAGGGGTCGGATCTCAACTGGCGCAGCTCGATCGTCGACCTGATGAAGCTGCTCGATCTCGATTCGAGCCTCGACAACCGCAAGGAGCTCGCGACCGAGCTCGGCTATTCGGGTGCCAAGGATGGCAGCGCGGAGATGAACATCTGGCTGCACAAGGCGGTGATGCGCGAGCTCGCCAAGAATGGCGGCACGGTGCCCGCGTCGCTCCAGGACTGAGCCATACCGGCGAAACGTACAAGCTGACGGCGCCGCGCAACAAAAACGCGGCGCCGATCATTAGGGTGATATCACCAACCCCCTGATAGGAAACGATAGATGCGTGCTATGACGCTTGGCCTCCTGGCCGCCTCCACCTTGGTTGCCGGCTGCGTCGGTGACGGGGGCAGCCGCTACGGCGTCGATCCGCGCTATCGCAGCTATGACTATAACGCGCCCGATCCCGCCTATGGCGGCTATGACGCCGGCCGCTACTACCGCGACGACCGTCGTTATCGTGAGCGCCGCCTGTCGAACAACGACCGTGTCTATCGCGGCAATGACGGCCGCTATTATTGCCGTCGCAACGACGGCACGACGGGGCTGATCGTCGGCGGCGTCGCGGGCGGCGTGCTCGGCAACGTCATCGCGCCGGGCGGCTCGGGGCTGCTCGGGACCGTGCTCGGTGCCGCTGGCGGTGCGCTCGCGGGGCGCGCGGTCGATCGCGGCAACAGCCCGGCGCGCTGCCGCTGACCGGGATCCGGCGGGCAGGGGCGGCGGACGGTGATCGCCGTCGCGCCTGCCCGACGGACAGGTTTTTGCGCCGATAAAATGGCCCGGCGATTTGCAATTCCGGGGCATGTGGACCATATTGCAGTTTGCTACAGTCGCATATCGACGGTTCTTGGCGCTTTGCGGCACCTTTCTCCTTCTTTCCCTGCTCCGCGGCATGGGTCGTCCGAACCTCGGATGCCCTTAATTAGAAGGAGCCAACGCATGGCTATCACCGGAACCGTCAAGTTTTTCAACGCCGACAAGGGCTATGGCTTTATCGCGCCGGATGGCGGCGGCAATGATGCCTTCGTGCACATCACCGCGGTCGAGCGCGCCGGCATGCCGACGCTGAACCAGAACCAGCGCGTTACCTACGAGCTCGAGCCCGACAAGCGTGGCAAGCAGTCGGCCGTGAACCTCCAGCCGGCCGATTGATTCGGCCACGGCGCGACGATCATACGGGTCGTCGCGCCACTCTATTGCGGATGCCGCCGTCACACGATGGTGCGCTCCGATCTCCTCAGGAGCACGCACGATGGCCGACAATCCCGAATTTTACCGTGCCCGTGCCGAAGAAGAGCGTCGCAACGGCGATGCCGCGCAGCTCGACAATGTCCGCGATCGCTGCCGCCGTGCCGAAAAGGCATGGGACGACATGGCCAACCGCGCCGAGCGTACGCAGATTCTGCGCGCCGCGCGTGAAGCCGCTCCCCCGGGCGGAGAGCGCATGTCGATGGTAACGATGGCGCCCGCCGAATAACTTGCTGCTCAGGACCGGGCGGTCACAACGGCTTGCCCGAATCCTTCCAGCGATCGAGTATCTCGGAACGCGGTGGCAGTCTGTCAGCAGTGTTCTTTTCTTCTCGCACTTCACCGCTCTTTTGATAGGCCGGCTGCGCATCGCTCAGGACCACTGGCGCGATCAACGACGGCGACGCGTCCGTCCGGGCGCTTTGGACCACCGACACCGGTAACACGGGCGGTGTCTCCAGAACCCCGCCGGACGTCCCGCCGGGCACGGGTTCTCCCCCATGATAACGCTGGCTGAATGCCGCCGCCGTTCCCCAATATCCCTTCCAGCGATGGAAGAAATGCGCGCCGACGACGTCCGTCATGACCAGCGTACGGTTCCAGGCGGGCGTGACCGCATAGGTGTGATAATGCGTCGCCAGTCCGACCGGGGCGTAGACATAGCCGGCAAGCGCCATCCCGGCGTTACGCGCCGCGCGTGCCCAGGCGGCCCGCGCCGGTATCCGCATCGTCGCCCCGTCGCATGCGAAACTGAACTGGCACCCTGCCGATGCGGTGTTCGTGTGGACGCCCTGATACACGACGCCGCACACCGTCGCCGGGAAAGCCGGATGGCGTGCGCGGTTGAGAATCACCTGTGCGACCGCACGTTGGCCCGCATCGGGTTCGGATGCCGCCTCGTAGTACAGCGCGGTCGTCAGACACAGCAGCGCGCGGTTGCGATCGGTCGTGCTCGTCCCCGCCATCGAAAAGGGACGCGCCGCGACGACGCCGTCATCGCCGCCAACTAGTGTTGCGCTGATGGGCAGCGCGGGCAGATCGGTCGTCCCCGTAGCTCCGGTCGCAGGCGCCGCGGCATCCTGTGCGGCATAGAATAGCGCGGCGCCGGGGAAATGATCCTGCCGTTCATATCCCGCCGCCGCGCTGCTGGTGACGGTCGAGTCGACCGGATGTTCGCTGATGGCACGATAGGCAGCGTGTGCCGACAGCCCGACACCGATCGTGCCGCCGGCTGCTACCGCAACCAGCCACGCACGGGCATGCATCGATCCTCTCCACGCCAAACCGCGCACCGCAGCGTCATCCTTCTTCCACGCACTCGAACCGCGGCTGCCATAGCAGATGATGTCCTACCGATCCGCTACCGATCGCCAGACGCGTCCCGATCGGAGACGCGTCTCGCCGCCGATCATTTCAACGCTGCGGTGTCGAGATTCAATGCGGTTTCGGGGATGACTTCGACCGTTGGATAGGCCTTCCGCAGCGGCTCGATGAACTGCTTCGCATCGCCGACGACGACGATGCTTGCAGCCTTTGGATCGAGCAACGCCGCCGCGGCCGCTTGTGCCGCTGCCGGATCGACGGACCCGACCGCACCGGTGAAACGCTGCAACTCGCCGAGCGGGACACCGTTCTGGACATAGGCGCCCAAGATGGCCGCGACGCCCGATGTCGTCTCGATCGTGCGACCGAAACCGCCGATCAGCACGGCCTTGCGCGTGTCGAGTTCGCCTGGCGGTACCGGGGCGGAACCCATCCGCGCCATTTCGGCCGAGATCAGCGTCACGACCTCCGCTGCGGTCGGGTTCTTGGTCTGCGTCCGCGCTGCTACGGTGCCCTGTGTCTTCCCCGCATCGAGCCCGCTGCTTGCGCCATAGGCGAGTCCCCGCTTGATGCGGATTTCCTGGTTGAGGCGGGACGAGAAGCCGCCGCCCAGCACCGTGTTGGCGACCGCGAGCGGGTAATAGCGGCTGTCCGACCGTGCGATGGTCGGGCGTGCCACAACCACGCCGGCCTGACCGGCCTCGGGCATGTCGACGACGATCACGCGCGGTGACGGATAGGCGATCGGCGGGATGGGCCGGGTTGCCGCAGCGGCGGCCTTCCAGCCGGCAAACTGCGCCTCTGCCAACGCCTTCGCGCGGGCTGTGGTGACATCACCGACCATGATCAGCGTCGCCTGGTCGGGCCGGAAGCTGGTTGCATAGGCCTTGGTGATGTCGGCGCGCGTCAGTGCCTTGAGCGAGGCCGGTGTACCATCGATCGGTGCGCCGTAGGGCGACGTGCCGAGGACTGCGCGATCGGCGACCAAAGCGGCGAGTTGTGCCGGGTTCTTCAGCGCGAGCGCGACGGCATCGATCTGCTGCGTCCGCGCGCGCTCGATCTCGGCCGGGTCAAAGGCCGGGTTGATCGCGACATCGGCGAGGATCGCGAGCGCCGGGGCCAGTTGGTCGGCCTTGACCGTCACGTCGACCGACGCGCCGTCACTCGCCGCATCGCTGCTGATCGCGCCGCCGAGGCCCTCGACCTGCCGGGCGATCTGCGTCGCCGACCGGGTCCTGGTCCCCTTGGTCAGCAGCCCGGCAGCCATCGCACTGGCACCCGCGCGGTTGGCCGGATCGGTTGCCGCTCCTCCCGACGTCACGAGATAGGCGGTGACGATCGGGAGGTCGTGGCGTTCGACCGTGATGAGCCGCATGCCGTTTGCCAGCCGCGTCTCGGTCGGTTGCGGGATCGTCGTTGCGACCTGTGTGCCGGGAGCCGGGGGCTGGATCCGCTCCGCCTCCGGCGCGGGCGTGACCACCGTGATGTTCGCCGGAGCCGTGAGGTCGGCAACGCGAACCGTCTGGGCGATTTCGATCGGCGTCGCGGCCGCATCATTCGGCTTCGATGCGAGCGGCAGGTAGCGGATCGTCGCGGACTGGGCGTCGGCCAGATATTTGCGTGCGACGCGCTGGACGTCTGCTGCGGTCACGCGCGCGATCTCGGCAAGTTGCCGGTCGGCGGCATGCGGGTCGCCGTCGATGATCACCGAGGCGGCCAGCGTGCTCGCCTTGCCCTCCGCGGTCTCGCGTGACTGGATCGACTGGGTCAGGATCTCGTTCTTCGCCTCCGCGAGTTCGGCAGCGGTGACGGGAGCATCCCGCAGTCGCCCGATTTCGGCCTTCAGCGCAGCCTCGCCGTCGGCCGCGGTCTTGCCGCCCGCCATGATGGCGTAGACCGCGAGATTGCCGGTCGACTGCTTGCTGTCGAGCATCGCGTCCGCGGACTGCGCCAGTTGCTGGCGATAGACGACGGATTCGTAGAGTCGCGAACTCTCCCCGGTCGCAAGTACCGCCTTCAGGACGCTGAGCGCGGGGATGTCCGCATCGCGGTCCGCAGGAATATGATAGCTGATCAGCACGGCGGGCAGCGGCGTGTTCGGCTCATAAACCGTCCGCGATATCGCCTTGGCCCGCGCTGGCTCGGCGACGGTCACGCGCGGGATAGCCCCGGCCGGCTTCTTGATCTTCGCGAAATAGCTGTCGATCCAGCCGTCCAGCTGTTGCTGATCGAAGTTGCCGGAGACGACGAGGACCGCGTTGTCCGGCCGATAATAGGTCGCGTGGAATGCGCGGACATCGTCGATCCCCGCCGCCTCGAGATTCTCGAGGCTGCCGATCGTACCGCGCGCATAGGGATGCGCCTGATAGGCAAGCGCCGGGTAATAGAGCGAGAACAGCTTCCCGTAAGGACGGGCGAGCGTGCTCTGACGCAATTCCTCCTTCACGACGTCGCGCTCGGACGCGAAGCTCGTGGGTTCGACGACCAGGCTCGCCATCCGGTCCGCTTCGGCAAAGAGCAGCCGTTGCAAATGGTTCGCTGGCACGACCTCGTAATAATTCGTGTAATCGTCGTTCGTCGACGCGTTGTTGTAGCCGCCGACGTCTTCGGTAAGCCGGTCCATCTGCTCGGAGACGAGGTTGCGCGTCGACTTGAACATCAGATGTTCGAACATGTGCGCAAAGCCGGACTTGCCCGTGGGGTCGTCCTTCGATCCGACATCGTACCACACCTGCACCGACACATTGGGCGTGCCGGTGTCGCGGATCGCATAGACACGCAGCCCGTTGGGCAGCACGCGCTCCTTGAAGGCAATCGGCTTGACCGCGACTTGCGCGGTCGGAGCGGTCTGCGCCACCGCCGCCAGGGGCCAGCAGGCTGCGGTGAGCAGCAGGGCGGAGCGGAGGAGGCGCATCGGTATCCTTACTTGGGGTTGCGCGAACGGTTGAACAGCACTGCACCGGCGATCGCGGCGGAGCCGATACCGACGCCGAGCCCGATCTTGCCGAGCGGCCAGGTCTTGGCCTTTTCCACGGTGGCCTTCGCGGCCGCTTCCGCATGGAGCTTGGCTTCCTTCGCGGCGGCCAGGATCTCGTTGGGGGTATCGTTGTCGGTATTCGTGGTGATGGGATCGGTCACGTCACTCTCCTAACTCGATTTGCGAGCATACTCCGCTCGAAAACCATTTGCGAACTGCGTCAGCGTGCCGGTTGCGATCGCTGCACGCAGGTCGGCCATCAATGTCTCGTAGAACCAGATGTTGTGCTCGGTCATCAACATAGCGCCAAGCATCTCGCCTGCGCGGACGAGATGATGAAGATAGGCACGACTCCAGGTCGCACACACCGGACAGGCGCAGCCCGCTTCAAGCGGAGTCTGGTCCTCCGCAAATTTGGCATTGCGGATGTTGATTGGCCCGGTGCGCGTGAATGCCTGTCCGGTGCGCCCCGAGCGCGTCGGCATGACGCAGTCGAACATGTCGATCCCGCGCTCGACCGCACCCACGATATCGTCGGGCTTGCCGACCCCCATCAGATAGCGCGGCTTGTCGACGGGCAATTGCCCCGGCGCAAAGTCGAGGCAACCGAACATCGCCTCCTGGCCTTCGCCGACCGCGAGACCGCCGACCGCGTAGCCGTCAAAGCCGATCTCGATCAGCGCATCGGCCGAAGACTTGCGGAAGGACTCGTTCAGCGCGCCTTGCTGGATTCCGAAGATCGCGTTGTTTTCGGCGTGTGCGCCGCCGGCGTCGAACGCATCGCGGGATCGTCTGGCCCAGCGCATCGAGCGCTCCATCGCCGCCGCCTGAACCTCGCGCGTCGAGGTCGTCGGAACGAGTTCGTCGAACGCCATGACGATGTTCGAACCGAGCAGCCGCTGGATCTCGATCGACCGTTCGGGGCTGAGCAGGTGGCGCGTACCGTCGAGGTGGGACTTGAACGACACGCCCTCCTCGGACCGCTTCGTCAGATCCGCCAGGCTCATCACCTGATAGCCACCCGAGTCGGTGAGGATCGGCTTCGACCAGCCCATGAAATCGTGCAGCCCGCCGAGGCGTGCAACGCGTTCCGCCCCGGGGCGCAGCATCAGGTGATAGGTGTTGCCGAGGATGATGTCGGCGCCCGCTGCTGCGACCTCGTCGGGCTTCATCGCCTTCACCGTCGCCGCGGTCCCGACCGGCATGAAGGCGGGTGTGCGGATGATACCGCGCTGCATCGCAATCTGGCCGGTCCGGGCGGCGCCGTCGGTCGCGGCAATGGTGAACGTGAAGCGGGGGGGCACGGGATTGTCCATCAGCGGCGCTTGCTGCGCGGGGGGGCGTTGGGCGCGAAACTGCGGATCGTCAGCAATTCCTCGCGGACGAGAACGCCGTCGCGATTTCGGTCGAACCGGCTGAAGAATTGCGCGAACCGCGCCTGCAGTTCGACGAGCGTGATCGCATTGTCGCCATCGCGGTCGACCTCGAACGGGCTGGGGAGCGCGTTGCGATCACCCAGCCATTTCAACGACCAGTCGGCATAGGAGATATACCCGATCTTGCCGGTGCTCGCGCCTTCGGCGGTGGCAAAGCTGCGGGCGAGGCAGGCGTTGAGCTCCGGTTGCGTTACCCGCGCGTCGTTTTCGCCATCGCATGCCGCGATGAACAGCGCGGCTGGTTCGGCGAAGATGGTCGATGGCGGCTGTGCGCCGCCGGCAGCCGGTGCCGCGGGCACCGCCTGCAGCGCCAGGATCAGGGGTATCAGCATGGGCATGTCATGGCAGCAGCAGGCTGGCGTCGCCATAGCTGTAGAACCGATAATGCGCGCTGATCGCATGCGCATACGCCGCCCGCATCCGCTCGCGACCCATCAGTGCCGAGACCAGCATGAACAAGGTCGAGCGGGGCAGATGAAAATTGGTCACCAGCCCGTCGATCCCGCGAAAGCGATAGCCCGGCGTGATGAAGATCGCGGTGTCGCCCTCGAACGGTCTGATCACGCCATCATCCCCCGTCGCGCTCTCGATCAGCCGCAACGAGGTCGTGCCGACCGCGATGACGCGCCCGCCAGAAGCGCGAACGGCGTTCAGTCGGTCCGCCGTCTGCGGATCGATCCGGCCCCATTCGGCGTGCATCCGATGATCGTCGGTATCGTTCGCCTTCATCGGCAGGAACGTGCCGGCACCGACGTGAAGCGTCAGCGTCGCATGCTCGACACCCGCATCGGCGAGTGCCTGAATCAGCGCGGGCGTGAAGTGGAGGGCGGCGGTGGGCGCTGCGACTGCGCCCGGCTCGGCGGCAAACATCGTCTGATAGTCGTCGGCATCGCGCGCGTCGGTCGCCCGCTTGCCGGCGATATACGGGGGCAGGGGCATGTGCCCGACGCGATCGAGCAGCAGTTCGAGCGGCTCGTCACCGGCGAATTCGAGCGCATAGCTGCCGTCGCTCTCGCGGTCGACGGCCGTGGCGCTGACGTCGGCACCGAAGTCGATCACGTCGCCATCGCGCAATCGCCGCGCATTGCGAATGAATGCGCGCCATCGCCGGGGTCCTTCGCGCTTGTGCAACGTCGCGCCGATCTTCGCGTCCCCCCGTCGACCGTCGAGCTGCGCGGGGATCACGCGGGTGTCGTTGAACACGAGCAGATCACCGCGCCGCAGCATTTGCGGGAGATCGGCGACGCCCGCGTCACGCGTCGTGGCGCCATCGAGAACCAGCATACGCGCCGCATCGCGCGGCGCCGCGGGGCGTAACGCGATGTTTTCGGGCGGCAGGTCGAAGTCGAAAAGGTCGACGTTCAACGCAATCTCACTTCTTTGGAGCCGCCTTCTTGGCGACGGGTGGCTTGCGCACCGGCGCGAGCTTCGGCTTGGCCACGCCAGGTCCGGTGGCGGTGCCCGGCAGCGTCACGGGGGCGCCCAGCGCCGGCGGCGCGACGACCGGCCCGGCGACATAGGCCGGCGGGTTGTCAGCGGCGATATAGGCATGCGTGATCCGCGACGGATTCGCCGGCGGCTCGCCGCGTTCGATCGCGTCGACATATTGCATGCCGTCAATCACGCGACCGAAGACGGTGTATTTCTTGTCGAGGCTCAGCCGCGGCTGGAAAACGATAAAGAACTGGCTGTTCGCACTGTCTTCCTTCTCCGAGCGGGCCGCGGACACGGCGCCGCGCACATGCGGGAGATAGTTGAATTCGGCCTTCACGTCGGGCAGCGGCGAGCCCCCGGTGCCGTCGCCCTTGGGATCGCCGCCCTGCGCCATGAACCCGTCGATCACGCGGTGAAACGGCAATCCGTCATAGAAATGCTGGCGCGTCAGCGTCTTGACCCGCTCGACCATCAGCGGCGCGACGTCGGGACGAAGCCAGATCGTGACGCGTCCGCCGGTCGACAGGTCGAGCAGCAACAGGTTCTGCGTGTCCGTCGTCAGCGGTGGCGTGGCGCGACCGGCAACATTGGGATCGATGATCTGGGCTGTCGCAGGAACCGTCAACAGGGACCCGAGAACCGCAAGCATACCGGCGAAAAAGCGCATCAAATCCCTACTCGCATTGGCCGGACGAACGACGTCGAAGCAGCCCCGAACTCTCAAGCGGCCGCTTAGAGCAAATCCTCGCTTGCGCCAAACTGAACATCACGCCGAACGCAGGCGATCGGTTCAACTTCCCTTGCGACCGATCAGCGTCACGCGGTCGACGACCTCGTGGCTGACCGTTGCGGGTACGAACTTGCCGATATCCCCGCCGAACAGCGCGATTTCCTTGACCAGCTTGCTCGCGATCGGCTGAAGCGCGACGTCGGCCATCAGGAACACCGTCTCGACGCGCGGATTGATCTGCTGGTTCATGCCCGCCATCTGATATTCATATTCGAAGTCCGCGACCGCGCGCAGCCCCCGCACGATCACGCGCGCGCCCTCACGCTCGGCAAAGTCCATCAGCAGCGAATCGAACGCGACCACCTCGACGTCGCCGTCCACGCCCGCGACCTCGCGGCGGACCATCGCCAGCCGCTCGTCGATCGTGAACATCGGCGATTTCGACGCGTTCGTGGTCACGCCCACGACCAGCCGGTCGACGAGCTTCGCGCCGCGCCGGATGATATCCATATGGCCGAGCGTGATCGGGTCGAACGTGCCCGGGTAGACACCAATCCGCGCGCCTTTGACCCGCTGCGGTTCTGGACTTGCGGTCATGATCGGATCCCCGGAAATGGTCAGCGGTCGCGTTCGAGGACGAAGCGCGCGATATCGCGCAACAGGTCGGCTTCCTGCCCATAGGCATGAAGATGCGCAATCGCCTGGTCGACGAGCATATGCGCCTGTTCGCGCGCACGGTCTGCGCCGAGCAGTGACAGGAACGTTTCCTTGCCCGCGCCTTCGTCCTTGCGGAGCTTCTTGCCCGCTACCGCCTCGTCACCCTCGGCGTCGAGCAGGTCGTCGGCAATCTGGAACGCAAGCCCCAGATCATGCGCATAGCCCCGCAGCCCGACACGCCCCTCGGGCGGGAGCTTGCCAAGGATCGCGCCCGCTTCGACGGATGCGGAAATCAGTGCGCCGGTCTTCATCTGCTGAAGCCTGGTGACCGTGTTCAGGTCGAACCGGTTGCTGTCCGCCTCGAGGTCCATCATCTGCCCGCCCGCCATTCCGGCGGGGCCCGCCGCCTTGGCGAGGTCGAGGACGAGATCGGCACGGACGAACGGATCGGGATGCGTCGCGGGGTCCGCGAGTATCTCGAATGCGAGCGCATGGAGGCAATCGCCGGCGAGGATCGCGCAGGCCTCGCTGAACGCCTTGTGCACCGTCGGCTTGCCGCGGCGCATGTCGTCATTGTCCATCGCCGGCAGGTCGTCGTGGATCAGCGAATAGACGTGAATCGCCTCGAGCGCGGTCGCGACGCGCGCGGCGCTATCCTTGTCGACGCCGAACAGGTTGGCGGTGGCAAAGACCAGCAATGGACGGAGGCGCTTTCCGCCACCGATCGCGGCATGACGCATCGCGCGGTACAGGTCGGCACGCGGATCGCCGGGCACCGCAAGCAGCGTATCGAATCGCGCGTCGATCTCTGCCGAAACGTCGGCGAGGGCATCGGCGAGCGACAATGGCATGGCGCTCATGGTCGCCTCAACCAGCGACAAAGGGGCGCACCCCTGCCGGATTGCCTTCGCCGTCGAGCCGGATGGCCTCGATCCGCGCCTGCGCTGCGTCGAGGCGATCCGCGCACCGCTGGCGCAGCTTGTTGCCACGCTCATAAAGCTCGATCGCATGCTGGAGCGGCGTGTCGCCGCTCTCGAGCTGCGCAACGATCTTCTCGAGCTCTTTCAGTGCCTCTTCGAACGAGAGGTCTTCGGTCGGCGTGTCCATGGCGTCGCTATGGGGCAGGGGCGCGACGGGGGTCAAGGATGCGTGATGCAAGAAGCTGCGCCCCGGCGAAACCACGGCGCCTGCCAATCCGCGCACCGCTCAATGCAGTCGGTCGACGGTCCAGGTGTAGAGTATCGAGACGCCGACCAGGCCAAGATCGACCGCGGCCTGCATGCGCCGTGGCGCAGGATCGGACCGATCATGCGTGATCAGCCGGAAGTCTGCGGTCGGATGGCGTAGTGCCACTACCGCGAGGCTTACTCCGATGACTGTAAGCGCGAGCTTTCGATTTCGCATGATCTTCCCCCGGCAGGACCGTGACCTATGGTGCCGATCTTGACAAGACTTCATTCCAGGATTGCCGGTCCGGCGAGGGGCCATGATCGATCGCGTGGCGCGCACGGTCGCGTCCTGCCGCCTTTGCGGCAAAAAGCGCGCGATCCGCCTCGCGGTACAGCAGTTTCCAGTCCGTCTCGCGCAGCAACGGGCCGGTACAGCAGCCTATGCTTGCGGTGACCTGCACGTCGTACGGCATCGGTTCGCGGCGAATCCGCTCGAGGATCGCGTTGGGCGGCACCGACGTCGCCGCGTCCCCCACGATGGCGAACTCCTCGCCGCCGACCCGCGCGACCAGCGTCTCCGGGGGAAGCGCGGACCGGAGCGCGCGGGCAAACACCCGAAGCACTTCGTCGCCGCCGTCATGGCCGATGGTTTCGTTGACACGCTTGAAATGGTCGATGTCCACGATGAGCAGGACCTGCTCCCCCGTCCGGCCGATCGCGCGTGACAGAAACGCACGCCGGTTGAGCAACCCCGTCAGCGGATCGGTGTCGGCGAGCAGCCGGGCCTCGATTTCCTTCTCTCGGGCGGCATCGCGTTCGCGGCTTAGCAGCAGGATACGGTAGGCGATTGCGATGCTCGAGAGCAGCGCTTCGATCGCCATCGCAAGGATCGTGGAATTGTCGAGCCACAGCCGCCAGCCGATCAGCCCGAAACTGTTCGCGACGCGCAGCCCCGCCATGACGATCGGCGCCCCCCACGCCAAGGCAAACAGCCACAGATAATTGCTGCGCACCCGCCATGCGCGCCACAGAATGACGGGGACGAGGAGCATCAATGTAAGGTAGCCAAGCGACATGGCCGTATCGGCAGTCCGCAAAGCAACCGGCGCAGCAAGCCCCCACACCACCGCCAGGCTCATCAGCGCGGCCATGACGGCATTGCTGACGGTCCGCAGCCAGCCGGCAAAGACCGCCCGTTCGAAGAACGTCCGCGCGAACATGAGCGCCGCGGTCGCCGAGGATGCGAGCAAGAGCACGCTCAATTTCTGACGATCGTTGTTGTCGAGGCCAGGCAAGACGTGCGCAATGGCGCCCGAGGAGGTGGCGGCATAGGCAAGGAGACAGAGCATGAGAAGACAATAGGCCGGCTGATACGCCTGACGTAACGCGCCCCAGAGCGCGAGATTGTAGACGATCAACGCGATCGCCATCCCGGCGAATGCCCCGTACAACGCGGCACGAAGGGTCTGCGTTCTCGCGCCTTCAGAATCGTCGACGATCGACGGGCCCAATATCACGCCACGGAAATTGGCCGAGCCTTCGACATGCCACAGAAGCTGGATCGGTGGCGATCGACGCGGCGGCAGGCGCTGGCTGAACACCGCACCGAGCTTGAGCACCTGCGAGGCCGTGCGAGAGGAGAAGCTGCTCTGCCGGACGACGCCATCGGCATAGCGAACGTACAGCGTGATGCGCGACATCCAGACGCTGCCGTAGCGTATGTTTGCCCCGCGCGAACCGAGGTCGGGGAGGCGTTGCGACAGAACCCAGAAATCACCCGAGCCAAACCGGGCTTGTGACGTCCGGCAATCGAATTGCCCGGTATTCTCAAAAAGCCTGGCCGCCGCCATGCCGGCTTTGGCAGGCACTATGCACGTTGCGAGTGGCGTCCCCGGCAGCGCCGCCGCGGGCCGCGACACGCACAGGCCGATCATCACGATCAGCGCGGCGATGACCGCTCGCAGGAAAGCCTGGGTTTGCATGCGGCGGCTATAGGCCGCGTTAGCCAATTAACCGTAAACGCCGGGGCATCGACACAGAAAAACCGGCGACGCCATTGCGCCGCCGGCTTCTGCACCTTCGTCAGTCTTCCTTGACCGCGACGGCCTCGGGCTTGCCCTTCTTCTTGGGCTTCTTGGGGGCCGCGCTCTCGATCGCGAACGACAATGCGCCGTCCTTCATCTTGACCGTGACCTCGCCGCCATGGACGAGCTTGCCGAACAGCAGCTCCTCGGCGAGCGGCTGCTTGATCTTCTCCTGGATGAGGCGGCCCATCGGACGCGCGCCATACAGCTTGTCATAGCCCTTCTCGGTCAGCCATGCCTTCGACTCGTCGTCCAGCTGGATATGGACGCCGCGGTCCGCCAGCTGCAGTTCGAGCTGCAGGATGAACTTGTCGACGACGCGCGCAACCACGGTCGTCGGCAGGTAACCGAACGGCACCACTGCATCGAGACGGTTGCGGAACTCAGGCGTGAACATCTTCTGCACTGCCTGCTCGTCCTCGCCCTCACGCGTCAGGTTGCCGAAGCCGACCGTCTCGCGCGCCATGTCGCTCGCGCCCGCATTGGTCGTCATGATCAGGATGACGTTGCGGAAATCGACCGACTTGCCGTGCTGGTCGGTCAGACGCCCGTTATCCATCACCTGCAACAGGATGTTGAACAGGTCGGGATGCGCCTTCTCGATCTCGTCGAGCAGCAGCACGCAATGCGGGTTCTGGTCGACCGCATCGGTCAGCAGACCGCCCTGGTCGAACCCGACATAGCCCGGGGGCGCACCGATCAGCCGGCTGACCGAATGCCGCTCCATATATTCGGACATGTCGAACCGCTGGAGCGGAATGCCGAGGATCGTCGAGAGCTGCTTGGCGACTTCGGTCTTGCCGACGCCGGTGGGGCCGGTGAACAGATAGTTGCCGATCGGCTTCTCCGGCTCGCGCAGGCCCGCCCGCGCCAGCTTGATCGCCGAGCTGAGCTTCTCGATCGCCGCGTTCTGCCCGAACACCACGCGCTTCAGATCCGTCTCGAGCGTGGCGAGCGCCAGCTTGTCGTCGGTCGACACCGACTTTGGCGGGATGCGCGCCATGGTCGCGATGACCATCTCGATCTCCTTGGGGGTGATCGTCTTCTTGCGCTTGTTCGGGGCCACCAGCATCTGCATCGCGCCGACCTCGTCGATCACGTCGATCGCCTTGTCGGGCAGCTTGCGATCGTTGATGTAGCGCGCGCTCAGCTCCACCGCCGACTTGATCGCGTCGGGGGTGTATTTGACGTTGTGGTGATCCTCGAACGCCGAGCGCAGACCCGCCAGGATCTTGATCGTGTCCTCGATCGTCGGCTCGTTCACGTCGATCTTCTGGAAGCGCCGCAGCAGCGCGCGGTCCTTCTCGAAGTGGTTGCGGAACTCCTTGTACGTGGTCGAGCCGATGCACCGGATCGTGCCGCCGCTGAGTGCGGGCTTGAGCAGGTTCGATGCATCCATCGCGCCGCCGCTGGTCGCGCCGGCACCGATCACCGTATGGATCTCGTCGATGAACAGCACCGCATCGGGCAGCTTCTCGAGTTCGTTGACGACCGCCTTCAGACGCTCCTCGAAGTCGCCGCGATACCGCGTCCCCGCCAGCAACGCGCCCATGTCGAGCGAGTAGATGATCGCGGGCAGCAGCACGTCGGGCACGTCGCCCTCGACGATCTTGCGCGCCAGGCCTTCCGCGATCGCGGTCTTGCCGACGCCGGGATCGCCGACATAGAGCGGGTTGTTCTTCGACCGGCGGCACAGGATCTGGATCGTGCGATCCACCTCCGGCCCGCGCCCGATCAGGGGATCGACCTTGCCCGCCTTGGCCTTCTCGTTGAGGTCGACCGTGAATTGCTTGAGCGCGCTTTCCGTCTTGCCCTTCTCCTGTCCCTTGGCCGGCTTCTCGTCGTCGGCACCCTTTGGCGTCGAGGCTTCGGTCGGCTGCTGGCCGCCCTTGCCGACGCCGTGGCTGATGAAGCTGACCGCATCGAGCCGGCTCATGTCCTGCTGCTGCAGGAAATAGACCGCATAGCTCTCGCGCTCGCTGAACAAGGCGACGAGCACGTTGGCGCCCGTCACTTCGTCGCGGCCCGAGGACTGGACATGGAGGATGGCGCGCTGGACGACGCGCTGGAACCCGCTCGTCGGCGAGGGATCGGTCGCGGCATCGACCTTCAGCGCATCGAGCTCGGTATCGAGATAATGCGCGACCGTGGTCCTCAGCTCGCCAAGGTCGACATTGCAGGCGCCCATGACCTTCGACGCATGCTCGTCGTCGATCAGCGCGAGCAGCAGATGCTCGAGCGTCGCATATTCGTGGCGCCGGGACGACGCGGCCTCGAGCGCCTTGTGCAGCGTGGTCTCGAGGGCGGGTGCAAATGATGGCATTTACATTACTCCTGTCGGGCCGCGAAACCGCACGCCCTTTGCCACTATGTCGGAACTGTAATCGATCGCATCAAGCACTTGACCCAGCCGCCCTGCGTTCCTTTGCCGCCCGAAAGCGGACCGCCGAGACGTGGCCGCGGGGTTCACCGTCTAAATAGGTCGTCGGCGCTGGCGCGATGGCTGATCGCCCGATCTTTTTTCAGCTGACAGCGCGCGATCTCGCCCTGCAGCACCGTGATACGGGCATCGAGTTCGGCGACCGACAGCGAATCGATATCCTGACGTACCAGAGCGTCGAGAAAGTCGTCGGGACGGGAAGGGGCGTCATCCGGATCCATCGTGCGTACAACGTTGACCCGCACCGGTGTGATGTCAATAAGGCACGGGAATCTAAAGGGGCGTGTCGATCTGATGCCATCACTAGCCAACACCGTGCCTGACGTCATGAAGGCGATCGACCCGAAGGAGCCCGGCGGCCCCGACGTGCTGATCCTGTGCGATCGTCCCGTCCCGCGTCCGGGCCGCGACGAGGTGCTGATCAAGGTGTCCGCTGCAGGCGTCAACCGCCCCGAGGTCATGCAGCGGCAGGGCAAGTATCCGCCGCCGCCCGGGGCCCCTTCGATCCTCGGCATGGAGATCGCAGGAACGATCATCGCGGTCGGCGAGGGCGTGGGGCAGGAGCAGATCGGCCAGCCCGTCTGCGCGCTGATCAGCGGCGGGGCCTATGCCGAATACGCCGTCGCGCCGTTCGGGCAGTGCCTCCCCGTTCCTGTCGCGCTGTCTATGGTCGAAGCGGCGGCGATCCCCGAGACGCTCTTCACGGTCTGGACCAACCTGTTCGAGCGCGGCTATGCAACCGAAGGCGACACCGTCCTCGTCCATGGCGGCACGAGCGGAATCGGCACGATGGCGATCGCGCTGTGCAACGTGTTCGGCATCGACATCATCGTGACCGCGGGATCCAAGGCAAAATGCGAAGCGGCGCTGAGCCTCGGCGCGACGCACGCGATCGACTACAAGTCTGAGGATTTCGTCGAGCGCGTCGCTGAGATCACGAACGGCAAAGGCGTCGCCGTCGTGCTCGACATGGTCGGCGGCGAGTATGTCCCGCGCAACCTCAAATGTCTGGCCGACGACGGCCGTCACGTGTCGATCGCGGTTCAGGCGGGGGCAACCGCGACGGTACCGCTGTTCGAGATCATGCGCCGCCGCCTGACGCTGACGGGATCGACGCTGCGCCCACGCGACACCGCCTTCAAATGCCTGGTCGCGGACGAGCTGGCGCGTACCGTTTGGCCCCATGTCGAGGCGGGTCAGGTAAAGCCGGTGATCGATCGTGTCTTTGCCTTTGCGGACGCGCCCTCCGCGCATGCCCGGATGGAAGCGGGCGACCATGTCGGCAAGATCGTGTTGACGATGGAATGATCGTGCCACGGCGGGGGCACAGCTCACCGTCGCCCTGACAAGGTCAGAGTGACGATGAGGCAAACCTTCCACCCGCTGTTCGAGCGCGGCGCGGCGGTGTGGTTATGGCCCGGCCTTCGACACCGCCGGCTCCCGCACCTTTAGCTTAGTTGCTGTCGGAATCGTCGCTGCCGCCCGTCGCGAGCAGCACGCCGACCACGAGTGCGGCAAGGATCCCGATGCTGACATAGGTCGCGGTCGGGCCCTCGGCGAGGCTGTTCTTCCCGGTCGTGACCGTGCCGGTGCGCGCGGGTGCGGATTTGGCGACGGACAGCGATGCGGCGCGATTGGCGGCCGATGCGGTCGCGGGTGCTGCCATCAAGGTGACGGCGGCGGCTGTGGCGGCGATGGTCTTGAAGCGGAACGTCACGGTGGTTCTCCCTTTGGAAGCGGCCATAGTTCAGCTTGGCAGGGATTCGTCAATGCGTTTGCCGGTCGGCCCGCAAAGCCCGGCCGACTGACATCGAACGGTCACCGGACTGCGGCGATGGTGTCACAATAGCCGGCTAATCCAGCGGATAAGGAACAGTTTAGCGGGGCATGCCCATGGACGCCGTCACGTTTCCGATCGCCGAGATCACCGACATCGCAGACTTCATCCATTCGCGTCCCGCGCAACCCGAGCCGGTGGTCGAACGGCGGCAATACAGGACGATCTGGATCTCCGACGTCCATCTCGGCACGCGCGGCTGCAATGCGGCGATGCTCAACGACTTCCTCGATCATGTCGACAGCGAGATGCTGTATCTCGTCGGCGACATGATCGACGGCTGGCGGCTGAAGAAGAAATTCTACTGGCCGGACGCGCATAACGACGTGCTCTGGCGTCTGCTCAAGCGCGCCAAGCGCGGCACGCGCGTCATCTACATTCCCGGCAATCACGACGAGGTGTTCCGCCAATATTCCGGGCTCGACTTCGGCGGCATCGCGATCCGCCGCAAGGCGATCCACGAGACCGCCGACGGCCGCCGCCTGCTCGTGCTGCACGGCGACGAGTTCGATGCGATCACGCTCGCGCACCGCTGGGTCGCGCATATCGGCGACGCCGCCTACACGATGCTGATGGGGCTGAACCGCTGGGTCAACGCCGCACGCCGGCGGCTGGGCATGCCCTATTGGTCCTTGTCGAAGCATGCCAAGGCCAAGGTCAAGAACGCGGTCGCGTTCATCTCGCACTTCGAGGAGGTCGTCGCGCATGCGGCGGGCGTTCGCGGGGTGGAAGGCGTCGTCTGCGGCCATATCCACACGGCCGAGATGCGCGAGATAGCCGGCATCGCGTATTACAATGACGGTGATTGGGTCGAAGGATGCACCGCGCTGGTCGAGCATTTCGACGGCCGGATGGAACTGCTCCACTGGGCGGACGAGATCGCCGCCCGCCACCGCGATAGCGCGAATGCGTCGTCGCTCGCGATTGCCGCCTGACCTCACATGCTTCCCTTCGGGAATCGTCACGGAGAATATCGATGCGCATCGCAATCGTCACGGACGCGTGGAGCCCGCAGGTCAACGGTGTGGTCCGCACGCTGCACGCGGTAAAGCGTGAACTCGAATCGATCGGGCACGATGTCCTGATCATTTCCCCCGAAGCGTTCGTCTCGATGCCGTGCCCGACCTATCCCGAGATCAGGCTCGCCCTGGCACGGTCGGAGGTCGTCGGACGCATGATCGAGGCGTTCGGCACCGAGGCGATCCACCTCGCGACCGAGGGGCCCGTATGCCTTGCCGCGCGCAGCTGGTGCATGGCGAACGCCCTGCCGTTCACCAGCGCCTATCACACGCAATTTCCGGATTATGTCGCTGCACGGACTGGCGCCAATCCCGACTGGATCTGGCGGTATATCTGCTGGTTCCATCGCCCGGCGCAGTCGATCCTCGTCTCGACGCCCTCCGTCGCCAACATCCTGCGCGCGCGCGGGCTCGACCGGGTACGGCAATGGGGCAGGGGGGTGGACTTCGCGCAGTTCGGGCTGGACGGCGCGCGCGATCCGTCGATCACGGCGTTATCGGGACCGATCCTGCTGTATGTCGGGCGCATCGCGGTGGAGAAGAACATCGAGGCGTTCCTGGCATCGCCGCATCCCGGAACGAAGGTCGTCGTCGGTGCGGGCCCCGCGCGCGCGGCACTGGCCCGCCGTTTTCCCGACGCGGTCTTTCTGGGGCCGCGGTCGGGACATGAGCTCGCGGCGGCATATCGCAGCGCCGACGTCCTCGTCTTCCCCAGTCGCACGGATACGTTCGGCCTGGTGATGATCGAGGCGCTTGCATGCGGGACCCCCGTCGCGGCCTATCCCGTGACCGGGCCTATCGATGTGCTCGATCCCCGCGTCGGCGCGATGGACGACACGCTCGAGGTCGCCATCGCGCGGGCGCTGACCTGTGATCCACGGGCGTGTGCGGCATATGCGGCGCGGTTCAACTGGCCAACGAGCGCGCGGCAGTTCGTGCACGCGCTGGTCCCCTTTGCCCGGCACGGGGCGGAGGTCGATCACGACGTCTATCTCGCGTCGCATATCGGCCAGATCGCCGCGTAGCGTTCAGCCCATCGCCTTGCGCAACAGCCGCGAAAGCTGCTCCACGGAATAGGGTTTGTGCAGCAGTTCGAAGCCGTGGGTCCCGTTCTGCGCGAGGACATTGCTGTATCCCGACGTCAGGACGACCGGCAATTCCGGATGCGCCGCGCGGATCGCCTTGGCGAGGTCGATGCCGTTCATGCCAGGCATCACGACATCGGAGAACACGATGTCGAACCGCTTCGCATCCTTGCCAAGTTCGGCGAGCGCCTCCTGCGCGTCCGCCGCCCACACCGTGACATAGCCCAGCTCGGACAAAGACTGGGTCGTGAACGTGCCGACCTCGCGATTGTCCTCGACGACGAGGACGCACGTGCCGTGGCCGTCCGCGAGCGCCTCGGTGGGGTCGTCGGCGTCGGGGATGCGTTGCTCATCGGCCTGCGGCAGATAGAGCGTGAAACACGCGCCGTGGCCGACATCGCTTTCCACGGTGATGTCTCCACCCGATTGCTTGGCGAAACCGAAGACCTGGCTGAGCCCCAGCCCCGTGCCCTCGCCGACGCCCTTGGTCGTGAAGAACGGCTCGAAGATCCGGTCGAGCTGGTCGGGCTGGATCCCGCTTCCGCTATCGGTGATCGAGATCGCGACGAAACGACCCTGCACCGCGGGATGCGCCCGGACGGCGGGAATACACGCCGCGGTTCTGACGGCGATGTCGATGCGCCCGGCACCGTTCATCGCGTCGCGCGCGTTGACCGCCATGTTGATCAACGCGGTATCGAGCTGGCTGGGGTCGACATTGGTCAGGCACGGGACATCGGGAACGTCCACGCTGATGACGATGCGCGATCCCGTGAGCGTTCCCAGCATGTCGGAAATGACGGTCAGGCTCTGCCCGACGTCGATGACCTCCGGCTGAAGCGCCTGTCGCCGCGCGAACGCGAGCAACTGCCCCGTCAGCTTCGCGGCGCGATCGGCGGTGTCGGATATCGCCTCGATATACCGCACACGACGCTCGGCGCTTAGCTCGGGGCGCTTGAGCAGGTCGGTTGCGGACCGGATCACCGTCAGCAGGTTGTTGAAGTCGTGCGCGACCCCGCCGGTCAGCTGGCCGACCGCCTCCATCTTCTGCGACTGGCGAAGCGCATCCTCGGCTTGCTGCAACTCGCCGGTACGCGCGGCGACTTGCTGTTCGAGCGATGCTGCCAGTGCGGCCAGCCGCTGCTCGGCGCGGCGCCGCTCGACCGCGATCCGGGTCCGCTCGGCCGCTTCACGGACGAATGCGACCTCATTGGCGTGCCAGCGTCGTTCCGTCGCGCCGGCAAGATAGAAGATTGCGACGAGCTCGCCGGATTCGGTCAACGGTATGTTGATCAGCGATCGGGCGCTGATCGCCTCAAGCGCAGGCGCCGTCGCCTGGCTGCGGGGATCGACGCGCACGTCGTTGATATGGACTTCCTGACCGCGTTTCAGGTCGTCGATATACCATCCGAAATCGCGGAACTGGAACTCACCGGACAAGGCGTCGATACCGGGCATGTGCCAGTCATGCTCGATGGCGATCGTTTCTGTCTGCGGATCGATACTGCCATAGCCGGCATGGCTCGCCCCCAGCGTACGGCCGATGATCTGGGCCGCAGCGAACGATATGTCGTCGGGCTGCTCGACGTCGCGAAAGACATCCGCAAGCTCGGTGAGGGCGTCGCGGCGGATGTCGCTCATGCGCTGGTCGGTGATGTCCATCGACACCCCGGCAATCCGCATGGCGATCCCCTGGGCATTGAAGAAGGGTTGTCCGCGCGAGGCGATCCACCGCATCTCGCCATCCGGACGAAAGACGCGGTAGACGACGTCATAATCCGTTCCCTCCGCGACGCAGCGGTCCAGCTCGGCGATGCTTTTGGCCCGGTCGTCGGGATGAATGGCCTCCAGCCGATCGTCATAGGTGAAGGGTTCGTCGACGGGACGCCCGAACAGCTCCTTGCACGTCTCCGACGGGGTCAGCTGCCTGCTGGCGATTTCGAGGCTCCACGTGCCGAACCGCGCCGCCTTGAGCGTGAACGAGAGCTCGCGCTCATGCTCCTCCTGCGTTCGCAGACGGTCGGTCAGCTCGGCCATCAGCGAGGCATTGCTCGCCTCCAGACCGTGCAGCCGCTCGCGTTCCAGCGTGACATCGACCTGGCTCGCGAAGAAATAGGCGAGGATCCCCTCGGTGTCATAGACCGGCGCGAGCAGCAGCCGGTTCCAGAAGGGATCGCCGTTCTTGCGATGGTTGCGGATGTCGATCTCGATCGGCTGCACCGATTCAACCGCATCGCGGATGCGACGGACGGTCGCAGGGTCGGTTTCAGGCCCCTGCAGAAACCGGCAGTTCCGTCCGAGGATCTCCTCGCGCGTATAGCCGCTCAAGCGACAAAACGCGCCGTTGGCGAAGACGACCGGGTTGTCGGGCAGCCGTGGGTTCGTGATGATCATCGGCATTCGCGTGGCGCGGACCGCGGCCACGAACGGGTCGGTACCCGTGTCCTGCCCGACCAGCTGGGCTGCGATGCGTTCGGCGTCGGCGGTATGCGGGATCGCGTCCGGCGCGGCCATTATGTCCGGGCGAAGGGCAGCGGTATCCGCTCCCGCCAACGCTTCGTCGGCATGGCTCGGACTGCCCGGCAAAGTTTCCGCAGGTGGCACGCGCGTATCGTTCAACGGCCGCTTTCTCGTTCGTTTCGCTAAGCCCCTCATACGTAGGGAAATAGCGAAGGCCTCGCAACGTGAAGATACGCCTGAAAACGGCTCATGACGGGGCGGGACAGGCCGGCGTCGGTGGCGCGGGACCGGGGAACCTCTTTGTAACGATTTGCAGGTAGCGAGATGGCAGGTGTTTCGCTTGCGCGCTTGCCTGTTAGCCGCGTGCGCACTAAGTCGTGTGTCATGTCAGGCCGCTCCGAAAGGGGCGGCCCTTTGTATTTTTACGGAGTTCTCGCCGTGGCCCAGCCGCTCATGCCTCATGCGACCGCCGCCTGGATGGTCGATAATACCGCGCTCAGCTTCGAGCAGATCGCGGATTTTTGCGGTCTGCACATCCTTGAGATCCAGGCGATCGCCGATGACACGACCTCGACCAAGCTGACCGGTCGCGATCCTGTGCGTGCGCATGAGGTGACGCAGGAGGAGATCGACAAGGGCGCGGCCGATCCCGACTATCAGCTCAAGATGATCAAGGGCCCCGATCAGGTCCGCCGCACCAAGGGCCCGCGCTACACCCCGGTGTCGAAGCGGCAGGACAAGCCCGATGGCATCGCCTGGATCATCCGCAATCACCCGGAAATCACCGACGGCGCGATCTCGCTGCTGATCGGGACCACGCGGACGACGATCGCGGCGATCCGGGATCGTAGCCACTGGAACATCGCGAATATCACGCCAAAGGATCCGGTCACGCTCGGGCTGACGTCGCAGCGTGAGCTCGATGCCGCAGTCGCCAAGGCTGCCAAGGCGGCCGGGATGGAAGCGCCGACCGACACGCGTCTCGAAGGCGACCGCGAGGCGCTGCTCGAACAGCTCCGCAACGAGCGTACCCAGGCTGCGGCCGACGCGCAGTTCGTCGCCGAAGGCGGCGTACTCCCGGTCAAGCCGCTGTTCGACGATCCCTTCAAGCGCTGATCTGATCAACGCGCATGCCCGCGTCATCCCGGTGCGGCAGGCGTGCGGCGCCGCTGACGTGGGGGTGACGCGGGGCGGCATGCGCGGACCGCGTTAAGCTGGTGGGGGACTATCTCCGCCCGCGATCCGTTGCTATCCGCAACGCATGGCAACGCTTCCAGACACGATGCCCGCACCGATCTGCCACAAGGGGCTGACCTATCCTTTGGGCGGGGTCGAGCCTGGACATGGCGACGTGTTTCAGATCGCACCCGGCATCGACTGGGTGCGCCTCACGATCCCCGGTCCGCTCCGCCACGTCAATTGCTGGCTGCTTGCGGACGGCGAGGGCGATGCGCTGGTCGATACCGGGATGAACACGCCCGAAGCGCGCGATGCCTGGACGGCCGTGTTCGCCGGCCCGAAGTCCGGGGTACGCGTTACCCGCCTGATCGGAACGCATTTTCACCCCGACCATATCGGCCTCGCCGGCTGGATCTGCGATCGTCATGCGGCACCGCTCGTCATGACCCGGGGCGAGTGGCTTACGGCGCGCATGCTGGCGGCGGATGCGCGCGATGCGGTGCCGGACGAGATGCTGGCATTCTGGCGCGGCGCGGGGTGGGACGATGCGCAGATCGCGCATGCCGCGGCAAAGGGCTGGGCGGGCTTCCGCAGGATCATCACGCAATTGCCGCTGAGCTACGACCGGCTTCAGGACGGCGATCGCCTCGAGATCGGTGATCGCCAGTGGCAGATCGTCACCGGCTCTGGGCACAGTGTCGAGCATGCCTGTCTTGTCGACGAGACGGACGGCATCCTGATCGCCGGCGACCAGGTCCTTCCGCGGATCAGCCCCAACGTATCGCTTGGCGTCACGGAACCCGGGGCCGATCCGCTTGGCGAATGGTTTGCCTCGATCGCCAAGCTGAAGACGCTGCCGCACGACCTGCTCGTCCTGCCGGGGCACGGCGATCCCTTTACCGGGCTTCACACCAGGCTCGATGCGATGGACCGCGAACACCGCGAACGCCTAGACGAGTTGGCCATCTTCCTGGCCGAGCCGCGGCGTGCGACGGATTGCTTCTCGCGGCTGTTCCGTCGCGCGATCGGCCCCGACATGCTCGGTATGGCGACGGGCGAGGCATTGGCGCATCTGCGCCGCCTCGAGGTGGAGCGGCGCGCGGTCCGCGAAATCGTCGATGGTGTGTGGTGGTGGCGCGCCGACTAGTCTAGCGTGCCGCAAAATCGGCAGGAGAGGCCCATGTGCGACGAGCATACCGCTGACGACAACGCGATATTCCTCGCCGGCGTTTCGCGCAGGCAATTCGGTGCGATGACCGGTGCGGCAGGGCTGGCGATGCTGCTTCCTGCACCTGCCAATGCCGCGGCAATCGCCGGGCGCGATGTGACCATCACGACGGCGGACGGAAAGGCCGACGCCTATTTCGTCGCACCCGCGACCGGCCGTCATCCGGGCGTCCTCGTCTGGCCCGACGTGATGGGGCTGCGTCCTGCCTTCAGACAGATGGCGGACCGGCTCGCGCAGTCGGGCTACGCCGTCCTCGTCGTCAACCAGTTCTACCGCTCGACCAGATCGCCGTTCCTCGCTCCCGGTGAGTCGTATGACCAGCCGGCCGTTCGCGCGCGCATCGCGCCGTTCCGCGAGGCGCTCACGCCCGACGCAACCGTCCGCGACGCCAAGGCCTTTGCCGCGTTCATCGACGCGCAGCCTCAGGTCGATCGCAAGCGGGGAATGGCAACGACGGGCTATTGCATGGGCGGGCCGATGGTCCTGCGCACCGCTGCGGCGGTATCGAACCGCATCCGCGCCGGGGCAACCTTCCACGGCGGCGGCTTCGTCACCGATACGCCCGACAGCCCGCATCTGCTAATCCCGAAAACGCAGGCACAGTATCTGATCGCGATCGCCGCGAACGACGATGCCCGCGCACCGACCGAAAAGGATACGCTGCGCACGGCCTTCGCGACCGCCAGGCGCCCCGCCGAGATCGAGGTCTATGCCGGGACGATGCATGGCTGGTGCCCCCCGGACAGCAAGGTCTATGATCCGGTCCAGGCGGACAAGGCGTGGGGACGCATGCTCGCGCTGTTCGGCCGGGCACTGGTCTGATCGACTGAGAGAACAGGGGCGGGCAGCCGGCCCCGGAATGGTTTCCATCATGCGCGCGGGGCGTCACGCTTGACGCCTCGTGTTTGGCATGTGATGTTCGCGTTACGTTCCAAGGGAGCCGGTCATGACGCTGATCTTGTATACCAACCCGATGTCGCGCGGTCGGATCGCCCGCTGGATGCTGGAGGAGGTCGGCGCCGACTATGAGGCGGTGGTGCTCGACTATGCGTCGACGATGAAGGCAGAGGCCTATCGGTCGGTCAACCCGATGGGGAAGGTGCCCGCCATCGTGCATGACGGCAAGGTCATCACCGAATGCGCGGCGATCTGTGCGTATCTCGCCGACGCGTTTCCGGGGGCGGATCTCGCCCCGCGCGATGACGAGCGCGCCGATTACTACCGATGGCTTTTCTTCGCCGCGGGTCCGGTCGAAGCCGCGATCACCAACCGTTCGCTCGGGGTCGTCCCGACCGACGATCAGCAGCGGATGGTCGGCTATGGCAGCTTCGACGCCGCCATAACGACGCTCGAAAGCGGGGTCTCGGCCCATGACTATGTCGCTGGCGCTCGGTTTACGGCAGCGGATGTCTATGTCGGATCGCAGGTGATCTGGGGCCTGCAATTCGGGTCGCTGCCGAAAACCGATGGCTTCGTCCGTTACGCGGCGAAGCTGACCGGACGCGCAGCCTATCTCCGCGCCGCCGCGCTTGACGATGCCCTGATTACCCCCGCAGCGTCGTAGCATCGAACGACGACAGGGCTGATCCGTCTGCCGGCCTTGTCAGGCGCGGCGCAGGCGGATCAGGCTGCCCATTTCGCAAGCCAGTCGGCGAGCGCTTGCGGTCCCATCGAACGCGCATCGGCGAGTTCGGTCTCGTGGCCGGCGTTCAGCAGGCGGTTGGTGCGCGGATCGACGATCAGGACGGCTGGTACGCCCTTGAGACGTCCCTGAATCCCGTAGCCCGACGCGACCTGCCCATTCTTGTCGAACCGACCGATGTCGACCGTGACGACCACGAAATGTCGCGCGACGAACCGCTTCATCTCGGGAAGCTCGATCGTCCCTGCGAGCAGCCGGCAATCCAGGCACCAGTTGCCGCCGAGATCGATCAGCAGACGCTTGCCTGCCTTGGCGGCGCGCATACGTGCCGCCGCGATCTGCGCGTTCGCGTCCGCCTTCTCGTCGTTCGGGAGCGGAAGCGGGGTCGGCAGCCTTTCGAAGCTCGTCGTCGCGACATGCGGGGCGACGATCTTCGCACGCGGTGCGGCGGGCGCGGCAGCGGCGGTGGCGAGCAGCGCCAGGATCGCGATACGGCGAAGGCGCATCAGGACTGTCCCCCGATCACGGCGTTGAGGAAGTCCGGGAAAGGACCGTTCCACGCGCTGTTGATTGCGTCCGGCGCAGGCTCGCTCTGATATGCGGGGGATGCGGGACGGGCAGGCGAAGCGGCCGCCTCCGGGCGACCGCGTTCGCCGCGCTTGCGATCGGGGCGATCGCGCCGGCTATCACGCGTCACGGCCGGATCGCGCTCGACCGGCATGGTGTCTGCGCGCACCGCCTCGCGGACGTCGTCGGCGCGATCTGGCGCGACCGCCACGACCGGTTCGACGGGCTGTGACCGCGTCGGGGCCGGCTCACGCGACATGACGGGCTGTGCGGCGGGAACCGGTTCGTCGATCGGCGTCCGCTGCCAGCGTGAGCGCTTGGCCGGCGCGGGGACCGGCTCGGGTGCGGCCGCTTCGGCTGCAGCGATGACCTCGGCCTCGACCGCATGCGCGACCGTGTCGGCGTGTGGCACGCGGCGCGAGCGTGACCGCTCGCGGCGTGGTGCCCGATCGTTCTCATCGGCGGTGTCGGCGACTGGGTCAGCGACAGCGCTGCGGGCCTCTGTAACCTTCAGCCGCTCGATCGTCTGCCCGGTCAGCTTCTCGATGTTCTGGATGTTCTCCGAATCATCGGGTGCCACGAACGTGTAGGCGGTGCCCGTCGCACCCGCGCGACCCGTGCGACCGATCCGGTGGACATAGTCGTCGGGGTGCCACGGTGCGTCATAGTTGAACACCGTCGACACGCCCTTGATGTCGAGGCCACGCGCAGCAACGTCGGAGGCGACCAGCACGGTCACCGCTCCCGTCTTGAACAGCTCCAGTTCGGCGAGACGCTGCGGCTGTTCCATGTCGCCATGGATCTCACCGGACTTGTAGCCGGCCTGTTTCAGCACCTTGTTCAGATCGCGGACCGTCGTCTTGCGATTGCAGAAGATGATGGCGTTGGTGACCTCGTCCTGCGCGAGGATGCGGCGCAACGTCTCGCGCTTTGCCGTCTGGCTCGCGACGGGGACGAGATACTGCTTGATGTTGAGGTTGGTCGAGGCCGGACGCGATACCTCGATCGTCTTCGGGTTCGACAGGAACTTGTCGGCGAGCTTCTTGATCGGGGGCGGCATCGTCGCCGAGAACAGCAGCGTCTGTCGCGACTTGGGCAGCTTGGTGCAGATCTCTTCGATGTCGGGGATGAACCCCATGTCGAGCATCCGGTCGGCTTCGTCGATCACCAGCAACGAGCAGCCGTTGAGCATGATCTTGCCGCGGCCGAACAGGTCCATCAACCGGCCGGGGGTCGCGATCAGCACGTCGACGCCCTTTTCGAGAGCGGCAAGCTGGTCGCCCATCGACACGCCGCCGATCAGCAGCGCCATCGAGAGATGCGAATTCACGCCGTATTTCTCGAAATTCTCCGCGACCTGCGCCGCCAGCTCGCGCGTGGGCTCGAGGATCAACGATCGCGGCATCCGCGCGCGGCTGCGGCCATGCGCGAGAATGTCGATCATCGGCAGCACGAACGACGCGGTCTTGCCGGTGCCCGTCTGCGCGATGCCGATGATGTCGCGCATCATCAGGACCGACGGGATCGCCCCGGCCTGGATCGGCGTCGGCTCCGTATAGCCGGCGTCGGTAACCGCCTTCAGGAGTTCTTCGGAAAGGCCGAGATCGGCAAAGCTCATTTATATGTCCGGGAAAGCGAGGGCGCGCATATTCCCTCAGGCGCTTCGCCGCTCGCGGATTTACGGCAAAATGTCAAGGAAAGCGGCTGGTGTACTTCTGAAAACGCGCATTTTTCGCGTGTGAGCTAGCGTTTGGGGGTCAACGTCTTGAAATCGTCGATCTCGCAACTGCCGCCCGACCGCATCCGGATGGCATCCCGATCGCGGCAGATCAGCCCATCCTCGCCCGGTCGCAGATAGAAACCCGAATAGTAATCGAGCGGTCTGCAGTCCCCATCGAGCTTCGCGCGCAACCGGCGGCCGTCGTTCATCAGCAGGTCGACGGCCTGTTCGTCACGCAGCACGGCGCCCGCAACATCGCCGACCACGATGCATTTTGGCCCCTTATGCTCCTTCCAGCGCCGCGGCACGGACATCGGCACGCGGCCGGGTTGCGGCTGGGAGCGGCGGAGCATGCGCGGCACGCGGATGATGATCCGTTCATGGATCGACGTCTGCATGGCAACCGGCAGGACGCCGGCGCGGGGTTCGGACGACGCCGCGACGCTCGCCGGAGCGGCGACGGCGAGCAGCGCGGTGCGGAGCAATGCCGCGGTGTGAAATCGAGGGTGGGCCATGAGTCGTTTGCAAGCGTTAGGGTGTAGCGTTGAACGAGAGGTGAATTGGGTTTAGCCGCGCGTCGATGACACCCGCACAGTCCCACATGCTCGAAGCGCTGTCACGGCAGCTGGACCACAAGTCGATTATAATCGATCCGTCGGATATCGCGCCCTGGCTCGTCGACTGGCGTGGGCGTTTTCATGGCGCGGCGCCTGCGATCCTGGCGCCGCGCTCGACCGAGGAGGTCGCCGCGATCGCCGCCGCCGCGCGCGACCACCGGGTGCCACTCGTGCCGCAGGGGGGCAATACGTCGATGGTCGGCGGCGCGACGCCGCCTGCCGATGGTGGAGCGTTCCTGCTTTCGATGCGACGCATGGCGCGGATCCGCGCGGTCGATGCGGATGCCGGGCTCGCCATCGCGGAGGCCGGCGTGATCCTCGATACGCTCGACATGACGGCGCGCGATCACGGTCTGCGCTTCCCGCTGACGCTGGGGGCACGCGGCAGCGCGACGATCGGCGGGCTCGTCTCGACCAACGCGGGCGGGACGCAGGTCCTGCGGTTCGGCACGATGCGCGGGCTCGTCGCCGGTGTCGAAGCCGTGCTGCTCGACGGCACGGTGCATGACGGCCTGTCCGCCCTCAAGAAGGACAATCGCGGCTATGACATCGATCAGTTGCTGATCGGATCCGAGGGCACGCTCGCGATCATTACCGCGGCCACGCTGCGACTGGTGCCCGCAGTCGCAGCCCGCGCCGTCGCGTGGATCGGTCTCAGCGGGCCCGATGTCGCGTTGCGGCTGCTTCGCCGGCTGCAGGCGGCGACCGACCGGATCGAGAGCTTTGAAATCCTGCCGGCAGAGACGCTTGCCGCCGCGATCGCGCATGATCCTGCGGCCCGCGCGCCGCTCGACGGCGATCACGCGTGGCACGTGCTGGTGGAGGCAACCGCGCCGTCGACGGAGGGTGAGTCGCCAGCCGCGCTTCTCGAGCGGCTTCTGGGTTCCGCGCTCGAGGCTGGCCTGGCGGAGGACGCGGTGATCGCCGCCAGTGAGGCGCAGGCAGCAGCGTTCTGGCGTATTCGCGATTCGCTGTCGGCCGCGGAGCGCGCGCTGGGGCCGGCGACACAGCACGACATCTCGATCCCGGTCGACGCGATGCCGCGGTTCATGCTCGACGCCTCCGCCGCATGCGAGGCGCGATTCCCTGGGGCACGCGCCAGCGGCTTCGGGCATCTCGGTGACGGCAACGTGCATTTCCACGTCCGCGCGCCAAAGGGCACCGATCCCGCACGATGGTACGGCGAGGACGCGGCGGTCGTGACGCGTTTCGTCGACGATCTGGTCGTCGCGGTCGGCGGATCGATCTCGGCCGAGCACGGCATCGGCCAGATGAAGACGGGCGAGCTGGAACGTCTCTCGTCGCCGGCCCGGATGTCGATCCTCCGCTCGGTCAAGGCGGCGTTCGACCCGCACGGGTTGCTCAACCCTGGCAAGCTTGTCACGCTTGCACCCGCCCGCGTCACACCATAGAGCCTCGCGCCAATCGCCGGCGTCCTGGCGGCAAGATTCTCTCACGACTTACTGGAGACCCATGATGGCCAGCGCAGCCCAGCTTCCGCTTTTCTACAACGGCCTCGAGCCGCTTTCGAGCGATACGCATGCCAAGTACAAGGTTCGCCCGCAGGACAGCGCACCGTTCCTCGTCGGCCAGCATGCGGTGCCGATCACCGTCGACGAATTCCCGCTGGTCCAGCGTCACATGCCGATCGTCTTCTCGGTCGGCGACGATGCGATCCCGCTCGCGCTGATGGGCCTGAACGAGGGCGTCAACGTCTTCATGGGCGATGACGGCAAGCTGACCGAGAACACCTTCTACGTGCCCGCTTATGTGCGCCGTTATCCCTACATGCTCGCCCGCCTTCACCCTGACGCGCAGGAGCTCTCACTCTGCTTCGATCCGACCTCGGACGCGCTGGGCGAATCCGACGAGGGCGATGCGCTGTTCGAGAACGGCCAGCCGACCGAAGTCACCAAGGCGATCCTCGCGTTCAACGAATCGTTCGAACAGGCTGGTGCCCGCACGCAGAACTTCATGAAGGAGCTGCGCGAGATGGATCTGCTGATGGACGGCGAGGTCTCGATCCAGCCCGACGGCGCCGACCAGCCTTTCGTCTATCGCGGCTTCCAGATGGTCAACGAAGAGAAGCTGATCGACCTGCGCGGCGACACGCTGCGCAAGATCAGCAAGTCCGGCATGTTGCCGCTGCTCTACGCACACCTGTTCTCGCTGTCGCTGATGCGCGACATCTTCGCGCGTCAGGTGCAGCTCGGCAAGACGCCCCAGCCACAGCTCAACGGCTGACGAATTGATCGCGGCGGGGCGGGGGTTACCGCTGCGATCGATTTTTTTGGGCGGAGGGTTGAACCAAAACGAGGCTCACCCATTTTATCCCTGTACGGCATCGTGTCCCCCCCTTTCGCGGCGCCGTACGGTACGCTTCTAGCGTACCTCCTCCCTGAACCTAGGCCACCTCGCGCTACCATGTGCGAGGTGGTTTTTTTTGGTCTGCGGCCCCCGGCCTATTCCGCCGCCGCCAGCCTGGGTGTTGCCTGAGCCTCGTCGCCCAGCGCCGCGAGCATCGCTTTCAGCAGGTGCACGACCCGGTCGAAACCCGTACCAAGCCCATCGAACTGCCGATCGAGATAGAGCGATCGATCGAACTCGAGCTGCAGGGCATGGATCCCGGTCGACGGCCGTCCGTGGCGCTCCAGAATGTGCCCGCCGGCATAGGGGGCGTTGATCGCGACCGGCAGGCGCGCATCCTCTGCTTCGGCCTGGAGCCGGGCTACGAACCGCGGCGCGGTGCTTCGGCCGAACCGGTCGCCGATGACCACCCTGGGCGGTGGGTTGCCGCCGTTGCCGCTTGCCGACAGCGGCGGCATGGAATGCACGTCGAGCAGCACAGCGATCCCGAACCTGGCGTGCGCGGCGGCCAGCGCGTCACCGACCGCGGCATGGTAGGGGCGGTAAGCCTGTTCGATCCGGCGAACGATATCGGCGTCGGTGAACCGTCGCCGCCACAGGTCGCTGGCGGCACTCGCGCGACGCGGTACGAGGCCGAGCCCACTACGCAGCTTGGCGGAGGGCTTTGGCTGAGCGGTCGGGTCGGCGCCTTCGTCGACGCGCGGGTCGCGTTCCATCTCGCTTCGGTTCAGGTCGATCCAGGCGCGTGCGCGCGTCTGGACGATCATCGTCTCATCGCGTCGTGCGGCGATCGCGACGGCGTCGATGCGTCGATCCTCCAGCGTCATGACTGCCGAGAGCGGGACGCGCAGTGCCGTCACCAGCTCGGGCGGATACTCGCGTCCCGCATGCGGGACCGAAATCACCACGGGGCTGATCGGCGGCGTCTGGCCGAAGCGGTCGAACGAGGAGTCTGGCATCGCATACAGGGTAGGGGGCATCGTGATCGCGGGCAAACGATCTGGAAATCTTAACCGATTCTGGGGTAACGCGGCGCCTCATCACGGGAATATATCGATGTTGCGAATCCTGCTGGCCGAGGACGATCAGGTCATGCGTGAATATCTGACGCGGGCGTTGCAACGCTCGGGCTATGCCGTGACCGCGGTCGATCGCGGGACCGCGGCGATTCCCCTGCTTGAGACGGAAAGCTTCGACCTGCTGCTGACCGATATCGTCATGCCCGAGATGGACGGCATCGAACTCGCGCAGCGCGCTGGCGAGATGTGCAAGGATCTTCGCGTGATGTTCATCACCGGCTTTGCCGCCGTCACGCTGAAGGCCGGAAAGACGATGCCACAGGCGCGCGTGTTGTCGAAGCCGTTCCACCTTCGCGACCTGGTGGCGGAGGTCGATCGGCTTTTTGAAATGGATAATGTCACCGGCTTGAATTGAGCGCTTGCACCCCGCGGAATCCTCGCCTAGTGGAGCCCTCCGGCGGGCGTGTAGCTCAGTGGTAGAGCACTGTGTTGACATCGCAGGGGTCGCAAGTTCAATCCTTGCCACGCCCACCATTGAAAGCCCCGGGGGTCTTCGGACCTCCGGGGTTTTTTCGTTTTACAGCATGTCGCGCACGAGCGCCGGTCAGGACGCCGGGTACCTTGACAGGCCATGGCCCGCGCGTAGGGCTTGGAGCCATCACAAACGCTCGTGCGGCGTGGATGACGGTGGTGCCCGGGCCATGGAGCCAGGCGGCGCGCCGCGATCGTCGCTGCGCGGGCTTCTGCAGGGTATTCAGCATGACCGACGATCCGATCATCATTGCCAGCTTTGCTCGTACGCCGATGGGCGGGTTTCAGGGCGCGCTTGCGAACGTGTCCGCGACCGAACTGGGAGCCACCGCGGTCAGGGCCGCGGTCGAGCGTTCGGGCGTCGACCCCGCGCTGATCGACCGGATCTACATGGGGTGCGTCCTGCCGGCCGGGCTGGGTCAGGCGCCGGCGCGTCAGGCGGCGCTCGGCGCAGGCCTGCCCGACTCCGTCGAGGCGACCACCGTCAACAAGATGTGCGGGTCGGGGATGCAGGCCGCGATCATGGGGTTCGAGGCGCTCAAGGCGGGTACCGTCGACGTCGTCGTCGCGGGCGGCATGGAAAGCATGACCAACGCGCCGTTCCTGCTCGCCAAGCATCGGTCCGGGGCGCGGATCGGCCATGACGTCGTGTCCGATTCGATGATGATGGACGGCTTGGAGGACGCCTATGAAAAGGGCAAGCCGATGGGGGCGTTCGCCGAGGACACCGCGGCGATCTATCAGTTCACGCGGCTCGAACAGGACGCGTTCGCGCTGGAAAGCCTGGCGCGCGCGACCGCGGCGGTCACCGACGGGCATTTTCGCGCAGAGGTCGTGCCGGTTACGGTCAAGACGCGCAGCGGGGATGTCGAGGTGGTCGAGGACGAACAGCCGGGCAAGGCCAAGCCGGACAAGATTCCCGGGCTGAAGCCTGCTTTTGCAAAGGGCGGCACGATCACCGCGGCGACGTCGGCGTCGATCTCCGATGGTGCGGCTGCGCTCGTGCTGACCCGTTCGAGCGTTGCCGCGAAGCTTGGTCTTTCGCAGGAGGCGCGGATCGTCGCGACCGCGGCACACGCGCATGCGCCGGCCCAGTTCACCACCGCGCCCGTATCGGCCATCCGGAAGGTTCTCGATCGGGCCGGATGGCGCGTCGAGGATGTCGATCTGTTCGAGGTGAACGAGGCGTTCGCCACGGTCGCGATGATCGCGATGCGTGAACTCGGCATCCCGCGCGACAAGCTGAACGTGAATGGTGGTGCCACCGCGCTCGGTCATCCGATCGGTGCCAGCGGTGCGCGGATCATTGCGACGCTGGTCGCCGCGCTGAAGGCGCGCGGGCTGAAGACCGGCGTTGCCGCGCTTTGCATCGGTGGCGGCGAGGCGACCGCGGTCGCCGTCGAACTGGTCTGATGGGGCAGGGGGCGCCGCTGCGTGGCGGCGTTCCCTCGGACGTGAGAACGAGCGACCTTTAATTGCGCAAAGGGGGTTTCGCGGTGCGGTGCGAACCGGCATGCGCCCGGGGATGATCAGACCCGCGTTGCGTGCCGCCGCCGCCCTCCTTTTGTCTCCTGCGCTGATACCCGCAGAAGGTGTCGCGCAGACCGCTCAGGCCGGTGAACCGTCGCCGATCGCGACGCGTGCCGACGAGCCGCCCGTTATCCTGGTCACGGGACGGGGCCTCGGCACGGCGCCCGGCGATCGCGCATTCGACATCGTCACGATCGACCGCGACCGGATCGCGGCCAATGCGACCAATCGTCTCGAGAGCGTGCTGGCCGATGTCGCAGGCCTTCAGCAATTCCGACGCTCCGATTCGCGAAGTGCGAACCCGACGAGTCAGGGGATCTCGCTGCGTGGGATCGGCGGCAACGCGTCGAGCCGTGCGCTGCTCGTCTTCGACGGCGTTCCCCAGGCCGATCCCTTTGGCGGCTGGGTGGCATTTCCCGCCTATGCGACCGGACGGCTGGGACAGATCCGCGTCACGCGCGGTGGCGGCAGCGGATATCAGGGGCCGGGCGCACTCGCGGGCACGGTCGAGCTCGAAAGCGCGACACCCGACCAGCTCGCGCCACTCGAGGCGCGGATCGCCTATGGCAGCCGCGACGCGGTCGACGCGCAAGGCTCCGCATCGCTGGTCCGCGGGGCCGGTTTCGCGGTCCTGTCCGGTGCGTATGCGCGGGGCGACGGCTTTACCCCGACCGTTGCGTCATCGCGGGGGCCCGTCGACCGGCCTGCGCCGTACGAACAGGCATCGGGCGCGATCCGCACGGTGGTCGGGCTGGATTCGACCACCGAGCTTCAGGTGAACGCCAGCGCGTTCAGCGACACGCGCGACCGCGGGAGTGATTTCACCGCCAACCGCAGCGAGGGCGCAGACGCCAGTGTCCGGCTGGTGGGACGTGGCCGCTGGGGCTATTCGCTGCTCGGCTATCTTCAGACCCGATCGTTCGCGTCGAGCTTTGGCAGCATCAACGCGACACGCACGACGACGGCCCAGTCTCTCGACCAGTACAACACCCCGGCAACCGGGCTTGGCGCACGCATGGAGATCGCAGCGCCACTCGGCGAAGCGGTCACGGTGCGGATCGGTGCCGATGTGCGCGACGTGCGGGGCAAGACGCAGGAGCTGTTCTTCTTTTCAGGGGGCAATCCCACCCGGCGTCGCGAGGCGGGAGGCCATTCGGTGACCTCCGGCATATTTGCCGACGGCAGCGTCGTTGCCGGCGACCTGACCTTCAGCGCGGGCGGGCGGATCGACTGGTGGCAGATCGAGGACGGCTATCTTTCGGAGCGCCCCGTCGCCGGCGGTCTGCCGCTTGCCAACCTCCGCTATGCGAATCGCGATGGCAGCGAGCTGACGGGGCGGGCGGGTATCGCCTACACGCCGACGGACGCGGTCACGCTGCGCGTCGCAGGCTATCGCGGCTGGCGGCTGCCGACGCTCAACGAGCTGTACCGACCATTCCGCGTCGGCAACGATACGACCGCGGCGAATCCGATGCTCGCGCCCGAGCGTCTGACGGGCGTCGAGGGGGGCGTGACGCTCGCGCCCGTACGCGGTGGAACGCTGTCGGCGACCTATTTCTACAACCAGCTCGACGACGCGATCGCCAACGTGACCTTGTCGACGACCGCGACCAGCGCGTCGCGCGTCCGGCGCAACCTCGAGGCCATCCGTGCGCATGGCTTCGAGCTCGATGCCGCGTATCGCCCGGGACCGTTCGGGCTGCGGGCGTCATGGTCGCATGTCGTATCGCGCGTCGACGCGTCGGGGGCTGCCCTGCCCCTGGACGGGCTTCGTCCCGCGCAGACACCGCGCGATCAGCTGTCGGGCACGGTCGACTGGCACCGCGACGCCGCCGCGCTGTCGCTGACGCTGCGCCATGTCGCACGCCAGTTCGATGACGACCAGAACAGCCGCAGTCTCGATCCTGCGACGACGATCGATGCCTTTGCCGCAATGCCGCTGACCCGCGCGCTCACGATCGAAGCCCGCGCGGAGAACCTCCTCGACAAGATCGTCGAGGCGGGGATCAGCAGCGGTACGGTGGTCGAGCGCGCGACGCCGCGCACTGTATGGCTCGGGTTGCGCTACGCGCTTCGATAGCACGCATGCGGCGTGCTCCCGGGAGGCGGTGCCGTCGTGGCCGGGGCAGAGCCACCGCTCGGATGGGCGTGAACCCGCACCGCCGGGGCCGAAGGTCATCGACGATGCCGCGCGACCGCACTATCCCGCGCGGGTGATCGACATTCCTGCCCCGCTCCGCCTGCGCCTCGACGGCGACGCTCTCGTCCGCAACTGGCAGACGCTCGACCGCATGAGCGGGACCGCCGCCTGCGGCGCGGCGGTCAAGGCGAATGGTTACGGGCTCGGCGCGACGCAGGTCGCCGCCCGTCTCGCAACGGCAGGCTGTCGCGACTTTTTCGTCTCGAACTGGCAGGAAGCCGCCGAACTGGCACCGCTCGGCCTGACCGTCTCGGTGCTGCACGGCCTCCGCGCCGAGGACATGCCCGCCGCGCTCGCAGGCTTTGCCCGCCCCGTCCTGAACACACCCGCGCAGGTCGCCCGGTGGAAAGGCGCCGGTGGCGGGGCATGCGACGTAATGGTCGACACGGGCATGAACCGGCTCGGCGTTTCGGCGGACGACATCGCGGACGGACTGCTCGACGGGCTCGCGATCGAAACGGTGATGAGTCACTTCGCTTGCGCCGACGAGCGCTCGCCGATGAACGCCGTCCAGCGCGATCGCTTCGCCGCGTTGAGCGGGGCGACAGGCGCGCGGCGAATGAGCCTGGCGAACTCCGCAGGGATCGCGCTGGGGGAGGGCTATGCGTTCGATCTCACGCGCCCCGGACTTGCACTCTATGGCGGCGTGCCGCGGGCGGAATACGCAAGCCGGATAGAGACGGTGGCGAGTCCCGAAGCGCAGGTTCTGCAATGTCGCACGGTGCCGGCCGGTCAGACCGTGGGATATAACGCGACATGGACCGCCTGCCGCGACAGCATCGTTGCGATCGTCAATCTCGGCTATGCTGACGGATATTTTCGAGGGTTCTCGGATCGAGGAGTGGCGCTTGTGTCCGGCAATCCTGCCCCCGTTGTCGGGCGCGTGTCGATGGACCTGCTTGCCATTGACGTCACCGATGCCGGGCCGATCGCGGAGGGCGAATGGATATCGCTCGACTTCGACCTGCCGACGGCAGCCGCCAGCAGCCAGATGTCGCAATATGAATTGTTGACGAGCCTGGGCAGCCGGTACGATCGCTTCTGGACTTGATCCGGTTCGTCGCTTTCGTCGCGGTGACAAAAAAAACGGGCCGCCTGACTGGAGGCGGCCCGAGTATACAACGATCCGTGTCTTAGAACTTGGCTTCAAACCCGGCGTACATGAACCGGCCGACATTCTCGTAGATGCCCTGGGCTCCCGTCGTGCCGGTGAGGTCGTAGGGCGGCTGGCGATCAAAGACGTTGTCCATGCCGGCGTAGAAACGGAACTTTTCGTTCACGTCCGCGCCAATCCGGACGTTGTGGTAGGTCACGTCGGGATAGAAGACGAACGGGAACGCATCCGGATCGCGAGCGGGACGGCCCTGAACCGAGTTCTGCGTTTCATACTCCGCGGCGACCGTCTGCTTGCCGATATAGCGCATGTTGTAGTTCAGATCGAACACGCCGAAATCCACGTTCGTCGTGAACGACCCGGACCATTCGGGGTCACCGACTTCGAACTTCTGCTGGTCGATGAAGGTCGGCGTATTGATGTCCGTGTAGTTGTCGCGATTGATCAGATAGCTGACGATGCCGCGCACGGTTACCTTGGCGCCTCCGATATCACGGCTGTAGCTCAGGTCGGCGTCGATACCGGAGGTCTTTTGCTTCGCGAAATTGAAGGGACCCGAAAGGAACGACTGACCGGTTGCCGGGAACGACACCTGTACGCCGCCATTGGTCACGCCGGTCTGGCCAGCGAAGGTACCATTGGGGTTGCGCGTGAGCGCGGCGCAATACTGGTTGTTGATGCCGCTGGGGCTGTCATAGCACTGGTTGATGATCGTTTGCGGCGCGAGCGCGAAGATCACGTTGTCGATCGTGATGTTATAATAATCGACGGACAGCGTCAGGCCCGGGATTGCGCTCGGCTGAAGGATGAAGCCGCCAGTAAAGCTGTCGGCCGTTTCCTCGCGCAGGTTCTGGTTGCTGCCGTTCAGACCACTGATGCCCGCCGTAGGGACATTGGTGAAAGGTTCGGTAATGCCGTTGAAGGTCTGCGTCGTCGGAACACCCGCGGCGGCGCAATTGGCCGTGCGATTGGGATTGTTGCGGATGTTGTTCTGGCTGCAGGGGTCGACCAGGCCGTTCAGGAATGTCTGGCTCGGGGCAGCGAACAGATCCGACTGGGTGGGCGCACGCACCGCGCGAGCATAGCTGCCGCGGAACCGGACGTCGCGGATCGGCGACCAGGTGAGACCCGCGTTATAGGTGTAAACGGTTCCGGTCTGGCCGATGTTGTAATTCGAGATACGACCCGCGCCATCGATCGTCAGTTCGTTGAAGAACGGAACGTCCTTCAACAGCGGGATACGGATCTCGCCGAAAGCTTCCTTCACCACCTGCGCGGGCGGATCGAAGACCGGAATGGCGTTGAGGAATGTCGCGCCGCTCCGCGTGACCTCGTCAAATGCCGAATAGGCGGTCTCACGCCGATATTCGCCACCGATCGAGAAGGCGACCGGACCGCCCGGAAGCTCGAACAATTGCGACAGGTCGCCCGATACGAATGCCGTCGCATCGTACTGGTCGGCTTTCTGTCGGCGGCTGGAATTCACCACAAAGTAGTTCAACGCTTCTGCGCTGGGCGCGCCGAGCCCGAACAGGTTCACAGGGACGCAGCTCGCGTCGTCATTGCCCGTGATGCCGTCGGCGTTGATGCCGCAGACGATGTTGCCGGCGGCGTTACGAACCGCGTTTTGCGAGTTGCGAAACCGCTCGACATTCACGTTGCCGCGCGTCGTGTAGAATGTATCGAGATGCCCGTAGTTGAACGACGCTTCGTAGCGCCAGTCGGTGTTGAACGTGCCCTCGACGCCAGCGACGATCCGATAGGTTTCCCGCCGATGATTTTCGCCTCGTGCGCCGAAGTCGACATTGATCCGCTGCGCCGTGAACGACGTCGCGCCGGGTGCCAGCGTCTGCGCCAGGACCGAGCGTGCCTGATCCGTCAGGAACGGGTTGTTGACGCTGTAGAGCGCGGGCAGTGTGCCCTGAAGAAAGGTCGGCTGACCCTCCTGAATGGCATCGATACGAACATATTTTGCTTCGACGAAAGGACGGAACGCGTCGGAGACGTCATAATGCGCCAGGACGTTCGCCGAATAGCGCTTCACGCCCGGCTGAAGCTGGCCGGTCAAACGCTGCGTCGAACCGAGCCCGCCAATGGCATTGCCCGAACCAAATGGTCGGAAGTCCTTGACGACGTTGTTCGGGACGAGGTTCCCGCCGTTATCGAAGACGAAGACGCGGCCAAGTGCTGCACCGGTGTTGCTGGTTTCGCCGGTGCAATTGAAGGCGCGTCGCGCTGCGTTGGCGGCATTGCCTGCCACGGCCGTTGGGCAGGCAGACGTTATCGCGCCGCCCTCGGAGATCGCGATGTTGCGTACGTTTGTCAGGAAGGTCGTGTCGGGAACGCCGTTGCCGCTGCCCGGTTCGTTGAGCACGTTTTCGGTCAGGTTGAACTGACGACGCCCGTCGCTGTACCGCCGCCGGTCGGTAAAATAGAGAGGATCATTCTGGCTGTATTCGAGCGACGCTGCGATGTTGCCACGATCGTCCGCGAAATTCTTTCCGCCCGTGATGCTGCCGAAGTAGGAAGGCCGATCGCCGCGGGGCGTGATGCCGCTCTGCCCGCGTATGCGCAGACCGTCATAGTTGCGCTTCAGGACGAAGTTGACGGCGCCTGCGACGGCATCCGACCCGTAAACTGCGGAATTACCGCCCGTGACGACGTCGACGCGTTCGATCAGGTCGACGGGAATCGTGTTGATGTCGACATTTGCGTTGCCAGGCGTCGTCGTGACGTGACGACGGCCGTTGACCACCACGAGCGTTCGATTGGTGCCCAGGCCGCGAAGATCCAGGATGCTTACGCCTGCGGTACCGATGTTACGCGTCGAGTTGGAGCCGCTGAACGTCGCGCGCAACGCGGGCAGCTTGTTCAGCGTGTCGCCAAGCGAGACGTCGCCGGTCTGCGTCAGTTCCTGCGCGCTAAGCGACGTAATCGGTGATGCCGAGTCCAGGTTTGGGCGCACGATACGCGATCCCGTCACGACGATGACATCGTCCGCAGGCGCCGCTGCGGCTTCTTCCGCGACTTGTGTGCCTGTCTCCATCACGGTGCCGTCGGTGGCGGACGGTGCTGTCTGTGCCTGTACTGCTGCTGGCAACAGCACGCCGGATGCGAGGATGGTCGCCGTAAGAAAATTGCGCACTTTTAACAATTATGGTCCCCTTTGGTCGGCATTTTTGCCGCTAGGGGATCACAAAACGCCAAAAATGCGTTTGGGTGCAAGGCCGAAGGCGGCGAAACGATAGGAACGGGACAGGTTTGGTTTTCAATTGTGACAAAAACGTCACGATTCCGTCATGTTCGTTTCACCTCCGTCGATTTGGCTTAGCCGATTATCGCTCGAGACACATGGCGATGCCCATGCCGCCGCCGATGCACAGCGTCGCGAGCCCCTTCTTCGCATCGCGCTTGAGCATCTCGTAGATCAGCGTGGTCAGCACGCGTGCGCCGCTCGCGCCGATCGGATGACCGATCGCGATCGCACCACCGTTGACGTTGACCTTGTCCGCGTCCCAGCCAAGTTCCTTGCCGACCGAGAGCGCCTGCGCGGCGAACGCCTCATTGGCTTCGATCAGGTCGAGATCGCCGATCTGCCAGCCGGCCTTCTCGAGCGCGCGCCGGGTCGCGGGGACCGGGCCGATTCCCATGACCGAGGGGTCGACCCCCGCCGACGCCCAGCTCCGGATCGTCGCCAGAACGGGCGTGCCGCGGCGTTCGGCCTCGTCGCGGCGCATCATCACCAGCGCGGCCGCACCGTCGTTCAGGCCGCTCGCATTCGCCGCGGTCACGGTGCCGTCCTTCTTGAACGCGGGCCGCACCCCCGAAACGCTTTCGATCGTCGCACCCGCGCGGATATATTCGTCGTCGGACACCACGACGTCGCCCTTCCGACCCTTGATCGTCACCGGCGCGATCTCGTCGGCGAAGCGCCCGGAACTGCGCGCAGCCTCTGCCTTGTTCTGTGAGCCGACCGAAAAGGCGTCCTGGTCACCGCGCGTGACCTGATATTGCTCGGCAAGATTTTCTGCCGTGATGCCCATGTGATAGCCGTTGAAGACGTCGGTCAGCCCGTCGCTCACCATCGTGTCGACGAGGCTGAGATTGCCCATCTTCTGGCCGCCGCGGATCGACTGCGCATGCGCGGAAAGCGACATCGATTCCTGTCCGCCGGCGACGACGATCGTCGCATCGCCCGTCTGGATCGCCTGGCACGCGAGCGCCACCGCGCGCAGACCCGAACCGCAGACCTGATTGACGCCCCATGCCGGAACCTCTTTCGGGACCCCCGCCGCCATCGATGCCTGGCGCGCCGGGTTCTGCCCCTGCGCGGCGGTCAGCACCTGCCCAAGGATCACTTCGGACACGTCGGCGCCTGCGACGCCTGCCTGTTCGAGCGCGGCCTCGATCGCGATCCGGCCAAGCTCGTGCGCCGGCACCGCCGCGAACGCGCCCAGGAAACTGCCAACGGGGGTCCGCTTGGCCGCGGTGATGACGATGTCGTTCGGGCTGCTGGTCATGACGGGTCCTTTCGTTTTGTTTTATGTAGGCGCCTCGAGCGCGCCAATCCAGTTCGCCAATGGTTCCCAGAGCTGATCGCGCGCCTTGCTCCCCACGATCATCCCGACATGCCCCGCAGCGACGTCGCGGCGGTCGCATAGCCCCGCTGCGGTAGCGGCAGGTACGATCGCATCGTTCCGCGAGACGAACTCGACGGCGGGGCAGGACAGCGCGGCAGGATCGATACGGCGGTTGCCGATGCGCCACAGGCCGCGTCCCGGAAGATCGGCGGCGATCATGTCCTCGAATAACGCTGCGGCGGCGGCGCGCGGCAGTGGTGCACCGCCATTCGCCCAGTCCTCGAGCCGGACGAACGCACGCGCCTCGTCGCTGTCGGGAACGAGATCGGCAAAGGCCGCATATTTGGCAATCGTCTGCGCCGGCGCGAGCCGCCAGAACCCGCTTTGCAGCACCTCCATCGGCAGGAGGTCGAGCGCCTTTGCGAAGGGTTTGGCCGCGCGCCATAGCCGCGCCATGTCGGCGCGGGCCGGGTCGCCATATCCCGCAAAATGCCATGGTGCAGCGATCGTGGCGAGCCCGGCCAGGGGCATCGCCGCGGCTGCTGCCATCGCGAGCGTCCCGCCCAGACAATAGCCCACCACGACCGGCGGCGTCGCGAAACGCCGCAGCAGCGGCACGAGCAGCTGCTCGACATGCGCGGTCAGGTCGAGATGGCTATCCGCATCGCCCGGATTTCCCCAATCGACGAGGCAAGCCTGCCACCCTCGGTCTGCCAGCCAGCGCATGAGCGACGTCCGTTCGGACAGGTCGAGGATTGCCGCCGGGTTGATGAGCGACGGGACCACGACGATCGCCGGTTTCCCCGCCGATGGTTCGCCATAGCTCCGCAGCGTCACCCGCCCCATCGCGTCGAGCATCGGGCGGGCGGGCATCGGCGCGGCGCGGGGTGCCGACTGGAATGCCCTAAGGCCCGCGAGCGCGGCGGTCCGTGTCGCCGCCGATGCTGCGGTTTCGCTGCGCAGCATTTTGAGGAACAGGGGCAGCGGGCGTGGACCATGTTGCGGCGCAATGTCAAAGCGCGTAGCGTTCGGTCTAGTCACGTGGAGGGGCTGCATATGAAGAAGCAAGGCACGGTAGACGGGCTTGTCGTCATCAAGAAGTACGCCAACAGGCGACTGTATAATACCGAGACGTCATCGTACATCACGCTGGAGCATCTCGCGACGATGACGCGCGAAGGGCGCGACTTCAAGGTCGTCGATGCCAAAACCGATGAGGATATCACGCACAACGTCCTCACGCAGATCATCATGGAGGAGGAAAGCCGCGGCGAGACGATGTTGCCGGTGAATTTCCTCCGTCAGCTTATCTCGATGTACGGCGACTCCATGCAGAAGATGGTGCCGGGGTATCTCGAGGCTTCGATGGACAGTTTCCGTCGTAATCAGGAACAGTTCAAGTCTGCGGTCGAGGGTGCGTTTGCACATTCGCCGTTTGCCGACATCGCCAAGCGCAACATCGCGATGTTCGACGTTGCCGCTCAGGCGTTCGCACCCGCAAACGGCGCCGCCGTGCCGGGCGCTGCGCCAGGGACCAAGCCCGCAGCAAGCAAGGACGACGAGATCGCTGCGCTGCGGTCGGAACTCGCCAATCTCCAGGACAAGGTCGAGAAGCTCGGATCCTGAAATGGCGATGGGTCTGTGGGCAGCGAGCGGCGGGTGTGCCGCGCTCGCCGTGGCGGCCGGGCTGGGTGCGCGCCGCCGCCGCTTGCGGCGCGATCCCGATGCGGTCGGCTGGATCGACTGGCCGACCGTTCAGATGGTTGCGCTCATTGGCCTGGCCGTCACGGTGGGGCTGATCTTCAAACGATAGCGCGCGACGGCCGGCGCGCGGTCGGGCCAGATGCTGCGCCCGACGCCAGCGCTTGCTCGACGCGCGCGTCATCGCTGTCTAGACGATGCGGCAACGACAGGGGATTCAGCATGGACGCGTTGGTGAGCACCGAGTGGTTGGCGAACGAACTGGGCGCGCCCGATCTGCGGATCGTCGACGCGACCTATGCCGAGGGACGCGATGCTGCCGCGGAGTTTTCCGCAGCGCATATTCCCGGCGCGGTGTTCCTGAACCTTGCCGCATTGCGAGATACGGCCAGCGACTTGCCGAACATGCTGCCCTCGGCCGAGAAATTCGGCGCCCTTATGCAGGCGCTCGGGATCGGCGATGGCGATCGCATCGTCATTTACGACACGTCGCCCTGGCATACGTCAGCGCGTGCCTGGTTCATGCTGCGGCTGTTCGGCGCGCGCGACGTCGCGATTCTCGATGGCGGGCTCGCCAAATGGCGCGCGGAGTCACGCGATGTCGAGGCGGGCATCCCGGCACCGCGAGCGGCCCGCTTTACGGTCACCGAAGACCGAAGCGGGGTACGCAGCCTCGGCCAGATCAGGGCAAATCTCGACGGTGGCGGGGAGCAGATACTCGACGCCCGGTCCGCGGCGCGGTTCACCGGCGCCGAGGGCGATCCGCGACCGGGCACGGCGGCCGGTCATATTCCCGGATCGGCCAATCTGCCGCAAACCGCGCTGTTCAACGCCGACGGAAGCTGGAAGACGGGTGACGCGTTGCGCGCGGCCTTCGACAGCGCGGGGGTGGACCTTGGCAGACCGATCGTCACGACATGCGGGTCGGGGATCACCGCCGCGGTGCTCGTCTTCGGCGCGCATCTGCTCGGCCACGATGCTGCGCTATATGATGGAAGCTGGTCGGAATGGGGCGGCGACCTCACGACGCCCAAGGCGGTGCGCCACGACGGGGGCGACCAGTGAGCGACACGGACAAGCGCGTCGGCGACGCCACGAAGGTCGTGCTGGCGGGGCGCCGCGCCGAATGGACACGCGGCGTCGGCGAGGGGGCGATCGTCAGCCCGCCCGTGTGGCGCGCGTCGACGATCCTGTACGACTCGGTCGCGCACCTGCGCGACAGCGCGACGCGCGACACGCACCACAGGCTCTTCTACGGGCGCAAGGGCACGCCGACGCAATGGAGCCTTGCCGACGCGCTCACCTCGCTCGAGCCGGGTGCGGAGGGGACCTTCCTCTATTGCTCGGGTGTCGCTGCGATTGCCGCGGCGTTGCTGTCCGTGCTGTCGCCGGGCGACGAACTCCTGCTGGTGGACAGCGCCTATGATCCGACGCGCGGGATGGCGAACGGGCTGCTCAAGCGGTTCGGCATCACCACGCGCTTTTACGACCCGCTGATCGGCGCGGGTATCGCCGACCTCATTGGCGATCGGACCCGGGCGATCTTCATGGAGAGCCCCGGCTCGCTGACGTTCGAGGTGCAGGACGTCCCCGCGATCGTCGCCGCAGCGCGCGCGCGCGGCGTCACGACGTTGCTCGACAACACATGGGCGACACCGCTGTTTTTCCCGGCGATCCAGCACGGCGTCGACCTGACGATCCTTGCGGGGACCAAATATGTCGTCGGTCATTCGGACGTCATGCTCGGGTCGGTAACCGCGGGCGCGGGTCATTTCGCACGACTGCGCGAGACGAGCTTCCAGCTCGGGCAGGTGGCCAGCCCCGACGACTGCTGGCTCGGCAGTCGGGGGCTGCGAACGATGGCGGTCCGTCTCGCGCAGCACCAGTCGAGTGCGCTCCGGATCGCGGCGTGGCTTCGGTCGCGTCCCGAGGTTGCGCAGGTCCTGCACCCCGCGCTTCCCGACTGTCCCGGGCACGCGATCTTCGCGCGCGACTTCAAGGGTTCGAGCGGACTCTTCTCGTTCGCGTTGAACGGCGGCAGAGACGTTGCCCGCGCCGCATTGATCGACACGCTGCAATTGTTCGGGATTGGCTACAGCTGGGGCGGGTTCGAAAGCCTCGCCATCCCCGTCGATCCGCATCGCTATCGCAGCGTCACGCGGCGCGAGGCGGCAGGCCCGATGGTTCGTCTGCAGATCGGCCTCGAAGACCCGGACGACCTGATCGCCGACCTCGACGCCGCCCTCGCTGCGTACCGTCAGGCGCTGGCCTAGGTGATTGGAGCCTCGTGCGAGCGGGGCGCGCCCATCAGGGACGGGTCCGCGATATAATATGATAAACTAAGGTAGAGTGTGGTGATTGCGCAACATATGCGCGTCAATGCTGGGCCGTACGCAATATACCTTGTGCGCCGCACCATGCGCTGTCACAGATTGGTCACCGCAGGAAAGACCAGGCTCGGAGGCTTCGCCTCGATAGACATGGCGTCCGCGGTTGCAGGCGGGGACATCGACTTCCGGTTTCGAAAGGGAAACGATGCGCTTCTCCACTCTTCTCCTCGGCGGCGTTGCGCTGGCCGCCGCCACGCCCGTCTTTGCCCAGGACACCGCGCCGCCAAAGCCGGTGACCGTGTCTGGCTCGGTCGGTCTCGTCAGCGATTACCGCTTTCGCGGCGTATCGCAGTCGGATGAAAATCTGGCCGTTCAGGGCGGCATCACGATCGCGCATGAAAGCGGGATCTACATCGGCACCTGGGGGTCCAACCTCTCGGGCTGGGGTACGTTCGGCGGTGCCAACATGGAGCTCGACCTGATCGCGGGGTACAAGGTTCCCGTCGGCGGCGGCGCGCTCGACGTCGGCGCGACCTGGTACATGTATCCCGCCGGATTCGACAATACCGACTTCATCGAGCCTTATGCCAAGCTGTCGGGCACCGTTGGCCCCGTCGCACTGCTCGCCGGCGTCGCCTACGCGCCCAAGCAGCAGGCGCTTGGTCCCTGGTACACAAACGGCACCTCGGCGGCGAACGGCGTCTACGACCGGGTCAATGCCAAGGATGACAACCTCTATCTCTGGGGCGATGTCAGCAGCGGTATTCCGGACACCGGCCTGACCGTGAAGGCGCATGTCGGCTATTCGAACGGCAACAAGGGCCTTGGTCCGTTCGCGACCAGCGTGTCGCCGACCGGCGAGTATTTCGACTGGCTGTTCGGTGCCGACTATGTGATCCCGACGACCCCGCTGACGCTCGGCGTGGCCTATGTGGATACCGACATCGGCAAGGGCGAATCCGCCTATCTTCAGCCGAGCTTCAGTCGTGGCCAGGACGGTGTCGGCTCGATCGCCGGAGGCAAGGTCGTCGTATCGCTCACCGCGGCGTTCTGAATGCACGACCGCGCATAGCGTGCGTTCCGCACCCCATTGCGGCACCCCGTTGTGGCGGGGTGTTGCACGGGGGGCGGTGACGGTCGCTCCGGAAAGGCATTCTCGTCTTGTGGGGGTGATCGACCAGGGCGATCGCGCCGCATGCCGCATGCCGCATGCCGCATGCCGCATGCCGCATGCGGCATGCCGCATCGCTGCCGACGGACCGGACGCCGGACACACGAAAAAGGGCGGCTCCTCGCGGGGCCGCCCTTTTTCACGTGCGCCGGTATGTCCCGATCAGTTTGCCGAAGCGCGTGCGTCCTGACCGTCACCCTCGGGCGCCGCGACGATGTCGCGGGTCGTCGAGCCCTTGTCGACCACCGTCGTGCCCGGATCGCCTGCGGTCGAGCGGATGCCGGGGTCGGCGTTGTTCTGCCCCGCCTCGCCGATGACGCCGGCTTCGGCCGCACTGCGCGCTGCCGTACCGCCGAACAGCGCGTCGAGCGTCTGTGCGTTGGCGGCGGTATCCTGCGGGCGCGCGGCGCCCGGCTGCGGCGGGACCAGCGCGAAGTCGGGCGGGATCACGAGCGGCGCCTGACGCGCGACCGCGAACTCGTCCGGGCGCGCGCGATCGAGGCTCTTGCCGGCGCCGCAACCGGACAGCAACACGACGCTCGCCAGACCGGCAGCCAGGGGCACAAACTTACGCATGGGAATTCTCCACAGGGGGCTTCTCGCGCACGAGCAGCGCCCGGACAAGCAGGACGAGCACGCCGACAGTAATCGCTGCATCGGCGACATTGAAGACCAAAAACGGACGCCATTCGCCGATATGCAGATCGGCGAAATCGACGACATAACCGAGCCGGATCCGGTCGAGGATATTGCCGACCGCGCCGCCGAGCACGAAGCCGAGCGCGATCTGATCGGCGGGGTTCTTCTCGCGCGTCATCCACACCGCGACACCGACCGAAATCGCACCCGTCAGCAGCACCAGCGCCCAGCGCGTCAGGTGGCCGTCGGCGGGCAGCAGCCCGAGCGAGATGCCGATATTGGGCACGAACCGCAGGTCGAAGAACGACGTGATCGTCCGCGCATCGCCGAGCGAATCGATCCCGAGCGGCTTCGTCACCGCCCATTTGCTGAGCTGGTCGGCGAGGAAGAGGACGATCGCGGCCGCAAAGCCGGCCTTGGGCAGGTTACGCATGCGCCACGACCTCTTCGCAACGATCGCACAGCTCGCCATCGACCGTCACCTCGGGGAGGTGGCGCCAGCAGCGGCCGCACTTGTGGAAGTCGGTGCGCGTGACGGTAACGCCTTCGCCCGGCGTGACCTTGGCGACGATAAAGGCCTCGGCCAGCGCGTCGGCGTCGAGCAGCATCGCGGGGACGGTGACTTCGGCCTCGAGGCTGGAGCGGACCGTCTTCTCGCGGCGCAACGGCTCGATCGCCTCGGTGACGGCGACGCGGAGGTCGCGAATCTTGCGCCATTTGCTGCCGATCACGTCGTCCGCGTCGAGCGACGGGAGCGACGGCCATTCGAGATAGTGCACCGAGCTGTCATCGCTTGGAAAGCGCGCTTGCCAGACTTCCTCCGTGGTGAAGCACAGCACCGGTGCTGCGTAGCGGACGAGCGCGTGGAACAGCACGTCCAGCACCGTGCGGTACGACCGGCGCTTGATGTCGGTCGGCGCGTCGCAATAGAGCGAATCCTTGCGGATATCGAAGAAGAACGCGGACAAATCCTCGTTCGCGAAGTCGGTCAGCAGGCGCGTGTAGCGGTTGAACTCATACGCCTCCGCGGCTTGGCGCAGTTCGGTGTCGATCATGCCGAGGCGGTGGAGCACGTAGCGCTCGAGCTCGGGCATGTCGGAGACCGCGACGCGCTCCGACTCGTCGAAGTCTTCGAGCGCGCCGAGCATGTAGCGGAACGTGTTGCGCAGCTTGCGGTACGCGTCGGAGGCGGTGGCGAGCACCTCCTTGCCGATCTTCACGTCGTCGAAATAGTCGGTCGAGGCGACCCACATGCGCAGGATGTCCGCGCCGCTCTCGCCGATGATCTTGAGCGGATCGACGACGTTGCCGAGGCTCTTCGACATCTTGCGGCCCTGGCCGTCGAGCGCGAAGCCGTGCGTGAGGACCGCGTCGTACGGCGCGCGACCGCGCGTGCCACAGCTTTCGAGCAAGCTCGACTGGAACCAGCCGCGATGCTGGTCCGACCCTTCGAGATACAGGTTCGCGCGGGTGCCTTCGCCGTAACGCGCCTCGACGGTGAAGGCGTGCGTGCAGCCCGAATCGAACCAGACGTCGAGGATGTCCTTCACGACCTCATAGTCGGCGAGGGCATAGTCGGGGCCGAGCAGCGCCTGGTGGGCGTCGGCGTACCACGCGTCGGCACCGTTCTGGCGGAAGGCTTCGACGATGCGCGCGTTGACCGCGGGGTCGTTGAGGTACTGGCCGGTGGCGCGGTTGACGAACAGCGCGATCGGGACACCCCAGGCGCGCTGGCGCGAGATGACCCAGTCGGGGCGGCCCTGCACCATCGACGTGATCCGGTTTTCCGCACGCGCGGGGATCCAGCTGGTCGCGGCGATCGCGTCGAGCGCGATCTCGCGGAGCGTGGCGCCGTTGCCGTCTTGCTCCCTCTCCCCGTCGGGGAGAGGGCTGGGGTGAGGGGCTGTTCCGGGCGCAGCGCTACTTGGCTGCCCCTCACCCCGACCCTCTCCCCGGAGGGGAGAGGGAGGCGTGGCCGCATCCATCGGGATGAACCATTGCGGGGTCGCGCGGAAGATCACCTTGGCCTTCGAGCGCCACGAATGCGGGTAGCTGTGCTTGAAGTCGTCGCTCGCCGCGAGCAGCGCGCCGGCCTCCCGCAGGTCGGTGCAGATCGGGCCGTCGGCGGCCACGAACTTCTTGTTGATGACCGACCCTTGCCCGCCGAGCCACGCCCAGTCGGCGCGGTACATGCCGGCGCCGTCGATCGCGAAGACCGGGTCGATGCCATATTGCTTGCAGAGCTCGAAATCGTCCTCGCCGTGGTCCGGCGCCATGTGGACGAGCCCGGTGCCCGCGTCGGTCGTGACGAACTCGCCGGGGAGGAACGGGCGGGGCTTTGCGAAGAACCCGCCGAGTGCGTGCATCGGGTGGCGTGCGGTGGCGTCGGCGAGGTCCGAGCCTTTGCCGCGCCACAGGATCGCGCCACCTTCTTCTCCGTCATCCCGGCGGACGCCGGGACCCACCCCACCGCCGTCTCCCACTTGGGTAAGTGGGTCCCGGCTTTCGCCGGGATGACGGGAGGAGAGGGTACGGGCATTGAAACTACCGACGAGCGCGTCTGCGATCAGGAACCGGCGATCGCCGTCCGCCAGCAGCACATACTCGATCTCAGGCCCATAGCTCAGCGCCTGGTTCACCGGGATCGTCCACGGCGTCGTCGTCCAGATCACCGCATGCGCGCCGACCAGTTCGGGGGCGTTCGGCGCGTCGACGATCTCGAACGCGACGTCGATCTGCGTCGAGACGATATCCTCATACTCGACCTCGGCCTCGGCGAGCGCGGTCTTCTCGACCGGCGACCACATCACGGGCTTCGCGCCGCGGTACAGCTGGCCGCTCTCGGCGAACTTGAGCAGCTCGCCGACGATCGTGGCCTCGGCGTCGTACTTCATCGTGAGGTACGGATCGGCCCAGTCGCCCATCACGCCGAGCCGCTCGAACTCGGCCTTCTGCACGTCGACCCATTTCTCGGCATAGGCGCGGCATTCGGCGCGGAACTGGTCGACGGGGACGTCGTCCTTGTCCAGCTTCTTCGCGCGATACGCTTCCTCGACCTTCCACTCGATCGGCAGGCCGTGGCAGTCCCAGCCGGGGACATAGGGCGCGTCCTTGCCCATCAAGGATTGCGAGCGGACGATGATGTCCTTCAGGACCTTGTTCATGGCGTGACCCATGTGGATGTCGCCGTTCGCGTAGGGCGGGCCGTCGTGCAGGATGAACCGCTCGCGCCCGAGCCGCTGTTCGCGCAACCGGTCGTAGATGCCGAGTTTCGCCCAGCGCTCGAGGATCGCCGGCTCCTTGGCGGCGAGGCCCGCCTTCATCGGGAAGTCGGTCTTCGGCAGGAAGACGGTGTCGCGGTAATCGCGGGCGGGCGCAGGAGTATCGGTCATAAGTGGGCCGGGCTGTAGCGCGTCCGGTGTGGCACGTCACCCCGGCCGTTTGCTCCCCTTTTACTTCCGTCACCCCAGCGAACGCTGGGGTATCGTGCCGCGGGGGGCCGCGTCGTTACCGGGATACCCCAGCTTGCGCTGGGGTGACGGATTGGGGCGGGTCTATCGCGCCAGAATCGCCCGTGCCCGCGCGCAATCGGCATCCATCTGCGCGATCAGCGGGTCGAGGCCGTCGAACTTCGCCTCGGGACGAAGATAGTCGATCAGCGAGACCTCGATGCGGCGGCCGTACAGGTCCTCGGCGAAATCGAAGAAATGCGGCTCGAGCAATTCCTTGGGCGGATCGAAGCTCGGGCGTATGCCGAGATTGGCGGCGCCCTTCAGGATGCGACCGTCCTCCAGCTGCCCGGTCACCGCATAGATCCCGTAGGCGGGACGCAGATACTTGCCCATGTCGATATTCGCGGTCGGATAGCCGATCGTGCGGCCGAGCTTGTCGCCATGCTGCACCACGCCCTCGATCGCGAACGGGCGGGTGAGCAGCCGCGTCGCGGTCGCCATGTCGCCGGCCCGCAGCGCCTCGCGGATTCGGGTCGAGGACACCGTCTCGCCATCCAGCGCGACCGCGCCGACGGTCTCCGCGCGGAATCCGTGGACCGGGCCGCGTGCGGCGAGCGTGTGGACCGTGCCGCTCTTGGCATGGCCGAAGGTAAAGTCCTCGCCCGTCACCACGCCGCCGATCCGCAGATTGCGTTCGAGCCGGTCGGCGACGAACTGCTCGGCGGTCAGCGCGGCGAGATCGCCGTCGAAATGGAACACCACCATCGCATCGGCGCCAGCGTCTGCGAACAGCCGCTCGCGCTGGTCGAGCGTGGTCAGGCGGAAGGGGGGCGTAGCGGGGCGGAAATGGCGCACCGGATGCGGATCGAACGTCGCGACCAGCGCGGGGCGACCCTCGGCCTTCGCCCACGCGATCGCGCGCGCGACCACCGCCTGGTGACCGAGATGGAATCCGTCGAAATTACCCAGCGCCACGATCCCGTCCGCCAGATACGAAGGGATGGATGCGCCACCGTCGAGCCGTTGCATGTACGGGTCAGTACCCAGACGCCGCGGATCACGATAGTCCCTCCTTACGCTTGCCGGCCCGCGCCGGCTTCGGGGGAGAACAGTCTTCAGCGGCGGGTGAGCGTGACGAAGCTGAAGGGTGGGCACTGCTTTTCGCCGGGGTGGTCCTCGCGCGCGATCTCTCGCCAGCCGTCGAACGCGGGGACGATCGCGTCGCCCTCGGGCTCGTCATGGACTTCGGTGAGTTCGATCCGATCCGCATGGGGGAGCAACTGCGCATAGATCTGCGCGCCGCCGATTACCGCGACCTCGTCGCCCGCCATCGCGAGCGCCTCGTCGATCGAGTGTGCGACCTCCGCGCCGTCGGCGTGCCAGTGGCCGCGCGTGAGGACGATGTGGCGGCGGCCGGGGAGGGGGCTCGGGAAGCTCTCGAACGTCTTGCGCCCCATCACCATCGGCTTGCCCATCGTCAGCGCCTTGAAGCGCTTGAGGTCTGCGGGGAGGCGCCAGGGGAGCTGGCCGTCGCGGCCGATGACGCCGTTGGTGGCACGGGCGAGGTAGAAGGTGATCATGCGGCGCATCATGCCGGATCGGGGGGCGGGGGGCTATGCTTGTATCACCACCCCGGCGAAGGCCGGGGCCCAGTTGGGGGACGTCGGTGGTGAAAGACGGCGCTCCGTTACGACCGCCTTTCCACCTGGACCCCGGCCTTCGCCGGGGTGGTGGTGTCAGGGGAGGCTCCGATCTCTAGCTCCCCCGGCGAAGGCCGGGGTGGTAAGGAGGGAATCAGTTCGGGGCGTGTTCCTTGACGTACGCCTCGGGATCCTTCTCGACGACCTTCACGCCGTTCAGGTGGTTCGCCTCGAACGCCGCGAACCGGACGCCGAGCTCATGCCGCTCTTCGAGTGTCGCATGCTTGCGGAAGTCGGTCAGGCCCTGGCGCTCTTCCTCGGCGAGGTGATCGCTGTTCGCCTTGTTGCATTCGCCGACCGCCTCGAACCACGCGTCCGAGCCGACCGGGTGCTTGTCGACGGCTTCGCCGGTCTCGCGGATGTCGTTGTGATCCTCGATTGCGTCTTCGGTCTCCTCGGCGGCCGAGTCGGCGTCGTTGCCGCCGGTGCCGATCTTCATGAGGCGCGGGTAGAAGAAACGCTCTTCCGCCTCGGCATGCGCGTCGAGCAGGTTCTTGAGGCGCGTCCACAGCGCCGACAGCGCCTCGGTGTCCTTGGCGTCGATCGAATCGATCTGCGCGAAGAGCGCACGCTGCTGCGCGTGTTCGTCGAGGATGAGCTGGGTGATGTCCATGATGGCCTTCCGAATGGGTTCGGACGGTCAACCGCGGGCGCCGCGCCCGGTTCCTATTGCGATTCGCTATCGGTTCAGACCGCGACGGGCGCCTTGATATGCGGCTGCGCCACGTAATCGTGGAGCACGAAATCCTCATACTCGTACGCGTCGATCGAGTCCGGCTTGCGGACGATCTCGAGTCGCGGGAGCGGGCCGGGGTCGCGGCTCAGTTGCAGCCGCGCCTGCTCCAGATGATTCGAATAGAGGTGGCAGTCGCCGCCGGTCCAGATGAACTCGCCGACCTCGAGCCCGCATTGCTGCGCGAGGATGTGCGTGAGCAGCGCGTAGCTGGCGATGTTGAACGGTACGCCGAGGAAGATGTCGCCCGAGCGCTGGTAGAGTTGCAGCGACAGCTTGCCGTTCGCGACATGCGTCTGGAACAGGCAGTGGCACGGCGCGAGCGCCATCGCGTGCAGGTCGCCGGGGTTCCACGCGCTGACGATCTGGCGGCGCGAGGCGGGGTTGGTCTTGATCTGGTCGATCAGCTCGGCGATCTGGTCGATGTGGCGGCCGTCGGCGGTCGCCCAGTCACGCCACTGCTTGCCATAGACCGGGCCGAGATCGCCGTTCTCGTTCGCCCATTCGTCCCAGATCGCGACTTTCCGCTCCTGCAGCCAGCGGACGTTGGTGTCGCCGCGCAGGAACCACAAAAGCTCGACGATGATCGAGCGGAGGTGGAGCTTCTTGGTCGTGAGCACGGGAAAGCCCGCGGCGAGATCGAAGCGCATCTGCGCGCCGAACACGCTCAGCGTGCCGGTGCCGGTGCGGTCCATCGTCTCGACTCCGGTCGAGAGCACGCGGTCCATGAGGTCGAGATACTGGCGCATGGCGGCGGGCGTAGTCGGGTGCGCGCCCTGGCTCAAGGGAATGTCGTCGGCGTGCGTTTGTCGAGTGACGAGGCGTTGCGTGACGGTCGGGACAGGCTGAGGTCGCCGTCATCCTGACGAAAGTCAGGATCCAGGGTTAGGACCGTGCCGCCTGTGGCTCTGGATCCTGACCTTCGTCAGGATGACGGAAGGGGGGGGGGAGCCGCGCCGTCACAACGACGGGCAGGGCGTCAGCGCAGCCGACAGGCGCGGATCGCGTCCGGGGCAGGGCGCGGGCCCGTCGCGCGGAAGGTGGCGATGTAGCCGCCCGCCGAGGGCATGGCGTCGGTATCGACCTCGGTATAGCCGACCGCGGCGAATTCGCACTTCAACAGCGCAGGGGGGGTGCCGTGGTTCTGCGTCTGGCGGTCGGCATCGACGACGACGACCAGCCCGTCCGGCTTCAGCGATGGCCGGAGCCGCCAGAGGAATTCATAGGGCTGCTCGATCTCGTGGTACATGTGCACCATCAGCACGCGGTCGAAACTCGCTTCGGGCAGCTTCGCGTCGTTCGGCTCGCCGAGCTTCACGCTGACATTGGCCAGATCCTCGCGCGCGACGCGTTCCGCCAGCTGGTCGCGGACGTTGGCGACGATGTCCTCCGCCAGCACGCGGCCTTCCTTGCCGACGCGCGCGGCCATGCGGATCGTGTAATAGCCCTCGCCCGCGCCGATGTCAGCGACGGTCATGCCCTTGCGGATGTCGGCCTTGTTCATGACCTCGCCCGCCTCGTTCAGCCGATCGCGTGCCTCTTCGTTGGACCAGCGCGACGACACGATCGACGCGACCGGACGGTCGGCGGCGGGGAACACGGGTTCCTTCGGCTCGCGCTTGATCAACGGCTTGCTACCGTCGCAGGCCGCGAGCAGGAACACCGGCGACAGCATCAGGACGAGGACATCCCTCAGCGTCAATCGACGTCCTCCACCTCGACAGCCTCGCCGGTCACGCGCTGCGACAGCGCCGCCGCCATGAACAGCTCGAGATCGCCGTCGAGCACGTCCGACGGGCTGGTCGAGACGACGCCCGTGCGCAGGTCCTTCACCATCTGGTACGGCTGCAGCACGTAGGACCGGATCTGGTGACCCCAGCCGATATCGGTCTTGCCCGCATTCTCGGCATTCGCCGCGGCTTCGCGGATCGCCAGTTCGCGCTCGTACAGCCGCGCGCGGAGCTGGTTGTACGCCTCGGCCTTGTTCTTGTGCTGCGACCGCTGGTTCTGGCACTGCACGACGATGCCGGTCGGGATGTGCGTGATGCGCACCGCCGAATCGGTCGTGTTGATGTGCTGCCCGCCCGCGCCCGACGCACGATAGGTGTCGATGCGCAGATCGCTCTCGTTATACTCGACCTCGATATTGTCGTCGACGACCGGATAGACCCAGACGCTGGCGAACGAGGTGTGGCGACGCGCGGCCGAGTCGTACGGGCTGATCCGGACGAGTCGGTGGACGCCGCTCTCGGTCTTGGCATAGCCGTACGCGTTCTCGCCTTTCAGCAGCAGCGTGGCGGACTTGATCCCCGCCTGCTCGCCCGAATGCTGGTCGATCAGCTCGACCTTCAGCCCGTGGCGCTCGCCCCAGCGCGAATACATCCGGCTGAGCATCCCCGCCCAGTCCTGGCTCTCGGTGCCGCCGGCGCCGGCATTGACCTCGATATAGGTGTCGTTGCCATCGGCCTCGCCCGCGAGCAGCGCCTTGATCTTGTCCTTGTCGGCACGCGCGGCGAGTTCGGCGAGCGCAGCGACGCCGTCGGCTTCCATCGCGGTGTCGCCCTCGGCCTCGGCCATCTCGATCAGCTCGGACGTGTCCGCCAGCTCGCTCTCGATCGCGCGAGTCGCGCCGATCGCCTCGTCGAGACGACGACGCTCGCGCATCACCTCCTGCGCGGCCTTGGGATCGGACCAGAGCGCCTGATCCTCGACGCGCGCGTTCAGCTCGTCGAGACGACGCAGCGCGCGGTCCCAGTCGAGGAAGCGGCGCAGCAAGGCCAGCGCGTCTTTGATGGTGTCTACGTGAGCCTGCGCTTCGGCGCGCATGGGTATTCTCCAAAATGTCCGTCATCCCGGCGGACGCCGGGATCTCCGTCCGCGAGCGCGCGGGTGCGGACGGAGATCCCAGCGTGCGCTGGGATGACGATGTAGGAACTGCGCTAGTAGATTCCGCCTTCTCTTTGCAAGAAATCGCTGTCGCGCGGGGCTTCGGCCTTTTTCACGGCGACCGTCGCGGCAGCGGCCGGGGCGGGGCCTGCACGGCGCGCGGCGCGCCGCGGCTCGCTCTCGGGCTTGAACGCCTCCCAGATCACCGCGGGCTTCGGATCGTCGGTGTTGGGCCAGGTCCCGTAGACTGGCCGCCCGCTGCCGCGATCGATACGGACCATGCGGATCCCCGCAGGCGCGCGGAACGGCAGCTTGGGCAGATCCTCATAGGCCTTGACCGCGAACTGCTTGAAAATCGGCGCGGCGAGCGTGCCGCCCTGCGCGGCGCCACCCAGGTTCCGCGGCGTGTCGAAGCCGATATACAACCCGCCGACGAACTGCGGCGTACCGCCGATGAACCACACGTCGGTCGGGCCATTGTTGGTCCCGGTCTTGCCGAACATCGGCCGGTCGAGATCGCGCAGCGTCACCGCGGTGCCGCGCTGGACGACGCCTTCGGTGATGTGGACCATCTGGTACGCGGTCATCGCGTCGAGCACCTGACGCTGGCGCGTGACCGGCCGCGGCATCGGCTTGCCGTCCCAGTCGGGCGCGTTGCAGCGGTCGCAGGCGCGCCAGTTCTCGGGCCAGATCACCTTGCCGTGACGATCCTGGACGAAGTCGATCAGCGAGGGAGGACCGCCCTTGCCGTTGTTCGCGAGGATCGAATAGGCGTTGACCATCCGCCCCACCGTCGTCTCGCCCGCGCCCAGCGCGAACGAGAGATAGGGCGCGTAGTCGCCGACGCCCATCTTCTTGATGGTGGCGACGACCTTCGGCATCCCGGTCTGTGCGGCGGTCCGCACGGTCATCAGGTTGCGCGACTGTTCGATTCCCCAGCGCATCGTGTGCGGCCCGGCGCCGCGCGAATTGCCGAAGTTGCGGAAGCATTTTTGCCCGAGCCGCGCGCCCTGATAGACGCAGAACGGGCCATCGACGATGATCGACGCGGGCGTCATCCCGTTGTCGAGCGCGGCGGAATAGACGATCGGCTTGATCGTCGATCCCGGCTGCCGCATCGCCTGAGTCGCGCGGTTGAATGCCTGCAGCCGGTCGTCGAAGCCGCCCTGCATCGCCAGCACGCGGCCGCTCGCGGGCTCCTCGACGACGAAGGCGCCCGATACCTTGGGGATCGCGCGCAACGCGAAGTCGCCGCCGTCGGGCGCCACCGCGATGATGTCACCCGTCTTGATCGCGCCGAACGCGTTGCCGCCCTTGCCGCGCACCGCCATCTGCGCGGCATAGCGCGGCAGCGTGCCGGTCTTGCCCGTGCGGAAGCCGAGGTTCCAGGCGTTGCCGTCCTTGCCCGTCACGATCGCCGCGACCCAGTCGCGATAGTCGAGCGCGATATTGCTGTTGAGCAACGGCTGGAGCCAGTTGTCGTCCTCGATCTCGACATGGCGGATCGGCCCGTTCCAGCCACGCCCGCTGTCGAACCGCACCAGGCCGTCACGCAGTGCCTGCTGCGCCAGATCCTGCAGCCGCGTGTCGAACGAGGTCCGCACCCACAGGCCGCCCGAATAGACGCTGTACGGGCCGTCCTTCGCACTTTCGCCGAACTTCGCCATCAGCTGGCGGCGGACTTCCTCGACGAAATAGCCGCCGACGCTTTCGAACTTGGGCGTGCGGCGCATCACCGTGCCCAGCGGCTGGGCATTGGCTTCGCTGAACTGCGCACGCGTGATGAAGCCGTTCTGCAGCATCCGGTCGAGCACGTAATTGCGCCGGATCATCGCGCGTTCGGCATAGCGCGCCGGATCGTAGTTGGACGGCCCCTTCGGCAGGATCGCCAGATACGCCATCTGCGCGAGGTCGAGCTGGCCCAGATCCTTGTCGAAATAGGCGTGGCTCGCGGCCTCGACCCCGAATGCGTTTCGCCCCAGCGCGATCTGGTTGAGATAGAGTTCGAGGATCTGCTGCTTGGTCAGCGTATCCTCGATCTTGTAGGCCAGCACCGCCTCGCGCAGCTTGCGCGATGGCGAATAGGCGTTGCCGATCAACAGGTTCTTGGCAACCTGCTGGGTGATCGTCGATCCACCGCGCGCGCGGCGGCCGCTGCCGATCTTGGACACATAGTCATACACCGCGCCGGCGAGCCCGGGATAATCGACGCCGTGATGCTCGAAGAACGACTTGTCCTCGGCCGCTAGGAACGCGTTGACGAGCATCGGCGGATATTCGGCGAAGCTCAGTTCGACACGGCGTTCGCGCGCATAGCTGTGGATCGGCGCGCCATCGATGCCGCGCACGTTGGTCGGCAGCGGCGGCTCATAGGTGCGAAGCGTATCGACCGAGGGAAGATCGCGCACCACGATCAGCCAGAAGGCGAAGATTGCGATCAGCCCGGCCCCGACCAGCGCGAGCGCCGCCTTGGTCCAACGGCTTGCCCAGGCGCGTGCGAACCCGCCCCGCAACCTGTCGGTGGTACGGCGGATCGCCGTCGTCGGAGTGGGGGAAGGATCGGACGCCATAAATACTGGCGCCGCATCTAGCAGGTTCGCGAGCGCTTGCCAGCCTTCGGTGCCGCGCGGCGTGCCAGCCGGCATCGAATGGGTCGCCACCCAGCCGGTCGCTATCAAGCCGGTCGCAGCCAGACGATCTTCCCCTGGCGGGGCGGATTGGGCCGCAGTATGCCCCGTTTGGCGCCACGAACGCTGTCGCCGCGGGCTTGCCTGTGGCAGCAGGCGCGGATGACGCCGCCGCCACTTCCCATCCTTGCCGTATTGCCGGATCTCGTCGCTGCGCTACGTGAACGCGCTTCGGCGGTGCTTGTCGCGCCGCCGGGAGCGGGCAAGACCACCGCGGTCGCGCCCGCGCTCCTCGCCGAGCCGTGGTGCACCGGCGAGATCCTGCTGCTGTCGCCGCGGCGCCTCGCCGCACGGGCGGCGGCCGAGCGGATGGCGGCGACCGCGGGCGAACCCGTCGGGCAGACCTTCGGCTATGCGACGCGGATGGACAGCAAGCGCTCGGCGGCGACGCGCGTCACCGTGATCACGGAGGGCATCTTCGTCGCGCGGATCCAGGCGGACCCAGAACTCGCGGGCGTGTCCGCCGTGCTGTTCGACGAGGTCCATGAGCGCAGCCTCGATGGTGATTTCGGACTGGCGCTCGCCCTCGACGTGCAGGCCGGCTTCCGCCCTGATCTGCGTATCGTCGCGATGTCGGCGACGCTCGACGGTGCACGATTCGCGGCGCTGATGGACCCGGACGCACCGGGCGCGCCGGTGATCGAAAGCGAAGGCCGAAGCTATCCACTGACGCTGCGTCACATCGGCCGGCAGGCGGAGTTGCGGATCGAGGACTCGGTCGCCTCCGCCATTCGGCGCGCGCTCGGCGAAGCGGAGGGCGGCGTCCTCGCTTTCCTACCGGGCGTCGCGGAGATCGAACGCACCGCCGACCGCCTCGCCAATCTTCCCGACGACATCGTCCTGCACGAGCTTCACGGCAGCCTCGACCCCGCAGCCCAGCGTGCCGCGATCCTTCCCGAACCCGATGGCCGCCGCAAGGTCGTGCTCGCCACCAGCATCGCCGAGACCAGCCTGACGCTCGACGGTATCCGCATTGTTGTCGATTCGGGACTGGCGCGACGCCCGCGCTATGACCGCGCCGCGGGCATGACGCGGCTGGTGACCGAGCGCGCGAGCCAGGCCGCGGTCACGCAGCGCGCCGGCCGCGCGGCGCGGCTCGGGCCGGGAATAGCCTATCGCTTGTGGGAAGAGGCGGCCACCGCGGGGCTGCCCCGCTACGATCCTCCCGAGATCCTGGAGGCGGACCTCTCGGCGCTGGTCCTCGCCTGCGCGCTATGGGGCGTCGGCGATCCGCGCGACTTGCGCTGGATCGATCCGCCCCCTGCCGCGGCGATCGACGAGGCGATGGCGCGCCTGACGACGCTCGAGGCGATCGAAGAGGGGCGGCCGACCGCGCATGGCCGCGCGATCGCCAAACTGCCGATGCCGCCGCGGCTGGCGCACATGCTCCTGCGCGCCGCCGACCGCGGCCTTGCCCCCGTCGCGGCGCAGGTTGCGGTCCTGCTCGGCGAGCGCGGCATCGGCGGACAGGATGTCGACCTCGAAACCCGCCTGCGCCGCTGGAAAACCGAACGCGGGCCCAAGGCGCAGGCGGCGCGCGCGATGGCGGAGCGATGGGCGAAACTTGCCCCCCCTCCCGCGAGCGGGAGGGGGCCGGGGGGTGAGCGCGCGCCATCCGCGGGGCGCAACGTCGAGACCGGGCGCCCACCCCCCAACCCCCTGCCGCAAGCGGGCGGGGGGGCAGACGTCTGCGTCGCGCTGGGCTTCCCCGATCGGGTCGCGCGTCGGCGCGACGCGTCCGGCGAGACATGGGCGTCGGTCGGAGGCCGCGGATTCCGGCTCGATCCCACCGCGCCGCTCGCGCGGTCGGAATGGCTCGCGGTCGCCGATACGCAGGGCTCGGCGGCGGGCGCGCGGATCCTGTCGGCGGTGGCGATCGACCAGTCCACCGTCGAGACGCTGTTCGCCGACCGGATCGAATCGCGTCGTAGCGTGCAGTTCGATTCCACGACCGGCGGAATCCAGGCGCTCCGCGAACGCAGGCTCGGCGCGATCCGCCTGTCGAGTGGCCCCGACAGCGGCGCCGATCCCGAGTCGATCCTCGCCGCGTTGCTCGACGGCGTCCGCGAGCATGGCCTCGGCCAGCTGTCGTGGGGCGACGGCGCCCAGGCGCTGCGCGATCGCGCCGCCTATGCCGGCGTGCCGCTCGACGATGCGACGCTGCTCGACCGCATTGACGAATGGCTCGCCCCCTTGCTGGCCGGCAAGCGGAGGCTGGACGCGATTGCCCCGGGCGCGCTCGCCAACGCGCTGCGCAACCTGCTCGGCTGGGACGCGCTGCAGGCCATCAACCGGCTTGCCCCGGCCGATTTCACCAGCCCCGCGGGGAGCACCCACGCGATCGACTATGCCGCGGAAGGCGGTCCGCGAGTCGAGTTGCGCGTGCAGGCGCTATTCGGTCTCGCGGTGCATCCGGTGATCGGCGAGCAGCGCGTGCCGCTTGTCCTCAGCCTTACATCGCCCGCCGGACGGCCGATCCAGACGACCCGCGATCTGCCCGGTTTCTGGGCGGGCAGCTGGGGCGCGGTCGCCAAGGAGATGCGCGGTCGTTATCCCAAGCATCCCTGGCCCGATGATCCCGCCGCGGCGTCGGCGACACTGCGCACGAAAAAGGCGGATGCAAGGTCGGCCAGTTCGCGATAAGGGGAACGCTATGCCTACCGCCCGTATCTTTCAGCGCCCCAAGAACGCCATGCAGTCCGGCAAGCACCGGACCGACAGCTGGCAGCTCGAATTCGAACCGTCGGAGCCCAAGCGCCCCGATCCGCTGACCGGCTGGGCCGGCAGCGGCGACACGCGCGACCAGCTCCGCCTGTTCTTCCCCACCGCCGAAGCGGCGATTGCGCATTGCGAGCGCGAGGGGTTCGGCTACACCGTCGTTCCGGCGCCGCAGAAGACGCTGAAGCTGCAGAGCTACGCCGACAACTTCAAATAAGCGGCGCCGCCGGGCGGGTTAGAGGATCGATCCTGCCAGGATGAGCAGCATCTTGGTGTCGATCGCCACGCCCGCGGCGCGTCTCGCCGCGACAAAGGCCGGAACCTCGGCGAGCGCGACGCGGTGCACGGTGATGTTCTCGTCGCTATCGCCACCGCCTTCGCCGACGCGGGTCAGCCCGGTGGCGCGCACCAGCGTGAAGCACTCGGACGTCATTCCGGGCGACGAATAGAACAGGCCGAGATCCTCGATCGCGGACGCGCGGTAGCCCGTCTCCTCCTCCAGCTCCCGGCCCGCCGCAACCGCGACGCTTTCACCCGCGGTCTCGTCACCGACCAGCCCCGCGGGCAGTTCGAGACAGGCCCGCCCCAGCGGGACGCGGAACTGCTCGACGAGGATCACGTCGCCCGCGTCGATCGCGACGATCACCGCCGCCGCGATCTGGCCCTTGCGCTCCGCGAATTCCCAGCGGCCTTCGGTCTGCACGGTCAGGAACTTGCCCGCCCATACGGTCTTGCTCATAGTTCGATCAGCCTGTCAGGAAGCTCGTTGACCGCTGCGCCGGTGCGCGGGAAATGTTCGGCGAGTACCACGCCGATCTGCGCGACGGCATCGGCCATGCCGTCCGCCGGCCGGTCGTCGCGTACGGCGGCGAGGACCGCCGCCATTGCCGCCCCCCAGGTTTCGTTCGGGACGCGCGAATGGATCGCCGCGTCGGCGACGATCTCCGCACGGTGTTCGGCAAGCGAGAGGTAGAGCAGCACGCCGGTCGATCCGCGCGTGCGCTTCTCCGCGCCCGCCCGGAACAGCATCAACGCGCGCCTGCGCACCCGCCGCGATTTGGTCGCTCCCGGCGTCAGCGCGATTCGCAGCGCGGGCACGGCAAGCACCAGTCGCACGCCGAGATAGACCAGCGTCATCAGCACGAGCGCGATCGCGAACAGCGCGCCCTGCGGCGCGGATTGCGCCCAGGGATCGACCAGCCGCGCATAGATCTGGTCCGCGGCGACCGGATGGAATGCGAGGACCGCGAGCGTCAGGACCATGCCGAGCACCCCCCATTGCAGCGACGCGTCGTGATAGGCGTCGGACTGACGCGCGACGATCGTCACGATCTCACCCGTCGTGGCGGTCTCCGCCTGCGTCACCGCGGCGGTCACGCGGTCATGGTCAGCTTTGCTCAGTCGCATGTCACCAACTCCCCGATGCGCCGCCGCCGCCGGCCGACCCGCCGCCACCGCCGCCAAAGCCGCCGCCCATCCAGCCGCCGCCGCCGCCACCGCTGTCTCCGCCACCCCAGCCACCGCCGCCGCGCGACATCTCGTTGGCGATACTCCACAGCACGATGGGGAGCGCGCCGCTACCGCGGCTGCCGTCCGAAAAGCGTTTGCCGCCCGCACGCCGCGACAGCATCGGGATGACGATCGCGGCCACGATGATACCGAAGACGATCAACCCGATCGGGATGCCGCCTCCGCTGTTGCCGGCCGGGCGGCGATGCGTCTTGTCATATTCGGCCGCCGCGGCACCGACCTTTGCCCGGGCCTCGGCATCGGGCAGCGCGAGCTGATCGGCGACCGCATTCGTCCCGGCGACGATGCCGCCGGCCATGTCGCCCGCCTTGAACCGGGGCAGGATCTGCTGATTGATCACGACGCTCGAGAACGCGTCGGTCAACACCGGCTCGAGTCCGTAGCCGACCTCGATCCGGACCTTGCGGTCGTTCGGCGCGACGAGCAGGATGGCGCCATTATTGGTGTCCTTCAGTCCGACACCCCAGCTGCGGAGCAGGCGATAGCCGTAATCCTCGATCGGATAGCCCTCGAGATCCGCCACCGTCGCGACGACCAGCTGGTTGCCCGTCGTCTTTTGCAGATCGTCTAGCCGCTTCGTGAGCGCCGCCTCCTGCTCGGGCGGGATCACGTTGGCGGCGTCGACGACGAAGCCGGTGAATTTCGGGAACGTCTGCGCGCCTGCTGTGCCACTGCCGAGCAGCACCGCAAGCACGACCGCCACGAGCGCGCGGATCATGCCGCCGGCCCCGCGATCAGCTCGCGTTGCCGAAGTTCACCGTCGGGGCCGTCTCGGCCCCCGGCGTGGTCGCCGCAAACGGGACCATCGGTTTTGCACCATAGAAGATCTTCGCGCCGACGGCGTCGGGGAAGGTGCGGATCTTCGTGTTATACGCCTGGACCGCGCCGTTATAATCGCGCCGCGCGATCGTGATGCGGTTCTCGGTGCCTTCGAGTTGGCTCATCAGCGTGGTGTAATTGCCCTGGCTCTTCAGCTCGGGATACGCTTCCTGAAGCCGTTGCAGCGACAGGCCGACGGCGCCCTGCACGCGCGAGAATTGCGCGATTTTGGCGGGATCGGTCAGGTCGTCGCCCGACACCTGGACCGTGCTCGCAGCGGCACGAGCCTGCGTGACTTCGACCAGAATGCTCTTCTCCTGCGCCCCCGCGGCCTTGACCGTCGCGACGAGGTTGGGGATCAGATCGGCACGACGCTGATAGTCGTTCTGCACATCGGCCCAGCGCGCCTTCACATTCTCCTCGGCGGTCGGGATGCTGTTGATCCCGCAGCCCGCGACGGTCGCGGCAAGTGCGATGGCGGCAGTTCCGCGGAGGATCGGGGCATAGGACGACATCGGGGCTCTCCTGCTTGTCTGTGTCACCCCCATAGGACAGTCGACCCGCTTGGCGAAACCGAAATCGAGGATTAGCGTAAGCGTGTCACAAAAGGGGGCGCATATGCTCAAGGAATTCAAGGCGTTCATCATGCGCGGCAACGTGCTCGACCTGGCGATCGCGGTGATCATCGGCGCGGCATTCAGCAAGATCGTGACGTCGCTCACCGACGACGTGCTGATGCCGGTGATCGGCAAGATCTTTGGCGGGCTCGACTTCTCGAGCTATTTCTGGCGGATGGGCCCCGTGCCGGCCAGTTATGCCGGCTCGCTCAGCGATTACGCGGCGCTCAAGAAGGCGGGGGTCCCGTTGCTCGGCTATGGCGCGTTCGCGACTCAGCTGGTCAATTTCGTCATCGTCGCGTTCATCATCTTCATGATCCTGCGCGTCGTGAACCGCGCGGCGGGGCTGATCGAACGCGAAGCCGCGCGGCTGAAGCGTGAGGAAGAGGCGGTGCCCGTCACGCCTGCGCCCGAGCCCGTCGAGATCGCGCTTCTCCGCGAGATCCGCGACGAGCTGAAGACGCGCCGATAAGTCGGAGGGGAGAGGCCGCGGGCGCGAGGCTTCCTCGTCGCTCGTGGCCCAGCGGTTCGTGGTCCTCCTCCGTATGGGAGGAGGGCAGGATCACGCGGCGGCAAGACTTTCGGCGTTGGCGTCCGCAAGGCTCGTGCCGTCGAGGATGCGGGCCGTCTCGTCGCGGACGCGCATCATCGCATAGCGGATCGCGCAATCCGCCTCGCTCTTGCAGTCGAGACACGGTCGGTACGCGGTCCTGCTCACGCACGGGACCAGCGCGAGCGGCCCCTCGATGATCCGGATGATTTCACCCAGCGAAATCAGGTGACTGGGACGCGACAGGCAATAGCCGCCCATCTTGCCGCGATGGCTGTTGAGCAACCCGGATTCGCGCAGATCGGCAAGGATGAGTTCGAGAAACTTGCGCGGCACGTTCGCTTCCGCAGCAATCCGGGTCATCGGAATCGGAGGGCTGCCGGCGGGGGCGCCGCCAAGGAAGATCATCGCGCGAAGCGCGTAGCGGGAGCGCTGCGTCAACATAATATATGTTGCTATGCACGCGGTTTGTGGCGAGCGAAAGGCCATAGAAGCGTAATTCGCAGGCTTTTAATCGTCGGGCTTGCAGCCTATATCCGGACAGTCGTCGGGGGAATTCTCTCTTGGCGACTATGGCGATAAACCGTGGCGTGTCATAGACACAGCGGACCCGGGGGCAGTACCCGGCGACTCCACCACCGCCCTCTTCGCAAGAGGGGGACGATGACGGGGTCGAACTAGGATCGACGTGTGTTCAACGACGCTATGTTTCGCTCGGAATGGGACCACCGCAACGGCCCATACACAAGTGCCAACGATAACGAAGCACTCGCAATTGCCGCATAACTGACGGTCTAACGACCTAGGTTATACGGACGAAAGCGCGGTTCGGGCCGCACCGGGCAACAGAAGCGGAAACCGGCGGTACGGGGAGCACCGAGCAACAGAAGCTCCCCACTTACCCTTCTTTACGATACCGGCCATGGCGCCGGGTTCACGGCGAAGCCGCCTCTACGTGCGCCGACGCCGGGTAGGGTTACGCTCGACCGTCATCCTGCGGGACTCTCAGTCTCGGGCTCCAAATCCGCACAATGGCGGGTCAAAAGCTGCTCCCACGACAACAGACTGCTTAACCTGTAGCGGCGCGGGAGCAGTCGATCGCTGTCCGTTGATCGCAATCGGACACGAAAAAGGGGACCCGGTCGCCCGGATCCCCCCTTCGTCTCGCCGAAGCGAAAGGCTTAATCGCGATCGCCCGTCAGGAACGCCGGCGCGAACTCGGGGGCCTTATCGCCATCCGAACGCTCGGCGCGGGGAGCGCGCTCCCCACCCTGGCCACCGCCGTCACGACGCGGGCCACGGCCACCGCCGTTGCCGCCGGCATCGCGACCACCGTCGCCATCACGACGCGGACCACGCGAGCCACGGTCACCGCCGCCGCCTTCGCCGCGCGGGCCACGACCACCGCCGCCGTTACCGGCATCACGGCCACCATCGCCGTCGCGACGCGGACCGCGCGGACCACGATCGCCACCCTCACGGGGCTCACGCGCCGGGCGGGTATCTTCCAGCTCTTCGCCGGTCGTCTGGTCGACGACGCGCATCGACAGGCGAACCTTGCCGCGCGGGTCGATCTCTAGGACCTTGACCTTGACTTCCTGGCCTTCGCTCAGCGCATCCGAGACCTTCTCGACGCGCTCGTTCTTGATTTCGGACACGTGGACGAGACCGTCCTTGCCACCCATGAAGTTCACGAACGCCCCGAAGTCCACCAGGTTGACGACCTTGCCGTCATAGACCTTGCCGACTTCGGCTTCCTCGACGAGGCCCTTGATCCACTTGATCGCAGCGTCGATCTGCGCGGGATCGGACGACGACACCTTGATCACGCCCTCGTCGTCGATGTCGACCTTGGCGCCGGTCTGCGCGACGATCTCGCGGATCACCTTGCCGCCGGTGCCGATGACTTCACGGATCTTCGACTTCTCGATCGTGAAGGTCTCGATCCGCGGTGCGTGTGCCGACAGCTCCTCACGCGTGTGGTCGAGCGCCTTGGCCATTTCGCCCAGGATGTGCGCACGGCCTTCCTTGGCCTGTGCCAGCGCCTTGCCCATGATCTCTTCGGTGATGCCGGCGATCTTGATGTCCATCTGCATCGTCGTGATGCCCTCGGACGTGCCAGCGACCTTGAAGTCCATGTCGCCGAGGTGATCCTCGTCGCCCAGGATGTCCGACAGAACCGCGAAGTTCTTGCCCTCGAGGATCAGGCCCATCGCGATGCCCGAGACGGGACGCTTGAGCGGAACGCCCGCATCCATCATCGACAGCGAACCGCCGCAGACCGTCGCCATCGACGACGAGCCGTTGCTCTCCGTGATGTCCGACAGAACGCGGATCGTGTACGGGAACTCTTCCTTCGATGGCAGCACCGGGTGCAGCGCGCGCCAGGCAAGCTTGCCGTGGCCGACTTCGCGACGACCCGGCGCACCGAAGCGACCGACTTCACCGACCGAGTAGGGCGGGAAGTTGTAATGCAGCATGAAGTTTTCGTACGACAGACCGTTGAGGCCGTCGATCATCTGCTCTGCGTCGCGCGTGCCGAGCGTGGTGGTGCAGATCGACTGCGTCTCGCCGCGCGTGAACAGCGCCGAGCCGTGCGTACGGGGCAGGAAGTGCACCATCGCTTCGATCGGACGGATCTGCGTGGTGGTGCGGCCGTCGATGCGGGTGCCGTCCTTGAGGATGGCGCCGCGGACGATCTCCGCCTCCAGCTTCTTCATCAGCTTGCCGGCAGCCATCTGGTCCTGCGGGGTCGCATCGGCAAAGGCGGTCTTGCCCTTGGCGCGTGCGGCGTTCAGCAGGTCAGACCGCTTCGACTTGTCGGTCACCTTGTAGGCGGCCGCAATGTCCTTGCCGATCAGCTTCTTCAGCTTGTCCTTGGCGGTCGACAGGTCGGCCTGCTCGGCCATTTCCCAAGGATCCTTGGCAGCCTGCTCGGCCAGATCGATGATCAGGTTGGCGGCTTCGCGGCATGCCTTGTGCGCGAACTGCACCGCGCCGAGCATGATCTCTTCCGAAAGCTCCTTGGCTTCCGATTCGACCATCATCACGGCCTGGCCGGTGGCGGCGACGACGAGGTCGAGATCACCCGCCTTGGCTTCGTCGAGCGTCGGGTTGAGGATGTAGGCGCCATCGACATAGCCGACGCGTGCTGCGCCGATCGGGCCCATGAACGGCACGCCCGAGATCGTCAGCGCTGCCGATGCCGCGACCATCGCGAGGATGTCGGGCTCGTTCTCGCCGTCATACGACAGAACCTGGCAGATCACGTTGATCTCGTTGTAGAAACCCTCTGGGAAGAGGGGACGGATCGGGCGATCGATGAGACGGCTGGTCAGCGTCTCCTTCTCGGTCGCGCCGCGCTCACGCTTGAAAAAGCCACCGGGGATGCGGCCGCTTGCGGAGAACTTTTCCTGGTAATGGACGGTGAGCGGGAAGAAATCCTGCCCTTCCTTGACGGTCCGTGCAGCCGTCACGGCGCACAGAACGACGGTCTCGCCGAGGGTGGCGAGCACGGCGCCGTTGGCCTGACGGGCCACGCGGCCGGTCTCGAGCGTCAGCGTCTTGCCGCCCCACTGGGCGCTTACGGTCTTGGTATCGAACATTTCGTTTCCTTCACTCCGGCGGCCAGATGCCGACCGGGGCCTATGTGCGAGCTAAGCCGGCTCGCGGCGGTTCGAAGCGAGTTGTCGCTTCTGGCCAGTTCACCGAATTGTGTTCTGGCACTTCCTGTTCCTCCGCGAAGGCGGAGGCCCAGTCTGGACTCCCGCCTTCGCGGGAGAACAACCCTATATACGAAAACGGCCCCCCGAAGGGAGCCGTTCGTGTTACTTGCGAAGACCGAGCTTCGCGATCAGATCCAGGTAGCGCTGGCCGTCCTTGTGACGGAGATAATCCAGCAGCGTCCGGCGCTTGTTGACCATCATGAGAAGACCACGACGCGAGTGGTTGTCCTTCTTGTGGCCCTTGAAGTGCTCGGTCAGGTTCTTGATGCGCTCGGTCAGGATCGCGACCTGGACTTCCGGCGAACCGGTATCACCCTCGGCGCGCGAATGCTCCTTGACGAGCTCGGTCTTGCGTTCAGCGGTAATCGTCATGAATTCGTCCTACGACATCACAGATTGAAACCGCGAACGACCCGGACGTCTCCGTCCTCGACCTCGACCAGCGCGACCGGGACGGCGTCCAGCTCGGCAAAGTATTGGCCATCGTCTGCGGCGATCCCGGCCAAGATACGCCCCTGTCGGAGCGCCCCTGCCTGGTCGGGGGTGAGGGAGAGAGCCGGGATGTCGTCCAGCGCCACCCTCAAGGGCAGAAGTACATCTTCAAGCGCGGAGGCCTTAGCGAGTTCGTCCAGTTTGTCCAGCGATATCGCGGCAGAGAGGTCGAACGGACCCGCCTTGATGCGGCGCAGCATGGTGACGTGGCCGACCGTGCCGAGCGCCACCGCGATGTCGCGCGCGAGGCTGCGGATATAGGTGCCCTTGGAGACGTGCGCGGTGAGCGTGACCTCCTCTAACGGGGCCTCCGACCGCGTTGTCGATCCCTCCTCACCCCCGTCATCCCAGCGAAAGCTGGGATCTTCCTGTGGTGCGGGCGCCTGTTCCCCGGAGAGATTCCAGCTTTCGCTGGAATGACGGATGGGGTGGGCGGCGAGGGCGTGGATCGTCACGTTCCTGCTCGCCAGCACCACGTCCTGCCCCGCGCGCGCGAGGTCATAGGCGCGTTCGCCGTCGACCTTCAGCGCGGAATAGGCCGGCGGCACCTGTGCGATCGGGCCGGTGAACTGCGCGAGGACCGCCTCGACCGCGTCCATCGTCGGGCGCACGTCGGAGGTCGCGATGCTCACCCCCTCGGCGTCGAGCGTGTCGGTCTGGACCCCGAACATTACCGTAAAGTCGTAGATCTTGTCGCTGTCGAGCATCCGCCCGGCCAGCTTGGTCGCCTCGCCGACCGCGATCGGCAGCACGCCCGTCGCGAGCGGATCGAGCGTGCCGCCATGCCCGACCTTGAACTTGCCATAGCCGCCGTTGCGCAACGCGCGCTTCACCGCGGACACGCCCTGCGTCGAGCCCAGCCCCAGTGGCTTGTCGAGAATGATCCAGCCATGCATGTTCGGGGTCCTTGAATTCTGGGGGGCAAGATCGCGAGCCCCACACACTCCGTCATCCTGACGAACGTCAGGATCCAGAGCCACGTGCGACCGTGTTCGGTACCCTGGATCCTGACTTTCGTCAGGATGACGGGGTAGTGGAAGCGGAAGGGCGGGGGCTACCTAAGCGCCTCGGTAAAATGCCGGCGGCAGAGCGCGACATAGCGGTCGTTGCCGCCGATCTCGGTCTGCTGCCCCTCGGCGATTGCGCGGCCGTTCGCATCGACGCGCAGGTTCATCGTCGCCTTGCGCCCGCACATGCAGACCGACTTGATCTCGACCAGCGAGTCCGCCAGCGCCAGCAGACGCGCCGATCCGGGGAAGAGTGCCCCCTGGAAATCGGTCCGCAAGCCGTAGGCGAGCACCGGGATGCCGACGACGTCGCAGATCTGTGCGAGCTGGTCGACCTGCGCGGGGGTGAGGAACTGCGCCTCGTCCACGAGCACGCAGGATATCGCATCCTCGCCGTGCTGCCGGGCGATGCACGCCCCGATATCAGTCGTCGCGTCGAACGCGATCGCTGGCGCCTCCAGCCCGATCCGCGAGGTGATCGTCCCCGCTGCGAACCGGTCGTCGATCGCCGCGGTGAACAACATCGTCCGCATCCCGCGTTCGCGATAGTTGAAGTCTGCCTGCAACAGGTTCGTCGACTTTCCCGCATTCATCGACGCGTAGTAAAAATAGAGTTTCGCCATTGCATGGCTTTAGGCGTGCGTCATGCGATGCGTCCACTGTGTGCGTGTGGACATTGCGCGCGGCGCGGATACCATCGCCGATGATATCGGGGGATCGTCATGCGCGCTGCCATCTGGGTGCTTACTATCTTCGGGGCGATCTGGGGCGTTATCGGCCTTGCCGGGTTCGGGTGGCCGGGCATGGCTGTCCCGATCGTGATCTCGGTGATGCTGATAACCTGGGCAAGCCGCATCGCCGCGCCGGTACGGGCAGCGGCGGACGCCAAGCGTATCGGACGGCTGATCGGCATCTGGACGATGGTCGAGGGGATCGCGATATTCGCGACCTTCGCGCTGGCCCCGGTGCTCGGCATCCCCGATGCGGCGGTGCCGATCCTTGCGATCGTCGTCGGATTGCACTTCCTGCCGATCGCGCGCGGCATACCGACGCCCGTCTATTATGCGACCGGGTCGGCGATGATCGCGACAGGCACGATCGCGCTGCTGCTGCCGGCGGCGGACCGACATGCCGCAACCGGCATTCCCTGCGCGATCATCCTCTGGGCGAGTTGCGTGGCAATCGGCCAGCGCAGTCAGCGCGGAATCCTCGTCTAGCCTTCGTCGGCGCCAAGGTCCCGCGCGACATGCGGGGCGCGCAACAGCGCGTCGATATGCGTGCCCTCGTCGAAGCTCTCGTCGGGGAGGAATTTCAGCTTGGCGGCGTAGCGCATCTGCACGCGCGCCGCGACCTCGCGCTGAAGATAGGCGGTGTTGGTCCGCAGCGCCTTGAGCACCTTTTCCTCGTCCTTGCCGAGCAACGGCTTCACGAAGACGGTCGCGTGGCGGAGGTCGGGGGACATGCGGACCTCGGTGATCGTGACAAGATGCTTTTCGAGCACCGCATCGTGCACGTCGCCGCGCGCGAGAATGTCGCTGAGCGCGTGACGCGCCTGCTCGCCAACACGCAGCGTGCGGACGGACTTGGTCTCGGGGGTATCGGTCTTCATTTTTTCAGCTCTCTCGCCCCTCCGGGGAGAGGGTGGGGGTGAGGGGCAATCCCGACCGCGAGCGATCGGTATTGCCCCTGACCCGGCCCCCTCCCCACGACGGGTACCCATGAAACCATCAGTTTCGCGGGGCCCGGGGAGAGGGCTTTACGTCATTACAGTGTGCGGTCGCGCATCTCGACTTCGAACGTCTCGAGATAGTCGCCTGCCTTGATGTCGACGAAGTTGGACGTGAACGTCACGCCACATTCGAGACCGGCACGGACTTCGGCGACATCATCCTTGAAGCGACGCAGCGATGCGATCTCGCCCTGGTAGATGATGACGTCGTTGCGCGTGATGCGCGCCTTGAGCGCCTTGCGGATATTGCCCTCGGTGACGAGCAGACCCGCCGCCTTGCCATGCTTGCCCGCCGAGAAGACCTCGCGGATTTCCGCACGGCCGACGACCGTCTCGAACGCTTCCGGTCCAAGCTCGCCTGCCATGCCCGCCCGGATCTCGTCAATCAGGTCGTAGATCACGTCATAATATTTGAACGCGACCTTCTGGCGCTCCGCGATCTCGCGGGCCTTGGCATTCGGACGAACGTTGAAGCCGATAATCGGTGCACCCGATGCCGCCGCCAACGTGACGTCCGACTCGGTGATACCACCGACGCCCGAGCTCAGCACGCGCGCCTTGATCAGGTCGGTGGAGATCTTGTTGATCGCCCCGACGATCGCCTCGACGGTACCCTGCGTATCGGCCTTCACGACCAGCGGATATTCGATCGCCTGCTTTTCCTTCAGCGCCGAGAACATGCTCTCGAGGCTGGCCGGAACCGATGCCGTCCGCTTGTCGGTCTTCACGCTGCGACGATATTCCGCGACTTCGCGGGCCCGTGCCTCGTTCTCGACCACCTGGAACGGATCGCCCGCCGACGGCACGCCCGACAGACCGAGGACCTCGACCGGCATCGCCGGACCCGCTTCCTTGATCTGCTTGCCCTTGTCGTCGACCAGCGCACGGACCTTGCCGCTCTCGCCGCCGACCACGAAGATGTCGCCGACCTTGAGCGTACCACGATTGACGAGGATCGTCGCGACCGGGCCACGACCCTTGTCGAGCTTGGCCTCGATCACTGTACCCTCGGCCGCGCGATCCGGGTTGGCGCGCAGTTCGAGCAGTTCGGCCTGGAGCTGGATCTTCTCGATCAACGTGTCGAGACCGATCTTCTTGGTCGCGGAGACTTCGACGTCCTGGACGTCGCCGCCCATGTCCTCGACCACGATCTCCTCGCTCAGCAGGCGCTCGCGCACCTTCTGGGCATTGGCGCCTTCCTTGTCGATCTTGTTGATCGCGACGATCATCGGCACGCCCGCGGCCTTGGTGTGGGCGATCGCCTCCACCGTCTGCGGCATGAGGCCGTCGTCCGCCGCCACCACCAGGATGACGATGTCGGTGACGTCCGCGCCGCGAGCACGCATCTGCGTGAACGCCTCATGGCCCGGCGTGTCGAGGAAGGTGATCTTCGACTTGTCCTTCAGCGTGACCTGATACGCGCCGATATGCTGGGTGATGCCACCCGCTTCGCCGCGCACCACATCGGTGCCGCGCAGGGCATCGAGCAGCGACGTCTTGCCGTGATCGACGTGACCCATGATCGTGACGACCGGGGCACGCGGACGCAGAGTCTCGTCGGCATCGTCGATCGTGTCGTTCGCCAGATCCTGGTCGACATCGCTGACGCGCGTCAGGTTGTGACCGAATTCGGTGACGAGCAATTCGGCCGTATCCTGGTCGATCGTCTGCGTCATCGTGACGGGCATGCCCATCTTGAACAGCGCCTTGACGAGGTCGGCACCCTTCTCGGCCATACGGATGGCCAGTTCCTGCACGGTGATCGCCTCGGGGACGACCACGTCGCGGACCTGCTTGGCCTGCGGCTCGCGCGGACCACCGGTGCCACGACGCTCCTTCTCACGCGCACGCTTGAGCGCGGCGAGCGAACGGGCGCGGGCGCCATCGCCATCGCCGAGTGCGCGGTTGACGGTGAGCTTGCCCGAAGTGCGACGATCGTCGCCCTTGCGGTCACGCTGCTGCGGCCGTGCCGGGACGGCATCGCGGCGTACGCCACCCGCAGGTGCGTTTGCACCGGTCGCGCCAGGGCGCGCTGCGGTCGTACCGGCGTTGGCCGCCGTGGTCGGCGCTGCTGCTGCGGCAGGCGCTGCAACGGGCTTTGGCGGCGGGGGAGGGCGTTCAGGACGCGCCACCGGCGAGAAACGGCGTGGTGCCGGCATCGACGGATCGCGCGACAGTTCGAGAATCGGCGGCGGTGCCGGCGGAGCAACGGGGGCCGGCGCAGGCTTGGGAGCCGGCGCAGGTGCCGCCACCACGGGTGCGGGCTTCGGTGCAGCGACGACAGGCGCGGGCGCAGGTGTCGCGGCCGGAGCCGGGGCTGGCGCAGCGACGGGCGCAGGCGTCGGTGCCGCGACCGGAGCGGGAGCCGCTTCGACCACGGGCGCGGGCGCAGGCGCCTCGACCGGCTTCGGCGCAGGCGCGGCCTTGGCCTCCGCCTCGGCACGGGCACGGTCGGCGGCGCGGTTGCGCTCGTCCTCGGCCGCCTTGAGACGCTCGGCCTCCTGGCGACGACGTCCTTCTTCCAGCGTGTTCATGCGCTGCTCTTCCGCCTCGCGCAGCAGCTTTGCCTGACGCTCCTGCGGCGACAGGTTGCTCTGCGCGGGCGGGCGCACGGGGGCTGGGGCGGGCTGTGGGGCACGCGCCTGCGGGGCCGGTGCGGGCGCCGCAACGGGTGCGGGCGCCGCAACCGGTGCATCCGCGACCGGACCGTCGGGCTCGCCCGGACGGCGCAGCACGCGCGCACGCTTGGTTTCCACGATCACCGTATTCGATCGGCCGTGGCTGAAGCTCTGCTTCACCTGGCCGGTCTCGACCGTGCGCTTCACACCCAAAGGTGCGCGCATGCCAAGTTTCGGCTTCTCGTTGTCCGTGTCGCTCACTCAAATTCCTCAGTCATGTCCACGGCCGGGCTGTGTCCGGTCGATCCGGACGCCCCTGTTATGGGTGACGTCCCGTTTTGTTGGGACGCCGATGCGCCCTGCGAGGCCGTTTCGCAAGACACGGGAGAAGGTTCGGGGCCGATAAAATGCAGCCAGCGGTCGAGCGCTTCGCTCACCCGCTTTGCTGCAGCGCGGTCGGTCAGGCCAATGTGTACCACATTTTCCCGCCCCAGCGCCAACGCCAATATGGTGCGTGACGCAGGCAGTGCCAACCCCCGCAGACCCGAGCCTTCGACATCGTTGCCGATGCGCCACGCCTGGTCGAGCTTGCGGTTGCCATCCTCGGCCGCGTCGGACGCATGATAGAGCGCCTTCAGCTTGCCCGAGCGCGCGTTCTGCTCGATCCGGTCGGATCCGATCAGGACGGTGCCCGACCGCGATTCGAGCCCGAGCCGGTCGAGCGCGTTACGCTCGAGCGCGGCTTCGATCTGCGCGGGGAGCTCTGGGGGAATCGTGAACTCGCCGGTCTTGAACGCCCGCGCGAGCGCGCCTTTCAGCTTGCCCTTCTTGATCGCGGCTTCGAGTTCGACGCGGGTGACGCCGATCCAGGCACCGCGGCCGGGCGCCTTGGCGCGCACGTCGGGATGGATCTGTCCGTCCGGTGCCAGCGCGAGGCGGACGAGATGCGGCCGGACGTCGCGCTCACCCGAAAGGATACACCGGCGGATGGGTTCGGCGTCGGCGCCTTCGCGCACGCGCGGCGGGCCGGGGGCGCGCTCGCGCTTGCCCCCCTTGCCCTTGGTCGAAGCCGGGCGATCGCCCTGTCCCGTCCCGCTTGCGGGGGACGAGGAGGGCAGGGTGTCGGTAGCGCCTAGCGTCTCATTGCGAGGATTCCGCATGAGCGTCCTCCTGCAATTGCGGCTTCGGGGCGTCGCGGTCGACCAGCAACTGGCCGCCCGCGCCGTAATTCTCGGTCGAGACTTCTTCGATCACGATCTGCACCGCAGCCGGGTTCTTTCCCAGCCGCTCGACGAGCGACTGGGTGACGTCGGCGACGATGCCGGCCTTCTGGTCCTTGGTGGCGGACCCCGAAATGCGGATGCTGACAAACGGCATCAGGCCTTGTCGTCCTCGCTCTTCGCGTCGGTCGACTCTGCGGCGTCATCCATCGCAGCGTCGTCTGCCGCAGTGTCCTCGGCCAAAGCCGCTTCCACCGGAGCCGCGTCGGCTTCGTCAGCCTCGGCCTCGGGTGCCTCGTCCTCGAACCAGTGCGCACGCGCGGCCATGATGATCTCGTTGCCCTGCTCGTCGCTGAGCCCGTATTCAGCGAGAATGCCGCCCTTGGGCTCGGGACGCTTGGGCGCATCGTCGTTGCGACGGCGTGGCTCGACGCGCTTCTTCTCGACCAGCTCGTCGGTCGCCAGATCGGCAAGGTCGTCGAGCGTCTTGATGCCAGCCTTGCCGAGCGTGACGAGCATCGCCTCGTTCAGATACGGCATGCCCGCCAGCGCGTCCTCCACGCCGAGCGCGGTGCGCTCTTCGCGGCTGGCCGCGTCGCGGCGCTCGAGCGCCTCGGTCGCGCGGTTCTGCAGCTCGCCCGCGAGATCCTCGTCGAAGCCCTCGATGCCGGCGATCTCCTCGACCTCAACATAGGCGACCTCTTCGAGGTTCGTGAACCCTTCGGCCACCAGCAGCTGCGCGAGCGTCTCGTCGACGTCGAGCTCCTTCTCGAACATTGCCGAGCGCTCGACAAAGTCCTTCTGGCGCTTCTCGGAGGCATCGGCCTCGGTGAGGATGTCGATCGCCTTACCGGTCAGCTGCGACGCGAGCCGCACGTTCTGGCCACGACGGCCGATCGCGAGGCTCAGCTGATCGTCGGGAACGACCACCTCGATGCGCTCTTCTTCCTCGTCGATCACGACGCGGCTGACCGAGGCCGGCTGCAACGCGTTGACGACGAAGGTCGCGATGTCGGGCGACCAGGGGATGATGTCGATCTTCTCGCCCTGCATTTCCTGCACGACGGCCTGAACGCGGCTGCCCTTCATGCCGACGCACGCGCCGACCGGATCGATCGACGAATCATGGCTGATGACGCCGATCTTCGCACGCGAACCGGGATCGCGCGCGGCCGCCTTGATCTCGATGATCCCGTCGTAGATTTCGGGGACTTCCTGCGCGAACAGCTTCTTCATGAAGTCGGGGTGCGCGCGGCTGAGGAAGATCTGCGGCCCGCGGTTTTCGCGGCGGACGTTGAGGATCAGCGAGCGGATGCGGTCGTTGACGCGCACCACTTCGCGCGGAATCTGCGCGTCGCGGCGGATGACGCCTTCCGCACGGCCCAGGTCGACGACGACATGGCCGAACTCGACGCGCTTGACGACGCCGGTGATGATCTCGCCCGCGCGGTCCTTATACTCTTCGAACTGGCGCTCGCGCTCGGCGTCGCGGACCTTCTGGAAGATGACCTGCTTGGCAGCCTGTGCGGCGATGCGGCCGAACTCGATCGGGGGCAGCGGATCGACGATGAAGTCACCGAGCGCTGCGTCCTTCTGGAGCTTCTGCGCACCCTTGACGTCGACCTGCTTGAAATAGTCATCGACGGCCTCGACCACTTCGACGACGCGCCACAGGCGCAGATCGCCGGTGTTGGGGTCGAGCTTGGCGCGGATGTCGTTCTCGGCGCCGTAGCGCGAGCGGGCGGCGCGCTGGATCGCGTCCTCCATCGCCTCGATCACGATCGCCTTGTCGATCATCTTCTCCGACGCGACCGAATTCGCGATCGCGATCAGTTCCGCGCGGTTTGCGGTGACTGCCGTGGCCATCAATGCTGTCCTTCTTCGGTCTCGGCCTCGTGAGCGTCAGGCTCATCGGTGGGCGTGTCTTGATAGAATACTTCGTCCGCGCCTTCGGTTGAAAGCGGCGCGGTCGCGGCGATGAGTCGGTCGGTCATGACGAGCTTGGCGTCGGCGACCTGCGAAAAGTCGATCGTCATGATCTTGTGCTTGTTCACGTCGACGGTGATTTTGGTGCCCTCGACGCCCATGAGGTTGCCCGAGATCTGCTTGCGATCCTCGAACGGCTCGACAAGGCGGATGCGCGCCTCCTGGCCTTCCCAGTCGGCAAAGTCCTGGAGCCGGGTCAGCGGGCGATCGATACCAGGGCTCGACACTTCGAGACGGTACGCGTCTTCGCCGACCGGGTCCTTGCCCTCGGCTTCGAGCGCATCGAACTTGTCCGAGATGCGGCGCGACAGTTCGGCGCAATCCTCGATCACTAGCTGGCGGGTGTCGGGGCGCTCGGCCATGATCTGCAGCGTCGGATCGGACTTGCCGCCCTGCATGCGCACGCGCACGAGGCTGAGGCCGAGCGCCTTGGCTTCGGGTTCGATCAGGTCGGTCAGCAGGGCGATATTCGCCATCGAAATTCCAAACAGGGCCAAAGCACAGGGGGTTTCCGCCGCGGAGCAAGCCCCGCAGCCTCTTCACCTGGCGATGTAGAGAAGTGATGTCCCTATACGCCGGCTGGCGTTGCTCCGCAAGCGGGAGCAACCTTCGTTCGTCACGCTGCGTTTGCGTTGAGATTTCCGGGAGAAGATCATGATTCGTCGCACGCTGTTCGCTACCACCATCCTGTCCGTCACTTTGCTCGGTGCGACCGTCTCTGCGGCGCAGACCGCGGGCGGCAAGCCGTTCAGCGAGACCGTCGTCGCCGATTTCGAGTCACCCTGGGCGATGACGGTCCTGCCCGATGCGCGGATGCTGGTGACGGAGAAGAAGGGGCAGATGCTGCTCGTGTCCGCCGATGGCAAGACGCGGCAGACCGTGGCGACGATCACGGTCGACTCGGCGGGGCAGGGCGGCTTGATGGATGTCGTGCTCGCACCCGATTTCGCGACGAGCAAGCGTGTCTATTTCAGCTATTCGAGCGCGGGCGAGGGCGGCAAGGGCGTTGTCCTCGCGCGCGGGCGGCTGCGCCCCGACGGCGGGGGTGGCGAGCGGCTTGGCGAGATCGAGGTGATCTTCAGCGCGCGGCCGTTCGTCGAGGGCAATGGCCATTATTCGGGTCGCATCGCGTTTTCGCCCGACGGCAAATATCTGTTCTTCACCAATGGCGAGCGACAGAAGTTCACGCCGGCGCAGGATCCGAAGATGACGCTGGGCAAGGTCCTCCGCCTGACGCTCGACGGCAAGCCCGCCCCTGGCAATCCGCTCGCCGCCAAGGGGTTCGCACCCGAGGTCTGGACCTATGGCCACCGCAACCTGCTCGGCATCGCGTTCGATGCGCAGGGCAATTTGTGGGAGCAGGAGATGGGGCCGAAGGGCGGAGACGAGGTCAATTTGATCAGGCCCGGCCTGAACTATGGCTGGCCCAACGCGTCGAACGGCAGCCATTATGACGGCCGCGACATTCCCGATCACAAGCCGGGCGACGGTTACGAGGCGCCCAAGGTGTCGTGGAACCCGGTGATCTCGCCGGGCGGGCTGATGATCTATTCGGGCGCGATGTTCCCGCAATGGAAGGGCGATGCGTTCATCGGCGGGCTGTCGTCAAAATCGCTGGTCCGCGTCGACCTGAACGGCACGACGGCGGCGAAGGGCGATCAGTGGGACATGGGGGCGCGCATCCGCGAGGTGGAGCAGGGCCCCGACGGCGCGATCTGGGTGCTCGAAGACGGCGGTGAATCGCAGGGCCGGTTGATCAAGCTGACCGCGAAATAGAATGGTGGACCCGTCCCCCTGCCGCGCGGGGGGATGGGGTCAATCCCGCACGATCAGATAGTTCATCCGTGCAGCGGCGATCGGCTTGTCGCGTTCGTCCTGCCACGCGGTCGCCTCGACATTGGCGACGCGCGTGCCAAGCCGCGTCACCACGCCGGCGGCCCGAGTCGGCTTGTCACGCCCGCCGCGCATGAAATCGACCGTGACGTTGACCGGCTTGATGCGTGCGGAGGCGCCATCGCCGCCCTCGGCATTGAGCGCATGGTACAGCGCGGCGATCGCCGCCACTTCGAGCAACCCGGAAATCGCGCCGCCATGGAGGAAGCCGGGGCGGCCGACCACGTCGTTGGCGAACGGCATGACCAGGATCGGCGGCGCGCCGTCCTCGGCTTCGATCGCGACGCCGAGGATCGCCGCATAGGGGGGAAGACCGATCACCATGTTCCGAGCACCATGAACGTCCCCGCGACATGCGCGAGCGGATCATCGGGGTCGCCGTCATGCGCCTGTCCGCGTACGAACGCGATCGACCGCGTCAGGCGATAACATTCGCCGCGGCCGATCACCGTCTTGTCGGGCGTCGCCGGGCGCAGGTAATCGACGCGCAGATCGAGCGTCGCATGCGGCACGAACGCGTTGCGCTTGATCCAGATCGCGAGACTCGTCGCCATGTCCATCATCGTGATGATCGGCCCCGACGCGATCACGCCGCTCGACGGATCGCCGACAAGCTTTGGATCATAGGGCAAAGCGAGCTCTGCCCAGTCCGCGCCATGCGCATGATAGCGCATGCCGAGCGCGGCGCCGTGCCCGCCAAACCCATGCTTCGAAAATCGCTGTGCATCGAACCCGTCCATGTCCCGACCTCTACACGCCACCGACCGCCGCGCAACATTGCCGCACCTGCGGGGCGGGGCTAGCATCGTGTACAACGAGATCAGGAGAGAGGATCGCCATGAACGACCGGGTCACCATCGCCGTTTCGGACGGGATCGCCGATGTCCGCCTCAATCGCGCGGACAAGATGAATGCGATCGACCCGGCGATGTTCGCGGGAATCGCCGCCGCGATCGACCGGCTGGCGGGGATGGCCGAGGTGCGCGTTGTCGTGCTGTCGGGCGAGGGGCGGGCGTTCTGCGCGGGGCTCGACATGGCGTCGATGGCGGGCGGCGGGTCGGGGCTTTCGCTCGACGACCGGACGTATGGCGACGCCAATCTGGTGCAGCAGGTCGCCTGGGGCTGGCGCACGCTGCCGATGCCGGTGATCGCCGCGGTCCACGGCGTCGCGTTCGGCGGCGGGTTCCAGATCATGTCGGGCGCCGATATCCGCATCGCGCACCCGCAGGCCCGGTTCGCGATCCGCGAGACGCATTGGGGGCTGGTGCCCGACATGGCGGGGATCGCTTTGTGGCGCACGCTTGCACGCGACGACGTGCTGCGCGAACTGACCTACACCGCGCGCGAATTCGACGGGGCAGAGGCGCTGCACCACGGCTTCGTCACGCGGCTCGACGAGAATCCGCATGCCGCCGCGATGACGATGGCGCGCGTGATCGCCGCAAAGAACCCGCAGGCGATCCGGGGGTCGAAGGCGCTTTACACGCTCGCCGCGGATGCGGACTCGGCGGCGATCCTGCGCGCCGAAAGCGACGCGCAGGGGCGGGTGATGCGCAAGCCCAACCAGGTCGAACAGGTCCGCGCCAACATCGAAAAACGCGCCGCGGTGTTTGTCGACTAGGGCTATTTCATCAGCACGAGCTCTTCCGCCATCGTCGGATGCAGCGCCACCGTCGCGTCGAAATCGGCCTTCGTGAGCCCGGCCTTCACCGCGACCGCGGCGGATTGCAGGATCTCGGGGCAGTCGGGGCCGATCATGTGGATGCCGACCACACGGTCGGTCTCGCCGTCGCAGATCATCTTGTACAGCGACCGCTCGTTGCGCCCCGCGAGCACGTTCTTCATCGGCCGGAAGTCCGACGTGTAGACCTTCACCGAGCCCAGCGCCTGCTTCGCCTGCGATTCGGTCATGCCGACGCCGGCCATCGGCGGGTGGCTGAACACCGCGGCGGGGACGTTCGCGTAGTCGACGCGCGTCGGCTTGTTGCCGAAGAAGGTGTCAGCGAACGCCTGCCCCTCGCGGATCGCGACGGGGGTCAGCTGGATGCGGTTGGTGACGTCACCGACCGCGAAGATGCTGTCGCAGCTCGACTTGTTGTCGTCGTCGACCACCACCGCGCCCGCCGCGTCGAGCTCGACGCCTGCGGTCTCGAGCCCGAGCCCCTTGGTGTTGGGCAGGCGGCCGGTCGCGAACATCACAAGATCGACGACGATCGGCTCGTGCCCGCTCGTGTGTACGGTCAGGCAGCCATCCTCGCCCTTGTCGATCCCCTCGAACGCCGCGTTGAAGCGGAAGTCGATTCCCTTGCTCATCGAGATCTGGAGCAGCCGGTCGCGGATCGATTCGTCATAGCCGCGCAGGATCACGTCGGTGCGGTTGATCAGCGTGACGTGTGCGCCGAACTGGTGGAAGATGCCTGCGAACTCGTTGGCGATATACCCCGCGCCCGCGATCAGCACGCGCTTCGGCACGGCGTCGAGATGGAACACTTCGTTCGACGTGATGCCGTGCTCGGCACCGGGGCAGTCGGGCACCAGCGGGTGCGCGCCGACCGCGATCAGGATCTTCGCGGCGGTCTTTTTGCTGCCGTCGGCGAGCGTCACCTCGTTGGGGCCCGAGACCACCGCGCGTTGGTGGATGATGTCGACATGGTTGTTCTCGAGCGTCTGGGTATAGGCGCCGTTGATCCGGTCGACCTCCTCCATGACGTTGTCACGCAGCGTCGGCCAGCTGAACGCGCAGTCGTCGGGCACCTGCCAGCCGAAGCGCTTGGCGTCCTTCAGATCCTCGGCGAAATGCGCGCCGTAGATCAGCAGCTTCTTGGGTACGCAGCCGCGGATGACGCAGGTGCCCCCGACGCGATATTCCTCGGCGACCGCGACGCGCGCGCCGTGTGCAGCGGCGACGCGCGACGCACGCGTACCGCCCGAGCCGGCGCCGATGACGAAGAGGTCATAGTCGAATTGGGTATCGGTCACGGGCTATCCTTGTCGTCGCGCCGCCGCGCTGCGGCTTTGGGTGCCATCTGGGGCAGGGGGGATGCGCGGACAAGCCCGGCGCGGCGATCAGGCTGATCGGCCGGCTCTATCGATGGCCGGCTTTGCGCATCGGCATCACGTCGATCGTCTGCTCCAGCACGGCGGTGGGGAAGGGGTGTGCGCTGCGCAGTTTCTCACCGCCGTCCTTGCCGATCAGGATCGCGGTAAAGGCGGCCGGAAGGCGGAACTTGCGGCGCAGTGCGGGGGCGGTGTCGCCGGCCCCGCGGACCTGGTCGCCGATGACCTCGACTATGGTGAGGTCGCGGTCGTCGCATTTTGCGGTCCAGCTGCCAAGAAGGCGGCGCTGCTCGGCGAGCGCCGGGTCCTGCGCGGAGGGTGCCGCGACGATCAGCACGCGGCGGTCCCATCGCATCTGCGCGAGAGTGGGGGAGGCGGCGAGCGCGGCGGCTAAGAGCATCGACATGAAGATGTAACGCGGCAGGTTCGCTCGCGCTCCCTCAGCCACCACCCCGGCGAAGGCCGGGGCCCAATTGGGAGGGGGGTCGTTTGGGAAACCACGGTTCGCCCAATTGGACCCCGGCCTTCGCCGGGGTGGTGCAGGTTGAGGTTGGGGGAAGCGCGTTCCCCCGAGCCCAGCTTACCCAAACGCGCGCTTGATCAGGTCATCCGTCGAAGGATCGAACGTCTGTCCACCCTTCTCCGCCGCCTTCGCCATCTCCTTGCCCAGCTCCACCCCGAACTGGTCGAACGAGTTGATCCCCAGCAGCACGCCGTTCACGAACACGCGGTGCTCGTAGAACGCGATCAGCGCCCCCAGCGTGCGCGCATCCAGATCGTCGAGCAGCAGCGTTGAAGACGGCCGATCACCCGAATAACTCCGCGCCGGATCCTCGACCTGCTTGCCCGCCATCAACGCCGCACCCTGGGCGAACGCGTTGAGCAACAGCGCCTTGTGATGCTCCTCGGGCAGCGTGTCGCCGGCCTCGATCGACGCGACGAACTCGACCGGCACCAGATGCGTGCCCTGGTGGAGCAGCTGGAACACCGCGTGCTGCGCCTCGGTGCCGACCCCACCCCAGGTGATCGCCGCCGACGGCCGCCCGAGCGGCTCGCCGTCCGCGGTCACCGACTTGCCGTTCGACTCCATCTCCAGCTGCTGGAGATAGCTCGGCAGCAACCGCAACCGCTCGTCATAGGCAAAGGTCGCACGCGTCTCGGCATGGCGGATCTGCGTGTAATAGAGGTCGGCAAACGCGGCGAGCGCGGGCGCATTCTCGTGCAGCGCGGCGAGGCGGAAATGGCGATCCATCTCGGCCGCCCCCTCGAGCAGCTCCTCGAACCGGTCCCAGCCGAGCGCGATCGCGGCCGGGAACCCGATCGTCGACCACAGCGAATAGCGCCCGCCGACGCTCTCGGCGAACGGCAGGATGCGCGTCTCGTCGACGCCCCATTCCATCGCCTTTTCGGGCGCCGCGGTCAGCGCGATCACGCGCCCATACGGATCCTCGACATTATGCTCGGTCATCCACTGCAGCGCGGCTTCGGCGTTCATCAGCGTTTCGGTCGTGGTGAAGGTCTTCGACGCGACCACCAGCAACGTCGCGGCGGGATCGAAGCGTTCGAACACGTCCTCCAGCGCGACGCCGTCGACATTGGCGACGATCCCGACATCATAGCGCTTGTCGTCACGCCCGAGCGAGTCGACCAGCAACTGCGGCCCCAGCGCCGACCCGCCGATCCCGACGTGCAGGATATGCCGCACCGGCCCCAGCGCATCCGCCTCGATCGCGTCGATCAGCGTGCGCATCCGCTGGTGGCTCGCCTGCGCGATCGCGACGCTCTCGGGCTTGCCCTCGCCGCGCTCGGCGGTGTGCTCGACCGCGCGGCCCTCGGTGACGTTGACGACCTCGCCCGAGAACAGCGCCTGGCGCTTGCCCGCCAGGTCCTGCGCCTTGGCCATCTGCTCGAACGCGGCGACCATGTCGGTCGTGAGATGCGTCTTAGACCAGTCGAAATGGATACCCGCGACGTCGAGGCTCAGCTTCGAGAGGCGCTCCGAATCCTGCGCGAACAGGTCGGTCAGCGTGGTGGCGGGCAGGGCTTCGATCTTGGACCAGTCGGCGGTCATGCTACTTCTCCGAATAGACGTGCGCGCCGGTCATGCTGCAAGCGCGAGACCGCGACAACGGTCTTTCGGCGTTCGGTATCCTGCATGCGCTTGACGACACGCGCCGGTTGAGCAAACCCGCGAGCATGGCAAAAGACACGAAGACCAAACCGGTGCGCTCCGAAACTGCAGAGACGTTCCGCTTCCTTTTGAAGCTGGCGGTGGTCGTGCTGATCCTGCGCAGCTTCATCTTCGCGCCGTTCAGCATCCCGTCCGAATCGATGCTGCCGCGGCTGCTGATCGGCGACTATCTCTTCGTGTCGAAGTGGAATTACGGCTATTCGCGCTGGTCGCTGCCGGGTGGGGTGCCGCTGATTCCCGGCCGTATCTTCGGCAGCACGCCGACGCGCGGCGACGTCGTCGTCTTCCGCGCGCCCGAAGTGCTCGATCACGACGTCATCAAGCGCGTGATCGGCCTGCCCGGCGAGACTGTCCAGATGCGGCAGGGCGTCGTCTATCTCAACGGCAAGCCGATCCCGAAGCTCCGCATCGCCGACTTCACGATCCCGCTGACCGCCAATTTCGACGCCGAGAAATGCGGCGCGCCGTTCGTCGACGTCGTCGCCAACGTCCAGATCTGCCGCTACCCGCGCTTCCGCGAAACGCTGCCGGGTGGCCGCAGCTACGAGGTGCTCGATCAGGCGCAACTCCCCGACCGCGACGATACCGGGCTCTACACGATCCCCGCGGGTCATATCTTCGTGATGGGCGACAATCGCGACGACAGCGGCGACAGCCGCTTCCCCGCGCCGAGCGGCATGGGCTACGTCCCGCTCGAGAATGTCGAGGGCAAGGCGGTCGTCAGCTTCTTCTCGACCGACGGCAACGCCGAATGGCTGAAGCCCTGGACCTGGGTCAGCGCCGCGCGCTGGAGCCGGATCGGGGAAGGCTTTTGAGCGACCTCGCCGGCTGGCTGAAGACGCTCTTCGGCCGCACACCGACAAACCTCGCGCCCTATGAGCGCGCACTGACGCACGGCAGCCAGGCCGCGGCGAACTACGAGCGACTCGAATTCCTCGGCGATCGCGTCCTCGGCCTCATCATCGCCGAATGGCTGTACGAACTGTTCGCCACCGACCCCGAAGGCTCGCTGTCGAAGCGCCTCAACGCGCTCGTCACCGGCCCGGTCTGCGCCGACGTCGCCCGCGAACTCGGCGTCCGCGCGCATCTGAAACTCGGCAAGCAGGCGCGCGACGACGGCGCGAGCGACAGCGACAATGTGCTCGGCGATGTCATGGAGGCGCTGATCGGCGCCTGGTATCAGGAAGCCGGCCTCGACGCCGCGCGCGCCTTCGTCCGCGGCGCGTGGGGGGACAGGGTGCAAGCAGGCGCCAAGGCCCCGCAGCACCCCAAGTCCGCGCTCCAGGAATGGGCCGCCGCGCACAACCGCAAGCCCCCCGAATACACCGTCGTCGAACGCTCCGGCCCCGGCCACGCCCCCAAATTCACGATCCTCGTCTCGATCGGCAAGCTCGCGGAGGCGACCGCCATGGGCTCCAGCAAACAGGAAGCCGAAACCGCGGCCGCCAAGGCGCTGTTGGAAAAGCTCGGCTGACCCGCACCTCTCCGTCATCCTGACGAACGTCAGGATCCAGAGCCAAGAGCGACAGCCTGCGTGACCCTGGATCCTGACTTTCGTCAGGATGACGGATGCGGCGGGTGCGGGAATGACGGCCGCGCGTTTTATCTGTATGAGCGGCGCCGAATATCCCGATGCCGAAAAGAACCTGCGTGACCGAACCTACCATTCCTGAGACTTCCGCCCCCCAATCGGCGACCCCCAAGCATTGCGGCCTCGTCGCCATCGTCGGCGCGCCGAACGCCGGCAAGTCGACGCTCGTCAACGCGCTCGTCGGCCAGAAGGTGGCGATCGTCAGCCCCAAGGCGCAGACCACGCGCGCCAAGCTGATGGGCGTCGCGATCGAAGGCGACACGCAGATCCTGCTCGTCGACACCCCCGGCATCTTCGAGCCCAAGCGCCGCTTCGACCGCGCGATGGTCGCCGCCGCCTGGGGTGGCGCGGAAGGCTCGGACATCATCGCGCTGGTGGTCGACGCCAAGGGCGGGATCGGCGGCAAGGTCACGGGAATCGTCGAGTCGCTGGTCGGCCGTACCGAACCGATCTGGCTGATCCTCAACAAGGTCGATCTCGCCGACAAGACCAAGCTGCTGATCCACGCGGAGAAGCTGAACGCGCTGCTCCCCTTCGCCGAGACGTTCTTCATCAGCGCGGGCACCGGCGACGGCCTTGCGCACTTCAAGACGCAGCTCGCCAAGGCGATGCCCGAAGGCCCGTGGCATTATCCCGAAGACCAGGTCTCCGACTCGACCGAGCGCGCGCTCGCGTCCGAAGTGACGCGCGAGCAGCTCTATCTCCAGCTCCACGCCGAGCTCCCTTATGCGAGCACGATCGAGACCGAGCAGTATATCGAGCGCCAGGACGGGTCGTTGGAAATCCACCAGCAGATTCTCGTCGAACGCCCGACGCAGCGCGCGATCGTGCTCGGCAAGGGCGGCGTCCGTATCAAGGAAATCGGTGCCCGCTCACGCATCGAACTCGCCAGCATCACCGGCAAGCCCGTCCACCTCTACCTGCATGTGAAGGTCAAACCCGGCTGGGACGAAGACCGCGAAGTCTACCGCGACATCGGTCTCGACTGGGTCGACTGACCACCAGTCCGCTACTCGCCCTACCTGTTCCCCCGCGAAGGCGGGGGCCCAGTCTGGGCTCCCGCCTTCGCGGGAGAACAACCTTGCGCGCTCGGTCAGCGCCAATACACCCCCACCCAGCACTACCCCGGCGTAGGCCGGGGCCCAGTTGGGGGACGGTCGTTACGACGGGCAGCCCTCCGTTACTCAGGCCTTCTCACCTGGGCCCCGGCTTCCGCCGGGGTGGAAGATAAAATCCCCTCCACCCAATCCGGCACCAGCACCCCCGCGGCCCCGATCCGCGTTTCCTCGAAGAACACGCTCCCCATCGACGGATCGAGGTTGAGCTCGAGCGTCGCGGCGCCGTGATACACTGCGGTCTGCACGAACCCCGCCGCCGGATACACCGCGCCCGACGTCCCGATCGACACGAACAGATCGCAACGCGCCAGCGCCGCCTCGATCCGCTCCATCTGGTACGGCATCTCGCCGAAGAACACGATGTCCGGCCGCAACGCCGCCGTGCCGCACGCGCCGCACACCGATCCTTCCGGCAAGCTCCCGGCCCAGTCCTCCCGCGCGCCACACACCGCACACAGCGCCGACAGCAACTCGCCATGCATATGCAGCATCCGCGTCGCCCCTGCGCGCTCATGCAGGTCATCGACATTCTGCGTGACGATCAGCAATTCGCCCGCCCACGCTGCATCCAGCCGCGCGAGCGCGTGATGCGCTGCGTTCGGCTCGACCGCCGCCAGCGCCGCGCGCCGCAGATCGTAGAAGCGGTGCACCAGTTCCGGATCCGCCGCGAGCGCCTCGGGCGTGCACACGTCCTCCACTCGGTGGCCTTCCCATAAGCCGCCCGGCCCGCGGAACGTCGCGATCCCGCTCTCCGCGGAGATGCCCGCGCCCGTCAGAACGACGATGTTCCGTATATCCTGCATCGGTGGAGTCTAGGGATGGCGCTGTCGCGAGGATAGCTGCAGCCGCGCCGATATCGCGCCCCACCACGCATCGCGTCGACGGGATGCGTCCGGTTGCTCGGTTCCGGCGTTGAACCGAACCGACCATGTCTTCATGGCCGCCCGCAAATTGCCCGCCGGTGCCGCCATGGCACCGTGCGGCAGGATAATCGAAGGACCCAATGCGATGGTGACGAAAAAGCTGATGCTGCTGAGCAGCGTGATCGCGGTCCTTGGCGGCTGTGGCGACCAGACATCGACCAGCGCCAACAGCGCCACCGCCAACACCAGTGCGGCGGCGAGCCCCGCGTCCGACGTGACCCGCGTCCGCGGTGTGATCACCGCGGTCAATACCGACGCGCTGACCGTCCAGACCTATGACGGCAAGTCGGTCAGCGTCCCGCTCGACGCGCAGACCAAGGTCGCCTGGGTGGTGAAGTCGGACCTGTCGACGCTGAAGGACGGCGACTTCGTCGGCACCGCGACGACCGGCCCCGACGATGCGCTGCGCGCCGTCGAACTCGTCATCTTTCCCGAGGCGATGCGCGGGACCGGCGAAGGGCATTATCCCTGGGACGTCCCCGGCGCGGTCGCGGCCGCAGGCGGCGGCATGAACGGCTCGAGCGCGATGACCAACGGCACAGTCGACGGGCAGAGCGCGATGACGAACGGTACCGTCGATCAGCAGAGCGGCATGACCAACGGCACCGTCACCGGCGGTGCGGGGAAGCCCGGCGAGACGAAGCTGAGCATCTCGTACAAGGGCGGCAAGGCGCAGGTCGTCGTTCCCGTCGGCACCCCGATTGTCCGGTTCGAGCCGACCGAGCGCTCGGTCCTCGCGAAGGGCCAGAAGCTGTTCGCGGTCACCCCGGCCGGCGCGTCGGGTGCCAAGTCGGTCGCCGTCGGCAAGGACGGCCTGACCCCGCCGATGTAATCCGGTTCGGCCGCCGCGCCGGTACGCCGGCAACGCGCGCGACGCGTGGCAGGAGGGGCAGGGCCGCTCCTCCTGCCATGCGGTTGCCGGGACGCCCGCCGACTTCATAAATCACCCGATCGCCGCTAAGACGCCTGCAAACCCGTATCCGTAAAGGCGCTGCATGACCGTCATCACCGAAGCCGACCTGATCGAAAGCGTCGCCGACGCGCTCCAGTTCATCAGCTATTACCACCCGATGGATTACATCCGCGCGCTCGGCGTCGCGTACGAGGCCGAGAAATCGCCCGCCGCCAAGGATGCGATCGCGCAGATCCTCACCAACAGCCGGATGTGCGCGGAGGGCCACCGCCCGATCTGCCAGGATACGGGCATCGTCACGATCTTCGTCGAATGGGGCCAGGACTGCCGCCTCGACTCGACGCGCTCCTTGCAGGAGGTCGTCGATGAAGGCGTGCGCAAGGCCTATCTCAACCCCGAGAACAAGCTGCGCGCGTCGATCCTCGCCGACCCCGCCTTCACCAGGCGGAACACCAAGGACAACACGCCGAGCGTGATGCATGTCGAGATGGTGCCCGGCAACACCGTCTCGATCGACGTCGCGGCCAAGGGTGGCGGCAGCGAGAACAAGTCGAAGTTCAAGATGATGAACCCGTCCGACTCGATCGTCGACTGGGTGCTCGAGATGATCCCGCAGATGGGCGCCGGCTGGTGCCCGCCGGGCATGCTCGGCATCGGCATCGGCGGCACCGCGGAAAAGTCGATGATCCTCGCCAAGCAGTCGCTGATGGGCGCGATCGACATGGCACAGCTGAAGGAACGCGGCCCCAGGAACGACATCGAGGCGCTGCGGATCGAGATCTACGACAAGGTCAACGCGCTCGGCATCGGCGCGCAGGGGCTGGGCGGGCTCTCCACCATCCTCGACGTCAAGATCTTCGACTGGCCGACGCACGCCGCGTCGAAGCCGGTCGCGATGATCCCCAACTGCGCCGCCACGCGCCACGCGCATTTCGTGCTCGACGGCTCGGGCCCGGTCTATCTCGAAGCGCCCAAGCTCGAGGAATGGCCAGATGTGAACTGGACGCCCGACAAGGCGGCGATCCGCGTCGATCTCGACACGCTGACGCCCGAGGTCGTGCAGACGTGGAAGCATGGCGACCGCCTGCTGCTCAACGGCAAGATGCTCACCGGGCGTGATGCCGCGCACAAGCGGATCGCCGACATGCTGGCCAAGGGCGAGGAACTCCCCGTCGATTTCCGCGGTCGCGTGATCTATTATGTGGGGCCAGTCGATCCGGTCGGCACCGAGGTGGTCGGCCCCGCCGGCCCCACCACCGCGACGCGGATGGACAAGTTCACGCGCATGATGCTCGACCAGGGCCTGCTCGCGATGGTCGGCAAGGCCGAGCGCGGCGGCGACGCGACCAAGGCGATCGCAGAGCGCAAGTCGGCCTATCTGATGGCGGTCGGCGGTGCGGCCTATCTGGTCGCGCGCGCGATCAAGGGATCGAAGGTCGTCGGTTTCGAGGATCTCGGCATGGAGGCGATCTACGAGTTTGAGGTCGCCGACTTCCCGGTGACCGTCGCGGTCGATTCGGCGGGCAAGAACGTCCACCAACTCGCGCCGCTCGTCTGGCGCGAGAAGATCGCGCGCGAGGGGTTGCTGACCCCTGCGTGATGCCGGGGCCCGCCGAGGCCGATAGATGGGAACGGGGAGGGTGGCCCCTTTGTTGACCGTGCGAACCACAGGAGTTTCGTATGTTCAAGCCCGCCACCCCCGTTCTCGCGATCGCGATCGCGGCTCTCATGACGGCCGGCGCCAGCGCGCAGACCAGCACGCCGGCGCCCGCGCCCACCCAGTCCAATGGGGGTCTCGGAGGACTTAGCGACAGCCTCGGTGGCCTTGGCGGCGGACTGGGCGGACTGTTCGGTGGCGCCGCGCCGAGCATCGGGTCGATCGGCGCGGGCAATGCTGCAGGGCTGCTCGGCTACTGCCTCAAGAACAATCTGCTTGGGCAGGGCGGGATGCTTGGCGGGCTGGCCGGCGGCCAGACCAGTGCGCGCGCGGCGCCGCAGGCCAGCGGCGCGCAGTCGATCCTACAGCGGCTGACCGGACGCAAGGACGTGCAGACCTCGCCCGGGTTCGCCGCGGGGCAGGCGGGGCAGGTCCAGGCCGGCAATGGCCAGACGCTGGCGCTGGGGAATCTCGGCGGGCAGGTGAAGACGCAGCTTTGCAACGTCGTGCTGAAGCGCGCGAAGGCGTTCCTGTAAGGCGGACCAGGAAGGAAGGCGGGAAGACCCCGCTTTCCCCCGCCGTCATCCTGACGAAAGTCAGGATCCAGGGTTATGAAGCGCGCCGTTGATGGCTCTGGATCCTGACTTTCGTCAGGATGACGGGGGCTGAGTAGGAAGCGGTACCACGTCACACCGCGGGTATCGGTCGCTGTCACAAGGCCGGCGCGACTCACACCTCCGCGAAAACTTCGCCACAAATGAAAAGAGGTTGCCGAGGCGCATCCCTGCGACCCGGCAACCTCCAGACATGGTCAGCGGCCGGAGAGCTCCAGCCCGGAGGACCATGCGTACCACCTCATCCTGTCACACACGCGTTGACTGGGGGAGGATACCCCCCACGCATGTCGTCGGATATTAGCGGTGCGTCCCCCGAACGAACCGAACCGAACTCACTGCTGAACCATGAGACATCGGATCACCTCCTTTCGCTTGTTGAAAAAACACGACCAAGCTTGGCCGCGACCGCAATGTGTGCCGAGTATGCCCGCGATACAAGCCTTGATTTGGATAAGATTTCGATCGATCCTTCGCGGCTGTCGCTTGGCCGCAAATCAGCTGCGGCAGTCCTCCGCGACGCGCCCGATCTCGGCCCAGGCGGGGACGACGAGCGGCGGCTGGCCGGGCTGATCGATCACGAACCGGCCGCGGCTGAACCCCATCGCCTCGAGCAGCGGATCGGACGCGGTCAGCGTTGCGGCGACGGTGGTTGCAGTCATGGGCTGGACGGGGAGCGCCCGCGTGACGCTCGACGTGCGGATCGTCAGCGGGGTGACCGCGCTCGCGGTGCGCGACAGCACGACCTGGCGCGCGGCGGTGTCGCAGCGCAGCGTCAGGACGGGTGCACCCGGCGACGTCCCGAACGACGCGAGCGACCCGCGGGGCTCGCGGCGATACGTCCAGGTTCCGGGTGTATAGGGCCAGTCACGCCAGTCCGCGGTCAGCGGCATCGGGCGCGGCGCCGGGGCCGGGCGGGCGACGGGGGCAGGCGCGGGCGGTGCCTCGACCGTGCGCGGCGCGACGCAGCCGGAAACCAGCGCGAGCATGGCGAGGCTGGAGAAGCTGGCGGGCGTTCGCCGGCCGGCGGCGGAAAGGATGGAGACGCGCATCGCAGCGCTATGCGGCAGGCATGGGCAGGGCTCAAGTCGCGGCGGTGGACAGGGTGTGGGAACCGGCGCACGCTGATACCGGTTCAGCGACGGAAGATTCTGAATCAGGAGAAGAATGATGTCCGATACCGCTGCTGCACAGACGCCGACGCAATTGCTCGTCCAGGCGAATATCTCAGGGACGATGAAGGTCGAGAGCCGCGATGGCGATGCGGTCGGATCGGTCTATGCGTTCATGGTCCACAAGGGCACGGGCCGTGCGACGCACGCGGTGCTCAGCCTCGGCGGCTTCCTCGGCATGGGCAAGAGTTTCTATCCGCTGCCGTTCGCGCTGCTCCAGTTCGACGCGGTCCGCGACCTGTATGTCGTGACGATCGACAAGCGCGTGCTCGAAGGCGGCCCGAGCTGGGCGAACAATGCACCCGTGTTCGACCAGGCCTATGCCGATCGCGTCGCGAGCTACTACGGCTCGAACAGCGAAGACCTCGTCGTCGGCTAATCCTCGCCTTACCGTCATCCTGACGAACGTCAGGACCCAGAGCAACGACCGCAGCGTCCGTGGCTCTGGGCCCTGACTTTCGTCAGGGTGACGAAGAGGGGGGCGCCTCAGCGCGAGCGCGAGCCGCCCATCCGCATCTTCTGGCTCTTCCCGTAACGCGTTTTCCGCGTCCCCGGCTTGCCCTCGTTCGAGCGCCCCATGACCGGAGCCTTCTGCTGGTCCACGGGCAGACCCAGCTCCTCGTTCTCTAGCTGCCGGATCTCGTCGCGCAGGCGCCCGGCGGTCTCGAATTCGAGATCTGACGCCGCTTTGCGCATCTGCTTTTCCAGATCCTCGATATACGCGCGCAGATTATGGCCGACCATGTGCGGGCGGTCCTCGTCGATCGGGATCGTCACCTGATCCTGGCTCGCGACATGCGCGATGATGTCGCCGATGTTGCGACGGATCGTCGTCGGCGTGATGCCGTGTTCGGTGTTGTATGCGACCTGTTTCTCGCGGCGTCGCGCGGTCTCGTTCATCGCGCGCTCCATAGAGCCCGTGACGCGGTCGGCATACAGGATCACGCGGCCGTCGACGTTACGCGCCGCGCGACCGATCGTCTGGATCAGCGAGGTCTCGGAGCGCAGGAATCCCTCCTTGTCCGCATCGAGGATCGCGACCAGCCCGCATTCGGGGATATCCAACCCCTCGCGCAACAGGTTGATGCCGATCAGCACGTCGTACACGCCGAGCCGCAGGTCGCGGATCAGCTCGATCCGCTCGAGCGTCTCGACGTCGCTGTGCATATAGCGGACCTTGATCCCCGCCTCGTGCATATACTCGGTCAGATCCTCCGCCATCCGCTTGGTCAGCGTCGTGACGAGCGTGCGATAGCCGAGCGCGGTGGTCTTCCCGACCTCGACGATCAGGTCCTGCACCTGCTCCTCGACCGGCTTGATCTCGACGGGCGGATCGATCAGCCCGGTCGGGCGGATGACCTGTTCGGCGAACACGCCGCCGGTCTGCTCCATTTCCCAGCTGCCCGGCGTCGCGGAGACATAGGTGGTCGGCGGGCGCATCGCGTCCCATTCGTTGAACCGCAGCGGCCGGTTGTCGATCGCGCTCGGCAGGCGGAAGCCATATTCGGCGAGCGTCAGCTTGCGGCGGTGATCGCCGCGCGACATGCCGTTGATCTGGCCGATCGTGACATGGCTCTCGTCGACGAACAGCAGCGCGTTGTCGGGCAGATATTCGAACAGCGTGGGGGGCGGCTCGCCCGGCATGCGGCCGGTGAGGAAGCGGCTGTAATTCTCGATCCCCGCGCAGCTGCCGGTCGCCGCGATCATCTCGAGGTCGAAGTTCGTCCGCTGCTCTAGTCGCTGCGCCTCGAGCAATTTGCCCTCGAGCACCAGTTCCTTCAGCCGCTCGGCCAGCTCGTGCTTGATCGCCTCGCCCGCCTGTTTCAGCGTCGGGCCGGGCGTCACGTAATGCGAGTTCGCATAGACGCGCACTGAGTTGAGTGACGCAACCTTCTTGCCGGTCAGCGGATCGAACTCGGTGATCTCCTCGATATCGTCGCCGAAGAACGAGATGCGCCACGCGCTGTCCTCGTAATGCGACGGGAAGATCTCGAGCGTGTCGCCCTTCACGCGGAAATTGCCGCGCTGGAACGCCGCGTCGTTGCGCTTGTACTGCAGCGCGACGAGCTTGCGCACGATCTCGCGCTGGTCGACCGTCGTGCCCTTTTTCAGGTCGAAGATCATCGCCGAATAGGTCTCGACCGAGCCGATGCCGTACAGGCACGATACCGATGCGACGATGATCACGTCGTCGCGTTCGAGCAGCGCGCGCGTCGCCGAATGCCGCATCCGGTCGATCGACTCGTTGGTCGACGATTCTTTCTCGATATAGGTGTCAGACCGCGCAACATACGCCTCGGGCTGGTAATAGTCGTAGTAGCTGACGAAATATTCGACCGCGTTGTCGGGGAAGAACGACTTCATCTCGCCGTAGAGCTGCGCCGCCAGGATCTTGTTTGGCGCCAGGATCAGCGCAGGCCTCTGCACGCGTTCGATCACGCTCGCCATCGTGAAGGTCTTGCCCGACCCGGTGACGCCGAGCAGCACCTGATCCTTCTCGCCGTCGCCGATCGCCGAGACGAGTTCGGCGATCGCGGTCGGCTGGTCGCCGGCGGGGGCGTATTCGCTGACGAGCTTGAACGCCTTGCCGCCCTCGACCTTGGCAGGCCGCGCGGTCGGGCGGTGCGGGACGAAGGTGTCGCCGGTTTCGGGCTCGGCGAGACTGGTGCGGATCTGAATGGCCATCGAGGGGGAATATGGGGAACAAACGCGGCAACGGCAACGTGTCGGGCAGCTCTGATCCGTCATCCTGACGAAAGTCAGGACCCAGGGTCCCGGGGGCAGCCCTTTGCGGCTCTGGATCCTGACTTTCGTCAGGATGACGGGTGTCGGGTCGGCAAGAGCAGGTCGTGTAACCCGCGGTGACGGCGGCGCTTTGTGCCCCCCCAAGCTTTGCTGTTGTTGACCCATACCCCGCGCGCCAATACTGCGACCGTTTCGCAAGCCATCGATCCGCCGACGCCCCGCCGCGCAGGCCAAGGAAAACGCATGACCGCCCCTATCGTCGCCGAAACCCGCGCGCCCGCGCTGATCCCCGAAACCCCCGCGTTCCTCAACGCCAAGGTCCTCTGGGTCCGGCATTGGAACGAACATTTGTTCAGCTTCGCGATCGAGCGCCCGTCGAGCTTCCGCTTCCGCTCGGGCGAGTTCGTGATGATCGGCCTCCCCCAGGAGGGCGGCAAGCCGATCATGCGCGCCTATTCGATCGCTAGCCCGCATTATTCCGAAGAGCTCGAATTCCTCTCGATCAAGGTCGAGGACGGCCCGCTGACCTCGAAGCTCCAGCTGATCCAGCCCGGCGACGAAGTGTATCTCGGCAAGAAGCCGACCGGCACGCTGGTGCTCGACGCGCTGCTCCCGGGCAAGCGCCTCTTCATGTTCTCGACCGGCACCGGCCTCGCGCCGTTCCTCAGCCTGATGCGCGATCCCGACGTCTATGCGGCCTATGAGCAGGTCATCGTCGTGCACAGCGTGCGCCGCGTCAGCGATCTCGCCTATCACGACGAGATGGTCGGGCTGCTCGCCGAGGACCCGCTGATCGCCGACGAGGCGCAGACCCAGTTCCACTATATCCCCACCGTGACGCGCGAGCCGTTCCGCACCACGCGACGGATCGGCGCGCTGATCGAGGATGCGTCGCTGTTCGGCCACCCGGTCCGCGGCGAGCAGAAGCTCAACCCCGAGACCGACCGCGCGATGCTGTGCGGCTCGACCGAGATGATCAAGGAATTCGCGGTGATGCTCGAGGCGAACGGCTTCGAGGAGGGCGCGAATTCGAAGCCCGGCACGTTCGTGATCGAGCGCGCCTTCGTCGGCTGATCCTCCGTCATCCTGAGGACCCCCCCGTCATCCTGACGAAAGTCAGGATCCAGAGCCACCGAGCGCGAGCATCATGGCTCTGGATCCTGGGTCGAGCCCAGGATGACGGAATTAGTGGCGGAAAGGGTGCATTGTCTCGGCCGCTGAACGGGTCGATATGCCTCCTCAAATACCAAGAGGAGAGAGTCATGATCGGCTACGCAACGCTCGGCACCAACGACATCGACGCCGCGCTTACCTTCTACGACGCGCTGCTCGCGACGGCGGGCGGCAAGCGGCTCATGCAGATGCCCGACGATCGCATGCTGACCTTCTACGGCGCCGGCGCGCACAAGCCGATGCTGGTGATCGGCAAGCCCTATGACGGCCAGGCCGCGACCGCCGGCAACGGCACGATGGTCGCGCTGGCCGCGGATTCACGCGCGCAGGTCGATCAGGTCCATGCCAAGGCGATCGAACTCGGCGGCGCGGACGAAGGCGCGCCCGGCATCCGCGGCCCCGAGGACATGGGCTTCTACGGCGCGTATTTCCGCGATCTGGACGGCAACAAGCTCTGCGTATTCAAGATGGGGTGAGCGGTGTGGGCAAATGAGTGATTACCGTCCCCGCTTGCATACCACCCCGGCGAAGGCCGGGGCCCAATTGGAAAGGTGGCAGTAACAAAGCGCTGTCCCCTGCCGGCAGCCTCCCCCAATTGGACCCCGGCCTCCGCCGGGGTGGTAGCTCTAGCGGTGCTACGGCGCGGCAAGCTATCCGAGACAGATACCCCGGCCTACCGCAAAGCCCGAACCGCCGGCGTATCGAGGCACTTCAGCAACGCCGCCCGCGACATCGGCGCCCCTCTCGCTGGCGGCGCATAGGCAGCAATCTGCGTCGGCCGGCCGATCGCCACCGGCGCGAACCCGGTCTGCCCGGTGCACCGCATCGCCGCCGCAAGCAGCTTGGGCGGCGTGTCATACCCCTCGAACGACAACCGGAACGTCCCCCAGTGGATCGGGATCGCGTGCGCCGCGCCCAGCCGGCGATAGACCTCGACCGCATCGACCGGCCCGATATGGCTGCCCGACTCCATCTGCCGGTCGACGAACCGGAACGCGCCGATTGGGATCAGCGCCAGTCGGACCGGCCCGAGCGCCGCGGCCTCGACCGGCCATTGCCCGTCGCCCATCCCGGTATCGCCCGCAAAGAACACGTTCCCGCCCGGCAGCGTCACCACGAAGCTCGACCACAAAGCGCGGTTGCGATCGGTGAACCAGCGGCTCCCCCAATGATGGTTGCGAGTCACGCTGACCGACACGCCGGGCTTGATCGCCACCCGCTGCCCCCAGTCGAGCGCCGTCGCCGCCGCGCTGGTCTGCCCGATCACGCTGTCATTCCCCAGGCTCGTGACGATCCGCGGCCGATCGCGCTGCCACAGGCGTTTGAGCGTCGCCTTGTCGAGATGGTCATAATGATCGTGGCTGACCAGCACGAGGTCGATCCTGGGCAGCGCATCGAACGCGATCCCCGGCGCGGCGACCCGACGAGGCCCCGTGCCGAGCGGTCCCGCCTTCTCCGCCCAGACCGGATCGGTCAGGATGTTGAGCCCCTGCGTCTGGATCAACACGCTGGCATGCCCGACCCATGTCACGACCATCCGCTCGCCCTCGACGCGCGCGGGCGGCGCGGTCGGCCGCACCGTCACCGAACTGGGCCAGGCCGGCCGCCCGTCGCTGCCCGTGAAATAGCGCCAGAAGAAGCCCGCGCGGCCGCCCCCCGCAGGCTGGATCTGCTGCGTATCGGCGTCGTTGTCGGGATTGGCGAAACGCGCGCCGTCGAAATGACCCGTGGCGGGGCCCCGGTAATAGATCCGGTCGAGGAAGCGCGGGACGATCGTCACGGCCAGCGCCACGATCACGACCGTCAGCAGCAGCACGCTTCCGACGATCCTTAACACCAGACGCACGCCGTTTCCCCAGAATGGTTGTCGACGCGTAACGCATCGTGCGGCGCATCGTTCAGACCGCTTGGCGCGACGCTGCAACCCCGATAGCTTCGACAAAAGGGGATTCGAAAATGCGCAGGATTATCATGGGGCTGTTGCTCGCAACCGCGATTCCGGCGGGCGTGCATGCAAGGACGGTCACGGTCGAGGAGCAGTCGATCGACCAGCTCCAGGCGATGATGACCGCGGGCAAGGCCAGCAGCGTCGATCTCGTCCGCGCCTATCGCACGCGGATCGCGGCGATGGATCGCAAGGGTCCGGCGCTGCGCAGCGTGATCGCGCTCAACCCGGACGCGGAGGCGCAGGCGAAGGCGCTCGATGCCGAGCGCAAGGCCGGACGTGTGCGCGGGCCGCTCCACGGCGTGCCCGTGCTGATCAAGGACAATGTCGAGACCGCCGATGCGATGCCGACCACCGCGGGCAGCCTCGCACTGAAGGACAACATGACCCGCCGCGACGCGCCCGTCGTCGCGCAGCTCCGCGCGGCGGGGGCGGTGATCCTCGGCAAGACCAACCTGAGCGAATGGGCGAACATCCGCTCGACCCGGTCGATGAGCGGCTGGAGCGCGGTCGGCGGGCTGGTCCGCAATCCCTATGCGCTCGATCGCACCGCCTGCGGCTCGTCGAGCGGTTCGGGCGCGGCGATCGCCGCCAGTTTCGCCGCGGCGGCGATCGGGACGGAGACAGACGGCTCGGTCGTCTGCCCGTCGTCGATCAACGGGCTCGTCGGGCTGAAGCCGACTTTGGGGCTCGTCAGCCGGACTCATGTCGTGCCGATCAGCCATAGCCAAGACACGCCGGGGCCGATGGCGCGCAGCGTGCGCGACGTGGCGACGATGTTCTCGGCGATGATCGCGCCCGATCCGGCGGATGCCGCGACCGCGGGAGCAGCGGCCTATCGGCGCGACTATGCGGCGGGGCTGTCGACGAGTGCGCTGTCGGGGCTGCGGATCGGCGTGATCCGGCCCGAGATGACTGCGGACGTCGCGGTCAGATACGAGGCGGCGCTAGACGTGCTGAAGGCGGCGGGGGCGGTGCTGGTCGAGGTGAAGCAGCCCAAGCTCGACGGGATCGGCGAAGCGGAATTGCTGGTGCTGCAGACCGAGCTGAAGGCGGATCTCGATACCTACCTCGCGACCACGCCCGCCGCGGTGCGGACGCGGACGCTGGATCAGGTGATCGCGTTCAACACCGCCAATGCCGCGACCGAGATGCCGTTCTTCGCGCAGGAGACGTTCGAGGCGGCGGCAAAGACCAGGGGGCTGGGCGATCCAGCCTACAAGGCTGCGCGTGCTAAGTCGCTCCGGCTGGCAGGCGTCGAGGGGATCGACGCGATGCTCAAAAGCGCGGGCGCAACCGTGCTCGTCGAGCCGACCTATGGCCCCGCCTGGCTGAGCGAACCGGTCTATGGCGACCAATATGGCGGGCCGAGTGCGAGCGAGTTGCCGGCGGTGGCGGGCTATCCGAACCTGACCGTGCCGATGGGGCTGGTCCGCGGGCTGCCGGTCGGGCTGTCGTTCATCGCGACGAAATATGGCGACGCGGCGGTGCTGGGGGCGGGCTATGCCTATGAGCAGCGGGCAAAGGCGCGCGTGGCGCCGCGTTACCGCGCGACGGCGGATGCGGGGCCGGGGCTCGACGGGGTGCGCTAGGCCGGGGCTAACGCGTCGGTTGGCGCAGCGGGCGGTCGTTGCGCAGATAGACTGCGGTGCGGTCCTTCAGGCGGCGCGTGGTGAAGACCAGCCGGTAATCGCGCGCGAGGGCCGCCTTCACCGCGCGCAGGCTGCCGACGTTCCAGATCGACAGCCGGCGGTTCGAGGTCACGATCACCGGCGGCCGGGTGGCGAGGATGCGGCGGACTTCGGCGGCTTCGTCGACCCCCGTCGCGCCCTGTTCTGTCGTCAGGCTGAGCAAATTGGGAAACGCGTAGGCGGTCGGCACGCACACCCGGGCGAGCACATAGGTGACGGTGTCGCCGCGGAACACATAGGGGCATTCCCCCCCGCTGTTCGCCGCGACAAGCCGGGCGACCGCGCGCGCGCCGGGGGCGTCGTCATGGCCGACGATGCGCTCGACGGCGAGGATGCCGAACGGCACGACCAGCGCGAGCGCCAGCATCCTGCCGTAGCGCGACAGCGTCGGCGCGGCGGCGATCGCGAGTGGCGCGACCAGCGGCAGGCCGTAATGGTCGAAGAACGTGCCGATCGCAAAGAACCCCAGCGCCGCCGCGATCAGCCAGCCAAAGGCGATCAGCCGGGTCTGTCCGTCGATGCCCGCGCGCGGGCGATCGCGCCAGGCGAGCACCGCCGCCGCGAGCAGCGGCAGCAGCTGTGCGGTGATGCCGAGCAGCCGCATGACGACTTGCCCCAGCGGATAGCCCGGGCGCAACAGGATCGAGGCGAAGTTCGCAAACCAGAACGCGTCCAGCCAGCCGTGCGCGGCGTACCAGCCGAGCGCGGCCAGCGTTGGTGCCAGTCCGGTCGCGGCGAAGGCCAGCGTGGCGGCACCGGTCACGGGCACGGAGGCGCCCGCCTTGCGCAGATACCAGAGATGCGCGAGCCCGAAGAACGCGCCTTCGAAGGCGGGCGTGTACTTCATCTGGATCGCGATTCCCGCGAGCAGGCACGCGACCACGCCGCTCACCACGATGCCACGCCGATCGCCGGCGGCCGCCTTCACGGGCAGCCGCAGCGTCAGCAGCGCCGCGAACGCCATGGGCAGATTGTAGAAGACCGGCGACTGGCCGCCGCCACCGCTGAGCAGCGACAGCCCGGCGAGATAGGCGGTGCCGGCGGCGAGCGCACCGCGATCATCCGCACCGACGGTCCGCGCGCCGCGGTGGACGATGACCGCGGTCGCCCAGGCAAAGACGGTCGCGACGAGCTGATAGGCGAGAACGCCGTCGCCCGGCAGCAGGCGCATGCCGGCGAACAGCAGGAACAGCCCGATCGGCTTGCGGTCCCAGATGTCGATGAACGGAACCGCGCCGTGAAGCATCCGGTCGCCGACGAGCAGATAATATTGCTCGTCGACCGCGATGACGGGATTGCCGAAATCCCAGCCGCGGATCGCCAGCGCGACGAGCAGCAGGACGAGCGCGGTCGCCCAGCGGTTACGCGGCATCGTCATCAGTAGAAATTCCGCAGCGTCAGGATCCGCGACGTCCCGTCACAGCCGCCAAGCGTGACCGCGCTGCCCGCGGGGCGTACCGCCCAGGTCGCGATCGGACTGGTGGGATAATCGCGCGGGATCTTTACGCCGTCGATCGTGCAGATCAGGTCGCCGACCTTCCAGCCGTCCGCCTCGGCCGGACCGCCGCGCATCACGTGCAGGACCTTCAATCGGTCGCTCTCGACGCCCATCAGCAGGCCGCTGGTCGAGCGAAGCGGTAGCGGGTCGGCGACGGTGGTACGCTTGAACACCATCCGTCCGGCAAGCGGGTCGAGCAGCACGCGGTAATGCTGGAGAAAGCCCGAGCCGATGCGGCCGGCGGTGCCGATCGATTGCGAAAAGCCGTTTTCGGGTTCGATCCGGACCTCGGTCTCACGCGCGACGAGCGTACCGACGCGGATTTCGGGGGCGATGGCGAGCCCGCTGACGACCGCGCCGCCGAGGCCGAACGCGATCGCGGTGGTGGTGCGCAGCCCGGGCGGCGCAGCGCGGCGCCAGCCTGCGGCGGTGACGGTGATCGCGGATCCGTCGCCGGTATCGACCACCATCGGCGCCAGCGTCCGCGTGCCGAGCCGGATCGCGCTTTCATAGACGCGGCGGTCGGCCGAGACGCCGAGCGGGGCGGTCTCACCGGCAAAGGGCAGGCGGCCCGACGGGATCAGGCGGAAGCGGTGGGTCGCATAATCGATGTCGAGCGCGTGTGCCGCGAGCAGGTCGCGCCCGACGAGCAGGTCGACCGCACTCGCGCTGCCGGTCGCGAGTGCCGGCAATTCGGCGACGCTGACGCCGCCGCCGGCCCGCGTCAGTCCGCCGAGCGTGGTCGTGCGGGTGGGCATCCATTGCAGCGCGACCGATCCACCAATCGCGGTCGCTTGGCCGCCCGCCTTCAGCTTGGCGCGGACGACCGCGGGCGAGGTCTTCGCCAGCAGGGTATAGCTCACACCGGTATCGAGGATCGCGGTGACGCTCCGGCCGTCGATCTGCATCGTGAAGCGGATCTGGTTGCCGGGTGTCAGGTCGAACGGCACCCAGCGCGCCTCGGCGTCGGGCGCCAGCCGCGCGACACCCTGATCGCGCGACGCGGGCGACGTGTCCCCAGCCGGCGCAGCGTTCGCGGCCGGCTCGTGCGCCGATAGGGTCGGGGCCGCGAGCAGCGGGACGATGGCGAGGAAACGGAGACGCATGTGGCATTGGCCCTAGCGGGTCCGCCACGCCTTACAACCCGCGGCGGTCCCGCTCCGGTCCGCCGCGCGACACCGGGGGAGGCGAGACTAGAGGCACGCCTCGAGATACGCCTGGTCGAAGCCGAACTGCTTGGCCTTGTCGAGCGTGTAGGGGCGCAGGCCCATCGAGCGGTATTCGCCGAGGATCTTGCCGTCGGCGCTCTCGTCGAGATATTCGAACTTGAACAGCTCCTGCGTGACGATCACCGGGCCCTCCATGCCGATCACCTCGGTGATGTTGGTGACCCTACGAGATCCGTCGCGCAGGCGCTTCACCTGGATGATCAGCTCGACCGAATCGGCGATCTGGCGCGAAATCGCCTCTTTGGGCACCTTGATGTCCGACATCATCACCATGTTCTCCATACGCGCGAGCGCCTCGCGCGGGGAGTTGGCGTGGAGCGTACACATCGACCCGTCGTGCCCCGTGTTCATCGCCGCTAGCATGTCGAAACACTCGGAGCCGCGAATTTCGCCGAGGATGATCCGGTCAGGGCGCATACGCAGTGCGTTCTTCACGAGATCGCGGATGCTGATCTCGCCCTGACCCTCGAGATTGGCGGGGCGCGTCTCGAGCGGCAGCCAGTGCGGCTGTTGCAGGCGAAGCTCGGCGGCATCCTCGATCGTCAGCACGCGCTCGCCCGGGTCGATCATCTTCGACAGCGCGTTGAGCATCGTCGTCTTGCCCGAACCCGTACCGCCCGAGATCACGACGTTGAACCGCGATGCGCCCGCGATCTTGAGCGCGGTCGCCATCTTGGGGCTCATGCTGCCGAACCCGGCCATCATGTCGAGCGTGATCGGTTTGGCGGAAAACTTACGGATCGAGATCGCGGTGCCGCGCAAGGAGAGCGGCGGCACGATGACGTTGACACGGCTGCCGTCCTTCAGGCGGGCGTCGGCGAGCGGCGTGGTCTGGTCGACGCGGCGGCCGACCGAGTTGACGATCCGCTGCGCGATCTGGAACAGATGCTCCTCGTCGCGGAACTGGATGGGGGCGAGCTCGAGCTTGCCCTTGCGCTCGACATAGGTCTGTTCCGGACCGTTCACCATGATGTCGGTGATGTTCGGATCCGCCAGCAATTCCTCGAGCGGCCCGAGCCCGAGCAGCTCGTCGACGAGCACCTTTTCAAGCGCGAACTGTTCGCGGCGGTTGAGCGTCAGCTTCAGCTCGGCGAGCACTTCGCCAATGATCGGGCGAAATTCCTCGGCCAGCTCGTCCTTGCCGAGCGTCGCGGCAGCCTCGGGATCGACGCGTTCGAGCAGGCGCGGAAGCACCTGTTCCTTGATCTTGTGGATCGACTGTTCGAACCCCTCGACCTTGCTCGCGCCAGCATCGCCCGACGCCGCCTGGCGGTCGGCAAGCCGCTGCATCGCGTCGACCTGCGCAAGCGGGACGCTGCCTTCGGTCTCGCCGGGCATCGGCAGCGACTCGAGCGGCGGAAACTGGCTGCCGGCGTCCGATTCGACGCGGGGGGCGGGGCCACCGCCCTGCATCGGCCGCGCGACGCCAAAGGCCGGCCGGACCGCCGTTCCACCACTTATTCCACTGCGACGCCCGAACGCGCTCATGCACAAATCCTTGATCGTTAACGCCGGACTAGGGTCGAAGCCTTGAGATTTAGCTAACCAATCCAAGGCGGCCGCCGCTCGGCCCGAAACGGGTTCTTTGACGGCGCCGGGACGGATAAGGAGGGGGCATGCTGAGACGCCTGTCCACCCTGCTCGTCATCCCCCTGATGGCGCTGGCCGCCATCGGCCTACCCGCCGCCCCCGCCAGAGCCGACGATATCGCCGCGGCGGGACGCGGCGTCGTGCGCGTCGTGACGATCGCCGTCGTCGACGATCAGGTGGTGGGGTTCGGGCATGGCAGCGGCTTTGCCGTCGCACCCAACCGGATCGTCACCAACGCACATGTCGTCGACCTTGCCGAGCGATACCCCGACAACGTCGTGGTGGGCGTGGTGCCGACCGAGGGCGACAAATCCTATCAGGGCAAGGTCATTGCCTATGACGCGCAGCGCGACCTCGCCTTGATCGAGTTCACCGGTGCCCGGCTGCCACCGAGCGCGCTGTACACCGGACCGATCGACGAGGGCGGGGCGGTGGTATCGCTGGGATTTCCCGGCAATGTCGACCTCGCGACCGCGCGATCGGCCGCGGACTATATCCGCCCGACCAGCCCGGTCCGGTCGGAGGGCGTGTTCTCCGGGCGACGCACGCTCGGCGACATCGAGGTGCTGTTGCATACCGCGAGCATCGCGCGAGGCAATTCGGGCGGGCCGCTGCTCGACCGGTGCGGCCGCGTGATCGGCGTCAATTCGGCGATCACACGCGGCGAGGAGGGCGATTCGACGTTCGGGTTCGCGATCGCGGATACCGAGCTCGCCGCGTTCCTGCGCGAGGCGAAGCAACCCTATGCCGCGGTCGGCACCGCGTGCACGTCGATCGAGGACCGTCTGCGGCAGGACAGCGATGCCGAGGTCCGTGCGGCGACCGATGCGGCGGCGGCGCGGCGCGATGCGGCTTCGCAGGCTGCGCTGTCGCGCGAGCGGGCGCTTGAACAGGCGCGGATCGAAGCCGAGCACATGCGCGAGAACGTCATGGCGATCGCAGGCCTGCTGCTCGTCGCGGGGGCGCTGGGGATCGGCACTGCGGGACTGCTCGAATCGCGTGGCCGGCGGCAGGCGGCGATCTGGACGGTGGCGGGTGGCGGCGTCGCGGTGGTCGCGGCGGTCGTCGTGTTCGTGCTGAGGCCATCGGGGGCGGTCGATCTGCCCGCAGCCCCGGCCGGGCGGGCGGCCTCGACCGCTGGACGGTCCGTCCCGGTGGTCGAGGACAAGGCGCTCGGCACGCTGATGTGCAGGCTGATTCCCGAGCGGAGCCGGATCACGATCTCGTCGAGCGACGACGTGCCGATCCTCTGGGGGGCGGGGGGCTGCGTGAACGGCAAGACGCAATATGTCGCGGGCAATGGCCGGTGGGAGCGCGTGCTGGTGCCCGAGACCGAGCAGACGGTGTCGCTGCTGTCGTTCGACCCGCTGACGCGCACCTATGCCAACACGCGCTATCTGATGTCGGGATCGGGGATGGCGGCGGCGCGGGCGGCACGGGGCGAAACGCCGGGGCAGTGCACGACCGATCCGGCGGCGATCACGCGGCTGGTCGGCCAGCAGTCCGCGGTGCGCGCCACGTTGCCGCCTTTGCCGAACGAAAAGCTCGTCTACAGCTGCGCGCTCGCGGATTGATCCAGAACCAGCGTTTCGAGGCTCGGCAAGCGTCGCCCCGCATGGCAGGATAGCCCCTTCGAGGGGGAATGATGATGCGGCGATACGGGGTGCCATGCGGAGCGTGGGCCGGAATGCGGAACGGCGTGGCGTTCGGCGTCATGCTGGTCGCGGGGTTGGGCGCGCCGGCATCGGCGAAATGGGCGCGCGCAACGTCCGACCATTTCGAGATCTATGCCGAGATGCCGCCCGCCGCGCTGGAGAAGATGGCGACCCGGCTCGAGCAGTTCGACGGGGCGATGCGCTTTCTGCATCATACCGACGCGGGGACCGGCGCGAAGGGGGCGAACCGCGTCACCCTCTATGTCGCGAACGACATCGCCGCGGTCCGCAAATTGTCGGGCAACCGCAATATCGCGGGCTTCTATCTGCCGCGCGCGAGTGGATCGGTCGCCTTCACGCCGCGCATCGGCGACGTCGGCGGGATGCCGCAGATCGTGCTGTTCCACGAATATGCGCATCATTTCCTGCTGGGCAATTACGCCGCCGCCTATCCCGCGTGGTTCTCCGAAGGCTATGCCGAGTTTGTCTCGACCACCGCGTTCGAAAGGGCGTTTGTCCAGCTCGGCGGTGCGGCACAGCACCGCGCATACGGACTGCTGTCCGCGAAGCCGCTTCCGGCGGCGACGTTGTTCGCGACCGGGCAACAGCTGACCGTGGATCAGCGCGACGTGATGTACGCGCGGGGATGGCTGCTCACGCACTATCTGATGTTCGACCCAGTCCGCGGAAAACAGCTGTCGCAGTATCTGGTGGCGCTCAACGCCGGAACGCCGAGCATCGCCGCGGCAACCGCGGCGTTCGGCGACCTCCGCGCGCTCGACAAGGCGCTGGATACCTATCTGCGTCAGCCGCGGATCCCGGGCCTGCGCATCCCCTATGACAAGCTGCCCGTCGCGCCGGTCGTCGCGACCATGCTGTCGCCGGGTGCCGAGGCGATGGTCGAGCTGCGGATGCGATCCGAGCGTGGCGTCGATCGTGCCACCGCAGCGCCGATCTTCGCGCGTGCCGCCAAGATCGCGGCCGCCTATCCCGACGATGCGCTTGCGCAGGGCTGGCTGGCGGAGATGGCCTATGATGCCGGGTATGACGATGCGGCGGAGGCTGCGGCGGACCGCGCGTTTGCCGCGGATCCGGCGTCGCGCCAGGCGATGCTGTACAAGGCGCAGGTGTTGCTGCGCCGCGCCGCGATCGCGAAGTCGACCGACGCCAAGACGTGGAGCGCGGCACGGCGCTGGATCGTCAAGGCCAACCGCCAGTCGCCGGACGATGCCGAGGCGCTATCGCTCTATTACGACAGCTTCGCCATGGCGGGGGAAAAGCCCAGCGACGCCGCGATCGCGGGGATCGGCCGTGCGCTCGAGCTCGTGCCGCAGGATCCATCGCTGCGGTTCACGGTGGCGGCGCAGGCGATCCTCGACGGGCGTTCCGACGTCGCGAAGCGCGCGTTGCGTCCGCTGGCGTTCGACCCGCACCAGTCTGCGGACAATCCTGCCGCGCGGCTGATCGCGATCCTCGACAGCGGCGTCACGGGGCCGGCGGCGATGCTCGCGCTGACCAAGGCACAGGGCGAGACCGCCGCCGCGGCGCCACCCGCGACGGGAGCGCCGACGGGCGATTAGCCGGAGACCGGGCGGGGGCGGTTCGACACGCGCGGGGTCTCGACCGACGTCAGGATGACGCTGTCGGGGAGCGAGCGTCGGCACCGGTCTCCTTCGCCAGCAGCGCGCGTTTGCGGTCGAGTCCATAGGCATAGCCGCCAAGCGTGCCGTCGCTACGCTGCGCCCGGTGGCAGGGGATGAGGATCGCGACGGGGTTGGCGCCGCACGCACTGCCCGCCGCGCGGACCGCGGCCGGGTTGCCGGCGATCGCTGCAAGCTGCGTGTAGGTGCGGGTTTCACCCGCGGGGATACGCGCGAGCGCCTGCCAGACCGCCTCCTGAAACGCGGTGCCGCGAACGTCGAGCGGAAGGTCGTGGTGGCGGTCGGGTGATTCGACGCTGGCGACGACGCGTGCGGCAAGCGTGGCGAGCGCGGTATCGCCGGGCAGGATCGTCGCGTTCGGGAAACGCGTCGCGAGCGCGTCCGTATCCTCGTCGAACGCAACGCGGCACAACCCCGTCTCGGTCGCAGCGATCAGCAGCGGGCCGAGGCTGGTCGGAGCGATTGTCCAGCGGATCGTCACCCCGTGGCCGCCGCGGATCCAGGCGCTGGGCGGCATGCCGAGTCGTGCGCCCGCATCGGCATAGAACCGGCTAGGGGCCGCATAGCCCGCATCGTAGATTGCATCGGTGACGCGCGTCTCGCGGCTCAGCGCGTCGGCGGCGCGGGCGCTGCGCAGGCCGCGGGCATAGGCCGCCGGGGTGACGCCGGTCGCGCGGCGGAAGAGCCGGTGGAAATGATGCGGCGCATAACCGACCGTCCGGGCAAGCGCATCGAGCGGGATCGTCTCGCCGCACGCCTCGATCGCGGCAATCGCCTGCGCCACCGCGATCCGGTCGCGGCCAAGCGAATCGGGGGTGCAACGCAGGCACGCGCGGAACCCCGCGGCGCGCGCGGTTTCCGTGTCCGGGTAGAAGCTGACATTAATGCGGTTGGGATGGCGCGCCGGGCAGCTCGGCTTGCAATAGATGCCCGTCGTGGCGACCGCGACGACGAAGCGGCCATCGGCGGATCGATCGCGCGCCTCGAACGCGGCCCAGGCGGCGTCCGCGTCGATGCCGGTGGCGATCGGACGGGGGGCGGGACCGGGGCCGGGGCCGGTACTGGCCGCGGGATCGGGGGCAGGGGGGTGGGTCATGGCCGGATGATAGCCGATCCAGAGCTGCGCCCCATCCCAATGCTTGCTGTCAAAGTCGCCGATCAGCCGCCATGCGCGCGGAACAGGTCGAGCGTGCGCTGCCTGGCGAGATCCGCGCTGGGTTCGTGGTAATCCTTGCGGCGATCCGAGTTGAAGCCATGGCCGGCCTCGTAGACGTAGACCGTCGCGTTCGGCCAGTCCTTGGCAATGACCTGCTCGACGCCCTCCATCGGGATGCCGTGGTCGTGGCGGCCGAAATGAAGGATGACGGGCACCTTGGGCTCCTCGTCGGCTGCGGCGGGGATCATGCTCCCATAATAGCCGCTCGCGGCGGCGACGCCGGTAAGCCGCGTCGCGGCGAACCACGCGACCGACCCGCCATAGCAATAGCCGACGACGAACACCGGCCCGGCGGGGGCAAGCGAGTCGATGCATGTCTGGACGTCCTTCAGCGACAGGTCGAAGGGATGAAGCTGCCGGGCAAGCTCGATGCCGCTCGCAAGGCCGTCACCCGAATAGTCCGCCTCGAACCCCGGATGCTCGCGGTCGAACAGCGCGGGCGCGAGCACCTCATAGCCATCGGCGGCATATTCGTCGCACAGGTCGCGGATATGATCGGTGACGCCGAAGATTTCCTGCACGAGGACCAGCCCGCCGCGGCGTTCGCCTGCCGGCTGCGCGTGATAGACCGCGATGGTCGCGCCGTCGGACATGGTCATCGTTTCCATCGTGCCGGTCATTCTCGACTCCTCGTCGGTTGGTCCTAACGCCCGCTCAATACCGTCATTCCCGCGGAGGCGGGAACCCATAGTGGCAGCCCGTGCGATGAACGCGCCGGGTCCGGAGGCTATGGATCCCCGCCTGCGCGGGGATGACGGGAAGAGTGAGGTGGGGCCGTCCAGCCATGTATCAATGACAAAACAGTCACAAACCGACCGCGGCAACCCTCCCGCCGGGTTGCCAATCCGTGAACCCGATGCTACCCGCGCCGCGTCCCATGAGAGGTGCTTTCGCGCCCTCTTCCCCCATGGGACAGCAACATTTTCGGTTTCAGGCGAGGATTGACAGGTCCGTGGAGACATCCGGCGGTATTCAGGCGAGCTTAGGCGGGCGTTATGCGCTGGCCCTGTTCGAACTCGCACGTGACGCGAAGACGATCGACGCAGTCGAGTCGAGCCTGGCGAACGTGCGTGACGCACTGGCGCAGTCGGAGGACTTCCGTACTCTGACGATCAGCCCGATGGTGTCGCGCGGCGCAGCGGTGAAGGCGGTCTCCGCGGTCGCCGACGAACTCGGCGTCGATGCGACCACCAAGAGCTTCCTCGGCGTGCTCGCCGAGAACCACCGGCTGGGCGCGCTGCCCAAGATCATCAAGGCGTTCCGCGCGCTTGCTGCGCAGCATCGCGGCGAGATCGCGGCCGAGGTGACCTCCGCGCACCCGCTGACCGACGAACAGGTGATCGAGCTGAAGCATCAGCTCCGCCAGCGCGTCGGCCGTGAAGTTTCCGTCGACCTCAGCGTCGACCCATCGTTGCTGGGTGGACTCGTCGTCCGCGTCGGCAGCCAGATGATCGATTCGTCGATCAAGACGCGTCTCAACACTCTCGCGCACGCGATGAAGGGCTAAGCTAATGGATATCCGCGCCGCAGAAATCTCGAAGATCATCAAGGATCAGATCGCCAATTTCGGTACCGAGGCCCAGGTCAGCGAGACCGGCCAGGTGCTGAGCGTCGGTGACGGCATCGCGCGCATCTTCGGCCTCGACAACGTCCAGGCCGGCGAGATGGTCGAATTCTCGAACGGCGTGCAGGGAATGGCGCTCAACCTCGAGGCCGATAATGTCGGCGTCGTGATCTTCGGGTCGGACTCGGAGATCAAGGAAGGCGACATCGTCAAGCGCACCGGCACGATCGTCGACGTGCCGATCGGCAAGGAGCTGCTCGGCCGCGTGGTCGATGGTCTCGGCAACCCGATCGACGGCAAGGGCCCGATCCACACGACCGAGCGCAGCCGCGTCGAGGTCAAGGCGCCGGGCATCATCCCGCGCCAGTCGGTCAGCGAGCCGGTCCAGACCGGTCTCAAGGCGATCGACGCGCTCGTCCCCGTCGGCCGCGGCCAGCGCGAGCTGATCATCGGCGATCGCCAGACCGGCAAGTCGGCCGTCGCGATCGACGCGTTCATCAACCAGAAGATCGCCAACGCCGGCGACGACGAGTCGAAGAAGCTGTATTGCGTCTATGTCGCGATCGGCCAGAAGCGCTCGACCGTGGCGCAGCTCGTCAAGACGCTCGAAGAGAATGGCGCGATGGAATATTCCATCGTCGTCGCCGCGACCGCGTCGGACCCCGCACCGCTCCAGTATCTCGCGCCCTACACCGGCGTCGCGATGGGCGAGTATTTCCGCGACCGCGGCATGCACGCGCTGATCTGCTACGACGATCTGTCGAAGCAGGCGGTCGCTTACCGTCAGATGTCGCTGCTGCTGCGTCGTCCGCCGGGCCGTGAAGCGTATCCCGGCGACGTGTTCTATCTCCACAGCCGTCTGCTCGAGCGTGCGGCCAAGATGTCGGACGCGAACGGCGGCGGCTCGCTGACCGCGCTGCCGATCATCGAGACGCAGGCGGGCGACGTTTCGGCGTACATCCCGACCAACGTGATCTCGATCACCGACGGCCAGATCTTCCTCGAAACCGACCTGTTCTTCTCGGGCGTGCGCCCGGCGATCAACGTCGGTCTCTCGGTCAGCCGCGTCGGCTCGGCCGCACAGACCAAGGCGATGAAGAAGGTGTCGGGCTCGATCAAGCTCGAGCTCGCGCAGTATCGCGAGATGGCGGCGTTCGCGCAGTTCGGGTCGGATCTCGATGCGTCGACGCAGAAGCTGCTCAACCGCGGTGCGCGTCTGACCGAGCTGCTCAAGCAGGCGCAGTTCTCGCCGCTGCCGTTCGAGGAGCAGACTGTGTCGATCTTCGCTGGCACGAGCGGCTATCTCGACAAGGTGCCCGTCGCCGACGTGACCCGCTACGAGCAGGCGCTGCTGGCCGACATGCGCGCGAACCATGCCGATGTGCTGAAGCTGATCCGCGATACCCGCGATCTGGGTAACGAGGCGAAGGACAAGCTGAAGGCGGCGCTCGAGGCGTTCGCCAAGACGTTTGCATAAGTAAACTCCCTCTCCCCTGCGGGGAGAGGGTCGGGGTGAGGGGCAGTACCGCGAGGTGCCGCTCCCGTGGCAGCCCCTCACCCCAACCCTCTCCCCGGAGGGGCGAGGGAGCAGGAAGAGAAGATGGCATCACTTAAGGCCCTCAAGATCCGCATCGGCTCGGTGAAGTCGACGCAGAAGATCACCAAGGCGATGAAGATGGTCGCCGCTGCGAAACTACGCCGGGCGCAGGACGCGGCGGTCGCCGGCCGGCCCTATGCCGAGCGGCTCGAAGCGGTGATGGCGAGCCTTGCGGGGCGAGTCGGCATCGCGCCGGGCGCGTCGCCGCTGCTGGCCGGGACCGGGAAGGACCAGGTCCACCTGATCGTCATCGCGACGTCGGAGCGTGGTCTGGCGGGTGCGTTCAACACCAACATCGTCCGTGCGGCGCGCCGCAAGGCCGACGAGCTGATCGCGGCCGGCAAAACCGTGAAATTCTATGTCGCCGGCAAGAAGGGGCGCGTGATCAAGCGCTTCTTCCCGAACGACATCGTTGCCGATCACGAGATGGGCGGAATCAAGAAGCTCGCGTTCAGCGATGCACAGGCGATCTCGGAAGACCTGATCAAGCGCTTCGGCGAGGGGCAGTTCGACGTCGCGCATCTGTTCTACGCGAAGTTCGTGTCCGCGCTGGTCCAGCTGCCGACCGGGATCCAGATCATCCCGATCCCGCTTTCGACGATCCCCGGTGCAGACCCGAAGCCCAACGCGCCAGCCGAGGCCGTGGTCGAGTATGAGCCTGACGAGGAAGCGATCCTCGCCGACTTGCTGCCGCGCAACGTCGCGATCCAGATCTTCCGCGCGCTGCTCGAAAATGCGGCGTCGGAGCAGGGGTCGCGCATGAACGCGATGGACAACGCCACGCGCAATGCGGGCGACATGATCACGCGTCTGTCGATCCAGTATAACCGTACACGCCAAGCCGCGATCACGACCGAGCTGGTCGAAATCATCTCGGGCGCCGAAGCGCTCAAGTAAGCCCAAGGAAGCAGACAATGGCAACCGCCCCAGAGACCATCGCCGCCCCCAAGGCAGCAACCAACAACACGGGTCGCATCTCGCAGGTGATCGGCGCGGTCGTCGACGTGCATTTCCCCGACAATTTGCCCGCCATTCTGTCGGCGCTCGAAACCGACAATAACGGCAACCGGCTCGTGCTCGAGGTCGCGCAGCATCTCGGCGAGAACACCGTTCGCACGATCGCGATGGACGCCACCGAGGGTCTGACCCGCGGCCAGACCGTCACCGACACCGGTTCGCAGATCCGCGTGCCCGTCGGCCCGAAGACGCTCGGCCGCATCCTCAACGTCATCGGCGAGCCGATCGACGAGCGCGGCCCCGTCGGCGCCGAGACCACCGCACCGATCCACGCATCGGCGCCGTTGTTCGTCGACCAGTCGACCGAGAGCGCGATCCTCGTCACCGGCATCAAGGTCATCGATCTGCTCGCACCCTATGCAAAGGGCGGCAAGATCGGCCTGTTCGGCGGCGCCGGCGTCGGCAAGACCGTGCTGATCCAGGAACTGATCAACAACATCGCCAAGGGGCATGGCGGCACCTCGGTGTTCGCCGGCGTCGGCGAGCGTACCCGCGAGGGTAACGATCTGTACCACGAGTTCCTCGACGCGGGCGTCATCGCCAAGGATGCCGACGGCAATCCGCAGTCGGAAGGCTCGAAGGTCGCGCTTGTATTCGGCCAGATGAACGAGCCGCCAGGCGCGCGTGCCCGCGTTGCGCTGTCGGGCCTGACGATCGCCGAGTATTTCCGCGACGTCGAAGGCCAGGACGTGCTGTTCTTCGTCGACAACATCTTCCGCTTCACGCAGGCGGGCGCAGAGGTTTCGGCACTGCTCGGCCGAATTCCGTCGGCGGTGGGCTATCAGCCGACGCTGTCGACCGACATGGGCGCGCTGCAGGAGCGCATCACGTCCACGAACAAGGGCTCGATCACCTCGGTGCAGGCCGTGTACGTTCCCGCGGACGATCTTACCGATCCGGCGCCGGCGACGTCGTTCGCGCATCTCGATGCGACGACCAACCTCAACCGTGCGATCTCGGAGCTGGGCATCTACCCGGCGGTCGATCCGCTCGATTCGACGTCGCGTCTGCTCGAGCCCCGCGTCGTCGGCCAGGAGCATTACGACACCGCGCGTGCGGTCCAGTCGACGCTGCAGAAGTACAAGTCGCTGCAGGACATCATCGCGATTCTCGGCATGGACGAGCTGTCCGAGGAGGATAAGCTCACCGTGCAGCGTGCGCGCAAGATCCAGAAGTTCCTGAGCCAGCCGTTCCACGTCGCCGAGGTCTTCACTGGCATCAGCGGCAAGTTCGTCCAGCTCGAGGATACGGTCCGCTCGTTCAAGGCGGTCGTCGAGGGTGAGTATGATCACCTGCCCGAGAGCGCGTTCTACATGGTCGGCGGCATCGACGAAGCCGTCGCCAAGGCCGAAAAGATGGCCGCGGAGGCGTAAGCTTCTTCTGCTCCCTCTCCCCTCGGGGGAGAGGGTTGGGGTGAGGGGCCGCCACGAGCGCCCCCGCCCGGTACTGCCCCTCACCCCAACCAGTTTGGGGTGAAAATTACCCCGTAATTTTCAGGCCATGCTGGGGGCATGGCCGACCCCAAACTCCCCGATGGGGAGAGGGAGAAGGCGAACAAGATGCTGCATTTCGAACTCGTCACGCCAGAAAAGCTCGTCCGGTCGGAGGAGGTCTACATGGTCGTCGTCCCCGGCACCGAAGGCGATTTCGGCGTTCTGGAAGGCCATGCGCCGTTCATGTCGACGGTCCGCGACGGTGGCCTTCAGGTGTACCGCACCGAAAACGGCACGCCCGAGACGATCGCGATCCAAGGCGGGTTCGCCGAGGTCAACGCCAAGGGCCTGACCGTCCTCGCCGAGCACGCCAGCGAATAAGCCGATCAGGCGAATGCCGCGCCCTGGCTGGCCGGCATTGGCCGTCCGCGCGTCAGCCGGGCCAGCATCGGGCGCTCGATCCAGCGATGGACGATCAGCCCCAGCATCGTCGACGCGGCGATGAATGCAGCGGCAAACGGGTAGGGCGAGACGGGCGGAACATCCTGTCCGAGCTTCCACAGGATCGCGATCAGGCACGGGTGCGTGAGGTAGGTCGAATAGGACGCGTCGCCGATACGCGCGACCATCCGCTCGAACGGCCCGCGCGCGGTGGCGTCGATCACACCCACCACCACCAGCGCCCACGGAACCCCCCAGGTCCATGTCCGCGCGAACCCCGTCTCGCCCGCCACCGCGAGGTTGACCTGCAGCGGCAGCGTGACCCCCAGTCCGAACGCGATCCCGATCGCGAGCAACGCGACGCCGGTCACCAGCGCGGGGGCGGCGATCCGCGCACTGATCCCGCGGCGCCACGCCATCCAGACCGCCACGCCCAGCGCGAATTCGAGCAGCAGCGGGTTGAGCAATACGCGCAGCGGCGCCCAGCCGGGATGGATGACGCTTCCCGCAAGCGCGACGGCGACGGTCATTGCGAACAGGTGCTCGACGCGGTGCCGACGCGCGCGCATCGCGACGGCGACGACCGCGTAGAAGGCGAACTCGAACGCGAGCGTCCACCCGGGATAGAGCGCGGGCAGATGATAGCTGCCGCCGTCGAGCACGGGGAACACGGTGAAGGACATGACCGCCGACGGCAGCGTCAGCGGATCGTGCATGATCGTCATGTAGATCACGCTGACGCAGGCGAACAACGGGACGATGCGCAGCCATCGCTTCGCCAGGAACCGCATCGGATCGTGATCCGCCGTCGCCAGCCAGTGCGCCATGACGAAACCGCTGATGACGAAGAACAGGTCAACCCCGCTCGCGCCGAATGCGGCAAGGTTGGGGACCGCGGGAACGAACGCGCCCGTCATCGGCACGGGCCCGGCCTCGATCATGTCCGACGCGTGCATCAGCAGGACGAGCGTCGCGGCGAGCGCGCGGAGCCACTGGATCGGAGCGATACGGCTGGACGACATGCCGGGGACATTAGCGCCCAGCCGTTAAGGCGACGTTTCGTCAGGCCGTCAGAGGAAATTATACGGGTCGACGTCGACCGTCACGCGGACCTTCGACGGCCATTCCAGCGTACCGAGCCAGGCGCGGATGACGTCCTGTACATCCAGCGCGCGCTTCGCATGGACGAGCAGGCGGTAGCGGTGCCGGCCGCGCAGCATCGCGAGCGGGGCGGGCGCGGGGCCATAGACGTGCATGCCCTCGACCTGCGGTGCCGACCGGCCGACGAGCCTTGCCGTGTCATGCGCGCATGCCTGGTCCTCGGACGACACGACGATCGCCGCGTATCGGCCGAACGGGGGCGCGCCCGCGTCCTTTCGCGCGTCGGTCTCGGCTTCGTAAAATGCGTCGGCGTCGCCGGTGATCAGCGCCTGCATCACCTGCGCCGCGGGACTGTGCGTCTGGATAAAGACGTGCCCGGGCTTCTCGCCGCGTCCGGCGCGACCCGAGACCTGGCGGATCTGCTGGAATGTCCGTTCCGCCGCGCGGAGATCGCCACCGTCGAGCCCGAGATCCGCGTCGACGACGCCGACCAGCGTGAGGTTCGGGAAATGATACCCCTTGGTGACGAGCTGCGTGCCGACGACGATGTCGATGTCGCCCGCCTCCATCCGCCCGACGAACTCGGCCGCCTTGGCAGGCGACCAGATCGTGTCCGAGGTCACGACCGCGGTCTTCGCCTCGGGGAACAGCGCGGTGACCTCGTCCGCGATGCGCTCGACGCCGGGACCGCAGGCGACCAGCGTATCCTCGCCCTGGCATTCGGGGCAGACGCGCGGCGTCGGTTCGATATGGCCGCAATGATGGCAGGCGAGGCGCCGCGTCAGCCGGTGCTCGACCATCCACGCGGTGCAGTTCGGGCACTGGAACCGGTGCCCGCACGTCCGGCACAATGTCAGCGGTGCATAGCCGCGCCGATTGAGGAAGAGCAGCGACTGTTCGCGCCTGTCGAGCGTCGCCTGGATCGCCTGGACGAGGCGGGGCGCGAGCCAGCGGCCGCGTTCGGGTGGCTCCTTGATGAGGTCGATCGGTTCGATCGTCGGCATTTCCGCGACGCCGAACCGGCCGGGCAGTTTGAGTTCGGTATAGCGGCCCGTCGCAACCTGTTGTCGCGTCTCGATCGCGGGGGTCGCGGAGGCCAGGATGACCGGGCAGGATTCGAACTTGCCGCGCATCACCGCAACGTCGCGCGCGTGATAATGCACGCCCTCTTCCTGCTTGAAGCTCGTCTCGTGCGCTTCGTCGACGACGATCAGCCCGAGGTCGCGGTAGGGCAGGAACAGCGCGGAGCGCGCGCCGACCGTCACCAGCGCCTCGCCGCTGGCGATCGCGCGCCAGGCCCGACGGCGCTGGCTCGAGCGGAGCCCCGAATGCCACGCGACCGGTTCGCATCCGAAGCGGTCGTGGAACCGCTTGAGGAACGGTTCGGTCAGCGCGATCTCGGGGAGCAGGACGAGCGTCTGGCGGCCGTCGCGGATCGCCTGTGCGACGGCCTCGAAATAGACCTCGGTCTTGCCCGACCCGGTGACCCCGTCGAGCAGGATCGGCTGGAACGCATGCGCCGCGACCCCGGCGGTCAGCGCGTCGGCCGCTGCCTGCTGGTCGGTCGAGAGCACGGGTTGATGATGCGACGGATCGGGGACGGGGTAGGGGCTGTCGATCGCGACCTCGACCGCTTCGAGCGCACCGACCTTGACGAGCCCGCGGATCACCGCGTCGCTGACGTCGGCGGCGGTCGCGAGCTCGCGGATCAGGCCCTGGCGGTCCGCGATACGCTCGAGGGCCTGCTCCCGTTGCGGCGTCAGCCTCGGCGGGATCATGCCCGTCGCGCGGTACTCGACCGCGGTGCGCGCGCCCTCCAGTGCGGAGGTCGATGCGAGCGACATCCGCAGTACCGACGCGGGCGGGGCGAGATAATAGTCCGCGGTCCATTCGATCAGCCGGCGCAGCGGCGCACCGAGCGGCGGGACCTCGGCAACCGCAAGCAGGTTGCGCAACCGGTTGTCGCCGACCTCCGCATCGGACGGCATCCGTTCCGCCTCCCAGACGACGCCGAGCAGCTGACGCGGGCCGAGCGGGACGACGACGATCGACCCGGGCTCGACCGTCGTGCCGGCGGGCACGCGGTAATCGAGCGGCCCGAGAGCGGCGTTGAGGATCAGGACACGGGCACGGGACGACATCGTCCCTGCATATGGGGGCGGATCGACTCGACGGAAACCATTTTAGCGATAGCGGATCATCGCCGGCGTCGGTCAGGCAGCGCGCTGCTGGTTCCCCCGCCGCCGCTCGCCGATGCGTTCGCGCTTGGCCTTGTAGAGATGCGTGTCGGCGCGGTGGACGAAATCGCGGATCGAATGCGTGTCGGGCTGGAGCGCGGCGAGACCGACGGTCCCTGCGCTGACCATCGCGAGGCCGTCCTGGACGACGGGAAAGCGGAGCGCATCCTGCAGGCGGACCGTGACGTCGTCGGGCGCCGAGACGAGCGCGGGATCCTCGAGGATGACGGCGAATTCGTCGCCGCCAAGCCGCGCGGCGAAGCTGCCGCAGAGCCATGGCGCGCGCAACACGTCGCCCACCTCGCGCAGGACATCGTCGCCGGCATTGTGGCCCAGCGTGTCGTTGATCGCCTTGAACCCGTCGAGATCGACCAGCGCGAGCATGAGGGGCGTCTGGTCGCACCGCGCGCGCGCCATCGCCGCCTGCAAGGCGCGGTCGAACGCGGCACGATTGGCGATACCGGTCAGCGCGTCGGTATCCGCACTGCGTCGCAGCGAGACCTCGAGCGCGTGGCGGTCGGTGACGTCCTGGAAAATTCCGATGAGCGCGACCTGATCGTCATAGGCCGACTCGCCACTGGCCTCGCGCTCGCCAAGTATGCGCACCCGGCGCGGTTCGCCCGCGGCGGTCAGGAAATCCACTTCGAAATCGAACGGGCTTCCGGTTTCGAACAGCGAGGTCATCGCCTCCGCGACCTGTCCGCGCGCATGCGGGGGATAGAAAGCGAGCGCTTCCTCGGGACGCGGCGTCGCCCCGATCGGCAGGTCGTGGATGCGGAAAACGCCGTCCGACCAGTCGACGGGGCCGTCGGGCCAGACCGCGCGCCACGACCCGATCGCCGCCATGCGCTCGGCCTGGCGAAAGATCTGGTCCTGTCGCGTCAGCGTTGCCGACTGCCGCTCGGCGGTGACCGCGATCGCCAGCGCCTTCTGCGCCGAGGTCCGCGCGGCGATCGTCGTTTCGGCCAGGACGGCGAGATGCTGCAGCGCGCGGCGGCCCGCGTCGGTGAGGCTCCGCGGATTGGTATCGAGCACGCAGAGCGCACCGATGGCATAGCGATTGCCGCCGTCGTCGGTCGCGTGGATCGGCGCGCCCGCGTAGAAGCGCGCACCATCGGGCGCGGCGACCAGTGCGTTCGTCTCGAAACGCGGGTCGAGGCTCAGATCGCCGATGACCAGCGGGTCGGTGCCGCGGATCGTGTAGTTGCAGAACCCGTCTTCGCGGCGAAATTCCTGCTGCTCGCCCGAATTCGCAGCCTTGATCCACAACCGGTCGCGATCGACCAGCGTCATCAGCGCGGTCGGGCAATCGAGCATCTCTGCCGCGAGCGCGACCAGCGAGTCGAACTCGCGTTCGGGGTCAGTGTCGAGCAACGCCAATGCATGCAACATTGCGACCCGACGGTCTTCGAACGCGGCGTCGCTTGCTGTATTGGCAGGTGCGGAAGCGTGCGCATCGACAGCGATCAGGTCGGTGGATGACATGAGTCCTGATAACCCCAGACCGTTAATTTTCTTTGACGTTAAAACGCCCTAGCATGGATCGATGACGAAAACCGCAAGCCTTGCCGCGTCGATGCTCTGGGCGGATCATTTGGCCCGGGACCGATTGCGCTCGGCGCATACCGTCCGCGCCTATCGTGGGGCGGCGGAGCGGTTGACGGCGTTTCTCGTCGGTCACTGGGGTGGCCCGGTCGATCGGATGGCGCTTGCCCGCGTCGGTACGGCCGAGCTTCGCGCGTATCTCGCGCATCGGCGCGGCGAGGGACTCGGCAATGCTTCGACCGCGCGCGAGCTGTCCGCGGTGCGCGGCTTCCTCGCCTGGGCGAACCCGGAAACGGACGTCGTCCGGCTGAAGGGACCCCGCGTCCACAAGGGGGTGCCGCGTCCGATCTCGCCCGCCGAGGCCGTGGCGCTCGCCGAGGAGGTCGCCGACGATGCCGCCGAGCCGTGGATCGGCGCGCGCGACTGGGCGGTGCTCATGCTGCTCTATGGTGGCGGACTGCGGATCGGCGAGGCGGTCGCGCTGCGCGGTGCGATCCTGCCGCTCGGCGAAACGCTTCGGGTGACGGGCAAGCGGGAGAAGACGCGGATCGTCCCGCTGCTGCCGCAGGTGCGCGACGCGATCGCAGCCTATGCCGCGCAGTGTCCGTGGCCACTCGTCCGGGACGAACCGATATTCCGGGGGGCAAAGGGCGGGCCGCTGGCGCCGACCGTGGTCAGGAAATCGGTGCGCGCCGCGCGTGCGCGACTGGGCCTCAGCGAGCGGACCACGCCGCATGCGCTGCGGCACAGCTTCGCGACGCACCTGCTGGGGCGGGGGGCGGATCTGCGCGCGCTGCAGGAGCTGCTCGGGCATGCGAGCCTGAGTTCGACGCAAATCTATACGCAGGTCGACGCCGCGCATCTGATGGACGTGTATCGCAACGCGCATCCGCGCGCGTGATCAGCCCTTCGGCTTCCAGGTCAGCACCCGCCAGCCATAGAGCAGCGCGATGATGACGAACGTCGCGACCGAGACGGGCCCGACATAGCGATCGAGCTGTTCGAACCGCGAGCCGAGCAGGATCCCGGCATAGGCGAGCACGGTGTTCCAGATCGCGCTGCCCGCCGCGGTCCAGACGACGAACTTCCAGATCGGCATGCAGGTCATCCCCGCGGGCAGCGAGATCACCGTGCGGAATGTCGGCATGAAGCGGAACACGAAGATCACCCAGCCGCCGCGCTTCACGAAGAACCGGTGGACCTTCTCGATGTCGGACCATTCGATCGTGAGCCAGCGACCATGGCGTTCGACGAACGGGCGAAACCGCTCGTAGCCGATGTTCCGGCCGATATAATACCAGAAGTAATTGCCGACGACCGAGCCGACGGTCCCCGCTGCGATCAACGGGACGACCGTCATATGGCCGCGCGCGACCGCGATCCCGCCCAGCCCCATGATGACCTCGGACGGAACGGGAGGCACGATGTTCTCGAGTGCCATCAGCAGGAAGATGCCGAAATACCCGCCCCAGGCGATCAGGTTGATGATGAATTCGGTCATGGGTATCAGATACTTCCGGCACCGCGGATGTGTTCCGCCGAGTGCTCGTGGTTACACGCACCCGGGCCTGATCGGACAATGGTCATCCCGAGGACTCGCGCGGGTGGCGCGATCCCTCCAATCAGGCCCTGACGGGCTGCGCGGTGGTGATTGTCGCGCGGTCAGGTGCGGCGGTTTATGCCAGCCGTCACCTTCGCCTCGATCGCGTCCCAGATCATGCCGGCGATGTCGGTCCCATTGAACCGGTCGATCGCGACGATCCCGGTCGGCGAGGTGACGTTGATCTCGGTCAGCCATTTGCCGCCGATCACGTCGATCCCGACGAACAGCAACCCGCGCTTCTTGAGTTCGGGCCCGAGCACCGCGCAGATCTCGCGCTCCTTGTCGGTCAGATCGGTCTTCTCCGCCGATCCGCCGACCGCGAGATTGGACCGGATCTCGCCTTCGCCGGGTAGGCGATTGATGGCGCCGGCGATCTCGCCGTCGACCAGCACGATTCGCTTGTCGCCCTTCGCGACGTCGGGGAGGAACGCCTGCACCATGTGTGGTTCGCGCCACGTCATGTTGAACACCTCGATCAGCGCGGACAGGTTGGCGCCGTCGGACTCGACCTTGAAGATCGCCTTGCCGCCATTGCCGTGCAGCGGCTTGATGACGATCGCGCCGTGCTCGGCAAGGAACTTGCGCGCTTCGTCGAGACTGCGCGTGACGAGCGTCGGCGGCATGAACTGCGGATAATCGAGCACGAACACCTTTTCGGGTGCGTTGCGGACCTGCGCGGGGTCGTTGACGACCAGCGTCTTGTCTGCGATCCGCTCGAGCAGGTGCGTGGCGGTGATGTAGCCGAGATCGAACGGCGGATCCTGGCGCATGAGCACCACGTCGGCCTCGTCGCCGAGATCGAGGTTCACCGGCTCGCCGACCGAGAAATGGTCGCCGACGACGCGCTGCACGGTGACGGGATACGCCTTCGCCCAGACCCGCCCGTCGCGGTAGTTCAGATCCTCGGCGGCATAGTGGAAGAGGCTATGGCCACGCTCCTGCGCCGTCAGCATCAATGCGAAGCTCGAGTCGCCGGCGATGTTGATGCTGTCGAGCGGGTCCATCTGGACGGCGACGGTGAGGCTCATGCGACTTCCTTCTGTTCGGTCGAGCGCATGTAGGTGCGCACAGGGGCGAAGTCACCCGGTCACACCCCCCGTCATCCTGACGAAAATCAGGACCCAGAGCCAGACAGCGATGCCCAGAGTATCCTGGGTCCTGACTTTCGTCAGGATGACGGGGGCGGGTCTCTATCCGATCCATGCATTCTCGATGTGCCGCGGGCGTGTGCCGGGGGCGAGCAGGATCACGTCGACGCGGATGTCGTCGGTCGGCCCGGCATAGCGCGACATCAGATATTCCGCCGCCGCCGCGACGCGCGCAAGCCGGCGTTCGTCGATCGCGAAGTCGAGGTCGGCTGCGGTCGCGCGCGTCTTCACCTCGACGAAGGCGACGAGACTGCCCTTGCGCGCGACGAGATCGACTTCGCCGGCCGGGGTGCGGACCCGGCGGTCGAGGATGTGCCAGCCCTTCAAGCGGAGCCACCAGCCGGCGAGCCGCTCCCCGCGCCGTCCCGCGTCATCCGCCTGGCGGCGCGATGCCGCGCTTCGGGCGGGGCGTCTGACGGGGCGGGGTCCGGTCATGAGGGCAGGGTGCCCGCCAGGGGGCGAGCGGGCAAGACCGCATGATGCGCTCTGCTGTTACGGCCAGCGCGCCTCCACGAAGCGGGCAATCGCATCGGCGAGTTCGCGGTCCTCGGGCGTTCCTCCCATGAACCCGCCATGCGGCATCGCCTCGAAGACGTGGAGTTCGGCAGCGACGCCGGCCCGCAGCAGCGCGCGGTGCATGCGGACGGTGCTGGACAGGAACAGATCGCGCGTGCCGGTCTGCAGGAAGGTCGCAGGGAAGCCGGTCGGATCGCCGAAAAGCGGGGAGACGAGGGGGGCGGCGAGGTCCGCGCCGTTTGCATACAGCAGATTGCTCGCCATCAGCGACCCGGGCAGCACGACGTCGATCATGCGGTTGGTCGCGAAGCTGTCGCCCGTTTCGGTCAGGTCGACCTGCGGCGACAGCAATACCAGTCCGGCGGGAAGCGGCAGCCCTTCGTCGCGCGCACGCAGAAGCATCGCCGCGGCGAGGTTGCCGCCCGCCGATCTTCCGCCGACGACGATGTTTCCGGGGGCGTGCCGTTCGAGCACATGGCGATACGCTGCCATGCAGTCGTCCAGCGCGGCGGGATAGGGGTGTTCGGGCGGCGTGCGATAATCGACGGCGTAGCAGCGGACGCTATGCGCATCCGCCTGCATCTGCGCACCGGCGCGGCACGCCTGGCCGCCACCAAAAACCAGCGCGCCGCCGTGCAGGTCGATATAGGCGCAGTCCGCGCGCGCGATCTTGTCGGGCGTCGCGACGTGGACGATCGCGCTGCCCGTGCGGATCGTCTCGACGCGCGCGTGCAGCCCGCCCGCCAGCCCCTCGACCGAGGCGGCATATTGCGCATCGACCGCCGCCTTCATCCGTATCCAGCCGTCGTGATCGGTCGGGTCGGGCATCGCGTACAGCGCGTGGACCGGTATGCCGTCGTCGCCGACCAGCCGCTGCAGCGCGGCGCGTGCGGGGGCGCTGATCGATGTCGGGAAGGGCACGATCCTTCGGTCGACCACCACGCCTTGTTCATCGTCGTTCATGGCGTTCCCATAGTGTTGCGCGCGCCGGCAAGCCCGGCCTCAGCGATCCTGTTTCAGCACAAGCGCCCGCGCGTAGAGCGTCTTCCGGTCGAGCCCGAGCGCCTTTGCGACCTCACTCGCGGCCTGGCCAGTCGACAGGCGGGTCAGCGCCTCGGCGAGCGCCACGTCGGCGTCCTCCGCGCTGGCGGGCGGCGCTTCGCCCGGCGGAGCGACGACGATGACGATCTCGCCGCGCGGCGGGGCGTCGGCATAGCGCGCGGCAAGCGTGGACAGCGTGCCGGTCACCGCCTCCTCGAACTTCTTGGTGATCTCGCGCGTGACCGCCGCCTCGCGATCGCCAAGTCCCTCGGCGAGCGCGGCGAGGCTGGCGCCGAGCCGCGGGCCCGATTCGTACAGGACGAGCGTCGCGCGGATCGTCGCGATCTCGGCGATCGCCTCCGCGCGGGCATGCGCCTTGGAGGGGAGGAACCCTACGAACAGGAACCGGTCGGTCGGCAGCCCGGCGAGCGTCAGCGCCGCGACCGCCGCACAGGGGCCCGGGATCGTGACGACGAGATGCCCCGCCGCACGCGCGTCGCGGACCAGCTTGAAACCGGGATCGGAGATCAACGGCGTCCCCGCGTCCGACACGAGCGCGACCGCCTCCGTTGCCATGCGGGCGATCAGGCCGGGGCGCACCCCTTCCGCATTGTGATCGTGATACGGGACCATCGGCGTCTTCGTCCTGACATGGCGAAGCAGCCCGGCGGTCACCCGGCTGTCCTCGACCGCGATCACGTCGGCGCGGCTGAGGATATCGGCGGCACGCGGCGACAGGTCGCCAAGATTGCCGATCGGGGTCGCGACGATGTAGAGGCCGGGGTTCAATAGGGTTTCAGGGTTCATGGGGATTGTCATGGCAGACGTAGCGACGATTGGGCAATCGGGCCGCAGACAGATGCACGCGTTTGGGCGTCTGACGGTGCGCGGGGTTGCGCTGACGGCAGCGTGCCTGCTGGGGGCGTGCCAGACGATCGTCCCGCGCGGCCCGGTCGAGCCGTCGCAGCAGCGCCCGACCACGCGGCCGGCGGAGCGGCCCACGCTCGACGTCGAGGCCGGCATCCCGCGTGATGCCGAGCGCAACCGCGTCGCTTTGCTGGTGCCGCTGTCGGGGAGCAATGCGGGCGTCGGCACGTCGATCGCGAACGCGACGATGATGGCGCTGCTCGACACGCAGAACCAGCGCGTCCGGATCACCAACTACGATACCGCGACGGGTGCCGCCGCCGCCGCACAGCGCGCGATCGCCGAGGGCGCGCAGCTGATCTTGGGGCCGCTGCTGTCCGACGACGTGCGGACGGTCGCGCCGATCGCGCGCGCGGCGGGTGTGCCGGTGCTGAGCTTTTCGAACGACCTCGGGGTCGCGGGCAATGGCGCGTATCTGATGGGCTATGTGCCGACGCAGGCGATCACGCGCGTCGTCGATTTCGCCAAGGAGCGCGGTGTCAGCAATTTCGCCGGGCTCATCCCCAACGGGCTGTACGGCGAGCGGGCATCGACCGCGTTCCTGCGCGCGGTCGAGGGCGCGGGCGGCCAGGTCGTGTCGCTCCAGACCTATGGCCGGACTGCGGGTGGTGTGTCGGGCGCGGTCACGCGGCTGGCGGCGAAGGCGCCCTATGATGCGGTGCTGATCGCCGACAGCGGCAACACGGCGGCGTCCGCAGCGGCGCTGGTGAAGCGCGGGGCGGGTGCCTCGACGCGGATCCTCGGGACCGAATTGTGGAATTCCGAATCGAGCATCGCCAGCAAGCCGTCGCTCAGCGGCGCGTGGTATGCGAGCGTTTCGGATACGCTGTACCGGCAATATGCCGCCAAATATCGGGCGCGGTTCGGCAGCGGCCCGTTCCGTCTGTCGAGCCTCGGCTATGATTCGGTGCTGCTGACGGTGCGGATTGCGCGCGACTGGAAGCCGGGGACCGCGTTCCCGGTCTCCAAGTTGCGCGACGGGGACGGTTTTTCGGGGATCGACGGTGCGTTCCGCTTCGGCCGCGACAACGTCGCCGAGCGCGCGCTGGAGGTGAAGGAGATCCGCGGCGGCACGACGAGCGTGGTCTCGCCGGCACCGACCGGGTTCGGAAAATAGGCTTGGCGCCTCCTGCTCTCCCGCGCGTGGCGGGAGAGCAGGTCAGGCCGTCACGATTTCGGGCAGGATCGCGTCGAGGAGCAGCGCGCCCGCCTCGGTGACGCGCAACCGGCCGGGTGACCGGGCGATCAGGCCAAGCGCCTCGAGCCGTTCGACTGCCGCGAGGTCGACGGGAACGACGCCTGCGTTGAGCCGCGTGATCCGGTCGAGGTCCACGCCCTCCGCAAGCCGAAGCCCCATCAGCAGCGCCTCGGTCGCGCGCGTCGACGGGGTCAGCGGATCCTCGACCTCCATGCCGTGGCCGTTGCGTTCAATCGCCGCCATCCAGTTTTCGGGCTTCTTGCGGCGTACCGTCGCGAGCCCGCCACGGCGACCATGCGCGCCAGGGCCGATCCCGGCATAATCCTGATATCGCCAATAAGCGAGGTTGTGGCGGCTCTCCGATCCCGGCCGTGCGTGGTTCGACGTCTCGTAGGCCGGCAAGCCGGCAGCGGCCGTATCGGCGCGCGTCGCCTCGAACAGATCGGCGGCGGAATCGCCGTCGGGAATGACGATCCGGCCGGCGAGCGCATCCGTCGCGAAGCGCGTGCCGGGCTCGATCGTAAGCTGGTAGAGAGACAGGTGTTCGGTGCCGAAGCTCAATGCGCGCGCGAGTTCGGCGCGCCAGTCGGCAAGGCGCTGCCCGGGCAGGGCATAGATCAGGTCGAAGCTGACGCGCGGAAAGACGCTCTGCGCAATGCCGAGCGCCGCCTGTCCTTCGTTGACGTCATGCGCGCGACCGAGGAATTTGAGCGCCTGGTCGTCGAGCGACTGCAATCCGAGCGACACGCGGTTGACGCCCGCGCGGGCGAGATCGGCAAAGCGCGCGGCCTCGACCGAGGAGGGGTTGGCCTCCAGCGTTATCTCGATCCCGTCGGCGAATCCCCACGCGCGGTCGGCCGCATCGAGGATCGCGGCGACGGTTTCGGGAGGCATCAGCGACGGCGTGCCCCCGCCGAAGAAGATCGACTGGAGCTTGCGCCCCGGCAGCACGCTGGCCTCGTGCGCGAGATCGGTGAGCAATGCGGCGCGCCAGGCGGCCTGGTCGACGCCTTCGCGGACATGGCTGTTGAAGTCGCAATAGGGGCATTTCGACACGCAGAACGGCCAGTGGACGTAGAGCGCGAGATCGCCCGCTTGGTCGCTGGCGTGATCGCGGGCGGGGCTTGGTGTTTCGAGGACGGACATTATGTGGCGCATATGGTCGCATGGCGCGGCGGAAGGAAGCGCAATGCGGGTTTGGTCGGGTTTGACGGTGGCGGCGGCGCTGATGATCGCTGGCTGCGCACAGGGGCCCGAGCGCGTGGTCGAGCGGCGCGAGACGCAGGCGCCTGCGCCGCGCGGGACGGCGCTGCTCAAGACGGTGATGATGGAGGGGCACAACGCCGCGCGCGCCGCGGTCGGCGTGCCGCCGCTGGTGTGGAGCGATACGTTGGCGACGACCGCGCGCAGCTATGCCGAGGAGATGGCGCGGACCCGCAAGTTCGAGCATGCGGCGCAACCGCAGGGGCCGGGGCGCGAGGGCGAGAATCTGTGGACGGGGACGCGGGCGGCCTATGCCTATCCGGAGATGATCGGCCACTGGGTCGCGGAGAAGCGCGATTTCGTCAACGGCGTGACGCCCGCCTTCAGCCGGACGAGCAAATGGGAAGACGTCGCGCACTATACGCAGATCGTGTGGCGCAACTCGACCGCGGTGGGCTGCGCGACCGCCAGCAACGACCGCGACGACTATCTGGTATGCCGCTATTCGCCGCCGGGTAACGTGGTTGGTGAGCGGACGTTCTGATTGCGCTCCGGTCGAACGCTGTGCTCTGTCACCCCTGCGGGTGGCGCCGTAAGCGTCACCCCAGCGAACGCTGGGGTCTTCCGGTTCGGGCCGCACCCTTTCCAATGGTGAGACCCCAGCGTTCGCTGGGGTGACGGGCACAGCGTAGGGGAGGGACGATCCCTCCCCGGGCTTCAGAATACCGCGGCTTTCAGCAGTTCGAACGCCTCGGTGCGGTGGCTGATCGCGTTCTTCGTCTCATGCGGGAGTTCGGCATAGGTCTCGTCATAGCCGTGCGGGACGAACATCGGATCATAGCCAAAGCCGACCCGGCCACGCGGCGGCCAGACGAGCGTGCCCTCGGCGCGGCCCTCGAACCATTCGACATGCCCGTCGGGCCAGGCGAGCGCGAGCACGCTGACGAAATGCGCGCCGCGGCTTGCATCGGGGCCCTTGGCGGCGAGCGCGTCCTCGACCTTGCGCATCGCGAGGTTCCAGTCGCGGCCATCGGGCGTCTCGGCCCAGTCCGCGGTGTAGACGCCTGGATCGCCGTTCAGCGCATCGACGCACAGCCCGCTGTCGTCCGCGAGCGCCGGATAGCCCGACAGGTCGGCGGCGGAGCGTGCCTTCAGCTCGGCATTGGCGAAGAACGTCGTTCCCGTCTCGACCGGCTCGGGCAGGTCGAGTTCGGCGGCGGACACCACCTCGAACCCGCGACCTGCGAGCAGGTCGGCGATCTCGCGGACCTTGCCCTTGTTGTGGCTGGCGATGACCAGCTTGCCGGGCTGGAGCTTGCGGATCGCCTGCGGGGTGCTGCCTTCGCCGCTCACTTGGCGACGGCCTTTGCCTGCGCCGCGAAGATGTCCGTGCAGCCGATCCGCGCGAGGCGGAGCAGGCGAAGCAGCGCCTCCTCGTCATAGGTCGCGCCCTCGGCGGTCGCCTGCGCCTCGGCGATGTTGCCGTTTTCGAGCAGCACGAAGTTCGCGTCCGCATCCGCGCCCGAATCCTCGATATAGTCGAGGTCGAGCACGGGATTGCCCTGGTAGATGCCGCAGCTGATCGCGGCGACCTTCTGCCTCAGCGGGTCCGCGGTCAGCTTGCCGCTCGCGAGCAGCCCGTCGATCGCGAGCCGGAGCGCGACCCAGCCGCCCGAGATCGACGCGGTGCGCGTGCCGCCATCGGCCTGGATCACGTCGCAGTCGATCACGATCTGGCGCTCGCCGAGCAATTTCAGATCGGTGACGGCGCGCAAGGAGCGCCCGATCAGACGCTGGATCTCCTGCGTGCGACCCGACTGCTTGCCCTTGGCCGCCTCGCGGTTGTTGCGCGTGTTGGTCGAGCGCGGGAGCATGCCATATTCGGCGGTCACCCAGCCTTCGCCCTTGCCGCGCATGAACGGCGGGACCTTCTCCTCGACGCTGGCGGTGACAAGCACCTTGGTGTCGCCGAAGCCGATCAGGACGGAGCCCTCGGCGTGCCTGGTGTAGCGGGGTTCGATCGTGATCTCACGCATCTGGTCTGGGGCGCGGCCGGATGGGCGCATGGTGTATTCCTTCGTTAACATTTTTGGAAAACTGCCGTTCGTCCCGAGTAGTCATCGAGCTTGTCGAGAGGACGTATCGAAGGACATGTACCTCGATACGCGGTCTCGACTTCGCTCGACCGCTACTCGGCACGAACGGGGAAAGCGGTTGCCTAGCCTTTCGCATTCGGGCTCGCCAGCCTAGATCACCCAGATGGCCACGCCCCCCGTCACCGAACTGACCGACCGCGCGCGCGATATCTTTCGTGCGGTCGTCGACAGCTATCTCGCGAGCGGGACGCCGGTGGGGTCGAAGACGATCGCGCAACTCGCGGGGCTCAGCCTGTCGCCCGCGTCGATTCGCGGCGTGATGGGCGAGCTCGAAGGCCTCGGGTTGCTCGCCAGCCCGCATACCAGCGCGGGGCGGATGCCGACCGATCGCGGCCTGCGACTGTTCGTCGACGGGATGATGCAGGCGATGGAGCCCTCGTTCGAGGAGCGCCAGACGATCGAGGCGCGCGCCGGCGTCGGTGGCCCGGTCGAGGAGGCGCTTGCCGCCACCACGCTCGCGCTGTCAGGTCTGTCGGCGTGCGCGGGGCTGGTGATGGTGCCCAAGCGCGAGCTGAAGCTGCGCCAGATCGCGTTCGTCGCGCTGTCGCCCGAACAGGCGCTGGCGGTGCTCGTCAGCGAGGATGGCTCGGTCGAGAATCGCGTGATCGCGCTGCCGAAGGGGATGTCGACGTCCGCGCTGATCGAGGCGGGCAATTACATGTCGGCGACGCTCGGCGGGCTGACGCTGGCCGAAGCGCGGGGCCGGATCGAGCGCGAGCTGGCGGATGGGCAGGCGGCGCTCGACGGCGCGGCGCGGACGCTGGTCGAGCGCGGGATCGCGGTGTGGAGCGAGGATGCCGATCGCCGCCCCGTACTGATCGTGCGCGGGCAGGGGCGGCTGATCGACGCCGCCGCTGCCGCCGATCTCGACCGGGTCCGCGACCTGCTCGACGACCTCGAGGGAAAACAGGAAGTCGCATCGCTCCTCGACAGCGCGCGGGCGGGCGATTCGACGCGGATTTTCATTGGTGCCGAGACAAAATTGTTCGCGCTTTCAGGGTCTTCGGTGATCGCACGACCGTTTCGTGGTCTCGACGGCCGGGTGGTCGGCGTGGTGGGCGTGATCGGCCCCACGCGGTTGAACTATGCGCGCGTCGTGCCCATGGTGGATTTCACGGCTGCAACGCTCGCCCGGTTGATGGGTTGAGCGGGCCCAACTTATAGGGAAAACCATGTCCGATATCGACCAGAACACGCCTGCCGACCTGCGCGAAGAGACCGCCGAGGACGCGCCCGAAGTCGCCGCGAACGACCGCGTCGCCGAGCTCGAGAACCAGCTCGCCGAAGCCAAGCAGAACGTTCTGTATGCGCAGGCCGAGATCCAGAACGTCCGCCGCCGCGCCGAGAAGGAAGCGCAGGACGCACGCGCCTATGCCGCCACCGCGTTTGCCCGCGACGTGCTGTCGGTTGCCGACAATCTCGCGCGCGGCCTCTCGGCGATCCCGGCGGACCTGCGTGCGGACGACAAGATGAAGGGGCTCGTCACCGGGCTCGAGGCCACGGGCCGCGAGCTGGAGAGCGTGTTCCAGCGCCACGGCATCACCAAGATCGCTGCCGAGGGCCAGATGCTCGACCCGAACAAGCACCAGGCGATGCTCGAGATCCCGAGCGACCAGCCGGCTGGCACGATCGTCCAGGAAATGCAGGCGGGCTACATGATCAAGGATCGCCTGCTGCGGCCCGCGATGGTAGGCGTCGCCAAGGCGGGGTAAGCCTGCCGGGCCGGTGGTCTCCCGCGAAGGCGGGAGCCCAGGGTTCCAAACGCTGGCGCCTTTGACCCCGGGCCCTCGCCTTGGCGGGGGGACGGCCAAGGCCGGCACTCAATTTTCTGCCTCGCCGGGATGACGACATGAACGAGAACCTCACCGCCGATCGCGAGACGTTCGTCACGCATCTCGAATGCTCGATCACCGGCGAACGCTACGAGGCGGACCAGCTGCACGGGCTGTCACGCGCGGGCAGGCCGTTGCTCGTCCGCTATGACCTCGACGCGGTCCGGGCGGCGATTTCGCGCGACACCATCGAGGCGCGGCCGACCGATCTCTGGCGGTGGCGCGAGCTGCTGCCGGTGCGTGAGACCTCGAACATCGTCAGCCTCGGCGAGATCGAGACGCCGCTGGTGCCGCTGACCAAGTCGGGCGGCCCCAACGTACTGGTCAAGGACGAGGGCCGCCTGCCGACCGGCAGCTTCAAGGCGCGCGGGCTGGTCATGGCGGTGGCGATGGCGAAGGAGCTCGGCGTCACCAAAATCGCGATGCCGACCAACGGCAATGCCGGCGCGGCGCTGGCCGCCTATGCGACGCGCTGCGGGATCGAGACGATCGTGCTGTGTCCCGACGACACCCCCGAGATCAACGTCCGCGAGATCGCGATGCAGGGCGCGCGCGTCTGGCGCGTCAACGGGCTGATCGACGATTGCGGGGCGATCGTCGGCAAGGGCGCCTCCGAAGGGCGCTGGTTCGACTTCTCGACGTTGAAGGAGCCCTACAGAATCGAGGGCAAGAAGACGATGGGGCTGGAACTGGCCGCGCAGTTCGGCTGGAAACTGCCCGATGCGATCTTCTATCCGACCGGCGGCGGTACTGGGTTGATCGGCATGTGGAAGGCGTTCGACGAACTCGAGCAGCTCGGCTGGATCGGATCGGAGCGACCCAAGATGTTCGCGGTGCAGGCGAGCGGCTGTGCGCCGATCGTCCGCGCGTTCGAGGCGGGCGAGGAGCATGCCGAGCGCTGGGAGGATGCGAGCACCGTCGCGGCGGGCATACGCGTGCCAAAGGCGGTTGGCGACTTCCTGATCCTGCGCGCGGTCCGCGAGAGCGGCGGGCAGGCGATGGCGGTCGGCGATCCCGCGACCCTCAAGGCAGTCGAGGCGGCGGCGAAGCAGGACGGCCTGCTGCTGTGCCCCGAAGGCGGCGCGACGCTCGCGGCCTATCATCAGGCGCTGAACACCGGACTGGTCGACGAGGACGACCGCGTCGTACTTTTTAATTGTGCGACCGGACTGAAATATCCGATGCCGGAAGCGCCGCAAGCGCTTGATCGGACACGACCTATCGATTTCGACGCGCTCTAGCGTGCCGATCATCGCCGGCGGGGCTCGCCTGCCGGTGGTTGATCGGGATCAATCTTGTCTGCAACGGGGCGCCCTCGATCACGAAAAGGGGCGAACATGCAGAAAATTTTCCAGGTCATATGCGTCGTGCTCATCGGCGCCACGGTCATGTTCGGCGGGCGCTGGTACATGTATGTCGCGCGCGGCGAGAGCCCGTATGACGAGGTCGGCATCGCGCTGAACAGCCATGCGCCTGCGCCGTTGCGGAGCTGGGGCTGCCACAAGATGCAGGCGCGGTTTTTCGGGCAATTGCCGCCGTCCGGCTGTGCCGCGGCTGACGGGCGCAGCTGGATCTGAGACCGCTGCCGCGGCCAGCGATCCACCGTCATCCCAGCGAAAGCCGGGATCTCCCTGTGAAAGCGCGCGCGAGAGCCGCTTGAGATCCCAGCGTTCGCTGGGATGACGGTTTGGGGGGGGGGCGGCGCGATAAACCACGCTCCGTCATCCTGACGAAGGTCAGGATCCAGAGCCAGGTACGCCGGTCTCCATTATCCTGGATCCTGACTTTCGTCAGGATGACGGGGTGTCGCCCGTGGCTTGAACGGCAACACCGTCTCGTACTGCGCAAGCGGCGGTGCGCCCGCCACCTTGGCCCCGGCGCGCAGCAGGAATGCGTGACGCACGATCTCGCCCTGCTGTTCGATGCCATAGCGGTGCAGCGCGACGCCGGGCCGGAACGCATAGTCGTAGCGGCACCATGGATGTCGCGCGAGCGGGAGGAAGACGCCGCGCTGATGCTGCCAGATGTGCGTCATCTCGTGGATGAACAGCCCTTGCAGCGTCAGATGCGCGTGCGCGAAATCGTCGCACCACAGATCGCCCTTGGGGTGGAAATGGATGCACCCGCGCGGCGCCATTACGGTGTCGCGCGGCTGGAAGAACGCCCATTTGCGGCGTGCCAGCCGCACCGGTGCATAGTCGATCGCATCGCCGAAGACCGACGCGGCGAGCGCTGTCTCGGCCGGGGTCAGCGCCCGCGCCGACCGATCGCGATCGCTCACTTCGTTCCGGTGTCGCCGGCGCCGACGACCGTCGCGTTCTGCAGGATCCGGGTACCGTCGGCGAAGCTGAGCGTGAGCGTGATCAGGCGGCCCCCGGGGGTGATCCCCGGGTTCATGTTGTACAGCATGACGTGACGGCCACCGGGTGCGAACACGACGTCGGTGTTGGCAGGGATTGCCACGCGGGGGATCGGTTTCATCGACGTGACGCCGCCCGACGCCATGCTCTCATGCATCTCTGCGCGGATCGCGACATCGGTGGTGACGTTGATCAGCGTCGCATCGGCCGGTCCGCCATGGATCGTGAAATAGGCCGCTGCCGGGCGCCCCTGCACCGCAGCCAGCCGTACCCAGGCGCCATCCACGGACAGCTGCTTCGGCTGCGCGCAGCCGGCCGTCGCCACCACGGCGATCCCTGCAAAAATACCACGCATCGTCATGATTGCCACTTCCGCTATCCCCTCTTGCTATCTCTACGGGCCGTACAATCTTGCGGCAAGCGCGAGCCAACCTATATCGCGCCCATCAATCGAAAGGTTCCACTGCCGTAACGGGGTGGAGCCCGAGACTTTTTTACGATGTGTGAGGGGCTATTTAAACTCATGGCTAAAGTAATCGGTATCGATCTCGGCACGACCAACAGCTGCGTTTCCGTGATGGAAGGCGGCAAGCCAAAGGTCATCGAGAATTCCGAAGGCGCGCGCACCACGCCGTCGATCGTTGCATTCGCCAAGGATGGCGAGCGACTGGTCGGCCAGCCGGCCAAGCGGCAGGCAGTGACGAACGGCGACAACACCATCTTCGCGGTGAAGCGCCTGATCGGCCGTCGTTTCGACGATCCGATCACCAAGAAGGACACCGAGCTGGTCCCGTACAAGATCTCGCGCGGGCCGAACGGCGACGCGTGGGTCTCGGCCGGCGGCAAGGATTACTCGCCGTCGCAGATCTCGGCGTTCACGCTGCAGAAGATGAAGGAAACCGCGGAGTCGTATCTCGGCGAGACGGTCACGCAGGCGGTCATCACCGTGCCGGCCTACTTCAACGACGCACAGCGCCAGGCGACCAAGGACGCGGGCCAGATCGCCGGCCTCGAAGTGCTGCGCATCATCAACGAGCCGACGGCTGCGGCGCTGGCCTACGGCCTCGACAAGCAGGACGGCAAGACGATCGCGGTCTACGATCTCGGTGGCGGCACGTTCGACATCTCCGTGCTCGAGATCGGCGACGGCGTGTTCGAGGTGAAGGCCACCAACGGCGACACCTTCCTCGGTGGTGAGGATTTCGACAACAAGATCGTCCAGTTCCTCGCCGACGAGTTCAAGAAGGCCGAGGGCATCGACCTCGCCAAGGACAAGCTCGCGCTGCAGCGTCTGAAGGAAGCCGCCGAGAAGGCGAAGATCGAGCTGAGCTCGGCGCAGTCGACCGAGGTCAACCTGCCCTTCATCACCGCGGACCAGAACGGCCCGAAGCATCTGGTGAAGTCGATCACGCGCGCCGACCTGGAGCGGATGGTCGAGGACCTCGTCAAGCGTACGCTCGAGCCTTGCCGCAAGGCGCTGGCTGATGGCGGCCTGAAGCCCGAGGACATCTCGGAGGTCGTGCTCGTCGGCGGCATGACGCGCATGCCGCGCGTCCGTGAAGTCGTGAAGCAGTTCTTCGGCAAGGAGCCGCACACCGGCGTCAACCCGGACGAAGTCGTCGCCATGGGCGCCGCGATCCAGGCCGGCGTGCTGCAGGGCGACGTCAAGGACGTGCTGTTGCTCGACGTGACGCCGCTGTCGCTCGGCATCGAGACGCTGGGTGGCGTGTTCACCCGGATGATCGATCGCAACACGACGATCCCGACCAAGAAGTCGCAGACCTATTCGACCGCGGACGACAACCAGGGCGCGGTGACGATCCGCGTGTTCCAGGGCGAGCGCGAGATGGCGGCCGACAACAAGATGCTCGGCAATTTCGATCTCGTCGGCATCCCCCCCGCACCGCGCGGCGTGCCGCAGATCGAGGTCACGTTCGACATCGACGCGAACGGTCTCGTCAGCGTCTCGGCCAAGGACAAGGGCACCGGCAAGGAGCAGCAGATCCGCATCCAGGCGTCGGGTGGTCTTTCGGACAGCGACATCGACCAGATGGTCCGCGATGCCGAGACCTTCGCCGAGGAGGACAAGAAGCGTCGTGCGGGCGCCGAGGCGAAGAACAACGCCGAGTCGCTGGTTCACACGACCGAGCGCCAGCTCGCCGATAACGGCGACAAGGTCGACGAGTCGCTCAAGACCGAGATCCAGGCCGCGATCGACGCGACCAAGGCTGCGGTCGAGAGCGGCGATGCGGACGCGATGACCGAGAAGAGCACCGCGCTCGCCCAGGTCGCGATGAAGCTCGGCCAGGCGATCTACGAGAAGCAGGCCCAGTCCGAGGCATCGCCTTCGGCCGAGGGTGACGCGGCGAAGAAGGACGACGACGTCGTCGACGCCGAGTTCTCGGAAGTCGACGAAAACCCGAAGGCGTAAGGCTTAGGCATATGCATACCCCCCGTCATTCCAGCGCAAGCTGGAATCTAGAGTCTCGGGCGTCCGCCCATCCGGCTCTGGATCCTGGCCTTCGCCAGGATGACGGGACGGGCGCAGGGGGCGAAGTATGAGTACCCAGACAGACTATTACGAACTGCTCGAAATCGAGCGGACCGCGGATGCGGGGACGATCAAGTCGTCCTATCGCAAGCTCGCGATGAAATATCACCCGGACAAGAACGCGGGTTGCAAGGATTCGGAAGCGCAGTTCAAGGCGGTCAGCGAGGCGTATGATTGCCTCAAGGACCCGCAGAAGCGTGCGGCCTATGACCGGTTCGGGCATGCCGCCTTCCAGAACGGCGGACCCGGCGGCGGCGGCGGCGCGCAGGACTTTGGCGGCTTCTCCGACATCTTCGAAAGCGTGTTCGGCGAGTTCATGGGCGGCGCGCAGCGCGGCAGCGGCGGTCGGAGTGGCGCGCGGCGTGGTGCTGACCTGCGCTATGACATGGAGGTCACCCTCGAGGAGGCGTTCCACGGCAAGGCCACCGAAGTCACGATCGATGTCTCGGCGCCATGCGACACGTGCGACGGCAGCGGCGCGCGCTCGGGCACGCGGGCGAAAACGTGCCAGCATTGCGGCGGGCATGGCAAGGTTCGCGCGCAGCAGGGTTTCTTCGTGGTCGAGCGCGCATGCCCGGTCTGCCAGGGCGCGGGCGAGGTCATTGCCGATCCATGCCCCGATTGTCGCGGCGACGGTCGGGTCGAGAAGACCAAGACGCTCGCGATCAACGTTCCGCCCGGTGTCGACGAGGGCACGCGGATCAGGATGACGGGCGAGGGCGAGGCCGGCGCGCGCGGGGCGCCCGCTGGCGATCTCTACGTGTTCCTCCATGTCGCCAAGCATCACCTGTTCGAGCGCGAGGGCACGGCGTTGTTCGCGCGCGCACCGATCAGCTTCACGGTCGCGGCGCTCGGGGGATCCTTGTCGATTCCCGGGCTCGACGGACGTACGCACGAGATCAAGATCCCCGCGGGCATCCAGTCGGGCAAGCAGCTCCGCCAGCGCGGCGCGGGCATGCCCGTGCTGCAGGGGCGCGGGCATGGCGATCTGGTCGTGCAGATCGATGTCGAGACTCCGACCCGTCTGTCGAACCGGCAGAAGGAACTGCTCGAGATGTTCCGCGAGACCGAGACAGGCGACGAATGCCCTGACAGCCAGGGCTTCTTCGCAAAATTGAAGGGCGTGTTCGCGGCGGAATAGGCCGGACCTGCCTGTTGGGTTCGATCCGCCACGATTGGGCGCGGTGTTGGGGGATTGCGATGCGCGGACAGATACTGGGTGTGGACGTGCGGACGGGCGAGGGCCTCGTTTCGGGCCAGGACGGCCAACGGTATCGGTTCGCGCCGGAAGACTGGGCACATCGCGGCGAGCCGGTGATCGGTGCCGAGGTCGATTTCGAGACCGCCGACGACCGGGCGCTGAGCGTGTTCCCGCTGCCCAGCGCGGCGACGCCGGGGCCGCGACGCGCGGTACCAACTGCGGTGACCGCAAGCGGGGCCGCAGCCGGGCTGGCCAGCGACCGCAACAAATACGTCGCTGCGCTGATCGCCTTCCTGATCGGGACGCTCGGCATCCACCGCTTTTATCTGGGGCGGATCGGATCGGGGATCGTCATGCTGGTGCTGAGCATCACCCTGGTCGGGCTGGCGATCACGATCCCATGGGCGTTTATCGACATGATCCGTTATCTGATGATGTCGGACGAGGAATTCGCGACGCGCTATCCGCGCGGCTAGGCGGCAGAGGACGGTCCGGACGGGGCTTGCCGCGTCGGGACCGTCTCTTCCAAGCTCATTTCGTGACGAAGACGACGCCGCGTGCGCCCCACTCGGACCGCGTCTCGCAGATCGTGACGGGCAGCGTCTTGTCGACCTTGCGCCCCAATATCGTGCGCGGCATGCAGACGCGGCTCGTATCGTCCTTGAACGCGCTGGCGGGCATGGTGATGGTCACCGGCTTCTCGCCTGCGGCAAGCGCGGGGACCGCAAAGCCGGTCAGCGCGACGGCGGCGGTGAGGAAAGCCGAGACGGGGCGGCGCAGAGAAAGAATGTGCATCTTAAGGCTTTCACGATCGAGCGCCGAACCGCGCTCAACTGTGTCACTGCATTAATGATGCCAAACACCTAAGTGCTTGATCCTGCAGAACTCCGTGTCAGCGAGGGCTGTCGCTTGGCCGTTCTTTCGCCACTTCGGGGGACATTGCACCAACTTCTGGTACGGAGCCGTGCGGTCCTCCGGCCTAGCCGCGCCCCTCCTTGGAGGGGCGGGCGGGCCGATGGATCAGAGGGTGGAAATGACCACCCCGACCACCAGCGCCTGGGCCGCGATCGCCAGCATCGAGCTGGTCACGGTTTCGAACATGCGCATGGGTAGGTCTCCGATGCCGGAGTAATATCCGGCATCGGGGATATGGTGATAGTTGCGGGTTGTCGCAATTCTGTAACACGAAATCGTAATTGCGTTGCGTGCACTTTGGTAGGGTCTTGCTGCTCCCGCCACCCGTCATCCTGACGAAAGTCAGGATCCAGAGTACCGTAGCGCTGTCCTGCTTGGCTCTGGATCCTGACTTTCGTCAGGATGACGGAGTGGGAGGGCTTACCTCTGCCCTTACGCCGCGCCGAACACCCGCGCGAAGATCGTGTCGACGTGCTTGAGGTGATAGCCGAGGTCGAACTTGTCCTCGAGCTCGGCATCGCTCAGCGTCACTTCTGGATCGGCCTTGAGTAGCTCGAGAAGCGACAGCGCGCCGTCCGAATCCCACACCTTCATCGCGTTGCGCTGAACCAGTCGATACGCGTCCTCGCGGCTGACGCCGGCCTGCGTCAGCGCGAGCAGGACGCGCTGCGAATGGACGAGGCCGCCCATCTTGTTGAGGTTCTTTTCCATCCGCGCCGGGTACACGACCAGCTTGTCCATCACCCCGGTCAGCCGCGCGAGCGCGAAGTCGAGCGTGATCGTCGCGTCGGGGCCGATATAGCGCTCGACCGACGAGTGCGAGATGTCGCGCTCATGCCACAGCGCGACATTCTCGAGCGCGGGCGTGACATAGCCGCGGACCATGCGCGCGAGGCCGGTCAGGTTCTCGGTCAGCACCGGATTGCGCTTGTGCGGCATCGCCGACGAGCCCTTCTGGCCCGGCGAGAAATATTCCTCCGCCTCGAGCACCTCGGTGCGCTGGAGATGGCGGATCTCGGTCGCGAGCCGCTCGATCGAGCTCGCGATCACGCCAAGCGTCGCGAAGAACATCGCGTGGCGATCACGCGGGATGACCTGCGTCGAGACGGGCTCGACCGAGAGGCCGAGCTTGCCCGCGACATAGTCCTCGACGAACGGATCGATGTTGGCGAACGTGCCCACCGCGCCCGAGATCGCACAGGTCGCGACGTCGGCGCGCGCCGCCACCAGCCGCGCACGGTTGCGCGCGAACTCGGCATGCGCCTGCGCCATCTTGAGCCCGAAGGTGACCGGTTCGGCGTGGATGCCGTGGCTGCGGCCGATCGTCGGCGTCATCTTGTGTTCGCGCGCGCGGCGTTCGAGCACCACCAGCAGCGCATCGAGATCGGCGATCAGGATGTCGCTCGCCTTGGCCAGCTGCACCGCGAGGCAGGTGTCGAGCACGTCCGACGAGGTCATGCCCTGGTGCATGAAGCGCGCCTCGGGGCCGACATGCTCGGCGACGTTGGTCAGGAAGGCGATGACGTCGTGCTTGGTCTCGCGCTCGATCTCGTCGATCCGGTCGACCTCGAACGCGCCCTTTTCCCAGATCGCGGCCGCCGCCTCTTTCGGCACGACGCCCAGCTCGGCGAGCGCGTCGGTGGCGTGCGCCTCGATCTCGAACCAGATCTGAAAGCGTGCTTCGGGCGTCCAGATGGCGACCATGTCGGGGCGGGAATAGCGGGGGACCATCGGGTTTTCCTCGGGAGTCTGCGGGGGTGGCTCGGCAATGGGCGACGCGCCTCCCATCGGGTCGGGAGTAGCGCCAGCGATCGCGCGCCCGGTAGCAGGCCGGGGCGCCGGGTTCAAATCACGCCGCGGTCGCGTCCGGATCTCGTCGCGGACGGGGTGGCCGCGTCAGACAAGGCCCTGCGCGCGCAGGCTGGTATGCCCGGTCGCGCCGACGATGATGTGGTCATGGACGGTGATCCCGAGCCGCTTGCCCGCTTCGGCGATTGTCCGGGTGATCTCGATGTCCGCGCGGCTGGGGGTCGGATCGCCGCTCGGATGGTTGTGGACGAGGATGAGCGACGCCGAGCCGAAATCGATCGCGCGGCGAATCACCTCGCGGACATAGACTGCCGCCTGGTCGATCGAACCCTTGCTCATCACTTCGTCGCGAATCAGCATGTTGCGCGTGTTGAGGTGGAGCACGCGGAACCGCTCGATCGTATGGTGCGCCATGTCCGCGCGCAGATAATCGAGCAATGCCTGCCAGTTGGCGAGCACAGGACGATCGCCGACGTGCGACTGGAGCAGGCGGATCGCGGCGGCGTGCGCGATCTTGATCGCGGCGGTCGCGATGTCGCCCATCCCGTCGACGCGCGCGAGCGCCGCGGGATCGGCAGTCAGCACGCCGCCGATCCCGCCGAATTCGCGCAACAGCGCCTTGGCGAGCAGTTTCGTGTCGCCACGCGGAATCGCGACCGCCAGCAGATATTCGATGAGTTCGTGGTCGAGCAGTGCTTCGCCGCCGCCGTCGAACAGGCGCTGGCGCAGCCGGGCGCGATGGCCCTTTCGCGCGTCGATCGGATCACCGGGATCGGTCATGACGCGATGCTAGCACAATCGTGCGCAATTGCATGACGTCGCCGGGCATGCCTATGCAATGCGCCACGAAGCGTTGCGGAGTAAGGCGTTGAGCGAAGCGAGCGAGACAGGGGCCGACCCTTCCCGGTCGATGTCCGCTCGTGGTGGCCGCCTTAATGGCCGGCGCAATGGTCGGCGTCGTCGGATCGCGCGGCTGATCGCGCTGGCGATAGTTCTTGCGCTGGTCGCACTGTGGCTCGTGCGCAAGCCGATCGCAGAGGGGTTCATCGACCGCGAGCTCGCGCGTGCGGGCGTTCCCGCACAATACGACATCGCCGATCTCGCGCTCGGCGGGCAGCGACTGACCAATGTCGTACTCGGCGATCCGGCAAACCCCGACTTGGTGGCGGACTGGGTCGAGACGCGCACGGGGATCGGATTGTCGGGACCGTATCTTGATGCGGTGCGCGCGGGGCATGTTCGGTTACGCGGCCGGCTGGTCGATGGGCGGGTGTCGCTTGGCGCGATCGACCGGTTGCTGCCCGCGCCGTCGGGCAAGCCGTTCGCGTTGCCCGCGCTCGACGCGACCGTCGACGATGCGCGGATCCGGCTGGAGACGCCGTACGGATTGATCGGGCTGAAGCTTGCCGGCGCGGGGCGGCTGGACGACGGGTTTCGTGGCTCGATCGCCGCGGTGAGCGAGCGTGTGACGGTAAGCGGATGCACGGGCGACCGGCTTGCCGCCACGATGCGCGTCCGGATCGACGCGGCCAGGCCGATCCTGCGCGGGCCGGTCCGGCTGGCGCGGCTGGCGTGCGGCACGTCGCAGGCAGCGGCCGTCGCCGCCAATCTCGACCTGACGCTCGGTGCAGCGCTCGATCGGTGGCAGGGGCGGGCCGTGCTGGCGACCGGGCCGGGACAGACGCCCGGCGCGACGATCGGCGGGGCGCACGGGAGCGTCGAATTCGCGGGTAATGCCGCGGCAACGGCGGGCAAGGTGGATCTCGCTGCCGACACGGTACGGCTGCGTGACGCCCGCGCACGACGCGTCTCGGCCACAGGATCCTACCGCATTGGCGAGCTTGTCGCGTTCGACGGACGCATCCGCTCGGCTGGTACCGCGATCGTCGATCGCCGACTGGCCGGTATCGCCGCGCTGGCAGGGTCGGCCGCGGGGACGCCGGTCGCTCCGCTTGTCGATGCCGCCGTTGTCGCGATGACCCGCGCCGCAAAGGGGTTCGCCGCGGATGCGGTGGTCGCGCTGCAGATCCGCGGTGGGCGCGGCGAAGCGACGCTGTCGCGACTCGCGCTCGCGTCGGCAAGTGGCGCGCGGATCGCACTTAGTGGCGGAGACGGGATCACGCTTGGCGTGCCCGCGGGAGGCGTCCGGCTCGGCACGACGCTCACGACTCGGGGGGGTGGTTTGCCCGAGACTCGCGTGTCGATCACGCAGGCGCGGCCGGGGGCGCCGATCCGCGGGGTCGCGCAGATGGCGCCCTATGTGGCGAACGGCGCCCGGCTGGCGCTGACGCCGGTGCGGTTCAGCGCCACGCCCGGCGGGGCTACCGCGATCACGACGCAGGTGACGCTCGACGGGCCGATCGGCACCGGGCGGGACCGCGTCGAGGGGCTGTCGATACCGATCGATGCGCGGTGGGACGGTCGCGCGCGCCTCGTCGTCAACACCGGCTGCGTGCCGCTCGCGGTACAGCGGCTGGCGGTGTCGGGGCTGGTGCTCGACCCCACGCGGTTGTCGCTGTGCCCGATCGATACGGCGCTGTTGCGCGTCGAAGGCGGACGCGTAACCGGTGGCGCGCGGATCGCCGCGGCGTCGCTGAAGGGGCGGCTGGGCAGCACGCCGCTGACCCTGGCCGCGGCGGGTGCGACCATCAGGCTGGCGGACCGGGATTTCGCGATCGATGGCGTTCGGACCCGCATCGGCACGCCGGAGCGCGTCACGCGGCTCGATTTCGGGACCGTGACGGGCCGGACCACGGCGCAAGGCATCGCAGGCGCGTTCGCCGGCGGATCGGGGCAGATCGCGAACGTGCCGCTGCTGCTCGGCGAAGCCGCGGGCGACTGGACGCTGGTCGGCGGGGCGTTGAGGCTGAACGGTACGATGGGCGTCAGCGATGCGGCAGGCAGCGCGCGGTTCAAGCCGGTTGCCGCACGGGACGTGACATTGTCGCTGATCGGCGGGACGATCACCGCGGCGGGGACGCTGTTCGAACCGGTCAGCAGCACCAAGGTCGCCGACGTCACGCTGGTGCATGCGCTCGGCACGGGCACCGGGCGCGCCGACCTGTCGGTGCCCGGCATCACCTTCGCCAAGGACACGCTGCAACCCGACGCGCTCACCCCGCTGACCTTCGGCGTGATTGCCGACGTCAACGGATCGGTCAGCGGCGAGGGGCACATCGCGTGGAATGCGGGCGGCGTGACCAGCACGGGCATCTTCCGGACCGCGGGCACCGATCTTGCCGCCGCGTTCGGTCCGGTCACCGGGATCGCGACCGAGATCCGCTTCACCGACCTGCTCAACCTCCAGAGCGCGCCGGGGCAGGTGGCGACGATCGCGACGCTCAACCCGGGCATCCCGGTCAGCGACGGCACGATCCGCTACCAGACGCTGCCCGGTGCGCGCGTCCGGGTCGAAGGCGGGGCATGGCCGTTTGCCGGCGGATCGCTGACGCTCGATCCGACCCTGCTCGATTTCTCCGCGGCATCCGAGCGACGGATGACGTTCCACATCGCCAACATGGCCGCGGACCAGTTCCTCCAGCAGTTTGATTTCAAGAATCTCGACGCGACCGGGATCTTCGACGGCGTGCTGCCGATGATCTTCGACGAAAGCGGCGGGCGGATCGAGGGTGGCGACCTTCGCGTGCGGCCGGGCGGGGGGACGCTCGCCTATGTCGGCGATCTCAGCCAGAAGGATCTCGGCATCTGGGCGAACATCGCGTTCCAGGCGCTGAAATCGCTGCGCTACCAGTCGCTGCGTGTCGGCATGAACGGGCCGCTGGCGGGCGAGATGGTCACCGACGTGCGCTTCGCCGGGATCAGCCAGGGCGAGGGGGCGAAATCGAACTTCATCGTCCGCCGCCTGCAGCGGCTGCCGTTCGTGTTCAACATCCGGATCAAGGCGCCGTTTCGCGGGCTGCTCGATTCGGCGCAGAGCTTCTATGATCCCAAACGGCTGATCCAGCGCAACCTGCCCGCGTTGTTGCAGCAGCAGGCCGCCCCGCCGCCCCCGACCCCAGCTCCGACCCCAGCCCCAACACCGCCAACCATTCAGCCGCCCGAAAGCAGGATCGTGCCATGACCGAAACAGGATTGAAGAAGCGGATGCAAAGGCCGATCTTGCGGATGATGACGAGGACGATCGCGATTATCGGGCTGACCGCCGCCCTGCCGGGCTGCATCAACGTGTCGGCCCCCGACAAGCCGATCGAGATCAACCTCAACATCAACGTGACGCAGGAAGTGGTCTATCGTCTCGATGGCGAGGCGAAGTCGCTCATCCAGCAGAATCCGGGGATATTCTAAGATGAAGACCAAGGTCATGATGATGGTTGCCGCAGCGGTGGCTCTCGGCGGCCTTTCGGTGGCCGCCTCGGCGCAGCGCGATCCGGCCTATGCCGCGGCGCGCGCGGGCGGTGAGGTCGGCGAGCAGCCCGACGGCTATCTGGGCCTCGTCGGCGCGGCGAGCGGCGATCTGCGCGCGCTGGTCAACAACATCAACATCCAGCGCAAGTCGGCCTATACCGCCAAGGCGCAGGCGAGCGGCGCGACGGTCGAGCAGCTGGCGTTCACCAGCGGGTGCAACCTGATCGCTGGGACCAATCCGGGCGAGAAGTACAAGACGCCAGGTGGCGTGTGGAAGACGCGCACTGCCGCCGCCCCGGAGCGTGATTCGCGCTGCGTCTGAGGGCACCGGTCTAAGGCCATCGGTCATCCTGGGCTCGACCCAGGATCCAGAGCCACGCATGGTCCGCCCGCGGCTCTGGATCCTGACTTTCGTCAGGATGACGGGTGGGAAAGGGTGTTACGCACCGCGCGGCGACCCCATTGATGACGATACTGTCACACCGGTTGACTTGAGCAAGCCTGTTTTCTAAACGGACCGCGCCTTGGCGGGATCGCTCGTCGCTGCGTATATCTCCCCGGTGTCGTATCAGGTGGAGAGCATATCGTGGCGGAGATCGAACCCGGACAGGACCCCTACGGTGTTGAAGATCCGCGACTTTCCGCGCTCGATGAGCGATTGAGGGAGGTCAAGGCTCGGGAGGCGCTTAAGACGGGGCAGGGAGTACCGGATGCCGAGCGGGGCTACTCGCAGGGCAATCGCGTCATCTCCGCGCTGATCGGGAGTCTTGTTGGCAGTGCGCTGATCGGTTGGTTGATTGACCACTGGTTCGGTACTGGCCCCTGGGGGCTGATCGTGTTGCTGTTCCTCGGGATAGCGGTCGCGTTCAGGCAGATCATTCGAATTTCAGGCGAACGCCCGGAGTAACCGGGCGTTTGTCGTTTCAAGACGGCAGGGATTCCACGTGGCGGCAGAACAGGGCGGCAAGATCGATCCGATGCACCAGTTCCTGATCGAGCCGGCGTTCGGCTCGCACTGGATCGTAGGTGGTTACGACCTGTCCTTCACCAATTCCGCGATGTGGATGGTGGTGACGCTGGTCGCACTTTGGGCCTTCATGATCGGCGGAATGAAGCGCGAGCTCGTCCCCGGTCGCTGGCAGGCCGCGGTCGAAGGCTTTACGGGCTTCATCTCGGGCATGCTCGAGCAGAATGTCGGCCCGGGCGGCAAGCGCTTCGTGCCGTACGTCTTCTCGCTGTTCATGTTTATCCTGTTCGCGAACATCATCGGCCTGCTGCCGTTCGGTATCGTCCCCGGCGTTCACCCGTTCACGGTGACGAGCCACATGACGGTGACCGGCGTGCTCGCTCTGATCAGCTTCGGGATCGTCCTGCTCGTCGGCTTCGGCAAGCATGGCTTTCACTTCTTCTCGCTGTTCGTGCCGAGCGGCACGCCGGCGCTGATGATCCCGCTGATCTTCGTGGTCGAGCTGATGTCGTTCCTCGTGCGTCCGTTCTCGCTCGGCCTGCGACTGTTCGTGGCGATGACCGCGGGGCATATCCTGCTCAAGGTGCTCGCGGCGTTCGTGATCAACGGCATCAACCTGGGCGGCGTCTATATCGGTCTGGTGACCGCGCCGAGCATGCTGCTGATGATCGGCATCACGCTGCTCGAGCTGCTGGTCGCCGCGATCCAGGCCTATGTGTTCGCGCTGCTGACGTCGGTCTATCTGAACGACGCCGTGAACCTTCACTAAGTTTCTTCTCAACGTTACTGATTTTCCAAGGGAGTTTTCGACATGGACGCACAAGCAGCAAAGATGATCGGTGCCGGCCTCGCAGCGATCGGCATGGGCCTCGCCGCACTCGGCGTGGGTAACGTCTTCGCACAGTTCCTCGCCGGCGCGCTGCGCAACCCGGGCGCTGCAGACAGCCAGCAGGGCCGTCTGTTCATCGGTTTCGCAGCAGCAGAGCTTCTCGGCCTGCTCGCGTTCGTGACGATGATCATCCTGGTGTTCGTCGCCTAACCACTCGCTGATCTGGCCGGGCGATACCCCGTCCGGCCGTATCACGAAGGACAGACCAATGCCCCAGATTGCCCAGATAGCCGCCACCTACGCCTCGCAGATCTTCTGGCTGCTCCTCACCTTCGGAATCCTGTATTTCGGGATCGGCAAGGGGATGGTGCCTAAGATCGTGTCCACCGTGGACGCGCGCGAAGGCCGGATCGCCGGCGATCTGGCGGCGGCGGTCGCTGCCCGTGCGCAGGCCGATACGGTCCAGGCGAACTGGCAGGCTGAAATGGACGCTGCCCGCGTTGCGGCGCAGGCGGAAACCGCGGCTGCTGCGAAGCGGGCGGCTACCGCATTCGAGCAGCAGGTCCACGCGGCCGATGCCGAAATCGCCGAGCGTCTCGGGCATCACGATCTCGCCGTGGCGAACGCGAAGGCCGAGGCTCTCGCCAATCTTCAGGGTGTCGCGGCAGAAGCGGCACAGCAACTGGCCGCCAAGGTCGCTGGACTTCAGGTAAGCCTGGACTCGGCGAGCGACGCGGTACGCAGGACGATGGCTCATGGCTAATACCCCCGCCGCCACTTCGGCCGCGAACCCCGACGCTCCGGCTGAGGTGATATCCGCCGAGGGCATGGCGCCCGAAGGCGCGATCGACCAGCAGGGTATCCAGGGTCACACGACCGCCCCGGGCGGTGTCGAGCATGTCGTCGACCCGACGGCGCTCGGCATCAATTCGACCGGCTGGGTCGCGATCGCGATGATCGTCGTGCTCGTGCTGATGGTGTGGAAGAAGGTTCCTGGAATGATCGGGCGGATGCTCGACGCCCGGATTGCCGGGATCCGCACGCAGCTCGACGAGGCGACCGCGTTGCGCGCCGAAGCCGAGGCGATCCGGGCCGAATATGAAGCCAAGGCGAAGACGGCGCATGTCGAGGCCGAGGCGATGAAGGCGCACGCGCATCACGAGGCTGCGGCGATCATCGCCAAGGCCAAGGCCGGTGCCGAGGACCTGATGAACCGTCGCGCCAAGATGGCCGAGGACAAGATCGCCGCTGCCGAACGTGCAGCAGTCGCCGAGGTCCGCGCGCGTGCCGCCGATGCTGCGGCGAAGGCTGCCGGTATCCTGATCGCGGAGCACCACGACGCTGCGGCCGACCGCATGATGGTCGATCGCTCGATCTCCGGACTCGGCCGCCTGAACTGACGCTTCTCCTCTCCCCTCGGGGGAGAGGAAGGGGCCCGCTGCGAGGCAGTGGGAAGGTGAGCGCACGCGTCCCTCCCGCGCTACCATTTTTGACGGCCGTCTCTTCCCGGGTTTCCGGCGGCCGAGTCTCCAATCTGAGCCCGTTGGAGAACAATCATGTCCTGGCTTATCCTCGGCGTCGCCGTGATCACCGAAATCTGCTGGGCGCTCAGCCTGAAATGGGCGGCGACGATCGCCACGTGGCAGGCGTCGAGCGTCCCGATCGTCCTCAGCTTCGTCAATATGGGTCTGCTCGCACTCGCGATGCGCGGGCTGCCTGCGGGGACTGCCTATGCGATCTGGACCGGTGCGGGCGCGATTGGCGTGATCATCGGCGGCGTCATCCTGTTCGGCGACAAGGTCAGCGGCGTCCAGGCCTGCTTCATGGCGCTGACCGTGGTCGGCATCGTCGGCACCAAGGTGTTCGCGCAGGCCTGATGATCTCTCGGCCCGCAGGGCATGAAGAAGCCTGATTCACGCGAAGGCGCGAAGGCGCGAAGAGAAGAATGGTTCACGCGGAGGCGCGGAGACGCGGAGGTGTTGCGCTTTTGGCTGACGTGGCGGCCAGCCAGCGCGTGATGCGAGCCTTCGGCGATCACGGGCGAACACCGCCACCCTAATCTTCTCTCCGCGGCTCCGCGTCTCCGCGTGAACCAAACTCCTTATCTTCGCGCCATCGCGCCTTCGCGTGAACATCACTGTCCTCGGCTGGCATAACCCCCTCCGACTCCCTAGATTCCCCAGCGATGTCCTCCCCCAATTCCCCCGACCGGTTCAACGAAGACAAATCCACGTTCGCGGTGCGCGGCGGTGGTGAAGCGCCCGATCTCGCGGCCGGCGTCGCGGCGATCCGCAACGTGCTTGATACGCTGCCGGTTCGCCCCGGCGTCTACCGCATGCAGGATGCGCGCGGCGACGTGCTCTACGTGGGCAAGGCGCGCGCGCTGCGGAATCGCGTCGCCAACTACGTCCAGGTCGAGCGGCTGACCAAGCGCCTCCAGCGGATGGTGTCGCAGACGCGGTCGATGACGATCGTCACGACCAACAACGAGGCCGAGGCGCTGCTGCTCGAATCGCAGCTCATCAAGCGCTATCGCCCCGCGTACAACGTGCTGCTGCGCGACGATAAGAGCTTCCCGTTCATCCTGCTGCGCGACGATCACGATTTCCCGCGCGTCCAGAAGCACCGCGGCGCGCGGCGCGCGAAGGGCAATTACTACGGCCCGTTCGCCAGCGCCGGATCGGTCAACAACACGCTCAACGCGCTCCAGAAGCTGTTCCTGCTGCGCAGCTGCACGGACAGCTTCTTCAAGACGCGCGACCGGCCATGCCTGCTCTACCAGATCAAGCGCTGCTCCGCGCCGTGCGTCGGCCGGATCGACGAGGGTGCGTACAAGGAACTGGTCGACGACGCGAAAAGCTTCCTCGCGGGCAAGTCGACCGGCGTGCAGGCCAAGCTCGGCGCGCAGATGCAGGCGGCGGCCGAGAATATGGACTTCGAACTCGCCGCGCTGCTGCGCGACCGGCTGAAGGCGTTGACGTTCATCCAGGGCACGCAGGCGATCAACGCGGAAGGGGTGGGCGACGCGGATATCTTCGCGATGGCGTGCAAGGACGGGCTGATCGGCATCCAGGCGTTCTTCATCCGCGGTGGCCAGAATTGGGGGCATCGCAGCTTCTTCCCGCAGCACACCAATGACGTGCCCGAGGACGAGGTGCTCACCAGCTTCCTCGGCCAGTTCTACGAGGACGTGCCGCCCGCCCGGCAGATCCTGCTCGACCGCGAACTCCCCGAGGCCGCACTGCTGGTCGAGGCGCTGGGCGAGCGCGCGGGCTACAAGGTCGCGCTCCAGGTCCCGCAGCGCGGCGATCGCCGCCGGCTGATGGATCAGGCCAAGCGCAACGCGATCGAGGCGATCGAGCGACGTCAGGCCGAATCGACGACGCAGGCGAAGCTGCTGCGCGAGGTCGCGGACCTGTTCGATCTCGCCGAGCCGCCGCAGCGGATCGAGATCTACGACAACAGCCATATCCAGGGCACCGCCGCGACCGGCGCGATGGTGGTTGCCGGGCCGGAGGGCTTCCGCAAGGGCCAGTATCGAAAGTTCAACATCAAGAACAAGGAGACGATCCCGGGCGACGATTTCGGGATGATGCGCGAGGTCTTCACGCGGCGGTTCGCGCGCGCGCAGGCCGAGGATCCCGATCGCGATTCGGGCGAATGGCCAGATCTGGTGCTGATCGACGGCGGCAAGGGGCAGCTCAACACGGTCAAGGCCGCGCTCGAGGAGATCGGCGTCGAGGACGTGTGCCTCGTCGGGATCGCCAAGGGGCCGCAGCATGGCCGCGACGGGCGCGAAGTGTTTCACATGCTCGACGGCCGCGAATTCCAGCTGCCCGTCAACGCGCCGGTGCTGTTTTATCTTCAGCGCTTACGCGACGAGGTCCACCGCTTCGCGATCGGCGTCCACCGCGACAAGCGGAGCAAGGCGATCGGCGCGAGCCCGCTCGACGAGGTCCCCGGCATCGGCCCCGCGCGGAAAAAGGCGCTGCTGATGCATTTCGGCACCGGCCGCGCGGTCCGCAATGCGAGCCTGCAGGATCTGCAACAGGCGCCGGGCGTCTCGGCGGGGGTCGCGCAACAGGTGTACGACTTCTACCATTCGCGGTGAATGATGCTGTCGTCCCGACGGCAATCCGCCCAAGCGCGACGGCAACGCGGCGTTTGGACGAAACTAGCAACTTAATCTTCATCATATATTGCTACACGTGATTAGTGACCACGGCCGCGTTCCTGACGATCGATACCGAGTTCGCCTGGCGGCATCATGCCGCGGGGCTGGACGTCGAGGAGATTTATGCACGGTCGCTCGAACCCGCCGGCGTCGGGCTTGGCTATCAACTGGCCGAGCTGGCGCGTCATGATCTGAAGGCGTGCTTCTTCGTCGATCCGATGCCTGCGCTCCTGTACGGGATCGAGCCGATCCGGCGGATGGTCTCGACGATCCGCGATGCGGGGCAGGAGGTGCAACTGCATCTCCACCCGGCATGGACCGATGCGGTCGCAGGCGACGGTGGTCGCGGGCATGGCCGTTTCGATCTGTCCGATCATGACCGCGCGACGCAACACGCGCTGATCGTCCGTGCCACGGAGCTGTTGGTCGCGGCCGGCGCACCGCACCCGATCGCGTTTCGCGCGGGCAGCTATGCCGCGAATGATCACACGTTGGATGCACTGGCCGAACTCGGCTTCGCCTATGACAGCAGCCATAATGGCGCGGTGTTCGGATCGAGCCACATCATGCTGCCCAAGCGCCAGATTGCACCGATCGTGCCGCTAAGGATTGCGGGCAGGGGTCTGGTCGAAATTCCCGTCACCGTCGTCGAGGATACGCCGGGGCGGTTGCGGACGCTGCAGCTCTGCGCGCTGTCGTCGGGGGAAAGTCGCCGCGCGCTCGAGCATGCGGTCGCGGCGGGTCATGTCGCGGTGACGATCGTCAGTCATGGTTTCGAGCTCGCGAATCGGCAGGGCAACCGCGCGAACGCCGTGCATGTCCGCCGGTTCGAAGCGCTCTGCGCCACGCTCGATGCGATGCGCGACGCCCTGCCGACCTGCCATTTCCGAGATCGACCGCCGCTGGCGCTGGGACAGGACGACCGGCCGCTCGCGCGTGATCCGATTCGTCGGGGGCTGCGTCAGGCGGAGCAGCTCTGGTCGAACTGGGTCGAAGAACGCGCGGGCTGATGACCGCTGCGGCCCCGGCGGTGGCTTCGACCGCTTCAATACAGCTGAAATTCCAGATCGGCGCGCGGACGGTGGCGGCGGTCCCGCGGCGGCTCGTCCGGGTCGCGCTGTCGCTCGACGACGTCCTGAGGGACTGTCCGGTCTCGCTCCCGCCGCTGCCCCCGGATGCGCAAGGCTATGCGATCACCTCGCTGCCCGTGTCGCGGATCGGGGAGATTCGGGCGGGCGGGCTGCTCACCTTCGTGCGGCAGCGTTATGTGCGCTATCATACCGACCTGACGATCGGCGCGGAGGCATGGCTCGCGACGCTGTCGGGCAGTGCGCGGTCGGGGTTGAAGCGCAAGACGAAGAAGCTGGCGGCGCTGTCGGGCGGCACGCTCGACGTTCGCGCCTATCGCACCGCGGCCGAGTTCGCGATGTTTCATCCGCTCGCCCGCGCCGTGTCGGCGACGACATATCAGGAGGCGCTGCTGGGGTCGGGGCTGCCCGACGGCACCGGGGCGATGGACCGTTTCCAGGCGCTCGCCGCGGAGGACCGGTTGCGCGCCTGGCTGTTGTTCGTCGAGGACAGGCCGGTCGCCTATCTGTGCTGCATCTCTGATGGAGACACGCTGCGCTACGATCATGTCGGCCACGACCCCGCATATAACGCGCTGTCGCCCGGCGCGGTGCTGCAGGTCGAGGCGATGCGCGCGCTGTTTGCGGATCGTTTCGCCCGGTTCGACTTTACCGAGGGGGAAGGGCAGCACAAACGGCAGTTCGCGACCGCGGGAACGGCGTGCGTCGACCTGTTGTTGTTGCGGCCGACGCTGGCGAACCGCACGATCATCGCGTCGCTGGGCGCGTTCGACGGGGCGGCTGGCTGGGCGAAGCAGACGTTATCCCACCCACGGCTCGTGCGGGTGCTGCGCGCGGTACGGCGGTGATGATCGGCTCTGCGTCCTGATCCGCACCGGGATGACGTGGCGGCTGTGCCTGTTCCCCCATTCCGTACTCCCCCTTGCTGTGCGGGACGCGTAAGGATGGCGCATGCATCTTCGTGCGTCCGCCATCATCGTCGCCGTTCGCCAGCACGGCGAGCATGGCGCGATCGTGCGCGCGCTGACGCGCGAGGACGGCGTGCAGCCGGGCTATGTGCGCGGCGGGCGGTCGCGGGCGATGCGGCCGGTGTTGCTTGCAGCCAACGTGATCCAGGGCGAATGGCGCGCGCGGACGGGTGAGCAGCTTGCCGCGCTGACCGCGGAACTGATCCACAGCCGCGCGACGCTGCACGGCGAACCGCTCGCGGCGGGCGCGCTCGAATGGGCGACGGCGCTCGCGGCGGTCGCGCTGCCCGAGGCGCAGCCCTATCCGCACATCCACGATGCGCTCGACGGCGTGCTCGGGGCCATCGAGGCGGCACCGACCGCGCGCGGCTGGGCGGCGGCGCTCGTGCGGTATGAATTGCTCGTGCTGGCGGAGCTCGGCTTCGGTCTCGATCTCGACCGGTGCGTCGCGAGCGGCGCGGTCGAGGATCTCGCGTTCGTCAGCCCCCGCAGCGGGGCGGCGGTCTCGCGCGGTGCGGCGCACGGGTACGAGGCCAAGCTGCTCCCGCTGCCCGCGTTTCTCGTCACCGGCGGCGAGGCGGGATGGCCCGACATCTTCGACGGGCTGCGTCTGACCGAGCATTTCCTGACGCGCGATATCCTTGTCGAGCGCCGCGCCGAACCGCTCGCGGCGCGCGGCCGCCTCGTCGATCGGCTCAAAAGGGCGGTTGCGTGAGCGCGGCTTGCCCGGCAAGGGCGGCGGCGGAGGAACGCACATGCCCCTGATCGCGATACTGGCCGGCGACGGCATCGGACCCGAAGTGACGGCGGAGGCGCGACGCGTGCTCGACCGGCTCGGCCTCGATCTGACCTTCGAAGAGGCGCTCGTCGGGGGTGCCGCGTACAAGGCGGCGGGGCATCCGCTGCCGCCTGAGACGCTGTCGCTCGCGCGCCGCGCGGATGCGGTGTTGTTCGGTGCGGTCGGCGACCCCGATTGCGACCGGCTCGAACGGCATCTGCGCCCCGAGCAGGCGATCCTGGGGTTGCGCAAGGAACTGGGACTGTTCGCCAATCTGCGTCCGGCCAAGCTGTTCGCGGGGCTCGAGGATGCGTCGTCGCTGCGCCCGGAAATCGCACGCACGATCGACATGGTGATCGTCCGCGAGCTGACCGGCGACGTGTATTTCGGTGCCAAGGGCATCCGGACGACCGACGGGGGCCTGCGCGAAGGCCATGACGAGATGCGTTACGACGAGGCGGAGATCGCCCGGATCGCGCGCGTCGGGTTCGAGACTGCTCGCACCCGCAAGAGCAAGCTTCTGTCGGTCGACAAGGCCAACGTCCTCGAGACGTCGCAGCTGTGGCGCGACGTCGTGATCGAGGTGTCGGCGGACTATCCCGACGTCGCGCTCAGCCACATGTATGTCGACAACGCGGCGATGCAGCTGGTGCGCGATCCCGGCCAGTTCGACGTCGTCGTCACCGGCAATCTGTTCGGCGACATCCTGTCCGACCAGGCGTCGATGTGCGCGGGGTCGATCGGCATGCTCCCCTCCGCTGCGCTCGATGGTACCGGTCGCGGGCTCTACGAGCCGATCCACGGCAGCGCGCCGGACATTGCGGGGCAGGGCAAGGCGAACCCCTGTGCCGCGATCCTCTCCGCGGCGATGATGCTCCGCCATTCGCTCGATCTGCCAGATCCTGCCGACCGGATCGAGGCGGCGGTCGCCGCGGCGATCCTCGGCGGCGCGCGGACGCCCGATCTCGGCGGATCGATGACGACGCGCGCGATGGGCGATGCGGTGATCGCAGCGCTCGGATGATTCCCGCTTTGCTCGACGTGTCGGACGTCCCCGCCTTGCTCGAACTGGCGGTGGTCATCCCCACGTTCAACGAGAAGGCCAACGTCCCGACGCTGATCGCCAAGCTCGACCAGGCGCTGGCGGGACGCCGCTGGGAGGCGATCTTCGTCGACGACGACAGTCCCGACGGTACCGCGGATGCCGCGCGCGAACTCGGGCGGATCGATACGCGGGTGCGCGTGATCCAGCGGATCGGTCGCCGCGGCCTGTCCTCGGCGTGTATCGAGGGGATGTGCGCGACTGCGGCGCCGGTCGTCGCGGTGATCGACGGCGATCTTCAGCATGACGAGACGTTGCTGCCGGCGATGCTCGACCTGCTGCAGGCGGGCGATCACGACGTCGTGATCGGGTCGCGCTTTGTGAGTGGCGGCGGGACGGGCGACTGGGACCGCGACCGTGTCGCAAAATCCGCGCTCGCGACGCGCCTGTCGCGCCGCGTGCTGAAGGCCGATCTCAGCGATCCGATGAGCGGCTTCTTCGCGATCCGCACCGAGGTCGTGCGTTCGCTTGCGCCGTCGCTGTCGGCGATCGGGTTCAAGATCCTGCTCGACCTGCTGACCGCCAGCCCGCACCCGCTGCGCTTCGCCGAGCTCCCCTACACGTTCCGCGTCCGGACCGAGGGCGAGAGCAAGCTCGATCACGTCGTCGCGATGGAATATCTCATCGCGCTCTACGACCGGATGTTCGGGCGGTTCGTCCCCGTCCGGTTCGCGATGTTCTCCGCGATCGGGGTATTCGGGGTGGGTATCCACATGGCGGTGCTGACCGCGGTGTTCATCGGGCTCGGCACGTCGTTTCTCGTCGGGCAGATCATCGCGACGCTCGCCGCGCTCACGATGAACTTCTTCCTCAACAACGCTTTGACCTATCGCGACCGGCGGTTGAAGGGCTGGCGGCAGCTCGCGGATGGCTGGGTGTCGTTCGCGGTGATCTGTTCGGTCGGCGCCGTCGCCAATGTCGGGATCGCGGCATTCCTGCACGACATGCGCAACGATGCCTGGGCCGCGTCGGCGCTCGTCGGCGTGCTGGTCGGTGCCGTCTGGAATTACGCCTTGTCATCCAAGTTTACCTGGGGGCGTTACTAGCGCGATCGACCCTCCGCAGGGGTTGTCATCACCGCCCGCCCCCGGCAAAGCGTCGCCATGAAGCGCAAGACCGGCCAGGATCGTTCGATCACCCAGAATTGGCGTCCCCAGACGCAGGCCATTCGCGGCGGCACCGCCCGCAGCGAATATGGCGAGACGTCCGAGGCGTTGTTCCTGACCTCGGGCTATTGCTACGACAAGGCCGGCGATGCCGCCGCGCGTTTTGCCGGCGAGCAGGACGGGATGACCTATTCCCGGCTCCAGAACCCGACGGTGGAGATGCTCGAGGAGCGGATCGCATTGCTTGAGGGGGCCGAGGCGTGCCGGTCGATGGCAACGGGCATGGCGGCGATGACCGCGGCGCTGCTGTGCCAGTTGCAGAACGGCGATCACCTCGTCGGCGGCCGCGCGGCGTTCGGATCGTGCCGCTGGCTGACCGACACGCTGCTGCCCAAGTTCGGGATCGCCACGACGATCGTCGACGCACGCGATCCGCAGGCGTTCCTCGACGCGGTGCGCCCCGAGACCAAGGTGTTCTTCTTCGAGACGCCCGCCAACCCGACGATGGACATCGTCGACCTCAAGGCGGTGTGCGACATCGCGCGCGAACGCGGGATCACGACCGTCGTCGACAATGCGTTCGCGACGCCGGCGTTGCAGCGGCCGATGGAATTCGGTGCGGACGTTATCGCCTATAGCGCGACCAAGATGATGGACGGACAGGGGCGCGTCCTCGCGGGTGCGGTGTGCGGGACCGAGGACTTCATCACGAACACCTTGCTGCCCTTCACGCGCAACACCGGGCCGACGCTGTCGCCGTTCAACGCCTGGGTGGTGCTCAAGGGACTCGAGACGCTCGACCTGCGTATCCGCCGCCAGTCGGAGAATGCACTAAAGGTCGGCGCGTTTCTCGAAGCGCGCGTGCCGCGTATCCTGCACCCGGGCCTCGCCAGCCATCCGCAGCACGAGCTCGCGATGACCCAGATGGACGCGTGCGGCCCGATCTTCGCGTTCGAGGTCGAGGGACGCGACCAGGCGCACGGCCTGCTCGACGCGCTCGAACTGGTCGATATCTCGAACAACATCGGTGATTCGCGGTCGCTGATGACTCACCCCGCCTCGACCACGCATGCCAGCGTCTCGCCCGACAAGCAGGCGGAGATGGGCGTGACCGAGGGGCTGCTCAGGCTGAACGTCGGGCTCGAGGACGTCCGCGACGTGATCGACGATCTCGACCGGGCATTGGGCAAGGTCGGGCTGTGAAGGCGCTGTTCCCCAACGCGGCGACCACGCGCGGGGTAACGGTGCGCGTCTCGGTCAGCTATCTGCCCGAACAGTCCGAGCCGCAGCGCGGCCGCTGGTTCTGGGCCTATCACATCCGGCTCGAGAATGACGGGCCCGGCGCGGTGCAGCTGCTCACCCGGCACTGGATCATCACCGACGGGCGCGGGGCGCGGCACAGCGTCGAGGGCGAGGGCGTCGTCGGCGAACAGCCGCTGATCGAGCCGGGCGCGAGCTTCGATTACGTCTCGGGTTGCCCGCTCGCGACGCCCACCGGCGCGATGCAGGGCTCGTACCGGATGGTCGACGACACGGGCGCGGTATTCGACGTGGCGATCCCGAACTTCTCGCTCAGCGCGCCCGCGGTGACGTCGTGAAGCGGACGCATCTGCCGCTCAACGGGCTGCGCGTGCTCGATGCGGCGGCACGACATCTGTCGTTCACGCGCGCCGCGGACGAGCTGGCGGTCACCCCCGCCGCGGTCGGGCAGCAGATCCGCGCGCTCGAGGATACGCTCGGCGTCGTGCTGTTCCGGCGCACGACGCGCGGGCTCGAACTGACCCCCGAGGCCGAGGCGGGTCTCGGACCGCTGCGCAACGGCTTCCTCCAGTTCGAGGAGGCGGTTCGTGCGATGCAGGCGGGGCAGACGTCCAAGTCGCTGACGATCGCCGCACCCCGCGACCTGACCGAGAAATGGCTGATGCCGCGGCTCGCCGAGATCGCGGCCGGGGACCCCGACCTGCGTTTCGTGCTGATCACCGCAGACGAGACGGTCGACTTTACCGAAGCCAATCTCGACCTCGCGATCCGCTGGGGCGATGGTCCCGGGGAGAATGAGGGCGAGGCGCTCGAGTCCGAAGGGCTCGTCACGATCGCGGCGACCGGCAGCGTGTCCGAGGCGATCATCGCCTGGCCCGGCGCGCCTGTTAATGATCCAGCTGCGGGAGATACCACCGCGCTCGTCCGCGTCGGCGATGCGGGACTCGCGATCGATGCAGCGGCGGCGGGACTGGGTCGAGCGACCGTCCCCGAACTGCTCGCGCGCCGTGCGCTCGACGCCGGCACGGTCCAGCTGATCGGCGATGCGCAGCCGTCGCGCGGGGGCTATTGGCTCGTCGCGCCGCTGCCGCAGTGGCGTCAGAAGAAAGTGCGTGCGCTCGTCGACGCCCTGATCGCTTGAGGCGTCGCGCACTACCTCACCCGGTGCTGGTGACTCCGCGCCTGCGGTTGCGGCCGCTGGTACAGGCGGATGCGGTCGCGCTGCATCCAACGCTCGCCGATCCCGAGCTGATGACCTATTCGGCGGATGGCCCGCTCACGTCGATCGAGGCGACGCGCGCCTATCTGCTCGAGGATGCCGCCGATGTGAACTGGCGCGCGTGGGCGATCACGCGGCACGGCGACGACCGGGCGATCGGCTGGGTCTCGGGCGGGCGGATGCGCGGGCAGGGGGTGACCGAGATCGGCTTCATCCTCGCGCGCGCGCACTGGGGCCGCGGCCTTGCCAGCGAAGCGGTGTCTTCGGTGCTAGACCAGCTGTTCGCCGAGGGACAGCACCGCGTGTTCGCCGATGCCGACAGCGAGAACCGCGCGTCGATCCTGTTGCTCGAACGGCTGGGGTTTCGGCGCGAGCGTCTGCTGCGCGGCGAATGGGAGACGCATATGGGGTTGCGCGACAGCCTGATCTACGGGCTTCACGCAGATGACTGGCTCGCGGCGGCACTGCCCCAATCCGCGTAACGCGGTCACTTGAGCGAACCCCGTTGCTCGCCTAAGTCGGCGGCATGACATCGACGAACGACATCCGCCGCGGCTTCCTCGACTATTTCGGTTCGCAGGGGCACCAGATCGTGCCCTCTGCGCCGCTCGTGCCGCAGAACGACCCGACGCTGATGTTCGTCAACGCCGGCATGGTGCCGTTCAAGAACGTCTTCACCGGCCTCGAATCGCGGCCCTACACGACCGCCACCTCGTCGCAGAAGTGCGTTCGCGCGGGTGGGAAGCACAATGATCTCGACAATGTCGGCTATACCGCGCGGCATCACACCTTCTTCGAAATGCTCGGCAATTTCTCGTTCGGCCAGTATTTCAAGGAACAGGCGATCACGCACGCCTGGACGCTGCTGACCAAGGAATGGGGCCTGTCGCCGGACAGACTGACCGCGACCGTCTATCACACCGACGACGAGGCGTTCGACCTCTGGAAGAAGATCGCGGGCCTCCCCGAGCACCGCATCATCCGCATCCCGACCAAGGACAATTTCTGGTCGATGGGCGACAACGGGCCGTGCGGGCCTTGCTCGGAGATCTTCTACGACCACGGCGATCACATCCCCGGCGGCCCTCCCGGCAGCCCCGACGAGGACGGCGATCGCTTCGTCGAGATCTGGAACCTCGTGTTCATGCAATATGAGCAGGAAAATGCCGAGATCGTCGGCAATTTGCCCAAGCCCTCGATCGACACCGGCATGGGGCTCGAGCGGATCGCCGCGGTGATGCAGGGCGTCACCGACAATTACGACACCGACACGTTCAAGGCGCTGATCGCGGCCTCGGGCGCGCTGACGCATACCGCCACCGACGGCGCGAACACCGCCAGCCACCGCGTGATCGCCGATCACCTGCGCACCGCGGGCTTCCTGGTCGCGGACGGCGTGCTGCCCGCGAACGAGGGCCGCGGCTATGTCCTGCGCCGGATCATGCGCCGCGCGATGCGTCATGCGCATATCCTGGGCGCGAAGGAGCCGCTGATGCACCGGCTGGTGCCTGCGCTCGTCACCGAGATGGGCGCCGCCTATCCCGAACTGTCGCGCGCGCGCCCGCTGATCGAGGCGACGTTGCAGCAGGAGGAAACCCGCTTCCGCCAGACGCTCGACAAGGGGCTGAAGCTGCTCGACGAGGCGACCGCGGACATGACCGAGGGTACGCTCGCGGGTGACGTCGCGTTCAAGCTCTACGACACCTATGGCTTCCCGTACGACCTGACCGAGGACGCGCTGCGCGAACGCGGTCTCGCCGTCGACCGCGAGGGCTTCGACACCGCGATGGCCGAGCAGAAGCGCGCGGCGCGGGCCGCCTGGAAGGGCTCGGGCGCCAAGGCCTCGGACGATATCTGGTTCGATATCGTCGAGCAGACTGGCGGCACCGAATTCCTCGGCTATGCGTCCGACACCGGCGAGGGCGAAGTCGTCGCGCTGGTCAAGGACGGCGCGCGCGTCGACCATGCGACGACGGGCGACACGGTGTCGATCGTCGTCAACCAGACGCCGTTCTACGGCGAGAGCGGCGGGCAGGTCGGCGATGCCGGGCACATCTCGACCGACACCGGGCTGCGCGCGACCGTCACCGAGACGTCGAAACAGCTCGGCCGCGTGTTCGTCCACCATGCGATCGTCGATGCGGGCGGCATCAAGGTCGGCGAGTCCGTGAAGCTCCAGATCGACGTCGCGCGCCGCGCGCAGATCCGCGCCAACCACTCCGCGACGCACCTGCTGCACGAAGCCTTGCGTGAACGCCTCGGTAGCCACGTCGCGCAGAAGGGGAGCCTCGTCGCGCCCGATCGCCTGCGCTTCGACTTCTCGCAGCCGGTCGCGATGACGCCCGCCGACATCGCGCAGGTCGAGGCCGATGTGAACGCGCAGGTCCGCGGCAACGGCGCGGTCACCACGCTGCTGATGACCCCCGACGACGCGATCGCGATGGGCGCGATGGCGCTGTTCGGCGAGAAATATGGCGACGAGGTCCGTGTCGTGTCGATGGGGTCGACCGACGAGGGCACCTATTCGATCGAGCTGTGCGGCGGCACGCACGTCACCGCGCTCGGCGATATCGGGCTGTTCAAGGTCGTCGGCGAGGGCGCGGTGTCGAGCGGCGTGCGCCGCGTCGAGGCGCTGACCGGCGAGGCGGCGCGCGCCTATCTGACCGGCCGCGACGACCGCCTGCGCGAGGCGGCGGCGGCGCTGAAATCGACCCCCGACGAGGTGCCCGCGCGCGTCGCGGCGCTGATCGAGGATCGCCGGCGTCTCGAACGCGAGCTGGCCGATGCGAAGAAGGCGCTGGCGTTGGGCGGCGGCAGCGGCGGTGACGCGGCGGGCCCCGAAGAGGTCGGCGGCGTGGCGTTTATCGGCCAGGTGCTCAGCGACTTCGAGGCGAAGGGCCTGCGCGGCGCGGTCGACGAGGCCAAGCAGCGGCTGGGGTCGGGGATCGCGATGCTCGTCGCGATCAACGACGGCCGCGCCTCGGTCGCGGTCGGCGTGACCGCGGATCTGGTCGGCACCCGCAACGCGGTCGACCTGCTGAAGATCGCGGTCGCGACGCTCGGCGGGCAGGGCGGCGGTGGCCGTCCTGATATGGCGCAGGGCGGTGGTCCCGATGGCGACAAGGCGGCGGACGCGGTGGCCGCGGTGCGGGCGGCGCTGGAGGGCTGAGCGGCTTACCGGTTTACCGGCTTCCTTCTCCGTGCCGTTCCCCCGCGGACGCGGGGGCCCAGCTAAGTACCGATAGCCCCCGCTACCCTGGGCCCCCGCCTTCGCGGGGGAACAGCGAGAAGAGGGTTGCCAAATATTCCCACACAACCCCGGCGAAGGCCGGGGCCCAATTGGGAAGGCCAACGTAACGGAGGACCGCCCGTCGTTGCCCCCGTCCCCCAATTGGGCCCCGGCCTTCGCCGGGGTGGGGCATAGGCTTGGGTAGTGGCCACATCACCAGCTAAGCATTACGCCGCCCCGCGCACTTTCGTCAGCGTCGTGCCCGCAGTGATCGCCTCGATATCCGTCACCAGGTGCAGCAACCGCACCCCGCCGCGCGCCATCGCCCGGTCGAGCGCAGCGACGAAATCGCCCGTCTGCGTCACCGTCTCCGCCCAGCATCCATAAGCGCGCCCAAGCGCCGCGAAGTCCGGATTGCGCAGCGCCGTCCCCGACACCCGCCCCGGATACTCCCGCTCCTGATGCATCCGGATCGTGCCGTAGCCACCGTTGTCGACGACGACCACCAACATGTCCGCCCCGTGCGCAACCGCGGTCGCCAGCTCCTGCCCGTTCATTAGGAAACACCCGTCGCCCGCGAGCGCGACAACCGTCCGCTCGGGATGCCGCAGCGATGCGGCGACCGCTGCGGGAACGCCGTAGCCCATCGCCCCGGCGGTCGGCGCGAGCTGCGTCCCCGGTCCGGCATAGGCCCAGTAGCGATGCCACCAGCCCGAATAATTCCCCGCGCCGTTGCAGATGATCGCATCCGCAGGCAGCCGCTCGCGCATCGCGGTCACGCACGGCCCCAGGTCCATCGCGAGATCGCGCGGGCGCGGCGTCGACCAGTCGAGCCACTCGGCATGCGCCTCCTGCCCGGCGGTCCGCGGCGGCAGGTCGACCGCGAGCAACGCCTCGGCGAACTCCGCCATGCCTGCGCATATGGCAACGTCTGCGCGGTAGGCGCGGTGTAGTTCGTCCGGATCGGGATGGACGTGGATCAGCCGCTGTCCGGGGTGATCGGGCGTGACCAGCGCATAGCCATCGGTCGTCGCCTCCCCCAGCCGCGGACCGACGACGAGCAACAGATCCGCCGCCTTTACCCGCTCGACCAGCCTGGGATTGGGGCCATAGCCCAGATTGCCCGCCCAGACGGGGCAATCGTTCGGAATCGCGTCCTGCCGCCGGAACGCCGCGGCGACCGGAATGCCGTTGCGATCCGCCCAGGTCGAAAACGCGCCCGACGCGGCGACGTCCCAGCCTGCACCGCCGACGATTGCGACGGGCCGCTCGGCGGTGGTCAGCAGGTCGGCGAGCAGGTCCATCGTATCGGTATCGCAGCCTTGCGCGACGCGCTCGACGCGCGGCCGATCCACCGCCTCCACCACGTCGAGCAGCATGTCCTCGGGCAGCGCGAGCACCACTGGCCCTGGCCGCCCCGAAAGCGCGGTGGCATAGGCGCGCGCGACATATTCGGGGATCCGCCGCGCGTCGTCGATCCGCGCCGCCCATTTGGCGACGGCCCCGAACATTGCCTGGAAATCGATCTCCTGGAACGCCTCGCGGTCGCGCGTGCCGCGGTCGATATCGCCGACGAACAGGATCATCGGCTGCGAATCCTGCATGGCGACATGCACGCCGATCGACGCATTGGTCGCACCCGGCCCGCGCGTCACGAAGGCAATGCCGGGCCGGTGCGTCAGCGTGCCGTCCGCGCACGCCATGAACGCGACGCCGCCCTCCTGCCGGCACACCACCGTCTCGATCGCAGGCGTATCATGAAGCGCATCGAGGACCGCGAGAAAGCTCTCGCCCGGCACGGTGAAGATCCGGTCGCACCCTTGCGCGACGAGTTGATCAACGAGGATGCGGCCGCCGGTACGCTTGGTCATAACAATCTCCTGCCCGCACCCTAACCGCGCGATCCGCGCGAAGTCGAGGCGTTGCCGTCGCCCGCCTCGCGCTTTATGCGATGGCAAAGACCAGAGGAGGATGCATGGCGAACAAGCGCTACACCGATGCGGCAACGGCACTTGAAGGCGTGCTGTTCGACGGCATGACGATCTGTGCGGGCGGGTTCGGGTTGTGCGGCATCCCCGAGCGGCTGATCGATGCGATCGAGGCGTCGGGGGTCAAGGATCTGACGATCGCGAGCAACAATGCCGGGATCGACGGGCAGGGGCTCGGCAAGCTGCTCCGCTCGCGCCAGGTGAAGAAGATGATCTCGTCCTATGTCGGTGAGAACAAGGAGTTCGAGCGGCAATATCTGAGCGGTGAGCTCGAGGTCGAGTTCTGCCCGCAGGGCACGCTCGCCGAGCGTTGCCGCGCGGGCGGCGCGGGCATCCCCGGCTTCTACACCAAGACCGGCGTCGGCACGTTGGTGGCGGAGGGCAAGGAGGTGAAGAGCTTCGACGGGCAGGACTATATCCTCGAACGCGGTATCCGCGCGGACCTGAGCATCATCAAGGGCTGGAAGGCGGACGAGAGCGGTAACCTGATCTTCCGCAAGACCGCGCGCAACTTCAACCAGCCGATGGCGACCGCGGGCAAGATCTGCGTCGCCGAGGTCGAGGAGATCGTCCCCGTCGGGAGCCTCGATCCCGACACGATCCATTTGCCGGGGATCTACGTGAAGCGGATGATCGTCGGGGCACCCTACGACAAGAAGATCGAATTCCGCACCGTCCGCGAGCGGGTCTCGGCGTGACATCGGCGCCGTTCTCCCGCGCCCGCGGGAGCGCAGGGTTGCGGGCGTTCCGGCGGGTCGCCTGGGCCCCTGCATTAGCAGGGGCACTCGCCCTGCAAGGGTGCGTCAGCGTGTCGGCGCCGACTTCGATCGCGCCTGCACCGACCGCAGCCGTGCCCGTCACCGTCGACGGCGTCCCCGCGGGGATGCAGTATCTCTATGCCTCGGGCGAGGCTGCCGCGGTCAGCATCCAGGCGTGGAACGCGCTCGTCGGCTATGTCCGTGCGCAGCGCTCGCCGGTGTCGGTCGTGCTCGCGCCGGGCGCGACGCTTGCCGCGCCGAGCTGGACCGCGTGCGGCGGCAAGCCGAAAGCCGCGGTGTTCGACGTCGACGAAACCGTCCTGCTCAACCTCGGCTTCGAATATGACGCGGCATCCGGCCAGCCCTGGTCCGATAGCCGCTGGCAGGCGTGGGAGCGCACCGGCATCAAGCAGGTCGCGCCCGTCCCCGGCGCGCGTGCGGCGCTGACGCAGCTCCGCGCGATGGGCGTCACGGTCGTGTTCAACTCCAACCGTTCCGCCGCCAACGCCGCGCAGACGCAGGCGGCGATCGACGCCGCCGGCCTTGGCCCCGCGCGCCATGGCGAGACGCTGTTCCTCGCCGGCGACGACGCGATGGGGTCGAAGAAGGATGGCCGCCGCGCGACGATCGCCGCGAAATACTGCGTGGTCGCGATGGGCGGCGATCAGCTCGGCGATTTCAGCGATCTGTTCAACGCAGGCCAGACTCCCGCGGCGCGTCGTGCCGTCGTCCAGTCGCCCACGCTCGCCGCGAAATGGGGGGCGGGGTGGTTCGTGCTGCCCAATCCCGTCTACGGCACCGCGCTGAAAGGCACGCGCGACGAGGTCTTTCCGCCCGCGATCCACTGGGCGCCGACACAGGGAGTCCAGTGATGACTGACCATCCCAATGCGATCAAGCTCGACGCAGGCGCCGCGCTGACCGGCGAATCGCTCGAGGTGGCGCGGATCTGGATCACCAACAATGCGGGCAGCAACGTGCTGATCGATGCGGGGGTGCTCGAGGATCCGACGGTGTTCGGCTATCTTCTCGCCGACACGATCCGTCACGCCGCGCGCGCCTATGCGGCCACCTGGGACATTGCCGAGGACGCCGCTTTGCAGGCGATCGTCGACGGCGTCAGCGCGGAGCTGCGCGACCAGGTCACGACCATTACTACCATCCAGGAAGGAACGCTCAACTGATGCCGTGGGATCGCAACCAGATGGCCGCGCGTGCCGCCAAGGAACTGAAGGACGGCTATTACGTCAATCTCGGCATCGGCATCCCGACGCTTGTCGCGAACAACATTCCCGACGGCATGACCGTCACGCTCCAGTCGGAGAACGGGATGCTCGGGATCGGTCCGTTCCCCTATGCGGGCGAAGAGGATGCCGACCTGATCAATGCGGGCAAGCAGACGATCAGCGAACTGCCCTCGTCGGTATATTTCAGCTCGTCGGACAGCTTCGCGATGATCCGCGGCGGGCATATCGACCTGACCGTGCTCGGCGCGATGGAGGTGAGCGAAGACGGCGACATCGCCAACTGGATGATCCCGGGCAAGATGATCAAGGGCATGGGCGGCGCGATGGATCTCGTCGCCGGCGTCAAGCAGATCATCGTCGTGATGGATCACACCGCGAAGGACGGCACGCCGAAGTTCATCCCGTCGTGCTCGCTGCCGCTGACGGGCAAGAACGTCGTCGACATGATCGTCACCGATCTGGCCGTGTTCCAGCGCGCCGACCATGGGTCGCCGTTCAAGCTGATGGAACTCGCGCCGGGCGTCACTGCGGACGAGGTCGCGGCGAAGACGACGGCGCGCTACACCGCCTGATGAAACGCGCCGCCATCGTTCTGGCGTTGATCGTTATCCTGATCGCGGGTGCGGCATTCAGCGCGGGTCCCGGCACGCTCAGCGTGCTGGACGGCGTGATGGGCGGGGGCCGAGGGACCGCGCGGGTGCGCGAGGGGGTGCCGTTCGGTACGCACGGGCAGAAGCTCGACGTGTGGCGGCCATCGGGGGGCGTCAAGACGGGGCTGCCGGTGCTCGTCTTCTGGTATGGCGGCGGGTGGGTGCACGGCTCGCGCAGCGACTATGCCTTTGCCGCGCGCGCCTATGCGAAGGCAGGCTACGTCGTCGTGATGCCTGACTACCGCAAAGTCCCCGACGTGCGCTTCCCCGCCTTCCTCCAGGACGGTGCCGAGGCGATGAAGTGGACGCGCGACCATATCGCGCAGTCCGGCGGCGACCCGAACCGGATCGCGGTCGCGGGCCATTCCGCGGGAGCATACACAGTCGCGATGCTGACGCTCGACGAGCGCTGGCTGAGGGCGGAGGGCGTCGACCCGCATATCATCAAGGCCGCGGTCGGGCAATGCGGGCCGTATGATTTCTACCCCTTCACCGCCAAGCGCGCGATCGATGCGATGCAGGGCGCGACGGACCCGGTGATGACCCAGCCGATCCACTTTGCGCGGCGCGACGCGCCGCCGATGCTGCTAGTGACCGCGGGCGACGACACGCAGGTGAAGCCGCACAACGCGATCAACCTTGCAGCAAGGCTGAAGACGCTCGGTGCACCGGTGACGCATGTCGATTATCCCGGCCTGAGCCACGAAAACGTCGCGATGGCACTCTCGAAGCCGTTCCGGGGCAAGGCGCCGGTGCTGGCCGACAGCGTGGCCTTCCTGAAGCGGGCGATGCCGTGAACGGGCCCCTGCCGGCCGTGACGGGTACGGCAGCAGCGAGGATGACGGCGGACGAGCAGGAACACCGCCACCCTCGTTGACAGGACGGAGCCATGCCGCCCCGACCTTGGCTCGCCGCTGGATTTTTTCGTCCGGCGGCGGCCTTAGTGGCTTACCAGATGCGGACGCGGTCCGCAGGCGCGAGATACTGTGCGTCGCCGGGCTTCACGTCGAACGCCTTGTACCAGGCATCGACGTTGCGCAGCGGGTTGATCGCGCGGATCTGCCCTGGCGAATGCGGGTCGCTGACGAGCTGCTGGCGCAGGGCCTCGGTGCGGAACAGCGTGCGCCAGACCTGACCCCAGCCGAGGAAGAAGCGCTGGTCGCCGCTATAGCCGTCGAGCACCGGCGCGGGCTCGCCACCGAGCGAGGTGTGATAGGCGTCGAGCGAGATCAGCACGCCGCCCAGATCGCCGATATTCTCGCCCATCGATGCGCGACCGTTGATCTTCACCCCGGGCAGGCCCTCGAACGTATAGGCTTCATACTGCGCGCCGAGCTTGACCGCCTGTGCCTCGAACTTGGCGGCATCCTGCGCGGTCCACCAGTCGCGCAGCACGCCCTTGCCGTCCGACTTGCGTCCCTGATCGTCGAAGCCGTGGCTGATCTCGTGACCGATCACGCCGCCGATGCCGCCGTAGTTGACCGCCGGGTCGGCGTCGGGATCGAAGAAGGGCGGTTGCAGGATCGCCGCGGGGAAGACGATCTCGTTCTTCACCGAATTGTAATAGGCGTTCACGGTCTGCGGGGTCATGCCCCATTCGGCCTTGTCGACCGGACCGCCCATGCGGTTGCGGCGATAGTCCCATTCGAACCGGCTCGCGCGTTCGACATTGCCGATCAGGTCGCCGGGGACGATGCGCAGCGCGGTATAGTCGCGCCATTTGTCGGGATAGCCGACCTTGACGCTGAAATTGGCAAGCTTGGCCTGCGCCTCCTGCTTGGTCGCGGCGCCCATCCAGGGAAGGCCGTCGATCCGGCCGCGCAGCGCGATCCGCAGGTTGGCGACGAGGGCGTCCATCTTGGTCTTGGACGAAGGCGGGAAATAGAGCGCGACGTAATCGCGGCCGATCGCCTCGCCCAGTGCGCGTTCGGTGACGCCGATTCCGCGCTTCCAGCGATCGCGCTGCTGCGGCTGGCCGTTGAGGAATTTCGAGCGGAAATCGAAATTGGCGTCGACGAACCGCTTCGACAGCATCGGCGCGATGTCGTCGGTGGTGCGGAACGCCTGCCAGGCCTTGAGCGTGTCGAGGTCGGTGGTCGCAAACACCTCGGCGATCTTGGGGAAGGCGGTGTTCTGCGCGACGATCGCGCGGTCCGCCTTGGCGACGCCCGCCGCCGTCCAGAACTTCGCCCAGGGGAAGCCGGGGGCCTGTGCCTGCAACTGCGCCAGCGTCATCGGATTATAGGTCTTGTCGCGGTCGCGGCTTTCCGCGCGGGTCCAGTGCGCCTGCGCGATGCGCGTTTCCATCGCGACGATCTTGGTCGCGGCGGCGTCGGGATTGGCCCAGCCCGCCATCGTCAGCATCTGTGCGACATACTGGCGGTAGCGCGCGACCTGGGACGCGAACTTCGCATCGAGATACAGATCGCGGTCGCCCAGACCCAGCCCCGACTGACGCAGGTAGAGCGCGTAGACATCGGGGCGCTTCGCGTCGTCGTTGACGCCAGGACCGAAGAAGCTCGCGCCGAAGCCGCCCATCGACTGGCCCATCAGCACGGCGACGTCATCCTTGGACGCGGCCGCCTTCACGGGCGCCAGCCGCTGGATGAGCGGTGCCGCATCGGCACGCTCGATCGCTGCCTCGTCCATGAAACCCTGATACAGCGTCGCCACCTTGGCGCGGTCGGGGTTCGCGGCATCGGCGGGACGATAGCCCTCGACGAGCGTGCGCATCCGCGCCTCGGACAGGTCGCGCAGCACCGCGAAGGCGCCATAGGACGAGCGATCCGCCGGGATCTGCGTCTTCTTGACCCAGCTGCCGTTCACATAGTCGAACCAGTCGTTGCCGGGCTTCACGCTCTTGTCCATGCCGGCAAGGTCGAAGCCCCAGCTGCCATAGCGGGTGGCGGCGGAATCGGCGGCGGCGGGGGCAGAGGCGGCGTCCTGCGGCATGATCGATTCAATCGTGCAGGCATCGTCGATGCAGGCGTGCAGATCCTGTGCGGTGGCGGACGACGCGGCAATCGCGACGACAGAGGCAAATATGACGAACCTGGTCTTCAAAGGATGGTCTCCGCAATGGATCAGCGCGCACCGGACGGGGCGAGCCGTTGACGGGAAAGTGCAACAGCGCTGTCGTTTGTGCAATACGTCAGTCCTGACAGGGACTTGCCGGCATCGGGTGTCCCGCGGCGGCCGATTGTCCTATCGAGCGCGGCGAGACGATCGAAAGCAGATGGGGACGAGATGACATTTATCGCAGGGCCCGAGGATCACGTGGTCATCGTCGGCGGAGGGTTTTCGGGGACATTGCTGGCGATCAACCTGATGCGCCATGGCGGTCCGCGAGCAACCCTGATCGAGCGTCGCTCGCGCCAGCTCGCGCGCGGCGTCGCCTATAGTGCGGCGCATCCCAGCCACCTGCTCAACGTGCGCGCGGGGAACATGAGCGCGCTGCCCGACGATCCCGACCATTTCGTGCGCTGGCTCGAGACGCGCGGCGAGGGCGACCGCAAGACGTTCGTGCCGCGGACCACCTACGGGGCGTATCTCCGCGAGATGCTCGACGCGGTGGTCACACGCTCGGAAGGACGGCTGTCGCTTGCCCAGGGCGAAGTCTGCTCGATCGATCTGGTCGCGCGCGGTGGCGTTTCCGTCGGGATGGCCGACGGAAGCCGGATCGCCGCCGACAGCGCGGTGCTCGCGCTGGGCAACCTGCCGCCGCATACGCCGCCGGAACTGATTCCCGAGGACCTGCCGCCCGGCCGCTACAGCGCGGATCCCTGGGCCTCCGATATTGGCGAGGGGCTCGGGCCTGACGACACGGTGGTGCTGGTCGGGACCGGGCTGACCGCGATCGATGCCGCGTTGCTGCTCGATGCGCGGGGGTTTGCAGGTCAGATCCTGGCCGTGTCGCGGCGGGGGCTGTCGCCGCGTCGGCATGTCGACGGCGCGCCGCCCGCACGTGTACTCGACAAACCGCAGGGGGATCTGTCGGCGATCGTCCGCCATATCCGCGCGCGGGCAGGGGCGGACGGCTGGCGCGCGGCGGTCGACGAGCTTCGACCGGTGACGCAGATGCTGTGGGCTGCTGCGCCGACGCCGCAGCGCGCGCGGTTCCTCCGGCATGCGCGGCCCTATTGGGACGTCCACCGGCACCGTCTCGCTCCCACCGTCGCCGACCGTGTCGATGCGCTCGTCACGAGCGGCACGCTGAGCTTTGCTGCGGGCAAGATCGTGTCGGCGACGACGGCAGGGGGGGCCGTCGACCTGACGTGGCGACCGCGCGGCGAGGATGCGCCCATCGTCACGCGTGCGGCGCGGATCGTCAATTGTACCGGGCCGCAGGGCGATCTGTTGCGCTCCGACGAGCCATTGATCCGGCACCTTATCGCGGATGGCGTGATCCGTCCCGATCCGCTGCGGCTAGGTGTCGATGTGGATTCACAATCACGTGCGATTGGTCGCAACGGGGTCGTCGAGCAGCGGTTGCACTGCATCGGCCCGATGACGCGTGGAGGGCTGTGGGAGGTTGTCGCGGTGCCCGATATCCGTCAACAGAGCTGGGACCTGGCGCGGCGGTTGTCGAACGCGCAGTGGGTCGGCGGCGAGGGACTGTAGGAGCGGGGCTCCAGCAGCGCGCTGCCGCCAGCCGGTCGCAAACGGGCCTGCGCACGTGGCGCAGGCCCGTCTTGCATCAGAACCTGAACGCCGCCGTCGCGCGCAGGCTGTGCCAGCGGAACTTCTCGTCGCTGCGCTTGAAGTCAGTGCCGGTGGTGTTGGGGGCCAGCACGAACGGGTTGTTTGCGACCAGGATCGGGCTGCCCGAGATGGCGGGACCCGCCGTCGTACGGACGCGGAAATCGTCGTCCTTGTACTGATGGAACATATATTCCATCCCGATCGAGATGTTCTTCGTCAGCTTCTGCTCGATGCCGCCGCCGCCGAGGAAACCCCATTGCTGGCGCTTGCCCGACGCCGCAAAGGCATTGGCGGTGTTGGTGGTGAAGAACAGGCGGTCGATCTTGGCATAGCCCGCACCGAACGTGCCGTAGAACAGCGTGGTGTTGACCGCATAGCCGGCGCGGCCGCGGACGGAGGCTTCCCAATCGATCTTGCGCGCCATCGTATAGCTGGCGGGCGTGCTCGAGAAGGCCGCGACGCTGTCGGTGATCTCGGACTTGCCGAATTCGCCGACGACGCCGACGACGATGTTGCCGCGCTGCGCATCCATGCCGACCCGGCCATAATAGGCCCAGCCGTCATCGTCGTTGCGGCAGCCAAAGGTCGGGACTGCCGTACGTGCGGAGCCGTTGCAGAACCCTGGCGAGAACGCGTTGGCGCCGCCGATCGTGCTGACCTGGTCGCCGAACGTTCCATCGAGGTTGCGGTCGAACTGGATCGACGAGCCGACATCGTTGCCCTGCACGTCATACCCGCCCGCGGCGCCGATATAGATGCCCGAGAACGGACGCTCTTCGGTCGTTTCCTGCGCGGCGGCAGGCATGGCAAAGGCGCAGGACAGAGCGAGGCCTGCGCAGGAAAGAAGGTGCGAAGTCTTCATGGTGTGATCATCCCGAATTCGGGAGCCGCACATACCGACCAGGCATGCGCGGCTCGAGGAGTGGACCGCGCCCCGACGGGACGCGGGACGGGGTTACGCGTTGGCCGCGCTCGTCTTGATGTTACCGTTGAGGCCCGCGGGGAAGAACCCGCCGGACGAGACGGATGCGCTGTTGAGGTACACGATATTGAGGACCTGCCCGGCGGAACGGCTGTAGACGATCCCGTTGGCGTCGGTCGGCACGATGTTCGAGACGTTGGCATCGGTGCCGGTGATACCCTGATCGTCGTCCCCGATCACGCCGGTCGACGTGTTGGTGATGGTGCCGTCGAGGCTGTCGCGCGCGTTGCTGATCGCATTCGCGCCAGTGATGAGCGCCGGGACCGCGGCAACGGCGGCGGTGGTTGGTGTTGCCGGCGTACCCAGGCCGCGACGATAGAGCACCGTCCGGACCAGGCCGGCATGATAGGCCTCGGCGGCAAGGATGCCGGCAGCAGCCTCGAGATAGGTCTTGTTGGCGATCAGAACCGACGCGCCCTTGTATGCCGAAACGCCCACGTCTTCGAAGATGAAAGCGCCCAGCAGGAAGTTGTTCTCGTTTTCGTAGGGATCGAAGACCTGGTTCGCGGTGACGAGACCAGCCGCACGCGCTGCTGCCGTGAACGACCCCGGCGATGCGACGGTGCCGGCCGAGATGTTGATCGCAGGCTGCGCGACTGCTGCAGTGCCCAGCGCGCTGCGAAGGAAGGCGACATGCGCTATCTCGTCGAGGGCGATCTCGCGCGCATATTCCCGAATGACCGCATCCCCGGTCCCGTTGGCGAACTCCGGAACCTGGCGGCCACCGGTCACTGCGCCTTGCGTCCCGGTGCCGGTCAGCAAACTTGCATTGAGGCCAACCCCGAACACGGCAAAGGCATAGAATTGCGCTTCGAGATATTCGAGCTGGAGCGCGAAGTTGAGGACGTCGGCGTCGTTGAGGGCCGGTGCGGGAGTCGGGGTCGGCGTGGGTCCGGGTGCGAGGTCGCTGTCGTCATTGCCGCATGCGGCGAGCAGCGAAGCGCCGCCAACGGCAAGCGCGCCACCACCGGCGAAGCGCAGGAAGCCGCGGCGTTCGTTGCGGCGGGTGGCGATCCTGTCGAAGATTTCGAGCTTTGTCTGGATGTCGGTCATGGGTCTATCCCCTTGAAAGTCGTAAGCGTGGCTTTTGGCGGATGCGTGTCGGATCAGGACGACGTGGTGCTGGTCCGGATCGTTCCGTTAAGGCCCGCGGGGAAGAAGCCGCCGGCCGATGCCGCGCTGCCGTTGAGATAGACGATGTTGAGCACCTGGCTCGTCGACCGGCTATAGGCGACGCCATTCGCGTCGAGCGGCACGATGTTCGACGCCTGCACCGCAGCCTGTGTCGTGGACAGGTTGGTGGGCGTCTGGCTCAGAGGCGAGATGCCCTGATCGAGATCGAGTGTCGCGCCGTCGAGCCGGTCACGGGCATTGGAGATGGCATCCGCCGAGGTACGCAACGCGGGAACAGCAATGCCCTTCGCATACAGCGTCGTGCGGACAATCGCCGAATGATAGGCCTCGACCGCGAGGATACCGGCTGCGGCTTCGAGGTAGGTCTTGCTGGTCAGCAACGGCGCTGCGCCCTTGTAGGCGGTAACGCCGACATCCTCGAAGATGAAGGCGCCGAGCAGGAAGTTCTCAGGCGAAGAATAGGGGTTAAACGCCGTGCCGGCAGGGACGAGACCGGCTGCCTGTGCGGCAACCGAGAAGGCACTGGTCGGCGAAACGCTGACGTCGATCGCCGGCTGGGCGACGGCCGCGCTGCCAAGCGCCGTGCGCAGGAAGCGGACATGCGCGATTTCATCCTGCGCGATCTCGCGCGCATATTCAGCGACGCGCGGATCGAAGTTGAAATTGACTTGCGTGCCACCGCGAACCGCACCCTGCGTGCCGGTGCCGGTCAGCAGCGAATTGTCGAGCCCCGTGCCATAGGCTGCGTAGGAGTAGAACTGCGCCTCGAGATATTCGAGGTTGAGCGCGAAGTTCAGGACATCGGCGTCGGTGACCGACTGGGCGGCGGCGGCGGTCGACAGCGTCATTGCGGTCGCACCGGCGGCGGTCATCGCAGCAGCACCGACGACGCTCTTGAAGAACTCCCGCCGATCGTTGCGCCGTTCGACACGGGCATCGAGGGCATCGATCAGATGGTTTGATTCGGTCATTGGCTTCATCTCCCTGAACCAGGCACGTCGGCACATGGTCAGCGCGTGGGTCGCCTTCGCTGGGCGCTCTCACGTGCTCGACGACCCAGAAACGGGATCAGGGAGATAAAGTTGCAACTAAATGATAAGACAGGGCAAATTATCGAATTATACTAATCCCCAGCAGTATTTCGGTGCGCTTAAATTCACGTGTCGGACGACTTGTCCATCGTGCGGGTGTCGAAGTCGGCGGCATCGTGCCGTTCGTGCAACTGACTGGCCGGATCACCCATGACGCGGTTGACCATCCGGCCGCGGCGTACCGCAGGTCGTGCGGCGATCGCTGTCGCCCAGCGCTGAACGTTGGGATAGTCCTGGACCTGAAGGAACTCGCCGGCGTCGTAGAGTTCGCCCTGCGCGAGGACACCGTACCACGGCCAGGCCGCCATGTCGGCGATCGTGTACGCATCGCCGGCGAGATAGTCGTTGTCGGCGAGGCGGCGGTTCAGGACGTCGAGCTGGCGCTTGGCCTCCATCGCGAACCGGTCGATCGCATATTCGATCTTGACGGGTGCATAGGCGTAGAAATGCCCGAAGCCGCCGCCGATGAACGGCCCGCTGCCGACTTGCCAGAACAGCCACGAGAGACAGGTCGCGCGTGCCGCGGGCTCGGTCGGCAGGAATGCGCCAAATTTTTCAGCAAGATGCATCAGGATCGCGCCGGACTCGAAGATCGGAATCGGCGTCGCATCGCTGCGATCCATCAGCGCAGGGATCTTCGAATTGGGATTGATGTCGACGAAGTCGCTGCCGAACTGGTCGCCCTCGTTGATCCGGATCAGCCAGGCATCATATTCTGCCCCGGCATGGCCGAGCGCGAGCAGCTCCTCGAGCATGATCGTCACCTTCACGCCATTGGGTGTGCCGAGCGAATAGAGCTGGAGCGGGTGGCGTCCGACGGGAAGCGCCTTGTCATGCGTCGCGCCCGCAATGGGACGGTTGATTGCGGCGAACCGGCCGCCATTCTCGCGGTTCCACGTCCAGATTGCCGGGGGAGTGTAGGATGAGGCGTCGGTCATGACGATGCTCCGTTGCTGAATAAGAGAAGGTAGGGAACGGCAGAGGTCCGTGTCGGTGCTGAACGCCCCAGCTCCAAGATCGCCGCGTTGCGTGGCGGACCACCGAGGCAGGGGGGCAGGAATAGGCGACGCAGCGGTCACTCACCACCATTCGCTGTCGTGATGCGTCCGTCGTGCGTGGGAAACCTCCGGGCAGCCTGCGTACCGATGACGCGGCATATCGCGTTACGCCTCGCCAGTGGCGCGTTTACCATGAGTGCGTTCCGGTCGGCGTGAAAGGCGGTCCCGCACATCGTGTCCGGCGTCCGATGATGACGGCTGTTCGGGGCAAGCTCTTTATAATACAATGTTTATGAGGGACGAAGCATGATGCGGCACTATAGCTGAGGAATTTCACGGATGATCTTTAACATTAACTCTATTCTTGGTATTGGTAAGAATATCTTAGTGAATAGTCTGTTCGTGTTGTAATATTCGCAAGGTATTTGTTAAATAATTTGGTGTAAACCATGGTGGCGCTAAGTCCGGGGTGGTGGTTCGCGTTGCCGAGGGGGTTTCGGGCAATGCGAGCGTCGGGGGTCGTCGGGGCAGGGGTGGCAAATGAACATTGATCAAGTCGTTGGCGGAACATGTGTCGCTGGGGTGCCGGCAAGCGCCTTCGCCATGCCGCCCGGCATGCGGATGCGGTACGATCCGCCGCATGCCTCGCTGTCCGACTATCTGACGGGCTATGCGATCTACGCGGCCGAAAGCCGGGCGCCGATGGTCAACTGGTACCTGCCCGCGCCGGCGATGATTTCGGTGCTCGTGGACGCCGGGCCGGTCTCGGTCGCGATCGGCAACCACCGGTTCGGCCCGCTGGACCGCGTCAGCCTGTATGGACCGACGAGCCGTGCGTTCCAGACGGTGACGCATGGCGGCATCGCGGTCGGCATCGGCGTCAGCGCGCTGGGCTGGTCGCGGCTCACGTCGCGGCTCGCGGGGGATTTCCGCAACAAGATCGTGCCGCTGGACACCGTGGTCGGCGGCGTCGTCGCGCGTCGGCTGACCGAGGGTCTGGACGCCTTGTCCGACGATGCGATGATCAAGCCGTTGCTCGATTCGATCTTCGAACCGCTGTTCCTGCGCCGGCATCCGCACGAGGACCTGATCCGTGCGTTCACGACATTGGCGGTCACCGACGGCGTCATCGAAATGCACGACGTCGCCGAACGGCTCGGGATCGAGACGCATGCCTTGCGGCGGCTTGCGACGCGGCATTTCGGCATGCTGCCAAAGATGTTGCTCCGCCGGGCGCGGTTTCTGCGATCGTTCATCAAGCTGATCCAGCCCGATGGCCGGATCGACTATTCGGCGATCGACAGCAGTTACTTCGACGCCTCGCATTTCCTTCGCGACGCCTCGACCTTCCTCGGAACGACGCCGCGGCGGTTCCTAGCGTCGGAAACGGTGTTTCTCAAGGCGAGCCTGCGGGCACGCGCCGCGGTCATCGGGACGCCGACGCAGGCGCTGCACGTCGCGCCGTCGCCAGTGGTGATCCGGCCGGGTCGCGGAAGCCCGGGGTTCCAGGACGAACTGCCGGGCTGACCGCCGGACGTTTGCACAGGCGGCGGGCGAAACCCGCGTCGTCGTCAGGAACGATCGATGCTGCCCTGGCGAGGGCGGCGCACGGTTTGCAAAGGGGAAGGGCAAGGCATGGGGCAATGGCGCAACGTCGCTGAACGCGTTCCGGGATACCGGATGGCGCTCGCGCTGCGTGATCTGACGCGGCCGGGCGACCGGCGCGCGGCTGCGCTGTTGCGCCTGCGACGACCCGCCGGGCTCTTCCAGCCGTTCGGCACGACCGGGGTCGATCGCTATCCGGCGATCTTCGGCCGGCTGCGCGAGGCGTTGCAGCCGCATCCCGCCACGCACGGCGACGTCCCGCTCCGGCTGTTGTCCTTCGGATGCTCGACGGGCGAGGAGGTGTTCACGCTGCGTACGTATTTTCCGACCGCCACGATCACGGGGATCGACATCAGCGCGCCGCGTATCGCGGTGGCGCGGCGCGAGGTGCCGGCCCGCCAGCAAAAGACGACGCGCTTCGTCGTGGCCGCGTCGGCCGCGGGCGAGTTGCCGGACAGCTATGATGCGGTTCTCGCGATGGCGGTTTTCCGTCACGGCGACCTGGCCGATGGACCCGCGCGGATAGGCGCCGGCCTGTCGTTCGACCGGTTCGAAACCGCCGTCTCGCAGCTTGCCGTGCGGGTAAGGCCGGGGGGATATTTCGCGATCCGCCACGCCAATTTCCGCTTCGCCGACACCGCGATCGCCGATGGCTTCGACGCGATCATGTGGGACGAGTCGATCACCCCGCATTACGACCGCTCGGGTCTCAGACTCCGGCACGTGGCGACCGAGCCGTGTCTTTTTCGAAGACGGTACGATCCCGACATCGCATCCCGTCCTGACGATCCCGTCGTCGGATGATAGCGGGCGATGCGCGATCCTTTGCTGCGGACTTTTTCGGGTTCGCGCCTCGCCGCGTGATGCTCGCCACGATCATCGTCGGCATGGGGGCGCTGGTCGAAGGGCTGGGGATCATGCTGCTCGTACCGCTGTTCGCGGCGGTCACCGGCCCCGATGGGGATCGGATCGCGCAGCTTGCCACCTGGCTTTTCGACCGCGTCGGGCTGTCCGGGCGCAGCGACCGGCTCGCCGTCATCATGATGCTGTTCGGCGTGCTGATGATCGTCCGGACCGCACTGCTTGCCCGGCGGCAGGTCCTGCTTGCTCAGCTCGAGCTCGATTACCTCGCCCGGATACAGCAGCGGCTCGTGACGCGGCTGGCGGATGCGCGGTGGGAGCGCGTCGCGCGGTTGCGTCATGCGCGCGTCGTGCAGGCGCTTGGCAGCGACGTCGCGCGCGTCGGGGAGGCCGCATTGGGACTGCTGCAATCGCTCGTCGCATGCGCGATGCTCGTCGTGCAGGTCGCGCTCGCGATGTGGCTCAGCCCGGGATTGACGATCGTCGCGCTGCTGTTGTTCACGCTGGCGGGGGCGATGACCCGCAAGTTGCTCCATGCCGCACGCGCGATGGGGGATGCGGTGACGGGTCTGCACCTTCGCCTGCTCGACAACACCGGGCAGTTCCTCGGATCGCTCAAGCTGTCCGCGAGCCAGAATCTCCAGCATGCGTTCGTCGCCGACTTCACCAGGGCGCTCGATCAGTCGAACGCGCGCGAGCTGGCATTCGTCGACGACCAGAACGCGATGCGCATGCGGCTGACGGTGTTGGCGGCACTGGTCGGCGGCGTGACCGCCTATGTCGGGTTCGCCTGGCTCGCGGTTGCGCCGACGAGCGTTGTCGTTTTGCTCCTGATCCTGTCGAGGATGGGCGGTCCGCTGGGTCTGCTGCAATCGCAATCAGTGAGCTTCGTCCGCGCGCTGCCCGCATATCGTAACCTTCGCGCGCTGGAAAAGGATCTGGGTGGTCGCATGCGTCCGGATGGCGGCAGGCCGCGGGCGGTGGTCGCGCGGGGCGACGTGCCCGATGGCGATATCCTGTTCGACGACGTGGTCTATCGGCATGGCAGCGCATCGGCGCAGGGCTGGTCTGGCGGCGTCGACGGGCTTTCGCTGATGCTGAAACGCGGCGCGATGACGGGCGTGGCGGGGGCATCGGGCGCGGGCAAGACGACATTCGCCGATCTGCTGGTTGGTCTGTATCGGCCCGAGCGCGGCGTCATCTCCGTCGGCGGAACGATCGTCGATCTCGTTGCGATGACCGCCTGGCGTGACCGGCTCGCCTATGTCTCGCAGGATCCGTTCCTGCTCCACGATAGCGTCCGGGCGAACCTCGCCTGGGGAACGGGGGCGGATGAGGCGGCAATGCACGCCGCGCTCGCTATCGCGGGCGCCGACGTTCTCGTAGCACGGCTCGCGCAGGGGCTGGATACGCTGGTCGGGGAGCGCGGGGCATTGCTGTCCGGCGGCGAGCGGCAGCGGCTGGCGATCGCGCGTGCCGTGTTGCGGGATCCGGCGCTGCTGATCCTCGACGAGGCGACCAACGCGATCGATGTCGCAGCCGAGACGGCGCTGCTCGCCAGGCTGCGCAGCGCACGTCCCGCCCTCACGATCGTCTCGATCGCGCATCGATCGGAGACACTCGCGCACTGCGACCATGTCCACGTCCTGTCGCACGGGCGCGTGATCGCAAGCGGGAGTTACGCGATCGTCGCGCCGTATCTCGGGGACGACGGCTTCACGCCGGATCGAGCGTCCCGTCAGCGTGCCGGCGCAGATACGGCATGACCGAGCGGTATTACTACCGCGGCTTCGGCCTGTCGTTTGCCAGCGTGATCCCGATGCCGTCGATCGGTCCGACGCAGCGCGTATCGGGCCAGCACATCGACGTCACGGTGGATCTGGGGCGCGTGCACTTGCCCGATGGCGCCGTGACGATGGGCGATCTGACGATCGCCGTATCGGGTGACGTGGTGCTGGTCGCGATCGAGGAGGTCGGGCGGTTTTCGGTCGTGGGCGGCCGACGCATCGTCGTCGACCGCGATCACGGCGTGGCCGACGACGAATTGCTGCTGTTCCTGCTCGGCAGCGTCTTCGGGATCATCCTGTATCAGCGCGGCTATATTCCGTTTCATTGCAATGCCGTCGAGATGAACGGCCGCGCCATACTGTTCTGCGGCGACCCGGGGGCGGGGAAATCGACGCTTGCCGCGTTTCTCGAAATGCGTGGCCACCGGCTGCTGACCGATGACGTGTGTCCAGTGATGCTGCAGGGGCCGACGGGGGCAATCACCGCCTCGCCGGGCCTTGCGCGGCTGAAATTGTGGGGCGAATCGCTCGAGCTGCTAGGGCGCGAGCGCGCGGGGCTGCGGCAACTCCCCTGGCAGGTCGACAAATATGAAATGCCGCTGGCCGATGACCGCGTGACCGGCGATCTCCCGGTCGGGGCGGTGTATCACCTGCGTGACGACAGCGACGGGCGGGTTCACGGCATCCACCGGCTCGCCGGTCTCGACGCGGTCAACGCCGTCACCGCGAACATCTACCGGCGGCGTATCGGCGATCTGATGGGGCTGGGCGCGATCTATCTTTCGGGTGCCGTCCGGATCGCCCGCGACATCCCGATCTATTCGGTGAACCGCAAATGGGGGCTTTCGCACTTCGAGGCGGAAGCACTCGCTGCGGAGCGGCACATGGGGTCTTCGAGCTTCCTGTGAGGGGAGGGGGCCGGCGTTGCTAGAGGCAAGCCTCATCCACGCGTCCAAGCGATTTCCGGATAACTATCGGATGATCGAAGAAAAGTCCTCAAGCAAATAATGCCGTGTCGCAATGGACTGTAAGGATGCAACACAGTCCTCAAGACTTGTTTACAAGACATTAACCATTGGTGGACTTTAGAACTTGGTTGTCTTAGCCAATGCCTTGTGAGCGACCCGATGGTCGGGGGCAGGGAGGCAGTCATGAACACCAATAGCGAGCGCCTGGTCTGGGAACGTCCGATGCTGTCGCGCATGGACGCGGCCGATGCGAAGAGCGGCAATTTGCACCACACCGATCAGTTTAACTTTAGACGCAACACTGGTTCCTGATCACTGCCGAGCCGATGCAAGCCGGCCCGACAAAACTGACGGCGAAAAGCGCGGCTTGCGGGTCGCGCTTTTTTCGACGTGGTGATGATGACGGTGACGGTGACGGTGACGGTGACGGTGACGGTGACGGTGACGTGGTGACGGTGGCGTGGTGACGGTGGCGTGGTGACGGTGGCGTGTGGTCGGCATGACCGAGTCCGTCCGGACAGCATTCGTGTGGGGCATCTGCCGCTGGGTGAAGGCCCGCCTGTCTGCGTCCAATCGGCGCGTTCCGTCCCAGCGTGCGGGATGGCTGCTGACAACAGATCTCGGCTGCCGGCAATGTGCGCTGGGTTCTGCGTGGCGGGGGCGTGCAGGCCCCAACGTGGTGCCCGTTATTCCGCAATCACGAGCAACGCCCGACCTCGCCCGCGTCGGGTCGCACCGCAGTAGCGCCGGCGCGAAGTGCGTCGAAAGCTGATCCATCGGAGAGTCGAGCTATCGTCCGGCCTGTGCGCCTTCGAGCCATCACGGGGGATATGCGCCGGGTTCCACTTCGTAATAATGGGGTTATGTCGTGGTGAATCAAGAAGATATTTCAGTGATTCGTAATGCAGCGGCAGTTACCGCGGAAATTGGTGGACAACTCGTGGCGCTGGATGTTCAAAAGGGGACGTGTTACGGACTGAATGGCGTTGCCACTCGAATCTGGAACATGATCGAGGCGCCGATGCGGGCTGCGGATATTTGCGATAGGCTTTGCGAGGTATACGACGTTGATCGGGATGAGTGCCTTGCGCAGACGACCGGTCTTCTTGCGGAATTGCAGGCTGCGGGCTTGGCTCATCCCGCTTCCCGGACGTGATCGGCAGCGCCGCCGCGAGCGCCTGACAGGATTGCGGCGCGTACGTACGACGGGCCCGGCCGATCGCCGACGATGCGACTCCGCCGGCCCGCACCGCGCGTCTTCGATCCCGAGGAGGTGGTCGAAGGGGGCGGGCGTGCCGACCCCTCACGCGGTTGCAGGATGCCCGTGACCGCGCTGTACGGGCTTTGTCGGTGGGACGGCGGGATTGCGGATCGGGACCTGCCCCGAATGGCGGCCGCATTGCGGCGCTTCGGTCGATCCGGATCGGATCACTGGACGGCGGGTTCGATCGCACTCGGCATTGCGCGTCACGCGCTGCTTCCCGAAGACGAGCATGTGCCCGAAATCCACCAGCGCGGACGGCGCTATGCGGTCGTTGCCGAGGTGCATCTGAGCGAGCGGGAGTCGCTGGTCGCACAACTCGACCTCGACGCGCAGACGGCCGCACTCATGTCCGATGCGGCGCTGGTCGCGGCGGCGGTCGAGCGTTGGGACGAGGCTGCGTTCGACCGTATCTACGGCGCCTTTGCCGTGGCCGCCTGGGACACGCATGAGCGCCGGCTGATACTCGCGCGGGATCCACTCGGCGCGCGCCCCTTATTCTATCACGCGACCGGAGACCTGCTCGCCTTCGCGTCGATGCCCGAAGGGCTGACGGTCCTGCCGGCGGTCGACGCGGGCATGGATACGGACCAATATGTCCGGCTGCTGCGCGATCTGGCGCCCGAACGGGATCGGACGCCGTTGCGCGGCATATCGCGGGTCATGCCCGGACATCATGTGATCGTGCGGAAGGACGGGATCGACCGCGTCCGGTGGTGGAAACCGGACCTGACGCCGCTGATCCTCGCCGATCAGGACGATTATGCCGCTGCATTGACCCGGCATCTGGAAAACGCGGTGAGGGCCTGTCTGCGCGGCGTTTCCGGCCGCGTCGGCGCGCAGCTGAGTTCGGGGTTCGACAGCAGCGCGGTGCTCGCGGTTGCGGCGTCGCAGCTCGCGCGGCGTACGGTCGACGCCGGCGCGGTGAAGATAACCGCGTTCACTGCCGTGCCGCGATCGGACCGGCATACGCAGGTGCTGGCCCATCACATCGCCGACGAGGGCGATCTCGCAGCGGAGGTCGCGGCAAGCCTGCCCAATGTCGATCATGTGCGTGTCAGCGTCGAACACGGTACGCTCGATACGCTTGGTCGGACCACCGGCCTGTATCCGCTGCCGATCCGCAACCTATGCAACCTGACCTGGGTCGATGCGATCGCGGACGCGGCACGCGCGCGCGGACTGACCATCATGCTGCAGGGCGGGATGGGCAACATGACGTTGAGCGAACCCGGCGTTCTCGCGCTGCAGGAACTGATTGCCGCCGGACGGTTTCCGACCTGGTTTAGGATCGCGCGGAAGCTGGTGCGCAACGGGTGGATGCAGTGGCGCGGCGTGCTGTGGAACAGCGTTGCCGGCAAGCTTCCGGAACGCGTCTGGCGGTTCATGGAGACCCGCTCGGGCCGCGCGCCGATCGCCACGCGCCGCTTCACGCTGCTGCGCGATGCCGTCTACGACCATGCCGGCAGTATAGCGCGTGAGACCGCGACCGCCGATCCCTACACCGTCATCGACGTCGCCGAGTCGGCGCAGCCGGTCGCCACGAGCGTCCAGAACCGGCTTGCGATCGCCTCGGCGGATATCGGCAGTCTGCACAAGGCGCAGCTCGGCGAATGGGGGATCGATACGCGCGACCCCACCGGCGATCGGCGGTTGATGGAGTTTGCGCTGCGCGTGCCCGTCGAACGCCTCATCTGGGACGGCGAGCCGCGCGCGATCCTGCGCCGGGCGATGGCGGGGCGGTTGCCGGCATCGATCGTCGACAACCGTCGCCGCGGGTTGCAGAGTGCCGACTGGCACGAAGGCCTGATCCAGTCGCGTAGCGCGCTGATCGACGAGATCGAACGGATCGAGATGTATGACCCGGTTGCCTCGCTGATCGATATCGACCGGCTGAAGGCGCTCGTCGCGGATATGCCCGATCTCGATTCGCCGCGCTGGCAGGAGGGCGATACCGAGGTCGATTATCGCCTGACGCTGCTCCGTACGGTGTCGATCGCGAGCCACATGCGTCGCGTGTCGCGAAGCAATGTCTGACCCTGGCCCCCCCGCCGCATCGGCGTCGCCGCGTCATGATCGGTATCTGGCGAACCACCTCCGGCATGGTCGCGCGCTCGCGGGGAAGCTTCACGCGCTGTCCGGGGCCGACGCGGTCGCGCTGGCCGAGGCGATCGTGCTCCTCGGCCTTGCCGCGCCGCTGATCCGCCTCGTCCCTTTTCGGACGATCGCCGCGGCTATGTCCACGCCGATAGGTTCGGCGCGACATGACGCGGCCGTGATCGCGGCGACCGTGGAACGCGTCGCATGGGCGATCGACCGATCTGCCAAGCGTGTGCCGACGCGCGCGCTGTGCTTCGAACGCGGGCTCGCGGCGCATCTGATGCTCCGCCGTCGCGGGATCGATTCGACGCTGGTCTACGGCGTGGCGCCGGGTGACAGCGACGGCAGTGTCCTGCGCGCGCACGTCTGGGTCCATGTCGACTCCGTCGAGGTGACGGGCGGCGGTGACCTGACGGGCGGCGACGACCTGACGGGTTATGCACCGCTGGCGAGCTTTCCCTCGGGGCGTACGCACACCGAGCCGCTGCGGCCCCGCCCGCCGTTACCCGCCATTCATGAGCGGGACGCGTGACGCTCGGTATATCGCAGTCGCTCGCAGCCGCCAGTCTGCCCGACGTCGCGACCGCGCCGTTTGCCTTGGTCGCCGCCTGCAGCGCCTGGCCGCTGCACGGGCCTCAACTCGCGGCGATACGGGCGGCCGAGTCGGATGGTCCATTACTCGACTGGGAGCAGGTGCTGGCGCTGATCGAGCGCCACCGGATCGCAGGGCTGGTCCATCATGCGCTGACGGTTGCCGATATCGCGATCCCGGCGCCGTTTGGTGCGATCCTGCAGGCGCGCGCGACCGCAGACGGCGTCCATGAACTCAAGCAGGTCCATCGCACACTGGCCTTGTCGCGCGCCCTCGACGCCGCCGGGATTCGCCACTTCGTGCTGAAGGGCGTGACGAGCGCGATGATGGCGTTCGGCCGCTACGGCGTTCGCTACAGCGTGGATATCGATCTGCTGGTCGATCGGACCGCGATCGAGGCGGCCGCGGACACGATGCGCGCGCTGGGCTATGTCCGGGTCGATCCGCCCGAGCTGGCGACCGCGGCAGACGTTCGGGCGTGGATGGCGCATCACAAGGACGTCGTATTCGTCCACCCCGATGACGAGACGGTCGTCGAACTTCACTGGCGGCTCTTCCAGAATTCCTATCTGATGCCAAACACGGTGGAGGGGCCGCTGACGAGGCTCGCCCTGTTTCCCGGGGCGGACGTGCCGACGCTCCCCGAGGAAACGGCGTGGCTCTATATCTGTGCGCATGGCGGTGAGCATGGCTGGGCGCGGATGAAGTGGCTCGCCGATCTCGGGGCTTTGCTGGCGCGGTCGAGTGGAGAGGCGCACCGGCTGTATGCACATGCCCATGCCGCACGCCTGAAACGTCTCGTCGGTCCGGGCATCATCCTGTGCGCCAAGCTTTACGGAACAGCGGTACCCGAGCGGCTCGAACGCGATTTTGCGCACGATCGAAGGATGCGCTGGATCACGAGCATCGCGTGGCAAAGCCTTGTCGGCGACGAAAGCGGCACCGAGCTCGAGGCGACCAAGCTGGGCGCGACACGCAAGAATCTGGGGCATTACCTGATCTCGAACGATCCCCGCCATTGGTGGCGCGAATTCGTCTTCGATCTGCATGATCGGGGGCGCGGCGACGAGGAGACCGCGGGACCGTCCCGCGTGGCGCGCGTCATCGGACGCCTGGCCCGTCTGGCGCGCAAGGAGCCCTGATCATGACAGCCCCAAGCGATCGCGGATCGTCCGCGCCATCGAGGATGCAGCGGATGGGTTCGGGCCGATCCGTCGGAGCCGCGCGATGAAGGTCGCGTTGCTCAACGTGAAATACAGTGCGAATCTGGGGGATGGCCTGTTGTCCGAATGCCTCGAAGGCGCGCTTGCGTCGGCATTGGGCCGGATTGCCGGCGCGGGCGGGCCGATCGTCGTCGAGTCGATCGATCTCGCCGGGCGAACCGGCTTCAGCAGCGGAAGCGGGCTTCGCGGCACGGTCCTCAAGACGCTCGAGGGAATGCCTGACTGGGTGCGTCAGCCGATGATGTACGTCGTGCTGAAGACGCTCGTGCGGACACGGCTTCGCAAATTCTATGCCGACAGCCTGGCGGGCGTCGACGCAGTCGTGCTTGGCGGCGGTAATCTCCTCGCCGACTCGGACCTCAATTTCCCGATCAAGATCGAGGCCGCCCTCGCCGAAGCGACGCGGCGCGGGCTGCCGGTGGCGGTATTCGGTGTCGGCGTCACGCGGAACTGGACGCGTACCGGCACGCGGCTGTTCGCGCGCGCGTTCTCGCGGGCGAGGCTGATCGACGTGACCGTGCGCGATACGCGGTCGCAGGCCGTGTGGAACGACCTGCTCGCCGGCCGGTCGATCCAGCCGGCGGGACTGGCCTGCGATCCGGGTCTGCTCGCAGCGTCGCGCTATGGCGACTGCGCGGCGAGCGATCGGACGAAGCCCGTCGGGTTCTGCATCACCGATCCGCTGTTGCTGCGCTATCACGGCGAAGCCTCGGTGATCGGCAGCGATATGGCCGGCTGGTATGCCGACGCCATATCGGCGCTGGCGAACAGCGGACGCGAGGTGGTGCTGTTCACCAACGGCAGCCCCGAGGATCGCGCGTTTCTGGACACGATCGCGCCCGCGCTCGTTGATCGCGGCAACGGTCGCGTGCGCCGGGCCGAGGATTTCACGACCCCGGGAGATCTGGTGCGCTTCATCGGGGGGTGCGCGCTGGTCGTCGCACACCGGATGCACGCGTGCATCGCCGCCTATGCGCTCGGCATCCCGCCGGTCGGACTGGCATGGGACGTCAAGCTCGACAGCTTCTTCGCGCTGACCGAGCGGAGCGACTATATCGTTCCTGACCGCCGATATCGAGGCGGCGGGAGCGGGGCTGGGGGTGGAGCCGCGCGACACTTGCGCATTTGCCTCCGCGATCCGGCTGATCGCCGAGGATGATCGACGCGCGCGGCGGATGAGCGAGGCGGCGGTCGGACTAGCCGGACGGATCGCGTTGTCGACCGATGCGTGGATCGATCGCCTGCTGCTTATCTATGGCCACCGATTGGCTGCAGTGCGGCGTCCAGCGGAACATCCGTCCGATGCGGCAGCAACAGCCTCTCGACGCTGATCGGTGATGGTCGAGGGTCGGCGATGATCGGGCCGGTTGCGCGCGGACGCCGGCGCCCCGCGCCTGCAATCGGGCTCCAGCCATCATGCAGCGCGAGAGCGCGGAACCGCTGCGCCTTGAGCGGCACGACCACCGTCCCGAGCGTGCCCATCGTGACCAGCCACCGTGCGACGTCGACCGGCGTTCCCTGGAGCGCGGACCCGAATTCCGCGCCGGTGAGGAACAGCACCGCGGTCATCGCAAGATCGCCACTTCGGATATTGGGAAACGCCAGAAGCAGCGTGATCGCCAGCAGGTAACTGCCCGCGGCCGCACGGATCATGTCGGCCGAACCCTGCGCATAGACCAGCGCGATCCCAATCATGATCGGCGCGATCAGGAGCTGGGCGGCACGCTGGACATGGCGTGGCGTAATGAAACGCAGCGGGTGGAGACGAGACATATGCGCAGTGCATAGACATCGGGACCTAAAAAACGATTAACCCTGCCATATGGGTCATCGCGTACTTGCGGATCAGAAATATCGCTCGCCAACGCGAATCGTATCGCCGGGTAAAACCGGGACGGCGCTGCCACGGCCATTGACCGAACCTTCCTCGGCAGCGCGGGAGCGTCGTATGAATAGTGTCGTCGTGTTGGCCCGGGTGGTAAAACCCCCGGCCGTGGCGACCGCCTGTTGTACGGTCATGCCGTTCATGAAGGGATATTGTCCGGGTCGTACCACTTCACCGAGGATATAATAGGGGCGGTAGTTCAGGACCTCGATACTGACCTTGGGATCATTGACGATATCCTTCCCGAGTCGCGCCTGAAGCGCCGCTGATGCCGCTTCCAGCGTCAGGTTTCTGACGGGAACGAGCCCGACGAGCGGGAAGGCGATCGCACCGGACCCGGTCACGGTATATTCGCCCGTGAGGTTCGGCTCGTTGTAGACCGTGATCCGGAGCTTGTCGTTTGCATCGAGCACATAGGGTTGGTCGATCGTCCCCAGCTGCGCCTGCGATAACGGCGGCGGGTTGACTGTGCATCCCGTCATCGCTGCTGTCGCCATCGCAATCGTCATCATAACCGATATCGTAGTGCGCATATGAAATCCCCTTGATGGCGATATCTATTGAAGATGCTGGCGGCGTTCCAGTATCTATCGACGCGGATGGCTAATACGGCAAATATTTGTACGGATCTAAGTGTAGTACATACTGTTGGGTCGCTAACTCGTTATTATCGAAAGATTCGCTTCTTGGCGGATCGCAGTCCGACACCGACGCGTCTTTGCAGATCATAGGACAATGTCTTGCGTGCACGGCGCAGGTCCGACGATCCGTGTTGATCGGCGCAGGTTTCGGACCTGCGCCGGGCGGCGGCGATCGCAACCGTGTCTGCGGCCGCGGCAAGCGTGGCGTCGTGGCTGTCATGCGCCAGCGCGCGTAGCAGGGCGTGCGGCTGCGGCGTGAAGGGTGCGACCTCGAGGATGGGGGCGAGTGGCGGAATCACGATATGCGGCGCGAATGCCGCCCAGATCGATCGTGCGTCCGTCATGTTCGCGGCGAAGACCGCATCGATGCCGATCGAGCGCGCGAAGTCGGACCATTTGAACGGGACATCGAGATGGCCATTGTCCCAGAAGCAGAAGGGGCGGCCATAGGCGGCGGCCACGATCGCGCCGTGCAGCGAGGCGCTAAGGACGAAATCGGCGGAGGCGATCTGATCGAGCAGATCGCGCAGCGCCGCCTCCGACGCCGCGATTTCCGGATGCACGAGGCAATCTGCCCCTGACAAAGCGAGCAACGCGTCGCGCGACCGGCCGTCCTGGATATGCGGAATGCAGATCGCCTTGCCCGATGTCCGAGGATGCGACGTCGGGCGGTGGAGGAGCGGCGCGAGCAGCCCTGGATCGCCCATGACCGTATCCGCGGGCAGGTCAAGCGCATCGCGCGACAGCGGTCCGCGAATGCCAAAGAACCGACAATGCGCGCGTGTCTGCTGCGTCAGGCCGGCAGCACTGCGTGCGCCGCAGCACCAATAGGCGATCAGCCCCGCGACATGGCCGTTGGTGCGCGCCAGGTCGCGCCGCACCCAGCGTTCGTCGATGACGCTGCCGACAAGGCGGAACATGTCCGCATCGATCCGCGGGTAGGCGAGCAATTCCTTGCAGAACAACTCGGGAAGATAGTCGCCGAAATTCTGCGTCGGCGCGAACTTGATGAAATAGTCGATTCGGTCATCGAGCTCGGCAAAGCCATCGCCCACCCATCTCTGTCGATCGATCATGCGGTTTCACTCATCATGGTTTGCCAGTCGTTGCGGAATCTTGCGGGGGTGAACCGGTCCAGCGATGCGCGCAGCCGGTTTTGCCGGGCCTCGCGTTCGGGGGGGCGTCAGCGATGCCAGCGCGATCATCTGGGCCGCGATCTGTTCGATATCGTGCGGGTCCGCGACGAGCGCGCCGTCGCCGGCGACTTCGCACAGGACACCGCCAGCCGAGACGAGTGGCACGAGACCCCGTGCGATCGCCTCGGCGACCGGAACGCCAAAACCTTCGAGCAGGCTCATAAGCACGAACCCCGACGCGGTATCGTACAGCCAGGCGAGCTGCGCATCGGTCACATAGGGCAACAGCGTGACACCCGGTGTCGCCCGGGCGGCGTCGTCGACCGCGTCGCTACCGGGTTCGCGGGCGCCGCAGAGGACATAGCCTATACCCTGCGCCCAGAGCCCGGACTTCGCATAGGCGGCGATCGACGATGCCTGATTCTTGCGTCGCCCGATGCTGCCGACGGTGAGCAGGAAGGGCGTATCGACCTCGCGGACGGGTGAACCCTGCACCGTATCGAGATCGCGCCGCAGCGGCGGGTAGATGACGCGTCCATCGGCCGGCGCGTCGTAATGGCGTGCGAAGGCATCGGCGGATGCGTTGCTGACGAACACCATCCGGCAGCCCCGCGCGGCGATTCGGGCATAAGCGTGCGCGTAGAGCGCGGCGACCTCGCCCCCGAACAGGTCGGGATGCGTGATCGGGCCGAGGTCGTGACACAGCACGGCGTCGCGGCGCTCCAGCCTGGCATGAAGGACCGTGAACGGGTCGAGGTGCAGCATGCGTTCGCTGGGGCGAAACGCCGGGATGAGCGTGGATAGCGGCGACGCCTGCAGGGCCTGGTCGACGGTGATCGCGCGGCCAAGGCATCTGGCCATCATGCCGGTCGGATGGCGGTTCCGGGGCAGGCGCCAATAATATATTTTCTCGATGACGAGTGCCTGATCACAAATAATATCACGTCCGATGAAAAACTTACCCGTTCGGTTGTACAGTGCGGATGAAAAATCAACCGACCATTTGTCCATCGCTGAATGCCCCCACGATACAACCTCGCAATCAAGATAACAGTGTTGTGTCCGATTTTAATAGCATTTAATATTTTGTACAATATGCCAATCAATAGCGTCGCTTCGCTCGTGTTGTCTTGGTCCGGTGCAAATGACTGCTTGCACAGATCGATGGTTGAGGCCACGAAAGGCAGGGGTGCGGGGGTTAGACTTTGAATGTGATGCTGGTATCGCAACGGGGCGGGTCGATCACTGTCCCTGTCATATTGAAGGCATGTGCGGTTGCCTTTGCAGGGTTGCCAGCACTCGCGTTCGCGCAGGCTGTGCCGTCGCAGACGGGGCTTGGGTCGCGACAGGCGTCAGTCACCGCGCGCGTCGCGTCCGGATACGAGGCGATCGGCATCGATGTCGGCGGCTTCACGCTATTCCCGACGACGACGATCAACACGGGGTATGACACCAATATCTATGCAAGTTCGCGCATCGAGGTGGCGGATGCGTTCGTAACGCTGGCGCCGCGGATGACCGCGCGATCGCAATGGGGACGACATCGCCTGTCGATCGTCGCCGACGCCAACATCTAGCGTTATGCCGAGCGGACGATCGCAAACAGCACGCAATATGGCGCACAGGCCGACGGGGTCCTCGACATCGGCAGCCAGACGCAGGTCACGCTCCGTGGGACGATAGCGCAACGGATCGAGCCGCGCGGGACGGAGGGCGATACCTTTATCGGTGGCGCGCCGATCGGTTATCGGGTGATCACCTCCTACGCGAGCCTGCAGCAGCAGCTTGGCGCGGTCGGGCTTCAGGTCGGCGGCAATTACAGCGTCTTCCGGTACGGCAGGACCCGCGTCGCCAACCAGGTCGCCGACCTGTCGTTTCGCGACTTCCGGTCCGTCGGTCTGGACGGCCGGATCGGCTACCACGTCTCGGCGAGCGTCGCGCCCTATGTGAGCATATCGTACAACAAGGCCAGCTACCCCGAATCGTCGCGAACGATCGATCGCGACTCGCACGGCTATCAGCTGCTCGGCGGCGTGGCGGTCGAGCTGACCTCGCTGCTCGTCGGGCAGGTCGGCATCGGGTACATCTCGCAGAAGTTCGGCAACGCGGTGTTCAGCGATGTCGGCGGGTTCAATTATCGCGGTTCGCTCGTCTGGACCCCGACCACGCTCTCGACGGTGACGCTGCAGGCCAATCGTTCGCTGCAACGCGGGCCGACGATCGGCGTGGCCGGCGTCATTCAGAGCGAGGTGCGCGTCGGAGTCGATCATGAACTGCTGCGCAATCTGATCCTGCACGCCGATGTCGGATATTTCGACGTCGGCTATCGCGGCATCGATCGTAGCGACAACCGCCTCAATGGCGGCGTCTCGGCCCGCTACGCGCTGAACCGCAATCTGTCGATCACGCTCTCCGAGGCATATTCGCGTCAACGTCCCGGAGGGGCTTCGATCACGGGCCGATCCTATGATCGACATCAGCTCAATGCCGGCGTGGCGATCCAATTGTGACGCCCGGCACGCACGACGAACGCCGCGATGGCCGCAGGCATGCCGAACATCAAGAAGGGGGTGACACGTGGTTGCGCTGATCAAAAGCTTTCAGGGGGACGACAATGGAGGCGCGATCATGCCTTATGTCGCACCGACCCCACCGCGGTCGCAGACGGATCGGATCGATCTGCGTGCGCTCGCGGCGATCTTTCGTCGTCGGGTCGGGATCTTCCTGACCGTGCTGGTCGCGGTGATCGTCACCGCGCTGGTGCTGACGACCTTGCAGGTGCCGCGCTATACCGCGACCGCCTCGATCGCGCTCGACGTCAAGCAGGACCAGATCACCCCGGTGGGGCAGACCGATCGATCGCTTCCCTCGACCGTGCCGAGCGACGCGTATGTCGACACGCAGATCTCGGTGATCGGATCGCAGACGATGGCGATGAAGGTCGTCGATCGCCTCGGCCTGGATCATCGGCGGCAGTTCACGCGCCGCGAACCGGCCACCGGCCTCCGCGGCTGGTTGAGCCCCGATGCGGGCGGGCCGATCGAGCCGGCGGTGGCGCGAGCAGCCGCGCTTCGGTACCTGCTCGGCAACGTGACGGGCCGACGCGTCGGCGAGACCTATGCGCTCGATATCGTGGCCGAAAGTGAGGATCCACGCGAAGCCGCAGACATCGCGAACGCCTATGCGATCGAGTACACGCAGGGGGCACTGCGCGAACACCGCGCCGCGAACGAGCGCAATCTCAGATTCCTCTCGGGGCGCCTGCGCGAGGTTCAGGCCGATGCGCAGGCCGCGACGAATGCGGTCCAGCGCTATCGCAATAGCAATGGCCTGCTGACATCGACCACCGCGTCGCTCAACGAGCAGGAGATTTCGAGCTACAACCAGGCGGTGGCGTCGGCGCAGGCGCAGTCCGCGGAGGACGAGGCGCGGCTGGCGACGGCACGCACGCAGCTTCGCGGCGGCTCGACGGGTGGGGATATCGGCGAGGCCTTGGGGGCCCCCGTCATCAGCAACATGCGCGGCACGCAGAGCGCCACCGCGACGCGTCTCGCCGAACTGACGACGCGATATGGATCGGCGCACCCCGAAGTCCGGCAGGCGCGCAGCCAGCTTGCCGAGGTCAACGGGCAGATCCAGGCCGAGATCGGGCGGATCATCTCGAACCTCGATGCAAAGCGCCGGGTATCCGCGCAGCGCCTGTCCTCGCTTCGGTCGTCGCTCGGATCGGCGCAGGGCGGGCTTGCGGTCCGCAACGAGGCGCTTCCCGGTCTGAACGACCTCGAGAAGCGTGCGGCGACATCGGAGGCGCTCTACGAGAGTTATCTCAACCGGTACAAGGAGCTGAGTGCACGCGAGGGGACCGAGCAAGCCGACGCGAGCGTGCTTACCCCGGCGCTTACCCCGACGCGGGCGAGCAGCCCGAACGTGCTTCTCAACCTGATCCTCGGGATCGTGCTCGGGATCGGCCTCGGGATCGCGGTCGCGTTTGTCACCGAGATGGGGTTCGCCGGAATCACCACGGGTGACGACATCGAGCAGCGTCTCGGCGTCCGCTATCTCGGCTCGATCCCGTTGCTCGGATCGGTCATGCGCCGCGGCAAGCAGCCGCCGGTGATGGCGATCCTGAACGACCCGCGGTCCGCGTTCGCCGAATCGTTCCGGTCGCTGCGTGCGTCGCTGCAGTTCGCGCAGGCGGGGCCGGCGCGTGTCATCGCGGTCGCCTCTGCGCTGCCCCAGGAAGGCAAGACGACCACGGCGATCTGCCTTGGCCGCTCGATGGCGATGGCGGGGGAACGCGTCGTGCTCGTCGACTGCGATCTGCGGCAGCATGGGGTCAGCCGTTTCCTGCGCCGGGAGCACGATGCGCCCGGGCTGACTGAGGTGCTGCGCGGCGAGGCGACGCTCGAACAGGCGATCATCGTCGACGAATCGACGTCGATGGCCGTCCTGCCGGTCTCGACGCGGGGCGATCTCGATGCCGAACTCGTGACGGGCGAGCAGATGGACCGGCTGCTCGACGATCTGCGCTCGCTGTACGACGTGATCGTGATCGATACCGCGCCGGTGTTGCCGATCGCCGACGCGCGTCTGGTGCTCGGCAAGGCGGACACGACGGTGTTCGTTGTCCGCTGGCGCAAGACCCCGGATCACGCGATCCGTGCCGCATTCCGCATGCTGCCCGCCAGCCACGTCGCGCTCGCCGGCGTCGTGCTGACGCGTGTCGACATGCGCAAGCAGGCGCGCTTCGGCTATGGCGACGAGACCTTCTATTACCCGGCGTACAAGAATTATTATGCATGACGCGTGTCGCGTGCCCGGGACGGGGGGCGGGACGGGGGGCGGGGTTATCGAACATGCGATGACCCCGCCACCGATCGCGTCGGCGCGCCGCGGCACCGGTCCGCTACGCGTTGCGATCATCCATTACTGGCTGGTGACGATGCGGGGTGGAGAGCGGGTGGTCGAGCGCCTGCTGCATCTGTTTCCCGACGCGGATATCTTCACGCACGTCTACGATCCCTCGGCGGTATCCGACATCATCCGGGCCCGTCCGGTAAAGACCAGCTTCATCCAGAAGCTGCCGGGCGCGCGGCGGCATTATCAGAAATATCTGCCGTTGATGCCGATGGCGCTCGAGGAGTTCGACCTGCGCGGGTACGACCTTGTCATCAGCAGCGAATCCGGGCCGGCAAAGGGCGTGATCGCCGCGCCGGATGCGCTGCACCTTTGCTACGTCCATTCGCCGATGCGGTACCTGTGGGACCATTATCACGACTATCGCGATGCCGCCGGACTGGTCAATCGGCTGGCGATGCCGTGGCTGTTCCACCGGTTGCGGACATGGGACACGGCATCGGCGGCGCGCGTCGACACGTTCGTCGCGAATTCGGAATTCATTGCAAAGCGGATCGAGCGCGCGTGGCGGCGGCCATCGACCATCGTCTATCCCCCCGTCGCGACCAGCCTGTTCCACAAGGCGGACGTAATCGAGCCGCATTATCTGTGGGTCGGTCAGATGACACCGTACAAGCGGGCAGATCTCGCGGTCGATGCGTGCAACGCGCTCGGCCTGCCGCTGCTGATGGTCGGCACGGGCGAGATGGCGGACGCACTGCGCAAGCGGGCAGGGCCGACGATCCGGATCGTGCCGCGGATGAGCTTTGCGGACCTCAAACAGGCCTATGCGACGTCGCGCGCGTTGATTTTCACGCCGGAGGAGGATTTCGGGATCGTGCCCGTCGAGGTGATGGCGTCGGGACGGCCGGTGCTCGCCTATGCGCGGGGTGGCGCGCTGTCGACGGTACGGACTGGCGTGTCGGGGCTGTTCTTCGCGGAGCAGACCGTCGAGTCGCTGATCGAAGGGGTCGAGGCGATGGAGCGGTTTCTGCCCGAATTCGATCCCGACGCGGCGATGGCGCATGCCGAGCGTTTCGCGCCCGAGCGGTTCGATCGCGGAATCCGCGACGCGATCGCGGCATGCTGGTGAGGCGGCCCGTCCGTCGGGTAACGCACGCATGCTGAGCGAGCGTCGGAACACCGTCGCGTCGTTCGCGCGGGCGCGTGCAGCAGCGCCGTCGTGGTCGCGGCTGCTACACGCGACGCCGTCGGGGGCGTCGCCGTCATCGCCGCCCGTGGTCTGTGCCGGCACTCGTTCGACGGATCCGAGCGCGCCAGCCGCTGCCGCGGGCGCTGGTCCGCTTCGTCTCGGTAGGCATGCCGCCACTCGCGTCATCCGGTTTTCTCTGGTCCGCTATGTTGTCTGGGACGCCTCGGACCAAAGTCGGTTTGGCGGCCGGGCGGCGATTCGTAATTTCTGCGGTGGCGTCATGGCTGGCGATGGTCCGTTCGGGATCGGTGTGGACCCCAGGCCGATGGAAGGGGCGGGCGGCGACGCGATCGCGCACGGCACTGCGGCATGGTCGCATCGTGTCGCGCGTCCAGTCCTCTCGCGCGGATCCTCAAGATGGGTGCGCGTGCGGAACTCCGATGTCCCGGACTATTTGGGTTGCGGCTTGGAATGAGGTCGTCATGAAATGCTATTGCATCAACCTCGACCGTGACGTGGATCGGCGTGCCTGGGTCGAGGCGCAGGCGAGCGCGGCGGGGCTCGTCCTGACCCGCGTGCCCGCGGTACTGGGCAGCGCGCTTGGCGCCGAAGAGCTCGCGCGCCACCGCGCGGCCACGGATCACGCAGGGGCCGTCGCGTTGAAGGACTTGTCGCCCAACGATCTCGCGCCGCATGACCTGTCCCCGGGCGAAGTCGGCTGCCTGCTCAGCCATGTGCGTGCGCTTCGGCTGTTCGTCGAGAGTGACGAGCCACATGCGCTCATCATCGAGGACGACGTCCATATCGCGCTGGATGCCCGTAAACTGCTCGCCGACCTCGCCGCAGAGCATCTGCCGGCGTTCGACCTCATCAAGCTCGAGGCGACGCCGATGCGGACGTTCGTCTCGCGGGCCTATCGTCGGCTTTCCGGTGAGCGGCGGCTATACGATCTCTTGTCGTTCAATCTCGGAACGGCGGCGTATCTGGTGAAGCGATCGACCGCGATCCAGTTGATCGAGCGCCTCGAAAGCTCGATGATGCCCTGCGACTATGCGCTATGTTCGCCGGAGACGAACGGCCTGAAGATCGGGCAACTGCAACCCGCGCCATTTATCCAGGACAATTTCACCCATGGGGTGACGACGCTGCGGAGTTCGATCGGTGAACGGCCGTCGCATCGCCGCCGGAAGCATCGACTTCTCTGGGCCAAGGCCTTGGCAAACCAGTTCTACAATATCGTCCAGATTCCGCGGGGGCGGCAGCGGATCCGGATTGTCTGGCGGTGACGCCGGACATCTCACGCGGGTGACGACCGTATGCCGGGCTCGCCTATCATGGCGGTTTCACCGGTCATGACGCCGGATTTGGTGTCGGTCGCGGCGTTGGTTTCGGCCGGGGCATGGCTCAGCGAATGCAGCGCATTCAGGACGTGGCGGCGCAACAGGGCGATACTCATCGCCCAGCCTCCGGCGCCGAGGATGATGACGATGACGAGCTGCGCGATCGCGTCGCTGGCGACATGTGCGGCGATGATGTCACCCGTGACCGCAGCGATGACCGTCGCGCACAGCGGTATCACCATGACCGCCGCAGCGGTCCGCAGCTGGCGCGATCCGAAACCACCCTGCCTCGCTGCGAAATACACCAGCCCCCCTCCCGACACGACGGACGAGCAGGCGGCGGCGGTTGCGGCGCCGATCACGCCCAAGACGGGGGCGAACAGCAATGTCAGGCCGGCACTGGCAATCGCGGTCACGATCTGGATGATCAGCACAAGACGTTGACGATCATAGACGAACAGCGAGGTGCCGGCGAAGATCGTGAAGAATCCCCCCATCCGCGCCATGCACAGGATCGAGATCACCGGGCCCGCAGCGGTCCATTGTTCGCCAAGCGCGATGGGAGCGAGCCGGTTCGCGACGATCGCCATGCCGGCGAGTGCGGGCCAACCGAACAGCGCGATGCCCGACAGCATCGTCAGCCACTGGCCATCGGCGGGGTTGCCCGCGGCATATCGGCGCGACAGGCCGGCCATCGACATGATCGCTGCCGGCTGCGCGAATATGTCCGACGCTGCCCCGACGATCCGGCTGCCCGCCCGGTACACGCCCGTCGAGGCCGGCGAAAGGATTGCGCCAAGGATCAGGTCGCCGCTGTAATTGTTGGTGAAGGACAGGATGACCGAGCCATAGCGGCTGATCGACCACCGTACGACCGTCGCCAGATGATGCGGGTCGACACGCCGGAGCCTTGGCAGGGTCAGCATGCACCAGTAGCCGATCGTCAGCAGCACGGCGCGGACGTAGTTCTGCACGATCAGCGCGATCAGGCCATATCCCCTGACGAGCATGACGACCGCCAGCCCGGAACTGACCAGTTCGACGCCGGTCGTGATGGCATAATATGTGCGGATGTTGCCCTGTCGCAGGAGCTGTGACTCTTCCCAGCTTGCGACGGCTGCAATGAGGATGGACGGCGCGAGCATCAGCAGCACGGGTTCTACCGCGGGCGATCGGAAGATCAGCGGCGACAGAAATGCGATGCACGCCAGCACGATCGTCGACGCGGCGGCGAGTAGCGCATTGGCTACGAGACATTCGAGCGCGGACTTTTCGAGATCGGGCGCCTTCATGAGATATTCGAACGGCCCGGCATACAGCAGCGTTCGCGCCAGCGTCACGAACGCGGTGGCCAGCGCGAAGACCCCGAAATCGGCCGGGTCCAGGTAGCGGGTCGCGACCAGCGTCACCCCGATCAGGACGACCTGGCTGCTGGCACGCGACGTCATCGCGATCAGCGTCGCGATGGCACCCTGACGGCCCTTGCTCATGCGATTGTCTCGACCTCTACGGGGGCGGGGTTGGCGTCTTCGTCGCCGTGCACGGATGCCCGCTCGAGAATGGCCGCAAGCAGCTGCTCGCCCGCCGCCCGCCAAAGATACCGTGCCGCGAGCGCGCGGCCGGCAACGATCTTTTCCGCGCGCAGCTCGGGATCGGCGAGACGGGAGAGCGCCTCTCGCCAGCTCGCGGGATCGTCGACATCGGCATAGAGTACCGCATCGCGACACACCTCCGGAAGCGCCCCCGCGGGCGTCACGATCGCCGGACAGCCGCACAGCATCGCCTCGACCGGGGGCAGACCGAACCCCTCGGTCCGCGACGGGAACAGCAGCGCATACGCACCTTCATACAGTGCACGCAGCGCCGCATCGTCGCACGCACCGGCAAACACCGTGCCGGGGGGCGGGGTGAGGCCTGCGGCATGAAGCGCCTGCCGATCCGGGCCGATGAGGACGAGGCGCAGGCCGCGGACGTCGGTCGCCAGCGCGTCGAACACGACACGGTTGTTCTTGTAGGCCTTTGCGCTGCCGAACAGCAGGACGTAGCGCAGCGGCTGGATGCCGAGCTTCGACAGCGCATCGCTCGACGCGGCGACGTCGTGGATATGGTCGCCGCCATTGTGCATCCGTCGCGTGCGGGCCCGGGCCGACACGCCGAGCAGATCGAGCATCTGACGCGAATAGTCGGACACCGTCAGGACGATCGCACTCGACCGCGCCATCCGCGGCACGAGTAGCCGATAGCCGATCCGCTGACGCCATGGATAGGAGCTGTCGGGAAACAGGAACTGGGCATCGTGCAGCAGCAGGATCTTGTCGGGATGCGACAGGGGGGCGAGATTGGCGAGGTTCACGAGCACGCCACCCCGGGCCAGACGCGGCAGGACGCGCTGCTCCCAGCGCTGGCCGAGAGCACCTGGCTGTTCCGCCACCGTGATCGCGCGGAGCGTGGGCTGCCATCGCCGCTTCTCGGGTATGAACAGGACCGCCTCAGGCCGCGACTCGATCGGCATTTCCCACAGCAGCGTATCGACTTCGCGGATCAGCCGGTCGGCAACGCGGTGAACGCCGTTCAGAGCGCCGGCGTAGAACTTGCCGTTGAAGTAGACCGCGCGCAAGTCGGTCACATCTGCTCGATGCGGCGTGGATCGACGCGGCCACGGATGACGTCGATCAAGGCCATCGCATTGCCGATCAGCCGTCCCCGCCGATCGATCAGCGGTTCCGGACGAAAGCTGCGGATCAAGTTGGCGGCGATGTTCTTGCGTAACAAAAGGCCGCCCAGGCCCGGCTGCATCGTGCCCTTTCGCCTGAGATAGACGATATTCGCGACCTGCGAGTAGCCGAGTTTGCGACCCGACGTGCGCCCGCCCTTTGCCCCCATGTGCACGCCCGTGACTTGCCCTGTCGAGATCAGGCGGCCGCGGCGACCAAGTTGATAGGTATAGTCGATATCCTCCTGCCACCCATAAAGCGGGAGCGCCTCGTCGAACCGCAGATCCACCGCGGCGCTCATCCGGATCGCCATATTGCATCCGTATAACGCCTCCCGCGTCTTGATCCGCGCGGGCAGCGACGCGGCGTCACGCGCGATCAGCATCTCGGCCTCGTCGACGGTGAAGCCTGGACCGCCGATCCCGTCCGCAACGAGGTCGCCGGTGATGCCGACGACGTCGGGATGCGCCATGAACAGCCGTTCGACGGATTCGAGATAATCATCCGCTGGGATGAAGTCGTCGTCGAAGAAGACGATGATATCGGCGTCGTGCTGGAGCAGGTCGAGCGCGCGGTTGCGTTGTCGACATAGCCCGCGTTCGGCAAATGCGATCCGCGGGGGGGTGGGGATTGCATCGACCCCGTCGACGTCGGCCGGAGACACCGAAACAACGAGCACGCCGTCGGCCCGCCGTGTCTGACGCGCGAGACGCGCGACCGTCGATGCGACGAGCGCCGGTCGCCCGACTGTCGCGATCGCTACATGTATCGCGAGCATTCGATGAAACCTCCCGAGATCGGCAATCATCATCTAGAGTATCTATGCATTAGATGGCAATGCTATGCTGCAGAGCAGTACAGAAATATTGGAACAATATGACGTATAGACCATGCTCTATCCCGAAATATAGCTGAATCCCATGGACAATTCAGTCGCACAAATTGTAATTAATGGCAGATTTCTGACCCAGCCGACAACCGGAGTACAGCGCGTTGCCCGCGAAGTGACGCGGGAGCTCGATCATCTTGTTTCGGAAGGTAAAGTTGCACTGAGGCTGCGGCTGGTGTGCGAGCCGCGCGCCGATGTGTCGGATCTCGACTTGCGTGTGACGCAGGTGGACCGTGTCGGTGGTGCGACGGGCCATGTCTGGGAGCAAGTGCTGTTGCCGTTGAGCCTGCGTGGTGCGCGGCTGCTGTGCCTCGGCAACACGGCCCCGGTCGTAACGCTGTTTACCCGGCGGCGTGTCGTGTTGATGCTGCACGACCTGTCGTATCGCCTGTACCCGGAGGCTTATACGTGGCGGTACCGGCTGGTTCATGGCCTGATGCTGCCAATCCTGCTTCGTCGGGCGGCGCCGATCATGACCGTTTCGGAAACCGAAAAGGCGATGCTCGCGACGATCGCGCCGAGCTCGGCGAAGAATATCAAGGTTGCCCAGAATGGCGGCTGGCGCGACGATGACGACCTGTTCGTAACCGGCGCGCAGTCCCGCGGTGCGACGCCTGACGTCTCTGTGGCCGCCATCGGCAGCCCCGAGGTGTCGCGCGATCAGCCGGGCTATGTCCTCTATGTGGGGTCGTTTTCGCAGCGCAAGAACTGGGATGGCGTGTTGCGGGCCGCGATCCGCTTGGCGCGCGAAGACAATGTCGCGACAATCCTGGTCGGCTCGCGTGGAGGGTATCTTGCGCCGGGGGGCGTCGAGATTCCCTGCGACGTGGCCGGGCTCGTCCATCTCAGGGGGCAGGTCGAGGATCTTGCAGAGCTTGGCCATCTCTACGCGAATGCAGCCTGTCTGCTCTTTCCGTCCTTTTACGAAGCGTCTCCGCTGCCGCCACTCGAAGCCATGCATTTCGGCTGCCCCGTGATCGGGTCCAGCATCCCCGCGATTCGGGAGCGCTGCGCAGATGCAGCCGATTATTGCGATCCCTTTGATATCAACGACATCGTCGCTTCCGTCCGACGGGTGATGAATAATCCCGCCTATTCGAGACAACTCGTCGAGGCCGGGTACGAACGCTGCCGGCTCTATTCATGGCGGACTCAAGTGCAAAAACTGGTCGATGCCATCATTGAGTGATGTCTTGGTAATTCAAATACATCGATAATATTTGTATTAAAAGAACCGGCAAATACATCATTCATGGTGCAGATTCAGACTCGATATAGTAAAATGACGTAGTAATAAAATACCGATGGAACTATTGTGCGATGCACAAGCATTGTCGTCGGGGGAAGAGCGCGATGTATCATCCGGCAGCGTTGAAGCCATCAAGTGCGATGCCGCCGGTGAAAATATTCGGTATGACATCGCGATATGGCGTCGCTCGCCTCTTTGACATATCCGTCGCGCTGACGGCGTTGCTGTTCTTCAGTCCATTGATGATATTGATCGCGATTACGATCTACGTGCGCGATCCGGGCCCGATCCTCTTCGCGCAGCGCCGGATCGGCCATCGTGGCCGCAAATTCGGATGCTTCAAATTCAGATCGATGGTCGTCGATGCAGAGGCGCGGCTTGCCGAGCTGCTGGCGTCCGATCCGGCCGCGCAAGCCGAGTGGAATCGCGACCACAAGCTGCGCGACGATCCGCGCATCACGCTGATTGGCAGCGTGCTGCGCAAGAGCAGCCTCGATGAGCTGCCCCAGCTCTTGAATGTCCTGCGCGGCGACATGAGCATCGTCGGGCCGCGGCCGATCGTCGATGCCGAAGTTACGCGGTACGGACGGTACTTCGCCCATTATTGCCACGTCAGGCCTGGCATCACGGGTCTGTGGCAGGTCAGTGGGCGCAACGACGTGTCCTATCGGCGGAGAGTCGCGTTCGATGTCATGTATTCGCGCCGGCGATCGATGATATTGGACATCAGGATCATTGCGATGACGGTGCCCAGCGTCCTGCTTGCACGCGGCTCATATTGATCACCGAAATCTCGGTCGCCTGAGCCCCCCGCAGGCGCGGCGCGTCGACCAGAGCGCGCGGCGTCGCGGTCTTTCCCGTCCTGGTCTCGCAAAGGCTGCGATCCGGACGCGAGGCGCGCGATATGCCCCATGGCACCACACAGTGCCGCTGGGAGCGTGACCGTGGTCGGGATAAGTGCCGCCCGTCGAGCGGACCGCTGGTCCCGGTATAGGCGGTCGGCAATACATCGTGGCTCGAACTGCCCGATCTATTCAATACTTACAATGCTTGCCAATATTTGGAGGAAAATGTAAAGAACTCATCAATCGACAGGACTTGTTAACGGGCGATCATTAGCCGTGTCCTGGCAGGAGGATTGATGTCGATATTGGCTACCATCGAACTCATCGGCCAGCCCGCGGCCGTGCGGGTCGCGCATGGCAATCGACACGACGCGCGTGCGATCGGTTCGGCTGGGGGCGGGAACGGCCTGGTGCGCGACGTCATGGTTCATGACGTCTCGACGACCGGATGCCGTTTGACGGGGCTCACGATGGATGTCGGCACCAGTTTCAGGCTTGGCCTGACGGGGGGAGGCGTCGCGCAAGGGCATGTCGTCCACGCCGCGGAGGAGGGATATGGATGTGCCTTCTCGCCCGAACTGTCCGAGGCCGACTTCGCCAGATCGTTCGATCCCCGTCCACCCGTCACCGCGCTGCAGACACCACCGGCTGGTCGCGAGACCATGGCGGAGCCGGCACCGGACCGGTGGCCAGCGCCGGTGCGTCTCGTGACGCTGATTGGCTCGGCCGTCGCGGCCTGGGGTGTCGCCTTGACGTTGTACCGGCTGCTGTAAGGCAAGTTACGCTCTGGGTGTCGAGGCTATATCACACTGGTCGCCGTTTAATTCCCTGCTATCAAAACAAGTCTTTGATTAAGGGTTATAATATAGTCATGCTCTGCATCGGGTTGAGATGATCGCGTATTAGACCCGTTCTGATTTTGATCGATATAAGCACAAATCGTAACTAACGATTCCCCCATTCTCTATAATATACGCATCAAGAGAGAGCCTTCGCAGGAATTGGGCTGGGTCTCGGAGGGGGTGGATCATGACCGCAAAACGCTCGATGAGACTGGCCGGCGTGGCGACGATCATCGTCGCGGCCGCATTGGCAGCCGCGACGACCAATGGGAGCGGGGCATCCGCAGCGGCGGTGACGGTCGTCGCGGCCGGTGCGACGTCAAATGGCGCAGGTGCTATCAACGGCGCACCAGCGACATCGGTCGGCCGGACCGCAGAGGCGGCGACCATTCCTGCCCCGGCGACGGGCTTTCAATTCGGCGTCCAGACGCATTTCAGCCAAGGCTGGCAGCCTTCATGGCTGGCGTTGACGTCGCAGATCGGTACGCGCGTCATCCGCGACACGGTGAACTGGGCGAGCGTCGAGAAGACACCCGGGACCTATGTCTTCACGGGCACCGCGATCGACACGCTTGCCGGTTTCTGCGCGACCGGCGGCAAGCTCAGTCTGACGATCGTGCCGCGCAACGCGCTGTATGACGATGGCAAGATGGTCTATTCGAGTGCCGGACAGGCGGCATTTGCGACCTATCTTCGCAAGTTGCTCGACCGGTTCGGCGGATGCGTCACCGCGCTGGAAATCGGCAACGAGATCAACGGCAACAACGCGCTCGACTATCCGGCCGGCTATGACCAGTCGCAAACCTATGTCGCCACGCTCCGCGCCATGTATCAGCCGCTCAAGACGGCGCACCCCGAAGTCTCGATCCTCGGCGGATCGACCAATACGATCGGCACCGGGTTCCTCGACAAGATGTTCGCTGCCGGGATGCTCGACGTCGTCGACGGCGTCGCGGTGCATCCCTATCGTCCCGAGGCGGAGGGGATCGACCTCGAGATAAACCATCTGAACGACGTGATGCGGCGGTACGGAACGCCGAAACCGGTCTGGGCGACCGAATATAGCTACGGCGTTCCCGATCCGAGGCTCGCGTCTGCATCGCTCGTCAAATCGGTGCTGCTCCTCTACGCCTCGGGCGTGACGCATGCGAACTGGTACGCGCTGGTCGAGCAGAGCGGCTTTCCGTACATGGGGCTGTTCGCGTCGAACACGATCAAGCCGGTCGGCGTGGCCTATCGTGCCGTGGTCGATCATATCCTGCCATTCGGTGCGCCGGTGCGTGTCAATCTCGGCACGCGCCCGATCTATCTCTACAAGATCGGAGCCGATCGCTACGTCGTCTGGGGCGGCGGCGGCACGATTGCCTTCACGGGGACCACGACGCTCCGCGACATGTACGGCGCGGTCATTCCCGGTGGTGCCGGCGGGGCGATCACGATCCGGCCCGAGCCGGTCATCATCAGTGGTGCGACGGGGTATACGCTCGGCGAGGACAGCGTGATCGCGGACACGCTGCTGCAATATGGCGTCGCACCCTGGACGTATCTGCGGCGTGATGGGGCGGGCAAGAACACCGCGCTCGAGCTGTTCGATAACAAGTTCACGAGCTATTTCGGCGACATCTGGTCTCAGCCTCTTCGCATCAACACCACGTCGGCAGCGCCGTCGGGCGATGGTGCCGCGCCGATGCGCGCGGTCATCCGCTATACCGCGCCCAAGGCCATGCAGGTCGATCTCAATGCCTGCTTCATGAAAGCGGTCGCGGGCGATGGCGTCGACTACCGCATCGAACGCAATGGCGTCGCACTGGCCAACGGCGTGCTGATCGACAAGATCATGATCACGGCGCTTCCCGTCAATGTCGCGGCCGGTGACAGGATCGAAATCTCGTTCGGTCCGAACAAGACATACGGCAACGACTTGCTGTCCTACCACGCCACGTTGAACAAGCGCGGGGCGGTGGCCCCCGCTCTTTGCTATGCCTGAGCACGCATGACCAAAGCCGCGCGCGAACTGGTCGGTTGATGCCCGTCGTGACTTGAGGCTGTCAGCCGCGCTCGTACGTTGTCCCGTGAGACAATCGCGATCGGGAAACGTCATGGCGCAGGAAATCGAGCTGAAGCTGGTGGTGACGGATGCCGCCGCCGACAAGGTTGGTGACCTCGTTGCGGGCACGCTGTTTCCCGATGTGACCGGCAGTACCGCGACGTTGAACGCGACCTATTTCGATACGCCCGATCAGCGGCTGCGCAAATACGGCGCCTCGCTCCGCATTCGACGCAGGGCGGACGAGCGGATCCAGACGATCAAGATCGATTCGGCCAAGGGGGCGGGGCTGTTCAGTCGTCCCGAATGGGAGCGCGCGGTCGACGGCGACACTCCGATCCTTGACGATACGACGCCGCTGGCGCTCTTGCCAGGTCCGCCACTGGAGGGCGTCGGCCCCGTGTTCACCGTCGCCGTCGAGCGGACGACTTGGCGGGTGCGGGATGACGTCGCGGATATCGAGATCGTACTCGACCGGGGTAGCGTGACCGCCGGGGATCGAAGCTCTCCCGTCTGCGAGATTGAACTCGAGCTCAAGCAGGGCGATCCCGCCGCGTTGTTTGCGCTGGCGCGGCAGATCGGCGGGCTGATCCCCGTCCGGCTCGGCGTCCTGACGAAGTCCGAGCGGGGATACGCGCTCTCCGACGCCAGCGCGCGCGCGTTCAAGGCAGAGCCGGTGAGGCTCGACGCGGCCATGACGCCTGCGGCGGCGCTGCAGGCGATCATCGGCGGGTGCCTGCGGCACTATCGGTTGAACGAGACGATCCTGCTCGAAACGCGCGCGCCCGAGGCGCTGCATCAGGCGCGCGTCGCACTGAGACGGCTTCGCTCCGCGCTCAAGATCTTCAAATCCGTGGTGGGAAAGGAAGACGCGGGCCGGTTACAGGCGGAGGTGCGGCCGCTGGCGCGCATCCTCGGCACGGCACGCGATCTCGACGTGCTGTCCGACGCCGTGATGAGCAAAATCGGTCGGGGGCCGGTCCATACGCAGATCGAGTATCTCCGCGATACCGCGTATGAAGCGGTCGACGCCGCACTCGGATCGCCACGGACGATGCAGGTGATGCTCGATCTCGTGGCATGGTCGGCAACGGGTCCCTGGCTCGATGCGACCGCGACGGCGACGGCCCGGGCGATGCCGGTATCGGAATTTGCCGCGATGAGCCTCCGCAAACGACGCAAGCAATTGAAGATCAATCACGCGTCGCTCGAGGAGCTCGACACGAACGCGCGGCATCGCCTCCGCAAATCGGCCAAGACCTTGCGCTACGCTGCCGAATTCTTTGCCGGGCTCTTCGAGAAGGATGGGCAGAAGCGGCGGCGCGCGGGGTTCGTCCGCACACTGGAAAAAATCCAGGATCGGCTCGGGATACTCAACGATCGTTCGACAGCGCCGATGCTGCTGCGGGACCACGGCCTGCTCGAGCTGGACGGCGCGGCGGCGCTGATCGATCGGCACGGGGTGGACAGGTTGGTCCACCGGGCGGGGAAAGCGCACCGCAGGCTGCTCGATCGGAAGCGATTCTGGGATTGATCGGGAGCGACCGGCATAGCTGTAGCCCATCTGGCGATGAGCTCAGGCCGCGATGATGGTGGTGACCAGTTCGTTGGCGAGCGCGCGCGCTTCCTCGACGGGCAGGGGGCGGCCAAACAGATAGCCCTGCGCCCGCGTGCAGCCGAGTGCCTCGACGATCCGGCGCTCGGCCTCGGTCTCGACGCCTTCCGCCGTGGTGGCGATGCCTAGGCTGTGCGCGAGCGCGACCACCGCGCGGATGATCGCAAGCGCCTCGCGGCCGCCATGCGATGCCGCCTCGACGAAGCTGCGGTCGATCTTGATGGACGAGAAGCGCGTCCGGCTGAGATAGCCGAGCGATGATTGTCCGGTCCCGAAATCATCGAGACTGAGCCGTACGCCGAGCTTGAGGATCCGATCGAGAACGATGCCGACGCCGTGTCCCTTGTGCAGGAACAGACCCTCGGTCACCTCGAGCTCGAGCCTTTCGGGTGCGAGGTCCGCATTTGCGAGCGCGGCGGTGACCATCGCTACGAACCCCGGGTTGTAGAGCTGCTCGGGCGAAACGTTGACGGCAACGCGCACGTTCGCCGGCCAGCGCGCCGCCTCGCGGCACGCGGTTCGCAGTACCCAGTCACCGATCGGGGCGATCAGCCGCGTCTCCTGCGCAATCGGAATGAACTTGGCCGGGGAGACGTCGCCCAGATCGGCGCTCCGCCACCGCAGCAGCGCCTCGAAGCCCTGCAACATCGTCGTGTCGGTATCGACGATGGGCTGATATTCGAGATGCATCTCGTCCCGTTCGATCGCGCTCCGCAGCGCGATCTCGAGGAGCCGACGCTCTTCTGCCTGTGCGTGCAATTCGGGTTCGTAGGTGCGGTAGACTCCGCGGCCGGCATCCTTGGCGCGGTAGAGCGCCAGATCCGCGGAGCGGACCAGCATCTCGGAAGTACGGCCGTCGCGCGGGCCGACGGCGATTCCGACGCTCGCGCCGATGTACAAGGTGTGGTGATCGATCTCGTAAGGGCGTGACAGCGCGTCGATGATCCGTTGCGCGAGCGTCTCGACGCCGGCGACATCGGTCGCATCCGGAATGATCACCGCGAATTCATCGCCGCCCAGCCGGCCACACGTCCCGCTTGCCCCCATCAGCGCGTCGAGGCGCGCGGCAACGCCGCACAGCAGCCGGTCGCCGATCGGGTGGCCGAGCGTGTCGTTGACCGCCTTGAAGCGGTCGAGATCGAGCATCATGAACGCGTACCGGCCGATTGCCGGATCGGTTTCGCTGATCGCCAGCGACAACGTTTCGTTGATCATCAGCCGGTTGGGCAGGCCCGTCAGCGCATCGTACCGGGCCATGCGATTGATCTTGTCGGCCGATGCGCGCTGGTCGGTGACGTCCGACCCGACCCCCCGGAAACCGCAAAACGTCCCCCGATTGTCGAAGCGCGGCGATGCCGAGACCTCCCACCAGCGCTCTTCCCCCGCGATCCACACGGGCAGGCGCACGGCACTGAAGCTTTCCCGCGCCTTCAACTTCTTGGCGAGGGTGCGCAGTCCGGGGGCAAAGTGACCGGTATCCCATGTCGGGCCGGCAAGGACCTGCAGAAACGGCATGCCCTCGAGAAGCGCGGCGTCCTGCTCGCATGCGACCGCGAGTTGCCTGTTGGCACGTACGATACGACGTCCGCCGTCGATCTCCCACAGCCAGTGCGCGCCCGTCGCTTCGAACTCGCGCAGCAGGAGGCTGACGGTCTCGTCGCGCTCGTCAAGCGCCAGTCCCGCGGTCTCGATGATGGCGAGCGCTTTCGCGCGGCTCATGCAGATCGTCAGCAGCAGGATCGTGAAGATCAGCGTGGCGACACCCGCCACGGGCGCACCGGTGAGCACGAGGCACGAAGCCGTGACCAGACCGAACGCAAGCAGGAAGGCGGTGGTCGCCAGCGCCAGCGGTGCCATGAAGAAGGCGGTGGCGGTCGAAAACAGCATGAGCGCGATGCCCGGGCCGAGGGCGCGGATCGGCTTTCCCTGCATACACAGGAGTATCGGCAGAACCGACAGGACCAGCCCGAGTGCAAGCCCGTTCCACGCGGTCTGACGGATGTCGGTTCGGCTCGCGTGACTGAACGCACGGGCAGGGGTCAATGCCATCCGGACCGCCCCCGCTGCCGCCGTCGCCACGGTCATGACCATCCAGAGGAGGATCTCCCACAACGGCATGCTGTGATACAGCAGCGCGCCGCAGAGCGTTACGGTGAGCACCGCCGCGCCGAGCATCAACCAGATACGGTGTCGCCCCGCCAGCAACTGGCGCGCACGGATCAGGCCCCATTCGTGAGAATCGGTCGCCGAAAACGTCAGCAACGCCTTCAAAGTGACGCGTTCCGCCTCCTGCGGGACGCAAGATAACGTTTCGTTGGGGAGAAGCGACAATCTGTTCACCCCCCTGCACTTAACGAATGTTAGTTATCACATCCCTAGGAACGCCGATTTTGTAAGAAATAACTGGTCCATTTTGGGGCTATCGGTCAGCGCCCCCTCAAGCGGCGATATCGTAAGGCTTGATGTCACCGCTCAGATACAGGTTGCGTGCCTTCGCGCGGCTCAGCTTGCCCGACGACGTACGCGGCAACGTCCGCGGCGGTATCAGCTCGATCACGCAATTCATCCCGGTCACCGAGCGGACGCGCTCGCGGATCTCGTCGCGAAGACGCAGGCGCTCGCCCTCGTCCGAGCTGCGGCACTGCACGAGGACCGCGGGCGTTTCCTCACCACCGGGCGTGGTGATCGCGAACGCGGCGATGTCACCGGCCTTGAAGCCCGGCAGCTGTTCCACCGCCCATTCGATGTCCTGCGGCCAGTGGTTCTTGCCGTTGACGATGATCATGTCCTTGGCGCGGCCGACGATGTAGATATAGCCGTCGGACATGTAGCCCATGTCGCCGGTGTCGAGCCAGCCATCGGCCATGCACGCGTCGGTCGCCGCGTCGTCGCGGAAATAGCCGACCATGACCGACTTGCCCTTGCACCAGACCTTGCCGATCGCGCGCTCGGGCAGCGGCGTGCCGTCCTCTTCGCGAATCTCGATCCGCATGTCGCGGACGGGTTTGCCGCAATTGACGATCGCGCGGTAACGCTGCGGCCGGTCTTCCCCGCGCGAGCCGCCCGAAAGCTGCGTTTCCTCGACCAGCTCGACGCGGATGCCTTCGCCTGGCGGCATCAGCGACACGGCCAACGTCGCCTCGGCGAGGCCATAGCTCGGGAGGAACGCCGACGCCTTGAAACCGGCATCGGCGAAGGCATCGACGAACGACTGCATCACGTCGGGGCGGATCATGTCGGCACCGTTACCCGCGACGCGCCAGCGCGACAGGTCGAACCGTTCGCTCGCCTTGGTCTGCGACGACATGCGGCGTGCGCAGATATCGTAGCCGAACGTCGGCGAATAGCTGAGCGTGGTCCCCGTGTTGCGGCTGACGAGGTCGAGCCAGGCGAGCGGACGACGCGCGAAATCCTCAGTCTTCAGATAGTCGGTCGAGACCTGGTTGGCGATCGGCGACAGGAAGCAGCCGACCAGACCCATGTCGTGATACCAGGGCAGCCACGACACGCAGCGATCGGTCGCGCAGATCTCCATGCCGTGGCTGTGCGCGGCGAGGTTGTTCAACAGCGCTTCGTGCGTGATCACCACGCCGTGCGGGAACCGGGTCGAACCGCTCGAATATTGCAGATAGGCGATATCGTCGGAGCGGGCTTCGGGGAGTGTCGCTTCGGGGGCATCGCGCGTCGCGAATTCGGACCAGTCGACGCCGATCGTGTCGGCCAGACGGGCCGCCTCGCTTGCCATCTGCGCGAGTTCGGGCGGATAGATCAGCATCTTGGGATCGCAGCTCGACAGCTGAATCCGGAGTTGCTCGATATAGGACACGCGGCCGCCGAACGACGTCGGCAGCGGCAGCGGCACCGGCCAGGCGCCGGCATAGACGACGCCAAAGAACAGCGCGGCGAACTCGGCGCCGGTTTCGGCGACCAGCGCGATGCGGTCCTTCGGTGCAACCCCCGCGGCGATCAGGCGATCCGCCATCTTGCGCGCATCGCGCTGAAGCTGCGCATAGGGATAGGGCTGCGCCAGCGTACCGCGCGCGTCGTGGAAATTGAGCCCGCGTGTCCCAGTCGCGGCATAGTCGAGCGCATCACCGAGCGTCGCGAAGTCGGCGAAGCGACGCGGCAGCGCATCCTCGGTCGGGGTCGCCGTCACGTTCGGGGCAGCCCGGTCGATCGCCGGCTTCGCCAGCGGGTCGGTCGTCATCGCCCGAGAAGTGTCGATCGTCATCTGCGTCCTGTCTGTCCCGTCGCGGCCTGTCTTCGGACATTCCACTCCTGTGACCTCGCATGCCGCGCCCCGTTTTGGAGCACGCACGCAGGCCGTGGCGTTCAAAATCCTATCCCAGTGTGGCACAATGATGGCGTGACCAAAGACCGTCGTCGAGAAAAGCCTGAAAAACGCGTGCCGAAGCCGCTCGATGCTGCGTCGCTGGAGCGCCTTGCGCTGCATTATGTCGAGCGATTCGCGACGACCCGCGGACGGCTGAGCGACTATCTGCGTCGCAAGCTGCGCGAGCGCGGCTGGGCCGACGGCGCGGGCGCGGCGCCGGATCCCGATGCGCTGGCGCAGCGGCTCGCCGATCTCGGCTATATCGACGATCGGGGTTTTGCCGAGGCGCGCGCGGCGTCGATGCAGCGGCGAGGGCTGGGCGCGCGGCGGGTGGCGGGTGCCTTTCGCGCGGACGGCATCGAGGACAGCGACGCGGACGCGGTGGCGCCCGCGATCGCCGATCGCGGCGTCGATGCCGCGCTGGCTTATGCCCGTCGCAAGCGGCTTGGCCCGTACGGCGATCCCGATCGCGTTCAGGGCGACGATCGCGCGGTTCGGCAGAAACAACTCGCGGCGATGATCCGTGCGGGTCATAGCTTTGAGTTGGCGCGCAAAATCCTGGCGGCTCCCGCCTCGGACGAATTCGATCCAGCGGATTTCGCGTGACAGTACATCGCATGTTGTTGCGGCTGCGAGGAAGCGTGCTAGCAAGGGGTGGGGGTGCGTAAGGATGCGTGGTGAGACGCAAGTTGGTGGTGACGTGGACAGGGCGGCGCGGCAGGTTGCTGACGCCGTGATCGGCATGCCCGTCGCGATGGCGATCAACGCGGTCCCGAACATCGGGATAGCCGGAGAGCAGGCGCCCGTGGCCGAGCCGGCGGTCTATGGCGGCGTCGTCAAATGGTTCGACGTCACGCGCGGGTTCGGCTTCGCGGTCGCCGACGATGCCGCGATCGGCGATATCCTCATCCATTTCTCCGTCCTGCAGCCGCATGGCCGCCGCAGCCTGCCCGAGGGTGCGCGGATCGAGGCGGTGGCGGTGCAACGCGGGCGTGGCTTTCAGGCGCGCGAGATCCTCTCGATCGATCTGAGCAACGCGGTCGATGAAACCGCGATCCGTGCCGCCGCAAGCGCTGCCGGCGCACCCGACCGGATCGATCCCGTCACGCTGATCGATGCGGCCGGGCCTTTCGAACCCGTGATGGTCAAATGGTTCAACCGGCTGAAGGGCTATGGCTTCCTCGTCCGAGACAGCGATGGGCGCGACGTCTTCGTCCATATGGAGACGCTGCGGCGCGCAGGGATCGATGCGGTCGAACCCGACCAGCCGCTGCAGGCGCGGATCGTCACGGGTCGCAAGGGGCCGCTTGCGGTTGCCGTGGAGCAAGGGCCCGGGGCCTGATACAGCGCGTGCCGGTCGGCCCGACCGCAGCCGCGTCCGGTCTAATTTGGGATAATGTCATGCGTAAGATCTTGCTCGCGTCCGTTCTCGCTCTGGGGCTTTGCGCCTGCTCGAGCGGGGATGCCAATGGTGGGGATGTGCGGGGGGATCGGGGTTCGGCGAACGGGGGAGTCGCGGACGCCGCAAAGACGCTGACGGTGACGATCCGCAGTGCAAACGGTGCGCATGTCTTCACGGTCGAGCCCGCGCGGACCGAGGCCGAACAGGCGCAGGGACTGATGTACCGCACCGACCTTAAGCCCGACCGCGGCATGCTGTTCGCGCCCTATCCCGCCGGTGGCGGCGGGCCGCGCGAGGCGAACTTCTGGATGAAGAACACGCCGAGCCCGCTCGACATCGTCTATATCCGCGCGGACAAGACGATTGCGCGCATCGCGGAGAATACCGTGCCGTTTTCCGAAGCGCCGATCCCGTCCGGCGAGCCGGTCGCCGCGGTGCTCGAGATCATGGGCGGGCGCGCCGGCGAGCTCGGGATCGCGGAAGGCGATCGCGTCGAATGGACGGACAAGGCCGGCTGAGCGCGGTGCGGTTCGACGGCGTGATCGCGTTCGAGGTTGCTGGCGCCGCGCTCACTCGCTAAGCGGCGGCTATGGGATTTCTCGCATCGACCTTCACGTGGTGGAACGGCGCCACCCTCGGCACCAAATTCGGCCTTCGCGGCAAGACGCGGATGGGCGAGGACGCGCTCGGGAACGTTTATTACGAGGGCGGCAAGGACACCGCGGGCAACCCCCGCCGCTGGGTGATCTACCAGGGCGCGACGGATGCGAGCCGCGTTCCCCCGGCGTGGTTCAGCTGGCTGCATCACCAGGTCGCCGATGTTCCCGACCGCGCGCTGCCGCCGGTCCGTGCTTGGCAGAAGCCGGCGGTCGCGAATCTGACGGGCACCGCCCTGGCCTATCGTCCCGCGGGGGCACTCGAAAAGGGTGGACGCCGAGCGGCGGCGACGGGCGATTATGAAGCCTGGACGCCCGAAGGATGACCCGGCGGATCGCTGCGGCGATCCTGATTGTCGTCGTGGTGATCGGGGGCTGGCTGGGATACCGCGCCATGTCCGACCGCCGCGCCGCACCGGTCGCTGCGGTCCAGCAGGATCTTCCAGGCGCGGACCAGCCCGGCGACGATTCGATCGAGACAATCGACACGGGCGCGGCATCGCTGGCCAATGGCGGCACGCCGATGGCGCAGCGCGTCGCGGTGATCGGGCTGCTCAACAAGCGTAACGGCGATACCCGGGAGGTCACGCTCAAGCCGGGGCAGGCGACGCGCATGGGCGATGTCGTGTTACGCCTGCGCGCCTGCGAACAGACCGCGCCATGGGAGACGGAGCAGCTGACCGGTGCGTTCGTCCAGGTCGTGGTGCGCGGCACCGACAAGCGCTGGCGACAGACATTTTCGGGATGGCTCTACAAGGAGCGTCCCGCGCTGAACGCGGTCCAGCACCCGATCTACGACGTTTGGGCCAAGAGCTGCGCGATGACGTTCCCTGCGACCGGGCCCGATACCGCACCCGTCGCGGAAGCCGCGGCGAAGCGGTCCAGCGCGAAGAAATCGCCCGCCGCCGAGCCAGTCCCGGCTGAATCCTCGCCGGCCACGCCCTCGATCGCGCCCCTGAGCAACGCGACATAGGCGTTGCGGTCGATCTCGACGGCGCCCAGCGAAGCGAGGTGCGCCGTCTGGAACTGACAATCGAGCAGGTCGAACCCGCCCGCCTTCATCCGCGCGACGAGATGCGCGAGCGCGACTTTCGACGCGTCGGTCGCGCGGCTGACCATGCTCTCCCCGAAGAATGCCCGGCCCAGCGCGAGCCCGTATAACCCGCCAACCAGCGCTTCGCCGTCCCAGCATTCGATCGAATGCGCGAACCCCATCGTGTGGAGCTGAAGGAAGACGCGCTCGATCCCGGTGTTGATCCAGGTCTCGGGTCGGTTGTCGACGCTTTCCGCGCACAACGCGAGGATGTCCGGGAACGCGGTGTCGACCGTGACGCGGAAGCGATCCCTGACAATCGTCTTGCGCAGCGAGCGCGCCAGATGAAAGCCGTCGAGCGGCAGGATCGCACGGCGCCGGGGTTCGACCCAGTAGACGCTGTCCGCGTCGCGGCTGTCGGCCATGGGAAAGACGCCGACGGCATAGCCACCGAGCACGATTTTGGGATCGAGTTGCTCCATGGCTGTGGACAATCAGCCTGCCAGGCGCCGTTCGATCGTGCGCCACAGCGTGTCGAACGCGGCAGCGGCGCTCGATCGCGGCGCAAAGACGCCGACGGGGGCGCGGTGCGCGGTCATCGATTCGATCACGCTGCTCATCGGGATCACCGGCCATTCGGGTCGCGCGGCGACCGCGTCGGCATGCAGACGTCGGCGACGATCGACCATCACATGCACGGGAAGAATCGGGGTCCGGCCGCCCAGATGCCGCACGACATCCTCATAGGCGCGCTGCGACAGCGGCGAGGGGATGACGGGCACGACGATCAGGTCGGCGGCGCGCATGACCTGATCCGCGGTCTCGGTCAGCCCCGGCGGACAGTCGAGAACGACACGGTCGTAATCGATCAGTTCGGCAATCAGCTTTTCCAGCCGCTTCTTCTTGTCGATCGCATGGAAGAGGTGATCCAGCCCACGCAGCGACGCGTCGGCGCCGATCAGGTCGAGATGGGGGATCGCGGTCGGCTGCGCGCGCTTGCGAACCGCGATGTCCTTCGAGAACATCGCCTGCGCCTGATCGCGCCCGGCACCGCCATGCATCAGGAAGGTGCTGGCGGCCTGCGGATCGAGATCCCAGAGCAGGGTGCGTCGCGCGGACCGCGCCGCCGAGCACCACGCCAGATTGACTGCGAGCGTCGTCTTTCCGACGCCGCCCTTCAGGCTGTAGATCGCAATGGTTGCCATGGCGGTCAGCGTGGCGCGGCGAGCAGCGAATGGCAAGGCACGCTCCCCTGAGCGGCAAGCGCGGAACTGGGCCGCGGGGCCGGGCGTGGCGCCGGGCAGTCCGTCGAACCGAAAGCGGGGAACGGTCGTGGACACACCACGACCATTCCCCGACGGCATCGATCAGGATCGAACAGCGATCAGATGTGGCAGGTCTGGCTGCCCTTGCCGGGCCGCGTCAGGTCGATCGCCTTCTCGTTGCCGGTCATCGACCAGCCACCCTCTGCAACCAGCGGCTCGCCGGCAGCGGGGGCCTTGAGCGTGGTGGCGGTGTCGCCTTCCTTGAGACGGATATTGGCCTGCTTGTCGCCCTGGAAGAACGTCACATAGACCAGGCTGTTGTCCTTGCAGCGCATCGTCTGCTCGGACTTGATCGATGGCGGCAGTTCGACGGGGCCGGCATTGGCGAGCTGGTTGGCCATCGGATCGGGGTTGCTGTCGACAACCTCGGGCGCGGCGGGCTTGGAGTTGCAGGCGGCCAGCGCGAGCAGCGCGGCGACGGCGGTGATGGGGAGGGGGGTCTTCATGGTGCGAAGCGACTTCGCGCATGCAGCAAATGCCGTCAAGCCGTAGCGGTACCGTTACCGGCGCGCGCGTTCGGACCATCCCTGCGGCAGGTCGGCTCGCCGCAATCGGCATGTTGGACCATGCAACGCCGACGCGCGAAACGTTGTTTTGGCGGGGATATGTCGGGCATTGCGGTCGGGCAGCGAACGGTTGATCGGGCAGGCTGTGGTCGGCCGGGACAGGCGTGCCGGGCACGGCGTTGGCGAGGCGGAGCTGGATCGTTTTGGTGCACTGCCGTCCGGGACGCCTGATTCTGCTCTTTCGCTCGAGGCCATGGCGGGCCCATGGGCACGATCGAGAGAGCGCCCCGGCGAATCGGGGACGACGGCGCGGGGATGGTGGCGCCGGCGAAAAACATGGCGGCGGCAACGGTGCGATCAACGGCTGCGCTATAGTATGAAACACCGTCGAAAGGACGACGCATGACGCGAAATGACGACCCGTTCGATCGCCTGACCGCGATCGCACAGTTGATTGCGGACGCACTCGCGCTCGCGGACGAAGGCAGTGAATCGCTGCTCGGCGCCAAGCTGTCCGATGCGCAGGCCTGCGTGGACTCGCGCCTCGAGATGCTGGCCGGCGGCCGGCGGCTGGGCTGCGGGCGGTCCTGAGCCTGCTCGCCCCCTAACCGCTGGCCCTCATGCTCCCGGCTCCACGCGGGGCTGGCCTGTGCGATCCGCGTTATCCCGGCCGTACGGAGATCGCTTCTGTGGCGTATAGATTCGCGTGCTTGCCCTTGGCTGGGGTCGGCGCCATCTAGCCCGGATGCAGATGACAACCGATACGCAGACGCTACCCGACACGCTCGCCCTGATCGGCAACACGCCGCTGGTACGCCTCAAGGGGCCCAGCGACGCGACGGGCTGTGACATTTTCGGCAAATGCGAGTTCGTGAACCCGGGCGCGTCGATCAAGGATCGCGCGGCGCTGTCGATCGTCGAGGACGCCGAGGCGCGCGGGATGCTGGCACCCGGCGGAACGATCGTCGAGGGGACGGCGGGCAATACCGGGATCGGTCTTGCGCTGGTCGCCAATGCGAAAGGGTACAAGACGATCATCGTCATGCCCGAGACGCAGAGCCGGGAGAAGATGGACACGCTGCGCGCGCTGGGCGCGGAGCTCGTCCTCGTTCCCGCGGCGGCGTTTTCGAGCCCCTGCCACTTCGTCCACACGTCGCGGCGGATCGCCGAGGAGACGCCGGGCGCGATCTGGGCGAACCAGTTCGACAATACCGCGAACCGCCGCGCGCATATCGTCGGCACCGCCGAGGAGATCTGGGCGCAGATGGACGGCCGGATCGACGGCTTCACCTGTGCGGCGGGCACTGGGGGCACGATCGCTGGTGTCGGTCTCGGGCTCAAGGCCAAGGACGAGGGGGTCTGCATCGCGCTGACCGACCCGCACGGCGCGGCGCTGTATAATTATTATGCGCATGGCGAACTGAAATCGGAGGGATCGTCGGTCGCCGAGGGGATCGGGCAGGGGCGGATCACCGCCAATCTCGAAGGCGCACCGATCGACACGCAGTTCAGGATCTCGGATGCCGAGGGCTATGAATGGACGCGGCGGTTGCTTGACGAGGAGGGGCTGTGCCTCGGCCTGTCGTCGGGGATCAACGTCGCCGGCGCGGTCGCGCTCGCGCGGCAGCTGGGGCCGGGAAAGCGGATCGCAACGATATTGTGCGATACCGGATTTCGCTACCTGTCGACGCTCTATAATGCCGAATGGCGCGCGTCGAAGGGACTTGCTTGAGAAGCATGCAAGCCACCCCGGACGCGGCCGTTCGACAAATGCGCGGTGATCGGGTAGCTAAACACGCCAAGATGCAGAACGGACACGTACCTTCGCAGACCATGCAGCGGATCAAGGTCGGTATGATCGGCCTTGCCGCGGTGGTTCTGTTCATCGGCCTCGCCAGCGCGATCATCGGATCGGCGACGCGGGAACGGCCCGTCGTTGCCGCGGGCTCGGCGCAAGCGGATGTCGTCGCGAACATGGCGGTCTCGAACACCACAGCCTCCGACGGCACTGACGAGCCACTCGCCGAAATGGGGCTCGCGCCGAGCGTCAACGCGCAGGCGCCTGCCGCCAAGCCTTAACCACCGGATGCTGCCGGATCACGCCGTCCTTTCGTGGTTTGCGCGCTATTGGCCTTGCGCCCGGCTTTCCCTTGAGTCTCAATATCATGGCGTGTGGCTTGGCCCGCCGTTGGTCGCGCGTGCCCGCTCGATTGGACGAATTAACCTTCTGATTCCGTGAAATCCCCAAAAATCCCGTTGCGTCCCCGTTTCGCTGTGATAGACCGAGGTTAACACAGGGGCACGGTCACCGAGCGCGATTGCGCGGTCGGATCGCAGCGCGAGCTGCGATTCGAAGCGGGAAGTCGTGCACGCCATTCGCGGGATATTGGCGTGTCGGACAGAGGGCGGTATCAGGGAGACGGCATCGGCCTTGTCGACGACAAGGGTCGGGTAGCCATCCCTTCCGCACTTCGGACGATCCTGTCGGCAAACGCCCCCAAGGCAAACGGCAAGGACGGCGGAACCATCATCATCGGCGCGCATCAGAAGAACCGGTGCCTGGTCGCGTATGACCCGGGCTATGTCGCGCTGCTCGCTGAAAAGCTCGACCGGCGCGAGGCCGAGAACACGCGCGAAGACGGCGAATACGACTACAACATCAAACGTCGCGCGGCGTCCGGCGAGGCGGTGCCGTTCGATGGGTCGGGTCGTTTCATCATGCCCACCTTTCCGCGCTTCTATGCCGGGATCAAGACGCACGCGTTCTTCTACGGCGTGCTCGACTATATCGAGATCTGGGACCCCGCGGCGCTCGTCGCGACGCCGGACATGCCCGACGTCGTCAAGGAGATGGCGCGCTTCTACATGGCCGAGAAGGGGGTCGCACTGTGAGCGATCTGCTGCCCCAGGACGGTGCGCCGCACGTCCCCGTGCTGATGGACGAGGTGCTTGCCGCGCTGGCCCCCGCACCCGGCGAGACGATGGTCGACGGGACGTTCGGCGCCGGCGGCTATACCCGCGCGCTGCTGTCGCGAGGCGCGCGCGTGATCGCGTTCGATCGCGATCCGGACGCGATCGAGGCGGGTCGCGCGCTCGCCGATGCGCATGACGGCCTGACGCTGGTCGCCGCCGACTTCTCCGCGATGGTCGCCGAGCTCGAGGCACGCGACGCGTTGCCCGTCGACGGGATCACGCTCGATATCGGCGTGTCGTCGATGCAGCTCGACCAGGCCGAGCGCGGCTTTTCGTTCCAGTCGGACGGTCCGCTCGACATGCGGATGGCGCAGGCGGGGATGTCGGCCGCGGATTTCGTCAACGAGGCGGACGAGGCCGAGATCGCCGACGTGCTGTATCAATATGGCGACGAGCCCAAGTCGCGGCGCGTCGCGCGTGCGATCGTCGCGGCGCGGCCGCTGACGCGTACCGGCGAGCTGGCGCACGTCATCCGCCGCGCGCTCGGCTACAAGGCGCACGACAAGAAGGATCCGGCGACGCGCGCGTTCCAGGCGATCCGCATCCACGTCAACCGCGAGCTCGGCGAACTGGCGGATGGCCTGCTCGCCGCGGAGCGCGCGCTCAAGCCCGGCGGGCGGCTCGCGATCGTGACGTTTCACAGCCTCGAGGACCGGATGGTGAAGCGGTTCCTGCGCGCGCGGTCCGGCGCTGCGCCTTCAGGTTCGCGTCATCTTCCGCAGGCGAAAAGCGTGTCGGAACCGAGTTTTACCGATGTCGGACGCCCCGTGCGCGCCGGCGAGGACGAGCTGGCACGCAACCCGCGTGCGCGCTCTGCGACTTTACGAACGGCGCGGCGGACCTCCGCGCAACCTTGGACGGAAGAGGTGACGACATGACGGCGGCGTATCGGTTGAAGGGTGTGGGCTGGTTCGGGGGCTGCGTGGCCGTCGTGCTCGGTTTCTACCTCGTTTCGCTGCAGGTCGCCGCCGAGCGCAAGAAGCTGGAGGCCGTCAATGGCCAGATCCGGTTCGCCGAGCGCGACATCCGTGCGCTCGAGACCGAGTTCGACACGCGCGCCAACCTGGTGCAGCTCGAACGCTGGAATGGCGACACGCTGGCGTTGTCCGCGCCGACCGCCGGCCAGTTCGTCGCAAGCGAATCGGCGCTGGCCGCGCTCGACGTGAACCAGATCGGCAACCGCGGGACGATCCAGACTGCGCAGCTGCTGGTGCCGTCGATGCCCGTGATCGCGCCCGTTGCAGCGCCCGCAGCGGTGCCCGCAGCCGTGACCAACGTCGGCGTGCAGACCGCCGCGGTCGCAGCGGCGCTGAAACCCGTCGTGATCCGTGCGTCGGTCCAGATGCCCAAGTCCGCCGAGGCCGCGATCGTCCGCGCCGCCTCGACCGAGCGCCTCGCCGCGGTGGCCAAGGTTCGTCCGCAGGCGGTCGCGATGCTCGATCGCAAGCTGCTGTCCGATACCACGCTCGGCTCGATCCTGAACGGCGCCCGCGCCGAGGCCGGGCGCCTGCGTTGACCACGCTCGTCGCCCGGCCAGTCTCCGAGCGGCGTACCGCGACGCAGCGCCATGCGCTGGTCGCGACGGCGCACATGCGCCTGATGATGCTGATGTTCCTGTTCGGCGCGGCCGTGTTGCTGGTCATCGGTCGGCTGGGCATGCTGGCGATCCAGGGGTCGCTGAGCGATCCCGCGGCACGCGCCGCCGCGATCGCCGCCCGCGGCGACATCGTCGATCGCAACGGCGCACCGCTGGCGCGTACGATCGATGCCTGGACGATCGCGGTCCATCCCAAGAAGCTGATCGGCGACCCGACCGAGATCGCGGCGCGGCTTGCGGCGCTGATGCCCGACCGTGGCGACCAGGCATTCTTCTATGCGCTGCTGACCAAGAATGTCAGCTTCAGCTATCTCCAGCGGCGCGCGTCGCCTGCTTTGGTCGAGCAGGTCAACGCGATCGGCGAACCCGCGATCGTGTTCGCGCGCGAGACGCAGCGGCTGTACCCGCAGTCGACGATGGCCGCGCATGCGCTGGGCTTCCTGTCGACCGACGGGCACGGCATGTCGGGCATGGAGCGCGTCCTTGACGAGCGGCTGACCAACCCGGCGCTCAACGGCACGCCCGTCGCGCTGTCGATCGACACGCGCGTCCAGGCCGCGATGGAAAGCGAACTCGCGCGCGCGGTGGCGTCGTTTCAGGCCAAGGCGGCGTCGGGCATCGTCCTCGACGTCGATACGGGCGAGGTCATCGCGATGACCTCGATGCCCGTCTTCAATCCCAACCGGGTCGGGATGGCGGGCACCGAGCAGCTGCGCAACATGGGAACGCAGAGCGTGTACGAGCTCGGTTCGGTGTTCAAGCCGATCGCGATGGCGGCCGCAATCGACACGGGCGTCGTCACGTCGATGTCGCGCCGGTTCGACGCGACGGCGCCGATGCGCGTCGGCGGCTACACGATCCACGACGATCCGGGCGACGAGGAGAAGCGCTGGCTGAACATCCCGGAAACGCTGATCTATTCGTCGAATATCGCAACGGCGCGGATCGCCGACCAGATCGGCGCGACGGGCATGCAGACGATGTTCCGCAAGCTCGGGTTCGACACCAAGCCCGATATCGAACTGCGCGAGAAGGGGCGTCCGATCTGGCCGACCTTCTGGGCGCGGACCACGGTCATGACGTCGGCATATGGCCACGGGATCGCGGTGACGCCGCTGCATCTTGCCAACGCCTACGCGACGCTCGTCAATGGCGGGATCTGGCGGCCGACGACGCTGCTCAAGATCGATCCGGCGCATATCCCCGCAGGGCGGCGCGTGATCAGCACGACGACGAGCGCGCGGATGCGCCAGCTGCTCCGGCTGATCGTGCAATATGGTACAGGTCGCAAGGGCGAGGCGCCCGGCTACCGCGTCGGGGGCAAGACGGGCACCGCGGAGATCGCGCAGGCGGGCGGGTACAACAAACATACCAACGTCTCGACCTTCGCCGCCGCCTTCCCGATGGACGCGCCGCGCTATGTCGTCGTCGTGACGCTCGACTCGGCGAAGGGCAACAAGGAATCCTACGGGTTCACCACCGCCGCCTGGACCGCGGCACCGGTCGTCTCGCGCGTGATCAGCCGGACCGGATCGATGCTGGGGGTGATACCCGACACCAATCGCGATATCGACGAGAGCGACTTGCTCCCGTTGTTGTGGCATGCGCCGGGGACTCCGGCGTTCGGTGCGAAGCCGACGACCGGCGCGGAGTAAGCGGCTGAACGTCCGGTCATGAGATTTGGCCGTGACGGGACGGCCATGGGGATTGTGCCAATGAGGATGTTTGCATGAAACTGGCTACGCTGATCGGCGAAGAGACCGGCAGCGGCGGACATGCGTCGTCTGGACAGGCCGCCGTCCGACCGGTTGCATCCGGCGGAGACATGGACCGCAACGTCACCGGCTTCGCGATCGACCACCGCAAGGTCGCACCGGGGACGGTGTTCGGCGCGTTCAGGGGCGAACGCGTCAATGGCGAGGATTTCATCCCCGACGCGATCCGCGCGGGTGCGATCGCGGTGGTCGCGCGCCCCGGGCTGGTGATCGACGGCGCGGCCTATATCGCCGACGAGACCCCGCGCGAGCGTTTCGCGCAGCTCGCGGCGCGGTTCTTCGCCCCGTTCCCCGAGACGACGGTCGCGATCACCGGCACCAACGGCAAGACCAGCTGCGTCGAGATGACCCGGCAATTGTGGCGGATGGCGGGGTTTCACGCCGCCTCGATCGGGACGCTCGGCGTGACGACCGCGGACGAGCGCGTGACGACCGGGCTGACCACGCCCGACGTGGTGACGTTCCTGTCGAACGTCGCCGGGCTGGCCCGCGAGGGCGTGACCCACCTCGCATTCGAGGCATCGAGCCACGGGCTGACACAGTATCGGACCGAGGGGCTTCCCGTCTCGGCCGCCGCGTTCACCAATCTCAGCCGCGATCACCTCGATTATCACGGTGACATGGCGGCCTATTTCGCGGCGAAGATCCGCCTGTTCTCTGAGGTGCTCGGACGCGACGGCGTTGCGGTGGTCTGGGCCGACGATCCGCAGGCGGCGCGCGTCATCGATCTGGCGCGCGAACGCGGCAACCGGCTCGTGACCGTCGGCACGCGCGGCGACACGCTGCGGCTGGTCGGGCGCGATCCGACCTTGCTGGGGCAGGGGCTGAGAATCGAGGCGGGTGGCACGACGTACACGGTGACGTTGCCGCTGATCGGCGGCTATCAGGCGGCGAACGCGCTTGTTTCCGCAGGGCTGGTGATCGCGACCGGTGGCGATGTCGCGACGACGATCGCCAATCTCGCGCGGTTGCAGCCGGTGCGCGGGCGGCTCGAACGCGCGGTGATCGCGCGGTCGGGCGCGCCGGTCTATGTCGACTATGCGCATACGCCCGATGCGCTGGAGGCCGCGATCGCCGCGCTCAAGCCTCATGCCGGGGGGCGGCTGATCGTCGTGTTCGGCGCGGGCGGCGACCGCGACACGGGCAAGCGCGAGACGATGGGGCAGGTGGCGGTGCACTATGCCGACCGCGTCATCGTCACCGACGACAACCCGCGTACCGAGGACGCCGCGCTGATCCGCCGCGACATCCTGAAGGGCGCGCCCGGCGCGATCGAGATCGGCGATCGGCGTGCGGCGATCAAGGCGGCGATCGACGAGGCCGGCGGCGACGACATCGTGCTGATCGCGGGCAAGGGGCATGAACAGGGGCAGATCGTCGGCGACATGGTGTTGCCGTTCGACGATGTCGGCGTCGCGCGCGAGTGCGCCGCGTGACCGGCGCCGCACCACTGTGGACCGCCGCGGAGATCGCGGCGGCAACCGGGGGGACCGCCTCGGCGGACTTCGCGGTCGGCGGCGTCGCGTTCGATTCGCGTGAGGTCGGCCCGGGCGACCTGTTCGTGGCGATGAAGGGCGAGGCGAGCGACGGTCATCTGTTCCTCGACCAGGCGTTCGCGCAAGGCGCGGCGGGCGCGATCGTCTCCGAGCCATGCGATCATCCGCACGTCCGCGTCGCCGACAGCTTTCGCGCGCTCGAGGATCTGGCACGCGCGAGCCGGAAGCGCAGCGGTGCGACGATCATCGGGGTGACGGGGTCGGTCGGCAAGACCAGCGCGAAGGAGGCGCTGTACGCCGCGCTCGATCGCGGCGCGCCCGGCGCGGTGCATCGCTCGGTCAAGAGCTACAACAACCATACCGGCGTGCCGTTGAGCCTCGCGCGGATGCCGCGCGACGCGCGCTTCGGCGTGTTCGAGATGGGGATGAACCATGCCGGCGAACTCGCGGCGCTGACCCGGATCGTCCGCCCGCACATCGCGGTCGTCACCGCGATCGCACCCGCGCACACGGCGTTCTTTCCCGACGAGAGCGCGATCGCCGACGCGAAGGGCGAGATCTTCGAAGGGCTCGAGCCCGGCGGCCGCGCGATCGTGCCGTTCGACAGCGTGCACCGCGATCGGCTCGTCGCAGCGGCAGCGCCGCATGCGGCGACGGTCGTGACGTTCGGGCTCGAAAAGGGTGCGGACGTCCGCGCGATCGAGACGGTGCGGCTGGCGACGGGGTCGACCTTCGTCACCGCGCAGTTCGGCGCGCATGAACTGAGCTTCACCATGGCGCAGCCCGGCATGCACTGGGTATCGAACGCGCTCGCGGTCCTCGCTTGTGTCGATGCGGCGGGGGCCGATCTGGGGCTCGCGGGGCTGGCGCTTGCCGAACTCGGCGGGCTGCAGGGTCGCGGCGCGCGGTTCATGGCGTCGCTGCCGGACGGCGAAGCGCTCGTGATCGACGAGAGCTACAATGCCAATCCGTCATCGATGCGCGCGACGCTCGCGGTGCTGAAACAGGAACCGGGACGGCATGTCGCGGTCCTCGGCGAAATGCGCGAACTGGGCGCGGCGTCGGCCGACTATCATGCGGGGCTCGCCGAGCCGATCCTTGCGGCAAATGTCGAAATGGCGCTGCTGGTCGGTGAAGCGATGGCGCCGCTCGCGCAGGCGCTTGAGGGGAAAGTCGAAACCGTCCATGTGGGCGACGCTGCGGCCGCGCTGACGTCGTTACGGACGATCCTGGCGCCGGGCGATGCGGTTCTCATTAAGGGATCGAACGGTGTAGGGCTCGCGCGTGTCGTGGCGAGCCTCGGGGGCGGGAAGACGTAAATGCTGTACTGGATCGCCGCACATCTGGGTTTCCCGGGTATATTGAACCTGCTGCGCTATCAATCGACGCGGACGGGCGGCGCGGTCGCGACCGCGCTGATCATCGGCCTGATCATCGGGCCGCGGTTCATCGGTTGGCTGCGCGTCCGACAGGGCAAAGGGCAGCCGATCCGCGCCGACGGCCCGCAGACGCACCTCGCCAAGCGCGGCACGCCGACGATGGGCGGGCTGATGATCCTGACCAGCATGACGCTGGCGATCCTGTTGTGGATGGACCTCGCCAACCCCTATGTCTGGGCCTGCCTGTTCGTGACGCTGGGGTTCGGCACGATCGGGTTCATGGACGATTACGACAAGGTGCGGAAGGCGAGCACCGCGGGGATTTCGGGGCGCACGCGGCTGCTGCTCGAATTCGCGATCGCGGGGATCGCCGCGACGATCATCATGTCGCAGAACGGGCCGCATCTGTACCTGCCGTTCACGTCGCGCATGTATATCGATCTCGGTTGGTTCTTCCCCGTCTTCGCCGCGTTCACGATCGTGTCGTTCGGCAATGCGGTGAACCTGACCGACGGGCTCGACGGACTGGCGACGATGCCGGTGATCATCGCGAGCGTCGCGTTCATGGTCATCGTCTATCTCGCGGGCAACGTGAAGTTCGCCGACTATCTCGGCATCCCGCACGTGCCGGGGGCGGGCGAGCTCGCGATCTTCTGCGGCGCGGTCGTCGGCGGGGGGCTGGCGTTCCTCTGGTTCAATGCGCCGCCGGCGGCGGTGTTCATGGGCGATACCGGGAGCCTCGCGCTGGGCGGTGCGCTCGGGACGATCGCGGTCGTCGCGCATCACGAGATCGTGCTCGGGATCATCGGCGGGCTGTTCGTCGCCGAGGCGCTGAGCGTGATCATCCAGGTGTTCTTCTACAAGCGGACCGGCAAGCGCGTGTTCCGGATGGCGCCGATCCACCATCATTTCGAACAGCTCGGCTGGAGCGAGCCGACCGTGGTGATTCGCTTCTGGATCATCGCGCTGGTGCTGGCGCTCGTCGGCCTGTCGACGTTGAAGCTGCGGTGATCGTCGCGCAGGCCTGGCGCGGGAAACGCTTCGCGGTGCTCGGGCTCGCGCGGTCGGGCGCGGCGACCGTCCGGGCGCTGGTCGCCGGCGGGGCGAACGTCGTCGCCTGGGACGCTGACGAGTCGAAGCGTGCCGTCTTCGCTGCCGACCCCGTGCGGGGAGACGACGCGTGTCTCGAGCTGGCTCCGCTCGAGGATCTGGCTGGGTTCGACGCACTGATCGTGTCCCCGGGTGTGCCGTTGAACACGCATCCTCTCGCCGCGAGCGCGCACGCGGCCGGAATCCCCGTCATCGGCGATATCGAGCTGTTCGCACAGGCACGGCGCGACCTTCCGTCACACAGGGTCGTCGGGATCACGGGCACGAACGGCAAGTCGACCACGACCGCGCTCGTGCATCATATCCTGAAGACCGCGGGCGTGCCGACGCTGATGGGGGGCAATATCGGCCTGCCGATCCTCGGGCAGGATCCGCTGCCCGAGGGCGGCGTCTACGTCCTCGAGCTGTCGAGCTACCAGATCGACCTGACCCAGGCGCTCGACTGCGACGTCGCGGTGCTGCTCAACGTCACGCCCGACCATCTCGACCGCTATGACGGGTTCGAGGGCTATGCCGCGTCGAAGGCCCGGCTTTTCGCGATGCAGACCGCAGCCAGCGTGGCGATCGTCGGGACCGGCGATGCGACATCGGGCGCGATTGCCGCGCGGCTTGGCGGCAGCGGTCATCGGCTCGTGCCGATCGCGGCGGACCCGGACGTGTCGAATGCCGACTGGCCTGCCTTGCAGGGGCCGCACAACCGGCAGAATGCCGCCGCGGCGATCGCCACGGCCGAGGCGCTGGGCGTCGATGCGCGCGATATCGACCGCGCGCTGATCAGCTTTACCGGCCTGCCGCACCGGATGGAGCGGATCGCGACGATCCGCGGCGTCGGTTATGTCAACGACAGCAAGGCGACCAACCCCGAGAGCAGCGCACCTGCGCTCGCGGCGTTCGAGCGGGTGCACTGGATCGTCGGTGGCCGGGCGAAGGGCGACGATCTCGACGCCTGCGCGCCGGCGTTCGGGCACGTCGTCCACGCCTATACGATCGGGGAGGCGGGCAGGACGTTTGCGGATCTGCTCCAGCCGGCGATGCCGGTCGAGCAGTCGGTCACCCTTGCGGTCGCGGTGTCGAGTGCCGCCGCCCGCGCGCAGCCCGGCGACACCGTGCTGCTGTCGCCGGCATGCGCGAGTTTCGATCAGTTTGCCGATTACGAAGCGCGCGGCGCCGCGTTTCGTGCCGCGGTGGAGCAGTTGGCATGACCGATATGCGTGCTAGGACCATCGACATGGGGGCACAACGGACCGGGATTGTCGCGAAGATGAAGCGGCGTGGCGGCCGCGGCGACCAGTCGCCGCTGGGCACGTGGTTCTGGGACATCGACCGGATGCTCCTGCTGCTGACGCTGTTCCTGATCGCGATCGGCCTGATCGCCGTCGCAGCAGCGTCGCCCGCGACCGCGGTTCGCTATTCGGGCGAGCATCACAAGCTGACGCCGCTTTACTATTTCTGGCGACAGCTGATCTGGGTCGGCGTGTCGATGCCCGTGCTGTTCGGCGTGTCGATGATGCCCGTGTCGATGGCGCGGCGGATGGCATTGACCGGGGCGGTCGTGCTCGTCGCGATCCTCGCGGTGACGCCATTCGTCGGCGCCGAGGTCAATGGCGCGCGGCGCTGGATCGGCTTCGGCTTCGCGCAGTTCCAGCCGTCCGAATTCCTGAAACCGATGTTCATCGTCACCGTCGCATGGCTGTTGTCGCTGCGCGCGAAGGACCCCGAGCTGCCGACCGTGCTGATCACCGGCGCGCTGACCGGCGCGATCGCGGTCCTGCTGATGCTCCAGCCCGATTTCGGGCAGACGATCATCTATTGCACGGTCTGGATGGCGCTGTTGATGATCGCCGGAACGCCGCTGCGCGTGATGGCCGGGCTGGTCGCGTGCGTCCCCGTCGGGCTGGGGGCGGCGTACATGTTCTATGGCACCGCGCGGTCGCGGATCGACGCGTTCCTGTTCCCCGGCGTCGACGGCGAGGGCGCATCGGATCATTTCCAGACCAATGCCGCGCACCATACGCTGACCGCGGGCGGCTGGACCGGGACGGGGCCGGGCGGCGGCGTCGCGAAGTTCGGGCTGCCCGAGGCACACACCGACTATATCTTCTCGGTGATCGGCGAGGAATTCGGGCTGATCGCGTGTTCGGTGATCGCGGTGACGTTCCTCGCGATCGTCGTGCGGGTGTTCGTCAAGCTGCTGGACGAGCAGGATGAATTCAAGCTGCTCGCAGCAGCGGGGCTGGCCACGCAGTTCGGCGCGCAGGCGCTGGTGAGCATGGCGGTCAACACCGGCCTTGCGCCGTCAAAGGGCATGACGCTGCCGTTCATCAGCTATGGCGGGTCTTCGATGATCGCGTTGTCGATCGGCATGGGGTTGCTGCTGGCGTTCACCAGGCGCAATCCGTTTCTCACGCGGAGCCCGTATGTCGTCCGCTGGAGTGGGGAATGAGTGTGAATCAGCGTCCAAGGCATTTCGTCCTGGCAGCCGGCGGGACCGGCGGACACATGGTGCCGGCAGCGGCGCTCGCGGCCGAACTGACCAAGCGCGGCCACCGTGTCGCGTTGGTCAGCGACGAGCGCGGCGTACGGTTTCCGGGCCTGTTCGAGGGAATCCAGACGCATGTCCTGCCAGCCGGCCGCCTCGGCGGCGGACCGCTCGGCTGGGGCAAGGCGATGCGCGAGATGTGGCGTGGCCGGACGATGGCGCGCGAACTGTACCGCACGTTCAGGCCCGCCGCCGTGATCGGGTTCGGCGGCTATCCCGCGCTGCCCGCGCTGCTGGCGGCGTTCGCGGACAAGATCCCGACCGCGGTGCATGAGCAGAATGCGGTGCTGGGGCGGGTCAATCGCTTCGTCGCGCGCCGCGTCGATGCGATCGCCACCTCGTCCGAGCCGACCGAGCGGCTGGCGCCCAAGCTGCTCGCCAAGACGCATCTGGTCGGAAATCCGGTGCGCGAGGCGGTGCTGGCGCTGCGTACGCGCCCCTATCCGCTGCTCGAGGAGGACGGGATCTTCCGGATCCTCGTGACCGGCGGAAGCCAGGGGGCGAGCATCCTGTCGCAGGTCGTGCCCGACGGTCTGGCGATGCTGCCCGTGACACTGCGACGCCGGCTGCAGGTCACGCACCAGGCCCGGATCGAGGATATCGACGCGGTCCGGAAGAAATATGCCGAACATGACATTCCTGCCGAGCTCGCAACGTATCTTCCCGACATGCCCGAACAACTTGCCTGGGCGCATCTGGTGATCGCGCGCGCGGGGGCATCGACGATCTCCGAGCTGACCGCGGCGGGGCGTCCGGCGATCCTCGTCCCGCTGCCGGGCGCGACCGACGATCACCAGACCGCGAACGCGCGCGAGATCACGCGGGCGGGCGGCGCGCGGACGATCGCGCAGGGAGACTTTACTGCAGTGGAACTGGCGAAACAGATGCAGAAACTCGGGCTCGACCCGGCCGCGTTGCAGAACGCGGCGGGACGCGCGCGCAGTTGCGGGCGGCCCAATGCCGCGAGCGATCTGGCGGATCTGGTCGAGAGCCTCGATGCGCCCGTGTCGCGGGTTCCGGTCGGTGCGCCGTCCAAGCCAAAGGCGCAGTTCGCATGAAGGGTGTCGCAACGGATATCGGCACGATCCATTTCGTCGGCATCGGCGGAATCGGCATGTCGGGCATCGCCGAGGTGATGAAGAATCTCGGCTACCGCGTGCAGGGATCGGACGTGGCCGAGGGCTATGTCGTGCAGGGTCTGCGCGACAAGGGCATCCCGGTGGCGATCGGCCATGCCGCGGCGAATATCGGCGATGCCGCGGTGGTCGTCGTGTCGACCGCGATCGTGCGCTCGAACCCCGAGGTCGAGGCGGCGCTCAACGCGCGCGTGCCCGTGGTGCGGCGCGCGGAGATGCTCGCGGAGCTGATGCGGCTGAAGTCGACGGTCGCCGTTGCCGGGACGCACGGCAAGACGACGACGACATCGATGGTCGCGGCGCTGCTCGATGCCGGTGGCGTCGATCCGACCGTGATCAATGGCGGGATCATCAACTCCTACGGGTCGAACGCGCGACTGGGTGCGAGCGACTGGATGGTGGTCGAGGCGGACGAGAGCGACGGCAGCTTCCTGCGACTGGACGGGACGATCGCGGTCGTCACCAACATCGATCCCGAGCATCTCGATCATTACGGATCGTTCGACGCGGTGAAGGATGCGTTCGTCGAGTTTGTCGAGAACGTGCCCTTCTACGGTGCGGCATTGCTGTGCCTCGATCATCCCGAGGTGCAGGGGATCCTGCCGCGCGTGCGCGACCGGCGGATCGTGACCTATGGCTTCTCGGCGCAGGCGGATGTCCGCGGGGTCGAAGTGACACCGATCCCGGGCGGCAACCGCTTCGATTGCGTGGTGCGGACGCGCGACGGCGCGACGCGGACGATTGCGGGGATCGAGATGCCGATGCCCGGGCGGCACAACGTCCAGAACGCGCTGGCCGCGATCGGCGTCGCGCTGGAGCTCGGCATCGAGGATGCGACGATCCAGCAGGGCTTTGCCAAGTTCGGCGGCGTGAAGCGGCGGTTCACCAAGGTGGGCGAGGTTCCGGTCGAGGGTGGCGGCGTGGCGATCATCGACGATTACGGGCATCACCCGGTCGAGATCCGCGCGGTGCTGGCCGCCGCGCGCGAGGGGGCGAAGGGGCGCGTGATCGCGGTCGTGCAGCCGCATCGCTATTCGCGGCTCGGCAATCTGATGGAGGATTTCCAGACCGCGTTCAACGACGCGGACCGCGTGCTGGTGACGCCGGTCTATGCGGCGGGCGAGGCACCGGTCGAGGGCGTCGATGCGGCGGCTTTGGTCGAGGGGCTGAAGCGGCGCGGGCACCGGTTCGCGGGCGTGGTCGCGGATGCGGATGCGCTGGCGGTCGAGCTGGCGGCGACGATCGAGGCGGACGACATGGTCGTCTGCCTTGGGGCCGGCGACATTACCAAATGGGCGGCTGGGCTGTCGGACGCGATCGCGGTCGAGCGCGCTAAGGTGCCGGCGTGAGTTCTGCATCTCCTTGTGTCCCCGCGAAGGCGGGGGCCCAGACTGGGCTCCCGCCGTCGCGGGAGAGCATCAGGGGGAGCGTCGAGGCTGGTGGGTCGCTCGCGGACTTCATCTGGTTTCGGACCGGTGGGCCGGCCGAGTGGCTGGTGCGGCCTGCGGATGTCGCGGATCTGGCCGGGTTGTTGAAGGCTCTTGATCCTGCGACGCCGGTTCTGCCCGTTGGCGTCGGCTCCAACCTGATCGTTCGGGACGGTGGCGTGCCGGGTGTGGTCGTCCGGTTGCCCAAGGCGATGGCGAAGGTTTCGGTGCAGGAGGGTCGCGTTCGGGCCGGGGCGGGGGCGATGGGGATCACCGTCGCCAGCGCCGCGCGCGATGCGGGGATCGCCGGGCTCGAGTTCCTGCGCGGGATTCCGGGGACCGTGGGCGGTGCTGTGCGGATGAACGCGGGGGCCTATGGGCGCGACGTCAGCGATATCCTGATCGAGGCGACCGTCGTCACGCGAGACGGCGCGGTCGAGACATGGCCCGCGGCGCGGTTTGGGTATGTGTACCGGCATTCGGACCTGCCGGCGGGCGCGGTGGTGGTCGAGGCGGTGTTCGCGGGCACGCCCGGCGAGCCGGCGGTCATCGGGGCCGAGATGGACCGGATCGCCGCCGAGCGCGAGGCGTCGCAGCCGTTGCGGTCGCGGACGGGCGGATCGACGTTCAAGAATCCCGAGGGGCACAAGGCCTGGGCGCTGATCGACGCGGCCGGGTGCCGCGGGCTGACTCGCGGCGATGCGCAGGTCAGCGAGAAGCATTGCAATTTCCTGTTGAACCTCGGGTCCGCGTCGAGCGCGGAGATCGAGGCGCTGGGTGAAGAGGTACGGACCAAGGTGAAGGCGCATTCTGGGGTGACGTTGGAATGGGAAATCCAGCGGGTGGGTGTCGCTGCTCCCTCTCCCCTGCGGGGAGAGGGTCGGGGTGAGGGGCTGCCAAGCAGTGCCGCGCCTGGAACTGCCCCTCACCCAACCCTCTCCCCGAAGGGGAGAGGGCTATGAGCGGCGCCCTTCACATCGCGGTGCTGATGGGCGGCTGGTCGGCGGAGCGTGAGGTCTCGCTGATGTCGGGCAATGGCTGTGCCGATGCGCTCGAGTCGCTCGGGCACCGAGTCACGCGGATCGACATGGGGCGGGACGTTGCTGCGCGGCTGGCCGACGCCAGACCCGATCTCGTGTTCAACGCGCTGCATGGGACGCCTGGCGAGGATGGTTCGGTGCAGGGGCTGCTCGACCTGATGGGGGTGCGCTACACGCATTCGGGGCTCGCGACGTCGGTGATCGCGATTGACAAGGTGCTGACCAAGCTGCTGCTGGTGCCCGCAGGGATTCCGATGCCGGGCGGGCGGATCGTCAAGTCGGCGGACCTGTTCGAGGGCGACCCGATGGCGCGGCCCTATGTCTTGAAGCCGGTCAACGAAGGGTCGTCGGTCGGCGTCGCGATCGTCACCGATAGCAGCAACTACGGCAACCCGATCGCGCGCGACGCGGTCGGGCCGTGGATCGATTTCGAGGAGCTGCTCGCCGAGCCCTATATTCGCGGGCGCGAGCTGACGACCGCGGTGCTCGGCACCCGCGCGCTCGGCGTCACCGAGTTGAAGCCCAAGACGGGCTGGTACGATTACGAATCAAAATATACCGACGGGATGACAGAGCATGTCTGCCCGGCGGAGATCCCCGACGAGATCGCCGACGCGTGCAAGAGCCTCGCGCTCGAGGCGCACCGGCTGCTCGGCTGCAAGGGCGCGTCGCGGTCGGATTTCCGCTGGGACGACGAGCGCGGGGTCGACGGGCTGTTCCTGCTCGAGGTGAACACGCAGCCGGGAATGACTCCGCTGAGCCTCGTGCCCGAACAGGCGCGGCATATCGGCATGAGCTATGCCGAGCTGGTGCAGGCGATCGTCGACGAGGCGCTCGCCGATCATCCGCTCGCGCAGGCCGGCGCGCCATGAGCCGGACGATCAAGCGCGGTCCGCCGCCCAAGCGGCCCGCCCCGCGGCGGAAAGTCGCGGTCAAGAAGGTGTCGGTGCTCGACCGGCTGGTCGGAATGCTGCCCGTCAGCGAGGAGACGCTCAAGAAGATCGCGACCTGGTCGATCCTCGGCGCGGGCGGCGCGGTCGTGATCGCCGCGGCGACGTGGATCGGGATTCCGGGGATGATCGGCGGCGCGATGGCCGAGGGCGCGGGGCGCGCGGGCTTCAAGGTCGACCAGATCGAGGTGACCGGGCTCAAGCGGATGGACCGGATGTCGGTCTATGCGGTCGCGCTCGACCAGCAGTCGCGCGCAATGCCGCTCGTCGATCTCGAGGCGGTGCGGCAGAAACTGCTGCGCTATGGCTGGATCGCGGACGCGCATGTATCGCGGCGGCTGCCCGACACGCTGCTCGTCGATATCGTCGAGCGGACGCCCGCGGCGGTGTGGCAGGACAATGGCAATCTGACGCTGATCGATGCGTCGGGCGTATTGCTTGAGCCGGTGCAGCCCGATGCCATTCCCAATCTCCCGCTGGTGATCGGGCCGGGAGCGGACCGGCAGGAGGCGTCGTACCAGGCGCTGCTGGGCGCGGCGCCTGCGCTCAAGCCACGCGTGAAGGCGGCGACATGGGTCGGCAATCGCCGCTGGGACCTGACGTTCGAGAGCGGCGAGACGCTGGCGCTGCCCGAGGACGGCGCACCGCGCGCGCTGGTGAAGTTCGCCGAACTGGACGGGGCGCGACCATTGCTCGGGCGCGGCTGGATCCGGTTCGACATGCGCGATCCGACCAAGCTGGTCGCGCGCAAGCCGGGCGCGAGCCTCGCGCACAGCGTCGACGTGCCGGCACCGGTCACGAGCGAGACGAATTCGAGCAACATAGAGACGACTCCGTCGCAAACGGCGGGCGCGGGCGCAACGGGCGGGGAGGGATGACATGGCGAAGGTGGCACCGGAAGGGCTGATCACGGCGCTCGATATCGGGTCGTCGAAGGTTTCGGCGATGATCGCGCAGAAGGGGGACGGGGGCGAGCTGATCGTGCTCGGCACCGGCCAGCGCGAGAGCCGCGGCGTCAAGCGCGGCTATATCGCCGACATGGCGACGACCGAGGCCGCGGTGCGCGAGGCGGTCGAGCAGGCCGAGCGGATCGCGGGCATCAACATCGAGAATGTCTGGGTCGGGTTCTCGGCCGGCGGACTCGTGTCCGACGTCGCCGAGGTCGAGTTCGAGCTGGGTGGCCACCGTGTCGAGCAACAGGATATCGACGCGTTGCTCGCCGCGGGGCGCAACTCGATCGATCCGCAGGGACGCATGGTCCTGCACGCGCAGCCCGCGCTCTACACGCTCGACGGGCTGACGGGGGTGAAGACGCCGCTCGGGCTGCATGCCGACCGGCTTGGCGTCCACATCCATGTCGTCGCGGCGGACGGCTCGCCCGTGCGCAACCTCGACCTGTGCGTGCGCTCGGCGCATCTCGAGGTGAAGTCGATCATTGCCTCGCCGGTCGCGACGGGGCTCGCGTGTCTGAGCGACGAGGAGCGCGAGCTGGGCGTCGCGCTGGTTGAGATGGGGGCGGGGATCACCAACGTGTCGCTGTTCGCAGGCGGCATGCTCGTCGGGCTGACCTCGATCCCGATCGGCGCGCAGGACATCACGGACGACATCGCGAGCGCATTCGGGACGCGGCGGCAGAATGCCGAGCGGATGAAGTGCTTCCACGGATCGGCCAATGCCAGCCCGCGCGACAATCACGACATGATCCCGGTCATGCCGATCTCGGCCGAGGACGGTGCGGGCGAGGGGGCGCAGATCACCAAGGCGCAGCTGATCGGCGTGATCCGCCAGCGGCTCGAACATCAGATGGGGGAGGTGCGCAACGCGCTGACCACGTTGAAGTTCGAGGGGCCGGTCGGGCGGCAGGTCGTGCTGACCGGCGGCGGCGCCGAGCTGAAGGGGATCGCGGATTACGCGCAACAGGCGCTCGGACGCTCGGTTCGGATCGGCCGACCGCGCGGATTGACCGCCCTGCCAGAGGCGCATGGCGGACCGGCGTTTGCGACGCTAGCGGGACTGGCCTTCTATGCGGCGACCGATCCGGTCGATCTGCGCGGGATCGCGTCGCAACGGACGATCGTCCACCGGCCGAAGGGAATCGGGATGGTCCGCAAGTTGATTCAGGCGGCCCGCGCGAATTATTAAGAGTTTCGAAGCGGCTGGCGCTATTTCGGCTGGAACAGCCGGTGGCGTTGGTGCACACAGGTTAATCAGGGGCCCGGCCGTAGCGTATCACCGGGATGGGCGGAGAAGCAGGCGATGAGCATCGAATTCCTTAGTCCCGAAGTGGACGAGCTGGCCCCCCGGATCGCAGTGATCGGGGTCGGTGGCGCGGGCGGTAACGCGATCGCGAACATGATGAGAGCGGACGTGCAGGGGGTCGACTTCCTCGTCGCCAACACCGACGCACAGGCTCTCAAACAGTCGACCGCACCGCAGCGGATTCAGCTGGGCACCAAGATCACGCAGGGTCTCGGTGCCGGCTCGCGTCCCGAGATCGGCCGCGCGGCTGCCGAGGAGACGATCGACCAGCTCGCCAAGATGCTCGAAGGCGCGCACATGTGCTTCATCACCGCGGGCATGGGCGGCGGCACCGGCACGGGTGCGGCGCCAGTCATCGCCAAGGCGGCGCGCGACATGGGCATCCTGACCGTCGGCGTGGTCACCAAGCCGTTCGCATTCGAGGGCAATCGTCGCGCCAAGTCGGCCGATGGCGGGATCGAGGAACTGCAGAAGTACGTCGATACGCTGATCGTCATCCCGAACCAGAACCTGTTCCTGATCGCCAACGCGAACACAACCTTCAAGGAAGCGTTCTCGATGGCGGACGAGGTGCTGCAGCAGGGCGTGCGCAGCATCACTGACCTGATGGTCATGCCCGGCCTCATCAACCTCGATTTCGCCGACGTCCGTTCGGTGATGCAGGAAATGGGCAAGGCGATGATGGGCACCGGCGAGGCGAGCGGCGACAACCGCGCGCTCGAGGCCGCGCAGAAGGCGATCTCGAACCCGCTGCTCGACGGCGTCAGCATGCAGGGTGCCAAGGGCGTCATCATCTCGATCACCGGCGGCGACGACATGCGCCTGCTCGAGGTCGACGAAGCCGCGAATCACATCCGCGACCTGGTCGATCCCGATGCCAACATCATCTGGGGCTCGGCATTCAACCAGGAGCTCGAGGGCAAGATCCGCGTCTCGGTCGTCGCGACCGGGATCGACGCGGACGCCAAGCCCGCCGTCGCACCCGAGCCGACGCGCTCGTTCAGCTTCGGCATGGGGCGCAAGAATGACGAGACCACGTCCTTCCGCCCGAGCGACGCCGCGGGCCAGTCGACCGGATCGGCCCCTGCGCCGATCGCCGCCGATGACGAGCCGCTCGACCTGTCGAGCGCCGACGCGGTGAACGACGGCGGCAGCGGCGACGAGCTGGTTCTCGGCAGCGAGACGATCGTGCAGGCCCCTGCTGCGGCGCAGCCCCAGGCCAAGCCGCAGCCGGCACCCGCGCCGGTGCAGCCGATGGCACGCGCGCCCCAGCCCCAGGCACCGAGCTATACGCCCGCACCGCGGGCCTATGCCGATGATCGCTACGCGCCGGCGCCCGCCGTGCCGTCGACCCCGGCCGCACCGCAGTCGGCGTCACCCGTGACGCCGCAATCGGCGCCGGCGCCGACGCCTGCCGCCGACGAAGGTGGTGCACGTCGCCGCTGGCTCGCGCCCGGCGCCGAAGGTGCACCCGAGGGTGTCCCGGCGGCGCCGCGCGTCAAGCTGGGCGGAACGCTGTTCGAGCGGATGTCGAACGCCGCCCGTGGCGCAGCCAAGGACGACGCCGATACCGCGCCGCAGGATCCGCTCGATATTCCGCGGTTCCTGCATCGTCAGAACAACCAGTAGGACTTTTTGCGGCAGGCGCGCCGGTTCACCGCCGGCGCGCCCCGCTTCGGCGCGCTGCCCGCAACCGGATATTGCCGGTTGAGACGCGTTGGGGTCTAGCAACGGGCTTCCCATGACTCGCTTGTCCCATCACATCCTGACCGCCAGCCTGGCGCTCGTGCTTGCCGCCGTTCCACAGGCGGTTGCAGCGCAGGAGGTCGTCCAGCCGCTGCCCGGGACGACCGACGCGGATCGGCTCGCGGATACGATGCGGCAGCTCGCGTCCAATCCGCGCAACGTCGACGCGCTCGTGCGCGCGGGCGAATTGTCGCTGGGGCTTGGCGATCTGAGTGGTGCCGCGGCGTTGTTCGCGCGCGCCGAGAAGGTCGATCCGCGCAACGGCCGGATGAAGGCGGGGATGGCGTCGATCCTCGTCCGTTCGGAGCGGCCGGGGCAGGCGCTGCGCTATTTCGCGCAGGCCGAGGCGTTCGGATTGCAGCCGCGCTTTTTCGCCTCGGATCGCGGACTCGCCTATGACCTGATCGGCGAACAGGATCGCGCGCAACGCGACTACCGTGTCGCCTTGCGCGATGCGAGCGACGACGAGACGATCCGGCGCTATGCGCTGTCGCTTGGCATCTCGGGGAAACGCGACCTCGCGCTGAAACAGCTCGATCCGTTGGTCCTGAAAAAGGATCGCGGGGCGTGGCGCGCGCGCGCGTTCATCCTCGCGATGAGCAACGATCAGCGCGGCGCGGAGACGATCGTGACGACGATGATGCCCGGCGCTGCGGCGCAGGGGCTGCAACCCTTTTTCCAGCGGCTGCCGACGCTGTCGCCCGCCGATCGCGCGTTCGCCGTGCATTTCGGCGAGGTGCACACCACGCCGCAGCGGATCGCCGATGCGCGGCTGACGCCAGCCTTGCCCGTCATGGGCGTCGATCCGACCGCACCCGTGATGCTCGCTCAGGTTCAGCCGCAGGTGGTGCCACAGGCGGCTGCATCGGCGAATGCCGGTCGACGGGAGAAGTCGCGTGACCGTCGCGAGCGGCGTGCCTCGCCCGGGCGCGTCGAGATGGCGGCGGCCGTGCCCGTGCCCGTGCCGGTGCCTGCAACCGTCGCGCCGACAGCCGCGGCTGGCGTACCGGCAACGGGCAGCGCAGCCGGTATGCGCGTCGCGTCGACGGCGGGTGTTGCATCGCCGGCACCGTCCACCCCGGCCGCCTCGACGCCTGTAGGTACCGCCACGCAGTTCGCGAGCGCGCAGCCGCTTCCCCGCGCGACGGCGCCCGTGACCGCGCCGACGCAGCCCGGCTCGGTCGTCGCCTCAGCGTCGCCCTCGTCGACGCCCGCGCCCGTATTCGTCCAACCGCTGCCCGTCCGGCCGCCCGTCGCGCTGGCGGGCTCGTCGACGCGCGCGCCCGGTGTCGCGCTGGCGACAGCGCGGCCGTCGACCACCGTGTCGACGCCAACGTCATCGGGTACGCTGCCGGAGACATTGACCGCGCAGATGGCGGCGCTGCCCGCGTCGTCGGCAGGCACGCCGATCGTGTCGCGCGCTGGCGCGACCGTGGTCGCTGCCGAACCGGTCGCGTCCACGCCTGCGCAGGTGGCTGCGGCGCCAACGCCGACGCCAACCCAAACCGCCACGACGTCGCCGACGCCCGGCTTCACGTCGGCCGCTCCGGTCGAGCTTGCGGCCAACACGTCGCGTATGCCGACGCGAGCAGTTACGGCGAGCGAGGACTCGATCCTTGCGCGTATCGTCGCGAGCCTGTCGATCCCGGCATCCGAGCTCGACGTTGCGCCGCTTGCACGTCCCTCCGCGGCGCAGCCCGCGGCCGCTGCGGGAGCAGCTCCCGTACCCGACGACGGAGCGCGCGTGGTTGCCGAAGCACAAGCGAAAGCCGCGCGCGACGCGCTGGCCGATCGCGCCGCGGCGGACGCGCTCGCGGTGACGAAGGCGGCCGAGGCCAAGGCGGCGCGCGCCAAGCTCGCCGCGGACAAGAAGGCGGCCGGCCGCAAGGCCGTGGCGGACAAGAAGCTGCTCGCCGAGAAGAAGGAAGCCGCCGAGAAGAAGGCGATCGCCGACAAGGAGGCGGCAGAGGAGAAGCGCATTGCGCGCGCCAATCCCGAGCGGATCTGGGTCCAGGTGTCTACCGGCGCGACCGAGGGTGATCTTCCCAAGGCGTGGAAGAACGTGAAGGCCAAGGCGCCGGCCGTGGTCGGTACGCGTGGGGGCTGGACGACACCGTGGCGCGCGACGAACCGCGTGCTGGCCGGGCCGTTCAAGACCGCGGCCGAGGCGCGTACGTTCGTCAACGCGCTCGCCAAGGAAGGGGTCTCGACCTTCTCCTTCACCAGCGACGCGGGTCAGGTCATCACGAAGTTGCCCGCGAAGTGAGGCCGCACGCGCCCTGGGCTTCGGACCCGGCGCGCAGCAAAGGTCGGCTTCACGAGGAACAGAACGGGACCGTCCGTGGTCCGCGCGATGCATTCCAGCGCGATCGCGACCGGATCATCCACTCGATCAGCTTTCGCCGGCTGCGTCACAAGACGCAGGTCTTCATGGCACCCGACGGCGATCATTTCCGCGTCCGCCTGACGCACAGCCTCGAGGTCGCGCAGATCGGTCGTGCGGTCGCGCGGACGCTGGCGCTCAACGAGGATCTGACCGAGGCGCTTTGCCTGGCGCACGATATCGGCCATCCGCCGTTCGGCCATGCCGGTGAGGACGCGCTGAAGATCGCGCTGACGGGGCGGGGCGGATTCGATCATAACGGGCACACGCTGCGCACGCTGATGGAGATCGAGCGGCCCTATCCGCGGTGGAACGGCCTGAACCTGACCTGGGAGACGCTCGAGGGGCTGGCAAAGCATAACGGGCCGGTGCGGCATCCGGGCTGGGCACTGCGCGCGGCGGACGACGCGTTTCCGCTGGCGCTCACGAGCTTCTCGTCGCTCGAGGCGCAGGTCGCGGCGATCGCGGACGACATCGCGTATGATAATCACGACATCGACGACGGATTGCGCGCCGGACTGCTGACGCTCGACCAGCTGATGGCAGTGCCGCTGATCGCGCGCGGCTGGAGCGACGTCTGCGCGCGCTTCCCGGACGTCGATCCCAAGCGGCTGATGGGCGAGCTCGTCCGGTCGCAGATCGGGACCATGGCCAACGACCTGATCGCCGAAACGCAGGCGCGAATCGCGGTGAGCGGCGTGGGGAGCGTCGAGGACGTACGCGCGGCGGGGCAATGCCTCGTCGGGTTCTCCGCCCAGATGCGCGAGGAGGAGCGCGACCTCAAGCGCTTCATGTACGCCAATCTCTATCATCATCCGCGCCAGATCGCCGCGGCGGAAGCGGCGCACGGGATCGTGACGGGGCTGTTCGCAGTGTATCACGACGATCCTCGCGCCATCCCCGAGGAATGGCGCGAACGCCTGCCCGAGAGCGATCCCGACCGGAGCCGGCACATCGCCGACTTCATCGCGGGGATGACCGATCGCTATGCGATCTCGCGGTATCAGGCGTTGATAGGGCCGATCGACCTGCCCGAGGGCTTCTGAATCAAGCGCGTACGAAAAAGGGGTGTGCGACGCGTGTCGCACACCCCTTTTCAAGCCCGAAGGCGCGGTTCAGCGCGCGACGGCAGCGATACCGCCAGCGGCGCCGGTGGCTTCAGTCGTCTTGAAGGCAACGGGGACGCCGCCCGACACGCCCGACACGCGGTTGCCGTTGACGACGAGGCGGAACGCCTGCCCCGAGGGATAGCGACGACCGCTGATCACCTGACGGCCATGGTCGACGTTGCTCGTGTAGACATAGGTGTCGCCCTCATGGACGAACGACTGCTTGCCCTCGTCGGCCATGCCGATCGTCGAGGTGAGTGCGGCAGCGGCGGCGGCCAGGATGTATACGGTCTTGCGCATGGTCTGTGCTCCGTCTTCCAGGGGTGTCGGGCGGGATCGTTAAAGCCCGACTGTCATGCCCAAAGATATTGCGGTGCAGCATGGGTCGCAAATGCAAAGGAGTCCGTCGCGGTTGCACGTCGTGCACGGAAACCGACAGCCGCGGAGCGTCGGCGGTGCTCCGCGGGGTGCGCGAGGGATGAATTGAGCGCGGGAAGCGTTTGGGCTAGAGCGCCGGGCTGAATATTTACTTCTTTACGATACCGGAATTGCCATGACGCTCTACACCCGCTTTGCCGCGCATATCGATGCGGCGCTCGATACGCTGACCGAGGCGGGACTCCTGCCGGCCGGGCTCGATCGCAGGAACGTGACGGTCGAGCCGCCGCGTGACGCCAGCCACGGCGATCTCGCGACGAACGCGGCGATGGTCCTCGCCAAGCCCGCAAAGACCAACCCGCGCGTGCTGGCCGATGCGCTGGTCGTCGAACTCGGCAAGATCGACGCGGTCGAAAGCGCGAGCGTCGCCGGCCCGGGGTTCATCAACATGAAGCTCACGGACGATTCCTGGCGCGACGAGCTGGCCGCGGTACCCGTTGCGGGCGCGGATTATGGCCGCTCGACGCAGGGCGCGGGGATCACGGTCAACATCGAATATGTCTCCGCCAATCCGACCGGGCCGATGCACATGGGGCATTGCCGCGGCGCGGTGGTCGGCGATGCGCTGGCCAGCCTGCTCGAATTCGCCGGGCACCGGGTGATCCGCGAATATTATGTCAACGATGCGGGCGGGCAGGTCGACGTGCTCGCGCGGTCGGTGCATCTGCGCTACCGCGAGGCGCTCGGCGAGACCGTCACGATCCCCGAGGGCCTGTATCCCGGCGATTATCTCGTGCCGATCGGGCAGGCGCTCGCGGCCGAATATGGCGACCGGTTCGTCGATGCGCCCGAGCGTGACTGGCTGGCGACGTTCCGGACGCGCGCGGTGGCCGCGATGATGGTGATGATCCGCGCCGATCTCGCGCTGCTGGGGATCGAGCACGCGGTGTTCTCGTCCGAGGCGGAATTGCAGGCGCTCGGCAAGCCCGAGGCGGCGGAGGCCGAGTTGCGGTCGCGCGACCTCGTCTATGACGGCGTGCTCGAGGCCCCCAAGGGCGAGATGGCGGACGATTGGGAGCCGGTCGAGCTGCCGCTGTTCCGCTCGACGCAGTTCGGCGACGATCAGGATCGCCCGATCAAGAAGTCCAACGGGTCATGGACCTATTTCGGCGCCGATCTCGCCTATCATTTCCAGAAGAGCCAGACCGCGGACCAGCTGATCGACATCTGGGGCGCGGATCATGGCGGGACCGTCAAGCGGATCGTCGCGGGCGTCGCGGCGCTGACCGGCGGCAAGACGCGGTTCGACGTCAAGCTCGTCCAGATGGTGCGGCTGCTGCGCAACGGCGAGCCCGTCAAGATGTCGAAGCGGTCGGGCAACTTCGTCACGCTCGCCGACGTCGTCAACGAGGTCGGCAAGGACGTCGTGCGCTTCACGATGCTGACGCGCCGCTCGGACGCGCAGATGGACTTCGACTTCGCCAAGGTGGTCGAGGCGTCGAAGGATAACCCGGTCTTCTATGTCCAGTATGCGCATGCGCGGATCGCCTCGCTTCACCGGCGCGCGGCCGAGGCTGGAATCGCGGAAATCGAGGCCGACCTGTCCCGGCTTGATACGGACGAGCTCGCGCTGATGAAGCTCGCCAGCCAGTTTCCGCGGATCGTCGAGACCGCGGCAACCGCGCGCGAGCCGCACCGGATAGCCTTTTATCTCTATGACTTGGCAGCAGCCTTCCACGCGTTGTGGAATGTCGGGAACGACCGCCCCGATCGCCGCTTCCTCGTCGTCGAGGATCCCGGCGCGACCGCGGCACGGCTTTTCCTTGCTGACGCAATCGGGCAAATCATCCGCAACGGCCTGGCAATCATGGGCGTCGAGGCGGTTTCGGAGTTGAATTGATGGCCGACGAAATGGACCTTCGCGACGAGGATCGCCTTCCCTGGCTCGAAACCGTCGAGCCCGACGACCGCGAGGGGCCGTCGGCCGCGCGCGTGGTCGCGCTCGTCGTGCTCGGGCTGGGCGTACTGGCTGCGATCATCTTCGGGGTTTATTCGTTGCAGAACCGCGCGCCGACCGGCGACGGACGGCTGATCGCGGCCCAGGAAGGACCGTACAAGGTCAAGCCCGACGATGTCGGCGGGCTGAAGGTCAATGGTGAGGGCGACAGCGCGATCGCGACCAGCGCGGGCAAGGGCGCGGGCAATGGGGCGATCGACCTGACCGGCGTTCCCGAGGCGCCCGTCGCGGGGACGCGCTCGACGGCAAAGGTCGCGGAACCGAGCGGTGAAGCCGGACGCAATGCGGTGGCGCAGGTGCCCGAATCGGGCGGTAAGCTCGTCGCCGCGGCGCCGCTGCGCGCCAAGCCGGCGGCTGCGGGGACGGCTGCCGGAGGGTCGCTGGTTCAGCTCGGTGCGTTTCCAAGCGCGGCCGTGGCCAATGCGGCCTGGACCAACTTTTCCAAGCGGTTCAGCTATCTGGCACCGCTCGCCAAGTCGGTGGAACCCGTCGCGCGTGGCGGCAGCACGCTGTACCGGCTGCGCGTCGACGCGGGCAGCGCGAACCAGGCAGCGGACATCTGCGGGCGCCTGCGCGTCGCGGGCGAGACCTGCTTCGTCGCGAGCTGAGGTCTGCCGGTCGAACGGCATGACGGGTTTAGCGTGACGCACCGGGAGTGAGTGGGTAGATCGGCGGGCATGAAGCCCGTCATCTTCGGCCTGTCCGGCCCCGTGCTCACCCCCGACGAACGCGCATTCTTCGCCGAATGCGAGCCCGCAGGCTATATCCTGTTCCGGCGCAACGTCGTTGATCGCGCGCAGGTCCGTGCGCTCACCGATTCGCTTCGCGCGCTCGCAGGGCGTGACGATCTGGCGATCCTGATCGACCAGGAAGGGGGCCGCGTCGCACGGATGGGTCCCCCCGAATGGCCTGCGTTTCCGGCAGGGCCGATTTTCGATGCGGCCTATGACCGGGCACCGATGACCGCGATCCAGGCGGCGCGGGCGAACGCGCATGCGCTGGGTCTGATGCTCAGCGAAGTCGGGATCACCGTCGACTGCCTGCCGCTGCTCGACGTCGCGCAGCCGGACACGACCGAGGCGGTCGCGACGCGGACCTATGGATCGGACCCGATGCGCGTCGCGGCGCTGGGCCGCGCGACGCTCCAGGGACTTGCGGCCGGCGGTGTCGTCGGCGTCGTCAAGCACATGCCGGGGCATGGCCGTGCGCGCGTCGACACGCATCATCACCTCCCCACCGTCACTGCGACCGACGCGGAACTCGAGGTCGACATCGAACCGTTCCGCACGCTCAACCGCGCGCCGATGGGGATGACGTCACACATCGTGTTCGATGCCTGGGATGCCGATCGTCCCGCGACGCTGTCACCGGTCGTGATCGAGCGCGTCATCCGGGAGCGGATCGGCTTCGACGGACTGTTGATGACCGACGATATCGACATGAAGGCGCTGTCGGGAACCGCGGGCGAAAAGGCCGCGGGGGCGATCGCGGCGGGATGCGACCTGGTCCTCGACTGCTGGGCGCGCATGGACGAGATGATCGAGATCGCGGGACGGCTCGGCGAAATTTCGGACGTGTCGCGCGCCAGGCTCGATCGCGCGATGGCGTCGGTGGGGCGCGCGACGGGCGACTTCGCGGAGATGATCGCGACGCGCGACGCCTTGCTCGCGCGGGTCTAGGCGCGCCTCGGTCCCCACGCTTTGCGGTCAATCCTGACGCCGTCGACCCGGACGCTGGCGACAAGCCGGCTGCATGCGGCGCGTCGATGGTGTAGGCCGCGGTCATGGACGATCCACAGCTGACGCTCGATCTGGAGGGCTGGGAAGGGCCGCTCGATCTGTTGCTTTCACTCGCGCGGGGTCAGAAGGTCGATCTTCGTGCGATCTCGATCCTCGCGCTGGTCGAGCAGTATCTGGCGTATGTCCGCTCGGCGCGCGTGCTCAAGCTCGAGCTGGCGGCCGATTATCTGGTGATGGCCGCGTGGCTCGCCTATCTCAAATCGGCGCTGCTGCTGCCGCGCGATCCGCTGGCCGAGCCGGATCCCGAAGCGATGGCGGCGCGGCTGCAGCGACGGCTCGAACGGCTCGATGCGATGCGGGAGGCGGGTGCGCGGCTGATGGCACGCGACCGGATGGGCCGCGACGTGTTCGTACGGGGCGCACCCGAGGGGCTGAAATCGATCCGCACCGCGGCGTGGCGCGTCGAGCTCTATGAGATGCTGGAGGCGTATGGACGGGTCTCGGCGCGGAGCCGTCCGGTGATGCACGTCGTCGCGGACCGTGCGGTGATGACGCTGGAGACGGCGCTCGCGCGGGTATCGGCGTTGCTCGGCGAGCGGATCGACTGGAGCGAGATCGCGAGCTTCCTGCCGGAGGCGGACGTGCGGCTGCGGCGGTCCGCGCTGGCGTCGAGCTTCGTCGCCGCGCTCGAGCTTGCGCGGCAGGGGAAGGTCGAGCTGCGCCAGACCGGGCCCTTTGCGCCGCTGTATCTCAGACGGTGCGGATGAGCCCGCCCGACGCGGTGACGCGCGCGGTGGAGGCGGTGCTGTTCGCCGCCGAGGCACCGCTGACGATCGATGCGATCCGCGGGCATGTCGGTGGCGCGGCGGGGGACGTCCGCGCGGCGCTCGACCGCCTCGTCGCCGATTATGCGGGACGCGGCGTCGGACTGGTCAGCCGCGGCGAGCGCTGGCATTTCGAAACCGCCGCGGACATGGCGCATGTCGTGCGGCATACGCGCGAATCGCCGCGCCGGCTGAGCCGCGCCGCGACCGAGACGCTGGCGATCATCGCCTATCACGAGCCCGTCACCCGCGCCGAGATCGAGGCGATCCGCGGCGTCCAGATCTCGAAGGGCACGCTCGACGTCGTGATGGAGGCGGGCTGGGTCCGGCCTGCCGGGCGGCGCGCGGTGCCGGGGCGACCGTTGCTGTTCGCGACGACGCCGGCGTTCCTCGCGCATTTCGGGCTCGCCAGCCGCGCGGACCTGCCGGGAATCAGCGACCTTCGTGCCGCGGGGCTGCTCGATCCGGTCGATTGTGCCGAGGAAGAGCGTATCGAGGGCGCGAACCGCGAAAGCGCTGTGGCAAACGCGGACGATGACGCCTAGATAGTAACCGGTCTTAGGAGAAATATCATGGGTGGTTTCAGCCCTATCCACTTGCTCGTTCTTGCGGTCGTCGCGATCCTGCTGCTCGGTGGTGGTCGATTTTCCAGCCTGATGGGCGATGTCGCCAAGGGTGTGAAGAACTTCAAGAAGGGCATGGCCGAGCCCGACGACGACGCGACCGCCAAGCCATCGGCGCGCATCGAGGCGCAGAAGGCCGCCGACCCCGCGTTCGATCGCGACGGCAACCGCGTTCGCGAAGAGCGCTGAGCGTCGGTTGACGCGGCTAGTTTCGATGCGACCAGACAGGCGGGACTGAATGTTCGATATCGCTCCCTCCGAGTTCCTGCTCGTGGCCTTTGTCGCGCTCGTCGTGATCGGTCCAAAGGACCTGCCCAAGGCGATGCGCGTGGTCGGCTATTGGGTCGGCAAGGCGCGTGGCGTCGCCCGGCAGTTCCGGTCCGGCTTCGATTCGATGGTCCGCGAGGCCGAACTCGAGGAAATGGAGAAGCGCTGGGCCGCCGAGAACGAGCGGATCATGCGCGAACATCCGCCGACCGAGCCGGCCAAGGACGATGACGTCGCGGCGATTTCGTCGCACGGCACGCAGGATCCGGTCGATCGACCCGCGGACGATCACAGCGGTGATCCGGTGATGGTCGAGAAGCCCGTGGTCGCGCCCGCACGGTCGATGGACAGCCTCGACCTGTTCGAGGACGCGCATGCGACCGATGCCCCGGCGCCCGACACGTCGTCTGGCAAGCCCCGCGCCGGTGCGAAGGGCGAAACGCCCGCCGCGACGTCCGACATCGCCCCGTCGTGACCATCGTGACCGTCGAAGAATTGCAGCCTCGAATGCCGAGAGCCTAACCGCATGAGTGAAATCGACGAAAGCCGGGCGCCGCTGCTCGACCATCTGATCGAGCTGCGTCGACGGCTGCTCTACTGTATTGCCGCGCTGGTGGTGACGTTTGGCATCGCGATGTATTTCGCCGAGGACATTTTCGGGTTCCTCGTCCACCCGCTGCTCGCGGCGGGGCAGGACACGGTGATCTATACCGAAATCTTCGAGGCGTTCTTCGTCCAGGTGAAGGTCGCGTTCTTCGCCGCGATGATGCTGTCGTTCCCGGTCATCGCGAACCAGCTGTGGCAGTTCGTTGCACCGGGGCTGTACAAGAAGGAGAAGCGTGCGCTGCTGCCGTTCATCCTCGCGACGCCGGTGCTGTTCCTGACGGGCGCCGCGATGGCCTATTACATCGCGATTCCGATGGCGTTGCACTTCCTGCTGGGGTTCGACGGCGTCGTTGGCGGGGTGAAGCGTGAGGCGCTGCCCGCGATCGGCCATTACCTGTCGTTCACGATGCAGTTCCTGTTCGGCTTCGGCCTCGCGTTCCTGCTGCCCGTCCTGCTGATGCTGCTCGAGCGTGCGGGTATCGTGACGCGTCAGCAGCTCGTCGGCGCGCGCCGCTATGCGATCGTGGCGGCGTTTGCGATCGCCGCCGTGCTGACCCCGCCGGACATCGGCTCGCAGCTGTTGCTCGCGATCCCGCTCGTCATCCTGTACGAGTTCGCGCTTATCGGGATCTGGTTCACCGAGCGAAGCCGCGAGAAGGCCAAGGCGCTCGAGACGGATGAGGACAGCACCGATCTCGTTCCCTGACCGCGCATCGCGCGCGGTGTCCCCAGGCAAACAAAAACGGGGCCCGGTGCATGTGCACCGGGCCCCGTTTCGTTTTAAGCGCAAAGGCTTACTTGGCGTCGCTCGCGGTCTTCGCAACGGTGCGGCCCGCCGAACTCACGTCCTTGCCCGCGCCTTCGACCGTGTTGCATGCCGACACGACCAGAGCACTGGCAACAATCGCCAATCCAACCAACTTACGCATGATATTCCTCCTAGACGGGCTTGATGCCACCGACAGGTCAAATGTCCGGGCTGCATTTTCGTTCCGACACCGGAACCAGACAAATGCCGCGACATGACCCTAGACGATAAAGGCCCGGAAGCATCACCGGGGGGGGGAGGGTGATACTTCCGGGCCTATGACTTGGATAGCGAGAGCGGGGGGGCATAATGTCGCTATCCGAAGTGTAGAACGGCGGCGGTGGTCGTCGGTTCCGGCGGTCGTGAGGAATTTTTTAAGGCGCCGAATTTAGCGTCTTCAGTCGCGTCCGATCACCGCGAATGCGATCTCGTAAGCGCCCACCAGCGGGTCGTGGTGAAGCGCGGAACGCAGCTGACGCGACAGCCCCTCCATCACGCGTCCATAACGCTGCGACGCCTCGCGGAGCGCATCGCTCTCGATCAGCGCGCGCGAAATGACGCGGAGCACGGCGCGGTTCGGATCGTCGCCGGGCTTGATCGAGACCCGGATCTGCGCCGCCGGATCGCAGCTCATCGCCAGCTCGATCGTCTCGGTGGCAAGGAACGCCACCGCGACCGCGACGTCCTGGTTGACGAGATAGGGATCGACGTCGAGCGTGATGCCGAGCCCGTGGGACCGGCTGGAGGCGGTGGCGCGGATGTTCGACGACAACTCGCCCAGCATCGTCCTGAGGTTCAGCCCGCGGTTTTCCTCGAGTTCGGCAAAGTGGTTCCGGTGAACCACCGCCAGCGCATCGACGCGGCGCTGGATCGAGGAATAGGCATCGGTCGCGTCGTCGCTGCGTGCGCTGCGGGCGTGGAAATTGATCAGGCTGGAGATGACCTGGAGGTTGTTCTTGACCCGGTGGTGGACCTCGCGCGTCAGCTTGGTCTGCCGGACGAGCCCTGCCGCGAGCCCGGCCTCGTGCGCCGCAACCGTCTGGCTGATCGACTGGAACGTGTCGCCGAGTTCACGGATTTCCTGCGCCGGCAGCGCGCGCACCGTGCCCGTATCGATGACCTCGCCGGGGACATAGGCCGCGACGGCTGCGCGAAGCTGGCGCAAGGGGCGGATCAGCAGGCGGTCAACGACGAACCAGCCGATCCCCGCCGCCGCCGCCCACATCAGCAGCGGGAGCAGCATCGCGATGACCAGCGACGAGGTAATCGGCGCGCTCCGGACGCTGGTGCGCAGCGCCAGTCCCGCGACGCCAAGATCGGTGCGCATCGTTTCCATGCGGTCGAGCGGTGCCTCGTCCGAAATCATCTCGAGCCGCAGCGCATCCTGGCCAAGCACGAGCGCGCTGCTGAAATCGAGCGTGTTGGTTGACGGGCGGCCGATCCGTTCGAGAAACATCCGCGGAAAATAGGCGCGCGCCGAGGTGTCGCCGCCGGGCCCGGTGATCGCGAGCACGAGCCCGCGGTCGGGCAGGATCGCGGCCTCGACCGGGTTCGACACGGCGTTCAGCGCGACCGGATCGGGAAGCGCCTGGCCACAGAGTACGCGGCCCGCGCGGTCGGTGATGACGAAACGGGTCCCCGCGGACGATTGCTGCGCGAAGACTCCCTGTGCGCGGGCACAACTCGGCGCGTCGGCAGGGTCTGAGCCGAGCGCGTTCACCGCGACGCGCAGCGCAGTCATGTCGCCAATGAGTTCGATCGCGATCGCGCGCGCGCTTTCGGCAGCGGCAACGCGCAGGCGTGCGCGCGCCTCGGCATCGACGACACGCGTCGTCTGGAGCGTGGCGAACACCGCGATCAGCGCAAGCGGCAGCAATGCCGCGCTGAGGATCAGGAAAAGCTTTGCCCCCGTCGGCAATCGGCCGAGCGATGCGGACAAGGCCGAGCGCTGTCGTACGACGGGGGCGGCTGTATCGCCCCCGTCAAGGTCAGGGGCGGCCGGGGATTCGAAACGCGGTGGCGATGAGGGCGAGGCCATCCGGCCCGCCGTCAGTCTAGCTTGCCGAGCAGCGCGAGAAACTCGTCCGGAACGGCCTCTTCAACGGTTTTCTGATAGACCGAGCGCAAGGCGCTGCCCATCTGCCGATCCTTGTCGGCGGTGGAACGGGGCGTCTTGCTTGCCGGGGTCTTCTGTTGCGTGTCGTGGCCCAAACTCAAACTTCCCCCTGCACGACGCACGTTACGTTGGCGAGCATGTGATGGCGAATGCGCACCGGACGCGACGCGACCGGCACACACTCGGAATATTGTTCGTGAAACCAAATAGCCTCTCGATGGTTCCCCGTTCGAGCGAAAAATCGACACCGTCGTTACGAAAGGGCACAACCCGGACGATATTGCGACGGACGAAGGCTCGTGGCGCATTACAATGACGGCGTTCCAGTCGGGGCGTCGTACCGATCAGGGAGTTACCAATACCCATGTCGCTTGGACAGCAACTTGCCCCGCATCTTCCTTTTTTGCGGCGCTACGGCCGGGCTCTGACCGGCAGTCAGAGTCATGGCGACAAATATGTGCGCGCGACGTTGGAGGCCATCGTCGCGGCGCCGGAAGAATTTCCCAAGGACGTCGACCCGCGTCTTGGCCTGTACCGGATGTTCCAGGCGATCTGGGCCTCGGCCAATTATGACGAAGTCGCCGACGAAGGCCCGGGCGACATGGACGGCCAGGCGGCTGTCGCGCGTGCCCGCATGTCGCGAATGACCCCGTTGTCGCGTCAGGCCTTGCTGCTCACCGCAATGGAGGGCTTCACGCCCGAAGACGCGGCGTATCTGATTGACGTCGAGCCGAGCGAAGTCGAGGAACTGGTCACCGAGGCGCTTGCGGAGATCGAGAACCAGACGCGTGCGCGCGTGCTGATCATCGAGGACGAGCCGATCATCGCGATGGATATCGAGACGATCGTCCGTGATCTGGGTCACGACGTGACGGGCGTCGCGGTAACGCGCGACGAGGCGGTCGCGCTGGCGATGGAAGAGCGTCCCGGCCTCGTGCTGGCCGACATCCAGCTGGCGGACGACAGCTCGGGCATCGATGCGGTGAAGGACATCCTCGCCGAGTTCGAGGTTCCGGTGATCTTCATCACTGCGTTCCCCGAGCGCCTCCTGACGGGCGAGCGGCCGGAGCCGACGTTCCTGATCACCAAGCCGTTCCAGCGGTCGACCGTGAAGGCTGCGATCAGCCAGGCGCTGTTCTTCGACCAGGCGACAGTTCCCGGCCTCTAAGCTGGCGCTGTCATCGAGCGGCATGGCCCCGAGAGGTCATGCCGCTCGATAAGTTTCGAAGGTTACGGACCCAAAACGGTCCTTGGTCGTTTGACCGAAATGGCTGATCCAAACGAACCGATCCATGTCGATGGCGAAGACGCTCGCGCAGGCGCAACGCCGCACATGACGCGGTATATCCTCGCGATATCCCTCGTTCTTGTTATTGCGATCTTTGCTTTTCTGGTCATTCGATAGCATATGACGACAGGTGCGGGGCGGTGTTTGCCGATCCGTGCTGCCATGGCGGCTGGCTTTCGGGCACAGTCGTCCTAACGAGACGATCGGAATTACATGATACAGTCTGCTCAGCGTGACGACGAGGTCGACGCCGGTGAGGCCGAAGTCGCGCCGCTCGAGCACGTTTCGCTTTCGGATGCCGAGTTCAAGGTCCAGCTGGCCCAGGTGATTCCGCATCTTCGCGCGTTCGGGCGTTCGCTCTCGGGTAGCCGCGATCTTGCCGATGATCTCGTCCAGGAGACGCTGTTGAAGGCTTGGGCAGCGCGTCTGCGTTTCCAGGCCGGCACGAACATGCGCGCTTGGACGTTCATCATCCTGCGCAACCTGTATCTGTCGCAGATGCGTCGCGCGCGCTTCAAGGGCGAATGGGATGATCTGGTCGCGGACCGTATCCTCGCGGCACCCGCCAGCCAGGATCGTCACGTCGAACTGGGCGACATGCAGCGTGCGCTCATGCATCTGCCACAGCCGCAGCGCGAGGCGCTCATTCTGGTCGGCGCCGGTGGCTTCGCATATGAAGAGGCTGCCGAGATCTGCAACGTTGCAGTCGGCACGATCAAGAGCCGCGTCGCGCGCGGCCGCGTCGCGCTCGAAACCATCCTGACCGACGGGTCGCTGCCCTCACGCCGTGATCACGAGACCGATGCGAGCAAGAGCGCGCTCGACTCGATCATGGGCGATGTCGAGCATTTGAGCCGCGGTCGCTAATCTGGCCTTCGGGTAAACCGGGTGTCGGTCGATCCGAGGCCTCTCGACCTCTAGTGCGCGCGGTGCTGCGCGTCGTCGAGCTGGGCGAGAAGCGCGGCGAAGTCCCGGGGCATGGTCGACGGACGTCCGTAGACGCGGCACAAGGAGGCCCCGATCGCATCGGTGCGGCGGGGAGCGCGTATGACGCGGCCGCCATCCTCGACGCCGCGCGAGATTTGAGGTTCGTAAGTCATGCGTCCATAACGATGCGCCACACTCTTCGTTGCATTCTGACTTGACTTTACTTGTCTTTTGCGGGGTGCGCGATGATCCGGGATCCTGAGCCAGCGACGTATCCGGTAGGGCAGCTCGCGGACGCGCTTGATCGGGCACGACGCTGGTCGCCGTTTCTGGCGATGATCCTCACTCGCGAACCGGCGGTCGCCGAGGATCTGGCGAACGGCCGCCTCGACCTGGCGCACCAGATATTTGCCGATGACGTCCCCGTCGGTCGCCAGTTGCGACTGCAGCGGCGTGCGCTGGCGCTCAAGGTTGCGGTTGCCGATCTGGCGGGCGTGCTGGACCTCGGCGCGGTCACGACGGCGCTGACGCGGTTTGCCGATCACGCGCTCGATACCGCCATCTGCACCGCGATCCGGGAACGGACACCGGACGCCGAGGTCCGCGGTTTCGTCGCGATCGCGCTGGGCAAACAGGGCAGCGGCGAACTCAATTATTCGTCCGACATCGATCCGATCCTGCTCTACGATCCCAGCACGTTGCCCGTTCGGGGCACCGAGACACCCGACGTCGCCGCGGTACGGATTGCGCGACGCGTCGTCGAATTGCTTCAGGCGCGCGACGGCGATGGCTATGTGCTCCGCGTCGACCTGCGATTGCGGCCATCGCCCGAGATCACCCCGATCGCGCTGCCCGTGTCGGCCGCGATCAGCTATTACGAGGCACAGGCGCTGCCGTGGGAGCGCGCGGCGTTCATTCGCGCGCGCGCCGCCGCGGGCGATATCGCACTGGGCACCGCGTTCCTCGACACCATCCGCCCGTTCGTCTGGCGCCGGGCGCTCGATTTCGGCGCGATACGCGAGCTTCGCGGCATCTCGCGCCGCATCCGCGACCATTATGCGCAGGGGCAGGCGTTCGGCGCGGGCTATGATCTCAAGCGCGGGCGTGGCGGGATCCGCGAGGCGGAGTTCTTTGCGCAGATCCACCAGCTGATCCACGGCGGGCGAGATCCCGCGTTACGGGCGCCCGCAACGCGGACCGCGCTCACCCGGCTCGCCGATGCCGGATGGATCGGGCGCGACGAGGCGGGGGCGCTGAGCGCGAGCTATACGTTGTTGCGGACGATCGAGCACCGCGTGCAGATGGTCGACGATCGCCAGACGCATCGTCTGCCCGAAGGCGAGGCGCTCGACCGGCTGGCATGGCTTCACGGGGCGGAGAACGGTGCCGCGCTGCTCGCGGAGATCGCGCCGCATGTCGCGTCGACGGGGCGGATCTACGACGCGCTCGACGATGATGCGGCGGCGGGGTTGCCGCACGATCCGCGCGGGCTCGAGGCCAATCTCGTCGACGCGGGCTTTGCCGATCCCGATGCCGCGCGGCGACGGATCGATGCGTGGCGCGGCGGTGCCTATCCGGCGCTGCGAAGTGCCGCCGCACAGGAGGCGCTCGAACAGGTGTTGCCGACGCTGATCCCGGCGCTTGCGACGGCCCCCGAGCCGCAACAGGCGCTGATGCGGCTCGATGCGATGATCGAGCGGTTGCCGAGCGCGATCAACATCTTCCGCCTGCTCCACGCACGGCCCCCTCTGGCGACGCTGCTGGTCACGATCCTCAGCCATGCACCGACGCTGGCGGATGAACTGGGGCGTCGCGCGAACCTGCTCGACGGGCTGATCGACGCGAGTGCGCTGATGCCCGTCGCCGATCTCGAGACGCTCAAGGCGTCGATGCACGGCGGTGATACCGATGGCGACTATCAGGCGCTGCTCGATCACGTCCGGCGGACCGCGGGCGAGATGCGGTTCGCGCTGGGGGTGCAGATCGTCGCGGGGACGTCCGACCCGCTCGACGTCGCGTCAGGCTATGCGCGCGTCGCGGAGGCGGCGATCGACGTGCTGGCGAGCGCCACAGTCGCGGCGTTCGTCGCGACGCATGGTCGTGTCGCGGGGAGCGAGCTCGTCATAGTCGCGCTGGGGCGCATGGGTGGCGCGATGCTGACGCATGCGTCCGATCTCGACCTCGTCTATCTTTTCACCGGCGACTTCAACGCGGAGTCCGATGGCACGAAGCCGCTTGGTGCGTCGCTCTATTACAATCGGCTCGCGCAGCGGATCACCGCCGCATTGTCGGTCCCGACCGCGGCGGGGCCGCTCTATCAGATCGATACGCGGTTGCGCCCCATGGGGGGCAATGGCCCGCTGGTCGTGTCGCTCGACAGCTTCCGCCGCTATCAGCAGGACGAGGCGTGGACGTGGGAGCATATGGCGCTGACCCGCGCGCGCGCGGTGTTCGGCTCGCCGACGGCGCGCGCCGCGGTTACCGGCGTGATCGCGGCTGTCCTGTCGGGGGACCGCGTCGCGCACGACATCGTGGGCGACGCGCGCGAGATGCGCGCGAAGATGGCCGCGCACAAGCCGCCCCAGGGACCGCTGGACGCAAAGCTGTTGCCCGGGGGGCTGGTCGATCTCGAATTCGCGACCCACGTCGTCCAGTTGACCCGCAAATCGGGGTTTGACCCCAATCTGCGGACCGCGATCGCGCGCCTGGTCGACGAGCGGGCCATGCCTGCGTCGATGCTCGAGGCGCACGACGTGCTGACACGGTTGCTGGTGACGCTGCGCCTCGTCGCGCCCGATGCGGTGCTTCCGGGTGACGCGACGCAGGCGGTCATCGCGCGGGCGCTCGGGGTGTCGGACTGGGGCGGCGTGGAAGCGGCGCTCGAGCAGGTCTGTGCCGACGTGATGCGATTCTGGGGCGAAATCACCGTGTGAAGTGCGTTGCGGCCCGGCGAAGGTTTCAACGGTTCGCCGTGCGCGGCTCCCGGTCTGGCCCGACATCACGGCGCCGGACTTGCTTAACGCGGCGGTATCGGCCCTAAAAGCACGGTCTGGAGCGCGGAGGGGCTGCGATCAGAGACATTGCCTTGGCGCCGGGTCCCGAAGGATCCGCGCTCGATATCTGTCGGGGACTAATGGTCAACATCACCGGTACCGCTGCAGCGTTCGCTTCCAAGGCTGTGGGTAGCATCAAGCGTCACGTCACGGTCCTCGCGATTGGCGCCGTCGCCTTCGGCCTTCCCGCTTACGGCACCGCGCAGGCCGCCGACGGTTCGCCCGCCGCGAAGACCACCGCACATGCGACCCGGGCTGCGATGGGTGGGCCGCTTGCCCCCGCCGACAGCCCCGAGACGCTCGCCGATCTCCGCGCCGACTCACAGTTCCGCACGCTCTTCCAGACCTGGAAGAAGGCCGACACGTTGCAGCAGGGCGTGATCGCGATCCCGTCGGTCCAGCCGGTTCACCTGCTGTCGTTCACGAGCAATTTCGGCATCCGCTCGGATCCGTTCCGCGGTACGGCCGCAATGCACGCCGGCGTGGATATCCCCGGTCCGGTCGGCACGCCGATCTATGCGACCGCCGACGGTATCGTTTCGCACGCCGGTCGCCAGGGCGGCTATGGCAATCTGGTCGAGCTGAACCACGGCAAGGGCATCGCGACGCGCTATGGTCATCTGTCGAAGATCCTGGTGGGCGACAATGTCCGCGTGACGCGCGGGCAGCTGATCGCGCTGATGGGGTCGACGGGGCGTTCGACCGGTCCGCATCTGCATTACGAGGTCCGGATCGATGGCCATGCGGTCAACCCGATTCCGTTCCTGACCACGGCAGACTATCTGCTCGCCGCGCAGGACCGGTCGGTCGGCGCGATCCCGGTTTCGACGAGCGGTCCTGCCGCACAGGACTGAGTGCTTCGGCGCATCGAGGCGGCGGATAGGTTTACTTAGGTTGCCGCGGTCCTGCCGACCGCCTATCTCGGGTGCATGGCAACGCTTGCACCCGACATCATCCTGACCCCTTCCGCGGCGGCCCGCGTCGCTGCGATCGCCACCAAGCAGGGTAAGCCTGCGATTCTTCGCCTTTCCGTGGACGGCGGCGGATGCTCCGGGTTCCAGTATAAATTCGGCTTTGCAGACGACATCGACGCGGATGACGTGATCGCCGTGACCGACGGCGTCCGACTGGTCGTCGATGCGGTCAGCATCGATCTGGTCCGTGGCTGCGCGGTCGATTATGTCGAATCGCTCGCCGGTGCGGCTTTCAAGGTCGAGAATCCGAACGCCGCATCGGGATGCGGCTGTGGCTCCAGCTTCTCGGTTTGATGTCGCGTGAAGATCGTCACCTATAACGTCAACGGCATCAAGGCGCGGTTGCCGCGGCTGATCGAGTATCTGACCGAAGACCAGCCCAACATCGTGTGCCTCCAGGAACTCAAGTCGAGCGACGAGACGTTCCCGGTCGCCGAGATCGAGGCGGCGGGCTACGGTGCCGTCTGGCACGGGCAGAAGGCGTGGAACGGCGTTGCGATCCTCGCAAAGGGGGCGACCCCGGTAGTGCGCCAGCGCGGGCTGGACGGCGAGCCCGAAGACGAACACAGCCGGTACATCGAGGCCGAGGCAGGCGGGATCGTCGTCGCCGCGCTGTATCTGCCGAATGGCAACCCGCAGCCGGGGCCGAAATTCGACTATAAGCTGCGCTGGATGGACCGGCTGGCGGCGCGCGCGCGCGTGCTGCTCGCGGAAGAGGTGCCCGCGGTCCTCGCCGGCGATTATAATGTCATCGCGAACGACGACGACACCTATTCGGTACGCGCGATGCAGGACGATGCGTTGATGCAGCCCGAAAGCCGTGAACGCTATCGCGCGCTGGTCGGGCAGGGCTGGACCGATGCGCTCCGGACGCAGTTCCCCAAGGGTGGCGTCTGGACGTTCTGGGACTATCAGGCAGGAGCGTGGCAGCGCGATGCGGGGTTCCGTATCGACCATCTGCTGCTCAGCCCGCAGGCGGCAGACCGGATGATCGATGCCGGCGTTGACAAGGCCTATCGCGGCCGCGACAAGGCCAGCGACCACGCACCGACCTGGGTTCGGTTGCGGTGAGGCTGCTGCCGCTGCTGGCGGCTGCGATCGCTATCACGGGGACTTCGCCGGCCTTCGCGCAGGACCGGCCCTATTGCCCCGAACGTCCGGGGATCGATACGCCAGCCTGTACGATGGCGAAGGGCCGCGTGTCGGTCGAGACGTCGATCGCCGACTGGACGCGCGACGATCAGTCAGGCACGCGTGAGGACAATGTGCTGGTCGGTGATACGCTCGTGCGGGTCGGCGTGTCGGACACGATCGAGGCCAGGCTTGGGTTCACGCCGTTCGGCCATGACCGGACGCGCGATGGGGCGGCGGTCGAGTCCGCCAATCGTGTAGGCGACGTATCGCTCGGGATGAAGGCCAATCTGCGCGATCCGGACGGCAGTGGTCTGGCGATCGCGCTTCTGCCGTTCGTGAGCTTGCCCGTCGGGCGTCGGCCGATCGGCGATGGCGATTGGGGCGGCGGCATGCTGCTGCCGGTTACCTATGAGATCAGCGACAGCGTCTCGGTCGATCTGACCCCCGAGGTGGATGCCGCGGTCGACGATGATGGCCACGGCCGCCACGTCGCGTTCAGCACTGCCGCGGGACTCGCGTTCAAGCTCGGCAAGTCGCTGACCGCGATGGGCGAAGTCCAGGCGTTGCGCGACGATGACCCCGGCGGCGCGACGACGCAGGCCGTGGCGGCGGCATCGCTTGCTTGGCTGGCGACGGACGATCTGCAGTTCGACCTGTTCGGCGCGGTCGGCCTGACGCATGATACGCCCGATGCCCGGCTCTATGCGGGTATTGCGCGGAGATTCTAGATGCTGGCGATGCTGCTGATCCTGCAAGGCGTCGCCGGCCCACCGGCCCCCCGTATCGCGCGCAAGACCCAGCCAGCCACGGTCCCGTGTCCCGAGATCGTCCCGGGCGATGAGATCATCGTCTGCGGTCGCCCCGACGACCAGCGGCTTGGCCGTCTGCCCGAACCGCAGCGGCGGGCACCCGACGCGCCGTTGACCTTCCGGCTGCCGGGAGGCGGGCAGGGGAACGTGCATGCGGTCCAGAGCACGCTGCCCGGAGCGACGGGGTCTGGCGCGGTCGTATCGCTCAGGTTCCCGTTCGGCCGATCGAAGCCCGCTACGCCGGAATAGCCTGCCTGTTGCGCTAGGCGGGGTCGGATGGCGGCGGCGGACCCGCCTTGCGCAACGCCTCGGTGAGCGAGGTTCGCCCGCTGCCGCGGCGCGCGGGCTTTGGCTGCGTCGGGGACGGGGCCCAGCCGGTCAAGAACACGATCTCGAACCGTTCGGCGGTCCGGCCATCGTCGTCGCCTGCGGCACCAAAGGCCTGTGCCAGCGCGACCAGCGTGCTGCGCGTCATCGCGGTGCGCGTCGCGAGTAGGTTCGATGCCGCCATCCCGCGCAGGTCGCCAAGCAGGCGCCCGACGTCGCGGTAGCCGACATTCAGCGTCTCGACATCGGCAACGGGAAGCGCGAACCCCGCGCGCATCAGCAGATCCCCCGAGGACCGCACGTCGATCTGCGGATGCAGACGCGCGGCGGGACGCTCTGCCTCTGCCATCCGCAGCGCGCCGCGCAACGCGGGCAGGCTGCCCGCGCCCGCGAACGCGCCAAGGAAGAGGCCGTCGGGCCGCAGCACCCGGCGGATCAGGCTCAATGCGCCGGGCAGGTCGTTGACCTGATCGAGGACGCCCGCACTGATCACGAGGTCGAACGAGGCATCGGCGAACGGCAGGCGATCCTCGTCTGCCTGGACGCCGCCATGAGCCGCGGCAAACGCATATCCCGCATCGCACCGCGCGACGCGCGCGCCGGGCGGCGGGACGAACGCGCCGTCGAAGCTGCCAAGATCGAGCACGTCGACGAAATCGCGTTTCACCGCACCGAGTCGCTCGGCGATTCCGTCGAGCATCGTCGCGCGGACGAAATCATGATCGCCATAGACCGGCGCCGCGCGATCGCGGCGGGTCCGGCGGGCGGCACGGTCGAATATCTCGGGCGCGGCGTGGTGGGGATCGGGGGTTTGCACGCCGTGCTTGTGCCGCGTGCATGGTTTGACGACAAGGGTGCGTGCGATGGCTCGATCCGATTGGCGCGGCCGCGCGGCTGGCGCTGCCGCCGCGATGCCCCGGATGCGGGACTCCTGTCGCGGCCGATCACCGTTTCTGTGCGACGTGCTGGAACAGCCTGCGGTTCCTCGGTCCGCCCTGGTGTGCGGCGTGCAACCTGCCGTTCGCGCATGATCGCGGCGACGACGCGCGGTGCGCCGTTTGTCTGGCGGATCCGCCGCGTCACGCGGGTCTGCGCGCCGCGGTGGCCTATGGGCCGGTCGCGCGCAGTCTCGCGCTCCGGTTGAAATATGGCGGGCGTATCGCGTTTGCCGAGACGATGGCGGGGCCGATGGCGCGGTTGCTGCCAGACGGGGCCGACCTGATCGTCCCCGTTCCGCTGCATCGCTGGCGGCTCTGGTCGCGCGGGTTCAACCAGGCCGGGCTGATCGCGGCGGGCGTGGCGTCGCGGTCGGGGGTTCCGGTCGATCATGATGCGCTGCTGCGTCGGCGTCAGACGCTGTCGCTGCGCGGGCTTGGCGGCCGCGCGCGGGCAAGAACCGTCGCGGGGGCGTTCGCGATCAGCGGCGAGGCCAGCCGGGAGGGACGCGTGCGCGACAAGGCCGTGGTGCTCGTCGACGACGTCTGTGCGAGCGGTGCGACGACAGATGCCTGCACGCGCGTGCTGCGGTCGGCGGGTGCGCGGTCCGTGACGATCCTGTGCTGGGCGAGAGTGCTGCCCGAGACCGGAGATTATTGACAAGCCAGGGGTGAGACCACAGGTGGGAAACATGGCAAAAGTTGAAATCTACATCAAGCAATTCTGCCCCTATTGCTCGCGGGCGATGAAGCTTCTCGCATCCAAGGGCGTCGAGCCCGAAACGTTCGACGTGACGATGGGCGGCCCGAAAAAGGCAGAGATGGTCGAGCGCTCCGGCGGTCGCATGACGATGCCGCAGGTCTTCATCGACGGGCGCCATATCGGCGGCTCCGACGACCTGGCGGCACTGGATGCCAGGGGTGGGCTGGACCCGCTGCTGACCTGATGCCACGGATCGGCGTCCTTCAGATGACCAGCGGGATCGATCCCGCCGGCAATGCCGAGACGCTTGTCGATGCGATCCAGGCGGCGGCGGCGGGGGGTGCGGCAATGCTGTTCACGCCTGAAATGTCGGGGCTGATCGATCGTGATCGCGCACGCGGATCGGCCTCGATCACCACGGAAGCTGACGACGCAGTTCTCTCGTCGGTGCGGCACGCGGCGGCAGACGCCGGACTCTGGGTCCATCTCGGGTCGCTCGCTATCCGGCGCGCCGACGGAAAATTCGCCAATCGCGGGTTCGTGATCGATGCGGAGGGTGCGATCCGCGCGCGCTACGACAAGCTCCATCTGTTCGACGTCGATCTGCCGACTGGCGAGAGCTGGCGCGAATCCGCGGCCTATGCTGCCGGCGAGACGGCGACGGTTGTCGAGACCCCCGCCGGGATGCTGGGGACATCGATCTGTTACGACGTGCGGTTTCCCGATCTCTACCGCGCGCTGAGCGACGCCGGCGCGACGCTGTTGTCGGTGCCGGCCGCGTTCACGCAGCCGACCGGCCGTGCGCACTGGGAAGTGTTGTTGCGCGCGCGTGCGATCGAGGCGGGGGCATTCGTCGTCGCGGCGGCGCAGACCGGTATCCACGCCGACGGCCGCGCGACCTATGGGCATTCGCTGGTGATCGACCCCTGGGGCGATGTCATCCTCGACATGCGCGAAGCGGCGGGTCTGCAATTCGCCGACATCGACCCGGCGCGGCTCGACGACGTCCGCGCGCGGATCCCGGCACTGTCGCACCGACGCGCGATCCCGCGCGTGACCGTGGTTCGATGATCGTCTTCGATCTCAAATGCAGCCGGGATCATGTGTTCGAAGCTTGGTTCGGATCGACCGCAGCCTATGACGCACAGCGCGCGAAGGGGCAGGTCCGCTGTCCGCTCTGCGACGATCATGACGTGGGCAAGGCGGTGATGGCGCCAGCGATCGCGAGCAAGGGCAACAGCCGGCCTGAGCGGTCGGGCAAGTTCTCGCCAGAGGCCGCAAAGGCCGCCGTCACCGCGCTGGCCGCGTTCCAGGCGGAGGCGCTCAAGACATCCAAATGGGTCGGAGACCGGTTCGCCGATCGCGCGCGGGCGATGCATCTGGGCGACGAGACGTCGGGTGCGATCTATGGCGAGGCCAGTGTCGCCGAAGCGCGCGCGCTGATCGATGACGGCGTGCCAATCGCGCCTTTGCTGCTGCCGGTGGTTCCGCCGAACAAGGTGAACTGACACGCGCATCGCGCGCGTTAGCCTGGCGTTTGAAGCGCATGCAGGCACGGCACCGCGTTCAACGAAGGCGCATGCGTCGTGAAAGCTGGTGCCCCCGGCGAGATTTGAACACGCGGCCTACGGTTTAGGAAACCGGCCGCGTGTCGTCGCCCACGAGGGAAAGCGACGGATTTCCGCCGTTGCGAGCCCTGTTTGTTCCGGTCTTTCCGGCGAACATACGGGGATCAAGGTGCATGGTGCACCAGGGGGAAGTGGTTGCGCTTGGCCGCTGCGCGCCTGCGCTCATGTGGCCGGGGGTGCGGCATGAAGACGCCGGACATGCTCGACGGTGTAATTGCCGCCGCACTCCCGTTCCATCGGGACTATTCGATCGGCATCATCGTCGACAATTTCGCAGGCGGGGGCGGTGCATCCACCGGGATCGAAGCGGCGACCGGTCGAGATATCGATGTAGCGATCAACCACGACGAGGAAGCGATCGCGATGCACACCGCGAATCATCCTCGGACCCGACACCACTGCCAGAGCATCTGGAGCATCGACCCGCTCGATGCCGTCACCATCGACGGGACGCCCCAGCCAGTCCGCCTCGCTTGGTTCTCGCCTGACTGCACGCACCATTCGAACGCCCGCGGCGGGAAGCCGCGCGAGAAGGGCATCCGTGACCTTGCGTGGGTCGTGGTGTCGTGGGTCGAGCGCCTTGGGCCGAAGCTGAAGCCCGCCGTGATCAAGGTGGAGAACGTCGAGGAATTCTTGACCTGGGGTCCGCTCGACGACGAGGGCAAGCGGATCCCCGGCCGGAACGGCGAGGAATTCGCGAAGTGGGTCGCCGCGCTCCGGCGCCACGGCTACAAGGTTGAGTGGAAGGTGCTGAAGGCGTCGCGCTACGGGACGCCGACCATCCGCAAGCGGCTGTGCCTGATCGCCCGGTGCGATGGCCTGCCTATCGTCTGGCCGGAAGAGACGAACGGCCCAGGCACGCCTGCCCCATACCGGACCGCGGCCGAATGCATCGACTGGTCGATCCCATGCCCGTCGATCTTCCTGACGAAGGAAGAGGGCCGCGCGAACGGCGTGAAACGCCCGCTCGCGGACGCGACGATGGCGCGCATTGCGAAGGGCATCCAGCGTTACGTCATCGACGCGGCGCAGCCGTTCATCGTCAACCTGACGCATCATGGCGGTGACCGGGGCGAGAGCGTTGAGGAGCCGTTCAAGACGATCACCGGCGCGCAGCGCGGCGAGAAGGCGCTCGTCGTGCCGATCGTTTCCTATGCTCAACAGGGCGGCGGGAATCGCAGCGTTCAGGATCCGATGCTCACGATCTGCGCATCGACCAAGGATCAGAACACGATCATCGCGGCGCATATCACCAAGTTCCACGAGGGATCGGTCGGACATGCGGCCGACGAGCCGCTGCATACGATCACGTCGAACAGTTACATCAAGCGACCAGGTGGAAACGTGCCGCTCGGTATCGTGGCCGCGACGATGGTGCAGACCGGATACGGCGAGCGGGAAGGGCAGGCGCCGCGCGCGCTGGACATCGAGGCGCCCCTTGGCACGGTCGTCGCATGCGGCGGCAAGCACGCGCTGGTCTCGGCGTTCCTCGCTCAGCACAATACGATGCCACACGGCGGCATCCACGCCGGACATAGCGCCGAGGAGCCTATGTCGACCGTCACAACGACCGGATCACATCAGGGCGTCGTCGCGGCGCACCTGATCAGCCTGAAGGGATCGGATCGCCGGGATGGACCGGTCGACGAGCCAGTCCCCGCGATCACCGCCGGCGGCCTGCATGTCGGCGAGGTCCGGGCGTTCCTCCTGAAATACTATGGCGGGGAAAGCAGTGACGAGGGTCACGACATCGATGCCCCGCTCGGCAGCGTGACCACGCGCGATCGCTTCGGCCTCGTGATGGTCCAAGGCGAGCCCTATAAGATCGTCGACATCGGGATGCGCATGCTGACACCGCGCGAGCTCTTCGCGGCGCAGGGCTTTCCCGCGGACTATGTCATCGATCCGATCGGCCCGAGCGGGAAGCCGCTAACGAAGACCGCGCAGATCCGCATGTGCGGCAACTCGGTATGCCCGCCGCTCGCCGCCGCGCTGGTCCGCGCGAACTATGAGCAGCCCGCCGCCGCGGAGCTCGCCGCATGATCATCGACACCCTTAATCGGCGAGTGGGAGGGCTATTTTCGGATAAAAGTCGGATCGCCTATTTAGTATTAAAATGGGCAAAAAGCCCAAGATGTTGGATTCGCGCGTTCGTCAAGTGTTAGCCAACAGGCATCAAGCTCTTGCAACCGGTCGCGCATTGCAACACCTTGCTGGTGTTGGGGTCTTTCTCAGTCTCAACCGCTAGGCGATCGCTGAGCGTAACCCCTTGGAGATAACGTCAAACAACCGAACTGCAGCGTCGTAAGATGACGCCTTAGCTAAAACTGTAACCATGTCCCCCGGCCGATTGTCGTCTTCCTCGAAGACGAAATAGCCGCGATCCCCGCCCAACCCAGAGCCAACCGAGGACCGATATGTCTGGCGAGATATCGAAGAGACGCAGACTCTTCGTGAATCGCCGATATCGGCCGAAAGGAAGAGGTCTTCCATGCCGTCAAAACCCAAATACCGCGAAGTCGCCGAGCCAGCGATATCCGCAAACCAGCTTGCTGAGTATCTGACTGCAACTCCCCACGGACGCAAGCGGATTATTCAAAGCGCGCGCTGGCAGTCAACCGCGGTCGTCGCGCGCTATAAGCACGCACGATCCGCCATTGCCGGTTGTCTTTGCGATGCGACGAAGAGCCCTAGCACGTATGCTAAGCATCGATCTGCCTTGGAGGATAAGCTCTCAGCAGCGACATCAGGATGGGAAAAGACCGATCTTGAGGCGTCGATCGAGGCATTGGACAGATATAATGCGACGTTGAACCAAACAGGCGCGAACAAACTTGATTGCACGGCACTGACGGGTTCGGTGCCGCCCTTACTTATCGGGGGCCTAAAGGTCCGGGTCACACCCGACGTCACCATCGCGAAAGACGACCCGAAGGCGCTGGACCCGCGCGTAGGCGCCGTTGTCACGATGATTGCCAAGGGTGAGAGTTCCGGTACGAAGCGCGCAGAGAAGGCAAAAACGGCAGCTGTGCTAGTTTGGCTGTTTGCAGAGAAGCATCTGACGGGAAGGGGCACACCCGACCGAAAGCTATGCTTCTCATTCGATGTCTTCGACGGCAATTTGGTGGCGGCGGGCGCCAGCATCGCCACCCGTATCAATAACATCACCGCCGCGTGCGAAGAAATCGCTCATGGGTGGTCGAAGGCAAGCCCACCCGACGATCTGGACGGCTAGGTCAAGCCCCGAACTCCGGCCCTTCCTCATCAGGATAGAACGCGTGGGGATCGTAGACCGGTCGCGCCGCGGGCCGCATCGGGCGAGACTGCGCGGACTTCGGAGCATCAGGGGCCGGGTCGAGCAGGGTAGAGACACCGCCTCTGAACCGGATACGGATATAGGCCCCGTTCCCGTTTATCGCCTGCAAGACGGCGATCGTGCGGCCCGGCAAGACTGCTCCCTTAAATCTTGAGGTATCGATCAGCAGTCCTCGACAATGGCGACATTTGAATAGGATCGGCAACTGGGGGGATCAGACGTAGCAAGCGCGATCACCCCAGCGACGAGTGCAAGGGCACCAGTGTATGCAAGAGTCAGCTGGAGGCCGGTGGCACCGCGATGATCGGGATCGGGGCTGCCAGCGAATGATGCGATTATGAAGGCAATGACGCCGAAACATACCAGGGGAATAGCAATCATGCTTCCCGTTTCCGTTGTTGATGATCGTAATGCAGGGGCCGCCGCTAAGGTGCCACGATCAAAGGTAGACGCGCCATACTAAATCGGCGCCAAAGTTGCCCCAGTGCGCCCGGCGGTCGCTAGCAAGTTCCTCGAGCTTGCCTATTGGATCACCAGCCCAATACGCTGTGATCTCGCGCCAGGCTGCCTGACTGACATCAACGGTAACATGATCGCCGAGTTCGCTGCGGGCATTAAAGCGCATCGCGCCATCTACAGCCCAGCGGTCGTTCGCTCTACGACTTATCGTGAGTTTCATGATCCGTCTGCTGCCCTTCAGGGCGGCAAATATCAAGGCAGAGCGAACCTGCACTTCCTACCTAAGCCCGTTCTGCTGCCGACTGGAGCCCCCGGTTGGTCTAATATCATCCTGCCGTGGATTAATGCCCGGAACGAACTGCCGCTCCTGACCGCTTGAAGAAACCAGGAGAACAGGCATGCTGACAACGTTGCGTCCTGAGATATTAAGCGTTTCGGCAAATGAAGGCAGGGTTCTCATAGATGCCCCCGGCCTTGCAGTCACGTTAGATATTGAAACGGCGTCATTTCTTTCGGACGAACTACTTGCAGGGTGCGCTTCGGCTCGTCGCCAACAGCATGCGACGATCGCTCAGTCAACGCACTTGGGCCAGTCTAAACCGGGGTAAACAGGATGGCCATTATCTACCGGAGCCGCCGCGGTTCGCACCGGGCGACATTGCACGGTTTACCCCTCTTTCAGCTGACCAATAGGCAGGTTTGGCTGACCGCTGGAAAAATCCTTGCGACGCATGCTGAGATGACCGCCGATTACGTCCGTGACGACCTTGGTGACACGATCGGGCCAAAAATAGGGTTCGAAAATCTGCGTCGGATTGCCGCTGCCGTTGACGCGATCGTGATGGTCGGACCGCATATGCCTAGGTGTTAACGAACAGATTTGGCGGATCGTCCGATTCATTAACGCTTCAAATCTACGCCCGGCGCGGTGAGGGATGCCGTGGCATGATTGACTATGAGCGCTACCTGATTGAGCTCGCCCTGACCGTTCTCCAAGAGGTAGCCGAGGCGCCGGCAGCGGAGCAAAAACCGTCAAGCGGAACTAGGCTAGCCCTTCGAGTCCTTCGTCCTCACTGTCCTGATCAGTGGCCTCTTACGCAATTCTGGAGCGGCATCAACGCAACAGATGACATGGTTCGCCCGCAGATCGTCAAAGCATCGTTGAACGGCATAATCCATCAACTGGAGAAATCGGGCGCTCGGACCATAAACCGGTAGGCGTAGGTGCCGGTAATTTAGCGCATGCCGTCGATCGAGGCGGTCAGTTCGTTTATTGATATAGATTGCCCGAACCGTTCAGGGACGCATAGGCTATGTGGATGATGAACGACCGCGAAGTCTGGCTAAAGGCGATGGCGATCGTGGAAGTGCATGGCACGATGGAGGCCGCTCCGATCGTTGATACAATCCTCGATGTGCTGGGCGACGAGCCCCACAAGAATGATTGGGCGCGTGTCGCCGCGGCTGTCGACGTAATTCTGGAGGGTCAGGCGCAGTGAACGCAGGTCGCTTTGTCAGCTTCCATAATCGTTGAACCGGCTGGCCACCCCGGGAGGAGATGACCAGCCCGGTCATACTTACTGCGGCTTTGTGGAGCTCATGCTCCCCTGAGTTGCCGGCGTATGGTTCATGGTTGCCGGCTTCGATGCTTTGGCCTTGGGCTTCTTCGCCATCGCCTTATCGCCGTTCTGAATCTTTTTTCCGGAAACGGCGACCTTGGCATCCGATCCTGTTGGCGAGCCGGCGCCAGTTGATCCAGTTTGCTGGGCCATCGCGCCTGTGGCCATCATTATTGCGGCGATACCGATACTGAGCTTCATCATCATCGTTCTCCTGCTTGGTCCAGAGGCAACGGGCGACCTGTTCCTTTGATCCTACAAGATGGCGCATCTTAACTTCGACGAGTCGCTTTTGATCCGCTCAAGCGCGGCAGTGACGTGGCTGAGGCTAGGAATCAAAGACCGTCCACAGTTTTCAAACGCCGCTGCTAGCCGAATCGTTCTCTTAATGTTCTATGTGACGGATGGCCGATCCCGCCCCATGACCCTAGCAAATATGCGCGCGATCGGGATTCGGACCCTGTCGGTGCTCTGCCGCTGCGGCCGAGAAAGGGAGGTCGAAGTCGATTGCTTCAACGGCGCCCTCGTCGTCATTCGCATGCATCAGCACTTCCGCTGCGGAGAATGCGGGCAGCGGCCCCAGTCCGTTCGCCCCGGCCCTATGGGGCGCAACGCGATCGGGGGAGGTAGCGGGCACTGGCCGGGAGAGCGAGACCCGCTCTACCGGCCGGGTGATGAAGCTCTATTAATGCTGTGATTCCGATCAAGCTTTGCTGCGTCGCGATGGCGGTCGGCGGTTCGAGCGGTTGGCGAGCAATAGAGGAACCCGCTTGCGAGGACGGAGAGCAGGTCGTAGCGACCACCGGTCTGGGGGAATCTGCAATGGCAATTTCGAGCGCTAATGCGTCAGTTCGGGATCCTTATTGGGATCAGGTAAAGGGTATCGCCATTTTGGCGGTCATCACGATCCATAGCTGCTATGTTGCAGGCTTGCCCCAGAATAGTTTTGCCCTCAGCGCAGTTTTAGCTTGGCGGCAGATTGCAAACTTCGCTGTTCCGGTATTTCTAGCAGTATCCGGCTATCTTGCAGGACGTAGTAAGAGTCCGAAAGATTGGCATTGGGTGTTTAGGCGACTAGGTCTGTTGCTGCCTGCGTACCTGTTTTGGACGATAGTTTTCGTATTGCTATTTCATCGTCGTGATCTGATCGATCCTGTCAAGATGATGGAGCGTCTGTTTTTTGGAACCGGTATTGGCATAGGATACTTTGTCATCGTTCTTGTGCAGATGACATTTTTAACGCCCTTAATCGATCGAGTTCATAAATCATATTTACACGTATTAGCGATGATAACTCTGACGGTCTTAGGAATATCGTTCACGTATACAATGCAATTATACGAGATTGAGCCGTTCAATACCTTCCCTATGTCTGCACTTTTTTTCGCAGTGTGGTATCCTTTTTATCATCTCGGATATTTCGCGGGAAAGCGCGATTGGAACCCTTCGTCAAAAGCTGCGCTAGGCTTGGCGATCATCACGTTGGCGCTGAGCTTCGCCGAGGCATTCTTCTGGAAAGGGACACTCCCGGCGTTCGCCGCCTCACAGACGAAGGCGACATCGCTGGCTTTTTCGCTATCTATTACCCTTCTAATTTTGGCTAACCGAGACGTTGCTGAGCGCCGTTCGGTGGCCTTTCTCGCTTGGCTGGGACGCGCTTCGTATTTTGTGTATTTATTTCATCTAATTCCGGTCTCTCTGAGCAAGACGATTGCTCACAAAGTCGGCCTGCCAAAGTTTACATTGTCAGAGATGTTGTTTGTAGCCATGGCCACAATCCTGATTTCCATATTGGCGGCGTTTACTGCTCAAAAGACGGTGCCGAGCTTCGCCAAAAGGTGGGTTCTTGGATAGAAAGTCAGCGAATTATCGTTTTCGCTGATCGACGATTTCGTACCACGTGCCGCTGACGAGCTTTAGCGTGTCGTTTTTCTTCAAGAGGATCGGCGAACCGCGTGCCTTGATACGGGCGTTGATACGGGCAATGATCTCCGGCGTGGCGAGGGTAATAGTGCCGTTGCCTTTCCGGTCGACCAGTACCTCGCCCACATCGAACCCACGTGGCGCAGCGACCGTCATCGGCGTGTTCACCGCATAGCCCTTGACGTCCATCGCGCAGGACTTGCCCAGGGAGAGCTTTACGTTCGAAGCTCTCCCGCCATCGTGATATCGAACGAATGGAGTGCCTGCAGGGACGTCAATCACGCACTCGTCGATGTTGATCACGGCATTCGGTCCCAACGAAAACAGCGCCTGCTTGCCCGTCGATCGGAAGGTCACGCGCTTAGCGGTCAGCGAGCCCGCGCCCATGCCGTACTTGCCATCGTTGCGCGTGCTGGTCTCGATATGGACCTCGGTCGGGTTGATGCTCTCGATGCTGGTCGCCGTGTGCATCGAATACCAAAGGCGGAAGCTCTTCTTGTTGCCGATCGCAGTGACCCGGTCGAGCAGGTCATTGCGCGCCTTGCTATCGTATCCGCCATCGGTGCAGCCCGACAGCACAACGTCGCGCAGCGTAAGGCCGACAAAGCCCCACTCCGCGTCGATGCAATCGCCCTGTCGATATTTGCCGTTCGCGATCGTCGTCCAGTCGCGGATCGTGGTGCGCTCGATCAGGAGATTGCGGCCATGTTCGGCATAGATCCCCGCAGGGAAGATCGTGTTCGCCTGCGGCTTGACGCCGCTGAACACGCTGTTGCGGATCGTGATGTTGGCGCTCTCCTTTTCGAGATTCACCCCGCGCTGGCTGGCGGTGATCGTGGCGTGGTCGATTACCGTGCCCGACGGGTCGCCCTTGTTGTCGTCGAACCATCGGTAGGCGCCAGCGGACGTGTACGGCTTTTCGGCTGAACCGATGCGGGCGTTCGGCTTTGGAGTGACGCTCGAGGCCGCCAGTACGGGGGCGGCGAACAGGGTGGCAATAAGCGCGATGCGAGCGGGCATTCTTCCAATTCCCTTGCGTTGACAGTGTGGAGCGATCAGGAGCGGTGACCCAGAAGGAGCGCTAGATGATCGAGTGGATTGACCGGATGCTGCTTGCATGCGTCGAATGGTTCGAGCGCGAAGCCAAAGACGCTTGGGACAACCAAGACGATAGCGTTTGGTAAGCATTACAGCGCGCCGAACACGAGGTTATCAAGATGGGCACCAGACCCGGCGCCGAAGCCTGAGCCGCCCGAGGCAGTCTGGAACCGAGCACCATAGTTCAGACCAAGGCCGCCAGTTTCGTCGGTTGCATCCGTTGCGGTGATTATCGGGGTCGTGTCCCCGTTCAGATACACTCGCTGGAAACCTGGGCCGACTTCGAGGCGCAGAGTGAACGACGACCCAACGGTGGCTGCGAACGTGTAATTTGTACCGAGGATCGTCGCGGCGCCAGCGACTAGCTTCTGGAGCGAAATGTTCTGCCCGTTGTAGCGAGCGAGATACCCCGTAGTGCTCGTCGCGCTGTTGTTGTGGCGCAAGGCCAGCCCGGTCGCCAGGTTCGTATTATTCGACAACGCGATGAACGTGGCTTGAGCGTACACGCCGTTGCCCACCGCTACCTGCCCATAGCTGCCAATTTCAAAAGAGCTGGCCGCGGTCGGGCCTCTGAGCGCGTTTGTCGCAGTGATGGCCGATGTATTAGGCGACCCCGTTCCCAAAGTGATGGCACGCGTCGACCAGAGCGCACCGGAGGCTGCGTCGTTGAAGTCGTCCGTCCGCAGTACGCCTGGGCCGCCAGCACTTGCAGCCATAACGACGTCAGCAGCAGCAAACGCCCAAGGACTGTAGGTCCCGTCGCTAAACTTGGCGCGAGCCTTTATCCGGTATGTGTTCTCGGCCATGCCGGTGAAGCGAGCAGTGGTAGCTGCGACATCAGACAGCGCAACGACCATCACCCCGGCAACTAGAGCATAGTAATCGTAGCTCACCGCCCCAGCAGCAGCCGTGAGGGACACGTCGATAATACCAGAACCTGGGGTCGGGGTAGGAGATGTGACCCCTGTTGGTGCGGTTCTAAGGTTCAGCTGAACACCGTCCAGAATGGTGTTCGCATATGCGGTGTGGCCTGCGTCATTCGGGTGTAGACCATCACCGCCAACCAAAGACGTTTGGTTCAGCGTCGCCTCGTAGACAGGCGCGTAAAACGCACCGAATTCAGTAGCGACATCCTTTACTGCCTGCGCGTGTGCCGCCAGCCCGGCCTGCGTTTGTCCGTTAAAATCGGCGTCGTTCGGGTTGTTCGTCAGATAGTTGTCTGAAACCCAGAACGGGGAGGCGAGCGCGACCGTGTCCTTCGTGTACCCGCCAACGAACCAGATATTCATGCATTCGCGTAGATCATTCTTGAAGCCGGCCAAGTTGATCGACGCAGGTGCGCCCATATACCTTTCGTCGTTTACGCCATACGCACAGACGAGGAATGCCCTCTTGCCCCCTGCCAGAACTGCCGACGTACGGTCGCGCCCGTTGTCGGTGCGCGGAAGCCCCGTTTTATCGGGGTTGTTCGTCAAGAAGGTGCTGCCGATCCCGGCGTTATACACCGAGGCGCCGAGGGCAGTCGCTACAATGTTGATGTAGCGCCGACCGGACGAGCTGGCCCCTGCACCTGCCATCATGCTGTCGCCGAAACCTGCGATCGAGGCAAACGATAGCGTCCGGAGCGTGCCCGGTGTCGGCGTAGGCGTTGGCGTAGGGGTAGGTGTTGGGGTGACGCCGCCAGGGATCGGGCTTCCGATTGCCGCGAGCAAGCCCGCGGCCGCTCCGACCATTACCACGCTGTAGGGCAGGAAGACCCGGCGCGTCGCGGTGCCGGGGCCGTGCTGAAGCACCACCTCGGTCAGCATGGTCGGATCGAGCGCGCCGCCCGCCGACAGCGCACCGGCCTCGGCAGGGTTGGCCGCGGCGGCAACGCCCGCGCGCACCGCGGCTGATGCGACTGCGTCCTCGACCGTGAGGCGCGCGGGACGGCGATCCGGGAACCGGGGGTCCCAGAGTAGAATGGTTTTCATCGACGATTTCCCGTATCAAGAGGGGCGAAGTTAGGATCTGAAATGAAGCGACGCGTGACGGTGCAGGGGCGCCATGTTGAAGTGCAGATTGACGAGACCTCGCCGGGCGTATGGACGGCGAGCGCAGAGCATCGCGGCGAGCTCCTGAAGACCACCGGCCCAGCGGCAAACCGCGCAGCTTCAGATTGGCGGGACGCGGCCAACGAGATCGAAGGCAGGCATTACCTGGGCCAAGCCTGAACCGCTAAACCGCGGCGCGCATCACATAGGGCGAGGTCGGCACGCGCGTCTCGGATGGAGCCCTCGGCGTCTGCGCTGTTCGAGCTACCGTCTGACTGCCGGCGTACCGGCGTCGCCGTGCAGGGCTTCGTCGCCTCCATCGGGACTGGCGGGATCACCGGCGAATAGTTCAGCGTCGAGCGCGTCGATCCCGCGCACGCGGTCAGCAGGCAGACAGGCAGCACGGCCAGCATCAGTTTGCGCATAGGTCCTCACGGTGTCAGTGGATCGAAGAATGATGGGTTCGCGATTCGCGAGGCGGTCGGCGAAGGTCGTCAGCGCCGTGGTTTGCTGGACCGCGAACCGCTTTTCCGCCGCAGCGCGCAGCTGCTCGGCTTTCGCAATCTCGGCAGTCCACGACGCGCGTTCGGACTTCAGCGTGGCCGTACGATCGGCGAGCGTCTCGCGGGTAAAGAGCAGCGCGACGAGCAGGCCAATCATGGGGACCGTCCACCAGAAGCGGCGCAGCAGGGCGAAGCCCGCCGCCCAGGTCATGCTTCGTTCGAAGATGAGGGGACGCCCGCGGTCGAGGTCATCAACCGGGGCTTCCCGATGACAGCACGCCGGATCGGCCAGCGCCGCGCGATGCACCGCGACTTCTCCAGCCGCATGATGCTGACCCGGTCGCCCTGATTGCCGCCGAGGACGTGGTAGCTGGTCTTATCCTCGCCGAGGTAGAAGCCGACGTGTCCACCACCCGGTCGTTCGAAGACAAGAACGGCGCCGGGTGCAATGCGATCGGCCGCGATGTTCGCGCCCCACGTCGCCCAGGCCTTCGCGCGCACCGCGATCGGCGCGGCCGGGATGCCGTCTTCGGCGAGGCAGTGTGCGACGAACAGCCCGCACCACGGCACGCTGTCGGCGTTGTAGAGCATGCCCAGCGCCTTCGCGCCGAGCCTCTTCGCCCACCCCATGATGGTCGGGCTGTTCGCGGCCCCCGGTGCCTCGCGGGTACCAAGAAGCGACCGAGCATGGCGAAGCCACGCCGGCTCTGATGCCGTCGTCATGATTTTTTCCTTCGATGTGAAGCTATTGGTCGGATTGGTCGTTATCGACGCGCCTAGCTAACCCTAATCGGCTCGGGCCGGCCCGCCAGAACCCCTCCCGGTTGGGCGGGCCGTTAGAGTTTCTTGTCGATCTCGCGCAGGGTCGCCGTCATTTCAGCGGGAACCGCTGGCTTGCCGGGGAGGGCGGCGTCGAGCGCGTCGATGGCGCTCTGTCCGCGCCGCTTGAAGAAGGTGATGATTCCGGTTCCGATCGCGCCGAGTGCCCCCCCGGTGCCAAGCGCGGCGAACAGGTTGACCTGCTGCTCGGCGATCCAGACCGCAGTGACGAGCATCGCGATCCCCGTCACGATCGCGTCAAGCGCCCAGCGCTTCGGGCCGGGAGTGTCCAGCGTGATGAAGAGCCGCACCATGAGGCACGCGAGAAGCCCGACGATCATCGACCCGGCTGGAAAGCTATACCCAAGGAACGACCAGATAACCGGTACCGATACGCCCGGTACCGCAGCGATAGCCCCCTCTCGCATTACCGCAGCCCGACGGCAGCGGTCGCCATCAGCAGGCTTACGACGAGGATCGCGATCGGGCGCCGCAGCTGCGGCCAGCGCGACCACATGTCGACGGGCAGGGGGGCCTTGCGCAGCTGGAACTCGAGCATTGGTTCGGCGAGAATATGCAGCGCCATCCAGGTGAACCCGAAGCCGACCGAAACCGGATCTAGCCAGCGCTTAAGCTCCGCGACCCGCTCGATCGTCTCGGCATCGCCCGAGCTCCACGACCATAGGCTGATCGCCTCCGCGCCGCCCCGGGTCGCGACCGCGCAGCCGGCAAGGAAGACGATGATGCGGTAGAGGGACACCGGGTCGGTCGGATGATCGAAGGCGCGGCATGCCCAGATGCGGCGCGCCTGCTTCCCGGCCATCATCAGCCCGAGGCACATGGCCGCGGTCATCACGAACAGGTTCCAGGCAAGCAGGCCCGGATTGTCCGCAAGCGATGGCGGCGCGAGCGCGGCTGTCGACCGCATCGCCTCGCCGATATAGTTGCTCGTGGCTGTCGCGGTCATGGCTCAGGCTGCCGCGCGCAGATAGATGACGATCATGTTCGGCTCGCCGGTGTCGTCGGATCCCAGGGTCATCTGGCTCATCGCCTTGCCCGGGGCCATGAGCGCGATAACCGCGTCGACAGCTTCTTGCTTAGGGGTCTTTGCAGGCACGTCGGTGCTCTTGGTCGACTTGGTCGCCATGGTCGTTCTCCTTCGTGAGTATCGTGACGGCCGGTCAGGCCGACCAATTCCAGTTGATGACGGCAAAGACGGTGCGCTTGGCGGCCGCGGTCGGCGCTGCCTTGATGTCGCGCTTTGCCTTCTGCGAGATTGCCTCGATCCGCGCGTTCTCGGTTGCCGATGCGTTCATGCCAGCCTCAAACCGGGCAAGGACGGTCGACAGGGGCTCGCCGGTCAGTGCGCTCTCGGCATACGCGAAGGGATATTTCTTCTTCTTATCGACCAGCGTCAGCGCGTTGAGCAGGCTGGCGACGATACCGCTCGCGGCGATCGCCTCGGCTGCCTTCCGATTATAGACGTACTTCTTCGCCCCGCCCGCGGTCAGCACCGTCATCTGGGTCGTCTCGCGCCGGGTATCGACCTGCATCAGCAAATCAGCCTCGACGCGCACGGCATCCTCTACCGCGGTGCGGCCCGACCACGTCCAGTAATAGTCCTTCGACCAGTAGTTCGTGGGCAGCGGCACCAGCCGGTCGGCGCTGTAATGGTTGAGGCTGTCAGGCGTCACCTCGCCCTGGAACTCATTGCCGAGGAACAGCGCATGGGTGTGCATTACAGACGCTCCAAGACGTAGCTGAGCCGGAAGCTGCCGGAGTTTCCGGGCTGACCCGATCGGGTGTGCTGGATGACCAGCGTCGCGGCGCCCGCGCTCGCGTTGGCGATCAGATTCGAGGATGCGGCGAGTAGGTTCGCATCGTTCAATTCGCCGTCTGAGTTCAGAAACGCGTTCTTGTCGAACAGGGTCTGCGAGGTGCCGTTGGCGAAGTTGACGGTCGCGATGACGCGGGCACCGAAAAAGCTCCCGCCGGTGTTGTTCACCGGGTCTGTGCCGGCCAACGTCAGTCGGAACTTGCCGCCGGCAGCAACGCTGATTGCGGAGGACACGACGACGGTCGAGCCCGTGCCAGAGTTGGCGATGTTGATTGTCGCTGCGCCGTCGCTGAGCAGAACCTGCCCGGCCGCGCCGTCAGCACCTGGGGGGCCTTGCGGACCCTGGGGCCCTTGGGCACCATCCGCGCCCTTAACGAGGGACCATGCGTAGGCTGCCGGGTTGCCGCTGTCGGCTACCTGCTGGTCGACATAGAAGCCCACGTACGTCCGGCCTGCCGGGTTATCGAGGCTGAAGTCGACATTACCGTCTGCAGAGTTGGCGTACGCGATGTGGATGTATGTCGGCTGCCCGTTTGCCCCGGGCGCACCGGGCGTGCCGTTCGTGCCGTTCAGGCCATCCGCGCCCTTGACCAGCGACCACGCGTAAGCCGCGGGATTTGTGCTGTCGGCGATGGTCTGATCGACCAGCGTCCCGAGATACGCCCGACTGCCGGGCGCACCGGTCGTAAAGTCGACAGAGCCATCGGGGGAGTTCGCATAGGCAATATGCAGGTATGACGACTGCCCATTGGCGCCGGGCGCGCCGGGCGCGCCGTTGTTACCATTCAACCCGTCCCGGCCATCGGTGCCCACGGTACCGGCCGCGGTGAACGTGATGTTCGTCGCGCGTGGGTTCGACGAGGCCATTGCCGCGACGAAGTAAAGCGGATCGGGCTGCCGGCCCCAGGCGAACGTGCCGAACTGAACGCCGTTGGCAAAGTAGCGAACCGTCTCGCCGTCGAAGTGGAGCTTATAGTTGTTGTCGACGCCCGTATTGACCACTGGCCCGGCGATGATGCCGTTGCCGTTCACTCGCGCGTCGACATACCCGTCCTGCTGCTGGAAGATCGAGAACGTGATGCCCTCGAAGCTGGTGCCGCTGGTCTGCGCCACGCTAAGCCCGATCATCGCATTCTGCGCATTGGATCCAGCGGGGATAGTCCATGTCGCAGCGGCACCACGCGCATAACTCTCGATGCTATGCGCGTGAACAGAACCCCATCCGCCATCGGGCGGCATGCCACGGATTTCAGAACCAGAGACATAGGTGCGCGGCGTATCGCCCACTAGATTGACCGCCGGCGCAATCTGCGAGCCGCCGGTGAATGTCAGATCTTCAAGGCGACAGATACTGGCCAAACTGCTGTCGAAATAATATGTTAGCCCCCGCCCTACCGCAATTTGGCGGCGCGGCACGTCGTCGATGAAATAGGTGATCGTACGCCCGTTGTAATCGATCCGCAGCCTCGTGGCATCAGCGACGCCACCGAAGCCGAATGCCTGAACGCCGCTTTCATAGGCAAAGAGTTGAACGCCGGAACGATAGAATGCGTAATCCAGACTCATGTATGATGAGTCGGTAAGGGGGTCCGTATTGAGGCCCGCCATGATGTCGCCACCACCGGAACTTGTAAGGCGAAAACTTACCGAAGCGGCGCCGGTATAAGCGCTTGTCGAGAACGCATCACTGTCCCATCCGCCTTCATTGTTGCTCCGCAGCACAGTGTTGCCGACCACCACCGCGCTTCCACGCGTGGCGATCCCGAACGGCGGGCCACGGTATTGCGACCATGTATAAGAGGCCGGTGTCGTCGGCTCGTAATTCGACGTCAGGTTCGCGCAGATGCCGATGAAGCCGCGCGCACCGGGCTCGCCCGTCGTGAAGTCGACCGACCCGTCTGGCGAGTTCGCATAGGCATAGGCGGTATAACTGCTGACGCCGTTCGCACCGGGGGCACCGGGGAGGCCGTCGTCGCCGCGCGTGCCGGGCGCGCCGTCTGTGCCGGCCGTGCCCGATGCGCCGAACGATATGGCTCGAATCTCGCTGCCGGTGCCGCCGGCGATCGCCGCGTCGAAATATAGCGTCAGGCCCGCAGCTGCGGCAACTTCGCGCTTCAATACGCCGTCGAGGTAATAGCGGACGATCTTGCCGTCGTAGGCTACCTGGAATCGCGTTCCGTTTCCGAAGGTCCCGAAGCGTCCGCAGTACCCTCCGCTTTCGTAGATGTCGCAGCCGCCGTCGTTCGCCATGTACCAGGCATAGTCGATCGACTCGTAGCTATCGTTCGCCGACGGATCGGTGTTGAGACCCGCCATGATATCGACGGGCGGAGCCTGGCTGGTCCAGGCCGCCTGCGCAGCATTCTTCCAGCCTTCGGTCGAATAGCCGCCGCCGGTGCCCCAGCCGCCGGACGAGCGCTTCACCAGCTTGGATCCAGACACGACCACGTCACCCGACGCTGCGAGGCCGAAGCTGCTGGGCCCTACGTACTGCGCCCAGACATACGAGACGGGATTGGTGCTATCAGCTGCCGTGAAGTCGGTGTAGATCCCGACGAACGCACGGTTACCCGGGGCCTCCGTCGTGAAGTTGACGGCACCGTCCGCGCTGTCCGCATAGGCGTAATGGACATAGCTGGTTCGACCATCCACGCCGGGCGCGCCGGGCAACCCGTCGGTGCCAGGCTCTCCCTTTGTCGAGATGTCGGCAGTCGTGACCGGGCCAAGAAGAAGCCGGTCGCCGATAACGCCGCGTGCCCGGTACCGGACGCCGACCTCGTAAGCCGTGGCAGGGAGCAAACCTGTGATCTCGGTTCGCGTGACCGAACTGGCCTCCAGATTTGCGCCCGTCCAACCTGCCTCAGGCAATGCACTGGCGTCGTAGACGCGGTACTCAAATATGACCGCGTCTACGTTCCCGTTCGAGACGGCGCCCGTTACGACGATCGTCGGGGTCACGATACCAGCACTCGCGTCTATCGCGGATGCTGACCAGCTGTCAGGAGAGGGCGGTGGCACGGGCGGATCCGCAGGCCGGACCGTCGCCGTCGGCGGGGGCGTGGTCGTCTGCCCAAGCGCAAACGGATGCTTGCCGTCCGTCTCCGACCGCATTTCGAACGTCACGACCGCGCTGGCGGGGTCGATGGTCCGCTTCAGGATCAGCATTTTCTGGCCGAACGCCTCGGGGACCTCGAGCGTGACGCAGTCACCCGCCTTATAGTTCAGCCATTTCGGCTTGAGCGGCATCGTGACGGGGCCGAACTCGCGCGTGTTCTCAATATCGTAGCGCGCCAGGGACGCCGCCTGCGTCACGTTTTGGACGAGGCTGTATTCGATCTCCTTCGACCGCTCGTCGCCATCCTCAGCGATATGCGCAGGCACGACGATCGGCGCCGCTGGCACGATCTCCCAATCGTTCGCCTCGGACCGGTACCGCGGCGTGACAGTGTTCAACCGGCTGCGGATCGGCTGCATGGCCGTCAGCTTGGCATCGCCGATGATGTCCGCGACCGTAATCGTAGAAAGACTGACCCGGGGCGTGTTGATCAGGCACCCGATGCGGGCTCCGACACGCAGCGGCTCGCCCGCGCCGGCTTGCAGGATCTGCTTCAGGACGTTCCATTTGGTGTCTGGACGCGAGTAGACGACGCCCCCGACGGTCCACCCGTTCGCATTGGCGACGTTCGCACCCTCGACGAAATCGGATACGATGATCTGATCGATCGGAGCGCCAAGGCCCATGACGCGCTTGCCATTCTGATGGCGGCCGATGACCCAGGCAAGCGCGTGGAGGTATGGGTTTTCGCTCCACGCCCATGTCGCTTCGTTGTCCCACCGGTGCGAGCCGGAACCGCCAGGATAGGTGCTGTCGAGCCGCGGGTCGTACACCTTTACGCCGCGGATGACCCAGAGAGGGGCAGGGACACCATTCTGGAAGAAGCGCTGCTTGCTGTCGTAGCGCAGGCGCCAAATGGCAGCGGCGAGACCGGGAAGCTTGTGCGAAGCCGACCATCCGTTCGGCCGCGCCGACGATCCGGCCTGAACCGTGAGCGCCGACGGCTCGGGACAAGCGCCAAGCTGGCGACGCTGGAACATCTTGTCACGGAACTCGCCGATCGCATTGCCGGCGCCGTCGAAGGAGATGGGCGTCTTGTCGGACGTGAAGCTCTCGTACCCGTCGACCGGCCCCGCGCCCGAAAAGATCGTGATCAGGTCGCAGAGGTCGTTCGGCGTATCCTTGAGCGACCAACCGTCTGAGGCTTGGCGAAAGACTATGTTGCCCTTCGTGCCTGTGCGCCCCATCAGATATGGAACGCCGGCGAACGGGTCGGCGCTGAATTCTGTCTGGCTGCCGCTGCCACTGCCCGCGGGCTTTTTGGCGGTCAGGGCAGACGCGACCGAAAGGCCGGCTGCTGCGACCTGTGCGACGGTCGCAACCGTCGCAATGGTTGCCAACGTCGATACGGTAGCGGCCGAAGCGCCCGCCGCTGCTGTGGTAGCTCCGAGCAGGCCGATGCTGCCCACCGCCCCGACGCCGGTGGCAGCAAGCGCAACGGCGCCCACTACAAGGGCTGCCGTGCGGAAGGCTTTCGACATACAGTCACCTCGAAATAGGAGAGTCAGACGATTCGGATACTTCTCGCGACGGCCGTCGTGGCGCTGACCGGATGCAAAACGTCGGGAGATATCCGCGAACGCCAGGTTCGCGCGCAGTCGACATCGGCAAAGTCGGTGGACGTTATTGCTGGATGCATAGCCCTGAACGCTGCCCCAGAGCGGGGTGTTGAAGTGTCCAAGGCTGACATTCCAAACGGCGTTTCGATCGCCCAGTCTGTACGCGTGGCAGGGGTTAAGTCGGTCGTTGCCGTTTGGGATATCGAAGACCTCGGCACCAGCCGCCGGGTCACCCTTTACGTCGTCAACAAAAGCAATCGTGCAACCAGCTCTATTGAGGGACCTGCGGCGAACTGCCTTTGAACGGAGCTATGTTCGCCAAGCGGCCACGAACTCGATCGGCATCAGAATTTCTGCACCTTCGAGATCCTGATGATATCCCAGCGTGCGCCCGTTACCGACGGCAACCTGAAGCGCGCCGCCGAAAGATCCCTCGCCTGGGACCATGATGATGTCGGCGGGCAGCGCCGCCGCTGGAGCGATACGCTGGAGTCCAAGGGCGTCTAAGGCGTCCGCCAGGCTTTCGTAACCAGACCGCTTTAGAGCTCTCTGCGCGCCTAGCGCATTGGAGTAAGTGCCGGCCTTCCCCAACTGTGGGCGATGCCCGCGCTTCCGCAGGACGAAGGCAACCATCCTCGCGCAATCGTTTTTGCCGAACACCATCGGCTGGTCTTTGAATCGATCGATTGCGGCCTGCGCCGCATCTCGCCGATCAAGCATGACGTGTGCTGATCTCACTTTGTTACCACCGATCCAAGGTTATTAGTGCCCCATGGCACCGTCTGGGTAACACCGGTCACAAAGGATAGGCCAAGTGCTCCGGGCCAGACACTTTGCAGCCAGCTGTCGGACAGACGAATACCTTCTTCCAGATCGAAAAACCGTTCGAAGACTGAGACGATGTCGTAATCGACGGTGCGCTTCTTGTTGCCCCAGTTCAGCGTCGCAACGTCAAGGACGCCGTCGAAAACGAGCATAGGATCGGGAACGACAATCCCGGTCGCGGCATCGACAACGCCGAGCCAGCAGCGAGTGCGCGAGCCTTGCATGTTCGCCGCCACGAGGTTGCCAGCTGCGGTCGCAGACGATGGCAGAAGGGTCAGGCTGATACCGGGCGCCTCGTCTCCAGACCCGTCGGAAATACTATCGACCCCGCCAAGAACGCCGAATACCGGGTCACGAGCGAGAAAGCCGTCCCATGGTGCGGATTTGAACGCTGCGGGGGCATCGATAAGCTTGAGACTATATTCTGGAAAATCGATTTGTACGGCACCGAATAGGCGCACGACGGTCGACGCCAGCGCGACCTGCATGGCGGGCGATAGCTCAGCCATTATTCGACCTCGGTGATGGTGAAGTTCAAGCCTTGCGTGCGGGCGATGACATGCGTCCAGCCCTTCTCGTTGCCGGAGAGGGCGCCTTCGATCATCGGCGCGGCGAACTCGCAGATGGCGCCATTCCCCGGCGAAACGCGCAGGGCGGGCCAGAGCGGGAGCAGTGCCCGGCCGCTCGCGTCAGCGATCCGATCGGCGACGACAGCATAAAGGTAACGCCGCCCCGCGATGATGACGCTGAAGAATTGTCCCTCGCGGATGGTATACCCCGCGGCAAAGCCTCGCACGGAAATTGTCTGGCCTGCCTGGCCGGCGCCATCGACGACGGGCGAACCGGGGTTGCCGATCACGATACCCGGTTGCGGGAAGGGCATGATGACGAGGCCGCTGATGCCTTGCAGCAATCGCGAGACCCATATCCGGCTGTCGGGCTCAGGCTTCAGGCCAGGCGTCACTGCGTCCATAGCGAAGCGGCTGCCGCCCCGCTCGAGCCGCTGTGCAGGGCCGCCCCCGTCGGGAGTTTGCCAAGTCCCGAAATCCATAGGACGAGGGGTGGCCGACTTCAGGTTCGGCGTGGTTGGCAACGCGATCGCCATTACGCAAGCACCCGGCTCTGCTGTCGCGAGACTTCGCGCTGCGCCATCTGGCTGCCGCCCGCGGCACCGCGCACGGCCGCGCCGTCATCGCCTGCTTGAATCTGTGCCCAAAATTCGGGGGTCATCAGGTTCCCACTGAAATAGTAGTGCTTGTCGCCGCCGCGCATTCCAGCGCCGTCAATTCGTCCTGTCGCTCCCGCTGGCGTAACGCGCGTGCCCTTGGGCAGCCACGCCCGCTCCGGGCCATGTTCGCCGAGAAGCGCGGTGCCGCCGGACCAATATTCGGTGCCCGACGCCAGCTTCGGCAGATTGGTCGAGCCCATGGCGCTGATGGTGACGACATTGAGATCGGCACCGGCGAATGAGCTACCCGCGATCGCGGAACCACCACGGAACAGCTTGGCGAACGAGCCGAGCAGGCCGCCGCCGCCCGCGCCGCCCTGGCCGAGCGTCCACTTAGCCAGCATCTCGGCGATAGCATCGAGCCCGCGTTGCCGGAACATATCCATGATCGACTTGGTCCCGCCGGTCATTGCGTCGCGGTAATAGCTTGCAAGGTCGCGGATCCCGTCCTTGCGCCGATCATAATCCTCGGTGCGCGCCTCGAGTTGAAGGTCGCGCTCGCGATTGTAGCTGGCGATCGTCTCCGCAAGGGGGTCTTCGTTGCCGAACAAAACCTTGAACTGGGCAAGCTGCGCCTCGGCGCGCTTGGTCTGCTGATCATGCATCGCGGCGAGCCGGAAGTCGCCCGCCTCTGCCGGATTGAGCCTGCCGCTGGAAACGAGTGCGGCGATTTTCGCCAGCGTCGCCTGGTAGGCGTCCGCCGCGGCGCGCGCCGGGTCGAACTGATTCACGACGTCCGCAAGATCGCTATCGAGCTCGCGATTGGCCTTGGCGAGATCGCGCGTTTCCTTGGCGGCATCGGTCGCAGCGGTCCGCTGGGCCGCCGTGCGTGCCCATTCCACATGCCAGTGCCCTGTCTCGGCAAAGACCTTGGTCAGGCGCACGCCTTCCGCGGCGAACGCGTCGCGGATCTTCTTCGCGGTCACGCCTGCCTGAAACTGGATATCGAGCGCATTGCCGCGCTCGTGCGCGCTCGTCCCCGGCCTCGCGACCGGGTTCTCCTTCGGCTTCCCCTTGGCAATCCAGTCGTCATACAGCTGCTGCTGACGCGCGGTGCTGCGGTCGGCGCTGTTCACTTGCAGGCCAGCCGCCCGCGCGATCGCCGAGGCCTGCGATGAGGTGACCTCGCGGCCGTACTGGCGAACGGTCTCACGCGATGCCGAGACCTTGTCCGATTCGGCCTTCAGTGCGGCGATCCGGTTCTTGTCGATCTGCGCCAGTTCGCGCGTCAGGGAGGCGCCGACGTCCTCACCAGCCTTGACCCTGGCACGGGCCGCGGCGCGCGCGCCGTCCGCCTGGTCCTTATACTGCCTGGCGATGCGCGCTGACGCGTCGTTCGACCGCGCTGCGCTTTCGGTTGCCAGATCAACGCGGGTCAGGTTCAGGTTTTTCGCTGCCGCGTCGATCTGCTTCTGGTTGGCCTCCAGCTGCTGGCGCAAGCCCGCAACGCGACCGCTCGATTCGGTCAGGGCCAAAGTGCCAAGCTCTCCGCGCTGGCCGGTGCCCTGCGACCGCTGCCGGTCTACGCTCTCTTGCGCGATCGCCTGCTCGAGCAGCGCCGCGGTGACGGCGCGGATGCTCATGACCCGCTGCAGATTGACCTTGGCGAGGATGTTCGCGCGCTCGGCCGCCGAACGTTCCTGGATCGCCGATTTGCCGAGCTCGTCCGACTGCTCGCGGATCGCCGCGGCGACGCCTTCCGCCGATCGGGCAAAGCGCTCCTTCGCGATCCGGGTGTTCTCGGTCTCGGTCGCGTCCTTCTTCAGCTTGTCGACGCCGTCCTCGATTGCGTTGCTGAAATCGAACAGCTTGCCGACCAGCGGCCCGAGCACGAGCGCGGCTGCCGTCAGCGCGAGGCCCCATGGTCCGATCATGAACCGAGCGAAATCACCGGCGCGGCCTTCGAGGCTGGAAAACTGGCCTGCCACCTGGCCGCCCTGAATGGCGAACACCTGCAGGACGTTCGTACCCATGCTGATCTGGGTGAACGTGTCCTGCAGCTGGTAGCTCAGGCCCTGCATCGCAGCGCGCTGCGCGCCCGCCGAGTTACCGGCACGGCCATGGCCGACCGATACCGCGTCGAGCGCAGCCTGCTCCTGCCGCAGCTTGGCAACATAGTCGTCGAGCGAGATGGCGCCGGCGCTGATCAGGGTGCGGGCTTCCGCCATCTCCTTATCGAAACGCTGCTGCGCACCGAACGCGGGATCGATCGCCGCGCGCAACGCTACGGCGCGTGCCTCCATTTTTGCATAGGCCGCCTCGAAGACCGCCGCAGACGATTCCGCGCTCTTGCCGATGCCGTCGCGCACGCCCGCAGCCATATCCAGCTTGGTCGGGTTGAGCCCCGGCAGGAGGGCCGCGAGTTTCGACGCCTGCTTGTTAGCGAATTCCATCGCGGCATCGGCGTCGCGTCCGGCCTTTACAGCCGACTTCGCCAGGCGGCTGAATGCGGCGTCACCGGTCGAACCGATGGCGTCGAGGTCGGCGACGACCTGCGCCTTGCCCTCGGTGCCGAGACGAATAGCGATCTGACGTGCCATCGGACCTCCTATTCGCTGAAATTGTCGGGCTCTTGGCCGGACAGGTTGTCGATGATGATCGGCTCGACTGCGGGCATAACGTCAGCCAGCAGCGCGAGGTCGGCTTTCAAGGCGGTGCCCATCGTCATGATCGCGCCGAAGTCGAGGCCTATGGGCGCACCCATCGGGCCTGACCGCAATTGGCGGTCGCAAGCGGTCAGGACGCGCCAGACACCTTCTTCGGATTCCGTTTGCGGCTCGTCGACGATGTACGGGCATTCGTTGCACCGGCGCCCCGTTTCCGCGGCGCAGGCTTGCTGGCAGTATCGCTGTCCGGCATCGCCGCCGCCCCAGTGCCATTCGGAGAGGCGGCGAAGGCGTTTCCCGGCTCTTCCCGCTCGCGTTCCGCGGTGACGAACGGGACGACGTACGCGGCGTCAAACGCCTCGAAGGTGACGGGATCCGCCAAAGCCATCGCAAGATTGTCCGCGGAGAAGGCGAGCGACTCGCCGGCGCCATCGTCGCTTTCATCCGCCATGAGGCAGACCCCGCGCCAATCCTGAGCGCCCTCGGTGATCAGGGCGCGGCTCATTGCGTCACCCATTTCCTCGAGCATATCGAGCGCCGAATTTCCGTCATCATCAGGCTCGGATGCCGATACGGTGCGCGCGGCGCGGCGCGCCCGCATCAGCATCGAGCGATCGATTGGCGCGAAGAGCACCTCGGCGCCCATGACAGGGGTCCAGACGGGACCTTGGGGTTTGCGGACGAGAAGCATCAGGCGACGTAGGACGGGACGTCGTTGATCAGCGTGACCACGACCGAGTTGCCGGACGCCGCCTTCGACGACTGCCAGTTGAACGACTGCATGATGCCGTTCGGGCCGGTCACCGGCTTCTTCGCCTGCGGCATAAACACGCGGCCGACGAGGAAGACGAGACTGAACGCGCCGAACTGCCAGCCGAAGGCCAATTCCATCGGCGTGGGCGGCTGCGCGGTCGCTGCGTCGAGCAGAACGCGGTCCTTGAAGCGGACGTTCACCGATCCGGACATCTGCGCCATGCCGGGGTCACTGTCCTCGATGCGCCCGTCCGGTTGGATCGTCTCGACCTTTTCCAGGTTGTTCGAGAACGAGAAGTCTGCGCCGACGACGCTACCCAGCACTTGGCCGTCCTTCCGGACGAACCCGACCGCCTCCGGAAAGCGAGTCGTGGCGAGCGACGCGGGGCTGGCAGCGCCGACGGTCGCGGCGACTGGCACGGTTTCCCCGATGCAGATCAGGCTGCAGGTCGCGTTGAGCAGCCCCGATCGCGCGAGCGAGATCCGCAGCTGGTTGCCGCGCGCGCCGCGGTTGACCGAGAATGCCGGCACTTCGGGTGCGCCGACCTCGATCGACATCGATGGCAGCGTGACCGCACCGGATTTGAACACGTGCGTGTATGTGCCGGACGCACCGGTGACGGTCGGATCGCCGAAGAACAGGCGCAGCCAGCGGCCAAAGTTGCGGACGTCGACGGGCACGACGATGTCGCCATCGTTGGTCGCGACGTCGGGGGTGGGATCCTGCATTTCGCGGCCGGTGCCGAGCAGATCGCTTTCGATCAGGGGGCGCTCTTCGCCCAACGAGTGGCTGACCAGCGGCACATTGAACCACGGGTCGGTGCTGCCTGGCACGATGCCGGGCGTGGTCTCGAATGCAGCGACGACCCGGGCGTTAGAGCCGCGGGCGCGGGTAGGGGCGACGGCCATTCGGCTTCTCCTTCAGGACAGTTCGGAATCGGTGACGTAGGTGGCGGTGAGCACGAGCTCGGCACCGCGGGGCGGCTCCGCACCATCGGTGTAGATGTCTTCGGTTCCCGGCGCGGCGATGCCGAGCCAGTCGCAGAGGCCACCAAGCTGACGGTCAGCGGCGATCGCGGCGCCGAACCTCACCAGCATGGCGTCGAGCGCTTCCTCGCTGGTCAGCGTGGGCGTCTCGACGGCGACGAACTCGATCGGGATACGGTGGGACCAGTTGTAAGCGAGGGGGCTGAGGTCGATCTCTGGCTCGCCCGGGTCGCCGGTGCGGATGACGATGCGGCCGTTCGGGGGGATGCGCGCCGGCGCCGCCTCTTCTCCATCCAGGGCGACGACCTCAGCTAGAGGCACGGCGACCGCAGTGAGCAGCTTCAGCGCCTTCAGCACGTCCAGTCTCTTGCTCACAGCGCGCCCATTCGTTTGGTGAACTCGCTCTCGAACCGAGCTTCCCACCGACCGGCGACCGCGTTCAGGTCGAGCAGCTTCGGCATCCGTACAGAGGGAACGAGCGTGAACATGAGGATCAGCTCCTGCTTTGCGCCGTGACCGATCCGCCCTTTGCGGACCTTGCGCAGCGCGCCCCGCTTCGTCTCACCCCGGTTCTGCGCGATGAAAGCCAGCCATCGGCCGGCCTTGCCTTTGCGCAGGACGAATTCCTGATTGAACTCTGCCTGCACCTGCTCGGGGTTCATGCGCCTGGTTGAAGTAGCGCGACCGCTGCCCCGAGCCCGAGGAACGGACCTGGTCGGGATCCACAGAAACTTGCGACCGCCGGTCGGTGCGATCGTCGCGCCGCGGGTGAATGCATCAATAATGTCTGGCGCGTTCGACCAGATATATCCGCCCGGAGTGAGGCTGTTGCGCTTCAGCGGATACACCTTGTCCTGCCAGGTGTTCGCCAGCCGCGTGCCGAGGCCAGAAGATGTGATCTGTTCGCGAAGCTCTTGCTTGGCGCGGGTGGTCGTGTCGCGCATTGCGCCGGTCGATGCGCCCGCGATGTCGCCTTCTATGCCGTCCATGAGCTTCTTCATGTCGGACACCCCGACATCAATCCTCACGCGACCTGGCTTCCGCCAATGGTGGATGACAGGCCTTCGACGTCAGTCATTGCTTCGCCGAGCAACTTGAAGCGGACGGCGCCGATCCTGACGATCGCGCCACGCTGAGGATCAGCGACGTCAGACTTGCGTATCTCGAAGACGTTCGTGCCCTCGACGACCTGCTGGCCGCCGAAACCGATTTCTCTGTCCGGCTGCCCGCGGATCACGCGGATCGGGTCAGGTCGTTCCGCGCCACCTCGCGGCGTATAGAATGCCTCGTCCGAGCCTGGCGCGTAGAACAGGACGTCCAGCGCCGCGGCGAACGGGTCCATGATCAGGCCTTGTTCTGCCGGCGCGCGCGTATCGCGGCGATCAGGTCGTCCTTCAGCACCGCAGGACCGACGGATACGGACTCGGCAAGGGCGATGGCGCGGAGCTCGTCGACCTTCAACGAGTCGAGGTCGTCGACGCGGGCAAGCCCCGCCTTGACGAGGTCATCCGCCTGCTCTGGCGAAGTCTCGATCACGCCGTCGGACGGATAGCGCAGTTTTGTGCCGACCATCGCCGCGCCGATCAAATAGATCTTCTTCATCGCTGATCTCCAGCAAAGGGGGGCGGCGCAACACTGTCACGCCGCCCAGGTGCACCGGGCAAAGGGAGGTAGCGGAGCCCGGGTGTTAGGCGACCTGACCGGTCAACAGCACGCGGCCGACGGTGTCGGCGCTGGCCTGCGCCTGCGTCGCGGCGCCGATCAGCGTGTTGTTGGTGGCCGTGGTGGTGACGTTGAACGCGGTATTGTCCCAATAGACCTTCTGGCCTTGGGTCCACGCGCCGGTCGCCTTCGCAAGGTCGAACACTTCGACGCGACGAGCTTCGACGGGCTGGCCGGCCGCGGCATCGGCAAGGGCAACGGCAAAGATCGCACCGACGAGGATGCCCGAGCCCGACGCGACGGTGCGCGGGGCGATGAGGGTGAGGGTCTGACCCTGCTGGACGTAGTTGCGTGCCATCTCGGCTTACTCCTTGTCTGCCGCGGCCTTGCGGCGCGTCGGCTTGGCTTCGGTCTCAGCAGCCTGGGGGGCGACCTCGGCCTGATGCGGGTTCACAGGCTCGGCAGCGTCCGTCGTCCCGCCTGGTGCGGTGTTCGTCTCGACGGGCGCGGCCTTGTCCTGCTTGGCGGTGAAGTCGTCGGACACGTCGGTCGCGACGCCGTCGGCGACGAGCTTGTCGGCTTCGTTGTCGTCGACATGCAGGACACCCTCATGGGGGTGCCGGAGACTGCCGCCGACATAGGCGGCAGTCAGGAGGCTCAGGAATTTCATCGGGTATCTCCAGAATGGAGGGGGCGGCGCGCGCCGCGCCCCTCATCCGTCAAAGGGCGGCGTTCAGGCGCCCGGCTGCTTGTACGCGGAGCGCCAGTTCACGGCGCCGACGCCGTAATCATGGCGGACCTTCCACTCGACGCCATCCACGCGCCAGCCGTCCTGGCTGTCGGTGAACGGCTCGGTGACGCCGTTGAGGAACACCACCTCGATTGCTGGCGCGACGTTCGGATCGGCGAACGCATAGTATGCAGTGCCGGCGAGGCGCTTGCTGGCAACGATATCGGCGAACAGGCCCTTCACGATGTTGGGCTTCTGCAGTTTCGACACGGCATCGGGGTCATACTCGCTGCCGTTGATCGTCACGGCCGCACCGCGCAGGCCACGCGGTACGAGCAGCGTGTTCGGCGAGATCTCCAGATACTCGTTGCCCGAGAGATCTTTCTGCGACGCCATGGCGACGTCGATCGCGTCGAACGATGCGACACTCGGGATCGCCCCAGCCGCAGCGAGATTGCCGTGCTGCGACGAGAACAGCGCGAAGCCGTCGTTCATCAGCGGGTTGCTGTTCAGCAGCGCATAGACATCGATCTCGATGGTGAGCTTGGCGGCGCGACCGAGGTCGACTGCGAGGCCCGAGAAGATGTCCATGTCGTCGTTCACGATCATCTGCCGCGACAGGTTGATCATGTTGCCGACGGTCTTCGCCTTGATCAGCTCCTTCGCCAGATCGGGGATCGGCTTGTCCTTGAATTCGCCGGCCTCGTTGACCTGATCGAGCGCGCCGAAAGTGCCGCGCAGATAGCGGGTGTGCAGACGGAAGTCGGTCACGGTGCCGGTGCCGGCAAAGCGCGACCACGTATCCGGCGTCGTGGCATAGGCTGCCTGAAGCGTCCGGTGGATCGCGTTCTCGAACAGGACGGGGAAGTCGCTGGTCGTTTGCGTGATCACGGCTGCGCGCGGGCTCATCGCCTCGCGAACGATCGCGTCGGGATCGCGCGACGTGACGTTCATGCCGATGTTGGCGAGCGACTCGCGTGCCAGATCGACGTTGCGGACGCCGCGGAACTCACCTGGATCGATCTTTACGGTTTCGCCGCGCAGAGCCGCTGCCTTCTCGACGAGGTGGGCGACGCCCGCCTTGACGAGCAGCCAGTTGGTGGCGCCTTCCCGAAACTTCTCGCGCTGATCGACGGTCACGCGCGCCGGGCTGTTGTGGCCGACGTTGGCCGCGTCACCGCCCTCGGCGAGCTTGTCGAGGATCTTCTCGCGCGCGACGGCGAGCGTGGTGTCGCCGTTCACGAGCTCGTCGACGAACTCGTTCGTCATGCCGTGCTTCGTGCCAAGCGCGCGGATGCCACCGACGCGGGCGCGCTCGGATGCGACCGCAGTGTCGATACGCGCCTGCGCATCTGCGGGGGTGATGGTCTCGGCCGGCTTCTGCTCGCCCGCCGGCTTTTTGTCCTGCTCGGACATAGTCGTCTCCTGGTTGGGTAGGGGAGCGGCGGGTGCCGTCCGGTGTGCGCTCGCCATCGCCGACGTGGTGATGAGCGGGCTATCGGGGGCCTTGCGGAACCCGAATGCTTTGACGTTGATCGCGGCGGACGCGGTGATCGCGCTGCTGATCGACGTGATGAAGTTTTGAGCGAGGGCCTCGGTCGCCGTCATCCACGTCTCGGCATCGAGCATGGAAATGAGGTCTTCGGCGGCGAGCCCCGTCTGGCCGGAATAGATGCCGACCAGCTGGTCACGAATGCGATCCAACTGGTCGGCAGCAGCGCGAAGCTCCTTCGCGTCGCCGCAGGCGCAATCCCAGGGATTGTGAATCATCATCAAAGAATTGTCGGCCATGATGATCTCGTCGCCGACCATCGCGATCGTCGACGCCATCGACGCGGCCAGGCCGTCGATGTGCACGGTAATCTTGCGGCCGCCCTGCTTTGCGCGGGCGAGCGCGTTGAAGATGGCGAGACCTTCCATGACGTAGCCGCCGGGCGAATTGATCCGGACGTCGAGGTCATCCGATCCCGCGGAGATCAGCGGGACGAGCGTTTTCGCGTCGAGACCGTCCCAGCTATCGCCGACGATCCCATAGATGAGGATTTCAGACATTCAGGCCCCCTGGGCTGCGCCATTGGTGGATGCGGCTGGCGCCGCCGGGTTGCCGACCGCCGTGACGTGGCGCGGATCGGAATCGAAGATCAGGCCGAGCGCGTCGATCTTCTCGGCATCAGCCTTCCATTCGGCGAGGAACGTGTCGGGATCCTCGCCGCGCTCGCGCGCCGCCTGCGAGATCGTCATCTGGCCGGACCGAATTGCATCCCGGTTGGCCTTCACTTCGTCCGACGGGTTGATCATCGCCCGACCGGGCGGGGTCCACCGGACCGTGACACCTTCGACGTCCTCGCCGACCATGATCAGCGCATCGATCATCCACGCGGCGACAGAGTCACAGAACTGGGGAATGAACATCGTCCACTGCCACGTCGCAAGCGATCGCTGGTATTCGAGCCAACCCATGCGGCCGGACGAGAAGTTCACGTTCGACAAGTCGCCGGTCAGCGCCTCGTACGGAACGCCGAGGCCCGCCGCGACGGCGCGCAGCGAGACCTTGGTATAGTCGGCATAGCCATCGACGCCGGGGGGCGACGAGAACGACACCTCCTCGCCAGGCCGAAGATACTGGAACGTGCCGGGTTCGACATAATCGAGCGGCTCGCGGTCCTCGACAGCGTCATCGGTCGCGATGCCGGGAATCGCATTGCCGTCATCATCGCCGGTGACGACGCCCACGAAAGCGGACGCGAGCTTCTGCCGGGTCAGCTGCGCGTCTTCGAAGTCCGCGAAGTCCTTCATTCGTAGCACGATCGGTGCAAGCCAAGTCGCACCGTGCTCCATCTCCGGCCGGTCAGCGCGGAAGACGTGAGCGATGTCCACGGCAGGAATAAAGGTCGAGCCCAGCGACGTCGTTCGACCGCTGCCAGGGTGGCCGTTGTACAGCCAGTACCCCTCGCGCGCGCCGATCGGCGTGAACTGGACGCCGTTGATCAGGAAGCCGCCATTGGCGCCCGGGGCCGCGGCCAGCGGACCATGCTTCGACGGGTCGATATAGTCAGGCTCAAGCACCTGCATCTGAAAGGGCAGGGGCAGCCGGTCGGACATGCGGCGCCAGCGGCGGCGAAGCACGACCGCACCACTTTCCACGATAGTGCGCGCTGCCTGAAGCTGCAGGCCATAGAGATCATGCCGGCCGCTGGAATCGCACGACTTCGTGTCGAAGTGCCTTCGCGCGATCTTGTTTAGCCGGTCGTCGATGACGCCGTTGCGGTAGACCTGAAACGTGATGCCGGTGCCGACGAGGTTGTTTGCGATTGTCGCGACGCCCCGCGCTGCGAACGGATTGTTCCGGACGAGGTCGCGAGCGATGCCCCGAAGTGCTGCGGTGACCGCCGGCGATAGCTCGCCATTCGCGTCCCGCTGCGTGCGCCGCCACCCCGCCGAACGCCGCCCGAAGGTTGCACCGTCATACTCTGCCCGCGCGCCGCGACCGCGCGCGATGCGTTGCTTTGGTGCCACTGGCGTGGAAGGCGTGACCTGCTGCGACTGCCGGCGAAACAGCCGATCGATTAAGGTACGATCCGACAAGGTCAGAGCCCGCTGCGGTAGTAGGGGACGCGGCGACGCAGCACGCCACTTGCGGCGCTGGCCTGCATCTTGATCTGCGCCTCAACGACGGCGATCGCCGCGGTGACTGCCTCGACCGATTGGAAAGTCGTCTCGCGTCCGTCGGCGAAGCGCACCTTCTGCGCGCCCATGGCAACAGCCAGCAACGACTGGTGCAGCTTGTCGAGGTCGGATTGCTGATATGCCATGCCTACCTCCTTCGGTTGCTGGTGAACGGGTTCGTTTTGATCCGCTTGGCCTTGGGAGTTGGCTCGCGGGTTTGATCGGCGCTCGTCGAGAGCCATTCCGGCTTCGGCTTCGCGGCGCGTTCTTCGGCTTTTTGCTTCGCTACCGCCTGAGCGACTTCCGGATCGGTCGAGGCCGCTGCAACAACCATGTTCAGCTTCATCCCAAGCTGGAGAAGACCGGCCAGCGCAGCCATGGCGTTGACGCGACAATCGGTTGCCTCGTTTGCCTTGCCCTTTGGGCAGTCCCAGACCTGGTAGACCCGGCCACTGGCGACCTTTGGGACAAGACGTTCCGCGGTCAGTTGCTCGTACCAAGCCAGCTCGCGCTTGGTGCTGAAGTGCATGTAGCCCGGCCCGGGATCGGTGAATGTGAGCCGCGCCCGCAACGTGTCTTTCGCGGAATTGACGCCGATGATGATCGGCTTGAACGTGGTCCGGGTCCGGTTGCTCGGTTTGACGGTCGGCCATAACGGCGATCGTTTGCCAGTCCGGTCAGATGCACCCTTCGTTGCCCAAACTTTGCGGCCGAGCCGGGCCTTCGAGAACTCGTAGACCTCCTTGGCGCGGTGACCGCCGGAGTCGATGCACGTCGCGTCGACTGCAAATTCGCGACCATCGGCACGCTTGAATGTCCGCAGTAGCTGGCGGTCGACTTCGTCCCACGTTGCCTTCTTCGAGGTGTCGCCCTCGACGACGACATACTGCAGAGACCAGCTTTCCTCGTTCGCGCCCCAACCGACGAACTCGAGCTCGACACGGTCATCCTGCGTATCGCCGCCGACCGTGATAACGCCGACGCCGTCGGGGACTTCCGCCGCCCAGTTTTCCGCGCGCGCAGCGAGAAGTTCGGCAACGACCTCCTTCGACGACGACCGCTTATGCGGCTTGCCCAGCTGGGTGTTGTCGAACTTCACCCGTTTGTCGGGATCGTTCTTGCTGGCGAGCCACTTCGCCGCGATCTTGGGCGGCGCGTCGTTCGGCCAGGGGCTGAACACCTTGCCGGCGGTGAAGCTAGCGTGCTCGTTCGGCACCGGCCATGTCCCGCAGTCCGGGCAGCGCGCCCGGTACACCGCATGACGTGGTCCCTCCCACCAGTCCCACGTAAGGGCGACTGCATCAGAATCCGGATCAGCTTTCCATGCCGCCGCGTACGCCAACAGCGGGTCGACGTGCTTACCGCAGCAGCGGAAACGCTTGGTCTGATGCCACCGGATTGTGCCCAGCGCGGTCAGGCGCTGGCCTTCGCTCCACCCGCATCCGCATTCTTCACAAAGTACCTGCGCTGTTCGAGGATAATGCGCGGTGACGTTGCCGTCCTCGTCGTAGTCCTTGTCCCAGTTGATGTGCTTGAAGAAGTCGAGGAAGTTGCGATGCCCGCATTCCGGACATTCTACTGAGGCCTGCCGCTGATCCCCCTCGAGGTAGCTGCTTTCGATCAGGCTTTCGCCCTCGATCGTGGGCGAGCAGACCCGAACCGATAGCGACCCGACGTAGGTTGCCATGCGCTCGTCAGCGAGACCGATCGGGTCACCTTCGCGGGTGATCGGATATTTGTCGGTCTCGTCGCAGAACACCCTCTTGACCGGACGACGCGCCAGGTTGTCCGGACTGCCAGCGCCGGCGAGAGCGAGGAAGCCGCCGGGAAACGCCTTATACAAAAGCGTCTCTTCGGCCGATCTCGTCTTCTTGGTGCCGATCAGCTTGCGCAAGACGGGCGTGGCACGAATGAGCGGGGTGATCCGCTCCTTCGAGAACTGCTCGGCAGCCGCCTCCTTGGGCTGCACGATGAGCATTGGTGCGGGGTCGAGGTGAACGAAGAAGCCGACTGCGTTCTCGATGAGCGCCGTCTTCATCAGCTGCGTGCAGACCATGCCGGTGATCGTCTCGACGCCGAGCTCGGTCACTGCGAGCATCGGCCCGCGCGCAATCTCCACTGTCCGGGTCGACCAATCGCCCGACGTAGAGCCAGCCTCAGGCGCCAGCTTGCGGAAGCGATCGGCCCACTCGGGGACGCTGATGCGTGGCGGTGGGGTGAGCCCCCGCCGCCACGATCGTTCTAGCCGTTCGCCCTTACTCTGCGTTTGCGAAGTCGGCTTCCGGCTCGCCGAGGGAGGCGAGGTGCTGCTGGACATGCTCGTTCAGCGCCTCCAGCAGCGACTCGACAGCGATCCCAAGGGAGGCAGCGATCAGCGGCGAGACGCGCGACGGCCAATTGAGCCAGGCATCACGCAGCGACCGCGCCATGTTGAACATAAGGGTCTCGGCGACTTCGAGATCTACGACGTCGCCAGCTTCGCGCCGGGCCGCCAGCAGGCTGCGAGCGGCGAGCCCGTTCTCCTTTACGCGCTCGGCCTCACCGGTGAGGGCGAACCGGCCGGCAAGGACCTCGGCGATGAAATCCTCGTCGTCGAGACGTAGCGGATCCGGGCCATCATCGGCGGGTGCGGACACTTTCGCCGCGCGCTTCGAGGTGCGGACAGCGGGTGCGGACATTTGCTTGGTGTCCGCACCACTGTCCGCACCCTCGGCGGCCCTCCGGTTGGTCCGTCGCCAGCCCGTTCCAGCGAGGGCGCGATCAAGCTTCCCATCGGCCGAAACCCGCAGTTTTCCTTCGCTTATTGCGCGGCGGACTAGCTTGTCGCTGCACCCATCAATGCGGGCAAACTCGCGGATACTGACGGTGTCGGAGGGTGCGGACATTTCAGGTGCGGACCCCTTTGGCGATCTGTAGCTGGGGATCGTTCACGCCTTTGCCCCCCGTATTGCCTGAGAGCCCGGGAAGGACCCAAAGGGGTGGGGCTCACCGCCCTCGGACAACGGCTCGGAGGTCGATCGCTGCCTGCTCAGCCTGCTCAATGAGCCGTTCGCTGCGCCCTTGGTGACGAGATCCACTCGCCATATCCTCGGCGATACGCAGCACGCGCATGCCGATCGCCTCCACCACGTCCGCGGTAGTTGGCTGATACCGCGTCGTCACATGACGCCCTCCGTGGCACATACGAAAAGAGCCGCAACCCTTGCGGGCGCGGCTCTGACAACTGGTCATCTGGATACGTTGCGGGGGTGAAGTAGTCAACGTCCAAAATATATCGATAATGGATGTTCTAACTGATTGACCAGATTGCGGATTGCCCACAGTCTTCGTGCGCTCGGCCTGGGGAGGCCGATGAGGAGGGGATACCAATGAAAATCGCTATCAGCGCGCTTGTTTGCGCGCTCACTTTTTCTGCGCCTGCTGTCCAGGCTCAAACAGGTCCGACCGCGGCGGCAGCAATCACCACCGGCACGCTGCGCGCCGGGACCTCAGTCCCGCTCAAAATGTCGGAGGCACTGACCACAAAGGGCAAGAAGCTGAAGGTTGGTCAGCGCTTCCAGCTTGAGACGGCAGATAACGTAACGGTGGACGGGAACGTCGTAATTCCTGCCGGCAGCCCTGCCGTCGGAGAGATCACCGAGGTGCGTAACAAGGGAATGTGGGGCAAGTCGGGGCGCATCAATGCGCGCGTCCTATACGTCCGGGCGAATGGACGACAGATCCGCATGACTGGCGTGCTTGATGACAAGGGCACGACCGGCACCGCTGGGGTTGTCGGCGCTGTTGCGCTTCTGCCGGTTGCTGGGTTCTTCATGACCGGAACAAGCGCGGAGATTCCATTGGGCTCGCCGGTCAAAGCGTTCGTTGATGAGGACATTTCGGTTGCGGTTGTACCGAATGCCGCACCGATGGTGGTGGCACCGGCCGCCCCGGTTAGCGTCCAAACTGGCGTGGCCGTGAAGAATTAAGTTCATGCCCCTTCGGTCGGTTGATCGGCCGAAGGGGCGTCGCCTACGACAGCCTCTCCTTCATGGCGATAATATCCGCGACGAACTGGACGGTGACACGCGCTGTCGCCACCTGATCATTTCGGCAGTCGGTCAACGCCGATCCAGCGAAACCCGCGGTCTCATCGAAACGACAAACGTTCTCGAAAACCGACCAATACTTGGCCGGGATATAGGCCTTGATCCGCTTCAGATCGTCGAGCGCTTCCTGCTCTGCCCAGCCATTGCCCTGACCAGCGCCGGGAATGCGCGCCAGATCCATAACCAAGGCCTTGCCGCCCAGTTGCGCCCATAGCGTCTCGCAATGATCGATAGCAGCGACTTGGCTCTCCGACAGCAGCTTGGCCGCCTTCCACCGCGCGACCGGCGTGCCGCCTCGATTTATCAGTGTGTGCTCGGTCACCACACGGCCGGCATCACGCAGCGGGACGTCGACGATAGCATGCATCCCACGCGCCACCTGGATCGCGGGTGCGCCGATCGCTTCGCCCTTGGCAGTCACAGCTTCGGCCATGCGCTGCTCTGCCGTCTTCGGCTGCCGCTTGATTTTTGTGCTCGCCTTCGCTGCTCGCCCCATCGTCTCAACCCCTGCTCTTATAGGTATGTGTCATGCTGCTCGATCGACGAAGCGGATGATCTTGTCGTCGGCCTGGCGCTGGCTGATGATGAACGGGCGGCGCGACTGTCGAACCCATGACATGGCATTGAGCTTGTCACAGTGAGCGCGCAGCTGCTCGGTGCCTACATCGCTGCCGCGGACGGCATCGGCCTGAACTGCCAAGGCGGCCTCACGAAGCTCGCTGGCCTTTGGCATGAACTTGCTTTCCCGCGCCCAGCGCCGCGCCGCGCTGTCGAGAAGAGGCGGGGGCATGTCCGCGCAGTCCTCAGCCAGCAGCACGAGGGCCTCGGCGTGAGCCTCAAGATCAGCCTTTCCAGATGGTCGATAGCGCAAGCCGAGGTTCGCTATGATCTCCCCGATGATCGGGGGCACCGTTGCTCGCCTGGGCTGCTCGCGCTGCTCGTCGCATGTCGAGGGCAGGGTCAGGGCGCGCCCCGCGAAGATCGGATTGATGCCCTGGTCGTCCAGATACCGCGTTGCCATTTCGGGGTTCCCATTTCCTTGAATTCTTGACCCAGGTCCTCCACGAGGCCTGCCAATCTGCGCTCAGTGTTGCCCTCACCCGATGATGATCGGCGAAGTGCTCAAGCTCGTCCTCGACCCTGCCGGGCGGCCAACCGCTGACGGTTGTCTCGGTTATGGATCCCGACTTCATCACCGGTGCGAAGTCGTCTGGCAGATGGGTCATGGACGGCTTGACCGGCTTGGCTCGCGAACCCGAAGAAGGCGCAGCCTTCTGAGGTATGGTGGTTCTTGGTAGTTTGGGTGCCACAGTGGCGGGGGTAGGCGCCTCTCTGACGGGGGTGACTGTGTGACGGGGTGCCACAGTGACGGGGGGGCCAGACTGACGGGGGTGAACGAGATATATCCGACCCCGGCCAGGCAGGTCCTGCCAGTTGATGTGGCCCGCATCTTTTAACGCTTGCACTGCGCGCTGGACGCTGCGCTCTGACAGCTTCGTCTTGGCCGTCAGCCCGGTCGGACCGTTGATCCCGGGCCAGCAACGAGCCTCGTCGTTCGCCATGATGGCGAGCACGTTCAGCACGCTTTGTTCAGGCGCGCTGATGCCTTCGACATTCATTGCCGCTCGGCACAGGTCAAAGCCCGTCAGGAGGGTCACGCGGCAATCGCCTCCGCACGAAGCTTGGCGGCGTGCTCGACCATCAGCGCGGCGCGCGCGTCGAGCGCATCGGCCGCCGCCCGAAGATCGTCACACGACACGCCCCGCTCGGCGCTGGTCTTCGCGCGCAGGCTGCGTGGCTCGATGTTCATAGCCTCGGCGAGCGCCGCGGCACTGCCCAGCAGCGCGCCGGCCTTCATCAGCCCAGCCATGCGCGGGACCGATAGAAGGTGCGTGTGAGCCGCTTTGGAGGCTCGCTTAGCGGCCTTCCGCTTGGCCTGTTCGGCTGCCTCCTGCTGGCGCCGGGCGTCGCCGCGCGCGCGCATGGCCGCGTCGAGGTCTGCCATGCTCGACAGGTGAGCCGGTTTAGCGGCGCAGCTATGAGTATCGGTCTGCATGTCAGTGCATCCCGATCGAGGTAGCGTCAGCCATGCGCGCGATCTGGGCGGGGCTGTAGAGCGTCAGGATCTTCGCTGTGGCGACAGAGCAGCCGAGCAATTTGGCTTTGTGCTCGAACATCCGAACCATGGCCCGCCGCAGCTGTTCAGACGGGTCGATCTTGTCCGGACGGTTCTTGGTTGGAGCGCTCGAGCCTCGAAGCGCGCGCGCCGGGCGCGGGCCAACCCAGACCGGCTTCCCTTCGCGCATCATGCGCTTCCGGGCGTATCGGATCCGATCATAGGTGACGCCGGCACCCGAGACGGTGCCCGAGAGCATCGCGTAGACGTCCTGCAGTGAGTGCGTGAGCAACAGCGCCTCGACCAGCGACCGCTGCGCCGCTGCGGCGTCGACGGCTACCGCTGGCGTGGTGCGGCTCTTCGGGCGCGTCACGCTGCGATCCCCGCGCGCACGTCGTAGTGCATCGGCCGCGAAGAACCGTTCGCAGAACCGGGCTCAACCGGCACTGCGCTACTGAGCGCGTCCATAGTCATCTCCGTTGCGGGGTTTTCCGCGTAATATTCGTCAGTTATTCGTCGACCGCGTCCGACAGCTGGGCGATGACGGCGCGGGCGCGCGTTTTCAGCTTGGCTGCCTCGACGTGATCAATCTTGCCGTCCGACCGAGCGACACAGACCTCGGCAACAAGGCCCGATGCAGCAGCGGCGATACCGTCCCAGCAGGCTTCCGACTGCTCGATCGGCGTGAAGCGGACGTCACCTGGCTCGGTCAGCATGTTCATGGCCTCGCGAGGCAGGAACTTGCGGAGCACGAGGGCGACATGAAGGGGCATGGCCGCGCCATTGGCGTAGCTCTTGAGCGTGCTCTCGGGGATCCCGGTACGCACTGACAGCGCGGCGCGCGTCATGGGCGTGCCGGGGCCTACGAACATCGAGAACATCATCACCTGACGTTCCGCGACTTCCTGTGCAATTCGCGACTCAGTGGACATGATGCTGTCCCGCGTCACGCGTAGAAGACCCGGCATGAACGTCGAAACCATCCATGCTGCCAGTGCCCATCCAGGCGAGCTCGTCGCCGTATTTGGATGGGTCACCGACGCGGCCGCTCGCCGTGTTCAAGACGACGGATACGGCCACCATCCAGGCGGCGCCCAGCAGATAACCGGTGCCGATCTGGCGAACGGACTGGCTGAGGACAGCCGCGGCGATCAGCGCGATCAGCAGGCCGACGACGACGATCAACGCAAGCTTTCGCATCAGGCGGCCTTTCGATCACGGGAGGGGCAGACCGGCGTTTGGCAGGACCGAACCGCAATTGCGGCTCGGCACCCGCAGGCCGTGCAGAGCGTGACGTCGAGGACGGGAGCCTCGGCGTACACAGGATCAGACACAGTGTGCATGGAGAACGTGTCGCCGTTCATCACCAGCACCGCCGATGCGATGCCGGAGACGCGTGCGGGCTCCATGGAGGGGAGGGAGAGCATCACCTATGCCGCCCGCTTCTGTTCGACGGGGGGCGTGTGGCTCGCCATGAAAGCACGGATCTTCGCGTCTGTTTCGGGCCAGACCCGCCGCCCGCCGCGAATGTCGCGAACGAAATGGGGATCCTTAGCGGCCAGCCGGCCAAACGTAACTGGAGCCATGTCGTGCAGCGTCAGGAACGCTTCGATCGTCTCCGGCAGCGGGGGAATTGGCGTGTCCATGGACCAACCATGTACGTAGGAAGCGTCCTACCGTCAAGCAGGATTAGTAGGAACTCTCCTATCATTCACGCTGATCCGGAAATGTGGGATGCATCCTACATGACTGACGAGCCGCTCCCGACGCCATTGCAGGAAATCTTGCTTCGCACGATCTCCACGTCTGGCAAGACGCGAGAGCATTTCGACACGCTTTATCGCGCCAAGATGGGGAAGACCGGGAAGCCGATTTACGACATCATGCGAGGCGTCAGCAAACGCCCGCAGCCTGACACGTTGCGCGCGATCGCGCAGGTCATGGGCATGGAATCAGAGAAGCTGGTCCGCATCGTGTACGGGCAGCCGCTCGCCGTCGCAGCCTCGGTCCCGGATCAGCCGGTCGCGCACTCCGCAGATGGCGGCGACACGGTTGAGATCATCAAGCTGGACCTGGCATTCTCCATGGGAGCGGGCGCAAACGTAGACGATTACGTCGAGGAAGAGCGCGTCGCGTTCGACTTGGGCTATGTCCGGTCGTTTACACGCACGTCACCCGAAATGCTGCGCATCGCAACGGGGGTAGGGGACAGCATGCACCCGACCTTGAACAGCGCGGATCTGGTTTGGATCGACATTACGCAGCGGACGCTCAACCAGGCTGACCGGATATGGGCGGTATCGATCAACGGCGCGGCAGCTATCAAGCGTCTCCGGCCAGTCAAGGATGGGCGTATCCTGGTGGTGTCGGACAACCCTTTGGTCGAGAATTACGAAGTCGAGCCGGGCGAGCTCCTGATCGGCGGTCGGGTCATCCGGTTCGCCCGCGACCTATAAAAGCACGCATCGATGCGGCGAGTCGTTATGTAGGACGTGTCCCACTTAACCGTTGACAGCGTAGGACGTGTCCTACTATAGCGCTTCTATCAGGCTACTCCGGCCCGGTAGGAGATCGACGTGGGCTTTTCCCGCTCAGCATTTCAAACTCGGAAGCCGCCGCGGGCAGGGCGCCCAGCGTGGAAGTGCGCCGAGGAATACAAGCGGTGGCTGCGAAAGCTACCGTGCGCGCGGTGTAAGCATGTCGGCAGCGACACGAACCCGATCGTAGCCGCGCATGTCGACATCGCAGGCGGGAAGGGCGCATCGACCAAAGTCGCTGACCGCCACTGCCTGCCGCTCTGTAATCACTGCCATATCGAGCAGACCGATGTCGTCGGCTGGCCGACCTTCGAGAAGCACCTGGATGGCGGCGACGCCGTGGTGCTGGCCGGCGTCTACTTCATCGAATGGCCCGGCCGCCGGGAATGGGAGCGCGAGCTTTCCGCCAACCCGGCGCCGCAGCGCGGGGCGCTCGCATGACCGGTCGCACGATCAAGTCGCACGACCCTGACCTCGATCAGACGATCCTCGATATGTCATCGGCATGCCATCGGCTGGCGATTGCCGAGGAACGGGTTGCGCTCGCGCACCGCGCTGAGAATTCGCACCAACTGCTGCCCGGCGCGGTCGCGCAGGCCGCAGCGATCCGCGATACCATCGCGGCGCGCGCGCACCGCCTCAACCTCAAGCCATTCGGGCTGCGGCTGATCATCGAGGAACACGAGCGCCTGCGCCAGAAGATGGGGCGCCGCCCGAACATGGAGCAGCTGGAGCGCGCGGTCGAGGCCGCTGCCGCGCAGCTGGCGCGCTTGGCGCAAGCTGATGCAGCCCACCAGTACGACGCCGAGCTCGTCGCGCGCCGTTCGCAGCACATGGCCGGCGCGAGCGTCAAGGCCATCGAATATCTGAGGGCCTGCGCATGACCTATGCCCCACGCCCGCGCGCCATGGGCGAGATCATCGGCCGGCAGCCCGCCACCATCTACGTCACGCCGTCGAAGGCACCGTCGTGCTGGTACGGATCGATCCGTGGTGGCGTGAAGACCGGCTTCGGCGACCACAGCGTCACCGGGGGCGATCGTTTTACGGTCGAGCAGAGCCGGTCTCTGATCAGCCGCGGTATCGACGTACTCACGGCGCCCGCCATGAAGGTGCAGCGTAACGCCGCAGACCACGAGATCTACAGCGGCCTTGGGCTTCCTGCGGTCTACCAGTTCGACTGCCCGATCCTTTCAACGCGCGCAGACGGCAGGGTGCGGGTGATCGCCCCCAACGGCGCCGAGAAGCTCGTCGAGGCTGATGGCTGGACCACCGCCTCGCGCTCGCGCGGCCACACGCGCAGGGCCGCATGACCGGGCCAGCGCTGCCTTGGCCCCAGCTGCCACCCGTTCCCGATCTCGCCGGCCGCGTGTCGCCCGAGATCATGATCGACCTCATTTTCTCAATCGCAAGCCGTGGAGTTCGCCCGTGACCTGGGACCTGTTCATGTACGGCGCCGGTATCGGCTGCCTGTTGTCGATGTTCGTCATCGCGGCTGTAGTCTTCGTCGAAGACCTCTATCACCGCTGGCCCCAGATCATGACCGCCCTGCGCGGCAACGATCGGCGCGGCTTCGTGCCCCTTTCCCCGACTGCCTCGGTCCGTCCCCGCGGGATTCGCCATTCCCGGCCGCCCGTCGTCGAGGCCGACGCCCAGCCAACCTGTTCGAAGGTCGTTGCATGAGCGCTCGCCATTTCGTTGGCGTCGGTGCCGGCAAGGATAGCCTTGCAACAGCGCCGGTTGCGAACGACCGCGCGGAACGCACGCCGGACCGTGGAACGACAGACCGCGCCCTATCAGTACGCTGCGCAGGATTGATGAGTGCCGCGCCTGTCGTCTGCTACCTCCGGAAATCGGTCGTCCGCACGACGAGATCTCCGGCGCGAAGGCCCTCGATACGCCATCGATTTTCGACCGCGGCTCGAAGTAGAGTGGCTACTCTTTCCGGCGATTTGTTACGTTCGAGCAGCGCAAAATGTACGGCCGCCGCTGGTGACAGCTGGCCACGGACAATGGTTGTCACCGGTTCGAAAACTCCGGGGGCACTATTGTCGGTGAATTCCAGTTGGAAGCTGCCGTCGTCATTGATCATAAGCCGCCGGCTCCATCTGATCCGTCACCTGTCTCATTGCGGGACTGGGCAGGTCAATAGCGGCCTGCCCATAAATCACCTCGGTAAGCGTCCTTGCGCCGGTAGCATTCGGTCGAGCTCAGTCCGTCTCGCTGGTGCCGCTTCCGTCGTCGGTCGACTTCCACTTACCCTCGGCAACTTGATCATCGTCATCGCCGTCAATGGCTTGCTCATATGCAGCGCTCTCATCCGCGATGCCGGCGTCGGTGCTTTTTTTCGCCGTGTCCGCGAAGTCAGCCTTGCTCGGGTCGGCTGGGTTGCTCTCGGTCATGATCAACTCCTCTGCTGGAGCGACCTCAACGCGCCATTGCGGTCGGCAGGGCCCGATCGATCTTCCTATCTCACATCAATAGCCGAGAGCTCCCGGCGATGAGCCTTGCTCCGCAGCGGCTGCCTGATTGGCCGGTCTACATGGCCCGTGAACTCGCGCTCTCGTACGCCAGTGTTGCAGCGTTGACCAAGGTTCAGCGAGGCGGTGGCAGTTGGCTTGCCCCGCTCGCCCTTGCCGCAAAAGCCCACCTCACAGATCAGGAAGGACAGAGCCGATGAGCGCCGCCGTCTTCAACGTCACAGGCCTCGCCGATCGGTGGGGCTGCGGGACCGACACAATCTACAGCCTGATCCACAGCGGGAATCTGGTTGCCTTCAAGCTGGGCGGAAAGCTGCTCAGGATCCGCGCCGAAGAGGTGGAGCGTTACGAATGTCAGAATATAGCATCCAACGATACCGAGGCGTCCTTGCGATCGTCTGGTTCGAAGAGGGCAAACGACACCGGCATTCGCTTGGAACGACTGATCGATCGTCAGGCGAGTCCGCAGCGCGCGCGTTCTGGCAGCGGCGCGCAGTAGGCGGCCAGGCGGACACCGTCGGCGAGGCGGTGCGAGCCTATTTGAAGGCTCGGGCCGGGATGCTGTCGATCAAGCGCGCCGAGGTGGCGTGGAAGGCCGCGCAGGAGTTCTGGGACAAGCTGCCGATCGGTCGCGTCGACATTCAGGCGTCAGAAGATTACCGCGCCCGCCGCGCCCATTGCCGCGCGATCACCGTGCGCAACGAACTTGCCGTGATCCGCGCCGCGCTGAACTGGGCAGCGAAGCACAAGATGATCACGGCCGCGCCGTTTATCCAGATGCCGAAGCTGCCGGCGTCGCAGGTCGGCCACCTCTCGAAGGCGGACTTTCGCAAGCTGGTCGACTCGGCGGTCCGGCCGCACGTGCAGCTGTTTATGAAGCTGGCGGTCGGGACCGGGGCGCGGTCCAACGCGCTGCTCGATCTCAAATGGGACCAAGTCGATTTCGCCCGTGGGCTGATCACGCTCAACCCGGTCGATCGGGTGCAGACGAGCAAGTACCGGGCGACGGTGCCGATGAACGCCCAGCTGCGGGCGACGCTCGAGGAAGCGAAGGCCGGCGCGCTGTCGGACTATGTGATCGAGCACGGGCTGGAGAAGATTGGGTCGGTGAAGAAGGGGTTCGCCGCGGCATGCGTGCGCGCAGGCATCAAGGCCACGCCGCATATGCTTCGCCATAGCGCGGCCGTTTGGATGGCCGAGCAGGCGGTCCCGATGACGCAGATTGCGCAGTTCCTAGGCCACACGGACGGCAGGATCACCGAGCGCGTGTACGCGAGGTTTGCACCTCAATTCCTGTCCACCGCCGCCGATGCGCTCGAATGGTAGGTTCAATTGCACCAATGAACTACAGTTGGAAGGAGCAACAAATGGCTAAAAAGCTGGTGCCCCCGGCGAGATTTGAACACGCGGCCTACGGTTTAGGAAACCGTCGCTCTATCCGGCTGAGCTACGGGGGCATCGAGGCTTTTTAGGTCGGTCGGGCGAGGGGATCAAGCGGGGCCTGCGCGCCGCGGATTCTGTCGTCACATCGCCGGTGATGCCGATCAGGCGACGTCGGCCACTTCGTCGAAGCGGCCGGCGTCGCCTGGCATCACGGTCGGGCTCAGGCCTTCACGTGCTGCGAGATGTACTTGTTCATCTCGAACATCGTGCACTTGTCGCGACCGAAAACCTTCTTGAGCTTCTCGTCGGCGAGGATCTCACGCTTGTTCTCGGGATTCTGAAGATTGTTGGCCTTGATATAGACCCACACCTTGCTGATCACTTCGCTGCGCGGCAGCTTGTCCTTGCCGACGATCTCAGCGAGCTCGGGAGAGGGCTGGACGGGGGCGTGGATGCCGCCGGTCTTGGGAGCTGTAGCCATAAGCATTCCTTCCTGTTCGCGTGCGTGCGTTAGGCACTGCGCGCGTGGTCACGCCTTGTTGAGCGCGCCCGCCTTGTGCGCTGCCTTGCCGCCATTGTCACTCCTTACGATGTATTGCGGGTCGTCCGAGGAGGCGCGGACGGTATGTCCCTTGATCTTGGTATCGCTGGTTTGCTTCTTTTCGACCACGCCGTGCGCCTCGCCGCCGGGCGACTTCCAGGTGACCTCGTCGCCCTTTTTGGGATCCTTCACTCTGCCATCTCCTTGATTAGTAAGGATCAAGCGCGTGATTAACGCATTGGTTGCACGGCGCGCGGGTTGCGGATGCCACCACCTCCGGGCATCAGGGCGGCCAGTCAGGAGACCCGTTCATGAAGACCCGCGCTGCCGTCGCGTTCGAAGCGAAAAAACCACTCGAGATCGTCGAGCTCGACCTGGAAGGCCCGAAATTCGGTGAGGTCCTCGTCGAAATCATGGCCACGGGCCTTTGTCACACCGACGCGTACACGCTTGATGGGCTTGATTCGGAAGGTCTTTTCCCGAGCGTTCTTGGCCATGAAGGCGCCGGCATCGTGCGCGAGATCGGCGCGGGCGTGACGAGCGTTGCGGTCGGCGATCACGTCATCCCGCTCTACACGCCAGAATGCCGCCAGTGTAAGTCGTGCCTCAGCGGCAAGACCAACCTGTGCACCGCGATCCGCGCGACACAAGGGAAAGGGCTGATGCCCGACGGCACGACGCGGTTCAGCTACAAGGGGCAGCCGATCTTCCATTACATGGGCTGCTCGACCTTCTCGAACTTCACCGTGCTCCCCGAAATCGCGGTCGCCAAGATCCGCGAGGACGCGCCGTTCGACACGTCCTGCTATATCGGCTGCGGCGTGACGACGGGGGTGGGCGCGGTGGTCCACACGGCGAAGGTCCAGCCCGGCGATACCGTCGTCGTGTTCGGGCTCGGCGGGATCGGGCTGAACGTGATCCAGGGCGCGAAGCTCGCAGGCGCCGGGATGATCGTCGGCGTCGACATCAACCCCGACCGCGAGGAATGGGGCCATCGCTTTGGCATGACGCATTTCGCCAACCCGAAGGAGGTGGGCGACATCGTCCCCCACATCGTCGCGATGACCGATGGCGGTGCCGACTTCACCTTCGACGCGACCGGTAACACCACCGTGATGCGTCAGGCGCTCGAGGCGTGCCACCGCGGCTGGGGCACGTCGATCGTGATCGGCGTGGCCGAGGCGGGCAAGGAGATCAGCACGCGCCCGTTCCAGCTCGTCACCGGGCGTAACTGGCGCGGAACCGCGTTCGGCGGCGCGCGCGGGCGGACGGACACGCCCAAGATCGTCGACTGGTACATGAACGGGATGATCGAGATCGACCCGATGATCACGCACCGCCTGACGCTCGACGAGATCAACAAGGGCTTCGACCTGATGCACGCCGGCGAGAGCATCCGCTCCGTCGTGATCTATTGAGAGGGAACGCCATGTTTTCGCACATCATGATCGGCGCCGACGATATCGGCGCATCGAAGGCGTTCTACGATGCCGCGCTGGGCGCGCTCGGCGTGCCGGCGGGTATCGTCGATGAATGGGGCCGGGTGATCTACGCGCATGGCGGCAGCCGTTTCCTGCTGACCAAGCCGATCGACGGCGAGCCTGCGACGCACGCCAATGGCGGCACGCTGGGGTTCGCTGCCGAATCGACCGACGCCGCCGATGCGTGGCACGCGGCGGGGCTGGCCGCGGGGGGGACCGCCTGCGAAGATCCCCCCGGCATCCGTGAGGCGACCGGCGGACGAAGGCTGTACCTCGCCTATCTGCGCGATCCCGCGGGCAACAAGCTGTGCGCGCTGCACCGGGTCGCGTGATGGCGATGGAGACGGTTTCCACCACCAAGGCATTTGGCGGAACGCAAGGCGTGTACCGCCACGCGTCGGCCGCGACCGGCACCGACATGACCTTCGCGGTCTATGTCCCGCCGCACGACGATGACGCACGCCTGCCCGTGCTGTGGTTCCTTTCGGGACTGACCTGCACCCACGCGAACGTCATGGACAAGGGCGAATACCGGCGCGCGTGCGCCGAGCACGGCGTCATCCTGATCGCGCCGGACACGAGCCCGCGCGGCGACGCGGTGCCCGACGACGAGGGCTATGATTTTGGCAAGGGTGCGGGGTTCTACGTCGATGCGACCGAGGAACCCTGGGCCGCGAACTTCGCGATGAAGCGGTATGTCGAGGACGAGCTCCCCGCGCTGATCGCCGCTGAATTCGCCATGGCGGACATGGCGCGGCAGGGGATCATGGGCCATTCGATGGGTGGGCATGGTGCGCTGACGATCGCGCTGCGCAATCCCGACCGGTTCGCGAGCGTCTCGGCGTTCGCGCCCATCGCGTCGCCGCTGCACTGTGCGTGGGGCGAGAAGGCGCTGGGCGGGTATCTCGGCCCGGATCGCGGAACGTGGCGCGCCTATGACGCGTGTGCGTTGATCGACGACGGCGCGCGGATCGCCGACATCCTCGTCGACCAGGGCGATGCCGACGGCTTCCTGCACGCGCAGCTCAAGCCCGATCTGCTCGAGGCGGCGTGTGCCGCGGCGGGGATCGACCTGACGTTGCGGATGCAGCCGGGCTATGATCACAGCTATGCGTTCATATCGACCTTCATGGCGGACCATGTCGCCTGGCATGCGGAACGCCTGGGACCGCGCTGACCGGCACCCTACGGCCAAGCACCGCAGACCCGTGCGGCGACGCTGGCCGGTCGCGCGACCGTGCGTTGGCGCCTATACGCTGTATGGGAACGGCATGGGCGCTGCGGGGACGAGCCGCGGCGGCCCATGCGCCGTGATGCAATGCGGCCGATTTAGACCTATGACACCCTGGACGCCGCAGTCGCGGCAGAATGATGGAGCGCCGTGATGATCGCTGAAACGCCTTTCTCCGATACGGTCGGAGCAGATGGCAAGCTGATCGTCCCGCAAGACGTCGAGGCGGCTATCCGCACGCTGATCCGCTGGACCGGTGACGATCCCACGCGGGAGGGATTGATCGATACGCCGCGACGCGTCGCGCGGGCCTGGAAGGAATATTGCGCGGGCTATGGCGACGATCCCGCCCAACATCTCGCGCGCGTGTTCGAGGAGGTCGGGGGCTATGACGAGATCGTGCTCCTGAAGGACATCCCGTTCCAGTCGCATTGCGAGCATCACATGGCGCCGATCATCGGTAAGGCGCACATTGCCTATCTGCCGCGCAACCATGTCGTCGGGATTTCGAAGCTCGCGCGGGTGCTGCATGGTTTCGCGCGCCGGTTGCAGGTGCAGGAGCGACTGACCGCAGAAGTGGCGGACTGCATCTGGGAAAACCTCAAGCCGCTCGGCGTGGCGGTCGTCATCGAGGCGAGCCACGCGTGCATGACCGCGCGCGGCGTCCGGACGCCGGGGGTTGCGATGGTGACGAGCCGGATGATGGGCGTGTTTCGCGACGACGAGCGCAGCCGCAAGGAGGTGTTGTCGCTGATGGGGCACCGCGCCTGATGCCAGCGCTGTGCCGGACCGTGCTGGTGACGGGCGGGGCGAAACGGCTGGGCGCGGCGATCGTCCGGCGGCTGGCGGCGGACGGGCATGCGGTGGTCGTGCATCAGGGGCATTCGCCCGATGAGGCCGCGGCGCTGGTCGAGGAGATCGCCGCGATCGGCGGGCGTGCGGCGGCGGTCGAAGGCGATCTGAGCGATCTGGGCGCGATCGGCGATCTGTTCGCGGCGGCGCGGGACGCGATCGGCGGGCCGATCGACGGGCTGGTCAACTGCGCATCGAAGTTCGACTTTGATCGGCCGCCCGGAGTCGATCCTGCGTTGTTTGCCGAGCTTGCCGCGATCAACTGCGGCGCGCCGGTGCTGCTCGCGTCGGCGCTGACGTCGCAGGAGGATGTCCGCGACGGCGCGGTCGTCAACCTGCTCGACCAGAAGGTCGCGAACCTCAACCCCGACTTCTTCTCCTATAGCTGCGGCAAGATCGCGCTCGAGGGGGCGACGGTGATGCTGGCGCAGGCGCTGGGGCCGCGGATCAGCGTCAACGCGGTGGCGCCGGGGTTGACGCTGCCGAGCGGCGACCAGACCGACGCCGAGTTCGCGGCGGTGGCGAGCGACAATCTTCTGCGGCGGCCAGTCGGTGCGGACGCGGTGGCGGACGCGGTCGCGTGGTTGCTGGCTGCGAAGGGCGTGACCGGGCAGACGCTGTTCGTGGATTGCGGCCAGCGTTTCCTCGCGCGTGACGGCGACGTGATGTTCGAGGGGCGCAGCGGGGGGCGCAATGGCTGAATTCACGACGATCCTCGACGGGCTCGAGGTGATGATGCGGCTGGGAATCCACCCGCACGAGGTCGCGCCGCAACGCGTGGTCGTCGCGGTCGAGATGACGGTCGCGTATCCGGCGCCGCTCGGCGAGGATGCGATCGAGGAGGTGCTCGATTATGATTTCGTCCGCGAGGGGATCCTCGCGCTCGCGGCGGACCGGCCGTTCGCGTTGCAGGAGACGCTGTGCGAGGCGATCGCCGCGCTGTGTCTCGGCGATGCGCGCGTCCGGCGGGTGAAGGTGCGGACGGTGAAGGCCGACGTCTATCCGGATGCCCGGGTCGGCTGCGAGATCGTGCGCGAGCGCTGACCGCCGTCATCCTGACGAAAGTCAGGATCCAGAGCCACGCGCGCCAGCGTCCGTGGCTCTGGATCCTGGGTCGAGCCCAGGATGACGGGGGTGGGGTGGTTTAAGCCCGGTTCGCCGCGGACAACACCGCGCGCACCGAGGCGGTGGCGATGTCGGTGTCCATGCCGACACCAAACACCGTCTTGCCCGCCGCGGTCCGGCATTCGACATACGCTGCCGCCTGCGCGTCTGCGCCGTGACCGATCGCGTGCTCGTTGTAATCCACCACATCGAGCGTCGGCCCGGTCGACTCCGCGATCGCCGCGATCACGCCCGAGATCAGCCCGTTGCCGCGCCCCGAGATCGACCGTTCCTCGCCATCGATCGCGACGCGGCCGATGAAGACGCGCTGGCCCGCGGTTCCGCTCTCCTCGTAATCGCGCAGGGTCACGCGGTCGTCCGCCTGCGGCATGTAGGTCCGCTCGAACAGACTCCAGATATCCGCGGCATTCAGCTCGCGGCTCGTCTGGTCGGCATAGGCCTGGACGTGGCGGCTGAAATCGGCCTGGAGACGCTTGGGCAGTTTCAGCCCCTTGTCCTGTTCGATCACCCAGGCGACGCCACCCTTGCCCGACTGCGAATTGACACGGATCACCGCCTCGTAGCTGCGGCCCAGATCGGCGGGGTCGATCGGGAGATACGGGACCTCCCACAACGTGTCGTTCTTCGCCTCCTGCGCGGCGAACCCCTTCTTGATCGCGTCCTGGTGCGACCCGGAAAATGCGGTGAAGACGAGGTCGCCGGCATAGGGCGTGCGCGGGTGGACGGGGATGTTGGTGCAGTAGTTGACCGTGTTCACGACGCCGTCGATGTCCGACAGGTCGAGCTTCGGGTCGACGCCTTGCGTGTACATGTTGAGCGCGACGGTCACGAGATCGCAATTGCCGGTGCGCTCGCCATTGCCGAGCAGGCAGCCCTCGACGCGGTCCGCGCCCGCCATCATACCGAGCTCGGCCGCGGCGACGCCGGTGCCGCGGTCGTTATGCGTGTGCAGGCTGATCGCGACCGAGTCACGATTGCGGATGTGGCGGCCGAACCATTCGATCTGGTCGGCATAGATGTTCGGCGTCGCGCACTCGACGGTGGCGGGCAGGTTGAAAATGATCGGGTTCTCGGGCGTCGGCATCAGGACGTCCATCACCGCCTCGCAGACCTCGAGGCTGAACTCGAGTTCGGCGGTCGAGAAGGTCTCAGGGGAATATTCGAACTGCCAGCGGACGTTCGGCTGCTTGGCGGCCTCGTCGCGCAGCACCTTGGCGCCGTCGATCGCGATCTGCTTCACCTGTGCGCGGTCCATGCCGAACACGATCTTGCGCCATGCCGGGCTGACCGCGTTGTAGAGGTGGACGATCGCGGTCTTGGCGCCGACGAGGCTGGCAAAGCTCGTCTCGATCAGGTCGCGGCGCGACTGGGTCAGCACCTGGATCGCCACGTCGTCGGGGATGCGGCCGGTCTTTACGAGCCCCGAGATGAAGTCGAATTCGGTCGCGCCGGCACTCGGGAAACCGACCTCGATCTCCTTCAGCCCGACCTTGCAGAGCAGGTCGAAGAAGCGCGTTTTCTTCTCGGCATCCATCGGGTCGATCAGCGCCTGGTTGCCGTCGCGAAGATCGGTCGACAGCCAACGCGGCGGTGAAACGATCGTCTTCGATGGCCATTGGCGGTCGGGCAGGTCGATTTGCGGGAAGGGTCGGTATTTGGTCGATGGGTCGCGCAGCATGGCTCGTGTCTCTCGTGATCGGGAGCGTTCGGGTCAGCCCTTAGGCGCGAGGCGCGGGGGCTGGCCACCACGCAAACGATCGGCGCGCCTAAGGGCGCGTAAGTCGAAGCAGCAGGAGGCGACCGTGAGTCATTGCGTCTTCCCTATCGCGCGGACACGGTAAATGTCCAGCGCGATAGGGCAGGGTTACGTATTATTGCGCAGCGAACGCCGCGTTGATCGTCAGGTCGACCCGGTCAGAGACCACGGGTACCGCCGCACCGAGCCCGAAATCGCTCCGCTTGATCGAACTCGTCGCGCGGAAGCCGAAGTTCACCTTCTTGTTCATCGGGTTCGTGCCCGCGCCGACGAACGTCGCCTGCAGCACGACAGGCTTGGTGACGCCCTTGATCGTCAGGTCACCCGTGATCGTCGCCTTGTCGCCGGTCGCGACGACCTTGGTCGAGACGAACTTGGCGGTCGGGTGCGTGGCGACGTCAAAGAAATCCTTTGACTTGAGATGGCCGGTGAACGGTGCGGAGGTGACCGACAACTGGTCGATCGCGAAATTGACCTCGACCTTGGTTGCGTTCGGCTTGGCGGGATCGATCATGATGCTGCCGCCCGATGCGCCGAACTGACCTTCGAGCATCGAGAAGCCCATATGGTTGACCTGCCACGTGACCTGCGTGTGGTTGGGGTCGACCGCATAGGTGCCGGCGGCGACGCGGGCTTTGACGGGGGCGCCGGGGACGGCGGCGGTCTGGGCGAGGACGGGAGCGGCGGTGAGGGCGAGGATGGTGGCTAGGACTAGGCGCATGCGGGGTCTCCTGTTGAACGCGCGATGCTGGCCGAGCGGAGGGAGCGCGTCAAATGACGTTATGCCAACGCTGTGTTTCGGATTTGGGTCGGTGGGGGGTAGGGGAGGCACGCTCGTTGCTGCTCCCCCGCGGACGCGGGGGCCCAGCTAAACCACGATCACCGCCCGGAATCCTGGGGCCCCGCCTTCGCGGGGGAACAAGAGTGGCGGGAGAACTGGGTAGCGGGAACGAGAGTAGCGGGGAACGGGAGTGGTGGGGGAGAGGCGCGCTTACCCTCAAACGCCACCACCCCGGCGAAGGCCGGGGCCCAATTGGGGGACGACGGTAACGGAGAATTGTCCTCTGTTACTACGACCTTTCCAGTTGGACCCCGGCCTTCGCCGGGGTGGAGCTTAGCGAATGGGCCGAGCGACGCCCATGCCCCACGCCCGCCCGTCGGCCACGGCGAAGCCGCGCCCTGTGGGCGGGCTCCGGCGTGCCGGCCGGTCGATAAAGCGAAAACTGACGGCGTCAGTTTTTAGCTTTGTCGACCAGCGCATTCTTCCCGATCCACGGCATCATCCCACGCAGTTCGCTGCCGATCTTCTCGATCGGATGCGCCAGCGCCTGCTTGCGCGCGGCCTTGAGCTCGGGCTGCCCCGCGCGGTTGTCGAGGATGAAGTTCTTGACGAAGCGGCCCGACTGGATGTCGGCCAGCACGCGCTTCATCTCGGCCTTGGTCTCGGACGTGATGATCCGCGGACCCGTGGTGATGTCGCCATATTCCGCAGTGTTCGAGATCGAATAGCGCATGTTGGCGATCCCGCCCTCATAGAGCAGGTCGACGATCAGCTTGGTCTCGTGCAGGCACTCGAAATAGGCCATTTCGGGCGCGTAGCCGGCTTCGGTCAGCGTCTCGAACCCGGCCTGGATCAGGTGGGTGATGCCGCCGCACAGCACGGCCTGCTCGCCGAACAGATCGGTCTCGCACTCCTCGCGGAAGTTGGTCTCGATGATGCCCGAACGACCGCCACCGACGCCGCTGGCATAAGCAAGCGCGATGTCGTGCGCGTTGCCCGACTTGTCCTGGTCGATCGCGATCAGGCAGGGCACGCCGCCGCCGCGGACATATTCGCTGCGCACGGTGTGGCCGGGGCCCTTGGGTGCGATCATGATGACGTCGAGATCGGCGCGCGGCTCGATCAGGCCGAAATGGACGTTCAGGCCATGAGCAAAAGCAATCGTCGCACCCTGCTTCAGATTGTCGTGCAGGTCGGTCGCGTAGATCGCGGCCTGATGCTCGTCGGGGGCAAGGATCATGACGATGTCCGCCCAGGCGGCCGCCTCGGCGTTCGACTTGACTGCGAAGCCGGCCTCGATCGCTTTCTTGGCGGTCGCCGAGCCCTCACGCAGCGCGATGGCGACGTCCTTGACGCCCGAATCGCGCAGGTTCTGCGCATGCGCATGGCCCTGCGAGCCGTAACCGACGATCGCGATCTTCTTGTCGGTGATCAGGTTCAGGTCGGCGTCGCGATCATAATAGACACGCATTGGGAGAGTCCTTTCTTGAAGCGTTGCATTGGAAAGCGTCGGCGCCCGCACATCCGTCATACCAGCGAAAGCTGGTATCTCATGCGGCTCCTGCAGGACAGGAGCCGCGGGAGACCCCAGCGTTCGCTGGGGTGACGGAGTTGGGGGCGGCGGGCTTCGTTAAAACTCGTGGGGTAAATTCAGGCCGGCTCTTTGCCGCGGGCGATCGCGACGATGCCGGTGCGGGCGACTTCGATCAGACCGACTTCGCCCATGAGTTCGACGAACTTGTCGATCTTGTCGATCCCGCCGGTCACTTCGAACACGAAGCTCGACGTCGTCGCATCGACCACGCGCGCGCGGTAGACGTCGGCGAGGCGGAGTGCCTCGATCCGGTGGTCGCCGGTGCCGCGCACCTTGACCAGCGCGAGCTCGCGCTCGACGTGCGCGCCCTGTGCGGTCAGGTCGGTGACCTTGTGGACGGGGACGAGCCGGTCGAGCTGCGCGAGGATCTGCTCCATCGTCGCGGGCGATGCGCTGGTGACGATCGTGATGCGGCTGACCGCCTTGTCGGCGGTGATCTCCGACACGGTCAGGCTCTCGATATTATAGCCGCGCGCGGTGAACAGGCCGGCGATCCGGGCGAGGATGCCCGGTTCGTTGTCGACGATGACGGCGAGCGTGTGCCGCTCGGCCTTTTCCTGGGAAATATGCATCAAACCAGCGCCTTCGCTTCGTCGTCCATCGTGCCCGACACTTCGTTCGCCTGCAGGATCATGTCTGTATGCGCCGCCCCCGATGGAATCATCGGGAAGCAGTTGGTCAGCTGCGACACGCGGCAATCGACGATCACCGGGCCGTCATAGGCCAGCATCTCGGCGATCCCGCTGTCGAGCTGGTCGCGCGTCTCGATCAGGATGCCCTTCCAGCCATAGGCCTCGCCCAACCGGACGAAATCGGGCAGCGAATCCGAATAGCTCTCGGCATAGCGGCTCTCATAGGTAAGCTCCTGCCACTGGCGGACCATGCCCATATACTGGTTGTTGAGGATGAAGATCTTCACCGGCAACCGGTATTGCGACGCGGTCGCCAGCTCCTGGATGTTCATCTGGATCGACGCCTCGCCGGCGATGTCGATCACCAGCGCGTTGGGGTTGCCGAGCTGCGCGCCGATCGCGGCGGGCAGGCCATAGCCCATCGTGCCGAGACCGCCGCTCGTCAGCCACTTGTTCGGCTTTTCGAACCCGAAATGCTGGGCTGCCCACATCTGGTGCTGGCCGACCTCCGTCGTGATGATCGGGTTGCGCACGTTCGTCGCGTCGAACAGCGCCCGGATCGCGCGCTGCGGCATGATCTCGTTCGGGTCGTTCTCGGGGAAATCGAGGCACTTCACCGCGCGCCAGCCGGCGATACGACGCTGCCAGTCGGTCGTGTCGGGCTTGGGATGCTGACGGCTCTTCCAGATCCGCACCATGTCCTCGAGCGCATGGCCGACATCCGCGATGATCCCGAGATCGACGCGCACCGTCTTGTTCACCGACGAGCGATCGATGTCGATATGCACCTTCCGCGAATTCGGGCTGAACGCATCGAGCCGTCCGGTCACGCGGTCGTCGAACCGGCTGCCGAGCGCGACGACGAGGTCGGCCTGGTTCATCGCCATGTTGGCCTCGTACGTGCCGTGCATGCCGAGCATGCCGAGCCACTGCTCACCGCTCGCGGGATAGGCGCCGAGACCCATCAGCGTCGAGGTCACCGGTGCGCCGGTGATCCGGACGAGCTCGCACAGCAGCTGGCTCGCGGCGGGGCCGGAATTGATGATGCCGCCGCCGGTGTACAGGATCGGGCGTTCGGCCGCGGCGAGCATGTCGACGAGCTGCTCGATCTGCGACTGGTCGGCCTTCACCTGCGGGCGATAGGTCTTGTGCTGGATCGGGCCGGGCTTGGTATAGCGCGCGGTGGCGACCTGCACGTCCTTGGGAATGTCGACGACCACCGGACCCGGACGACCCGAGGTGGCGATGTGGAACGCCTCATGGATCACGCCGCCGAGCTTGGCGGGGTCCTTCACGAGATAATTGTGCTTCGAGCAATGGCGCGTGATGCCGACGGTGTCGGCCTCCTGGAACGCGTCGGTGCCGATCAGCGCGGTCGGCACCTGGCCGGTGATCACGACCATGGGAATCGAATCCATCAGCGCGTCGGTGATCCCGGTGACCGCGTTGGTCGCTCCAGGCCCCGAGGTGACGAGCACCACGCCGGGCTTGCCGGTCGAGCGGGCATAGCCCTCCGCCGCGTGCGTCGCCGCCTGTTCGTGGCGCACCAGGATGTGCTTGATCCGGCCACTGCGAAACAGCGCGTCGTAGATCGGCAGCACGGCACCACCCGGATAGCCGAACACGACCTCCACGCCGAGATCGCACAGCGCCTCGATCAGGATATCGGCTCCACTCTTCTCGGTCATCACGTCATAATCCTTTCGAATGCGCCGCCTTTAGCGCCTCGTGGAGGGGGCGGCTACCGATATAAAAGATGCGTGTCAAACATCATTTGAGCAATATAGTTTCAAATTGCTGCAAGCGCGTTGGAAAATCGAGTGCATCGGTGCGCGTCCAGGCGGCCGGGGGCTGGTGCCGGAGCCAGGTATATTGGCGCTTGGCATAGCGCCGCGTGGCGAGAGATCCGGCGGCTATCGCGTCGGTCAACGACGTCTCGCCGCGGACGAGCGCGGCGATCTCGGGGACGCCGATCGCGCGGCGGATCGGTGCGTCCTGCGGGATGTCGGTGCGGGCCAGGAGCGCGGCGACCTCGCTCTGGCTGGTCTTGGCCATCTCGGCGAAGCGCTGGTCGATGCGCGCGTTCAGCCAGTCGCGGTCGGGGATGAGGATCAGCGCGCGGACGTCGAGCCGGTCGCCGATCCCGCCCACCCGTTCGGTCTGCCAGTCGGCGAGCGTGCGGCCTGTCCCGCGGACGACTTCGAGTGCGCGGGCGACGCGCGTGGTGTCGGCGGCGTTGAGCCGGGCGGCGGCGGGCGGGTCGAGCAACGCGAGCGCGTCATGCGCCTCGGCGACAGGAAGAGCGCGGACGTGCTCGCGAAGGTCGGGGTCGATCGCGGGGACGGGGGCGATGCCGTCGAGCAGCGTGCGGATATAGAGCCCGGTGCCGCCGACCAGGATCGGCAGTTTGCGCTCCGCCACCACCTCGTCGATCGCGCGCGTCGCCTCGGCGGCCCAGCGTGCGGCGGAATAGGTCGCGTCGGCGGCGTCGACATGGCCGAACAAGCGGTGCGGGGCGCTCCCCTCCTCCTCGGCCGAAGGGCGCGCAGTCAGGATGCGGAGATCGGCATAGACTTGCGCGGAATCGGCGTTGATGACGACCCCGTTGTGGCGCGCGGCGATGGCGAGCGCGAGCGCGGACTTGCCGCTCGCGGTCGGCCCTGCGATGAGCGCGACCTTCGGGAGATGTTCTATGTTCACGGCAACGCTTATAGCCTCGGGCACGCTGACCGCAGGCGATATTTCGACCGCGATGGACCGGTTGCGCGACGCCGGCTGCGCACCGGGCGCGAGCGGCTGGATCGACGAGGGCGACGCCGCCGACCTGATCTTCGGGATGGCGCCCGATGCGGCGCGCAGCGCGCTTGAGGGGGCGTTCGAGCGTACCGATGTGGTGGTCCAGCCGAGCCACACGCGCACCAAGACCTTGCTGGTCGCGGACATGGATTCGACGATGATCACCGTCGAGTGCATCGACGAGCTGGCGGATTATGCGGGCATCAAGCCGCAGATCGCCGAGATCACCGAACGCGCGATGCGCGGCGAGCTCGATTTCGAGGCGGCACTCGATGCGCGCGTCGCGTTGCTCAAGGGGCTGGCGGAGAGCGATATCGAGCGATGTCTCGCCGAGCGCGTGACGATCATGCCAGGCGCCAAGGCGCTGGTCCGGACGATGCGGTCGCGCGGGGCGCTGGCGGTGCTGGTGTCGGGCGGGTTCACACGGTTCGCGGAGCCAGTGGCAAAAGCGATCGGCTTCGATCGCGCGATCGCCAACATGCTCGAGGTTGCGGATGGCGTGCTGACGGGGACGGTGACGAAGCCGGTCGTCGGGTCGGCGACCAAGCTGACGACGCTCAACGCGGCGATTGCCGAGCGGGGGATCGCCGTGGAAGAGTCGCTTGCGGTGGGCGATGGCGCAAACGACCTGGCGATGATCGAGGCGGCGGGGCTGGGGGTCGCATTCCGTGCGAAACCGATCGTCGCGGCGGCCGCGGCGGCGCGCGTCGATCATGGCGACCTGACCGCGCTCCTCCATGCGCAGGGACTGCCGCGGCGAGACTGGATCGTCGCCTGACGCCCTGACAACCGACGTGAAGCCGCGCATGCATGCCGTCTGAGTTGTTGATATAAGTTAGCGGGTTTACCACTCCGGCCTTGTTACCCGACCAATGCGTTTTAAGGGGCTTGCTCAACGCGTTACGAGGAATGGTCGACGGGATGGATGCGGGCTGGAATGTTGAGCGCTTCAAGGAATTCACGGGCGCGGACGTCGCGGACATCGAGCGGTTCAAGCAGATGGCGGGGCCGTCGATACGGCTGAAGCGCGGTGATATCGTACGGCGCCAAGGCGCGTCCGATCCCCAGGTCTACATGCTGATCAGTGGTTGGGTGACGTGCAGCATCAACGTCGGGCAGGGCGCACGGCAGATCGTGAAGGTGCATCTGCCCGGCGATCTGGTCGGGATGCCCAGCATCGCGGCAAGCACGGCGTGCGACACGATCCAGACGCTGAGCGACGTGACGATGGGGGTGGTCGAGACCACGGCGATCGGCCGTGTCTTCGCCGAGAACCCCCGGCTTGCCGCGCTGTTCTTCCTTGTGGCGCAACAGGAACGCGTGCTGCTGATGGAGCGCCTTGCCTCGATCGGACGAACCAGCGCGATCAGCCGCGTCGCTGCGCTGATGCTCGAATTGCGGTCGCGGCTGCGGCGCAGCGATGCTGCGGTCGATACCGCGTTTCCGGCCCCCCTGACGCAGGAGGATATCGGCGATCTGACGGGGCTGACCCCGGTCTATGTCAATCGGACGCTTCGGCAGTTGCGTACCGAGGGGGTCGCGGTGTGGCGCCGCGGCGAGATCACGATCACCGACCATCCCCGGCTGATCGACTATGCCGAGCTGCCGCAGCGCGCGGAGCGCGACATCAGCTGGATCCCGGCGCGAACCGAGTGAGATGACCGAGGCGACGGACGTGCCCGGGCGCGGGCAGGTCCGTCGCCGGACGCGTCAGGGATTGACGACGACGCAGGGCTGGCCTGACGCGGCACAGGCGCGGGTCGCATCCGCGCGCGTCGCGAACCCGCCGGCCTGAAGCCGGGTGACGGCGCCGGCGGCGACATAGCTCGGCTGTGCACCACCCAGCTTTCCGCGGACACGGCTCCACAGCGTCTCGGCATTGGCGCGGTCGCGGAACGCGCCGAGCTGGATCCGCCATTTGCCCGATGCGCGTGCGGCGGCTGGCGCCGGTTTCACCGGTGCGGGCTTGGGCGCTGCCTTGGGGGCAGGTTTGGCCGGTGCCTCGGGCTTCGGCGCCGGCTTTTCGGCCTTGCGGGCAGGCGCTGCCGTGCGTGCGGGGGTGGTACTCGCGGCGACACGCGGTGGCTGTGCCGGTGTCGAGGCCGGGACGGGCGTGCGGACGGTCGGTGCGGGCGCCTGCTGCGGGCGAATGGTGGCGGGAGCGCTGGCCTGCGCCAGCTTTTGCTGCGCGGCGATCTGCTGGGCGAGCGCGGTGCCGCGCTGACGATCCTCGGCCGTGATGTACTGATCCATCTGCGCGAGCGTCTGCGAGGCGGATTGCAGCCCCGCGCTGCTGGCGCGCGTCATCAAGGCATAGGCACGGGGATAGTCGCGGGGCACGCCGTCGCCGTTGAACAGCATCGTTCCCAGCACCAGCTGCGTGCGGGGTTCGCCGCGTGCCACCGACTTCTCCAGCCAGGGCAGCGCCTCCGACTTCTTGCCCGCCTGGAACAGCGCGAGCCCGTAATTGTCCTGCGCCTGGACGTGTCCTTGCGCCGCGGCCTTGCGGAACCAGCTTTCCGCGAGCGCGGGGTCGAGCGGGACCCCGCGCCCGAGCTTGTACGCCTGGGCGAGGTTGAACTGGGCGTCGGCGTCACCGGCGATCGCGAGTGGCCGCCACTGGTCGATCGCGGTGCGATAGTCACCGCGGCTCCATGCGTCGACGCCTGCCTTCACATCCGCCGCCGCCGGCACAGCAGCGCAGGCGGCTGCCATCGCCACCGCGCCGAAAAACACGTTCCGCATCGTCCACCTCATCGAAGCCATTGCCGTTCCTCATGCCGTCATAGCCCGGTGAAGGCAAAGATCACGTTAAGCCTTTTGCCGCGCACCGCGGGGGCGATTCCTGCCTCCGCGTTAACCGCTTCTTATCCGCCATCATGGCATTCCCGACGATATTCGAGATAGGCATTCAAGGGGTTGGCGGATTCATGCGCGTTCTGGCGTTGGCATCGCAGAAGGGGGGATCGGGCAAGACCACGCTGTCGGGCCATCTCGCGGTGCAGGCCGAGCGCACCGGCCACGGGCCGGTCGTGCTGATTGACATCGACCCCCAGGCGTCGCTCACGGACTGGTGGAACGAGCGCGAGGACGAGACGCCGGCGTTCGCGCAGACGACGGTTTCGCGGCTGGCCGCCGATCTCGAGATCCTTCGGCTCCAGGGGTTCAAGCTGGCGCTGATCGATACGCCGCCCGCGATCACCATTGCGATCCAGAGCGTGATCGCGGTCGCCGAGCTGATCGTCATCCCGACCCGGCCGAGCCCGCATGACCTGCGCGCCGTGGGGGCTACCGTCGACCTGTGCGACCGTGCCGGCAAACCGCTGATCTTCGTCGTGAACGCGGCGACGCCCAAGGCGCGGATCACCGGCGAGGCGATCGTCGCGCTGTCGCAGCACGGGACGGTCGCGCCAATCACGATCCACCAGCGCACCGACTTCGCCGCCTCGATGATCGACGGCCGGACGGTGATGGAGGTCGATGCCAGGAGCAAGTCGGCGGCCGAGGTCGAGTCGCTCTGGACCTATATCTGCGACCGGCTCGAGAAGAATTTCCGGCGGACGGTGTTCGCGGTCCCGGTTCATCCGGCACCCCGAGGCCAGCGCACCGCGCCTGTGGGCTTCGGTCGCCGCGTCGTGGGGGAGGGGGCATGACGCCAAACCCGAAGCCGCTGGCGTCGCTGTCGTCGGCATTGCTGGCGCGCAAGCCGGGCGATCGCCGCGGGCCAAGGCGCATGGCGCTCAGCCTGCCGGCCGCCGACATGGCGATGGCGAACGAACTCGCGGACGATCCGGTGATGCCCGCCAAGGTCAAGCGGATCGCCTTCACGTTGCGGCTCGAACCTGCGCGGCACGCGCGGCTGAAACAGGCGAGTGCGGCGACGGGGCGATCCGCCCAGTTTCTGCTGACCGAGGCGCTGGACGCCTTCCTAGAGACAGTGCCCGGGGAGGACGCGGTCGACGCGCCTGCCGATGACGGGCGACACGTAAACCGGTGGGGTTTGATCCGATGAAGACGCGCGTTTTCCTTTCGATGGGCCTGTCTGCGCTGGTCCTTGGCGGCACGATGGTCGGGTGCAGTGCATCCGACGGCGGCACCGGCATCGCCTCGGCGAGCAGCCGCGACGATGCGTTTGCGGCGAAGGCGGGGATGGCGAACGCGCGCCGCGCCCAAGCGGCGCTTGCCAAGCGCGATGGTGACGGCGCGGTGCGGTACGCCGAGGCTGCCGTCGGGATGATGCCGCAATCCGCCGATTATCGCCTGCTGCTGGCGCAAGGCTATCTCGAGGCGGGTCGGTTCACCTCCGCGCGACAGGGATTTGCCGATGCGCTCGCGCTGGCACCCGAGAATGGCAAGGCGGCGTTGAACCTCGCGCTGATGCAGACCGCGGGGGGCGACTGGCAGGCGGCACGGCTCACGCTGGCGCAGCACGCGGCGATCATCCCGGCGAGCGATCGCGGGCTGGCGCTGGCGCTGGCGGGGGATGCGCAGGGCGCGATCACGCTTCTCACCGATGTCGCCCGCTCGTCCGAGAGCAATGCGAAGGTCCGGCAGAATCTTGCGCTCAGTCTCGCGCTGGCGGGCCAGTGGCAGGCTGCACGCGTCGTCGCGGCCACCGATCTCGCACCGACCGATGTCGATGTCCGGCTCGCGCAATGGGCCGCCTTCGCGCAGCCCGCCGCGGCCCATGAGCAGATTGCCGCGCTGCTCGGCGTTCGCGCGGTGACAGATGCGGGACAGCCCGTCGCGCTGGCGCTCAACCGCGCGCCGCTGATGGCACCGATGGCGCCGGCCTCGGGCGCCGCACCGGTCGAGGCACTGGCGGCGGCGAACACAGGCGAATCCGACGACCGTCGTGCCTTCGCGGCGGCCGGGCAGGACGATGCGACGGCAACACCGGGCGTCGTCGCAGGGTTTTCAAAGGTGACGTTCGCGCCCCGGCGCGAGGTTGTCCAGGCGCTGCCGTCGAGAAGCCCCGCGATGATGCTGCGTGACGCCACACCGCGGCTCGCCGACCGCAGCACAAGTGTTGCGCCCGATACCGCGGCGTCAGCCGTACAGGCGGCGGCAATGCGGTCTGCGATCCCGGCACGTTCGGGCGACTGGTATGTCCAGATCGGCGCCTATGACACGGTCGGCGTGGCGAAGGACGCCTGGACCCGCGCGACGCGGCGCTTTGCAGCATTTGCCGGCCAGCAGCCCAACGGGATGACGTTCAGGGCAAACGGCGACGCGTTCTACCGCTTGTCGGTCGGAGGCTTCAGCCGCGGCGAGGCGGACCGGCTGTGCCGCCGCTATCGCACGACGGGGGGCGCATGCTTCGTCCGCGAGGGCGCGGGCGACCAGATGGCGCAGTGGCTGCGCAAGGGCGGGATGCAGGTCGCTTCGCGGTAACCGACCGGGATCGCCGCCCGGACGTCTTGGCGGGCTATCCTGCGTCAGACGATCTCGCGGCCGCCCTTCCACACGCGCAGCACTTTTCCCTGCACCGGTAGTCCGTCGAACGGCGTGTTGTTCGCGCTCGCGGCAAACGCATCGCCGGTGATCTGCCACGGCGCATCCGCGTCGAACAGGAGCAGGTCGGCGGGCTTGCCAACCTCGAGCGTTCCGGTGTCGAGTCCGAGCACCGCGGCGGGGTTGCGCGCGAGCAGCGCGAACAGCCGGTCGAGCGTCGCGTGCCCGTCGCGCACGAGCATCAGCGCGAGCGGCAGGAGCGTCTCGGCACCCGCCATCCCCGCGGTCGAATCGGCGAAGGGCAGGCGCTTCTCTTCGGGTCCGCGCGGGTCGTGCGCCGAGCAGATCACGTCGATCGTACCGTCGGCGACCGCCGCCAGCGCCGCCTGGCGATCCGATTCGCTCCTGAGCGGGGGCGAGAGATGCGCGAAGCTGCGGAAATCGCTGACCGCGATGTCGGACAGATGGAGATGCGCGGGCGTGATGCCGCACGTCACCGCGACGCCGCGGCGCTTGGCCGCGCGGATCAGGTCGAAGCCCGCGGCGGTCGTGACCTGGCGGACATGGAGGCGCGCGCCGGTCTCCTCCGCCAGCATAAGGTCGCGCGCGATTGCGAGCGCCTCGGCGATCGCGGGGGCGGCGGGCAGGCCGAGCCGGGTCGCGGTCTCGCCCGCGGTCGCGACCGCGCCATTGGTTAGCCCGCCATCCTCGGCATGCGTGACGACGGCGATGTCGAGGTCGCGCGCATAGGCGAGCACGCGGTGCATAACGCCGGTATCGGCGATCCAGCGCTTGCCGGTGCCGACCGCGCGCGCGCCCGCCGACAGGCAGACCGCCATTTCGGCGAGGTCATGTCCGGCGAGCCCCTGGGTCGCGGCGGCGATCGGGTGGATCCACAGATCGGGCTTGCCGATCAGCGCGGCGCGCTGGACGATGCCGGGATCGTCGAGCACGGGCGACTGGTCGGGCATCAGCCCGACGCGGACGATCCCGCCCGCACGGAACGCGGCACGGTCGATCCGCGCGACGCCGAGGTCGACGATGCCGGGCGCGATCGTCTTGCCCGCGCAGTCGATCGTCTGCGCATCGGCCGGGATCTCGACCAGCCCGGTCGCGACGACGACGCCGTCGCGGACGAGCAGATTGCCCTTGGTGACGCCGCCGACGGGGCAGGCGAGCGTCGCGTTGGTGAGCGCGAGGATCATGCCCAGCCCTCCACGCCGCGCGATCGGCGGGTCAGCACGTCGAGACACGCCATCCGCACCGCGACGCCCATCTCGACCTGTTCGGTGATCGCCGAGCGCGCGTGGTCGGCGACCGCCGAATCAATCTCGACCCCGCGGTTCATTGGGCCGGGGTGCATCACCAGCGCATCGGGCGCCGCGCGCGCGAGCCGGTTGAGCGTCAGCCCGTAACGCATCCGGTATTCACGCGTGGAGGGCACGTACGCGCCGTCCATCCGCTCGTTCTGCAGGCGCAGCATCATGACCACGTCGGCGCCCTCCAGCGCAGCATCGAAATCGGTGAACGGGGTCACCCCCATTTTGTGGATCGCGGCGGGCATCAGCGTCGAGGGCGCGCAGACGCGGACCTCGGCCGCGAGCGCGGTCAGCGCGAGGATGTTCGAGCGCGCGACGCGGCTGTGGAGCACGTCGCCGCAGATCACGACGCGCTGCCCCGCGATCGCGCCGCGGCGGCGGCGGATGGTGAGCGCGTCGAGCAGTGCCTGCGTCGGATGTTCATGGCGGCCGTCGCCCGCGTTCAGGACGGGGCAATCGACCTTGTCCGCGATCAGCCGCACCGCGCCGCTCGACATGTGGCGGATGACGATGACGTCCGCGCGCATCGCGTTCAGCGTCATCGCGGTGTCGATCAGCGTCTCGCCCTTCTTCACGCTCGACTGCGCGGCGTGCATGTTGACGACGTCGGCGCCGAGCCGCTTGCCCGCGATCTCGAACGACAGCAGCGTGCGCGTGCTGTTCTCGAAGAACGCGTTGATCTGCGTGAGCCCGGCGAGCCGCTTGTCGGGGGTCGCATGGGTGCGGTTCGCCTCGACCCAGGTCTCCGCTTCGTCGAGCAGGAACGCGATTTCGTGCGGCTGGAGCCCGTCGATCCCGGTGAGGTGCCGGTGCGGGAAGACGGCGCCGCCCTCGATAAGGGTGGCGGGGCGGTGATCTGAACGTTGCATCAAGCGCGCTGGGTAGTGGGCTGCGACGGCGGGGGCAAGGTTTGCCGGCGTCTTTGCCGCCGTCTTTGCCCCCGGGCCGCGGATGGTTAACCCCGTTTTAGGGGCAGCGTGCGATGGGGGGCGCATGGTGGGGACAATCAACGCGAACGACGGCGTCATCGACAGCAGCGCGCATTGGTGGGAGCGGCGCTGGGTCCTGGCCGCGCTCGTCGTCGCTGCCGCGGTGCCATTGGCATGGCCGTCGCTGCCGCCGCTAAGCGACCTGCCCGGGCATATGGGTCGCTGGCATATCGCGATGGCGCTGCGCGACTCGCCCGATCTGGCGCGCTATTATGCGTTTCACTGGGCGCTGATCCCCAATCTGGGGATGGACCTGCTGGTGCCCGCGCTCGCCCGCGTGGTCGGTTTCGAGGCAGCGACCAAGCTCGCGGTGATGGCGATCCCGGTGCTGACCGTCATCGGCCTGCTATGGGCGGCGCGCGAGGCGCACGGGCGCGTTCCGCCGACCGCGATCCTCGCGGTGCCGCTCGCTTATGCCTGGCCGTTCCAGTTCGGTTTCGTCAATTTTACGCTGTCACAGGCGCTGGCCTTCTGCGCGCTGGCCTTGTGGATCCGCTGGGGGCGGGAGGGGCGGTTTGCGGTGCGCGCGGTGGCGTTCTTCGCGATCGCGTTCGTGTTGTGGGTGTCGCACAGCTTCGGCTGGGGGATGTTCGGGTTGATGGCGGCGGCCGCCGAGCTCGCGCGCATGCGTGCGGCGGGGAGGGGCTGGGGTGCCGCGCTCGGCACCACGATGCTGCAGTGCCTGCCGCTCGCGGGGCCGGTGATCATCATGGCCGCGCAGGCGGGATACGCGGCGGGAGCGGGGCCAGGAGCGGGGGCGGGTGGCCTCGGCGCGTCGGACTGGTTCAACGTGCCAATCAAGGCGCTGTGGCTGTTGTCGCTGTTCAGGGACCGGTGGCAGGCGTTCGATCTGCTCTCGCTGGTTCCGCTCGTCCTGCTGCTTTACGTCGCGGTGCGGAGCCCCGACTGGGGGTTTTCGCGGCTCATCGGCTGGCCTGCAGCAGCGTGCCTGGCGGCGTTCGTCATCCTGCCGCGGTTGTTGATGGGCGGCGCGTATGTCGACATGCGGATCGCGCCCGCCGCGATGATGCTCGCGCTCGTCGCGATCGCGCCGCCGATCGCGGCGAGGGCGACGCGAACCACCGCGCTGCTCGCCTTGCTGTTCGTCGCGGTCCGCCTTGGCAGCACGACGCTGAGCTTTGCCGAGCGCTCCGCCGAACAGCAGCGCGAGATCGCCGCGATCGCTGCGATCCCGCGGGGTGCGGCGGTTCTGTCATTGATCGCACGGCCATGTGGTAATGCGTGGACCGATCTGCGTCGCGATCACCTGCCCGGGCTGGCGATCGTCCGGCGCGACGTCTTCACCAACGATCAATGGGTGATCGCGGGCCAGCAACTGCTGAGCATCCGGCATCAGGTCGCCGCCCCCTATCTCGCCGATCCGAGTCAGAGCGTCTATCCCGCCCAATGTTCCGATATCGGGTCCAACTTCAACGCAGCGATCGCGGGCTTCCCGCGTGCGGCGTTCACGCATGTCTGGACGATCGGGTTTCCACCGGGGGCGGCACAGGCCGCGGATCTGCGCGTCGTCTGGACCAACGGGTCTTCGACCCTGTACCGGGTCGTCCGCTAGATCTGTCTGGTCACCAGCGCGTCGATCGCGCCCTGGAGGATGTACGCGGCGGCCATCTTGTCGACGAGTTCGGCGCGCTTGGCGCGGCTGGCATCCTGTTCGATCAGCGTGCGCGTGACCGCGACGGTCGACCAGCGTTCGTCCTGGAGCAGGATCGGCAGCCCCATGTCCTTAAGGTTCTGCGCGAACGCGCGCGTCGATTGCGAGCGCGGGCTTTCGCTGCCGTCGAGGTTGATCGGCAGGCCGATGACGAGCCCGACGACCTTCTGCGCCTTGATGATCTCGGCGAGCGCGGCCTTGTCCTTCTGGAACTTGGTGCGGCGGATCAGCAGCGCGGGGCTCGCGAACGACCAGCCGGCGTCGCATAGCGCGGTGCCGATCGTCTTGGTGCCGACGTCGAGCCCGATCAGCCGGCCGCCGTCGGGAAGCGCGTCGCGGAACTGCGCGGGGGAGAGCGTGATCATCGCGTGAAGGCTGCGAGGCGGCGGTTGGCGTCGGCGCGGACGTTCGCCCAGAACAGGCTGTAGTCATAGACGTGATAATTGTTGCCGGGCAGGACATAGGGCCCGAGATCGGGCGCGTCGCCGATCAGCAGGATGCCGCGATCGGCACAGCGCGCGGGCACACTGCCGGGCGTCATCGTCGCGGTGGCGAGGTCGGCGGACGGTACGAGCGTGCCGAGATTGGCGGTCGCGGGCGCCGCCGCGTCGGCGGTGCCGGTCAGCGGATTGGTACAGACGATCGGCGTATCCTTCCGCGGCTGGCCATCGAAGCCCGTCGTCTTGTCATAGGTGTCGACGATCAGCGAAGGGTCGGCAGGCTCGGCGAAGCTTTCCCACGACAGGATGCACCCGGTCTGATCGGCGGTGCGGCATTCGCCAAGGCCCATGCGCGGCAGGTCGGTGGTACGCGAGACGGGCCAGCCGACGACATAGGCCGCGACGATGCGCGTCTTCAGCTTCGGGTCGGTGGCGATGCGGTCGCGCAGCAGGCGGGTGAGGTGGAGCGCGCCCTGGCTGTGGCCGGCGAGGATGATCGGGCGGGTCGGGCCGGCTTCCTTGAGGAAGCGGTCGAACGCGGCGGTGACGTCGCCGTACGCCAGCGCGAGCGCGCGTTCGCTGTCGGCCTCGCTGGTCAGGAACGCGCCGAACGTCGCCTGACGATAGCGCGGCGCCCAGATGTCGCCCGCTTCGTTGAACGCGCTCGCCTGGCCGCGCAGGAACAGCTCCGCGCGCGCATTGGTCTCCGGATCGTCGATCGGCGCGTTCCAATGGTCGCGGTTGATGTACGATGTCGGGTGGATGAAGAAGATCGCGGCGCCCGTGCCCGGCTTGCCGGGGGTGTAGCCGGGCGGTGTCCAGAGCGCCGGATTGCCGGGGCGGTCGGGTCGCGCGAGCCACAGGACCTTGCGCGCATAGATGTTGCGCGGCGCCTCGCGCTGCGGCTGGAACGTCTCGCTGGGGACCATCGCGATCCGCATCAGGTCGGTGCCGAAAAGCCGATAGGCGAGCAGGGCGGCGATCGCGAGGACGATCATCGCGGTGACGAAATAGAGGAATTTGCGGGCCAAGCGGGACCTTCCGTGCAGGCGGTTTGGCCCCCGTGCCGCAAGCGGGGGGCGGTTGCAACGGGCGCGTCTCGCTAAGCGGGGTGTGAGGTTCCGATGAATCCTCCCCCGCCAGGGGGAGGTGGCGCCGAAGGCGACGGAGGGGGCGGACACGGATCAGGCGTTTCCCGTTCCTCCCCCTCCGTCAGGCTGACGCCTGCCACCTCCCCCTGGCGGGGGAGGATGAGGGGGAGCTCGGCTTAAACATATTGCGCGGCCGCGCCGCGCGGTGCTAGCCGAGCGCCATGTCCGTAGATACTGCAACCGTGAAGCGGATCGCGAGCCTTGCGCGCATCGCGATCACCGACGAGGACGCCGCCCGCATGGCGCCGGAACTCGGAAACATCCTTGGCTGGATCGAGATGCTGGGCGAGGTCGATACGACCGGCGTCGAGCCGATGACCGCCGTCATCCCCAACACGCTGCGGCTGCGCGACGACGTCGTCAACGCCGACCCGCTGACCGGCGGCAATATCCGCGAGCAGGTGCTGGCCAATGCGCCCGTAGCTGAACACGGTTTCTTCGCCGTGCCCAAGGTGATCGAATAATGACCGACCTTACCGATCTCGGCATCGCCGGCATCCGCGACGGCGTGCGCGACGGCAGCTTTTCGGCGCGCGACGTGGCCGATGCGTTCATCGTCAAGGTGAGCCAGGCCAAGGCGCTCAACGCGTTCCTGGTCGAGACGCCCGAGCATGCGATCGCCGCCGCCACCGCCGCCGATACCGCGCGCGCCGCCGGCGAGACGCTCAAGCCGCTGGCCGGCGTGCCGATCGGCATGAAGGACCTGTTCTGCACCAAGGGCGTCACGACGACCGCGGCGAGCCATATCCTCGAAGGCTTCACGCCGACCTATGAGTCGACCGTCTCGCAGAATCTGTGGGATGCGGGCGCGGGGATGCTCGGCAAGCTGAACATGGACCAGTTCGCGATGGGATCGTCGAACGAGACCTCCGCGTTCGGCAATGTGATCAGCCCGTGGAAGCGCAACGACGGCAATGGAGTGGGGGGCAACGCCGCGCTCGCACCCGGCGGATCGTCGGGTGGTTCGTCGTCGGCGGTCGCCGCGCGGCTTTGCCCCGGCGCGACCGGCACCGACACCGGCGGCTCGATCCGCCAGCCCGCCGCCTTCACCGGCATTTCGGGCATCAAGCCGACCTATGGTCGCTGCTCGCGCTGGGGGACGATCGCGTTCGCCTCGTCGCTCGACCAGGCCGGGCCGATGGCGCGCGACGTCCGCGACTGCGCGATCCTGCTCGAGGCGATGGCCGGGTTCGATCCGAAGGACGGCACCTCGCTTCAGCTCGACGTGCCGAAATGGGAAGCGGGTCTGTCGGCCAGCCTCGCGGGCCTGCGCGTCGGTATTCCCAAGGAATACCGCGTCGACGGGATGCCCGAGGAGATCGAGGCGCTCTGGCAGAAGGGCATCGACTGGCTGAAGGATGCCGGCGCGACGATCGTCGAGGTCTCGCTCCCGCACACCAAATACGCGTTGCCCGCCTATTACATCATCGCGCCGGCCGAGGCGTCGTCGAACCTCGCGCGCTATGACGGCGTGCGCTACGGCATCCGCGACCTGCCGGCCGGATCGGGGCTGCAGGACATGTACGCCGCGACGCGCGCCGACGGCTTCGGCCCCGAGGTGAAGCGGCGCATCATGATCGGCACCTATGTGCTGTCGGCGGGCTTCTACGACGCCTACTATACGCAGGCGCAGAAGGTGCGGACGCTGATCGCGCGCGATTTCGAGAAGGCGTGGGAGACGTGCGACGTCCTGCTCACGCCGACCGCCCCGTCCGCGGCGTTCGCGCTCGGCGAGAAGTCGGCCGATCCGATCGCGATGTACCTGAACGACGTCTTCACCGTGCCGTCGTCGCTGGCGGGTCTGCCGGCGATGTCGGTGCCGGGTGGTCTCGACAAGCAGGGGCTCCCGCTGGGCTTGCAGATCATCGGCAAGCCGCTCGACGAACAAGGCGTGCTGAACGCGGGGCTCGCGATCGAACAGCGGGCAGGATTTACGGCACGGCCAGAGGCTTGGTGGTAACATGAGCGATTACAGAATCCAGGGCGAAACCGGCGAGTGGGAGGTCGTGATCGGCCTCGAAGTCCATGCGCAGGTGACGTCGAACGCCAAGCTGTTCTCGGGCGCGGCGACCGCGTTCGGGGCTGAGCCCAACACGCAGGTGAGCCTCGTCGATGCGGCGATGCCCGGCATGCTGCCGGTGCCGAACCGCGAATGCATCCGCCAGGCGGTGCGCACCGGCATGGCGATCGAGGCGCAGATCAACAAATGGTCGCGGTTCGACCGGAAGAATTATTTCTACGCCGATCTGCCGCAGGGCTATCAGATCAGCCAGCTCTATCATCCGATCGTCGGCGAAGGCGCGATCGACATCAGCCTCGACGAGAAAAATCCCGATGCCGCGGGCAAGCGGATCGGCGTCGAGCGCATCCATGTCGAGCAGGATGCGGGCAAGCTGATGCACGACCAGCATCCGACCCAGTCCTATGTCGATCTCAACCGCTCGGGCGTCGCGCTGATGGAGATCGTGTCGAAGCCCGATCTCGCATCGCCTGCGGAAACCGGAGCTTACCTGCGAAAGTTGCGGTCGATCCTGCGCTATGTCGGATCGTGCGACGGCAACATGGAAGAGGGCTCGATGCGCGCCGACGTCAATGTCAGCGTGCGCAAGCCCGGCGACGAACTCGGCACGCGGACTGAGACGAAGAACGTCAATTCGGTACGCTTCGTGATGGCGGTGGTCGAGCAGGAGGCCAGGCGCCAGGTCGAGGTGCTCGAGGCCGGTGGCAAGATCCAGCAGGAGACGCGGCTCTACGATCCCGATCGCAACGAGACGCGCTCGATGCGGTCGAAGGAAGATGCGCATGATTACCGCTACTTCCCCGATCCGGACCTGTTGCCGCTCGTGCTCGACGACGCGTTCCTCGAGGAATGCCGCGCGTCGCTGCCCGAACTGCCCGACGCGAAGCGGGCGCGGTATGAGGCGCTCGGGATCACGGCGTATCAGGCGACGGTGCTGACCGCCGAGGTCGAGGCGGCGCGCTGGTTCGATGCGTTGCTCGATGCGGGCGTGAAGCCGGCGGCGGCGGCGAACTGGACGACGTCGGAGCTGTTCGGTGCGCTCAACCGGACGGGCAAGGATATCGCCAATTCGCCGGTATCGCCTGCGCAGGCGGCGGAACTGCTCGGGTTGATCGCTGATGGTACGCTGTCGGGGAGCCTCGCCAAGCAGGTGTTCGAGGTGATGCTCGAGACCGGCGACGGCGCGGCGAAGGTCGTCGAGGATCGCGGGCTCAAGCAGACCAGCGATACCGGCGCGATCGAGAAGGTCATTGCCGAGGTGATGGCGGCGAATGCGGACAAGGTCGCGGATTATCGGGGCGGCAAGGACAAGCTGTTCGGGTTCTTCGTCGGGCAGACGATGAAGGCGATGGGGGGGAAGGCTAACCCGGCTGTGGTGAACGAGGTGCTGAAGAGCGCGCTTGGGGAGTCGGTGGCGCACTAACACTTCCACGCCCAACCTCTCCGTTCTCCCGCGAAGGCGGGAGCTTAGGGTAATGGAGCGCAGCGCTGCTTGATTCCTGGGCCCCCGCATTCGCGGGGGAACAAGAGCGTTCGCGGAAACGTCAACAATGGCACCACCCCGGCGAAGGCCGGGGTCCAGTTGGCAGACGCTGCTGATCAGGCGCTGCTCCCTGTTACCTCGACCTCCCAACTGGACCCCGGCCTTCGCCGGGGTGGTGGTAAGTGCGAGGCTAGGGACGAAGGCACGAGCCAAACTCGCGTTACGGGTCCACCTTCTGCGGATGATGCGGCACCAGGATGAGGACATTCTCCTCGACCCGCCACGACGCGAGGCGCGACAGGAAGTTCATCCCGAGCACGTTGGTGTCCCCGAACGCGGGCGACACCACCACCTGCAGGTCGCGCGCGACGATCGCGCCGAGCTTCAATTCGCCAATCTTCCCCGACTGCGCCGGGATCGCGCCATTGGCGGTCTGCAGCACGATCGGCACGACGCTGGTCCGCGCATCGATCCCCGCGGCGTCAGCGGTCTTCGTCGACAGCGCGGTGATGGTCGCGCCGCTGTCGATCAGCAACCGCCGCTCGACCCCATCGATCCGCGCGCGCGCCCAGAAATGCCCGTCGGGCGACATGCGGATCCGCACCTCGCCGCCGACGACCTCCTGCTCGTCGATCCGGAGCAGCTTCGCGATCTTGCCCAGATAGGGATCGAACTGGCTCCGCTGGCCGATCGCCACGAACAGCAGCGCGACAAGGGCGAGTGTCATCGCGCCATTCACGAGCGTGCGGATGATCGGAATACGCTGCGCAACGACAACCACGAGGACCGCGACGGCGATCGCGCCATAGAGCGTCTGATGCTGCGCAAAATCAGGAAAGGTGAAGATCGGCGGGTCCTCGGGCGGCAGGGTGAAACGGGAACATAGTATCGACGCAAGGCTGTATCGAGGCTGACCGGTTGTGCGTCGTGCGATTGGCTGATCGCAAGCCGGTCCAGAACGGTCCGGGTTGCCGTCGCGCAGGCATGTCGCGGACGCTACATCTGGTCCTGCGCGGGGCCGGGGTGGGCGAGATATGCTTCGACATGGTAGCTATGCGGCTGTGCTCCTGACGGCGGCGACCGCGTTGGCCGCGATGGCGCCCGCGACGACGGTGCCGGTCGCGTCGGCCGAAGCGGGGGACGTCGACCGGCTGCGCGTGATGACCCCGGCGGATTTTCAGGCTCGGACGAGCGTGTCCGACGATGCGCTCGACCGGTTCGCGACGCTGACCACCACGAACGGGTTCGTCGAGCACCGGAGTTTCGGCGGGCACACCCCCGACGACGTGTTCCTGCGCGCATTTGTCGAAAAGGCGACAGGACGCGTCAGCTATCAGGTCTATGTAACCATCCGGTATCGCGGCAATAGCTGGGCGCAGTGGGACAGTGCGAACTACGAAACGCCGGGAGGGCCGCAGGCCGCGCGCGTCGACCGGATTGCCCGATTGCGGACCGTGTGTCGTCGGGGATGGGTCTGCCCGCGCTCCGAAACGATCGGGTTTGGGGTGGCAGCGAGTGTTTTCCGTCAACAGGCCGAGCGGTACGTGCCGGGCATGCTAACCCCGTGGCAGTTCAAGGTGTCCGCGAGGGCGGGCAGTGCGCGCATCCTGATGCTGTCGACCGCGGAGATCGCCGGCATGCTGATGGCGGTCGACACGTATCGCGCCAACCACCATCTGCCGCAGTCCTAGATAGGCTTCGACGCGGTTACTGAGCGTCCGATTCCTGGTTCTTGGTCACGCCGCCCGTGCCGCCGACACCGTCGGGAAGCCCCGTATCGGTGAAGGTACCGGGCTCTGCCCCGCCGTCGCCACGCTCGACCGCGTCGGACCGGGAGGCGACAGCCTGTTCGATGTCGCTTCGCGTGTCCGCATTGCGGTCCTCGGGGAGCGTATCGGGATCAGTGCCCGAATGCGTCGGTGATTTCGTGTCAGGCATGATGGTCCTCAGAACTCTGGCTGGACGGGGGCCGGATCATTCGACGGCATGCCGGGTGCGGGGACGTCGCTGTCCGGCGCGGGCGGCGTGAACTCCGGGGGTGGCGCCGTCGGCTCGCTTGGCGGCGTCGGGGCAGGGGTCTCTTGCGGCGGCTGGGTGGCCATGATCGTCTCTCCTTCTCGTGCATCAACGCGCGCAATCGTCGGGAGTTGCCCCGGTGGTGCCAACCGTGTTGCCTTGCGTGCTTGCCCCGGGATACAACGTTGGTATAGACGCGCCCGCTACGGCGATGTCCTGTGCGGGCGTGGCGGAACTGGTAGACGCAGCAGGTTTAGGTCCTGCCATCGCAAGATGTGGGGGTTCGAGTCCCTTCGCCCGCACCACTCCGCCGCCTAGGCGGGGCGACACCCAGACGAATTTTTCCCGAATGCTCTTTTAGACAAAGGCCGGACATGCAGACTGTCGAGACGTTGAACGAGGGCCTCAAGCGCGCCTACACCCTCACCATCACTGCGAAGGATATCGATGCGAAGGTCGATGTCGAGCTGAAGCGCCTCGCGCCGCAGATGAAGATGCCGGGCTTCCGTCCGGGCAAGGTGCCGGCGAACCTCATCCGCAAGATGCACGGCCCCGCGCTGACGCAGGACGCGCTGAACGCGGCGATCCAGGAAAGCGTCCAGAACCTCGTCGCCGAAAAGCAGCTTCGCCCCGCGATGCAGCCTTCGGTCGAGCTGGAAGACGGCTATGACCTCGGCAAGGATGCGGTCGTCAAGGTCGAGATGGAGGTCCTGCCGCAGGTCCCAGCCCCCGCGATCGACGGCCTGAAGCTCGAGCGCCTGACCGTGCCCGTCGCCGATGAGGCGGTCACCGAGCAGCTCCAGAAATTCGCCGACCAGCAGAAGAAGTGGGACGACGCTGCTGACGACTACGTCGCGGCGATGGGCGACCTCGTCACCGTCGATTTCGTCGGCAAGACCGCCGATGGCGTCGCGTTCGACGGCGGCACGGGCACCGACATGGGCGTCGAGCTGGGCGCAGGACGTCTGATCCCCGGCTTCGAGGACCAGCTCGTCGGCGTGAAGACGGGCGACGACAAGGTCCTGAACGTGACCTTCCCCGAGGAGTATCAGGAGAAGTCGCTCGCGGGTCAGCCGGCCACGTTCGACATCACCGTCAAGTCGGTCAAGACCGCGGGCGAGAGCAAGATCGACGAGGATCTCGCCAAGTCGCTGGGTCTCGAGAGCCTCGAGCAGCTCACGGGGCTGCTCAAGGGTCAGATCGAGCAGGAGCATAACGGGCTCACGCGCACGCACATGAAGCGCAAGCTGCTCGACCAGCTCGCCGAGGGTCATGACTTCGAGGTTCCGCCGTCGATGGTCGAGGCCGAGTTCAACCAGATCTGGTCGCAGCTCCAGCACGAAGCCACGCACGAAGCCGATCCCGAGGCCGCGATGGCCGAGATGGAAGGCGAGCGCGACGATTACCGCAAGATCGCCGAGCGTCGCGTGCGCCTTGGCCTGCTGCTGTCGGAAATCGGCCAGGCGAACGGCGTCGAGGTGTCGAACCAGGAAATGCAGCGTCTGCTTGCGCAGGCAGCGCAGCAGTATCCGGCCGAGCAGCGTCAGCAGTTCATGCAGTATGTCCAGCAGGAGCCGATGGCGGCCGCCCAGCTGCGCGCACCGCTGTACGAGGACAAGGTTGTCGACTTCCTGTTCGAGAAGGCCGAGATCACCGATCGCGAAGCGACCCGCGAGGAGCTGGAAGCTGCGATCGAGAGCGAGGACGGTTTCGCCAGCGGCACGCACGTGCATGACCATGACAACCACAAGCCGAAGAAGAAGGCTGCCGCCAAGAAGAAGGCAGCGCCTGCCGACGACGCGGCCGTGACCGAAGAGGCAGCCGCCTCGGACACCGCGGAAGACGCGCCGAAGCCCGCCAAGAAGGCCCCTGCCAAGAAGAAGGCGGCACCGGTCGAGGCCGAGACCGCCGTGACGGAATCGTCGCCGGTGGCGGCAGAGAACGCCGAGGGCACCGAAGCTGCCGACGCACCGGTGAAGAAGCCGCGCGCGAAGAAGGCGCCGACCAAGACCGAGGCGTAAGTCGGTTCGCGTGCCTTATCGCTGAGGCACGCCCCCTTCGACTGGGCTACCTCCCCGGCGGAGCCCGGGGTCTCGTTGGAAAGGGAGCTGTAACGGCGCGCAATGCTCCGTTATTCACCGCATCCAACCGGGCCCCGGCTTCCGCCGGGGATTTGCGTTTATTGGACGACGCGGTGATCGCCACGCCGTCTTCGACTGTACAGGGCAGGGCATGACCGAACCGAGAATCGCCGTCCTGCTGCCGTGCTACAACGAAGAGGCGGCGATCGCGCAGACGGTCGCGGGGTTCCGCGCGGCGCTGCCGGGCGCAACGATCTACGTTTATGACAACAACAGCGCCGACCGCACGGTTGCGGTTGCACGCGCGGCGGGTGCCGTCGTGCGGACTGAGCGGATCCAGGGCAAGGGCGCGGTCGTGCGGCGGATGTTCGCGGACGTCGACGCCGACATCTATGTGATGGCGGACGGCGATGCGACCTATGACGCGGCGTCCGCGCCGGCTTTGGTCGCACGCGTGCTCGACGAGCAGCTCGACATGGTCGTCGGCTCGCGAATCAGTCAGGTCCAGGAGAGCTATCGCCGCGGGCACCGGTTCGGCAACGCGTTGCTGACCGGTATGCTCGCGCGGCTGTTCGGGCGCAGCTTCACCGATATCCTGTCGGGCTACCGCGTGTTCTCGCGGCGGTTCGTGAAGAGCTTCCCGTCGCTGTCGGCGGGGTTCGAGATCGAGACCGAGATCAGCGTCCACGCGCTCGAACTCAAGATGCCGATCGGCGAGGTCGAGACACCCTATTTCGCGCGGCCCGAGGGGTCCGAATCGAAGCTGAGCACCTATGCCGATGGCTGGCGGATCCTGCGGACGATCATGACGCTCTACCGGATCGAGCGGCCGCTCTGGTTCTTCGGCGCGATCGGCGGCGCGTTCGCCTTGCTCGCGCTGCTGCTCGGCATCCCGCTCGTGCTGACCTATCTCGAGATTCACCAGGTGCCGCGCTTTCCGACTGCGATCCTGATCACGGGGCTGGGCATCTTCGCCGCGCTGAACGTATTCACGGGGCTTATCCCATAGGTGTGCAGAATGTCGCCGGGCCACAGCAGGATGAAGATGTGCACGAGCCCGAACGCGAACAGCAGCAGGTTGCGGACAAGGGTCTTGAGATCGCTCGCGGTGCACATGCTTCTGCTTCCATCAAGCGGGAGCGCTGCAGCGCCCGCAGGTGCGTGCGGGCCCCTCCCTCTCCCCGGAGGGGCGAGGGGAAGCGTTGGATGGGCTTGAACTCCCCCGTGCGAGCGCCGATGTTGGCGGTTCACTGGGGCATAAGAGAGATTTCCATGCACAATCCGTTCGAGACCGGCGATTTCGCGAGCCCGTTGGCCAGCGCCGGGCTCGGCCTGCAGCAGACGCACGCAGGCCTGGTTCCCATCGTCATCGAACAGTCGAACCGCGGCGAGCGCTCGTTCGACATCTTCTCGCGCCTGCTGCGCGAGCGCATCATCTTCGTGACCGGTGGCGTCGAGGACGGCATGGCCTCGCTGATCACTGCGCAGCTGCTCTTCCTGGAGTCCGAGAACCCGAAGAAGGACATTTTCATGTACATCAACTCGCCGGGCGGTGTCGTCACGGCGGGCATGGCGATCCATGACACGATGCAGTATATCCGGCCGCGTGTCGGGACGGTGTGCATCGGCCAGGCCGCGTCGATGGGCAGCTTCCTGCTGGCCGCGGGCGAGCCGGGGATGCGCGTCGCGCTGACCAACGCGCGGATCATGATCCATCAGCCATCGGGCGGAGCACAGGGCATGGCGACCGACATCGAGATCCAGGCGAAGGAGATCCTCCGGATCCGTGCGCGTCTGAACGAGCTGTACGCCAAGTACACCGGCCAGCCGCTCGAGGCGATCGAACTCGCGATGGATCGCGACAAGTTCCTGTCGGCGGACGAGGCCAAGGCGTTTGGCCTGCTCGACGAAGTGTTCGAAAAGCGGCCCGCGGTCGCCGACGATACGAAGCCTGCATAAGGCGAATCGTAAGCCTCGCGGGTTTATTTGATTGTAGGATATCCGGGGTGCGTTACGATGACCGCCCCGGAAACGGCACGTGCACCGACATGCACGAGAGGTGATTGAATGACGAAGCTGAGCGGTGGCGACTCGAAGAGCACCCTCTATTGCTCGTTCTGCGGCAAGTCGCAGCACGAGGTGCGCAAGCTGATCGCCGGGCCGACGGTCTTCATCTGCGACGAGTGCGTCGAGCTATGCAACGACATCATCCGTGAGGAAACGAAATCGGCGCTGGTGTCCAAGAAGGACGGCGGCGTGCCGACTCCGCAGGAGATCTGCGACGTCCTCGACGATTATGTGATCGGCCAGAAGCGCGCCAAGCGCGTCCTGTCGGTGGCGGTGCACAATCACTACAAGCGGCTCAATCACGGCGCCAAGGGTGCCGATGTCGAGCTGTCCAAGTCGAACATCCTGCTCGTCGGGCCGACGGGTTGCGGCAAGACTCTGCTCGCGCAGACGCTCGCCCGCATCCTCGACGTGCCGTTCACGATGGCCGATGCGACGACGCTGACCGAAGCCGGTTACGTCGGCGAGGATGTCGAGAACATCATCCTCAAGCTGCTTCAGGCCTCCGACTATAATGTCGAGCGGGCGCAGCGCGGGATCGTCTATATCGACGAGATCGACAAGATCAGCCGCAAGGCCGAGAACCCCTCGATCACGCGCGACGTGTCGGGCGAAGGCGTGCAGCAGGCGCTGCTCAAGCTGATGGAAGGCACGACCGCAAGCGTTCCTCCGCAGGGTGGTCGCAAGCATCCGCAGCAGGAATTCCTGCAAGTGGATACGACGAACATCCTGTTCATCTGCGGCGGTGCGTTCTCGGGTCTCGAGAAGATCATCGGCGATCGTCTGCAGGGCAAGTCGATCGGCTTTGGCGCGTATGTCGCCGGACCGGACGAGCGCAAGACCGGCGAGACGCTGAAGTCGGTCGAGCCCGAGGATCTGCTCAAGTTCGGGCTCATCCCCGAGTTCGTGGGGCGCCTGCCGGTGATCGCGACGCTCGAGGATCTCGACGTCGACGCGCTGGTGAAGATCCTGAAGGAGCCGAAGAACGCGCTGGTCAAGCAGTATCAGAAGCTGTTCGAGATGGAGGACGTCGCGCTCGGCTTCACCGACGACGCGCTGGTCTCGGTCGCCAAGAAGGGCATCGAACGCAAGACCGGTGCACGCGGGCTTCGTTCGATCCTCGAGAGCATCCTGCTCGACACGATGTTCGACCTGCCGGGCATGGACGGCGTCGACGAGGTGATGATCGACAAGGACGTGATCGAGGGCCGCAAGGAACCGATCCGCGTCTATGCCGAGAAGAAGAAGGCCGGCGACGCGGCGTAATCCGCGTACGTAGCGATAGAGAAAGGGGCGTCGATCGGCGCCCTTTTTTTTTGCCCGCAGATGTTGGACGTGCGCGGATCAACGCTGGATCGGGTGGCCGTGACGGCAGAATGTCGCGACGGGCTGAATCTGCGCGAGTGATTTGCAATAGCGTCCGTTTGATCGGTATATGGCCGGCAAAACGGGAGAGCCAATGTGAAGATCGCGTGGATGGGTGCGGCGTTGCTGGTGCTGGCATGGACTGCGCAGGCGCATGAGGTCTGGGTCGAGCGCGATGGTGCGGGACCGGCGCGGATCTATCTGGGCGAACCGGCAGAAGCGCAGCCGCCGGGTGGCGATCCCGAATTCGCCAATCTGAAGACGCCGCGCGTGCTGTCCAAGGCTGGCGCGACGCTGGTCCGCAAGGCGGGGTTCCTCGAGGCAGCGCTGCCTGCGGGTGACGTACGGGTCTGGGACGACGACGTGTTCGCGCCCTGGGGTGATCCCGACAAGCAGGAAGGCATCATCTATTATGCGCGCGCCGGTCGTGCCGAAGCGCGCGCGCGGCTGCCGTTCGAGATCGCACCCGCGACACCGAACGGAGCGCGCTTCGTCGTGACGCGCGAGGGGCGGGCCGTGCCGGGTGCGAAGGTGACGATCGTGTCGCCGGCGCGCGTCTCGACCAATGTCGTCGCCGATGCCAAGGGCATGATCGCGCCGCGGTTCACCGAGAAGGGCCGCTATCTGCTGTCGTCGACGGCAAAGGATTCGGTCGAGCACCGTCTGCCGCGCGGGCCGGTGACGACGCTGCACCGGATCACGACGACGACGTTCGTCGTTCGCTGACCAAAACGCTGGGGAAGGCGCTGACGGGGGTCAGGGCCCCTGCGTCTTGAGATAGGCGATGACGTCGGCGCGGTCCGCAGGGTCGCGCAGGCCGGCAAAGTTCATCGTCGTGCCGGGGACGAGCGCGCGCGGATTGGTCAGCCACCGGTCCATGCGCGCCTCGTCCCAGCGCCCGCCGAGCGCCTTGAGCCCTGCGGTATAGGAAAAGCGCGCGCGGCGCTCGCCGATCGGGCCGCCCATCACGCCGTAGAGATTAGGTCCGTCGGTGTCGGTCGAATCGCGGCCGATCGTGTGGCAGGCAGCGCAGCGCCGGAATATTCGGGCGCCCGCCTCGGCGGAGGCGACGCCGCTCGCGGCGCGCCGGGTGTCGCCTGCTGGATCCGAACCGCACCCGGCAAGCGACAGCACCGCTATCGGCACCAACGCGGTCCAGCGCGCCGTGATCACGGCCGCTGGCGCGCCGCGAGCGCGAGCCCGGCGGCGATCTGCAGCACGGCGTAGAGCCGCCGGCGGGTCGGACGATCGACGAAAGGTGCGACGAGCGTCTCTGTGCCGAGTGCGTCGTCCTTCCACAGGTCGACGTGGCGGCGCGGCTGCGTCAGCCCGATCAGGCCGTCGCCGACCATGAAGATCGCCGCCATCTCGGCTGCGCGCGCCATCCAGGGGGCTTTCGGCCCTGCCTCGGCGACGGGAGGCGTCTCGCGGCCTGCGTCGCTCGCGTTGTCGCGGCGGGGCGGGGAATCGGTCATTGCGGCTTGCCCTTTGCCGCATCGGCCTTTGCCGCCTGCGCCGTTTTCCAGGCGGCGACATCCTCGAGCGCTGGACTGCGGCGGAGCAGCAGTGCGTCGGGATCGATCACGACGTGCGCCGCGGCGGGCACCGCGACGCTTGCCTTGCCGCCCGTCATCGGCAGCGTCCGAAGCTGGCCGTCGACGGTGATCTGGACGGGGAGCGGGAAGGGGCCGTTGCCGGGGACCTTCCACGCGAGCGTCAGCGTGTCGGCGGTGCGCGTCTCGACAAGGTCGGGAAGCGCGGCCTGGCGCAGATAGACGTCGAAGAACCAGCCATAATCCTTGCCGGTGACGGTGCGGACCAGCGCTTCATATTCGCGGGTCGAGCCAAAGCGGGGGCTGAAATTGCCGGGCTTCGGATCGGCGCGGCCATAGACCGCGCGGCGCGTGACGTCGAAGAACGCGGTGTCGCCGATCAGCGAACGCAGCGTGTGGAGCATCCACGACCCCTTGTTGTAGATGTCCTGACCCGCTCCCCCCTTGTCGAGCTCGTAGACCTCCTCCTCGGTCGTGACGCGCTGCTGCGTGATCGGCCTGCGGTTCAGGATCGCACCACGGCTGCCCAGCATCATCGTCGCATAGCGCGCGCGCCCCTCGCGCCACTGTCCGTAGAGCGGCTGCATGTAGCTTCCATAGCCTTCGTGCAGCCAGTAATCGTCCCAGTTGGCGGCGGTCAGCTGATTGCCGAACCATTCATGCGCGAATTCGTGTTGGAACAGCCAGTCGAACCCTTCGGGCGCCTTCGCATAGTCGTTGCCATACGCGTTGATCGTCTGGTGCTCCATGCCCTTGTGCGGGGTCTCGACGACGCCGACCTTCTCGTCGCCGAACGGATAGGGACCGATCATGCTTTCGAAGAAGTCGAGCGTCGGCGCGAACTCGGCGAACAGCTTTTCCGCCTGTGGTTTCTCACCCGGCAGATACCAGTAATACATCGGGATGCTGTTGCCGTAGCGGCTCTTGTAGGTGCCGCTGATCTCCTCATAGGGGCCGACGTTGAGCGCGATGCCATAGGTGTTGGGATGCTTCGCGCGCCAGTTCCACCGCGTGCGACCATCGGGCAGCGTGTCGACGCCGAGCAGGACGCCGTTCGACGGGGCCTTCAGCCCCTTGGGCACGGTGATGTGGAGATCGACCAGCGCGGGTTCGCCGGTCGGGAAGTCGAGGCACGGCCAGAACAGATCGCAGCCATAGCCCTCCGCGGTGGTCGCGAACCAGGTGCGGCCACCCGGGGTCTGCGACCAGACCATGCCGTCGTCCCACGGCGCGCGCACCGCGACGTGCGGCGTGCCGCCATAGGTGATCCTGACGCTGGTCTTCGCACCTGCGGCGAGCGGCCGCGCGAGCGTGATCGTCAGCCGGCCCTCGGGATTGCTCCACGCGGATCTGGCGAGCGCGACACCGTCGACCGCGATCGCGCTGACGGGGAGGTTGCGATCGAGATCGATCGGCAGCCGCGCGATCGGCGCCGTCGCAGTGAAGGCGAGCGTCGCGACACCGTTCAGCGTGCGCGTGTCGGGCAGCACCTCGAATACGAGATCGGCGTGATCGAAGCGCAATGCGGTTTGTTCGGGGGTCAGTACGCCGCCCGACCGCTCGGTCTGCGCGGTGATCGCGGGTTCGCCCTTTTGCGGGAGCTGGGCCGAGAGGGGCGGGGCGAGCAGCGCGGCGGGAAGCGCGCAGATGCTGGCGGTGAGGAGAAGACGCGGGATCATGCGCCGCGTTGTCGCGCGCGGGGCGGGACGACACAAGAGTGATACGGTGACGGTGGTGGCAGGCTGGTCCCCGGACCTGAACTTCGCCAGGACCGGGGTCGGGATCGGCTAGTTCCGGGGGGGCTGCGCGGCGCGCCATGCCTGGAAGGCGTCGACCTGATCGGATTGCATCAGGATGCGCGCCATCGGGTCGATGACGACGTGCGCACCGGCGGGGACGGTCAGCGTGGCGGTGCCGCCCGGCATCGGGACGATACGGGTCTGGCCGTCGACCTCGACCTCGACGGGAAGCGGGAAGCGGGTGTTGCCGGGGACCTGCCAGCGCAACGTCAGCGTGTCGGCGGTGCGCGTCTGGACCAGCCTGGGAAGCGCGGCCTGATAGAGATACACGTCGAAGAACCAGCGATAATCCTTCCCCGTCACCTGGTTCACATAGGCGATGAACTCCGGCGTGGTGCGGAACTGCGGGCGGAAATTGCCGGGCCGGGGGTCCTCGCGGCCGTATACTTCGAGCCGGAGCAGCCGCGCGAAGGCCGCGTCGCCGATCAGGTTGCGCAGCGTATGCAGCGTCCATTCGCCCCTTGTGTAGATGTCGCCACCACGACCCGGTGCCTTCTCGTAGACGTCCTCGGCGGACTGCGGCGTACCCGTCACCAGCGGCGACTTCGCCTGGATACCCGCGCGTGCGGCGAGCATCATCGCGGTGTAGCGGCCGTCGCCCTCGCGCCAGCGGCCGTAAAGCGGCTGCATATAGGCGGTGAACCCCTCGTGCAGCCAGAAGTCGTCCCAGTTGCTCGCGGTCAGCTGGTTGGCGAACCATTCATGCCCGAATTCATGCTGGAAGAGATCGTCGAAACCGTTGACGGTCTTTGCATAGGCGTTGCCATATGCGTTGATCGTCTGGTGCTCCATGCCCTTGTGCGGGGTCTCGACGACGCCGACCTTCTGGTTCGCCCAGGGATAGGGGCCGACGATGCTTTCGTAGAAGTCGAGCGTCGGCGCAAACTCGGCGAACAGCGCCTCGGCCTGCGCCTTTTCGCCTGGCAGGTACCAATAGGACATCGGAATGACGTTGCCGAAGCGGCTCTTGTAGCTGCCGCTGATCTCCTCATAGGGGCCGACGTTGAGCGCGATGCCGTAGAGCGTCGGGTCGAGCGCGCGCCAGTTCCACGTCGTGCGGCCGTCGGGGAGCGTCGTGACGCCCATGAATTTGCCGTTCGACGGCGCCTTCAGGCCCTTGGGGACGGTGATGTGCAGGTCGATGCTGTCGGGCTCGTAGGTCGGATAGTCGATGCACGGCCAGAACAGGTCGCAGCCCTCCATCTGGACCGCGGTCGCGACCCAGGGCTGACCGGCGGGCGTGCGCGACCAGACGAAGCCGCCGTCCCAGGGCGCGCGGACCGCGACGTGCGGCGTGCCCGCATAGGTGATCCGCGCGGCGACCTTGCCGCCTTTCGCGATGCGGCGCGGCAGCATGATCGTCATGCGCCCTTCGGGGTTGCGCCATGCGCCCGGCTTGAGATCGACACCGTCGATCGCGACCGCGCTGACCGGGAGATTGCGGTCGAGGTCGATCACCAGCCGGTCGGTCGTCGCGGTGGTGGTGAAACGCAGCGTCGCGACGCCGGCGATTTGCTCGCGGTCGGGAAACACCTCGATCGCGAGGTCCGCGCTGTCGAAGCGGACGCGCTTCTGCGCAGCGTCCAGGGGGCCACCCGACTGCGTGGTCTGTGCCGTCAGCGGCGGCTTGCCCGGATCCGCCAGCGCCGGGGCGGCGAGCAGGATCGCGAGACCCGCAAGCGGCGCCGTGAGAGGACGCAGGCGGACGGCGGACGGCATGCGGACCATGTGGCAGGATCTCCGGAGATTGTCGTGCCGGTGTCCTCGCTCAAACGCCGCATGGCAAGGGGCGATGGGGGAGGATCAGGGGGATGACAGGCGTCAAGATACGCGTGAGATTGATGGACGCGCGATCCGCACCATATAATGTGATGACGCGGACCTCGTTTGGTCCGGTACCGGAGCTTGCATGACCCAATATCCCGTCCTTCCCCTGCGCGACATCGTCGTTTTCCCGCACATGATCGTGCCGCTGTTCGTCGGTCGTGACAAATCGGTCGCGGCGCTCGAAGCAGCGATGGCGGCCGACAAGGAGATCTTCCTCGTCGCGCAACTCGATCCGGCCGAGGACGATCCCTCGCGCGACGACCTGTACACGATGGGCGTCACCGCGACCGTGCTCCAGCTGCTCAAGCTGCCCGACGGCACCGTCCGCGTGCTGGTCGAGGGCAAGGTCCGTGCGACGCTCGAGACGCTCGACGAGAGCGGCGATTTCCTGAAGGCCGAGGTCGCGACCGTCGCCGATGTCGAGGTAGAGGGCGCCGAGGTCACCGCGCTGATGCGATCGGTGGTCGATCAGTTCGAGAATTACGCCAAGCTCAACCGCAAGCTGCCGACCGAGACGGCGACGCAGCTGTCCGAGATCACGGACGCTGCAAAGCTGTCCGACGCGGTGGTCGCGAACATCCAGATCAAGGTCGCCGACAAGCAGGCGATGCTGATGCAGACCGATCCTGCCAAGCGCCTCGAAATGGCGTTTGCGGCGATGGAAGGCGAGCTCGGCGTCCTGCAGGTCGAGAAGAAGATCAAGAGCCGCGTCAAGCGCCAGATGGAGAAGACGCAGCGCGAATATTACCTCAACGAGCAGTTGAAGGCGATTCAGCGCGAGCTCGGCAACGAGGGCGACGAGGGTGAAGGCGACGAAATCGCCGAGCTGACTCAGAAGATCGCGACGCTCAAGATGAGCAAGGAAGCACGCTCGAAGGCGACGGCCGAACTCAAGAAGCTCAAGACGATGGCGCCGATGAGCGCCGAGGCGACCGTCGTGCGCAACTATCTCGACGTCCTGCTGGGGCTTCCCTGGGGCAAGAAGTCGAAGATCAAGAAGGACATCTCGGCGGCACAGGCGGTGCTCGACGAGGACCATTATGCGCTCGAGAAGGTCAAGGACCGGATCATCGAGTATCTGGCGGTCCAGGCGCGCACCAACAAGCTGAAGGGGCCGATCCTGTGCCTCGTCGGCCCTCCGGGCGTCGGCAAGACCTCGCTTGGCAAGTCGATCGCCAAGGCGACCGGCCGCGAGTTCATCCGGCAGTCGCTGGGCGGCGTGCGCGACGAGGCCGAGATTCGCGGGCATCGCCGTACGTATATCGGCTCGCTGCCGGGCAAGATCGTCACCAACCTGAAAAAGGCAGGGGCGTCGAACCCGCTGTTCCTGCTCGACGAGATCGACAAGCTCGGTCAGGATTTCCGTGGCGATCCCGCGTCCGCGCTGCTTGAGGTGCTTGATCCCGAGCAGAACGGCAAGTTCCAGGATCATTATCTCGAGATCGACCTCGATCTGTCCGACGTGATGTTCGTGACCACCGCGAACACGCTGAACCTGCCGCAGGCGCTGCTCGACCGGATGGAGATCATCCGTCTCGAGGGCTATACCGAGGACGAGAAGGTCGAGATCGCCGAGCGGCACCTGATCGCCAAGCAGATCGAGGCGCATGGCCTGAAGGACGGCGAGTTCATCCTGACTCAGGAGGGGCTGCGCACGCTGATCCAGCAATATACCCGCGAGGCGGGCGTGCGGACGCTCGAGCGCGAGATCGCCAAGCTCGCGCGCAAGGCGCTGCGCCGGATCCTCGAGGGCAAGGCGACGAGCGTGACGATCACCCCCGACAACATTGCCGAGTTCGCGGGCGTGCAGAAATACCGCCACGGCCTGTCCGAGACGGAGAACCAGATCGGCGCGGTCACCGGGCTCGCCTGGACCGAGGTCGGTGGCGAATTGCTGACGATCGAGAGCGTCACCGTGTCGGGCAAGGGCGCGGCGAAGCTGACGGGCACGCTCGGCGACGTGATGAAGGAGTCGATCGAAACCGCGTTCAGCTACGTCAAGGCGCGCGCGCCGAGCTATGGCATCAAGCCGTCGCTGTTCAACCGCAAGGACATCCACATCCATCTGCCCGAGGGCGCCACGCCCAAGGACGGGCCGTCGGCGGGTGTCGGGATCGTGACGTCGATCGTGTCGACGATGACCGGCGTGCCCGTGCGGCGCGAGGTCGCGATGACCGGCGAGGTGACGCTGCGTGGCCGCGTGCTGCCGATCGGCGGGTTGAAGGAGAAGCTGCTCGCGGCGCTGCGTGGCGGCATCGAGACGGTGCTGATCCCGCAGGAGAACGAGAAGGACCTTGCCGACATCCCAGCGAACATCAAGGAAGGGCTGAAGATCATCCCCGTCAGCCATGTCGACGAGGTGCTCCGCCTCGCGCTGACCGAGCCGCTCGAGGCGATCGAGTGGACCGATGCGGACGAACTGGCGGCGCTGCCTCCTGCGCCGATCCCCCCGGTGGGGGCCACGCTGCACCACTGAGCGTGATGTGCCGCCGATCCCGCCGTCCGCATGGGGCGGCGGCGGGATAGGGGCGTTCAGCGCTCCCGATCCGCGATCGATCGCGTGTAAATGCTGGGCTCGGCACGGGAAACAGCCGTGCCGAGAGCTTTGTGCGGCGGATTAATTTGACAGCGGACCGGCTGGCCGGGTTACTGCCGGGGAAGCATGGTCGCGATCCGGTCGCGAGCGATTCGATAGTCTCTGGGGGATTAAGAGTATGAACAAGCAGGAACTGATCGCTACGGTCGCCGATACGTCCGGACTGGTGAAGGGCGATGCGACCAAGGCGGTCGAAGCCGTATTCGACGCGATCTCCGCGTCGCTCAAAAAGGGTGAAGAGGTCCGTCTCGTCGGATTTGGCACCTTCTCGATCTCGAAGCGCAAGGCCTCGACCGGACGCAATCCGCGTACCGGCGAGCCGATGACGATCAAGGCATCGACCCAGCCCAAGTTCAAGGCGGGCAAGGGGCTGAAGGATTCGGTCAACTGATCGGGCGATCATGACGAGAGGGCTGGACAGCGCGGGCGGCCGCGCTTAAAGGCCCGCTTCCGAACGAGTTTCGGGCGCGTAGCTCAGCGGTAGAGCACACCCTTCACACGGGTGGGGTCACAGGTTCAATCCCTGTCGCGCCCACCAGATTTACGCCGGTCCTCTCCATTGCGAGCGGGCCGGCGTTTCTGTTTCTACAGGTGTTTTAGTGCCTTAGTCGATCTTTGATGCCTCTGTGATCGACTGCGTGATTGTAATAGATCGGCATTCTACATTTCACGCTGCGCCGCAGCATCCCATATATGATGCGTCGCACAAATTTGAGGAGCTACCCCATGTCGATCATCGGCACCCAGCTGAAGCCGTTCACCACCCAGGCGTATCGCCAGGGCAAGTTCATCGAGGTGTCGGACGCCGACGTCACGGGCAAGTGGGCGGTCTTCTTCTTCTACCCGGCCGATTTCACGTTCGTCTGCCCGACCGAGCTCGAGGATCTGGCCGACAATTATGCAGCGTTCCAGAAGATGGGCGTCGAGGTCTACAGCGTGTCGACCGACACCCACTTCTCGCACAAGGCCTGGCACGACACGTCGCCGGCGATCGGCAAGATCGATTACACGATGCTGGGCGACCCGTCGGGCACCATCACGCGCAACTTCGACGTGATGCGCGAGGGCCAGGGCCTAGCCGATCGCGGTACGTTCGTCGTCGATCCGCAGGGCGTGATCCAGCTGATGGAAATCACCTCGGAAGGCGTCGGTCGCAACGCGATGGAGCTGCTGCGCAAGGTCAAGGCCGCACAGTATATCGCAGCGCACCCTGGCGAGGTCTGCCCCGCCAAGTGGGAAGAGGGTCAGACCACGCTCGCCCCGTCGCTCGACCTCGTCGGCAAGATCTGAGCCACTGACGGAGCCAGTCGCCCGGCTTCGTCACCAAAGGGGAAGGGGTTCGCGCCTTCCCCGGCCTGCCGGACTTCGGTTCGGCAGCCACCCTGCCGCATGACCCTCGGTGTCGTGCGGCACGGTGGACCCCGGACCCGGTCCGGGGTGACGATTTTCGCGACGGCAGCCTGCCGCGCGTTCCTTTTGACCGACAGGAGAGCGTCCGTGCTCGATGTGAACCTTACCGCGCAGCTCAAGACCTATCTGGCGAACATCGTCCAGCCGATCGAACTCGTTGCCTCGCTCGACGACGGCGCGAAGTCGCGCGAGCTCGAGGGCCTGCTGACCGAGATCGCGGCGCTGTCCGATTCGGTGTCGATGGTCCGCAAGGATGACGACAAGCGTCGCCCGTCCTTCATGATCCGCCGCGCCGGGACCGATATCGGCGTGCGCTTCGCGGGCATCCCGATGGGGCATGAGTTCACGTCGCTGGTGCTCGCGTTGCTTCAGGTCGGCGGGCATCCGTCAAAGCTGACGCAGGAGGTGATCGAGCAGGTCCGCGGGCTCGACGGCGATTTCGCGTTCGAGACCTATTTCTCGCTCAGCTGCCAGAACTGCCCCGAGGTGGTGCAGGCGCTGAACCTGATGAGCGTGATCAACCCGCGGATCAGCCATGTCGCGATCGAGGGCGGCGTCTTCCAGGACGAGGTCACCAGCCGCAACATCCTGTCGGTGCCGGCGATCTTCCTCAACGGCGAGCCGTTCGCGCAAGGCCGGATGAGCGTCGAGCAGGTCGTCGCCAAGCTCGACACGGGCAGCACCGCGCGCGCCGCCGAGAAGATCGCGGGCAAGGATCCGTTCGACGTGCTCGTCGTCGGTGGCGGCCCCGCGGGTGCGGCGGCGGCGATCTACGCCGCGCGCAAGGGCATCCGCACCGGCATCGCGGCCGAGCGGTTCGGCGGACAGGTGCTCGACACGATGTCGATCGAGAATTTCATCTCGGTCGCGCATACCGAGGGGCCCAAGCTCGTCGCGCACATGGAGCAGCATGTCGCCGAATATGGCGTCGACGTGATGAACCTGCAGACCGCGAGCAAGCTGATCCCGGCCACGCAGGTCGGTGGCCTGCACGAGGTGCAGCTGGCGAGCGGCGCGTCGCTCAAGGCACGCACCGTGATCCTGTCGACCGGTGCACGCTGGCGCCAGATGAACGTGCCGGGCGAGGAGGCGTATCGCAACACGGGCGTGACCTACTGCCCGCATTGCGACGGCCCGCTGTTCAAGGGCAAGCGCGTCGCGGTGATCGGCGGCGGCAATAGCGGCGTCGAGGCGGCGATCGATCTTGCGGGCCTCGTCGCGCATGTCACGCTGATCGAGTTCGACAGCGACCTGCGCGCAGACGCGGTGCTCCAGCGCAAGCTCGCCAGCCTGCCCAACGTCAAGGTCGTCACCTCGGCGATGACCACCGAAGTGCTCGGCGACGGCAAGCAGGTGACGGGGCTGAGCTACAAGGACCGCAACCACGACACGGTGCATCAGGTCGAGCTCGAGGGGATCTTCGTCCAGATCGGGCTGGTGCCCAACACCGAATGGCTGACCGACACCGTCGCGCTGACGATGCGCGGCGAGATCGAGGTCGATCACCGCGGCGAAACGTCGATCCCCGGCGTGTTCGCGGGCGGCGACGTGACGACCGTGCCGTTCAAGCAGATCGTGATCGCGATGGGCGAGGGGTCGAAGGCGGCGCTGGCGGCGTTCGATTACATGATCCGGCTGGCGCCCGAAGAGCAGGACGCGCTCGCCGCCTGAGGGGGGCGCGGCTTCACCCCCTCCGTCATCCCGGACTTGATCCGGGACCCAGGGTTACGGGCGGGGGCGTTCGTGGCTCTGGATCCTGACTTTCGTCAGGATGACGGGGCGTTTGTGGAATGCGCCTCTCCCGCTTCCGTCATCCTGGACTTGATCCAGGATCCAGAGTTGCGGGCGGGGGCGTTCGTGGCTCTGGGTCCTGACTTTCGTCAGGATGACGGTGAGGGATGGCCGTGACCGGACATCCCGGCACCACAAAAGAAAACGGCCGGGGGTTACCCGGCCGTTTCGTTACTTCTTCTTGGCTTTGCGCGCCGCGTATTTGGCGTCGCGGAGCGCTTTCTTGTCGGCGTCGGACATTTGCGACTTGGCTTCGGCTTCGAGCGCGCGCGCTGCGGCTTCGGCGGCGGCGGCCTTTTTGGCGGCCTTGGCCTCCTCCTCGGCATCGCGCTTGGCCTGGCGCTTGGCGCGCTCGGCTTCCTCCTTGGCGGCGCGGGCGGCGGCGCGCTCGGCGACAACCGCGGGATCGATCGCAGGCTTGGCGCGCAATTTCTCCAGCGCCTTCAGCTTCGCGTCGTTCGCGGAGGCAGTACGTTCCTGAAAACCGGGGTCCTTGAAAGAGGCCATACTCGTCGAAAATTCCTGTAATCGCGGTGAAATCCGCGGGATTGCCCGGATCCGGGCCGTGCTTGCGTCCGTGGTCCTTAAATCATTGTGCCGCGCAGCGAAAGCCGGGTGATTCGTTTGGGATTGCGCCGCGCCAACTAATCTGCCGCAAGAACCGCTTAGCGCGCATCGCCCGCGTCGAGCGTCACAGCACTGCAATATTACAGTCATTCAACCGTCACCAAAACCGCATCGCACTGTCATCTGTGCCGCCTAACCGCGGTCTCGAGATCGGCAGGGGGACCCGAGTCGATCCACGCAATCAATGATCGACCGGGAGTTCCGTGAATGACCAGCTTCAAGCGCATCGGCCTTATCCTGCTGACGAGCACCGCCTGTGCGGCGCTCTCGGCGTGCGGAGGCGCGGACAGCGTCGCGTCGCCGGGCGCAGGCTCGGTCATCATCAACCCGCCGGCGGTAACGCCGACGCCCACGCCGACCCCGACGCCCACGCCGACCGCGATCACCGCGGCGCAGTTCGCGGCCGTCACCCCGGTCAACGGCATCTCGGTCACCGCGGACGAACAGCTCGCGATCGTCAACGCCGGCACCAACAACAACGTCAGCGGCGTCAGCAACACGCTCAACGGCATCTACCCGGTCGCCGCGACCTCGCTGACCACCGCGATGGACCCGTCGACGCTCAACAGCTTCTTCACCAGCACCAACTATGTCGGCGCGCTCAACGGCCCGACCGACACCGCGTTCCAGGGCTGGACCTGCAACTCAACCTCGGCCGAATTCGGCGGCGCGGGCGCACGCTGCACCGCAGTGCCCTCGGTCGGCGCGGTCACCGCGGCGAGCGTCTGCCCGACCGGCACGACCGATGACGGCTTGGTTGCGACGTTCCGCGCGTGCCGCCTGCCGACGGTAATCAGCGGTACGCTCAACCTGCCGAAGATCGCGGGCGTCTTCTATCGCCTGCGCGGCCAGACCGAGGTCGGCACCGACGTCGGCACGACCGGCGCGGATAACAATGCGATCCTCAACATCGAGGCGGGCGTCGTGATCGCGGCGGATTCGAGCGAGACGACCAACGACCTGCTGATCGTCAACCGCGGGTCGAAGATCAACGCGGTGGGTACCGCGACCTCACCGATCGTCTTCACCTCGCAGCAGAACCTCGCGACGAACGGCGTCAGCGATGCGACGCAGGGGCAGTGGGGCGGGATCATCCTGCTCGGCCGCGCACCGATCGCGGTCTGCGCCACCGGGACGGGCCCGAACAACGCCGCAGGCGGCAGCGCGACCTGCCAGCAGGCGATCGAGGGCGTCACGGGTCGCTTCTATGGCGGCCCGACCGCCAACGACAGCAGCGGCACGATGCAGTTCGTCCAGATCCGCTACAGCGGCATCGCTATCAGCGACGGCAACGAGCTGCAGGGCCTGACGCTCGGCGGCACTGGGTCGGGCACCGTGCTCGACCACATCCAGAGCCATAATTCGGCGGATGACGGCGTCGAGATCTTCGGCGGCACGAGCAACCTGAAGTATATCGCGATCACCGGCGCGGACGACGACGGCTTCGATATCGACAATGGCTATCGCGGCTTCATCCAGTTCATGATCGCCGCACAGCGCACGATCGGCGCGACGGCGGATTCGTTCTCGACCGAGATCGACTCGAACAATGCCGAGGATCTGCTGCCGCGCACGTTCGGCCGCTACGCCAACTTCACCTTCATCCAGACCGCGCTGGCCCCGGCCGCAATCCGTCTGCGTGGCGGTGCGGACATGACCTTCGTCAACGGCGTGGTGAAGACTCCTGCGAACGTCGCCTGCGTCAACATGATCGCGGGCGAGCAGACGACGGGCGGCCGCACGACGGTTCGTCCGGCGGATGCGGCGCTGCAGGACGTCGGGCCGCCCGCGTTCAGCTCGATCTACTTCGCCTGCCAGGGCCGCTGAGGCGGGCGCCATCTGAATGCGCCGTGATGCCGGGGCGGTCCTTGGGGGGCCGTCCCGGCATTCGCCTATGACTTATCGAATCGGGATTACAGGCCATGTCCAAGCGCCTCGCCTACGGAACGCTCCTCCTCCTCACCTCGACGCTGGTCGCCCCGGCCGCGCTCGCCCAGACCGCGCCCGCGCCGGCCGCACCGCCGCGCCCGACGCAGACGCCCGAGGCCGACGCAGCCCAGACCAACGCCGCGACGCCGGGCACGTCCGCGCAGGAGGAGGCGACGCCGCAAGCCGGGGTCGAGGTCTCGAGCCCGGGCTATGACGCCTCGGCGGGCGAGGACATCGTCGTCGTCGGGCGCAACATCCCGAACACCGTGCGCGCGACCGCACAGATCGTCTCGGTGCTGTCGAGCGCTGACATCGCGCGGACGGGCGAGGGCGACATCGCCGGCGCGCTGTCACGCGTCACCGGGCTCAGCGTCGTCGGGAACGGGTTCGTCTATGTCCGGGGGCTGGGCGATCGCTATTCGTCGTCGCTGCTCAACGGATCGCCGCTGCCGAGCCCCGAGCCGCTGCGCCGCTCGGTCCCGCTCGACATCTTCCCGACCGCGATCGTCGGATCGGCGCTGGTCCAGAAGACCTATTCGGTGAACTATCCGGGCGAGTTCGGCGGCGGCGTGATCAACCTCACGACCAAGGCGATCCCCGAGAAGAACTTCCTGAGCGTCGGCGGTTCGATCTCGGCGGATACCGCGACGACCAGCGAGCTCGGCTACACCTATTATGGCGGCGATGCGGACTGGATCGGCTTCGACGACGGCACGCGCAAGGTGCCCGCGTTCATCAAGAACGCGCCGAACGGAACGGGACTGATCCCGACCGACCAGGTCGCGCAGCTCAGCAACGCGAGCACGACCCTGCTCCAGCGCAACAACCAGCTGCCGGCGAACTGGTCCGGGGAGATCAGCGGCGGGTCGGTGTTCAATTTCGGCTCGGACCGGCTGGGCGTCATCGCGTCGCTGAGCGCGAGCAACACGTTCCGCACGCGATCGTCGACCCAGCAGGATTCGGTGTCGACCGACGGTACGCTGCGCAACGACTTCCAGACGCTGCTGACCGACAACCGGATCGTCACCAACGCGCTGATCGGGCTCGGCTATGAATTCGGGCCGAACACGATCCGTTCGACCACGGTCTACATCCACGACACGCTGAAGCAGGCGCGCGGATCGTCCGCGCTGGTCTACAACAATTCGAGCGGTCTGCGTTTCCAGCAGAACACCAACTGGTTCGAACGCCAGCTGTTCGAGAGCCAGCTGGTCGGCGAGTTCAAGCTGACCGACGCGCTGAAATTCGACGCGCGCGGCGCCTATGCCAATTCGAAGCGCAACGCGCCGTACGAGCGGCAGTTCGACTATCTCTGCTCGGCGACGACGACGACCGGCCTGCCGATCAGCGTCGAGGCGCCCAACGGCTCCGACGGCGCGCAGTGCAACGGCGCGTACCAGGTGACGCAGCGTTTCACGCCGTTCGCTTCGATCATCTTCAGCGACCTGAACGAGGATCTGTACACGGGGCAGGGCGACCTGTCGTACAAGCTCGACACCGAGCGGCCGATGACGCTGTCGACGGGCTATTTCTATTCGGACACGACGCGCAATTCGACGCGCCTCCAGTTCAATTACCAGACCGCCGCGGGCGGCGGTACCGCGCCTGGCTATCCGTACAATCTGTTGCGGCCCGACTATCTGCTCGGGATCGATTCGCTCAACGCGAACCAGATCCAGCTGCAGTTCAACACGCCGCTCGGCGCCTATGCCTATGATGCGTCGCTGCGCATCCATGCGGGCTATGTGCAGGCCGAGGCGGAAGCCACCGACGGCGTCCGCGCGACGATCGGCGTGCGCTACGAGACCGCCGACGAACGCGTGACGCCGATCGGCACGACGACGACGCGGCTGAAGAATGATTATTTCCTGCCCGCCGCGACGCTTACCTATAATTTCGCGAGCAACATGCAGCTGCGCGCGAGCGCGTCGAAGACGATCTCGCGTCCGCAGTTCCGCGAGCTCGCACCGCAGCAGTTCCGCGATCCCGAATCGGATCGGCTGTTCTTCGGCAACCCGTTGTTGAAGGACTCGGAGCTCTACAATCTCGAGGGCCGCTACGAGTGGTTCTTCGCGCGCGACCAGCGCTTCACGCTCGGCGGTTTCTACAAGGAGATCAAGAACCCGGTCGAGCAGGTCGGCTTCTACACCGGCGCGGACGACCGGTTGCAGACCGGCTTCACCAACCTGCCCGAGGCGACGCTCTATGGCGCCGAGGTCGAGCTCCAGAAATATTTCGACCTCGATTTCCTCAATTCGGACTTCTTCGCGACGCGGCGCGCGCTGTTCATCGCCAACTACACCTATTCGAAGTCGTCGATCACCGCGGACGATAGCTGTGTCCCGAACGTGCTCAACCAGACGCTCGGCGGGTGTCAGGCGGGCTTCGGTCCGGCCGCGCTCCAGTTCCGCGACGGCGCGTCGCTGACCGGGCAGTCGGATCACCTCGTCAACGTCCAGGTCGGGCTCGAGGATACGGCGTCGCTGTCGCAGGTCACGGTGCTGTTCAACTATGCGAGCAACCGCGTGACCAATCGCGGGCCGTCGAACCTCAGCGGCGTCGGGTTCCAGCCCGACATCGTCGAGAAGCCCGGTATCCGCCTCGACGTCGTTGCGCGGCAGGGCTTCGACCTCGTCGGCGGGCGCTGGGAGCTCAAGGCCGAGGCGCGCAACCTGACGGGCACGCGGTTCCAGGAGGGGCAGACCTTCGACAACGGCGCGCAGGTGTTCATCAACCGGTATAATCTCGGGCGGGTGTTCACGCTGGGACTGAGCACGACGTTCTGAGGCCGGCTGAGGTCGGGACGAGCCGGGGGGCTACCCCCGGCCCGTCATCCCAGCGAAAGCTGGGATCCAGAGTTGCAGAGCACGGCGCTGTTTGGCTCTGGATCCTGGGTCGAGCCCAGGATGACGGAATTGGGGTGGTGAGCAGCGCGCCGGCCTCCCGCCCCGTCATCCCAGCGAAGGCTGGGATCCAGAGTTGCAGAGGACGGCGCTGTTTGGCTCTGGATCCTGGGGTGAGCCCAGGATGACGGGGTGGGTGAGGTGAGCAGTGCGCCGCCCCCGTTCTCCGTCATCCCAGCGAAGGCTGGGATCCAGGGTTGCAGAGGACGGCGCTGTTTGGCTCTGGATCCTGGGTCGAGCCCAGGATGACGGGGTGGGTGGGGTCAGCTGCGCGCCAGCCTCCTTCCCCGTCATTCCAGCGGAGGCCTAGGATCCAGGGTTGCAGAGGACGGCGCTGTTTGGTTCTGGAGCCCGGGATGACGGGGGTGGCTACCCCCAGGGCCGTTCGCGGTACCATTTGGTGATGACGTATTTGACGCCGCTGCGGACCTTCATGCCGTGGTGGAGCGTCGCCGGGTTGGGCGTGCCGTCGGGGCGGCGGTTGTTCCAGGCAAGCAGCTTGCCGGTCTCGGGCTGGACGATCTTGTCGATCGCCTTGAACCGCGTCGCGCCGCCCGCCTCGGGCTGGTTCAGATAGACCATCACGGTCCAGGTGCGATTGCCGGCAACGCTGCAATAGCGGTCATAGTCGATGCCGGTCGGCTCGAAATAATCCGTATGGCCCTTGAACTCCTGCCCGACCGCATAACGCTGTCCCTGCAGCGGCTCGCCGTAGATCCCGTCGAGACCGGTCAGCGTGGCGATATGCGCCTCGACCTCGAGCACGACGGGGTCGGCGGGGTCGAGATCGCCCGTCTCGCTGGTTCGGTAGCTTGCGTCGCCGTTCGAATCCGAGATCGTCGAGGGGCGGCGGACGTCGTCGATCCGCTCGATCAACGCGGCGCATAGCGCGGGCGACAGGAATCCGCGTCTGAGGAACAGCGTCAGCTTGGGGCTCGGTACGCGCTGGACGCCGGGCGCCGCCGTCAGACGCGCGACGATCGGCGCGGCGGCAAGGCCGCTGCCGAGCAGGAGCGTATCCGTCGGGGCCGGATTGGGCGGGACCGGGTTGGGTGGAGTCGGGTTCGGCGGGGGAGTCTGGGCCATGGTCCTGTTTTGCCAAGCGATCCGCGGCTGCGCCAGACCAGGATTAATCTATCGGCGCCTTGACGCGTAACTGTAACATGGCATGCCTAGGCGGGCAGGGGGCCTGGGTGGCCGGGGACTGTGGCGGGAGGGTTTGCAGATGCGATTGACGTTCGACGCGCGCGCGCGCCGCATCCTGCGACGATTGCCCGTGATCACGATCTATTCGGCCGCCGAACTGGCGCTGATGGCGGGGCTGGCGGTGCAGTGCGCGCGGCTGATCTGGGTCGCGGTGACACCGGTCAGCCCGCTCGGCGAATGGCGCCCGGTGCCGGTCGCGGTTGCGGGCGCGACCGCCGACATCCTGCGGGGGTTCGACCCGTTCTTCCGCCTGGGCACGCCCGCGAGCGCGGGGCCGGCAACCGTCACCGCGCTGCAACTGACATTGTTCGGGACGCGGATCGACGATGCGACGGGACGAAGTTCGGCGATCCTCGCGGGGGCCGACAGCGTCCAGCGCAGCGTCGTCGTCGGCGAGGAGATCCAGCCCGGCGTCAAGCTCAAGGCGGTCGCGTTCGATCATGTGACGATCGATCGCGGCGGCGTCGACGAGGACCTGTTCCTCGACCAGTCGGACGCGGTCGCGCCCGTGTCGCCGACGGGTGCACCCGGTGGGGCGATCGGCGGCGGCGCATCCGCGACGGGCGCCGGCATCCAGATCGGCCAGCTGCGCAGCGACATCGGCTTCATCCCGCGGATCGACGGCGGCCGTGTGAGCGGGCTGACGGTGCGATCGCAGGGATCGGGCGCGGCGTTCCGCCAGGCGGGGCTGCGCGACGGCGACGTCGTCACCTCGATCGGCGGGCGCCCCGTCAGCGGCCCCGCCGACCTCGACCGCGTCGCGACCGACTTCGCCAAGGGCGGCAACGTCCCCATCACCGTCGAGCGCGGCACCGATACGCTGCCGCTCGCCATCACGATCGCCCCTCCGCAATGACGCATTCGCCGTCCCCCGCTTCTCGAAACTCCAAGGCCGCAATGAAGAAATTGGTTCTCGCCTCGGTTCTGGCGCCCGTGCTGGCGTTCGCCGTCGCGAGCGAGGCGCGCGCGCAGACGACGCTCAACGTCCGCGATGCCGATATCCGCGCGTTCATTGCCGATGCCGCCAAGGTCACCGGGCGGACGTTCATCATCGACAACCGCGTCGCGGGCAAGGTGACCGTCGTCACCGACCGGCCGCTGACGCGGTCGGAATATTTCGAGGTGTTCCTCTCGACGCTGCGCGCCAACGGGCTGGTCGCGGTGCCGACGTCGAACGGTGCGTTCAGGGTGCAGCCGCTCGACAATGCCGCGTCGCAGCCGAGCCGGATCGGCGTCGCGGGTGCCGCGCGCAACAGCTATGTCACCGAGATCATCCGGCTGCGGTCGACCGACGCGACGAGCGCGGTCGACACGGTCCGACCGTTGGTCAGCGCGCAGGGGTCGGTCACCGCGAACCGCGGCGGCAACAGCCTGGTGGTCGTCGACTTCGCCGACAATATCCGCCGCATCCGCGAGGTGATCCGACGGATCGATACCGACAGCTCGTCGACGCGCGTCGTCGCACTGAAGAATGCAAGCGCGAAGGAGATCGCGACCGCACTGCAGGGGCTCATCGGGACGGGCACCGGCGGCGGGCAGGGCGGCGGCGCGGCTGCCACCGGGCCGAGCGCGTCAGTGGTCGCGGTCGAGGGATCGAACGCGGTCGCGCTGCGTGGCGACCCGACGACCGTCGCCAGGCTGGCGCAGGTGGCCGCCGATCTCGATCAGAAGGCGCGCAACGGGACCGAGATCAAGGTCGTCTTCCTCGAAAACGCCGATGCCGAGCAGCTGCTGCCGGTGTTGCAGGAACTGGTCGGGCAGACGCCGACCCAGCCGACCACGCAGGCGCTGTCGCGGTCGAATTTCGGCGCGAACAGCGGCAGCAACGGCGGTGGCGGATCGGGCTTTGGCGGCACGCAGCAGGCACAGGCGATCCAGCCGGTCCAGACCAGCGGCGGATCGTCGGGATCGGGGTCGGGCCAGCCGGCGATCACCGCCGCCGGGGGACGGACCGCGGCGGTCGTCACGCGCTTCGTCGGCGCCAACGCGATCGTCATCGCCGCACCCGCGGAGATCCAGCGCCAGCTTGCCGAGGTCGTCCGCCAGCTCGATACGCGGCGCGAACAGGTGCTGGTCGAGGCGATCGTCGCCGAGGTGTCGGACACGACCGCGCGGACGCTCGGCGCGCAGTTCATCGTCGGCGATCCCAGCGGCGGGGCGTTCGGCGCGTCGACCTTCTCGAACTCGGCGCCTAACATCCTGCAGATTGCGGGTGCGATCGGCGCGCGCTCGATCACGGGCAACGGCACGACGGTCGTCGCGCCCGATGGCACGCGCACGGAGACCAACACGCCCAATGCCGCCGCGGACTCGCTCGCGCAGTCGGCGATCTCGTCGATCCTCGCCGCGACGGGTGGCTTTGGCGGGTTCGGCGGCAAGATCGGCAGCACCTTCTTCGGCGCGATCATCAACGCGGTGAAGAGTGACACGACGTCGAACCTGTTGCAGGTCCCGCATCTCGTCACGCTCGACAACCAGGAGGCGCACAGCCTGGTCGGGCAGGAAATCCCGATCACGACGGGGCAGGCGCTCAGCAACAATTTCGACAACGCGTTCCGCACGACGCAGCGGCAGAATGTCGGCATCGAACTGACCGTGCGGCCGCAGGTCAATTCGAGCGGCACGGTCAAGCTCAACCTGCGCCTCGAGGTCAGCTCGATCGCGGGACCGGTGTCGAGCGACAATAGCGACCTGATCCTGAACAAGCGCGAGGTCGAGACGACGCGGACCGTCGACGACGGGCAGATCGCGGTGATCAGCGGGCTGCTCGACGACAATGAGCGGCGGACGATCGAGAAGATCCCGCTGCTCGGCGACCTGCCCGTGCTCGGGCACCTGTTCACGTCGAAGGCGAAGCAGCGCTCGAAGACCAATCTGATGATCTTCATCCGCCCGACGATCCTGCGCACCGCCGCGGACAGCCGGCGGATCACCGAGCAGCGTTACGGCTATCTGCGGTTGCAGCAGGGGCTTGCCGAGCCCGAGCGCGAACCGTCGATCGACCAGCTGGTCCGCGATTACCTCGGCGCCGCGCCGCCGATCCCGTCCGGCCCTGTGCCAGGGAGCATCGAGGACCCTCGGATCGCGGTGCCGGTGCGGACCTCGACGACGGTGTTCCGGCCGGTGAAGAAATGATTATCCGCGAGGGGCATGCGCTGGGCGACGAAAGCCCCTCTCCTTCAGGGGAGGGGTTGGGGTGGGGCGATGCCGCGAGCGTTGCCGTGCTCGGGACAGACCCCACCCCCAACCCCTCCCCTGAAGGGGAGGGGCTTGAGGTTGCGCTGCCCCAGATCACCATCCCTTATGCCTTCGCGCGCAAGTTCGGGGTCGTCGTCGACCACACCGAGACCGACTCGCAGCTGACGATCGCGATGCGTGCCGGAGCGGATCCGAAGGTGCTGCTCGAACTGCGCCGCTATCTCGGTCGCGCGTTCGATGTCGGCCTGGTCGAGGCGCCCGCGTTCGACCGGCTGCTGTCGAACGTCTATGCGATGGACGGGCAGGCCAATGCGCTGGCCGCGGTCGGGATGGGCGACGAACTCGACCTGCTTGCGGGCGACATGCCGACCGCGGAGGATCTGCTCGATACTGCGGACGATGCGCCCGCGATCCGGCTGATCAACGGGATCATCGCCGATGCGGCGCGCAACGGCGTGTCGGATATCCATATCGAGCCGTATGAAACGGGGCTCGTCGTCCGGATGCGGATCGACGGCGTGCTGCGCGAGACGCTGCGCATGCCGCCCAATGTCGCGCCGGTCGTCGTCAGCCGGATCAAGGTGATGGCGCGGCTCGACATCGCCGAGCGGCGCGTGCCGCAGGACGGCCGCATGGGGCTGACGCTGGGCGGCAAGCTGCTCGATGTGCGCGTCTCGACGCTGCCGAGCCGCGCGGGCGAACGCGTGGTGTTGCGTATCCTCGACAAGGAGAATGCCGGGATCGACCTCGAGGCGCTCGGCCTGCCGCCCGCGTTATTCGCGCTGCTCAACGAGGCGCTGAGCGAGCCCAACGGCATCATCCTCGTCACCGGGCCGACGGGGTCGGGCAAGACCACGTCGCTCTACGCCGCGCTCCGCCTGCTCAACGACGGCAGTCGCAACATCCTGACGGTCGAGGATCCGGTCGAATATGCGGTCGACGGCGTCGGCCAGACGCAGGTCAATCCGAAGGTCGGGCTGACGTTTGCGGCGGGACTGCGCGCGATCCTGCGTCAGGATCCCGACGTCGTGATGGTCGGCGAGATTCGCGACCGCGAGACCGCCGAGATCGCGGTGCAGGCGTCGCTCACCGGGCATCTCGTGCTGTCGACCGTGCATACCAACGACGCCATCGGCGCGATCACGCGGATGCGCGACATGAAGGTCGAGAGCTTCCTGCTCGCCTCGACGCTCCGCGCGGTGATCGCGCAGCGGCTGGTGCGGCGGTTGTGCCCGACCTGCCGGAAACCCGTGGCGGCGTCCGAGACGGTCGCGCCGCTGCTGGGGATCGCGCCCGATGCAGTGGTCTATGTCGCGCAAGGCTGCGACGACTGCAACCAGACGGGATACAAGGGCCGGATCGGCGTGTTCGAGGCGGTCCGCGTCGACGACACGATCCGCCGCCTGATCAACACCGACGGACATGAGTCGGCGATCACCGCGCACGCGTTCGCGCGGTCGCCGAACCTTGCCCAGTCCGCACGCGACCTCGTGCTGTCGGGACAGACGACGGCCGAGGAAGCGGTTCGCGTGTCGCGGCGCGATACGACCGAGATCGTCGACGAGCCGGCGGCGTGATGCACCCGCATGGCTGATTTCGACTATCTCGCCATCGATACCAAGGGTGCCGAACGGCGCGGCCATGTCGCCGCGTCGGACATCGACACCGCACGCGCGACGCTCGACGCGCGCAAGCTCTACGTCGTCAAGATCACGCCCGGCGCGCCGCCGCAGGCAACCAAGGGCCGCCCGCTGTTCGGGTTGCAGCTCGGCAAGCCCAAGATGTCGGGCAAGAACCTGACGCTGTTCACGCGCCAGCTCGCGACGCTCAACCGCGTGTCGCCGCTCGAGGAATCGCTCCGCACGATCACGCGGCAGACCGAGCAGGACAGCGTCCGCGTGATCGTCCAGCATGTTCACGCGGGCGTCGTCGAGGGCCGGCGTCTCGCCGATTCGATGGCGCGCGAGCCGAAAAGCTTCCCGCCGCTTTACCGCGCGATGGTCGCGGCGGGCGAGAGCTCGGGGTCGCTGCCGACGATCCTCGACCGATTGGCGGCGCTGCTCGAACGGCAGGCGGAAATTCGCGGCAAGTTGATCACCGCGCTCGCCTATCCCGCGATCCTCGCGCTGGTTGCACTGGGCGTCGTCACCGCGCTGATGATGTTCGTGGTGCCGCAGGTGGTCGAGCAGTTCGATACGGTCGGCCAGGAACTGCCGCTGCTGACGCGGATGGTGATGGCGTTTTCGGCGTTCCTCGTCGGCTATTGGTGGGTGATGCTGCTGATCGTCGCGGTCGCCGCGCTGGGTGGCTGGCAAGCACTGAAGGACCCGTCGATCCGGCTCGCCTTCGACAGCTGGCTGCTGAGGATCCCGTTGCTCGGGCGGCTGCTGCGCGACCTGCATGCGGCGCGGATGGCGCGGACGCTCGGGACGATGGTCGCGAGCCGCCTGCCGCTGCTCGACGGGCTCAACCTGACCGCCAGCACGATCCACAACCGCCGCCTCCGGCTCGCGTCGGACCAGATCGTCGAAGCGATCCGCGGCGGCGGCAGCCTGTCGGCGGCGATGCGGCGCGCGGGCGTGTTCCCGCCGCTGCTGACCTATCTCGCGGCATCTGGCGAGGCGGCGGGGCGGCTCGACGAGATGCTCGAGCGCGCGGCCGATTATCTCGAGCGCGAGTTCGACCGGTTTACCGCCACCGCCTTGTCGCTGCTCGAACCGCTGATCATCGTCGTGATGGGCGGCATCGTCGCGACGATCGTGTTATCCATCCTGCTCCCGATCCTCCAGCTCAACACGCTGGCCGGACAATGAGGTCTCGTATGCGTACCGAACAGAAAAAGCGTCCCGTACTCTCCAGGAAGCGCGAAGCGGGCTTTACGCTGGTCGAGCTGATGGTCGTGATCGTGATCATCGGCCTGCTCGCCACGATCGTCGCGCTGAACGTGTTGCCATCGGGCGATACCGCGCGGATCCAGAAGGCGAAGGCCGACATCGCGCAGATCGAGGGCGGGCTCGAGCTGTACAAGCTTCAGAACATGACCTTTCCGAACACGTCGCAGGGGTTGAACGCGCTTGTCACGGCGCCGGCCGGGCTGACCGATCCGTCGCGTTACCAGCGGGGCGGGTATCTGAAGAAGCTGCCGAACGATCCCTGGGGTCGTCCGTATCTCTATGCCTCGCCGGGGACGCATGGCGAGGCCGACGTCTGGACCTTCGGCGCCGACGGCAAGGAAGGCGGCGAGGGGATCGATGCCGATATCGGCAGCTGGCAGTAAGCCTCTGGCCGGGCTTCCCGTCGGTGTTCGCGCCGGCGGGGATCGGCGCGGCTTCACGTCCTTGAGGCGTTCCGCCGAAAACGGCTTCACGTCCTCAAGGCGTTCCGCCGAACACGGCTTCATGTCCTTGAAGCGTTCCGCCGAACACGGCTTCACGCTGGTCGAGCTGATGGTCGTGGTCACGATCATCGGGCTGGCATCGGCCGTGGCGGTGTTCGTCATGCCCGATCCGCGCGGCCGCGTGTTCGACGAGGCGACGCGCTTTGCCGCGCGGGTGCGCGCTGCGCATGACTCGGCGATCGTCGAGGCGCGACCGGTCAGCGTGTGGATCACGGGGGGCGGCTATGGCTTCGACCGGCGGCTTGCGGGCGGCTGGACGCCGATCAGCGAGAAGCCGTTGCGCGTCGAACGCTGGACCGAAGGCACGCGCGCGACGATCGGCGACCTGAGCGGCCGCGTGCGGGTGACGTTCGATCCGACGGGTCTTGTCGATCGCCCGGCGACGGTGGCGCTCAGCCGCGGTGGAGCCGAGGCGAGCGTCACGATCGACGCCGATGGCAGCGTGCGCGCCGATGCGCGCTGAACGAACGAGGTGCGCGCCCATGCCCGTGCGTGCGAGACGAACCGGTCGCCCGGAACGGGGCTTCACGCTTATCGAGATCATGGTCGCGCTGGCGGTGTTCAGCCTCGCGGCGATGGCGCTCGTCAGGTTGGAGAGCGCGACGATCCGGGGGGCGACGATCCTCGACGATACGCTGATCGCACAGATGGTCGCGCGCAACGTCGCGATCGACGCGGTAACCGCCGCGCAGCCGCCGACCGCCGGTGCGGTCGCGGGTGTGGAGACCAATGGCGGGCGAAGCTGGGCCTGGATGCGCCGCGTGCGCGCGATGGGCGGATCGCAGGTGCTGCGGATCGACGTCACGGTGGCAAACCGCAGCGGCGCAATCCTCGGCCGATCGACGATGATGCGTCCTGCGCCGCGCCAGGCTACGGCAGTGGCGGCGTCGTCATGAGCGGGCGGCGCGCTGCTTCGTTCAGGACGTACGAGCGCGCGCACGGCGCGGCTGTGTCGTTCATGCCTGAAAGCGGCCAACGTTTCGAACACGCACTCGAAGACGATCGACGGTCCGCCGAACACGGCTTCACGCTGGTCGAGGTGATGGTCTCGCTCATGATCTTCGGAATGATCGCGGCGGCGGGGGCGGCGATCCTGTCGTTCAGCGTGACGGCGCAGCGCACGACGGGCGCGCGGCTCGACGATATCGGCGCGTTGACGCGAACGCTGTCGATTATGTCGGCGGATCTCGGCCAAGCGTCGCTGCGGGCCGCGCGGGACGAATCGGGTACGCCGATTCCCGCGTTCGTCGGTGAGAGCGGGAGTGGCAGCGGCGACGCCCCGATTCTGCGGCTGGTCCGCGGGGGCTGGACCAATATCGACGGTGCGGCACGATCGAACGCGCAGAAGGTGGCCTATCGGCTGAGCGACGGCGTGGTGCAGCGGATCGCCTATCCGATGGTCGATGGTGCGGGCCCGCTGCCGCCCGCCGCGCTGATGGCGGGGGTGACGCGCATCGGGCTGCGCTATCGGCTGGCGGGCGCGTGGAGCGACCGGTGGGACGGCCTGCAGGGCGTGCCATTGCCCGAGGCGCTCGAGCTCACGCTGCAACGCACCGACGGGACGCTGTTCCGCCAAATGTTCCTCGTCGGATCGGGCTATGCACCGCCGCCGCAGGAGGTCGTCAATGAGACGCCGTGACGTCGCAATTCCTGCTCGCGAGCGGGGTGCTGCATTGCTGACCGTGCTGATGCTGGTGGCGATCATCGCGGTGATGGCGGGGGCGGCGCTCGAGAAGTTGCGTCTGTCGACGCGACTGGCCGGCAATGCGGCAGCGGGCGAGCAGGCGCGTGCCTATGCGCTGGCCGCCGAGACGCTTGCGACGACGCGGATCGGGGCGATGCTCGAGGCGAGCCCGAAGCGCGTGACGTTGCAGGGCGACTGGAGCGGCCGGCCGTTCGGGATGCCGTTGCCGGGTGGCGGATTTGCAACCGCGCGGGTGCGCGACGGCGGGAATTGCTTCAATCTCAACAGCCTCGTGAGCGGTCGGGCGGGGGCCTATGTCACCGACCCGCTGATGCGCCCGCAATTCGTCCGGCTGATGCGGTTGCTCGACGTGCCCGTGCAGGTTGCCGAACAGATCGCGGCGGGGACCGCCGACTGGATCGACAGCGACCAGGCACAGCAGGCGATGGGGGCGGAGGATGCCGCGTATCTCAACCGCGAGACGCCGTACCGGACCGCGGACACGCTGATGACCGACCCGAGCGAGATCCGCGCGGTGGCGGGAATGACGCCGCAAATCTATGCGACGCTGAAGCCGTGGATATGCACGCTGCCCATCGCGCAGGCCGCGCCGATCAACGTCAACACGCTGCTCCCCGAGCAGGCGCCGATCCTCGCGATGCTGTTCCCCGACACGATGTCGATCGCCGGCGCGCGCCAGATGATCCTTCAGCGCCCGCCGCAGGGCGTTGGCAGCACCGATGTTTTTTTCAAGAGCGCGGCGTTGCAGGGCAATGCCAATGCGGATGGCGAGCGCGGGACCGCGATCGTGTCGAAATGGTTCACGCTGCAGATCGACGTGACAATCGGCACGACGGTTTTGCAGGAACATGCGCTGATCGATGCGACGACGCTTCCTGCGCGGCTCGTATCGCGGCAATGGGGCGAAGACTCATGACGACCCTGGTGTTCCTTCCGTCCGGCGAGACCGGTTATCGCTGGATCCGCACGGCGGACAGGCGCGTCGTCGACGAGGGCGAGGGGATCCCCGCGCCCGATCCCGATGGCGCGACGATCGCAGTTGCCCCGGCCGAGGCGGTGACGCTCCACTGGGCCGAACTCCCGTCGCGCAGCCCCGCCCAGGCGACCGCGGCGGCGCGGTTGCTCGTCACCGAGGCGAGCGCTGCGCCGCTGGCCGAGCTTCACGTCGTCGTCGGCGACGAGGGCAATGCCGAACGACCGATCGGCGTGGTCGGCAGCGCGGTGATGCTCGGCTGGCTGCGGATGCTCGCGGAGGCGGGGATCGATCCGGTCGCGGTCATCCCCGCACCGATGCTGCTGCCACGCCCGGACGAGGGATATGTCGGCACCGTCCTGGCGGGCAGCGCGATCATCCGCGGGACGACCTGCGGGTTTGCCGACGAGGCGCCGATGACCGCACTCGTCACGGGCGACAGCGCGCCGGTCCCGATCGAGCGCGCAGACCTGGAAGCGGCGCTGGTCGGGGCGGCCGCGGCACCGTCGCTCGACCTTCGGCAGGGGGTGTTCGCACGGCGGCGGCGATTGGCGCTCGACTGGGCGCTGATCCGGCGACTGGCGGTGCTTGCCGGGCTGATCCTCGCGGTGACGCTGGCGATCTCGCTGGTGCGGATCGCGAAATACAGCTTTGGTGCGGATATGCTCGCGACGCAGGCGGACCTGGTCGCAAGATCGGGCCTGCCGCGCGGCGAGACGGTGACCGACGCGACGCGGCAGCTCGACGAGCGGCTGTCGCGCGTGCGCGGCCCCGGGCTGGGGTTCAGCGCGACCAGCGCGGCGATCTTCGCGGTGGTGCGCGCGGTGCCCGGCAGCGAGGTCACCGCGCTCGATTTCCAGCCGAACGGGACCGTGAGGCTGAGCGTGGCCGTCGAGCGCGAATCGCTCGCGACCGATTTGAAGACCGCGTTCGAGGCGGCCGGGTTCACGGTCCAGGCGGGCGTCTTCCAGGCGGCCGACGGGCGCGTCGCCGGCGACCTGACGCTCAGCACCGGTGGGGGCGCGTGACGATGACGGGACTGCGACACTGGTTCGAGGGACGATCGCTGCGGGAAAAGCGGCTGCTCGTCGCGATGGCGGCGCTGGCGGTGCTGACGCTGATCTGGGGCGCGGTGATCCGGCCCGTCGGCGACGGATTGTCGAGCGCGCGTGAACGGCATGCGAGCGCGGTGACGCGGCTGGGCGAGACACAGGCGCAGGTCGCGATCCTGCGCGAGGCGCAACGCACGCGACCCGCGCCGCTGACGGGCGCACTGGCCGACGTGGTTCGCGTGCAGGCGGATGTCGCGGGGTTCGCCGTGACCAGCCTCGATCAGGACGGGCCTGACCGCGTCCGGATCGCGATCCCCTCGGCACGCCCGGCAGCGCTGACCGCCTGGCTGGCACGGCTGGAACGCGCGGGGATCCTGGTGGATTCGGCGACGATGACCAATTCGGGCGACCGGACGGTGAGCGCGACGATGACGCTGAAGGCGCGCGCGGCATGAGGCGGATCAGGTTGAAGACCGGACCGACCGCGTTGTTCGGGGCGATGCTGGTCGTCGCGCTGCTCGTGTTTCTGCCGATGCGCGCGGCGCTCGGCTGGTTTGGCGTCGGTGACGCGGGGCTGGTGGCACGGCGCGTCACGGGAACGATCTGGGGTGCGACGCTGACCGATGCGCGGTTCGGCGACGTCGCGCTCGGGTCGCTCCACGCACGGCTGTCGCCGCTGCCGCTGCTGGTCGGGAAGGCGCGCATCGTGCTGGCAGGGCCCGACGGGCTGCCCGGGGCGCTGCGCGGCGCCGCCAGCGTCAGCCGGCACGGCTTTGGCATCGACGCATTGAGCGGGACGATCGCGGCGGGGGCGGTGTTCGCACCCGTACCGGTGACCGCGCTGGAGCTGGAGGCGGTCACCGTGGAGTTCGCCGACGGCCAGTGCCAGAGTGCGGAGGGGCGCGTGCGGGCGACACTAGGCGGGACGGTGGCGGGGATCACGCTGCCGCAGTCGGTTGCGGGCACGCCGCGGTGCGACGGGAGCGCGGTGATCCTGCCGCTCGTCAGCCAGGCGGGGACCGAGGGCGTGACGCTGCGGCTGGAGAATGATGGACGGTATCGGGCAGAGCTGACGCTGCAGCCGACCGACCCGGTTGCACAGCAGACGCTCGAAACGCTCGGGTTCGTCCGCGGGGCAGGCGGGTACCGCCAGGCGATCGAGGGCAGTTTTTGAACGCGAGCGACATCGCGGCGCTTGACGGACCCGGACAGCCCGCTTAGGGGCACGGGCCTTCGCGGCGATCGTAGTTCAATTGGTTAGAGCGTCGGCTTGTGATGCCGGATGTTGCGGGTTCAAGTCCCGTCGGTCGCCCCATTATTTCCCGGTCCTGGTACCGGGCGTTATTTTCCCCACTGGCATTATTTCGCCAAGTCCCTGGCATCGTGCAGCTTTGCGCTGGTAAATCGCGCCGGAAAATAATATTTCACCTCACAGCAATTTTATTCCTCCTGACGGAGCCGGCGATGACAGCGGTTTGGGACCTTCCCGATTTCGACGACCATGAGGGCGTCCACAGCTTTACCGATCCCGAATCGGGTCTGCGCGCGGTAATCGCGCTCCATTCGACCAAGCTCGGTCCGGCAGCGGGCGGGACGCGTTTCTGGCATTATGCCGATAACGGCCGCGCGGTGACCGATGCGCTGCGCCTGTCGCGCGGCATGAGCTTCAAGAACGCGATGGCCGGGCTCGAGCTTGGCGGCGGCAAGGGTGTCGTGCTGGCGGCGAAGCCCGGTGACGTCATCACGACCGCGCAGCTCGAAGCCTTCGGTCGCGCGGTCGAGGCGCTCGGCGGTCGGTATGTGACGGCCGAGGACGTCGGCATGTCCGAGGAGCGGATGAAGGTCATCGCGACGCAGACGCGGTATGTCTCGGGCCTGCCGGTCGCAAGCGGCGCGGCGGGTGGTGATCCGGGGCCGTACACCGCGCTCGGCATCTATCTGGGGGTCAAGGCGGCGGCGCAGCGCGGGCTGGGCGCGACCGACATGAAGGGCGTGCGCGTCGCGATCCAGGGAGTCGGCTCGGTCGGCGGCGGGCTCGCGCGGCTGCTGGCGAAGGACGGCGCGGTGTTGACGCTGGCGGACGTCGACGAGGCGCGCGCACAGGCGCTGGCAAGCGAGCTCGGCGCGACCGCGGTTGCGGCCGAAGCGATCCTGACGACCGAGACCGATATCTTCAGCCCGAACGCGCTCGGCGCGATCCTGACCGAGATGTCGATCGCCGCGTTGAAGGCAAAGGTCGTCGCGGGCGGCGCGAACAACCAGTTGAGCGTGCGCGAAGACGGAGCGCGGCTGCATGCACGCGGCATCCTGTACGCGCCGGATTACGTGATCAACGCGGGCGGGATCATCAATGTCGGGCTCGAATATCTCGGCCAGGGCGACGAGGCCGAAGTGAAGGCGCGGATCGCGCGCATTCCCGAGCGGCTGATTCAGGTCTGGGACGAGAGCGACCGCAGCGGCGAGCCGTCGTCGGATGTCGCGGACTCGATCGCGAAGCGGCTGATCGGGCGGTAAGCTCGGGACGCGTGTCGCGTCATGGGCGGAGGCGTTGTCCGGCATGCGTCTCCGCCGCGTCTTCGTTGCCGTCGTCGGGCGAAGTCTCGCGTGACGGCCGGGCAATGAGCCGATAAGGGAGCGGCAGTGCCTACGCTCCATGCCTTCGCCAATCCTGCGCGCTTTCTGAAGATCGCCAAGCCGTTGACGCCGCTGCTGTTCTGGGCGGGGGTGGTGCTTGTCGCGATCGGCTGCTGGGCAGGACTGACGCTGACGCCGCCCGATTATCTCCAGGGCGAGACGGTGCGGATCCTCTATATCCATGTTCCCGCCGCGTGGCTGGGCATGGGCGGATGGAGCGGAATCGCGATCAGCAGCATCATGGCGCTCGTCTGGCGGCACCCGCTGGCGACGATCGCCGCGCGCGCGATCGCGCTGCCGGGGGCGGTCTTCGCGGCGCTGTGCCTGACGACCGGGTCGATCTGGGGTCGGCCGACCTGGGGAACGTGGTGGGAGTGGGACGGGCGGCTGACGTCGATGCTGCTGCTGTTCTTCGTGTATCTCGGCTATATGGCGCTTGCGAAGGCGGATGCGGATCGTCGCGGCGACGGGCGGATCCCCGCGCTGTACGGCGTCGCGGGATCCGTATTGCTGCCGATCATCCGCTACTCGGTGGTCTGGTGGAACACGCTGCACCAGGGGCCGAGCATCGGCCTGACGCAGTCGAGCATTGCCGGTGCGATCCTGTGGCCGCTGCCGATCATGCTGCTGGGGTTCACGCTGGTGTTCGCGGGCATCGTGCTGATGCGGATGCGGACGATCCTAGCGGTGGCCAAGGCCGAGGCCCGGATGCGGCGGATGGCGCGGTCGTGACCGCCTGGCCCTTCGTGATCGCCGCCTATGGCGTGACGCTCGGCGGCGGCGGCGTGGTCGCGCTGCTGAGCTATCTTGCGATGCGGAAGGCGGAGCGATGAAGGCGAAGCATCAGCGGCTGACGCTGGCGCTGCTCGCGCTGGGCGCGGTCGTCGTCGCGGGGCTGCTCGCGCTGTCGGCGCTCAAGGATCAGGCGGCGTTCTTCTATGCGCCGTCGGACGTGCGGCGCGACGGCATCCCGCTGGGGCGCGCGGTCCGGCTTGGCGGGATGGTCGAGGACGGATCGGTCAAGCGTGCGGCCGACGGCGTCACGGTGCATTTCACCGTCACCGACGGCGCAGCGACGACGCCGGTCGTCTTTGCCGGCATCGTCCCCAACCTGTTCCGCGAAAAGTCGGGCGTCGTCGCCGAGGGCCGGTTCGAGCCCGATGGCCGCTTCGTCGCGTCCAATCTGCTCGCCAAGCACGACGAGAAATACATGCCGCCCGAAATGGCAGGCAAGATGCACGAGACCAGGACGCTGGTGACGGACCAGACGCCGTGATCGCAGAGGCAGGCCTTGCCGCGCTCTGGTTCGCGGGCGCGCTGGCAGCGTTGCAGCTCGCCATGGCGGCAATCGGGATTGCACGGAACCGCGACGACGTGTCGGCGGCGGTGCGGCCGGTCGCGATCGTCCAGGGCCTGTTGTCGGCGCTGGCGATGATATTGTTGATCTGGGTGTTCCTGCGGTCGGACATGTCGGTGAAGCTCGTCGTCGAGAACAGCCATTCGGCCAAGCCGTGGCTGTACAAGTTCGCGGGCGCCTGGGGGAATCACGAGGGCTCGATGCTGCTCTGGGTGACGATCCTGGGGCTGGCGGGGGGCGCGGTCGCAATCTTCGAGCGATCACTGGCGGAGCGGACCCTGACCGCGACGCTAGGCGCGCAGGCAGTGATCGCGCTCGGCTTCTATGCATTCCTGCTGTTCTCGTCGAACCCGTTTGCGCGGCTGAGCCCGGCGGCACCCGACGGGCTGGGGCTCAATCCGCTGTTGCAGGACCCGGGTTTGGCGTTCCACCCGCCGACGCTGTACGCCGGCTATGTCGGGCTGTCGGTCGCGTTCTCGTTCGCGGTCGGCGCTCTCGTGACGCGCGACGTCGGGCCGGCATTTGCCAGGGCGATGCGGCCCTGGGTGCTGATCGCCTGGATATTCCTGACGCTCGGGATCACCGCCGGCAGCTATTGGGCCTATTACGAGCTCGGCTGGGGCGGCTGGTGGTTCTGGGACCCGGTCGAGAACGCGTCGTTGATGCCGTGGCTCGCGGCGACGGCGTTGCTCCATTCGGTGACCGTGCTGGCGACACGCGACGGCCTGCGCGCGTGGACGGTGATGCTCGCGGTGGTCGCATTCTCGATGTCGATGATCGGGACGTTCCTGGTCCGGTCGGGCATCCTGACGAGCGTGCACGCGTTCGCGGTCGATCCGGAGCGCGGTGCGTTCATCCTCGCGCTGCTGGCAATCTATATCGGCGGTGCGCTCGCGCTGTTCGCCGCGCGGATCGGCACCGTCCGCGCGGGTACGACGTTCGACCCCGTCAGCCGCGAGGGCGGGCTGGTCGCCAACAACCTGTTGCTGTCGGTGATCCTCGGGATCGTGCTGATCGGGACGCTCTATCCGATCGTCGCGGCGAGCTTCGGCGTGCAGCTCTCGGTCGGCCCGCCGTTCTTCAACAAGGCGGCAGGGCCGATCGCGCTGCTGCTCGTCGCGGTGATGGCGGCGGGGCCGCTGCTCCGCTGGCGACGCGACGAGGCTCGCGCGGTGATCGCGCGGATGGCGCTGCCGATCGGCGCGACGGTGGCTGCCGCGATCGCGCTGATATTCATCTGGCCGGGCGTGCTGGCCTGGGCGGGGCTGTCGCTGGCCGCCGGACTCGCGGTGGCGAGCGTCGCGCCGTTGTGGAAGCGCAACCTGCGCCGCACGCCGCTGTTCACCTACGGCATGGTCATCGCGCATCTCGGCATCGCGGTCAGCCTTGCCGGAATGGCGTCGGACAGCGCGTTCACGCAGGAAACGCTGGTCGCGGTGCGCGCGGGCGAGCCGGCGCGGGTTGGACCGTACCAGGTCACGCTCGACGGGATCGCGCCGGTGATCGGCGACAACTGGTCGGCGCTCGAGGCACGTCTGTCCGTGGTCCGCGGCACGAAGACGCGCGTGCTGCACCCGCAGCTGCGGTTCTTTGCCAATCCGCCGACGAGCACCAACGAGTCCGCGATCCTGACCGCGCTCGACGGGCAGCTCTACACCGTGCTCGGCCAGCCCGATGCGCAGGGACGCTGGCAGTTGCGACTGTGGTGGAAGCCGTTCGTAACGTTGATCTGGTTCGGCGGGGTGCTGATCGCGCTCGGCGGGATGCTGTCGCTGATCGGACGCGTGCGGCGCGAACGCCGTACGACGTTGCGGGCGGAATGGGCGTGAAGCGCGTCGCCTTGTGGGCGCCGCTGGCGATCTTCGCGCTGGTGTTCGTCGTCGTGATCAGCGGGCTGGTGAAGCCCGGCGAAACGGTCGTGCGCTCGGCGATGGTCGGCAAGCCCGTCCCCGACTTCGCGTTGCCGGCGATGGTCGCGGGCAAGCCGGGGCTGAGCGCTGCGACGTTCAGGCAGGGGCAGCCGCGACTGCTCAACGTGTTCGCGAGCTGGTGCGTACCGTGCATCGCAGAGGCGCCGCAATTGATGCGGTTGAAGGCGGCTGGCGTGCCGATCGATGCGATCGCGGTGCGGGACACGGGGACGGCGATCGCGGGATTTCTCGCGCGCAACGGCGATCCCTATGCGCGGATCGGCAGCGATTCGGCGAGCCGCGTCCAGATGGCGCTGGGATCGTCGGGCGTCCCCGAGACCTTCGTCGTCGACGGCCGCGGGATCGTCGTGAAACAGATCATCGGCGACATCCGGCCCGAGCAGGTCGACGAGATCGTCCAGGCCGTCAGGGCGGCGCGGTGATGCGGGGTCGTGTCTTGACGGTGCTGTTGCTGGTCGCTGCGCCTGCCACCGCGCAGCCGGCCGCCCCGCCGGCGCCCTATGCCAATGTCCAGCTTGCCGATCCCGCCAAGGAAGCGTCCGCAAAGGCCCTGATGGAAACGCTGCGGTGCCTGGTATGTCAGGGCCAGTCGATCGCCGACAGCGACGCGGACATGGCGGCCGACATGCGCGCGCTGGTCCGTGAACGGATCGACAAGGGCGAGGCACCCGCATCGATCCGCGCGTGGCTCGTGTCGCGCTATGGCGATTACGTCACCTATGACCCGCCGCTGTCGGCACTGACCTGGCCGTTATGGCTGGCGCCGATCGCGCTGCTGCTGGCGGGGATCTGGGTCGCGCGGTCGAGTTTTCGTCGGAGGGCGCGCTGATGGGCTGGGTCATGCTGGCGGCGATCGCGGCCGCGGCGTTCGGCGTTCTCGCGCTGCTCAAGGTCGAGCGGATGCTGTGGTCGATGGTCGCGTCCGCGCTGATGCTGGGCGCGGCGGGCTATGCGCTGCAGGGCCGGCCCGGCCTTGCGGGGCAGCCGGTGATCGGCGGACTCGCGCCGACGCCCGACGACGGCGCGACGATCGAACTGCGCGACCAGATGCTCGAGCGGTATACCGGGGCGGCAGCGTATCTGGTCGCAGCGGATGCGATGACGCGGCTCGGTGACCGCCGCGCGGCGGTGCAGGTACTGCTCGGCGGAATCCGCATCGCGCCGCGCAGCGTGGTGTTGTGGACCGGCCTCGGCAACGCGCTCGCCGCGCATGACGGCAACCAGGTATCGTCGGCCGCGCTGTTCGCGTTCCAGCAGGCGACGCGATTGGCGCCGAGACATCCGGCGCCACCGTTCTTTCTGGGACTGGCCTATGTGCGTGCTGGCGATTTCGCGGCGGCGCGGCCGTATTGGGCGCGGGCGCTGGCGCTGACGCCGGCGCGGATTTCCTACCATGATGCGATTGCCACGCGGCTGGCGCTGCTCGACCGGCTGGTGGAGGCCCAAGCGACGCGACCTTGATGGTCGCGGGGTGGCGGTCTTTGAAGCCCGACGTTCGTCAGGGCGGTTTGGAGAATTAGGGGAGAGGGGGAGAGATCGGCGCGTCGCGTCCTATCTCTCCTCCGCGCGAGCCGTTACTGGCCGCGGCCGGTCTTGCCCTGGAGTTCGTCGATCTTGAGCGAGGCATCGGCCTTGCTCAACGTCTCGTCGAATTCCTCATGCGCTTCCTCGGAGAGCGTCTTGAGATAGCTCGCCTGTGCGCCGGTCATCTTTTCGTCGCCGGTCGTCCAGTCGTGCGGATCCTTCTCGGCGTTCGAAAAGGGCTCGGACTTGGGGTTCGGGGTGTCGGACATCGGAAATTCCTTTCCCCTGTCCAACACCCGCGTTCCGCATCCGTTCCCGGTTAATTCGACCACGCTTCGTAAGGTAGATCCAGATCATCCGCGACCGCCTTGTACGCGATCTTGCCCTTGTAGACGTTGAGCCCGTTGGCGAGATGCGGGTCGGCCTTCATCGCCGCCTCCGCACCCAGGTTCGCGAGCTTCAGCGCGAACGGCAGCGTCGCGTTGTTGAGCGCGAACGCCGACGTACGCGCGACCGCGCCCGGCATGTTCGCCACGCAGTAATGGATCACGCCGTCGACCTCGAACACCGGATCCTCGTGCGTGGTGGCGTGGCTCGTCTCGAAGCAGCCGCCCTGGTCGATCGCGATATCGACGAGGACCGAGCCGCGCTTCATCGTTTTCAGCATCTCGCGCGTGACGAGCTTGGGCGCTGCCGCGCCGGGGACAAGCACCGCACCGATCACGAGATGCGCGTTCTTCACCGCCGCCGCGATCGCGGCCTTCGAGGCATAGGCGGTCTTGATCTGGCTGGAGAAGAACATGTCGAGCTCGGCGAGGCGATCGTTCGAAATGTCGTAGATCGTGACGTCGGCGCGCATGCCGACCGCCATCTGCGCGGCGTTGACGCCCGACACGCCGCCGCCGAGGATCGCGACCTTGGCGGGCGCGACACCGGGGACGCCGCCGAGCAGGACGCCGCGGCCGCCCTGTTCCTTTTCGAGATAATGCGCACCGACCTGCACCGACATGCGGCCCGCGACTTCGGACATCGGCTTGAGCAACGGCAGGCCGCGGCGATGGTCGGTGACGGTCTCGTACGCGATGCAGGTCGCGCCCGACTTCATCAGCCCTTCGGCCTGCGGCTTGTCGGCGGCGAGGTGGAGATAGGTGAAGAGCAGGTGGCGCGGTTCGAGCATCGCGATCTCGACCGGCTGCGGCTCCTTGACCTTCACGATCATGTCCGCGGCGGCGAAGACCGACTTCGCGTCGGGGAGGATGGTCGCACCCGCGTCGACATAATCCTGGTCCTCGAAGTCGATGCCCGACCCGGCCTGAGTCTCGACGACGACCTCGTGGCCTGCGGCGACCAGCTCGGCGACCGATGGCGGGGTCAGGCCGACGCGATATTCGTGATTCTTGATTTCCTTGGGGACACCGACACGCATTGCTTCCACTCCTTATGTTTGCGCGCCTTTTACGCTGCTTCGCGCGGGAAGGGTTCGCAAACATGTCCCGGTCAGCTACGTCAAACGCATGATTTGTGTGATTAGCGACGTCGCGGCGCGAGATTTGTGACCAATTCGATCGAGCGCAGGATCCTCGACCTGCTGGCAGCGAATTCTGATCTGACGAGTGCGGAGCTTGGCGAGGCGGTCGGGCTGTCCGCGAGCGCGGCGCATCGCCGGGTGGCGCAGCTGCGCGAAAGCGGTGCGATCAGCGGGTATCGCGCGGTGCTGTCGCGGGCAGCGCGGGGCGATCCCAGCATCGTCCTCGTCAACGTGACGCTCCGCGACCAGCGCAAGGAGACGATGGCGGCCTTCGAGGCGGAGATCGTGCGCTGCCCGCAGGTAGTGCAGTGTTTCCTGATGAGCGGCGAGGCCGATTATATGCTGCACGTCGAGATACGGCAGGGCGAGACGTTCGAACGCATCCACCGCGAGACGCTGTCGCAATTGCCGGGCGTCACGCGGCTGGCGTCGCACTTCGTGATTCGCGAGGTGATCACGCGCTGACGGTTCGACGCCCAGACGGGCGCAAAATGCATCGCAACCGGCTCGGGGAGCGGCGGTACATGATCAGCAGCGGTTAATCCACGTTGCCGGCGGTGCCGTTGCCGCCCCCTGACGTGCATGCTAAATGCGCGCGCTTGGGGCACAGGGTGAAATCGGACATTCGATGATGATTGCTGCACTTCCGGGTCGATTCACCGTCCAGTGAGCGTCGACCAGACCGCCGCGGCTTCGACCGTGCCCCCCGCCGGCCTCGATCCGGATACCGGCCACCATCATTCGGACGGCATGCTCAAGCTCGCCTTCGGGGCGATCGGCATCGTGTTCGGCGATATCGGCACGAGCCCGCTCTACGCGTTCCGCGAGACTTTTGCGGGGCACCACAAGCTCGCGCTCGATTCGGCGCACATCATGGGCGTCATCAGCCTGATGTTCTGGTCGATGATGATCGTCGTGACGGTGAAATACGTCATCATCATCATGCGCGCGGACAACAAGGGCGAGGGCGGCAGCCTGGCGCTGCTCGCGCTCGTCTCCGGCAAGACCAAGACGCGGCGATGGAGCAAGGGGATCATCCTGCTCGGCGTGTTCGCGACCGCGCTGTTCTACGGCGACAGCATGATCACGCCCGCGGTGTCGGTGCTGTCCGCGGTCGAGGGGCTGGCGGTCGCCGCGCCGAGCTTTGCCGGGCTCGTCCTGCCGATCGTGATCGCGATCCTGATCGCCTTGTTCTGGGTCCAGAAGAGCGGCACGGCGCGTATCGGCATGGTGTTCGGGCCGATCATGCTGGTGTATTTCAGCGTCATCGCGGTGCTCGGCATCCTCAGCATCATCCAGACGCCGGGCGTGCTCTGGGCGTTCTCGCCGCATTATGCGGTCGAATTCTTCCTGATCGACCCGACCCGCGCCTTCCTCGCGCTCGGCTCAGTCGTGCTCGCGGTGACCGGCGCGGAGGCGCTCTATGCGGACATGGGGCATTTCGGCCGCCGGCCGATCGGCATTTCGTGGCTGTTCTTCGTGCTCCCCGCGCTGATCCTCAATTACATGGGGCAGGGCGCGCTGCTGTTCCGCGACGGGCAGGCGGCGCTCGTCAGCCCGTTCTACAATCTCGCGCCCGAAAGCCTCCAGCTGCCGCTCGTCATCCTCGCAACGATGGCCGCGGTGATCGCGTCGCAGGCGGTGATCTCGGGCGCGTTCTCGGTCACGCAGCAGGCGATCCAGCTCGGCTTCATCCCGCGCCTGCGGATCGAGCATACCAGTGCCGCGACTGCGGGCCAGATCTACATCCCGCTGGTCAACGGCGCGCTGATGGTGATGGTGATCCTGCTGGTGCTGTTCTTCCGCACCTCGTCGAACCTGACCAGCGCCTACGGCATCGCGGTGACGGGGGCGATGCTGATCGACACCTGCCTGCTCGGTGTCGTGCTGTTCCGGCTGTGGAACTGGCCGAAGATCGCCGCGATCCCGCTGCTCGCGATCTTCTTCACCGTCGACGGCGCCTATCTGGCCGCGAACCTGACCAAGGTGCCCGACGGTGGCTGGTTCCCGCTGCTGATCGGGCTCATCATCTTCACCTTCCTGACGACGTGGTCGAAGGGGCGGCAACTGATGATCGACCGGATGCGCGAGGCGGCGATGCCAATCAAGGTGTTCATCGGCTCGGCGGCCGGTTCGGCGTCGCGCGTGCCGGGAACCGCGGTCTTCATGACCTCGACCTCCGACGGCGTGCCGCACGCGCTGCTCCACAACCTCAAGCACAACAAGGTGCTGCACGAGCGTGTGATCCTGCTGACCGTCAAGATCGTCGGCCAGCCCTACTGGCCGGCGCATGACCGGGCTGTGCGCGAGGAGCTGGGTGACGGCTTCCACCGGCTGATCCTGCGCTATGGCTTCATGGAGGATGCCGACGTCCCCGCGGCGCTGCGCCAGGTGCATAGCTGCGGCGCGGACTTCAAGATGATGGACACCAGCTTCTTCCTGTCGCGGCAGACGCTGCTCGCGTCGGACAAGCCGGGGATGATGATCTGGCGCGAGAAGCTGTTCGCGTGGATGCTGCGCAACGCCGAAAGCGCGATGGAATTCTTCCGCCTGCCGACCAACCGCGTGGTCGAACTCGGCAGCCAGATCGAGATTTGACCATGACCGACATAGTGCCTGCGCCGATCATCGTGACGGCGCTGTTCGGGCGGCAGGACACGGCGTTTTTCGACGCGATGCGGCGCGAGCATTTTCCGCCCGAGCGCAACCAGCTCGATTCGCACCTGACACTGTTCCACCACCTGCCACCGTCAGGGCTCGACGAGTTGAAGCACCGGCTGAACCAGGAGACGCGCGGGCTGCCAGCACCGCGGGCGCGCATCGGCGGGCTGATGTCGCTGGGGCGCGGCGTCGCCTACCGGATCGAATCGCCCGAGCTCGTGGGGATACGCGCGCGGCTGGCCGATGCGTTCACGGGGATGCTGACGCCGCAGGACGCGGGCGGCTGGCGTCCGCACGTCACGATCCAGAACAAGGTCAACCCGTCGGTTGCCAAGCTGCTGCTCGGCAACCTGCAGCGTGATTTCGTATCGCGGGACGTCGAGATCGCCGGTCTGGGTGCGTGGTGGTACCGCGGCGGACCCTGGGAAGCGATTTCCCGTCACATGTTTGCTTGACCGCCTCGAATCCGCTTCCTATAGGCCGCGCCTCGCAGGAACGAACGCGCTCCTGCAGACGGTACGGCGAAGTAGCTCAGTTGGTTAGAGCACGGGAATCATAATCCTGGGGTCGGGGGTTCAAGTCCCTCCTTCGCTACCATTTTCAAACACACCGAACGGATCGTTGACGACCAGGATCGCGTCGCTTCGGGCGAGCGCGAGCAGCGTCAGGCCGTGCGTCCGCGCATGATCGATCGCGAGACTGGTCGGTGCGGAAATTCCCACCAGCATCGCCACGCCCGCCACCAGCGCCTTGTCGACCATCTCGAAGCTGATTCGCGACGTGACGAGGATGAAGGCGGGGGGCTCGGTCGACCGGATCGCCAGCCCGCCGACGAGCTTGTCGAGTGCATTGTGGCGGCCGACATCCTCATAGGCGGCCAGCACGTCTCCCGACCGGTCGCACGCGGCGGCGGCATGGATCGCCCCCGTCGCCGCGTTGAGCGGCTGATGCGCGCGCAACCCTGCCAGCGCGGCGAACAGCGCCTCTACCGACGCCTCCGGGCGGGGCGGGGTGGTCGCGACGGGCTTGCGGAGCTGTTCGAGCCCGGAGATGCCACACAGCCCGCAACTCGTGTCGCTGGTGCGGTGGCGGACGCGGTCGTGGATCCGCCCCTTGCACCGGTCGGACAGATCGACGCGGACGATCCAGCCCGCCTCCGCCTCGAACACGTCGATGTCGCGCACGTCGGCGGCAGCGTCGGCAAGACGTTCGGTCAGGAGGAACCCGGTGGTGAACTCGGCCAGGTCGGCGGGCGTCATCATCATCACCGCATAGCCGAGCCCGTCGACCTCGATGGCGACCGGGACCTCGACCGCAATCGTGCGTTCGCCGTGCGTCTGCGAATCGGGGCGCAGGATCGTGGTCGGCTGGATCCGCGAGACGGTCATAGCGCGGCCATGTCGGCCGGCGTGTTGACGTTGGGGACCGGGCCCGCGGCGATGATCGGCAACGCGCCGATCGCCTCGGCCCAGCCGCGTACGGACCGGCGCGGCGTTCGTTGGATATGCGCGAGCAGATGTGCGGCGAACGCGGCCTGCCAGTGGCCGAGCACAGGCGCATCGTTGCAATAGGCGGGCGCACGACGCGCGAGTGCCGCAAGCAGGCCGTCGGGCAGCACCGGCATGTCGCAGGCGATCGTGATGACCGAGGTGAACCCGAGCGTCGCGGCATGGTCAAGTGCGCCCGCTATCCCGCCGAGCGGCCCGAGCCCGGGCTCGGGCAGGTCGATGATGGTACCGCCGATCCCTGCGATGACGACGTCCGCCACATAGGGCCGCAACAGGTTTCCTGCGTGATGCGCGAGCGGCTGGTCACCGAACAGCGCCTGGGCCTTGTCCGACCCGAAGCGCGAGGACTGCCCGCCCGCGAGGACGACGCCGAGGATACTGTCCTGCGTCAGCGCGATTTCTCGATCCGGACGGGCACCGACTTGCCGGCGGGAACATGGCTTTCGCGCGCGTGATGCGACACCGGCATCAACAGGTTGCACTCGGGATAATAGGCCCCGACACAGCCTTCCGGGATCGAATATTCGACGACCCGCAGCTTGCCCAGACGCCGGTCCGCGTTCGACCCCGCGTCGCCGACCAGATCGACATCGTCGCCGTCGGCGATGCCGAGCCGTGCGATGTCCTTGGCGTTCATGAAGACGATGTCGCGCGTCCCTTTCACGCCGCGAAACCGGTCGTGATAGCCATAGACCGTGGTGTTGAACTGATCGTTCGAGCGCAGCGTCATGAGGCGGAAGCGGCCTTCGCTCTCCTCGAACCCGGTCACGTTGAGCGACTGGGGGACGTTGAATTCGGCCTTGCCGCTTTCGGTCTTCCATTCGCGGTGCGCCGCGGGGACGCCCTTCCAGAAGCCGCCGGGGGTGAACATCTGCACGTTGAAGTTGCCGAACATGTCGGGATAGGACACCTCGATCGCGTCACGGACATGGCCATAGTCGCCGACCCACGAATCCCAGTCGAGCTTCGGGTTGGGTGCGAGCGTGGCCTTGGCAATCCCGGCGACGATTGCGGGTTCCGAGAGCAAGGTTTCCGCGGCCGGCGTGGCCTTGCCCTTCGAGCCGTAGATCTGGCTGAACGAATCCTCGATCGATACGCTCTGCGGTCCGGTCGCCTGCATGTCGGTCTCGATCCGGCCGAGGCACGGGAGCAGGTAGCAGGTCTGGCCGGGCAGGAGGTGCGAGCGGTTGAGCTTGGTCGCGATGTGGACGGTCAGGTCGAGACCGCCCCATGCGGGCTCCATCGTCGCATGGTCGGGGATGGCGCGGACGAAATTGCCGCCGAGACCGATGAACGCCTGTGCGCTGCCGTCGAGGACCGCCTCGCACGAGGCTACCGTGTCCCAGCCCTTTTCACGCGGGGGCTCGAAGGCATATTGCTCGGCGAGCAGATCGAGCGGGGCGAGTTCGGGTTTCTCGGTGATGCCGACCGTCCGCTGTCCCTGCACGTTCGAATGGCCGCGCACCGGGCCCATGCCCGCACCCGGCTTGCCGATATTCCCGCGCAACAGCATCAGGTTGACGACCATGTGGACGTTGTCGATGCCGCCGACATGCTGGGTCAGCCCCATGCCATAAACCGCGATGACCGCCTTCGACTTTGCATAGATCTTCGCTGCCGCCTCGATATCGGCACGAGGCAGGCCGCTCTCATGCTCGATCGTCGCCCAGTCGGTCTGGCGCGCCGAGTCGGCGAAATCCTCGAACCGCGTCGTGTGCTCGGCGATGAACGCGTGGTCGAGCACGGGCAGCGTGTTGATCTGCTTCGCCCGGTCGTCCGCTTCGATCAGATACTTGCACATCCCCATGATCGCGGCGACGTCGCCACCGGTCTTCACCTGGTGATATTGCGATGCGATCGGCGTCGACTTGCCGGTGACCATCTCGATCGGGTTCTGCGGATCCTGGAATTTCTCGAGGCCGCGCTCTTTCAGTGGATTGAAGACGACGATCTCGACACCGCGCTTCGCGCAATCGCGCAACGGGTGGAGGAACCGCGGGCTGTTCACGCCGGGATTCTGCCCGAAGTAGAAAATCGCGTCGCACTTCTCGTAGTCGGTCAGGTGGATCGTGCCGACCGCAGAGCCGATGGCGGACTTCAGCCCGACCGAGGTCGTCTCGTGGCACATGTTCGAACTGTCGGGCAGGTTCTGGCTGCCGTACATCCGAGCGAGCAGGCTATACATGTACGAGGTCTCGAGGCTGGCGCGGCCCGAGGCGTAGAAGATGACCTTTGTGGGGTCGTAGGTCTTCAGCTTCGCGCCGATCCCGGCGAATGCCTCGTCCCAGCTGCACGCGACATATTTGTCGGTGGCGGCGTCGTATTTCAGCGGATGCGTGAGGCGCCCGGCCTGTTCGAGGTCGTAATCCTTCCAGCCGAGCAGTTCGCTGACGGTATGCTCCTGGAAAAACGCAGGCGTCACGCGGAACGATGTCAGCTCCCATGCGGTCGCCTTCGCACCGTTCTCGCAGAATTCCGCGACGTGCGGGTGCGCGGGCTTTCCCCAGGCGCAGCTGACGCAGGCAAAGCCGTCGGGCTTGTTCTGGCGTGCGAGTTCGCGGACGACTTCGGGACCGACCTTTTCGCGCGCGGATATCTCGATGAGCGATTTCATCGATCCCCAGCCGCCTGCGGGCGCGGTGTAATCCTCGATCTCAATCGTGCGGTCTTCGCTCATTATAATCTCCGATTTCCTCCTTCAACGAAGCGCGAATGGTTTCGATGCAGGCCAAAGCGTTCTGTCGATGGTTCAAATCACACGGTTGATCGCCTAGATGACGTCTGACTCTCCAAGGATATCAGAATGACGACGCATACCACCCGCATGCTCATCCTCGGCTCGGGGCCCGCCGGGCTGTCGGCCGCGATCTATGGCGCGCGTGCCGGAATGGCGCCGATCGTCGTTCAGGGCATCCAGCCGGGCGGCCAGCTGACCACCACCACCGATGTCGAGAATTATCCCGGCTTCAAGGACGTCATCCAGGGGCCGTGGCTGATGGAGCAGATGCAGGCGCAGGCCGAACATGTCGGCACGCGGATGATGTGGGACACGATCGTCAAGGTCGACGTCAGCAGCCGGCCATTTCGCCTGACCGGCGACAGCGGCGACGTGTATGAGGGCGAGACGCTCGTCATTGCGACGGGTGCGCAGGCCAAGTGGCTCGGCATCGACAGCGAGGAGCCGATGAAGGGCAAGGGCGTCAGCGCGTGTGCGACCTGCGACGGGTTCTTCTATCGCGGCAAGAAGGTCGCGGTCATCGGCGGCGGCAATACCGCGGTTGAGGAGGCGCTGTACCTCACGAACCACTCGCCCGACGTGACGCTGATCCACCGCCGCGATTCGCTCCGCTCGGAGAAGATCCTCCAGGAGCGGCTGTTCGCGCACAAGAGCGTGACGGTGCTGTGGAACAAGGAAGTCCGCGAGTTCGTCGATGGCGGCGGCAATGCCGGGCTGGTCGCGCTCGAGCTCGAGGACACGGTGACGGGCGAGCGGTCGCGGCTGTCGGTCGATGGCGGGTTCGTCGCGATCGGGCATCACCCCGCGACCGAGCTGTTCCGCGGGCATATCGATCTCGATTCGGACGGCTATATCTCGGTCGAGACGGGGTCGACACGGACCAGCGTCGAGGGCGTGTTCGCGTGCGGCGACGTCGCGGACAAGGTCTACCGCCAGGCGGTGACCGCGGCAGGCACGGGCTGCATGGCGGCGCTCGATGCCGAGCGGTTCCTCGCGGCGGCGGAATTTGCGGAGCTGGCCGAAGCCGCGGAGTAAGCGCGGGGGGCGTGCGTCCTTCCGATCCGCGCCCCTCCACCCGTCATCCTGACGAAAGTCAGGACCCAGAGCCAGGAACGGCATCGTCTGTAACCCTGGATCCTGACTTTCGTCAGGATGACGAGTGTGGGGAGGTGCCGGTGTTCCCCTCACATCTTTCGTCCGGCTGACGGGCGGGGGAAGCGCCAGCGTCCTATCCCACCCTCCGTCATCCTTACGAAAGTCAGGATCCAGAGCCAGGAACGGCACCGCCCGTAACCCTGGGTCCTGACTTTCGTCAGGATGACGAACTGGAGCAGGTGGCGGCGCCTGCATCGTCCGTGCAGGCGATCGCCTCCCTGACCGCGGCCTGCAATTCAGCGGCATTGGCGGAACCGGCAAAGCTGTGCGAACCGGTGGCAAGCCGCACGATCCGCGCCGCGCCGCGGTAACGCGCTGCAAACACCTGGCCGGTCGCATCCCCGGTCGCGAGCAGGATGACGACGCGCTCCGCCCAGCCGTCGATCGCACAGCAGACCCGGCTCGCGAGATCGCCCTCGACCTCCCCCGACGCTCGCGACAGTCTCACCAGACCCCGGACGAGCTTGCGCAGGTCGATCCCGCCGCGGAGCAGGCGTTTCCACGTGGCCGGATCGCGCAGCCGCACCGCATAGCGCGCGCGGATCGCGGCGGCGGGGGGGAGGTCGTCGGTCGGCGCGATCACCCAGGGGTTTGCGAGAAGCAGCCGGTCGATTCCGGCCGCCCCCCCGAACAGCGCGAGCGCGCTCGCGGCATCGCAATTGCCGAAGCCGACCAGCCGCGTGACGTGCGGCGCGGCGGCGCGAAACGCGGCGGCGGCGGCGACCAGATCAGGCTGCGCGCCGAGGAAGCCCGTATTCTCCCCCGTCGAATCTCCGACGCCGCGGCGGTCATAGCGAAACACCGGCGTGCCCCCCGCCGCCAGCCGCCGCGCTAGCATCGCCATGCCGCGGTGCGCGCCGCTGCGGATCTCGTTGCCGCCCGACACGATCAGCACCCCGGTAGCGCCCGCGGCGTCGTCGAGCGTCGCGACCAGCGTCTCGCCCTCGCAGGGGACCGCGATCAGCCGGCGCATGTGGCGATCCACCCGGCCACATCGGCAGCGAGCGCCTGCGCGAGCGTCGCGTCGCCGCCGGGTTCCGATCGCCGCCACAGCGGCGCGCCGGGATAACGCGCATTCGCGGGACGCGGATCGCTCTCGAGTCGAACCGTTCGCGACGCGGCATGCGGTGCGGCGTCGCGCAGATCGGCGAGCAGCGCCTCGGACAGGCTGTTACCCGCGTAATCCTCCTCGTCGGGCATCGTCGACGCGCCGCGGATCCGGTTCAGCTCGCGCAGAAGGTCACCGCCCGTCTGCGGTGCGAGCCGCCACCGCCCGGCGAGGCGCGCGTCGCGATCGACGAGCGCACCGCTGCGAATCGTGAGCCCATAAACCGGCGCGTCGAGCGTGCCGACAAGCGTGGCAAAGGCCTGGCGCAGATCGGCCAGCCGCAGGTCGCGCGTCTCGACCAGGCTCTCGCCGATACCGGGCAGGTCGGGCAGGAGGCTACCGATCCCGCGCCCGGCCAGCGCGCGCAGGATGTCGACGACGAACGCGCGCGTGCGGTTCGCCTCCTCGAACAATGGCAGTGCGGCGACGACGATCGGTCCGGTATCGGGGCCGAAGCGCAGCGCCGTCTCGCGCCCACCGGCCCAGTCATAATGGTCGAAGCGTGCGCCGGTCATCCCGGCGGAGGCTAGACCAGCGCCTTGCGCGCGGCAAACTGGACGAGCGCGCCGAACGTCTCGAGCATTTCCCCGTCGATCTCGTCGTCCTCGATCAGGATAGCGAGACGGTCCTCGAGTTCGGTCAGGACGCTTGCCACGGCCATCGAATCGAGTTCGGGCAGCGCGCCGAACAGCGGCGTGTCGGCGGTGAACGCGGCGACTCGGCCGGCGTCGAGGCCGAGAATGTCGGCGAGGACGGCGCGCACCGTCGTTTCGACTTGGGAAGTGCCTTCGAAGATCACGAGCATCGCCTGAACCGTTACGAACCCGGCCCCGCTAGCCTGTGGGGGTGAATTCGGCAACGGCTTGGCGCTATGGGGGGATCATGATCCCGCTCGACCCCGTCCCGTATCCGATCGATCACCTCCCGCTGCGGGGTGCGCCCGACGATGTCGCGCTGATCGATCGCGCGGGAACGATGACGTTCCGCGACCTCGAAATCGCGGTCGGTTCGCTCGCAGACTGGCTCGCGGGGCAGGGGTTGGCGAAGGGCGCGCGCGTCGCGACCTGGTTGCCCAAGACGCGCGTCGCGTGCGTGATGCCGCTTGCGGCGGCGCGCGCGGGGCTGGTCCATGTGCCGGTCAATCCGCTGCTGCGGCGCGCGCAGGTCGCGCATATCCTGGGCGACAGCGGCGCGGCGCTGCTGGTGACGCAAGGCGCGCGGGCGGCGACGCTCGAGCCGGGCGACGTGCCCAAGGACTGCAGAATTGTCGACGAGGCAGTGCTCGATCTGCAGCGTGATGGGGGCCCGGGTCCGTCCGATGCCGACCCGGATACGCTCGCCGCGATCCTCTACACCTCGGGATCGACCGGGCGTCCCAAGGGGGTGATGCTGAGCCATGCGAATCTGTGGCTGGGTGCGATTTCCGTCGCGCATTACCTGAAGCTCGACCGCACCGACCGCGTGCTGGGCGTGTTGCCACTCTCGTTCGACTATGGGCAGAACCAGCTCTTATCGACCTGGGTGGCGGGCGCATCGGTGGCGCCGATCGACTACATGGTCGCGCGCGACGTCGTGAAGGCCGTCGAACGCGTGGGGGCGACGACGCTCGCGGGCGTGCCGCCGCTCTGGGTGCAGCTGCTCGAGGCAGACTGGCCGGAAGCGACCGCGGCGCGGCTTACGCGGTTGACCAATTCGGGCGGCGCGCTGACGCCGCGGCTGGTGCGGGGGCTGCGCGCACGGTTTCCGGGCGCGGACATCTACGCGATGTACGGGCTGACGGAGGCGTTCCGGTCGACCTATCTCGACCCGTCGCTGATCGATTCGCATCCCGACGCGATGGGGCGGGCAATCCCGTTCGCCGACGTCTGGGTCGTGAAGCCCGATGGCACGCGTGCGGCGCCGGGCGAGGCGGGGGAGCTGGTCCATGCGGGACCGCTCGTCGCGCAGGGCTATTGGCGCGATGCGGAGCGGACGGCGCAGCGCTTCCGCCGCGTGCCGGCGGCGCTCGGGTCGGGCGCGGGAATGGCGGTCTGGTCGGGCGATACCGTCATCGAGGGGGCGGACGGCCTGCTCCGGTTCGTCGGTCGCGACGACGAGATGATCAAGATCGCGGGCAACCGGATAAGCCCGCTTGAGGTGGAAGACGCGGTTCTGGCGGGCGGCGAGGCGCACGAAGCGGTCGCGGTCGGCGTGCCGGACGCGCGACTGGGACAGGCGATCAGCGTGATGCTCGCGGGCGATGCGGCGGGCGAGGCCGCATTGCGAGCGCGGTTGCGAACCGCGCTGCCGAGCTTCATGCAGCCGGGCGCATATCTGTGGCGACACGAATTGCCGCGCAATGCCAATGGGAAGCTGGACAGGTCTGCCATCGCGGCTGAGGTCAGGTCCTGGTCCGCCGCGGATGAGGAGGGCGCACAATGAAGCCGATGGGTGCATTTCCGCCCGAGTTCGCGCAGCAGCATGGGCCGCTGGTGATCGGCGGGCGGTCGGCGGCGGACTGGGTCGCACACGCCGGCGACACGCCACTCTTCGTGTACGACAGCGCGATCGCTGCGGCCCGGATCGTGCGGTTCCGCGCGGCGATGCCCGCGATCGACCTGCATTATGCGATCAAGGCCAACCCGCACGGCGACCTGCTCGCGGCGATCGCGCCGCTGGTCGACGGGCTCGACGTCGCATCGGCGGGCGAGCTCGGGACCGCGCTCGGCGTCAAGCGGGCGTCGGCGATCAGCTTCGCCGGGCCGGGCAAGCGCGACGACGAACTCGCGGCGGCGATCCGCGCGGGGGCCACGCTCAACGTCGAGTCGGAAGGCGAGGCGGCACGCGGCTTCGCGATCGGCGAGCGACTGGGCATCGCGCCGCGAATGGCCGTGCGCGTGAACCCCGATATCGAGCTGCGGGGATCGGGCATGCGGATGGGCGGACGGGCATCGCCGTTCGGGGTCGATGCCGTCCGGGTCGCCGCGCTGGTGACGGCGATCGTCGCGGCCGGCGCGGACTGGCGCGGCTTTCACATCTATGCAGGCAGCCAGGCGCTCGATGCGGGTGCGATCATCGAGACGCAGGCGGCGACGATCGCGCTCGCGGCGCGGCTGGCGGAAGAGGCTGATGTGGTGCCGCCGCTCGTCAACCTGGGCGGCGGGTTCGGCGTGCCCTATTTCGCGGGCGACGTTGCGCTCGACGTCGAGCGGGTCGGTGCAGCGTTGCGCGCGGCGCTCGACGACCGCGCGGCGATCCTGCGCGAGACGCGGTTCGCGATCGAGCTCGGGCGGTGGCTGGTCGCGGAGGCGGGCGTCTACCTGACGCGCGTGATCGACGTGAAGCAGAGCCAAGGCGAGACCTTCGTCGTGGTCGATGGCGGGCTGAACCACCAGCTCGCGGCGAGCGGCAATTTCGGGACGGTCGTGCGCCGCAATTATCCCATCGCGGTGGCGACACGGATGGGGCATCCAGCGGGCGATACGGTGTCGGTCGTCGGGCCGCTCTGCACGCCGCTCGACAGGCTGGGCGACAAGGTCGCGCTGCCGCCGGTCGCGGTCGGCGACCTCGTCGCGATCTTCCTGGCGGGCGCTTATGGCGCGAGCGCGAGCCCCGCGGCGTTTCTGGGGCATCCTCCTGCGCGCGAGATCGTTACTCCAGTCTAACCCCAGCCACCGCGCCGAGGGGAGCATGGTTACGGGGCGCTCCTAACGCTATCTTCACCTGTTCCCTGCATAGCCGATCATGAGTTTAGCCGGCTGTCGGACGTCCGACGACCGGTATGGCGCCAGGAGAATAAGTGCCCATGCGTTCCGGACCCGTATCCCGTCCCCTGACGATCCTGGGGCTCGCCGCGTCGACGCTCGGCGCGTGCACGAGCGGCGGCAGCCGGCCCGTACTCCCGCCCGCAGCCTATGTCGCGAACAAGGAATTGCCGGGCGAGGAATATGTGATCGGGCCGCTCGACCAGCTCAACATCTTCGTCTGGCGCAATCCCGAGCTGTCGTCGAAGGTGCAGGTCCGCCCCGATGGCCGGATCACGACGCCGCTGGTCAACGACATGCCCGCGGTCGGCAAGACCCCGGCACAGCTGGCCGACGACATGAAGATCGCGCTCGGCGAGTATGTTAAGAGCCCGATCGTGTCGGTCATCGTCGAGAATTTCAGCGGCACCTACAGCCAGCAGGTCCGCATCGTCGGCGCGACCGAAAAGCCCGCCTCGATCCCGTACCGCGCGAACATGACGCTGCTCGACGCGATGATCGCGGTGGGCGGGCTCAATCAATATGCCGCGGGCAACAAGGCGCGGCTGGTCCGGTATGACCGCGCGAGCGGCAAGCAGACCGAATTCTCGCTGCAGATCTCGAACCTGCTGAAGAAGGGCGATTCGTCAGCCAATGTCAGGCTCGAGCCCGGCGACGTGATCATCATCCCCGAATCGATGTTCTGAGGGACGTGATCGCATGAACGGCATTTACGACGAGGTGCGGGTCGCGCTCCACGCGATATGGACGCGACGCTGGCTGGCGCTCGCGGTGGCGTGGGGCGTGTGCGTGCTCGGCTGGCTGTTCGTGTCGCAGATCCCGAGCCGGTACGAATCGCGCGCGCGCGTTTTCGTCCAGATGCAGTCGCTGCTGCCTGCGAGCATGGACCAGCCGACGCCATCGAGCCAGACGAGCATCGACACGATCCGCCAGACGCTGACCTCCGCGGTCAATCTGGAGAAGGTCGTGCGCGGGACCGACCTCGCCAATACGGTCGCCAGCGACCGCGACGTCGCCGACCGTGTCGCGAGCCTGGCGCAGAACATCAAGGTGACCTCGGCGCAGGACAATCTGTTCGAGATCGCGACGACCGCCGCGAGCCCGAAGCTTGCGCGGACGATCACGCAGAAGCTGATCGACATCTTCGTCGAGGCCAATCTGGCGGGCGATCGGACGAGCACGAGCCAGAGCCTGTCGTTCCTCGACAAGCAGCTCGAGCAGCGACAGAAGCAATTGCAGGACGCCGAGGCCAAGCGCGCGGATTTCCAGAACCGCTATCTCGGATCGCTGCCGGGCACCGGATCGGTCGGCGACCGGATCGGCGCATCGCGTGCGCAGATGGCTCAGGTCGATGGCGACCTCGCGGCGGCGCAGTCCGGGCTTGCGGCTGTGCAGGGGCAGATGGCGGGTACGCCGCAGTCGGTCGCAGGCAGCGGCGGGACCGCAGGCACCGCCGGACCCGCACGCGCGCGGCTGTCGGCAATCCAGGGACAGCTCGCGGATGCGCGGGCGCGGGGCTATACGGAGAGCCATCCCGACGTGATCGCCCTGAAGGCGCAGCTCGCCCAGGCGACCTCCGCCGCGCGGAGCGAGCCGCTGTCGGGTGGCTCGGGGGCAGGGTCGACGCCGAACCCGCTTTACGTGTCGTTGCAGGCGATGATGGCGGACAAGCAGGCCGCGGTCGCGTCGCTGAGGATCCGCAAGGCCCAATTGCAGGGTGATCTCGAGCAGCTCAACGCCAAGCTGTCCGAAGACCCGACGGTCGCGGCCGAGCAGGGATCGATCGACCGCGATTACCAGGTGCTCAAGGACCAGTATGACCAGTTGCTGACGCAGCGCGAGCAGATCGCATTGCGTGGGCAGGCGCAGTCGCAGACCGATCGCGTGAAGTTCAGCGTGATCGATCCGCCGACGACGCCGCAGACGCCGAGCGCGCCGAACCGGATGCTGTTGCTGACGGGGGTGCTGATCGCAGGTCTGGGCGCGGGCATCGGGGGGGCGTTCGCGCTCGGCCAGCTCCGCGGGACGTTTCCGACGAGCGCGAAGCTGGAGCGGACCGCGGGGATGCCCGTCATCGGGTCGATCGGCGAAGTCGTCACGCGGACGCAATCGGATCACCGCGCCAAGCAGCTGAAGCTGTTCCTCGGCGGGACGGCGGCGCTCGGCGGTGCATATATATTGCTGCTCGGGGTCGAGATCCTGCAGCGTGGCCTCGCGGCCTGAGGACATGACCATGCCCGACACGACACCCTCATCGGACAAGCGGCCGGCATCGACCGCGCCGCGCGCGCGCGAAGCCTCGCTGCTGGAGCGCGCCGCCAAGGTCTATGATTTCAGCCAGCACGTGCGCAGCCGTGCCGCGGTGCCGCCGCTGGCGGATTCGGCGTCGGCCAGGACGGCCGACCGGACGATGACGGACACCGGAACCGGGGCCGGATCGGCGCCTGATTCCGATGCCGCGGTCTTTACCGATCCGACGTTTCTCGCGATCCCCGAAGAGCTGCGCGCGCCGATCGGGCAGGAACTGCCCGACGAGTTTCATATGCCCGACGAGCCCGGCGACGTCGCCATGATCGACCGCGGGATGCTCGCGGCCAACGGGATGATGGTGCCGGGTGCGCCGGTCGGCCCGCTCGCCGAGGAATTCCGGCTGATCAAGCGGCAGCTGTTGATCACGCGCGCGCGGATCGCGGAGATCGACGGTGCATCCGAACGCGCGCGGACGATCCTGGTGTGTTCGGCAAGGCCGGGTGACGGCAAGACATTCTGTGCGATCAACCTGGCGATGTCGATCGCCGCCGAGCGCGACACCGAGGTCGTGCTCGTCGATGCCGACGTCGCCAAGCCCGACGTGCTGAAGCAACTGGGGCTGACCGATGCACCGGGGTTGCTCGACGCGCTGGCGGATACCAGCATCGACGTCGAGACGCTCGTGGTGCGGACCGACGTCCCGCATCTGTCGATCCTGCCTGCGGGTCGCAAGACCGCGATGGATACCGAACTGCTCGCCAGCGCCCGGACGCGCAGCGTGCTGTCGCGGCTGATGGCGGCCGATCCGCGCCGCATCGTGATCTTCGATTCGCCGCCCGCGCTCGCGGCGTCGCCTGCCGGCGTGCTGGCGATGCTGGTCGGGCAGGTGATGCTCGTGGTGCGCGCGGATCGGACCCCGGAGGGCGAGGTTCGCGCTGCGGTTCAGCGGCTTGACAGCTGCGAGCATATTCAACTCGTCCTGAACGCGGTATCGTTCGTCCCCGGCGGCGCGCGGTTCGGCAGCTATTATGATCAGGGAGGCGCGAGGTGACGAAATTTCGGGCCATGATCGGCGGGACGGCGGCGCTGTTCGCCACGCCCGCGCTGGCCCAGGCGGATGCGTCGTCCGCGGGCGGGGCCACGCGCCGGGTCGTGGTCGTGCCGTATATCGAGGCGACGCAGATACTCGCCGCTGACCTAAGCGGCGACAGCAACGTGCTGACCTACACCTCGCTTGCCGCGGGCGTCGATGCGGCGGTCGCGACCGCGCGCGTCAATGGGCAGCTGAGCTATCGCTACGAGCGCCGGTTCTCCTATGACGACGACATCGGCGATACCGATATCCATTCGGGTCTCGCGCGCGTCGATGCGCAGCTGACCCGGAACCTGTCGCTCGAGGCGGGGGGCATCGCGACGCGGTCGCGGTCGGACATTCGTGGTGCCGCGCCCGGCGTGCTGGTCGGCAACGTGTCGAACATCGCGCAGGTCTATGCGGTGTATGGCGGTCCCAGCTTCAACGCGCAGTCGGGCGACGTCGTCGTCAACGCCAATTACCGGCTCGGCTATACCAAGGTCGAGACGCCGACGTTCGGGACGACGGCGACCGGCGGGCAACGGCTCGATTATTACGATGATTCGGTCGGGCACACCGCGACGGCGAGTGCGGGGTTCCGGCCGGGAACGCTGCTGCCCGTCGGGTTGACCGCGAGCGCAGGCTACGACCGGGAGACGGCGGGGCAGTTGAGCCAGCGCTACGAAGGGTATTTCGGTCGCGGCGACGCGCTGCTGCCGGTGTCGCCCTATGTCGCGCTGACCGCGGGCGTCGGTTATGAAAAGATCGAGACGAGCCAGAAGGACGCGCTGGTCGATGCGACGGGCGTTCCCGTGCTCGACAGCGACGGCCGGTTCCGGACCGCGCCCGGGTCGCCGCGCCGGATCGCGTATCGCACCGACGGGCTATATTATGACGCGGGCGTGATCTGGCGGCCGAACCGGCGCACCTCGGTCGCGGCGCGTGTCGGCGAGCGATACGGATCGCTCAGCTTCACGGGGACCGCGACCTATCAGGCATCGAAGGACGTCGGACTCGCGGTCAACGTGTATGACGGCGTGCAGACGTTCGGACGCCAGTTGCGCACCGGACTTGCGAACCTGCCGACGAGCTTCATCTCGCCGAGCCAGGGTTTTGCGCAGCAGTTCAACGGCTGCGTGTTCGGGGCGACCGGTGCGGCGCCGGGCGGCTGCCTCGACGACGTGTTCCAGTCGATCTCGACGTCGAGCTACCGCGCGCGCGGGATCGACGCGGTGCTGGTCGCGACGCGCGGGCGCAACACGTTCGGCGGCGGGATCGGCTATGCCAGCCGCAAGCTGTATGCGCCCGACGGTGCCCCCGGGCTCGTGGTCAGCGGGCTCGAGGACGAAAGCTATTACGGACAGCTCTATTACGGCCGCTCGCTCAGCGCGGTGTCGGGGCTGAACGCCACCGCGTTCGTCAATTATTTCGAGACGCAGCTGGGCGGCCAGTCCGGCGGGCAGTCCGGCGACCAGCCCGGCAGCGGGCTGATCGCGACGGGCGACGACGGCGTGTGGTCCTATGGTGCGACAGGGACCTATTATCATAATTTCGGACGGCTTGGCACGACCGCGTCGCTCGGACTGTACAGCTTCAAGGTCGGCGATTTCGACAGCGACTGGTCCGCGCAGGCGCTGCTCGGTGCACGGTATCAGTTCTAGGATATTTGGCAGATGTACGACGAACATTACGGACTGACGGGACGCCCGTTCCAGCTCACCCCGGACCCGCGTTTCTGGTACGAGACGGGGACGCATCGCAAGGCGATGGCGTATCTCGGCTATGGCCTGGCGCAGGGCGAGGGCTTCATCGTCATCACCGGCGACATCGGCGCGGGCAAGACGACGCTGGTCGGGCATCTGATGGACACGATCGACCATGAGAGCCTGAACGCGATCCGTCTGGTGTCGACCGCGATCGAGGCGGACGACCTGTTGCGGATCATCGCGACCGCGCTCGGCGTGGATCCGGCGGGGCTCGAAAAGGCACAGCTGCTGACGGCGATCGAACGCGGGCTCCACGCCGTCGCGCGCACGGGCAAACGAACGCTGCTCATCGTCGACGAGGCGCAGGCGTTGCCCGTGTCCGCGCTCGAGGAATTGCGGATGCTGTCCAATTTCCAGACGGGCGGGCACGCGCTGCTGCAGATCCTGCTGCTCGGCCAGCCCGAATTCCGCGACCGGCTGCACGGGTCGGAACGGCTCGAGCAGCTGCGTCAGCGCGTCATCGCGATCCACCACCTCGATCCGATGGAGGAGCATGAGGTCGCCGACTATATCGCGCACCGTCTTTCGGTGGTCGGCTGGCAGGGCAATCCCGATTTTGCGGACGATGCGTTCACCGCGCTGTACCACGGGTCGGATGGCGTACCACGGCGGCTCAACATGCTCGCCGGTCGCGTGATGCTGTATGCCGCGATCGAGGATCTGCGCGTGATCGACGGCGAGGTGGTGCGCACGGTGCAGCGCGACCTGATGTCCGATATGCCGGTCGTCGCGACGGCGGCGGCAAAGCCTGCGCCAGACGTCCAGCCCGCCGCCGCGGTGGCCCCCGAGCCGGTCGCCATGATGACCGACCCGGCAATCAGCGATCGCGTTGCTGCGCTGGAGGCACGCGTCGAGCAGCAGGACCAGGCGATGCGTCGGATCCTGACATTGCTCGTCGACTGGATCGAGGGCGACGAGCCCAAGCCCGATTACGCGCCGATCCGCGGGGCTGCGCACTGGCACGACGCGGCCTGACCGGGTGACGCAGCGGACGATCCTGAACGGCATGTCGGTCGACGTCGAGGACTGGTTCCAGGTCGGCGCGTTCGAGACGGTCATCGACAAGCGCGACTGGGACGGCCTTCAGTCGCGCGTCGAGGCGAATACCGATGCGGTGCTCGCGCTGTTCGCCGAAAGCGGGGTGCGGGCGACGTTCTTCACGCTCGGCTGGGTCGCGCATCGCTATCCCCGACTGATCCGCCGGATCGTCGATGCGGGGCACGAGATCGCGAGCCATGGCTGGGATCACCAGCGCGTCTTCACGATGGATGCAGGCCTGTTTCGCGCCGACCTCGTTCGCGCGCGCGCGGCGATCGAGGATGCGGCGGGGCAGCGCGTGACGGGATATCGTGCGCCCAGCTTTTCGATCGACCAGCGTACCCCCTGGGCGCACGTCGTGCTGGCCGAGGAGGGCTATGCCTATTCGTCGAGCGTCGCACCGCTCGTCCATGATCATTATGGCTGGCGCGACGCGCCGCGCTTCGCGTTCAGGCCGCTGCCCGACAGCGCGCTGCTCGAAGTGCCGGTAACCGTCGCGCAGTTCGGCCAACGGCGCGTCGCCACGGGGGGCGGGTTCTTCCGGCTGTTGCCGTCGGCGCTGATGGATTTCGCGGTGCACCAGGTGAATGCGCAGGATCACGCGGCGATGTTCTATTTTCACCCCTGGGAGATCGATCCGGGCCAGCCGCGCGTCGCCGCGGCGCCGCTTCGCTCGAAGATCCGGCATTATTCGCGGCTAGGGGCAATGGCGGGCAAGCTGCGCGGGCTGATCGGGCGGCATGACTGGGGGCGCGTCGATGCGGTGGTCGCAGCCGAGGCGGGCCGTTTGCAGTGACGACGACCATGGTCCGCGAGGCCAATCTTGAAGACGCGGGCGAGCGCGCGCGGATCACGGCGTTCGTGACCGCGACCGAAGGAGGTACGCCGTTTCATCTGCCCGCGTGGAGCATCGCGGTCGCACGCGGCTGCGGGCAGCGCGCGCGCTATCTGGTGGCGGAACAGGGTGGCGCGATCGTCGGCGTGCTGCCGTTGACCGAGATGCGCTCGCCTCTGTTCGGGCGCGCCTTGGTCTCCGCGGGGTTCGCGGTCGATGGCGGCGTGCTGGGCGATGCGGTGGTCGAACCGCTGGCGGCGGCGTCTTGGGCTCTGGCGCAGCGGATCGGCTGCCCTTCGGTCGAACTGCGCGGTGGCGCGGTGCCGGCGGGGTGGGACAGCGACTCGGACAGCTATCTCGGCTTTGCGCGCGATCTGGCCGCGGATGACGATGCGGAACTCCTCGCCATTCCGCGCAAGCAACGCGCGGAGGTGCGGCGTGCGCTGGGCTATGCGCTCGACGTCGTGACCGGGAACGATCGCGCGCTGCTCGCCGAGCATTACCGGGTCTATGCTGAATCGGTCCGCAACCTCGGGACGCCGGTCTTTCCGGCGCGGCTGTTCCGCTCTGTCGTCGAGACGATGGACGCGGACGTGCTGACCGTGCGGCATCAGGGGCGGGCGGTCGCGAGCGTGCTCAGCCTGTATCTCGGGGGCACGGTCTATCCCTATTGGGGTGGCGGTACCGAGGCGGCGCGGGGCTTGCGCGCGAATGACCGGATGTATTTCGCGCTGATGGCGCACGCGCGCGCACGCGGCTGCACGCGGTTCGACTTCGGGCGGTCGAAGACGGGAACGGGGGCGGCCGCGTTCAAGAAGAACTGGGGTTTCACGCCCGAGCCGCGACTGTACGCCAAGCGCAGTGACGGGCCGGCGCGCGAGGTCAATCCGCTCAACCCCAAATATGCGCTGATGGTGCGGAGCTGGAAGAAGATGCCGCTCTGGGCGGCCAATCTCGCGGGACCGTGGATCTCCCGGGGTCTGGGGTGAGCGACCTGCTGTTCCTGGCGCACCGCGTGCCGTTTCCGCCCGATCGCGGCGACAAGATCCGCAGTTTCCATGTGCTCCGCTATCTCAGCACTCGCATGCGCGTCCATCTGGTCGCGTTTGCCGACGACGCGGCGGACCTCGATCCGCCTGTGGGCTTCACGAATATGCTCGCGAGCTGCACGATCCTGCCACGTGGCAAGTCGCAGCCGCGCGCCGGGATCGAGGCGCTGGCCACCGGCAAGCCCGTATCGCTGACGGCGTTCGCCTCTTCCGCGATGGAGGACGCTGTCGACCGCATCCTGCCACGGGTTGGCGGCATCTACTGCTTCTCGGGACAGATGGCACAGTACCTCCCCGATGACGGGGCCCCCGCGGTCATGGACTTCGTCGACATGGACTCCGCCAAGTTCGCAGGCTTCGCGGACGAGTCGCGCGGTCCGATGCGCTGGATGATGCGCCGCGAGGCACGGCTGTTAGGGGCCTTCGAGCGGGAGATCGCGGCAAGGGTCTCCGCCAGCCTGTTCGTCAGCGAAGCCGAGGCCGCGCTGTTCCGCGCAGGCGGCGCGACCGGACGCATCCTCGCGGTCGAGAACGGCATCGATTCGGCGACGTTCGATCCGGCTGGGCAGGGTGCAATTCTGTCCCACCACCCCGGCGCAGGCCGGGGCCCAAATGGGAAGGTCACAGGAACCGGGGACAGTCCGTCGCCATCGCCGTCTCCCAATTGGACCCCGGCCTCCGCCGGGGCGGCTAAGGGTGGGGTGGTACTGGGTGAGGTGCGCGCGGACACGTTGATCGTCTTCACCGGCCAGATGGACTACCGCCCGAACATCGAAGCCGTGACGTGGTTCGCGCGCGACATCCTTCCCCAGATTCGCGCGCGACACCCGACGGCGCGGTTCGCGATCGTCGGTCGCGCGCCGACCCCGGCGGTGCAGGCACTGGCAGACGATGCCATCACCGTCACCGGCGCGGTCGACGACGTGCGCGGCTGGCTCGCCGCAGCCGATGCGTGCGTCGCCCCACTCAAACTCGCCCGCGGCATCCAGAACAAGGTGCTGGAGGCGATGGCGATGGCGCGGCCGGTCATCGCCTCGGCGGCGGCGGCGGAAGGCATCGAGCACGCCGGCACGATCCGCGTCGCGGCGGACGCGACGGATTTTGCAGCGCAGGTCTGCGCGGTGCTGGATGCGCCTGCCGCAGCCGCGACGTTGGGGCAGGCTGCACGCGCGCAGGTGCTGCGACGCTATGGCTGGGACGCGCGGTTGGCGCCGCTGGATGCGCTGTTCGGGTTTGAGGGCAGCGACCGGACCGCGTTGTGAGCGGTCGACTGGCGGCGCCCTGGCCACGGCATCTGCTCGCGCTCGGCGTCGCGGCGCTGCTGATGCTGGCACTGTTCCGCCGCGACGTCGCCGATCTGACGACGATCTGGTGGACCAGCACGACCTTCGGGCACTGCCTGTTCATCGCCCCGGTGATCGCCTGGCTGGTGTGGCAGCGGCGCGGCGAGCTTGCGCAGCTGACGCCGGTCGGCTGGTGGCCGGGGCTGGCGCTGGTCGCGGTCGGCGGCGCGGGGTGGCTGATGGGCGATGCGGCGTCGGTTAATCTCGCGCGGCAATTGGGGCTGGTGGTGATGCTACAGGGCGCGGTCGTCGCGATCCTTGGCCCCAATGTCGCGCGGGGGCTGCTGTTTCCGCTCGGCTATGCGGTGTTCCTCGTACCGTTCGGCGAGGGGATCGAGCCGCCGTTGCAGGCGGTGACCGTCGCGATCGTCATGCCGCTGCTACATCTGGTCGGCGTGCCGGCGGTCGTCGACGGCGTGCTGATCCATGCCGGCCGGTATTACTTCGAGGTGGCCGAAGCCTGCTCGGGCGCCAAATTCGTGATCGCGATGGTCGCGTTCGGGGTGCTCGTCGCCAATGTCTGTTTCGTGTCGTGGCGGCGGCGCGCGGCGTTCCTCGTAGTGTCCGTGGTCGTGCCCGTCATCGCCAACGGGTTTCGCGCGTTCGGGACGATCTGGGCGGCGGAGCTGACCTCGGTCGAGGCGGCCACGGGGATCGACCACATCGTCTATGGCTGGCTGTTCTTCGCGCTCGTGATGGCCGCCGTGCTGGCGATCGGCTGGCGCTGGTTCGACCGCGCGCCCGACGATCCCGCCTTCGATCCCGCGCGTCTTCAGGCGGTCCCGCGCTATCGCAGTGACCTTGCCGTCGTCACGCTGCTCGTGCTGGCGGTCGCCTCGGCGTTTCCCGCGTGGAGTGCGGCAGTCGCGGGGCGGCGGCAGGCGCTGCCCGCGCAGATCGCGCTGCCCGACGTGCCCGGCTGGCACCGCGTCGATGTCAGCGTCCGCGCGCCGTGGATGCCCTGGTATCCGGGTGCGGACCATTATCTGTTCGGGCGCTATGCCGATGCGTCGGGCGCGACCGTCGACATGGCGATTGCGGTATTCGGGCGGCAGGGCGACGGGCATGAGCTGATCGCGTTCGGCACGGGGGTGCTGCGCGAGGAGGATCGCTGGGTCCGCGTCGCCGACCTTCCCCCAGTCGCGGACGCCGCGGGCGCGCGCGGTTCGGCGATGCGGATTACCGCGCCGGGACCCGTGGAGCGCATCGTCGCGACGTGGTACCGGGTCGGCAATGCTACCACCGATGACGGGATGATCGTGAAGATCGAGACGATGAAGGCGCGGCTGTTGGGCGGACCGCAGCGCGCGGTGGCGATACATGTGTCGGTCGAGGGGGCGGACGCACGGCCGATGGCGCGGTTCCTCAAGGCGCTGGGGCCCGTCGCCACGGTCGCCGATCATGCCGCAAGGCTTCGCTAGATGTGCGGTATCGCGGGGATCTTCCACCCGGGCATCCCCAAGCCGGTCGATCCCAACCGCATCCACGCGATGATCGCCGCGCAGGCACATCGTGGTCCCGATGGCGACGGCATCTGGACCGCACCAGGCGTCGGGCTCGGGCATCGCCGGCTGTCGATCATCGACCTTGAAGGCTCGCCGCAGCCGATGTCGGACGGCGATCTGACGATCAGCTATAATGGCGAGATCTACAATTTCGCCGAGCTTCGCGCCGAGCTGATCGCGGCCGGCGCGCGGTTCCGGACCAAGGGCGATACCGAGGTGCTGCTGCACGGCTGGCGCGCCTGGGGGCCGTCGATGCTCGACCGGCTGAACGGGATGTTCGCCTTTGCGATCCACGACGCGGGCGCGCGCGTGCTGTTCCTCGCGCGCGACCGGCTCGGGATAAAGCCGCTACATTATGTCGAGCTGGCGGACGGGTCGGTCGCGTTTGCTTCCGAGCTGAAGGGTCTGCTCGCCAATCCGCTGGTGCGGCGCGCGCCCGATCTGTCCGCGGTCGAGGATTACATGGCGCTCGGCTATGTCCCCGACGACGCGTGCCTCGTCGCGGGCGTCAAGAAGCTCGCGGCGGGGCATTTCCTGCTGATCGAGCGCGGGCGTGGCGTGCCCGCGCCGCGGCGCTGGTGGGACGTCGACTTTTCCAACCGCGCGACCGGGTCCACCAAGGCGCTGGGCGAGGAACTGGTCGAGCGGATGCGCGCGGGCGTGCGGTCGCGGATGGTCGCCGACGTGCCGCTCGGCGCGTTCCTGTCGGGCGGGGTCGACAGCTCGGCGGTGGTCGCGCTGATGGCGGAGGCGAGCCCGCGCGCGGTCCGGACCTGCACGATCGGCTTCGACGAGGCGGGGCATGACGAGCGGACCTATGCCACGACGATCGCGCGGCGGTTCGCGACGGATCATGTCGAGCGGGTGGTCGATACGGACGACTTCGCGCTGATCGATACGCTCGTCGCGGCGTTCGACGAGCCGTTTGCGGACGGATCGGCGCTCGCGACCTATCAGGTCTGCGCGCTGGCGCGCGAGCGGGTGACGGTCGCGCTGTCGGGGGATGGCGCGGACGAGGCGCTCGCGGGCTATCGCCGCTATCGCTTCCAGGCGGCGGAGGAGCGCGTGCGTGGGATGCTGCCGGCGTCGCTACGGACGCAGGTGTTCGGGGCGCTGGGGCGGCATTACCCCAAGGCCGACTGGGCGCCGCGACCGTTCCGGGCGAAGTCCACCTTGCTCGCGCTCGCGGCGGGCGGCGGCGAGGCCTATGCGCGGTCGGTCGGAGTGACGGCGCCCGAGGTTCGTGCACAGCTGTTTTCAGGCGCGGCGCGGGTCGCGCTTGGCGGATACCGGGCGGAGGAGCGCTATGTCGCGACGATGGCGGATGCGCCCGCGCGTGATGCGATCGACCGCGCGCAATATGCCGATATCAAGCACTGGTTGCCCGGCGACATCCTGACCAAGGTCGACCGGACGAGCATGGCGGTCGGACTCGAGGCGCGCGAGCCGCTGCTCGATCACCGGCTGATCGAGTTCTGTGCGACGCTGCCCGTCGGGATGCGGCTGCACGCGGGGCAGGGCAAGTGGCTGATGAAGAAGGCGATGGAGCCGTATCTGCCGAAAGACATCCTGTATCGCCCGAAGATGGGGTTCGTGACGCCGATCAGCGCGTGGTTCCGCGGCGCGCTGGCGGCCGAGGCGAGCGCGCTGGGGTCGTCGCGGATGCTCGGCGAGACGGGGTGGTTCGACATGGCAGCGGTCACCGCGCTCGCCGAGGCGCATCGCGGCGGGCGTGCCGAGCATGGCCGGACGCTGTGGCAGCTGCTGATGCTCGAGCGGTCGTTGAAGCGGGTGTTCGGCTAACCCCAGCCGCGCATACCCGCCGTCAGAGCGGCGCTTCGGGGCCGATCGCTTCGCGCATCCAGCGGTCGAACAACTGCGGCCAGAGCGAGCCCGGCGAGCTCGCTGGCAGGCGCGTGCCGAATCCGTGGCGACCGCGGCGCAGGATGTGTGCCTCGACCGGGATACCCGCGCGGCGCGCGGCGGCGAGCATGTCGAGGCTGTTGGCGACGGGCACGGTGTCGTCGTCCTCCGCATGCACCAGGAACAGCGGAGCGTCGCCGCTGCGCAGGTTGCGGTCGATCGCATAGCGCGCCTGCATCCCCGGATCCGGATCGGGGCCGAGCAACTGCGCACGCGACCCGCCATGGCTGCGGCCGGGATCCATGTTCGAGACGGCGTACATCAGCCCGGTAAAGGCGGGACGCGCCGACTGGCGGTCGGCGGCGTCGATCGGGCGGTACACCTCCAGCCCGTGATGGATCTCGAGCGAGCCGGCGAGATGCCCACCCGCCGAAAAGCCCAGCACGCCGAGCGTCTCGGGACGGATGGCATAGCGGCGCGCATTGGCGCGGATCAGCCGCATCGCACGCTGCACGTCCGACAGCGGCACGTTGGCGCGATCCGCCCAGCCTTCGCCGGGCAAGCGGTAGCTGAGCACGAACACCGTGATGCCAAAGCCGTTCAGCACGCGCGCGACGTCGATCCCTTCGTTGCGCAGCGAGGTGATCGAATAGCCGCCGCCGGGGCAGACGAGCACCGCGCGCCCGTCGGGGCGCTGCGGGCGGAAGACGCCGACCTCGGGCTGGACGACGCCGCGCATCTGGACGTCGCGATACTGGCCCGGGCGCCCGGTGATCATCGGACGCGGGCGGGGCAGCGGCGTTGGCGCACCCGCCGGAATGCCGGGCCAGAGGCCGAAGCGTTCGGCGGGCGGCCAGACGGGGTCACCGGGCAGGCGCGTCGTGCCAGTGGCCGCCGCGGACTGGCCGGCAGCATCGGCAACCAGCGCGGCGGGAGCGAGCCCGGCAGCGAGCGGAAGCGCGAGCAGCGTGCGACGGTCGAAGGTCATGGCGACCCTGCTAGCCGATCCGGATCGCGCAGGGGAAGGGGACATCGACGCCCGGCGAAACGGCTGCGTCGTCAGAACACCGCGAGTGCCGCGTGCAGCGTGAGGGCTACCAGCGCGAGGCTCGAGAGCAGGAACAGGATGAACCGGGTCTGCACGCGGTTGGTGGTCGCCTGTGCGATACTGTGGGCGATTCGCAAGCCGACATAGGCCCAGGCGATCCAGGCGTTCACGCCGTCGCCGGTGTCGGTGAGCGTGATCACCGTACAGACCGCGTAGAACAGCGTCGGCTGTTCCATCAGATGATTGTAGTTATGCGCCTTCCACTGCGCACTGGGGGGCAGCGAGCGATCGGCATCGGCGGCACGGGTGCCGACGAGGCTGCCCAGACGGACACCGGCCGCCTTCATTGCGGGCAGCCGCGTCGCGAGCATCCAGAGCAGCATCACCAGCGTCCAGGCGATCAGCGCCACCATCGGCCGCAGGATCTCGCTGTGGATCAGGTCGTCATGCATCAAAAAGCCTCCCCCGGTTCCCCGGAGGAGGCTGCATCAATCACCGGCGCGTAGCAAGGTCGACCGCATTCCGCTCCTCCCCCTTGCGGGGGAGGATTTAGAGGTCAGGCCTTGTCGAAGCTGGCGCCCCACTTGCGGACCGGGCGGTCCTTCCACAGGCCGCGGTGATACGCGTCCGATGCCAGCAGCGGCATGACCGAACCCGCTTCGGCGAACACCATCTGCTCGATGCCGGTGTTGACCTTGCCCCACGACGCCGCCTCCTGCAGCGTCGACGACGAGCAAGCCCCGTCGCGCACGTCGGCGACCGTGATCTGCACCGCGTACTTGTGGACCTGGACGTCGTCATGGCCGAGGATCTCGGCGCAGACGACGGTGTCCTGGATGAAGTTCTTCGGCACGCCGCCGCCGATCATGAGCAGCCCGGTGGTGCCGGCCTTGATCTTGATCTCGGTGAGCTCGCGGAAATCGGCGATCGCGTCGAGGACCATGTACGGCTTGCCCGCCTTCGCCGCATCGACCTGATGCTTGACCAGACCGAAGCCTGCCGAGCTGTCGACGAACGCCGGGCAGAAGATCGGCACGTCATGCTCATAGGCGAGCTTGACGAGGCTGTTGTCCTTCTTGCCGTGCTCGACGAGATACTTGCCCATCTCGCGGATGAACTCGCGGCTCGAATAAGGGCGGGGTTCCAGCGTCTCGGCGATCTCGAAGATCGTGTGGTCGACGTGCTGGAGCTCTTCCTCGTCGATATAGGTGTCGTAGATCCGGTCGATCATCAGCGAGCGCAGGACGTCGTCGTGCGGCACTTCGAGCGCCTGGTAATGCTTGTGGCCGAGGCCCTCGAAGAAATCCATGTCGACGATGGTCGCGCCGGTCGCGACGATGCCGTCGATCATGTTGTTGCGCAGCAGCTCGGCATACAGGTCCATGCAACCGCCGGCGCTCGTCGAGCCCGCGATCACGAGGAAGATCGTGCAGTCCTTGTCGGCGAGCATCTGGTTGTAGATGTCGGTCGCACGGCCGAGGTCGCGGCTGGTGAACGACATCTTCTTCATCGCGTCGACGATCGGCCGCGCGTCGAAGCTCGTGATGTCGATATGCTCGACGGTGGTGGACAGGAGCTCAGCCTTGCGCTGCGCGTCGATGCGGGTGTCTTCGGTCATTGGGAGAGGTCCTCATACGTCGTCATCCCGGCGAAAGCCGGGACCCAGAGCCACGCAGACGATCGCTGGTGGCTCTGGATCCTGACTTTCGTCAGGATGACGGTTATTATTGCGGTCGGCTGTTACAGCTTGACGACGTTGGACGCGAGGTCCTGGTACCGCTCGTCGTACAACGAGACCATCGGCTCGTCGGTGACGATCACCGTCTCGTCCGATCCGAACCCGTTGAACGCGGTCCGCATCGCCGAGCCATAGGCGCCGAGCATGCCGATCTCGATATAGTCGCCGGCCTGGATGTCCGCGGGCAGCAGGAACGGCCCGACCATGTAATCCATGTCGTCGCACGTCGGACCATAGAAGCTGAACTCCATGTCCTTCGCCCGGCTGTCCGGCTCGCGGAGCAATTCGACGGGGAAGCGCCAGCCGATATGCGCCGCATCGAACAGCGCGCCATACGCACCGTCGTTGATGTACAGCTCGGTCCCGCGGCGCTTCTCGACGCGCACGATGATCGACGAATATTCCGCGCACAGCGCCCGGCCCGGCTCGCACCACAGCTCGGACGAATAGCTGACGGGAAGCGATTCGAACGCACGGTGGATCGTCTCGAAGAAATGCTCGAGTGGCGGGGGCTCCATGCCCGGATAGGACGACGGGAAGCCGCCACCGACGTCGATCACGTCGACCGTGACCGCCGCCTCGACGATCGCCGCACGGACACGCTCCATCGCGTTCGAATAGGCCTCCGGGGTCATCGCCTGCGAACCTACATGGAAGCAGATGCCGAGTGCGTCCGCCGCCTGGCGGGCCGCGAACAGCAGCTCCTTCGATTCGCCGGGGGCGACACCGAATTTCGATGCGAGCGAAAGCTTCGAATGCTCCGACGACACGCGCAGCCGGACGCACAGCGTCAGATCGGTGGCTTCGTTGGTGGCACGAACGACCTTGTCCAGCTCTTCCAGGCTGTCGAGGCTGAAGGTGCGTACGCCGTGCGTGTAATACGCCTCGCGGATCGCTTCCTCGGCCTTGACCGGGTGCATGAAGCACAGGGTCGCCTCTGGGAGCGTACGGGCGACAAGGCGCACCTCCGCGATCGACGCCACGTCATAATGCGTGATGCCGTTGTCCCACAGGATCTGCAGGAGTTCGGGGCTCGGGTTCGCCTTGACCGCATACATCGAGCGGCCCGGAAACTTCTCCGTGAAGAAGCGGGCGGCGCGCGCAGCGGCGTGCGGTCGAACGAGCGTGACCGGGTCAACCGGGCGCCCCTTAGCGATGTCGATGCCGCGCCCTGCATTGGCGGAAACGGCGGTCGAATGGGCTTTCGCTAGCCCCAGCGCGTTATGATGCTTGTGCAATTCAAGGGACCTCCAATGTCCTGAGACAAATTACGAAAACACTGCCTTGCGGTTGGAAGTCCCATGGGGCAGCGGAAGGGCGATTTAGGGTCGCTTGCCCCCCATGTAAATAGCGTAGGCCGCGTAGGAGACGACGTGTGACGATTTTGCGACAGCCGACACGGGCGGGGGTTCGCGACGCAGCGGAAAAGATTGCCAGAATTCTCCCCGCAACGCCGCTTTTCACCCATGAAATCAAGGGTGTCGTGGTGTCTTTCAAGGCGGAATCGCTGCAACCGGTCGGAGCGTTCAAGATCCGCGGTGCATGGCATCGCCTGACCGCGCTCGACGACGCGACTCGCGCACGGGGAGTCGTCGCCTTTTCGTCCGGCAACCATGCCCAGGGGATCGCGTGGGCATCGAAACGCCTGGGGATCGCGGCGACGATCGTGATGCCGTCGGACGCACCGCGCACGAAGCGCGATGCCACGCTGGCGCTGGGGGCGGAAGTCGTCGCCTATGACCGGGCGACCGAAAGCCGCGAGGCGATTGCGGCACGGCTGGCGGAGGCGCGCGGCGCGACGCTGGTGCCGAGCTTCGACGACGCGTGGATCATCGAGGGGCAGGGAAGTGCGGGGATCGAGGCGGCGGCACAGATGGTGGCGCTCGGTCTGGGTACGCCCGCGCGCATCGTCATCCCGTGTGGCGGCGGCGGACTGTCCGCGGGGGTCGCGTTGGCGGTGAAGGACGCACGGATCACCGTCGTCGAACCCGAGGGCTGGGACGACATGCGGCGCTCGCTCGAGGCGTCGTGGATCGAACCCGTTGGCGACAACCCGCCGCCGACCGCGTGCGATTCGCTCCAGACGCTGCGCGTGTCGCCGCTGACCTTCGACGTGCTGTCGCGGCGCGATGCGACCGGTGTGGCGGTCAGCGAAACGGAGATCGCCGCGGCACAGCGCTGGGCGGCGGAGACGTTGCGGCTGGTGGTCGAACCGGGGGGGGCCGTTGGGCTGGCGGCGGTGCTCGCGGGCAAGGTGCCGCTCGAGCCGGGACTGCTCGTCATCCTGTCGGGCGGCAATGTCGACCGGGCGGCCTATGCGAAGGTAATGGCGGGCTGACCTCAACCAGTGGTCGGCAACGTGCGGACCGCCGGTTTCGCGCAGGCATAGGCCTGTTTGTAGCCGCGGTTCCAGCAGGCGACGAGCCCGTCGAGGATGTTGAGGTTCATCGGCCAGGCAAAGGCGCGCGGCTTTCCGTCGACGCCGACCGGTGCATAGCCGGGCGGTCGCGGCAATGCCGCCAGTCTGGCGCGCGCGGCATCGAGACCCGCAAGGTCCCTGCGCAGAAAGGCGATGCTGCCGTCGACATAGAGGTTCCAGCCGAACGCGGCATCTTCGGCGGAAGCCTTGCGTGCGGTTTCGAACAACGCGATCGCCGGGGCCGTCTGGCCGGCATTGGCGCGCAACTGACCTTCGTGCCAGTTGAGCAACCCGGCGGTTCTCGGCTCGCCGCCATGCGCCGCGCGCCACGCCTGGATCGCGTCGGCCGCGGCGAGATCGCACCCGGCGGCCGCGAGCGCGCGCCAGCCGCCGGACATCGTCTGGTCGAAAGCGCGTTCGTCGAGCGCGAGCATCGCGGCCTTGTCGTACCGGCAGCTCGCGGGCGTGGGAGCGGCGAGCGGGGGCTTCCGACCGGCAGCGACTGGGGCGGCCTGCGCGACGACTAGGGCAATGAGGATCGGCATTACGGCTCCCATGTCCGGATGGACGATCGCCATGCTATTTTCGTGCTCGCCCGAGTCAATGCGGCGAGCCGGTTTCCTTATCGCCGCGCCTGTGTCTAACACGGGGCATGAACGCTGCCCTCGTCACGATCGCCGCCGCCGCGCCCGCAATTGCCATGCTCGGGATGTTCGCCTGCCTGGTCGGCGGAGTCGTGCTGATCGTCAAGAAACGCGACCGCACCAAGGGCGTGCTGATGCTGGTGATGGCGGCCGTGCTGCTCGCCAATGTCGCGATCTGGACGCTGTAACGCCCCACCGGCGCTGGCGAGGATGCGCTGCGCGTCGCGCGGTGGACGGGGGGCGTCCGCGGAACCGATCCGCCTGACGCCCCTCGTCTAAACGTCGGCAGGGTTCAGCGGATCGGCGAGTTGGGGTCGAGACGCATGTCGAGATACTTGTCCACGCTGCCCATCAGCTGCGGCATTTCATGCTCGAAGAAGTGGTTCGCCTTCGGGATCGTGTCGTGATGGATCGTGATGTGCTTCTGCGTACGCAGCTTGTCGACGAGCTTCTGCGTGGCACCCGGCGTCGCGACCTCGTCGCCCTCGCCCTGGATGATGATCCCGCTCGACGGGCACGGCGCGAGGAACGTGAAGTCGTACAGATTGGCCGGCGGCGCGATCGAGATGAAGCCGCGAATCTCGGGGCGACGCATCAGCAACTGCATGCCGATCCACGCGCCGAAGCTCACGCCTGCGATCCATGTCGTCTGCGCCTCGGGGTGGAAGCTCTGCACCCAGTCGAGCGCGCTTGCCGCATCGGAGAGCTCGCCGACGCCGTTGTCGAACACGCCCTGGCTCTTTCCGACGCCACGGAAATTGAACCGCAGCGTCGCGAAGCCGCGGCGCTGGAAGGTCTTGTAGAGCTGTTGCACGATCGCGTTGTTCATCGTGCCGCCAGCCGAGGGATGCGGGTGGAGGATCATCGCGACGGGCGCGCGCGGACGCGGCCCCGGAGCAAATCGACCTTCGAGACGGCCTTCGGGGCCGGGAAAAATGACTTCTGGCATGAGCACTCGCGAGCTGGAATACGCACTCGGGTGGAGTGCCGGGCTATGCGCGCTATATAGGCCACACGCCTCTTTTCGCAATTGGAACCGATCCTGTCCCGCATCTACCTCGATCACGCCGCGACCACGCCGATGCGCGCCGAGGCGACCGCGGCAGTGATCGAGGGGATGACGCGCTGGGCAAATCCGTCGTCGCCGCACGCCGAGGGGCGCGCGGCACGCGCAGCGCTCGAGGATGCGCGCAGGCGAATCGCGGCTGCACTGCACTGGCCGCACCACGTGATCCTGACGAGCGGTGCGAGTGAATCCGCAGCGATCGCGCTGCGCGGGCGAACCGGCATCGGGCTGGCGGCGATCGAGCATGATGCGGTCCTGCGCGCAGCCGAGCAGCCGGTCATGCTCGGGGTCGATATGGGGGGGCGCGTCGTCGCACAGGATTCGTCCCCGGCCGCGATCGCGCTCCAGTCCGCCAACAGCGAGACGGGTGTCGTGCAGCCCCATGTCGCGGGGTTCCGGATCGCCGACTGTTCGCAGACCGCGGGCAAGCTGCCGCTGCCCGATGCCGATATCGTCATCGTATCCGCGCACAAGCTGGGCGGACCACCGGGGATCGGCGCTTTGCTGGTGCGCGATCTGGGAGTGATCGAACCGACGGGCGGTCAGGAGCGCGGGTATCGCGGCGGGACCGAGAACCTGCCCGGCGCGCTGGGCTTTGCCGCCGCGCTCGAGGCACCGCGCGACTGGGTCGCAGGGATGGAGCAGCTTCGCGCCGATCTCGATGCCGCGATCATCGCCGCGGGCGGCGAGGTCGTCGCGCAGGGCTCGCCGCGGATCGCGACGATCGCCGCCTACCGGATGCCGGGTGTCAGTTCGGCGGCGCAGTTGATCCGGCTCGACATGGCGGGGTTTGCGGTCTCGGCGGGCAGCGCGTGTTCGTCGGGGAGCATGCGGCCAAGCCATGTCCTTGCGGCGATGGGCTATCCACCAGACGTCGCCGCCGAGATCGTCCGCGTCAGCTTTGGCTGGACCACCACGCCGGACGACGTCGCGCGCTTCGCCAGGGCGTGGGCGGCAATCGCCCGCGACGTGGTGCGCGCCGCATGACCTATCTCGACTACCAGGCGACCACGCCGCTCGCGCCCGAAGCACTCGCTGCGATGTTGCCCTGGCTCGAATCGCAGCATGCCAATCCGCATTCGGCGCACCGCGAGGGCCGCCGTGCGCGCGCGGCCGTCGAGACCGCTCGCGACCAGGTCGCGGCGTTGCTGCCGTCGGGTGGCCGGGTCGCGTTCACCAGCGGCGCGACCGAGGCGCTCAACTGGGCGATCAAGGGCAGCACGGGGGCGATCGTCACGCTGTCGACCGAACACGCCGCCGTGCTCGACACCGTCGCTGCGGTGGGCACCGGGCCGGGAGCGCGCGACGTGAGCGTGCTTCCGGTCGGTGCCGACGGCCGGATCAACCCCGACGTCGCACGCAGGGCCATCCGTCCCGGGCTGGTCGCCGCGATGCTGGTCAACAACGAGATCGGCGTGATCCAGCCGATCGCCGCGCTTGCCGACGCCGCGCACGATGCCGGCGCGTTGCTGCTGTGCGATGCGGTGCAGGGCTATGGTCGGGTCGCGATCCCCGACGAGGTCGATCTCGTCGCAATCTCCGCGCACAAGATCCATGGGCCCAAGGGCATTGGCGCGCTCTGGATCCGCGACGGCGTCGATATCGCGCCGCTGTTGCATGGCGGCGGCCAGGAAGCGCCGGGGCGTTCGGGGACGCTATCGCCCGCATTGTGCGCGGGGTTCGGCATGGCGGCGCGGCTGATGGTCGATCGTCGCGACGCCGATGCCGCGCATGTCGAGCGGCTCTGGACGCTTGCGGTCGAGAGGCTCGGGCCGGGATGGGTGATCAATGGGGCGACGGGCGGCGGTGCGGTCGCGAACCGCTATCACGGGAACCTCAACGTCCGGCGCGACGGGCTCGACGTGAACCGGCTGATGTCCGACCTGCGCGACATCGCATTCTCGGCAGGATCGGCCTGCGCCAGCGGTTCGGGGCGGTCGAGCCATGTCCTGCGTGCGATCGGTCTGAGCGAGACGCAAGCGCGATCGAGCATCAGGCTGGGCTTCGGGCGCTATACCGGCGAGGCGGAACTGCGCGAAGCGGTTGATGCGATTGCCGCCGCAGCCCGGACGCAATGGGCATGAACGTCCGCTTCGTCGCGCGCGACGGGACCATCCGTACCGTCGCCGCCGTCCCGGGCGACCGCCTGCTCGATGCGGCGCAGGCCGATGGCCAGCCGCTCGAGGGGACGTGCGAGGGCCAGCTCGCCTGCGCCACCTGTCACGTGATCGTCGATCCCGACGATTTTGCCCGACTGCCCCCGGCGAGCGAAGACGAGGAGGACATGCTCGACCTCGCACCCGGCGCGACGCGGACCAGCCGGCTCGCCTGCCAGATCCGGCTCGACGAGGCGCTCGACGGGCTGACCGTGCAGATCCCCTGACGGCACTGGCCAAGGTTGAACCGCGAACCTTACAAATCCGCAACACGCGGTTCAGGGAGTGTCCAGCGCGGCGAGATGATTATGCCTCCATCGCCCCAATGTACGGGGCCTTACCTTCGGGCATGAGAGGAGTATCATCATGAAAATATTAGCCCTTTTCGCTGCCGGCACGCTGGCGGCCGGAACGCTCGTCACCCCGGCGCCTGCAGACGCGCAGCGTCACGGATGGGACGGGCCGCGCGGTGGTCATGGTCATGGCGGTCGCGGCTGGCATGGGCCGCGTCATCGCTATGACGGGTATCGCGGCGGCTATCGCGGCTATCGCGGCGGCTATCAGGGGCCGCGCGGCGGGTATCGCCGTCATTATGGCTATGGCGGTCCGCGCGGTTACGGGCGGTCGCGCGTCGTCTGTCGGATCCAGCGCGGCTATTACGGGCCGGTGCGTCGCTGCTTCCGTCGCTGATACGGAACCGTAACGAACGGCGGCGAGTTGTGCGCATAGGTCAGGATCGCTCACGTTTCCGGCCGATCAGGAGACTCTCATGAAGTTGCTTACACTCGCCGCCGCCGGTCTTGTCGCGTTCACCGGGTTCGCGCCTGCTGCCATGATGGCGCAGGCCTCGGCGCAACGGACGGTCGTTCATGAGCGTACCGTCGTTCGTCACAACGATAGCCGTCCGGGCGTTCGTCATCGCACGCGGACCCGTCAGGTCTGCCGCAATGTCGTGCGCAATCATCACCGCCAGCGCGTCTGCCGCACGGTCCGCGTCAGCCGCTGAACGACCCGGCAGCCCGGTGATCACAGCAAACGCTTGATCATCCCGCCCGACCCCGCCATATGCGCCGCGGGAGTCGGGCGGACGGGGTCGTCGCCAACTTGGTCAGGTCCGGAAGGAAGCAGCCACAACGATTTCGCTCCGGGTCGTTCCGGCTCCCACCGCGAATGCCGAACGGCTCCCCTGAGCCTGGCAAACCGCCTTCCCGACCGCGGGGGAACAGTAAGGGTTCGCTAGCCCTTCGACAGCGCGACCCAAACCTCCTATATCGAGCGCAATGTCAGATTCCTTCGACCTGGGCGAACCCCCGCAGCCGGCCGCCAAGGCGGATGTCGCCTACCGCGTGCTCGCGCGCAAATACCGTCCTCAGACCTTTTCCGAATTGATCGGGCAGGATGCGATGGTGCAGACGCTCGGCAACGCGATCAAGCGCGACCGGCTGGCGCATGCGTTCCTGATGACCGGCGTGCGCGGGGTCGGCAAGACGTCGACCGCGCGGCTGATCGCCAAGGCGCTCAACTGCATCGGTCCCGACGGGCAGGGTGGTCCGACGATCGATCCGTGCGGCGTGTGCGAGCCCTGCCGCGCGATCGCCGAGGGCCGCCATATCGACGTGATCGAGATGGATGCCGCCAGCCACACGGGCGTCGACGACGTGCGCGAGATCATCGACGCGTCGCGCTATTCGGCGGTCACCGCGCGGTTCAAGATCTACATCATCGACGAAGTCCACATGCTGTCGAAGAACGCGTTCAACGCGCTTCTGAAGACGCTGGAGGAACCGCCGGCGCATGTGAAATTCCTGTTCGCGACGACCGAGGTCAACAAGGTGCCCGTGACGGTGCTGTCGCGCTGCCAGCGGTTCGACCTCAGGCGGATCTCGGCGGAACAGCTTGCGAAGCATTTCGACTGGGTATCGCGCGAGGAAGGCGTCGTCGCCGAGCCCGAGGCGCTGATGCTGATCGCGCGCGCGGCGGAGGGGTCGGCGCGCGACGGTCTTTCGATCCTCGACCAGGCGATCGCGCATGGCAGTCTCGACGGCGCGGGCGTGACTGCGGATGCGGTACGGCAGATGCTCGGCCTGTCGGATCGCGGCGCGGTGCGCGACCTGCTGACGCTGGTTCTTGCGGGGGATGGCGCGGCGGCGCTCGCCTCGATGCGGCGGCAATATGACTATGGCGTCGATCCGCTGTCGGTGTTGCGCTCGCTGCTCGAGACCGTCCACGGTATCACGCTGACCAAGGTCGGGACGCCGATCGACGCGGCGCAGCCCGCCGAGGAACGCGCCGCGCGCGAGGACTGGGCGGCGAGCCTGTCCTATCCCGCGCTGCACCGCCTATGGCAGCTGTTCCTGAAGGGGCATGACGAGGTCGCCAAGGCGGCGCTGCCGATCGAGGCGGCGGAGATGGCGCTTCTGCGTGCGATCTATGCCTCGACGCTGCCCGATCCCGGCGAGCTCGCGCGGCAGATCGCGAATGGCGGGCCCGTCGCGACCGCAGCGCCGGCTGCACCGCCACCGGCGCCTGCGGCGGCGGGCGAAGCGCCGCCGTGGAATGCCGCTGCGGTGACACCTGCTCCCGAGCCCGTCGCAACCGGCCCGATCCTGCCGCCGACGTTCGAGGCACTGGTCGACCTGCTCGACGAATCGGGTGGCCTGGCGATCGCGGCGCGATTGCGGCACGGCGCGCGTATCGTCGGCTATGCACCCCCCGAGATCACGCTCAGCGGCAGCCGACCGATATCGGCGGACACGCTTGCCGAGCTCAACACGCTGTTGAAGACGGTGACGCGGACCGCGTGGAAGGTGTCGATCGTTGATGCGCCCGGCGCGCCGACGCTGCGTGAAGCGCAGGACGCAGCGGACGACGCGGTGCGCCAAGCCATTCTCGAATCCCCCATCATGAAGGCCGCGGTGGCAGCGTTTCCGGACGCCAAGCTCGAATCGTGGCCGGGTCAAAGGAGTAACGCATGAAGAATATCGACGAAATCCTCGCCATGGCGCAGAACGTCCAGAGCGAGCTGGAAAAGGCGCAGGCCAATCTCGACACCATCGAGGTCGAAGGCGCATCGGGCGGCGGCTTGGTCAAGGTCAAGGCGTCGGCCAAGGGCCGGATCATCGGCATCGCGATCGACGATTCGCTGATTCAGGTAAGCGAGAAGCAGATGCTCGAAGATCTGCTGACCGCGGCGTTCAACGACGCGCGTGCCAAGGCCGACGCGGTTTCCGGGACCGAGATGTCGAAGATGACCAGCGGTCTGCAGCTGCCGCCAGGTTTCAAGCTGCCGTTCTGATCGCCTAGCCGGTCATCACGATTAAGCCCGGCGGCTGTCTCTAACGGAGGCAGCCGTCGAGGCCTTCGCTGCGGACGGTCGAAACGCGGCGTGACAGCGTGTTGCCGTGTTTGCGGACGAACCCGCGGGGGGCGATTGCCGCGCGCTTCTTGGGAAGCGGGAGGACCGCGGCGATCCGGCCCGCCTCGGTCGGCGACAGCCGCGACGCGTCGTGATTGAAATAGCGGATTGCGCCGGCATTCGCGCCATAGGTGCCGATCCCGGTCTCGGCGATGTTCAGATACACCTCCATGATCCGCCGCTTCGGCCACATCGCCTCGATCAGCACGGTGAAATAGGCCTCGAACGCCTTGCGAACATAGCCACCGCCCTGGAACAGGAATGCGTTCTTCGCGGTCTGCTGGCTGATCGTCGAGCCACCGCGGATCCGGCCACCTCGCGCGTTGCGCGCGGCGGCGCCGGCGATCGCCTTGAAATCGAAGCCGTTGTGCGAACAGAAGCGCGAGTCCTCGCCCGCAATCGCTGCCCGCGCCATGTCGGAATCCATTTCCGACAGCGGCATCCAGTCCTTCGTGACGGTATGCCCCGAAAGGACATCACCCATCATCGTGAAGGTGAAGGGCGGGGGGACGAAGCGATAGAGGCCGACCCAGGCGACCGTCACGACGACGAAGACGAACGCGAATTTGGCGAGGATGCGAAGAAAGCCCATCGGCGCGTCTTATGCGATCGTCGGGTCGTCGCCAATGATCGCGCGTGCCGCCGCGACGCCGGTTTCATACGCACCGTGCGCGGTCGAGAAATCGTGGGGATGGCAGGCTTCACCCGCGAAGAAGATCCGGCCGTTGACCGGTCTGGCGAGTACCGCGCGCTGGCCTGCGCGGCCGATCCGCGCGTGACTGTAGCTGCCGCCGATCCAGCGTTCGTGGCGCCAGCGGGTCGTGGCGAGGGGGTGAACGCGACGCCGAAAATCGCTGCCGAGCAGGCCGACGAGTTCGTCGATCGCGAACGCCGCGGCGTCGCCGTCTTCGAGCATCTCGGCACAATCGCCGCCGAGGAAGCTTTCGACGATCGGCCAGCCGAACGGCGAAAGACGGTGGCTCGCGGTACAGGCCGCATAGGCATTGCCGACGAGATGCGCGTTCGCCGGCCATTCGGGGTGATCGACATGGAGGAATACCTTGTCCGCGAGGCCGAGCGGCAGGTCGGCGGCGGCGGCGTGCTTGTCGGGTAGCGGCGGGTCGAACACGATCCGCGACGTGGCGAGGACGGTGGTCGGAACGCAGACGATGACCCGGTCCGCTTCGATTCGCCCGGTTGGCGTATCGAGCCTGAGGCAGCGACCGTTGTGATCGATGCGCGTTACCGGCGTGTCGAGGTGGGTCGGGAGATCAGCGCCGTGGCTGACGACGAGCGTGCCGTAGCCCTGCTTCACGGTCCAGTTGTCGTCGGACGCGGCATTTTCATACGCTGCCCAATCGTGCAGCGAGACCTTGGCCAGGTTGGCGCCGTTGGAGTATCCCGAAATCGCGTCGATCTTCGCGCGCCATGGGTCATCAGCGCTGATGAAATCCGACAGCGGCCGGTCGGGGCCGTCAAGGGCGGCAAGCGCGCGTTCGTTCCAGGCGAGGTAAGCCTTGGCGGAAGCACGCTGATCCTCAGGCGGGAAGCCCAGATCGCGCCACTGGCTGCGCCAGTTCGCGTCGGAACGGTCGACGGTGAACCCCGAGGCTTCTGCGATGCGCGTCCACGGATTGCGCTGCGCCGAGTGGAGCCAGCCACAGCCCGCATCGACGGTGTAGCTTGCGCTCCCGGGGTGCGCCTCTGGCGCCGTGCTCCGGCCTGACACCCGGGGATCCAGCGAAAGGCTGCGAGCGCGACCTCCGAGCCGGTCGCTCGCCTCCAGCAGCAGGACTTCGTGTCCCGCATCGTGGAGCGTCCGTGCGGCAGCAATGCCAGCCGCACCGCCGCCAACGACGACGGTGCGTATCACGTCACGCCGCCAGCAGGCGCTTTTCACCGGCGATACGCATCATCGCCTTTTGCAGCTTTTCAAAGGCACGGACTTCGATCTGGCGGACACGCTCGCGCGATACGCCGTACACCTGCGACAATTCCTCGAGCGTCTTCGGATCGTCGGTGAGGCGGCGTTCGGTCAGGATATGCTGCTCACGGTCGTTGAGATCGTCCATTGCGGAGACCAGCATCGAGTGACGGACATCGGCTTCCTGCGCGTCGGCGACGATCTTGTCCTGCAGCGGTGCATCGTCCTGCAGCCAATCCTGCCACTGGCCGTCGCCGTCCTCGCGCATCGGCACGTTGAGCGAGGTGTCGCCGCCCATCGCCATGCGGCGGTTCATGCTCACGACGTCGGTTTCAGCGACGCCCAGATCGGTCGCGATCTTGGTGACGTGTTCGGGACGCAGATCACCGTCCTCGAATGCATCGAGGCGGCTCTTCATCCGGCGCAGATTGAAGAACAGCTTCTTCTGAGCGGCGGTGGTGCCCATCTTCACGAGCGACCAGCTGCGCAGGATATATTCCTGGATCGACGCGCGGATCCACCACATCGCATAGGTCGCGAGGCGGAAGCCGCGCTCTGGCTCGAACTTCTTCACGCCCTGCATCAGCCCGATATTGCCCTCGGAGATCAGCTCGGACGTTGGCAGGCCATAGCCGCGATACCCCATCGCGATCTTCGCAACGAGACGCAGATGCGAGGTAACGAGCTGCGCTGCAGCATCGGTATCACCATGCTCCTGGAAGCGTTTGGCGAGCATATATTCCTGCTCTGGCTGCAGGATCGGAAATTTCTTGATCTCGGCGAGATAGCGATTGAGCCCCGCTTCGCTGCCGAGCGCGGGAATGGTCGCTGGAACGTTGGAGCGGGCTGCCATTTTCGTCTTCCCTTTCTACGAGCCTATACCGCACTGCGGCAGGCCCACTATCTATACGTGAAGCTGACTGAACAGTTCCTGCATGTCTGCAGGCATCCTGCTTTCAAACGCCAAAGCGGTATTATTCACCGGATGGATGAACCCGAGATAGGCCGCGTGCAAGGCCTGGCGCCGGAAACCGAGCGTTTCGATCACTGTCTTGTGAGTGGACTTTACCTTAGCGTAAACAGGGTCGCCGAGCAAGGCGTGGCCGATCGACGCCATATGGACGCGGACCTGATGCGTGCGTCCGGTCTCCAGCCGGCATTCGACGAGCGCGGCATCGCGCAGCGGCTGCAGCGTCGTGAAGTGAGTCACCGCGCGCTTGCCGCCCTGGACGATCGCGATCTTCTTGCGGTTCTGCGGGCTGCGCGCGAGCGGTGCGTCGATCGTCCCCGCGGCAGGACGCGGGGTCCCGCCGACGATCGCACGATAGCGTCGATCGATGCTGTGGTCGTGGAACTGTCGTGCCAGGCCCTCATGCGCGCGATCGGTCTTCGCCGCGACCATCAGTCCCGAGGTATCCTTGTCGATGCGGTGGACGATGCCCGGCCGCGCAACGCCGCCGATCCCCGACAGATTGCCCGCACAGTGATGCAGCAGCGCGTTGACGAGCGTACCGTCGAAATTGCCCGCCGCGGGGTGGACGACCAGTCCCGCCTGCTTGTCGATCACGATGAGATCGTCGTCCTCATAGGCGATGACCAGCGGGATCGCCTGCGCCTCGTTGTGGAGCGGCGTGGGGGCGGGGACGGCGATCGCGAAGAGCTGACCGGCGGCGGTCTTTTTCGATGTCTCGCGCCATGGCTGCCCGTCATGCGATACCGCACCCGCTGCGATCAGCGTCTTGAGCCGCTCGCGCGACAGCGTCGGGACCGCATCGGCGAGCGCGCGGTCAAGCCGCCAGCCATGAGCCGTGTCCGCGATGCGCGCTTCAATCGTGGAAACCCCCCGGTCCATGCGGTAGCGATGTGGCGATGAGCGTAACGATTTCAAGCAGCATGCTGCAGCAATTGCTTCGTCATGCCGGCGCGTCACCCGATGCGGAGGTCTGTGGACTGCTGTTCGGCACGCGCGACAGGATAGACGCGGTCGAGGCATGCGAGAACGTCGCCGCAGATCCGGCGCGCACGTTCGAGATCGCCCCGAAGGCGCTGATCGCGGCGCACCGGCGGTCACGTGCGGGCGGTCCGGCAGTCGTGGGTCACTATCATTCGCACCCCTCGGGCTTGGCGGTCCCCTCCGCCCGCGATGCCGCGCAGGCGATGGGGGACGCCGCCGTCTGGGTCATTATAGGCGGTGGATCGTCGCGTGCGTGGCGGTCGGACGAGCCGGGGTGCTTCGTCGAGGTCGATATCGTCATGAACTGACCCGGACATGCGCGGGATCGACCGGGTTATCGGCCTTGCCAGCTTCGGCCATGCGCGCCAGAACAGCGTGATATCACGAGAGGATTTCGATGACTGTCAGCCCGGTCGACTTTGCCAGCCTGCTGTGTTCGCGACTGTGCCACGACCTGTTGTCGCCGATCGGGGCGTTGAACAACGGGCTCGAGTTGCTGGCGGACGAAACCGATCCCACGATGCGTGCGCGGTGCATGGAATTGCTCGCGGACAGCGCGCGGGTATCGGCAAGCAAGCTGAAATTCTTCCGTCTGGCCTTCGGAGCCGCGGGCGGATTTGGCGAAGAGGTCGCCACGCGCGAGGCGCGTGCGGCGATCGAGGGGCTGATCGGCGAGAACAAGCGGATCGAGCTCGACTGGGTCGTCGAGGTGCCGACGATGCCGAAGGCGGCGATCAAGGTCCTGCTCAACCTCGTGCTGATCGCAAGCGAGTCGCTGGTGCGCGGTGGCCGCATGGAGATTGGCGGCGAGGACAATGCCGGGCATCTCGAGATCGTGGTCAAGGTCGAGGGCGCACGGCTCGTGCTCGACCCGGAGATCCGCCGCACGCTGATCGAAGGGCAGGGGAGCGACGAGGTCACGCCGCGCGCCGCCGCCGCCTATATGGTGCATGCGCTCGTTACCGAATCGGGGGGCAGCATGCAGGTGTTCGAGCCCGACGAAGGCGTCATGATCTTCGGCGCGGTGTTCAACGCCCGCTAGGTGAGGGGCGCGCGGTCCGGCGCCGGAGCGGCACGATCCTAACGGCGCCTTAACCCCTGTACGGCATGACGGTCCCGACAACGCGTTTCGGGGCCCTCATGGACGATCTGCTACAAGACTTCATTGCAGAGACGCGCGAGACGCTCGAGGCGCTTTCGGGCGAGATCGTGGCGTGGGAAGCCGCGCCCGACGACCGCGCGAGGCTCGATGCGATCTTCCGGTTCGTGCACACCGTCAAGGGAAGCTGCGGCTTTCTCGACCTGCCGCGGCTGGGACGGCTCAGCCATGCGGCGGAGGACGTGCTCATGGCGGTCCGCGAGGGCAAGCGCGTTCCCGATACTGCGCTGGTCGACGCGGTGCTGGCGATCGTCGATCGGATCGGCGACCTCGTCGAGGCGATCGACGGCGGGATGGCGCTCGACGATTCGAGCGAGGACCTGCTGATTGCCGCACTGGCGCCCGACGCCGCCCCCGCGACGCATTCCGCGCATGTCGCCGTCCGCACTGCGAGCCGCAGCGTGCGGCTCAACGTCGATCTGCTCGACCGGATGATGAGCGGCATGTCGGACATGGTGCTCGCGCGCAACGAACTGGCACGCCGCCTGCGCGATACCGAGGGGGACCCGCATGTCGAGGCGGCACTCGAGCGGCTGTCGCTGACGGTCGCGGACATGCGCGACACGGTGACGCGGACGCGCATGCAGAAGATCGAGGCACTCTTCTCGGCGTTGCCACGCATGGTCCGCGACACGGCGGCCGAGCTCGGCAAGACGGTCAGCCTGACGATCGAGGGATCGGACGTCGAACTCGACCGCGAGATGATCGAGCTGATCCGCGATCCGCTCGCGCACATCATCCGCAACTCGGTCGATCACGGGATCGAAACGCCGGCGGATCGGCTGGCGGCGGGCAAGCCGGCCAGCGGGCGGCTGCTGGTGTCTGCACGGCAGGCGGGGAACCAGATCCTCGTCGAGATCGAAGACGACGGGCGCGGTATCGACGTCGAGCGCATCGTCGCAAAGGCGCGCGAACACAGGTTGCGGACCGATGCCCAGATCGCCGCGATGGACGATGCGGCAAGGCTCGACCTGATCTTCGAAGCCGGATTGTCGAGCCGCGACGCGGTCACCGCGATATCGGGTCGCGGGGTCGGCATGGACGTGGTGCGCGCGAACATCGAGCAGACCGGCGGCCGGATCGCGCTGACCAACCAGCCGGGCAAGGGGCTGCGGATCGTCATCCACGTTCCCCTGACGCTGTCGATCCTGTCGACGATCATCGTCGGCGTCGGCACGCAGCGGTTCGCGCTCGCGCGGCAGTCGATCGAGGAGATCGTCAAGGTACGCGGCGACCAGGTGCGGATCGATGCGATCGGCGATGCGGTCGCCGTATCGGTGCGTGGCCGTCGGATGCCGCTGGTCTCGCTCGGCGCGCTGTTCGGGCTCGGCATCGGCGACCCGTCAACGCTGGTGATCGTGTCGACGCGCGAAGGCGATTATGCGCTGGGCGTCGACGACGTGCTCGACACCGAGGAACTCGTCGTCAAGCCGGCGTCGCCGCAGGTGATGGCGACGGGCGTCTATGCGGGGCAGACGCTGCCCGACAGTGGGCTGCCGATGCTGCTGCTCGACGGGGCGGGGATCGCCGCGGCGGCCGGATTGCGGTTCGCGCCCATCACGATCGCCGATACGGTCGATGCGGAGGATGTCGCGCCAGGGATTGCGGCATTGCTGTTCGAGGATCTCGACGGCCATCGCCGGGTCCTTGCGCTTGCCGTCATCGACCGGGTCGAGCCGGTTCCGACCGCATCGATCTGCTGGAGCGCGGGTGCGATGCGGCTGGCGGTCGGCGAGGCGATCATTCCGCTGCATATGGTCGGCGATCTGGCTGACCGGACCGAGGTCGCGGTCTTGCGGCTGACCGATGGCGACAGCGAGATGGCCTATGCGATTGCCGAGGCGATCGAGATCGTGACGCTGCCGGCCCACATCGCGCCGGCGCGCGGGACCGGGCCGATCGCGGGTGTCGTGATGATCGCGGGCGAACAGGTCGAGGTCGTCGACCCCTATGCGCTGTTCGCGAGCGAGCCCGTGCGACCCGCGTCGCGGCCGGTATGCCTGCTGCACAGCGACGGCAGCGGATGGATGGAAACCTTCCTCACGCCCGCGCTCGAGGCGTCGGGGTATCGCTGCGTGACCAGGCTCGGCGTCGACGAGACGGCGGCAATCGTGCTGGCGATGGACGATGCATCGATCGAGCCGCGCGTCGCGCCGGTCGTCACGCTGCGGCGCAATCGTACTGGCGCGGGTGCCGACGACGGCAGCATCTATCGCTATGACCGGCCCGCGCTGATCGAGGAGATCGCGCGGCGGATGATGGCGGACCCGGTGGTGCCGCCGGTCCGCATGGCATGGCCAACCACGACCGCGATCGGGGGACGGGGCTGATGGAACTGTTTCTGATCGCGCATATCGCGGGGCGCGGCGTCGCGATTCCTGCCGACCAGGTCGCATTGGTCGTCGATATCGGTGATGTCGTCGCGGTCCCGCTCGCCGAACCGTCGGTGCGCGGGCTCGCCGCCTTGCGCAGCCGGGTGGTGACGGTGATCGACACCGGCACGGCACTGGGTCTCGCGCCGACGCCCGACGCGGCACGACGCGCGGTCATCACGCAGGTCGATGGCCATCATTACGCGATCCTGGTCGATTCGCTCGAGGACGTCGCGCCGTTCGAACGCCTGCCATTGTCGTCCGGGCTCGCGCTCAACCATGGCTGGGCAAGTGCCGCGACCGGGCTCGTCGAACGGGATGGCGAGCCGTTGCTGGTGCTCGACCTCGCGACGATCCTGCCGGTGTCCGCGCTGCAATCCGCCGCCTGACGCCCGGGCGCCTTAACCCCGTCCTTACGCTTTGCCGGCTAAGACTGGCGTCACGATCACCCCTGGAAGGCTTTCCATGAAGACCTGTCTTGTCGTCGATGATTCTAAGGTGATCCGCAAGGTCGCACGCCATATCCTCGAGACGCTCAACTTTACCGTCAGCGAGGCCTGTGACGGTCGCGAGGCGCTCGAAGCGTGCATGGCGTCCGTGCCCGACGTGATTCTGCTCGACTGGAACATGCCCGTGATGAGCGGGATGGATTTCCTGCGTGCGCTGCGGCTGAGCGATCTGAGCCATCGGCCGAAGGTGGTGTTCTGCACGACGGAGAACGGCATGGCGTATATCCGCGCCGCAATCGAGGCGGGTGCCGACGAATATGTGATGAAGCCCTTCGATCGCGATACGCTCGAGTCCAAGCTGCAAATCGTCGGCATGGCCTGATCGGGGAGGCGACGCCGTGGCCGTTTCGCTGCCCTTCACGCCTGTGCTCAAGGCGCCGGTGGACCGGGCGTCGCGAGTCCTGATCGTCGATGACTCGGTCGTGGCCCGCGCGGTGATGGCGCGGCTGGTCGACGCGAGCGAACAGTTTTCTGTGGTCGGCGCCGTCGCCAATGCCGCGGCCGCGCTGCAGTTCCTCAGCGGCGCGAGCGTGGATTTCATCCTGCTCGATATCGAGATGCCCGGCGTCGACGGCCTCACCGCCTTGCCCGACCTGATCGAGGCGGGTGCCGGGGCCAAGGTCGTGATCGTATCGTCGTCCGCGACCGAGGGCGGCGTCGCCGCGGTCCAGGCGCTCGCGCTGGGCGCGGCCGAAACGCTGGTCAAGCCCGGCGCGACGGGGATGTCGGGACGGTTCGCCAGCGCACTGGTCGAGACGCTCGAACGCTTGTCCGAAACGATCGCCGACACGCCCCCGCCGCTGTCGCTGCGACCGACGAGCCGGTCGGGCGTCAGCCCTCGCCTCGCGACGAGCACCAATGAGCCGACCGAGCGCCCCGGATCGTCGGATGACTATGACATTGTCGCGATCGGTGCGTCGACGGGGGGGATCCACGCACTCAGCGCGCTCCTGCGCGCCTTGCCGGTATCGTTCCGCCTGCCGATCCTGATCACCCAGCATCTGCCCGCATCGTTCATGCCCTATTTCGCGGCGCAGCTGGCGGTGTTGTCGGGGCGGCCATGCGACGTGGCGACGGATCGCCTGCGCATCCGTCCCGGCCGATTGATCGTCGCCCCCGGCGACGCGCATCTGCGGTGCGTCACGCTGCCCGGCAGCGGCGCGGCGATCCGGCTGCTGCACGAGCCGGTTGCGAATGGATGCCTGCCTTCGGTGGATCCGATGCTGCGATCGGTCGCAGAGGTGTTTGGTTCGCGCGCGCTCGCGATCATGCTGAGCGGCATGGGGCGCGATGGGGCGGAGGGGGCGCAACATGTTCGCGATGCGGGCGGCTGTATCCTCGCGCAGGATCAGGCGAGCTCGGTAGTCTGGGGTATGCCGGGTGCCGTGGTCGCTGCGGGACTCGCCGACGCCGTCCTTGCGCCCGATGCGATCGGCCGCCTCGTCGCGATGCGGCGTCGGCCATGATGTCCGGACCACCCGCCAGCCGATCCGAGGCAAGCCCGGTGTCGCAGATTGCGACCAACGTCCTCACCGCGCTGCTCGAAGCGCGTACCGGCCAGCAGATCTCGGCCTATCGCTCGTGGCGGCTCGACACCGCGTTGAAACCGTTGCTGCGCGATCGCAAGCTCGACACGCTCGACCAGCTCGTCACGCAGCTGCTCGAGGGCAGCGACCGGGTCATCGGCGACCGCATCGTCGATGCGCTGCTCAACCAGGAGACCTCGTTCTACCGCGATGCGCTGGTGTTCGAATCGCTCGTCGAGGCGATCGCCGACGCGGAGGCGAAGGGGCGCGCGGTCCGTATCTGGAGCGCGGGCTGCGCGACGGGTCAGGAGCCGCTGTCGCTGGCGATGCTGTTCGCCGAGCGTCACGAGCAGACCGGCGCGCCGATACCCGAGATCGTCGCGACCGATGTCTCTGCAGCGGCGATCGCGCGCGCGCGTGCCGGGCGGTTCACGCAGTTCGAGATCCAGCGCGGCCTGCCGATCCGGCGGATGATGCGGTGGTTCGACGGCGATGGCAGCGACTGGGTCGCCAAGCCGGAGCTGGTCAAGATGGTGACGTTTCGGCGCCTCAACCTCGTCGCGGATCCGGCGCCGTCGGGGCAGTTCGATGTCGTGCTGTGCCGCAACGTCCTGTTGTACCTTGCCGCCGATACGAAACGATGCGTGTTCGCGACGATCGCGCGGGCGTTGCGTCCGGGCGGGCTGCTCGTCATGGGGGCGGGCGAGACGGTGATCGGCCAGACGTCGGCGTTCGAGCCGAGCAAGCGCTTTCGCGGGTTCTACGAGACGCCGCCCCCCGGGTCGACCACGCTGACCGCCGGTCGCGCTGCCGCCTGAGCCGGACCAGTGCCAGCGTCGCCTGGCTCGCATCCGGTGGTGGCGGATGGCTTTTCCGCTATTACGCCGGCGATCGGTTGACGCTATTGCCGACGCAAGCGGGCTGCATGCTGCCCGCTTGCCATGGCTGGAGGGGAAGCTCGCTTGACGATCATCGAGACGCCGTCACCGAATTTCGACGATCGCACGCTGCCTATCAGCATGATCGTGCTGCACTATACCGGGATGCAGGACGGCCCGTCGGCGATCGCCCGGTTGCGCGATCCCGACGCCAAGGTCTCGTCGCATTATCTGATCGACGAGGACGGCACCGTGTTGCGGATGGTGGCCGAGGACAAGCGCGCCTGGCATGCGGGGCGCTCGCACTGGCGCGACATCGACGACGTGAATTCGGCGAGCATCGGCATCGAGATCGTCAATCCGGGCCATGAATTCGGCTATCGCCCGTTTCCCGCCGAGCAGATCGCCGCGTTGCTTCCACTCGTCGCGGCGATCAAGGACCGGCACGAGATTACGCGCGGCAACATCGTCGGCCATTCGGACATCGCGCCGACGCGCAAGCGCGACCCCGGCGAGCTGTTCCCGTGGCATGAACTCGCGCGCCGCCGCCTCGCCTTGCCGCGGCCGACGAAGAACCTGATGGATCCGGGCTGGACCGAGGCGGGCTTCTGCCTTGCGCTCGAACGCTTCGGCTATGATGTCGAAAACCGGATGGCGGCGATCATGGCGTTCCAGCGGCGTTTCCGACCCGAACTGGTCGATGGCGAGATCGATGCCGAATGCCGCTGCATCCTGCTCGCTTTGCTGCTTCCCAAACCGATGGGTGACGATTAGGGATCGTCGCGCCAGAGGGTCGGGCGGCCGCGGGGGTGTTGTAATGGCATCCGCGAGGAAAGTCCGGGCTCCGCGAAACGACGGTGCCGGGTAACGCCCGGCGGGGGCGACCCCAGGGACAGTGCCACAGAGAGCAGACGGCCAACCCTCGGCGCAAGCCGGGGCGGTCAGAGTGAAAGGGTGCGGTAAGAGCGCACCGCGCGCCTGGTAACAGGGGCGGCACGGCAAACCCCACCGGGAGCAAGATCGAATAGGGGTGGCGCATGGGCTTCGTTTCAGCTCGTCACCCGGGTTGATTGCTTGAGGCGACGGGCAACCGTCGTCCTAGAGGAATGGTCGCCTAACTTCCGTATCGAAGGATCGGGAATGGACAGAACCCGGCTTACAGACCCTCTGGCACCGTTTCCCGCATTGCCCCGGCCAGCGGCGTGGGGCAGGGCCGCCGTCGCCCGGTCGGAGCGACAGCGGCGCCGTTAGACGAGGACCTTGGCCGGACGGCCGATCTCGTCGAGCACCGTATCCGACGCGATCTCCATCAGCGGTTTGATATGGCCGTCGCGCATGTCGTAGACCCATCCGTGAAGCGCGAGTTCCTGGCCGCTGGCGAACGCGTCCTGCACCGTCTTGGTCCGGGCAAGGCGAACCAGCTGGTCGCGCACGTTGACCTCGACGAAACGGTTCACCTTCGCCTCCGCGTCGGGCTGCGCGTCGATTTCGTCGCGGTGATCATCGAGCACCTGACGCGCGGTATCGAGCCACTCGTTGACCGGGCCTTCCGTCCCGCCGTGAAACGCGCCCTTGATGCCGCCGCAGCCATGATGGCCGCAGACGATCACGTGCTTCACCTTCAGCACGTCGACCGCATATTGCAGCACCGACATCAGGTTCAGGTCGTGTTCGTTCACGAGATTGGCGATGTTGCGGTGGATGAACATCCCGCCCGGCTGGGTCATCGTCATCTGTTCGGGGCTGACGCGACTGTCCGAACAGCCGATCCAGAGAAACTCGGGGCGCTGGCCGAGCGTCTGCCGGCTGAAGAATTCGGGGTTCTCGTCCGTGAGCTCGGCGACCCATGCCTTGTTGGCGAGCAGGAGCTGTTTGTAGCGTCTCATGTGTAAAGAACCTCGCTCGATGGCGCGTTGATCAGCGCGGCGCGCTTGCCGGCGATGTCCCCGCGCAAGCTGACCGTGATGCCGCGATAGACCGCGCCTTTGATGAACGCGTTGATGATGTCGATATTGTCGAGATCGACATAGCTGGTCGAGGACAGGTCGATCAGCACCTGCGTGTTGTCGGGCACGCGGTCGAGCGACTTCTGCAGTTCATATTTGTGGATGAAGTACAGGTTGCGGCGCGCGCGGACGAGGCAGTCGTCGCCATCGCAGGCGAAGGTGATGGCCGTACGAAAGTTCCGCGCGATCACGAACACGAAGCCGACGACGATGCCGATGATGATGCCCTCGAGCAGGTCGGTGAACAGGATCGCGACGACGGTGACGACGAACGGAATGAACTGCGTCCATCCCTGCTTGTAGCGCTCGATGAAGAGCTTCGGCTTGGTCAGCTTGTAGCCCGTCGCGATCAGCACCGCGGCCAGCGCCGACAACGGGATGAGGTTCAGCACGGCAGGGATCAACGCCACGCTGATCAGCAGCCAGAAGCCGTGGAGCATCGTCGACAGCTTGCTCTCGGCCTTCGCGTCGACATTGGCCGACGACCGGACGATCACCGATGTGACGGGAAGCCCGCCGATCATGCCGGAGATGATGTTGCCGCCGCCTTGCGCCAGCAATTCCCAGTTCTTGTCGGTCGAGCGGCGCCGCGGGTCGATCTCGTCGACGGCCTTGACGCTCAGCAGCGACTCGAGGCTGGCGACGATCGCGAGCGTGATCGCGGTGGTCCAGACGATGCCGAGGCCGATCCCGGAGAAGTCGGGCAGCGTGAAGAGCGACGGAAATTCGGAAAGCCGCTGCGTGATGGGCACCTGCACGAGATGCGTGGCCTGCAATTGCCACTCAGGCTTGAGGGCGCCGAGGAGCACGTTGCCGATCACGCCGATCAGCACGACGACGAGCGGGCCCGGGACGAACCGCAGTGGCCCGGTCTTGGGCTTCGCGCCGTCCCACCAGAACAGGAAGGCGAGGCTGATGCCGGCGATCAGGATCGCGCCGGGGGTGGTGCTCGCCGACAGGCTGTCGAGAATGCGCGTGAAGGTGTTCGCGCCGTTGGCGGTACTGAATTCGAAGATCCCCTCCGCCTCGCGGTCAAAGCCGACGGCATGCGGGATCTGCTTGAGGATGAGGATCAGGCCGATCGCCGCCAGCATGCCGGTGATCACCGACGAGGGGACGAATTCGCTGAGGATCCCGGCGCGGGTCAGCGAGAAGGCGAGCTGGAGCACACCTGAGAGCACGACCGCGAGCAGGAACATCTGATAGCTCGGCATGCTCTCGATCGCGGCGAGCACGATCACCGTCAGGCCCGCCGCGGGGCCGCTGACCGAAAGCGGCGATTTCGAGAAGAGGCCGACGGCGATACCGCCGACGATCCCCGAGATGAGCCCTGCGAACAAGGGTGCGCCTGACGCAAGCGCAACGCCGAGGCACAGCGGCAATGCGACGAGCGCGACGACGATCGAGGCCGGAAGATCTGCCCGCCAGGTCGTTAGCTTCGGGATGAGTGACGTCACCGGTGTTCCAGTCGCTATGGTGTCAGCCGGGATGCGACCGGAATGGACGCTTCATCCCATGCCAGATGACAAAATGTTCATCTTGATACGCGATGAAGGTACGCCAACTCAAGCGTCAAGTGGCTGGACCGTAGATGATGCAGGGCAAGATTGCGGACGGGCGTGGTTGCGTTGTCGGCGCAGACGCCTATCTCGGGCCGCTATGGCGCGAAGCACGACACGTACGTCCGACTGGGGCTTTCCGCGGTGGCGGGGCTATGGCTCGAGCAGCGAGGCGACGACGGTGCGGCTGTGCGACCGGCATGGTTGCAACGAGCCCGGCAATTGTCCCGCGCCGAAATCGCCGAACAGCCCCGATCGCTGGTATTTCTGCATGGAGCATGCAGGCGAGTATAATCGCGGGTGGAATTATTTCGAAGGCTTGAGCGCGGAGGAAGCCGCCGAGCGCGAGGCGGCGGAAACGCGGACGGCGGACGGATATGCCGACCCCAAACATTATGCCTGGGCAGGATCGGGTGACGGCAGCCGGTCGCGCGACGAGATGCGCGCGCTGGAAGTGCTGCAGCTCGAGCCCGATGCGACGTTCGAGGACGTCCGCGCGGCGTGGCGGCGGATGGCGAAGGCCAACCATCCCGATGTTCGGCCCGGCGACAAGGATGCCGCGACGCGGTTCCAGGGGGTGCAGGCGGCGTACGAGGTGCTGCGCGCGGCCGAGGATGCACGGACGTGGAAGCCGGTGTGATCCGCGTGCTCGCGAGCCGCTGGCAGGGCAGCGTGCTCGTGTGCGGCAAATGTTCGAAGAAGCTCGACGGCGGGTTCGGCGACAAGCGCCGGACGTCGCTTGCCAAGCTGTTGCGGACCGCATTCGGGGTTAAGAAGGGGCGCAAGGCCGATCGCGGCGTCGTCGAGGTCAAGTGCCTGGGGGTCTGCCCCAAAAACGCTGTCGTGATGATCGACGGCGCGCGGCCGGGGCACTGGATGCTGGTGCCGGCCGGGACCGAACCGCGCGAAGTCGTGGCGATGCTTGCGCAGGATTGAAGTCGACGATCCGCCGCCGGCCGAGGCATTGCGCTAGGCGGCGTAACGCTCGGCCGTTTCGCGGATCAGCGCGATCATGTTCGGGATGCCCTGCGTCCGGTTCGAGCTGAGCTGCTTGCTCAGGTCGAACGGTGCGAGCGCGTCGCCGATGTCGGTCGCGACGATCGTCGCAGGGGCCTGATCCTGGACGGTCTGGAGGACCAGTGCGATGATCCCCTTGGTAATCGCCGCGTTCGAGTCCGCAAGGAAGTGGAGGCGGCCATCGTCGGTCTTGGTCGGGTACACCCACACGGAGGCCGAACATCCGCGAACCAGAGTCGCATCGGTCTTCAGCGCATCCGGCATGGGTTCGAGATCGCGCCCGAGATCGATCAGCAGACGGTAGCGATCGTCGGGTTCGAGGAAGTCATATTCCTCATGGATAGCGGAAAGGTCGGGCATTGCGCTGCGGTACCCCGGCGTCATGTCGGCCGCAACCATCGTAAACTCGCGTCTGACGCAATCGCCCGGGTGGCCGATCGGGCAGCCGCCGAGGCGCGACGGGGTGAGCGTCCTACAGATCCACCCCGGCGGCAATCGCCTCGAGCTTCTTGATACGCTCTTTCAGGTCGGCGATCTCGATCCGCGCGCCGGTCGATACCGCGACGGGCATTCCGGTGTCGTGCGCATGGTCGAGTTCCATCCGCCGGAGCGAAAGCCAACCCCGCCAGCCGGCAAGCCCTGCCGCGACGATCATCGCAAGTCCCGCGAGGCTCGTCAGGGCCAGCGTGATGTAGATGTTAGGTTCGGTCATGTCCGCCTCCTCCTAGCGGTCGCGAAGCCGCTCGATCTCCCGATCGAGGTCGACGCTCTTGTGATTGTCGGTGATCACGCGCTCCAGCACCTGGATGCGTTGTTTCATCTGGCTGACTTCCTCGCGCAGCCGCAGCGTGTCGGCGGTGTCCGCCGGGTTGATCAGCGAGCCCTGCGCCCGGTATTTCGCCCTGAGGACTTTCGAAACCGCCACGATCAGGACGATGCAGACGACCATCGTAAAGGGATTCATCGGATTTCTCCTGCTTACGCGTCTAGTTGAGAGGCCGCTCGTCGCGGAGCAGATCGATTTCGCTGGATAGGGCGATGCCGCGATCGGTCACGATCCGTTCGAGCACCCGGACGCGCTGTTCGAGGCGTTCGGTGTGGGCGGCATATTGCGCCGCCTTTTCCGCGGTCTGCGCCGTCAGCGCGGTCGACATCGTTTCCTTGTGCTTCAACCAGCGCTTGAACATCTCGCTGCCGATCCCGAGCGTGACCGGCAGGCCGACGCAGATGATCGCGAGCATGAAGATCGTGAACCCGTTCATCTTCGTACCCTTCAACGGTTGCGGAGTGCTTCGATCTCGCGGGCGGTACGCTCGGCGGGGTCAGTGGCGATGCGTTCGAGGACGGCGATCCGTTCCTCGAGCCGCGAGACCTGGCCGGTCAGCCGCTCGTTCTCGGTGCTGAGCAGCTGTACCTTGCGCTCGCCATCGGGATCGCCACGGTGCGTCTTGCCGCTCCATTCGTCTTCCAGCGCATAGCCATGCTTTGCCCGGATCCAATTGTTGATCACCCATCCCACCGTCGAGATCGCGATGATCGCGATGACGAAGCCCGGTCCACCCCAACTCATTGTTCGTCTCCCTCAACCCCGCCCGCGTCTCAGCGCAGGCTGTCGATCTCTGCTGCGAGGCTGTTGCTCGAGCGGCTGGTATAGTGCGTCTCGATGTCGGCGAGGCGGCGGTCGATATCGCGGAACTTGCTGCGGACCTCGGCGGTCGAGCGCTTCGGGTTGGATCGCACGCCCTGCCAGAACTTCGCGTCGTCCGGCGTCTCGTACAGCCCGTACGGCTTGGCCTCGCCCATCCATGCGACCAGCCAATAGGCGATCAGCGTCCAGGGGAACCCTCCGGCGAACGTCAGCAGGACCATCGCGACACGGACCCAGAGGACATCGACCCCTGTATAGTCGGCGATCCCGGCGCAAACGCCCTTGTACTTGGCGTTCTGCTTGTCGAGGTAGAACTTGGTGCGGCTGGCGGACATTTCAGTTCCTCCGGTTGAACGATTGATCGAGGTCGCGCTTCATCTCGTCGCGGTCGATCTGATAGGGCGAATGGGTCTGGCTGGTGATCCCGGGCTTCCAGTCGGGGTTGTCGGCGGCGATGATCCGTTCGACGGTCATCACCCGGTCCTCGAGGCGGCGGGCGAGCATCTGCAGCTCGTCGAGCAGGCGCTCATCCTCTTCGGTGATCCGTGGCGCCTGCTTCCATTTGGTAATGTAATGCAGGATGACCCAGGGCAGACCGATGAAGATCGAGGTGATCGCGATCAGCGGTACAACGACGTCTTCCATCTCAGTCTTCCTTCTTCAGGCGCGCCTTGAGGGCGGCGAGCTGGGCATCGACCTTGTCGTTGCTGCGCAGTTCGGCGATCTCCTCCTCCAGCGTCTTGACCACCCCGAGCCCCATCGCATCCGCGCGGCCCTCGGCCTCGTCGACGCGGCGATCGAGGATGTCGAAGCGGCTGAAGGCCTCGTGCGTCTTCGGGCCGTTGTACATCTCGCGGAGCCGCGTCCGGTTGTTCGCGCTCTCCAGTCGGGTCTGCACCGCGTTCTGCTTGGTGCGGGCTTCGCGCAGCTTGGTCTGCAGCTTGGCGATGTCCTCTTCCGACGCGCGCAGTGCATCGTCGAGAACGACGATCTCCGCTTTCAGCTGATCGGCCATGTCGAACGCCTTCTGCCGTTCGACCAGCGCGGCCTTGGCAAGGTCTTCGCGATCCTTGCTGAGCGCGAGTTCGGCCTTCTCAGTCCAGTTGTCCTGGAGCTGCTCGAGCTTCGAGATATGACGCCGCATTTCCTTCTGATCGGCGATCGTCCGCGCCGCGGAAGCGCGCACCTCGACCAGCGTTTCCTCCATCTCGAGGATGATCATGCGGATCATCTTCGACGGATCTTCGGCCTTCTCGATGAGATCGGCGAAGTTGGCAGCGACGATGTCGCGAGTGCGGGAAAAAATGCCCATGTAAATCCTACTCCAGGGATCGGCCCGAGGCTCTGGTCGAGCCGTCGGGCACTTATGCCACGATTGCGGTGTGTGCCGCGACCGCGTTCGCTTGATGCGCCGGTGCGACTGCGCCCAGCACGCAGGTCGCGCTGAAGACGATGGTGCAGAGTGCGGCGGCAACGGTGCGGATGATGTCGGTCTTGAACATGATGGAACTCCCTGATGGTGCGATGTTCCGCCTGTGTGCGGATTGTCTCAAGCTTTGCATCAGTCGTGCCAGTTTTGAAAAAGGTGGAAAAACCGGTACTTAGCGATTTCCTTCAGATCGATATCGATCAGGTGCTTGCGAAGAGTTGGTAAATCGCGCCACATCTTCGTCATGGAGCGAACAACGCAGGTCATCGGGGAATCGAGCACCTTCATGGGGGCGCTGGAACGCGCATCGCGTGCGGCCGCACTCGACCGCCCCGTGCTGGTCATCGGCGAGCGGGGAACGGGCAAGGAACTGGTCGCAGAGCGACTGCACCGCCTGTCGCCGCGCTGGGATCAGCCGCTGGTGATCATGAACTGTGCGGCACTGCCCGAGTCGCTGATCGAGGCCGAGTTGTTCGGGCACGAGGCGGGGGCGTTCACGGGCGCGACCAAGGCGCGCGTCGGGCGGTTCGAGGAGGCCGATGGCGGCACGCTGTTCCTCGACGAGTTGGGGACGTTGTCGATGGCGGCGCAGGACCGGCTGCTGCGCGCGGTCGAATATGGCGAGATCACGCGGATCGGATCGTCGCGGCCACGGCGTGTCGACGTACGCATCGTTGCCGCGACCAACGAGCATCTGCCCGACAAGGTCGATCGCCATGAGTTTCGCGCCGACCTTCTCGATCGGCTGTCGTTCGAGGTGGTGACACTGCCGCCCTTGCGCGCACGGAGCGGCGACGTGGTGGTGCTTGCCGAGCATTTCGGGCGGCGGATGGCGTCCGAACTCGGACGTGATCGCTGGGAAGGGTTCGGGCCTGCCGCGATGGACGCGCTGGTCGCGTACCGCTGGCCGGGCAATGTCCGCGAACTGCGCAACGTCGTCGAGCGCGCGGTCTATCGGTGGGAGCAAGCGGGTCCGATCGACGAGATCGAGATCGACCCGTTCCAGTCGCCGCACCGCCCCGGTGCGGGGCAGGCGCCTCGGCCTCAGGCCATTGTCCCGGCCGCACCGCCCGCCCGGCAGCCCGACGTGCCGGCGATCGACGAGGATGATCCCGTCGTCGCGTGTGAAGAAGGGCCGTCCGATTTCAAGTCGCGCGTCTCGCGGTTCGAGCGGGATCTCCTCGCCAAGGCATTGTCCGAACATCGCTTCAACCAGCGGGCGACGGCGGAAGCGCTCGGGCTGTCCTATGACCAGTTGCGACATGCGTTGAAGCGCCACGACCTGCTGAACGCCGGCGGCTGACCCGCAACCATCTTGTGATGCCTGCACCCTCGCTATCACCGCGCAGGGTGGTCGGGACGCTTGCGGAACGACTTTGCGCGGACCATTTGGGGCGGGCGGGCGTTAAACGTCCAACCCATTCACCAAGGAGACTTCCGATGGCTTTCGAACTACCGCCGCTGCCTTACGCCTATGACGCGCTCGAGCCGGTGATCGATCAGGAGACGATGAAGTTTCACCACGATAAGCATCATGCGGCCTATACTGCGAAGCTGAATGAAGGTGTCGAGAAGGACTCCGCGCTGGCGGGCAAGTCGATCGAGGACATTCTCGGGATGATCTCGTCGCAACCGCCGCTCGTTCGCAACAACGGCGGCGGCTTCTGGAACCATGACTTCTTCTGGAAGACGATGGCGCCCAAGGCTGGTCAGGCCCCGTCGGGCAAGCTGGCAGAGGCGATCGATCGTGACTTTGGGGGCCTCGACAAGCTCAAGGACGAGTTCAACACCAAGGGCGCGGGCCAGTTCGGGTCGGGCTGGGCATGGCTGATCGCCGATGACAGCGGCAAGTTGAAGGTGACGAGCACGCCGAACCAGGACAACCCGCTGATGGACGACGCCAAGGAGCCGGGCACGCCGCTTCTGGGTAACGATGTGTGGGAGCACGCCTATTACCTGACGTACAAGAACGATCGTCCGGGCTATCTGAAGGCGTGGTGGGACATCGTGAACTGGGACGTGGTCGGCGAGCGCTACGCGAAGGTCGCGGGCTGAACTGACGCTTGAACCGTCACCCCGGCGAAAGCCGGGGTATCCCCGTGGCAGTCGTGACGTCTGACACGGGGAGATTGCAGCGTTGCTGCGATGACGGGTTTTTCATTACCCTTCGGGCGGCAGGTCGGTGACGGCCTTGTCGCCCGTTTGCAGTCCATGCTTCAACAGCATCGGAATATTGGCGAACGCGAAGATCAGCGTCAGCGGGATCGCGCCCCAGAGCTTGAAGCCGACCCAGAAATCCCATGTGCTGTTGCGCCAGACCGCTTCGTTGAGCACCGCCATGAACACGAAGAACACCGCCCAGTTACGCGTGAGCTTGCGCCAGCCGTCCGCGGACAGTCCCGGATACGCCGTGCCGAGTAGCGACTGGAGCAGCGGGCGGCCGGTGACGAGCCCGAACGTCAGGATGGCGGCGAACATCGCGTAGATGATCGTCGGCTTCATCTGGATGAAGCGCTGGTCGTGAAAATAGATCGTCAGTCCGCCGAACACGACGATCAGCGCGCCAGACATCCACAGCATCGGCGAGATGTGGCCCGACTTCACCTTGGAGACGATCATCGCGACGATCGTGGCGATGATGAACGCGGTCGTCGCGGCGACGACGCGCGCGATCGGTGCGCCCGGGGTAAGCGAGTTCACCGCAAAGAAGATCGCGAGCGGGCCATAGTCGATCGCCATGCGAAGACCGGGGGGCAGGGGGGATTTGGTCACTGTGTCTTCCAAGAAATGCGGTGAAATCCGGTTCGCCCCGACCATAGTCGAACGACATTGCCACAAGCTGGCCGGTCGTTGACGTCGCGCAGGACGAACGGAGGGTACCCCCCCCCCCGGACGGCGTGTTACTTCCGAACGCTCTCCACGCCCGCGATGATCCGGCTGACCTCGTTCGCATCGAACGGCCGGAGGTCGGTCATCCCCTCGCCGATGCCGATCGCGTGGATGGGGAGGCCGTATTTCTCGGCCGCCGCGACCAGCACGCCGCCACGTGCGGTGCCGTCGAGCTTGGTCATCACGAGCCCGGTCACGCCCGCGACCTCCTTGAACACCTCGATCTGCTGGAGCGCGTTCTGGCCGGTGGTCGCGTCGAGCACGAGGACGATGTCGTGCGGGCTCTCGGGGTTGATGCGGCCGAGCACGCGGCGGATCTTGGCCAGCTCGTCCATCAGTTCGCGCTTGTTCTGGAGACGGCCTGCGGTGTCGACGATCAGCACGTCGATCCCCGTCTCGGTCGCTTTTTTCACCGCGTCCCACACCACGCCCGCCGCGTCGCCGCCCTCCGGGCCAGTGACGATCGGCACGCCGACGCGCTCGGCCCAGGTACGGAGCTGGCCGATCGCGGCGGCGCGGAACGTGTCGCCCGCGGCCAGCATCACGCCGTAATCCTGCTCCATCAACAGATGCGCGAGCTTGGCGATCGTCGTGGTCTTGCCCGAGCCGTTGACGCCGATCACGAGAATGACCTGCGGACGTGGAAACGCGTCGATCTCGATCGGCTTGGCGACGGTCGCAAGGACCTTCTCGACCTCTTCCGCGACGATGACGCGGATGCCGAGTTCCTCCATGTTTCGCTCGAAGCTGCCTTCGGACAGCCGGTGACGGATCCGGCCCGCGGTTTCAGGGCCGAGATCGGAGGCGATCAGCGCCTCCTCGATATCGTCGAGCGTCGCGTCGTCGAGGCGTGCGCCGCCAAGGCCGGCGAGATTGCCGACGAGCCGGTCGGACGTGCGCTTGAAGCCGCCGAGCAGCTTGTCGTGCCAGGTGGGGGTGGTGCTCATGTGTTGTCCCGTGTTGCGCTCAGGCGGTCGCCCGTTGCGCCGGTGATTCTGACGCGGACGATTTCGCCCGGTATCGCGGTTTCGTCCAGCACGACTTCGGCAAAGTTACCGATATGGCCGCGGTCGCCGGGTCGCTCGACAAGCAGGTCCTGCGTGGTGCCGACCAGTCCGCGCAACCACTTCGCCCGTGCAGCCTCACCCGCCTCGCGCAACAGCGTCGCGCGCTGGCGGCGGATGCCGGGCTCGACCTGGGGCATGCGTGCAGCGGGCGTGCCGGCGCGGGGCGAATAGGGGAAGATGTGCGGGTGGACGATCATGCAATCGTCGATCAGCGCGAGCGTGTTCGCGAACATCGCGTCGTCTTCGGTCGGGAAGCCCGCGATCAGGTCGGCGCCGATCGCGATATCCGGACGTGCCGCCTTGAGTCGCTGGACCAGATCGACGCTTTCGGCGCGCGAATGGCGGCGCTTCATGCGCTTGAGGATCATGTCATCCCCGGCCTGCAGCGACAGATGGACGTGCGGCATGATCCGCGCGTCCCCCGTCAGCACGGCAAAGAGCCGGTCGTCGATCTCGATCCCGTCGAGCGACGACAGCCGCAGCCGCCGCAATGCGGGTACGTGCGTGAGGATCCGCTCGACGAGGTGACCGAGCGTGGGGGCGCCCGGCAGGTCGGGGCCGTAGCTGGTGAGGTCGACGCCCGTCAGGACGATCTCGCTGTGCCCGGCGTCGACCAAGCCCGCGATGCGATCGACGACCGCGCCGGCGGGGACCGAACGGCTCGCGCCGCGGCCGAAAGGGATCGCGCAGAAGGTGCACCGGTGGTCACATCCGTTCTGGACCTCGACGAACGCACGGGCGTGGGCGGAAAAGCTCGCGGCGAGATGCGGTGCGGTCTCGCGAACCGTCATGACGTCGGAGACCAGGACCGCCGCCTCGCTCTGCCAGGCAGACGGCAACAGCTTGTCCGCGTTGCCGATTACCCGGTCGACCTCGGACATTGCGGCGAAGCTGGCGGGATCGATCTGCGCTGCGCAGCCCGTGACGACGATCTGCGCCGATGGACGGTCGCGGCGGGCGCGCCGGATCGCGACGCGGGTCGCCTTCACCGCCGCGTTGGTGACCGCGCAGCTGTTGACGACGACCATGTCCCGCCCCGCGACGAGTGCGCGGATCGTTTCGCTTTCGGCGATATTGAGGCGGCAACCCAGACTGACGACGTCGGGACCGGCCTCTGGCGCAGCCTGAGGCAGGGGGGCGGATGGCATGGGTGCGATCTATAAGCGACGTTGCGCGAAGTCCACGCAATCTCTTTCGCGCGGATAGACCGTGCAGGCGCGGGCCTGTCGGCCGGTCGGTCAGCTTGCGAGGCGGGGCGACGAATCGCGCAGTGCCGGGAACTCGCTGTCGGGCTGGTGCGCGAGAAGGCGCTTTTCGGCGAGCATCCGGCGGACCTGCGCGGCGTTGAGGGGGCGGCCGTAGAGATAGCCCTGACCCTTGGCACATCCGATCGCACAGAGGCGTTCCTCGACCGCGGCGTCCTCGATTCCTTCCGCGGTGGTCGGCAGGTTGAGGCTGTCGCCGAGCCGCGCGATCGTGTTGACGATCGCCATGCTCTCGGGGTTTTCGAGGATCGAGGCGACGAAGCTCTTGTCGATCTTGATCCGGTCGAACGGCAGCGCGCGCAGATGCGCGAGGCTCGAATAGCCCGTCCCGAAATCATCGAGCGCGAGGCGGATGCCCTGGTTCTTCAGACTTCCGACGATCGATTGCGCGAGCGGCAGGTTGTCGAACAGCGCGCTCTCGGTGATCTCGATTTCCAGCCGGCTTGCGGGGAAGCCCGTCTCGACGAGAGTCTTGATGATCTTCTGTGCGAGCCACGCGTCGCGAAGCTGGAGCGGCGAGATGTTGACCGACAATGTCAGCGCCGCATCCCAATCGCGCGCCGCCGTGAATGCCTGCCGCATGATCGACAGCGAGAGGTCGCCGATCGCGCCGATCTCTTCGGCGATCGGGATGAAGACGTCGGGGGTGATCGTGCCGCGGGTAGGATGTTCCCACCGCGCAAGCACCTCGAACCCCGTGACACGCCCCGTTGCGAGATCGACCTGCTGTTCGAAGCAGGGGATGATCTGCTGCGCCGGAATCGCATGGCGCAGGCCCGTCTCGAGTTCGCCGCGAAGCTGGAGCGTGCGCTCCATTGACGGGCTGAACCATGCATGGCGGTTGCGGCCGTTCGTCCGCGCGGCGTGCAGCGCGATGTCCGCGGTACGGAGCAGCGCGTCGATCGAGGCGCAATCCGCGTCAGATCGCGCCACGCCGATCGAGGCGCTGGTATGGATTTCGATCCCGTTGGCGCGAAACGGCGTGGCGAGGCCGGCGACGAGGCGCTCGGCGATGCGGTCGGCGACTTCCTGATGCGAGGGGTCGAAGATGAAGGCGCAGGCAAATTCATCCGCGCCGAGTCGCGCGAGCAGGCTGGACCCCGGAACGATCGCGGCGATCGTCTCCGCGACATGGATGAGCAGCAGGTCACCGATCGCATAGCCGTGCAGATCGTTGACGCCCTTGAAGAGGTCGATGTCGATCATCAGCATCGCGACCGCCTTGCCGCGGCGACGCGCGCTCCCGAACAAGGTCGCACCGTCTTCCGACAGACTGCGCCGGTTGAGAAACCCCGTAAGCGGATCGCGCTGCGCGAGGATCCGATCCCGCATCCCCGCATCGGCGACTTCGTTCAATTCGACCGATAATGCACGATAGCGCAGGACCCCGAAGAGAATGAGCGCGACGTTCAGCAGCATCGCGACGATCAGCCGGTGGTCGATTCCCGTCCCGTCACCCGTCACATGCGCGATCGCGTCGAGCAGAACCGCGCCGCCGGTACCGACCAGCAACAACGCAGCCGCGCCCGTCACGGCACCCGTGACGAACTCACGGCTGATGTTGCGGGGCAGGCGGGGAGCCGCCGGCGATGCTGTCATGCGATGACGGGCCTTTGCGCTTATGATCTACATCACATCTGCGCGCGAAATGTGTAGGACCCGTTAAGAGCCGGTTTAGCCGCGGTGCGGAGCGTCGTGCGCAACTGTCCGGCGGGCGCCATCTTGCATCGAGCGGCGCGGTCGCGTATCGGGCGTTCCACGTTCCGTCACGGGACGCATAAGACGAGCATCCAAGGATGCACGCTGGCCGGCGAGGTTTCGCCCGCCGGCGCTTTTGCGTTTGGTGACGGTGTATTGGAGTATTTCGATGTTCGAAAGCCTGAGCGATCGACTTGGCGGCGTCTTCGACCGCCTTCGCGGCCGGGGTGCGCTGACCGAAGCGGACGTGCGCGCAGCGATGCGCGAGGTGCGCGTCGCGCTGCTCGAGGCCGACGTCGCGCTGCCCGTCGCGCGCGACTTCGTCGAGAAGGCGACCGAGAAGGCCGTTGGCCAGAACGTGCTGCGCTCGGTCACGCCGGGGCAGCAGGTCGTCAAGATCGTCAGCGACGCGCTCGTCGAGATGCTCGGCGCCGAAGCCTCCGAACTCGAACTCGGCGTCACGCCGCCCGCGGTCATCATGATGGTCGGGCTTCAGGGCTCGGGCAAGACGACCACCACCGCGAAGATCGCCAAGCGGCTTGCGGCGGGGCAATCGGCGATCGGCGGCAACGGGCGCGAGCGCAAGAAGGTGCTGATGGCGTCGCTCGACGTCAATCGCCCGAACGCGCAGGAACAGCTGGCAACGCTCGGTACGCAGATCGACGTTTCGACGCTGCCGATCGTGGCTGGCCAGCAGCCGGTCGATATCGCACGGCGCGCGATGCAGGCGGCCAAGCTGCAGGGCTATGACGTCCTGATGCTCGACACCGCGGGTCGACTCCATGTCGACCAGGCGCTGATGGACGAGATGAAGGCGGTCGCGGATGTCGCCAAGCCGGCCGAAATCCTGCTCGTCGTCGATTCGCTGACCGGTCAGGACGCGGTCAACGTCGCGCAGAACTTCTCCGATCAGGTGCCACTGACGGGTATCGTGCTGACCCGTATGGATGGCGATGCGCGCGGTGGTGCGGCGCTGTCGATGCGTGCGGTCACGGGCAAGCCGATCAAGTTTGCGGGCACGGGCGAGAAGCTCGATGCGCTCGAGGCGTTCCATCCCGAGCGCGTCGCCGGTCGGATCCTCGGCATGGGCGACGTGGTCAGCCTGGTCGAGCGCGCGGCGGAGTCGATCCAGGTCGAAGACGCCGAGCGGATGGCCGCCAAGATGGCCAAGGGTCAGTTCGACATGAACGACCTGCGTGCCCAGCTCGCGCAGATGCAGCGGATGGGCGGGCTCGGCGCGCTGGCGGGGATGATCCCCGGCATGAAGAAGGCGCAGGGCGCGGTCGCCTCGGTCGGCGGCGAGAAGGTCCTCGTCCATATGGACGCGATGATCGGATCGATGACGATCAAGGAGCGCAACAAGCCCGAGCTGATCAACGCCAAGCGCAAGATCCGCATCGCCAAGGGCTCCGGCACCACGGTGCAGGAGGTCAACAAGCTGCTCAAGATGCACCTCGAAATGTCGACTGCCATGAAGAAGATCAAGAAGATGGGCGGCATGAAGGGCATGATGGCGATGCTCGGTAAGGGCGGCATGGGCGGCGGTCTTGGCGGCATCGGTAACGCGATCGGCGGGCCGCAGATGGGCGACATGCTCAACAAGGCCGGCACAGGCGGGCTTCCGGGGGGTAATTCCGGGGGCGGCCTGCCGGGCCTGGGCGGCAAGATGCCGCAGCTGCCCGCGGGCTTCGACGATTTTCTGAAGAAGAAATAACCCTCCGCGCCCCGCCGTCATCCCAGCGAATGTTGGGATCTCCCGGTGAGAGTGCGGAACCTACCAACCCAAAGACCCCAGCTTTCGCTGGGGTGACGTTTAGATCCAGAAGGAAAATATCATGGCAATCAACATTCGCCTCGCGCGCGGTGGCTCCAAGAAGCGTCCCTATTACAAGATCGTCGTCGCCGACGCGCGCAGCCCGCGTGACGGCCGCTTCATCGAGAAGATCGGCAACTACAACCCGCTCCTCGCCAAGGATAACGAGCAGCGCGTGCAGCTCGACGCCGACCGCGCGAAGCATTGGCTGAGCGTCGGCGCGCAGCCGACCGACCGTGTCGCTCGCTTCCTCGATGCCGCAGGCGTTCTCGAGCGTTCGGCGCGCAACAACCCGAACAAGGGCAAGCCCGGCGAGAAGGCCACCGAGCGCGCTGAAGAGCGTGCGACCAAGGCGGCTGAAGCTGCCGAGGCCGAAGCGGCTGCAAAGGCGGCACCTGCTGCCGACGCAGAGGCACCTGCTGCCGAGACCGAAGAAGCCGCTTCGTAAGATCGACTTCCTCGTCATCCCAGCGAAGGCTGGGATCCAGAGCCAGGGACGGCAACATCCTAGGCTCTGGATCCTGGGTCGAGCCCAGGATGACGGACTGGGGGCGGCGATGCCCGCACCCGAATGGCGGCTCATGCGTTCTTTGTCGGTCTGTCACCCACAAGGAGCGCATGATGACCCCCGATCCAGATCCAAGAACAGCCCCCGCACCCGAGGACATCGAAGATGCCAGCAATGAAGGCGTCTCCGCCGAAGACCCCGCAGAAGGCGCCGACGACAGCCCCGGACCCGACACGGGCTCCGCGCAGGGATAAGGTCACGCTCGCCGTCGTGATCGGCGCGCACGGCATCGGCGGCGAGGTGCGGCTGAAGGTCTTTGCCGAGAATTTCGCAGCGTATAAGAGCTTTAACGATGGCGCGCTGACGTTGAAGTCCACGCGTGCCGGCAACAACGGCACGATCGCACGCTTCGCCGAGGTGGCCGATCGCAATGCCGCCGAGGCGATTCGCGGGACCGAACTGACCGTGCCGCGATCGTCGTTGCCGCCGCTCGATGACGGCGAATATTATCATACAGACCTGATCGGGCTCGCCGTCGTCTCGACCGATGGCGACGTGATCGGGCGCGTCGTTGCGATCGACAATTTCGGCGCGGGCGATGTCATCGAGATCGAGCGGTCTGCCGTGGACGAAAAGCCCGGCAAGCGGTTCATGGTGCCGATGCGCGTCGAGGCGGTGCCCGAATGGGATTCGGAACGGCTCGTGGTCGAGGCGTCCTTCGCTACCGAATAGGGCCCTCGTAACGTCTTGTTCTCCCGCGAAGGCGGGAGCCCAGTCTGGGTCCCCGCCTTCGCGGGCACACATGACGTTAGCGCCGGATCGGGCGCTGTTCCGACAGCATGTTGCGGATCGTCGTGGCGGCCACCCCGGCTTCGCCCATCGCGTGGCTGATCTGGTCGAGCCCCTTGACGACATCGCCCGCCGCGAACAGCCCGGGAATCGACGTGCGCTGATGATCGTCGACCTCTAGGCACCCTTCGTCCGTCGCGCGTGCGCCGGCAGCGACGGCGAGTTCCGACCGGATCACCGAGCCTAACGCCGGATAGACGCTGTCGAACGCCATCCGCCCCTCGACCGTGTCGAGCGCGAACCGGTCGGCTTCGATCGCATAGTTGCCGCAGGGGCCGCCGACCCGGACGATGCCCGCGTCGTCCAGCGCCGCCTCGCACGCAGGATCGAGATCGTGGCCACCGTCTGGCGCGATCAGGGTCACGTCCTTAGTGTAGCCGCGCAGGAACAGCGCCTCGCGCATGCCGTGGTCGCCAGTGCCGATCACGCCGACACGCTTGTCGGTCACCTCATAGCCGTCGCAGATCGGGCAATAGCGGAACAGGCCGGCCTCGAGCGCTTTGTCGTGGACCGCATCGGGCATGGCGGGGCGGTTGTTCACCACGCCGGTCGCGAGCAGGACGCTCCGCGCGCGGGCGCGGCGGTCGCCCAGGCGGACGGTGAAGCCGTCGTCATCGACCTCGATCGCGTCGACGCGCGCGCCCTCACGCACCGCGCCGTAGGTCTCCGCCTGCGCGAGCATCCGCGCGAGCAGATCGGTGCCGCGGATCCCCTCGGGATAGCCGGCGTGGTTGTGCGTGCAGGGGATCAAAGCGGCGCGGCTGCTGCCGCAGTCGAACAGCCGGATCGAAAGGTGGAACCGCGCGAGATAGATCGCCGCGGTGAGGCCTGCAGGCCCGGCGCCGATGATGATGCAATCGTCCATCCCGCTATAAGCGCGGCGCGGCAAATCCGTTCCGGTGGCGAAACGCTCGATCGCTATCGCAAGCCGGGCGCGGGAGTGATAGCGGCGGGCGGCATGAGCTATTGTGATTGGTCGGAAGGCGATCTCCACGCCTATGCGTCGCAAACCCAGGAGGGTGCGCGCCGGTACGTCGCGCAGGTCGCCGAGCCTGTGGTCGCGCGGTGCGGGGTGGAGGCGGAGTATGTCGAGGACAGCGCTGACGCTTTCCTCGCGCGCCTGAAATGGCTGAAGGCGCAGGGGTGTAAATTTCCCGCCGACGTCGTCCCCCAGGTCCTCGCCGCGGCACAGGAGGAGGCGCGGCTGGCGCGGCTGGCGGCGGGTGAGCTGCCCTGGGCGGCGACGATCGTGACGCTGTACCCCGAGATGTTCCCCGGGCCGCTCGGCACCTCGCTTGCCGGGCGGGCGCTGGGGGAGGGGCGGTGGTCATGCGAGCCCGTCCAGCTGCGCGACTTCGCGACCGACAAGCATCGCTCGGTCGATGATACGCCCGCGGGTGGCGGTGCGGGGATGGTGCTCCGCGCAGACGTCGTCGCCGCGGCGATCGACAGCGTGGCCGATGGGCGGCCGGTGCTGGCGATGACGCCGCGCGGCAGGCCGCTGACTCAGGAGCGGGTGCGCGAACTCGCACAAGGGCCCGGCGTCACGATCCTGTGCGGCCGGTTCGAGGGGTTCGACGAGCGGCTGTTCGAGGCGCGCGCCATCGAGGAGGTGTCGATCGGCGACTATATCCTGTCAGGCGGCGAGATGGGCGCGCTGGTGCTGCTCGATGCTTGCATTCGGCTGCTCCCCGGCGTAATGGGCGCGGCTTCTAGTGGGGATGACGAGAGCTTCGAAACGGGGCTTCTCGAATATCCGCATTATACCCGACCTCAGATATGGGAAGGGCGCACGATCCCGCAGGTGCTGCGATCGGGGGATCATGCGAAGATCGACGCATGGCGCAAACGCCGCGCGGAGATCGATACACGGTCACGGCGACCGGACCTTTGGGAGCGCCATGAGGGCGCTCGGGTCCAGTCGCCCTCTGGCGCGCGGCGACACGAGGACTGACTATGAACCTGTTGCAGACGATCGAAGCCGAGAACATCGCGAAGTTCCTGGCCAACAAGACGATCCCCGATTTCCGTCCCGGCGATACGCTGAAGGTCGGCGTGAAGGTCGTCGAAGGCGAGCGCACGCGTATTCAGAACTATGAGGGCGTGTGCATCGCGCGCTCGAACAAGGGCATGGGCAGCAACTTCACCGTGCGCAAGATCAGCTTCGGCGAGGGCGTCGAGCGCGTCTTCCCGCTGTACTCGCCCAACATCGATTCGATCGAAGTCGTCCGCAAGGGCGCGGTGCGTCGCGCCAAGCTGTATTACCTGCGTGGTCGTACCGGCAAGTCGGCGCGTATCGCCGAGCGCCGCGACAACCGTCCGGCCAAGGGCACCGCAGCCGCCGAGTAATCGCGCGGCCCGGTACGCCGGGTTTGACAGGGAAAAGGGCGCGGGGGCGTTGGTCCCCGCGCCCTTTTTCGTGCGCGCCGTCCGTGCGGGTCGGCCCCATCGAGACGGCCGAGTCGAGGAGGTTGAGGCGCCGGCGCCGGTTTGGTGCTGCTTGCCCCGGATAATGCGGCGCGGCAACGGGACCGGCGCGATGTAGACAGCGATGGTCCTTCCAACGCGCCCCTGCGCAGCGCCGTCAGGCGGGAAGTGCGGCGTCCGCTCTCGACGTGGCGGCGGAGGCCGCAGGGGCGGCGGGAGCGGCGGGAGCGGCCGGTGTCGCCGTGGAGGCTGGCACGGGCGCGGGATCAGGGTCGGGGGCCATCAGCCAGTGCTCGGCGTCCTCGAGCGAGCCGAAATAGTGCGCCGCGCGGCTGTCGGCGGCGCGCTGGATCTGCATCCGCGCGAGCGACTGCGGGACGACGAAGGCGAGCCGGCGCGAGGCCCTGGCGGGATCGACGAGGACAGCGCGGAACGCAGCGACGCTGTCCTGTGCCTGGATATCCATCGCGCGGATGTCGATCAGCGTGACCTGCTGGTTCGCGCCGCAGGTCAGCAGGCGGTGCGCCTCGTTGCGGGCCGCGACGAACCGCGCGATGTCCGCGGGCTCGAAGAACCCGGCCATGGTGATGACGACAAGGCTGCGCGGGACGTCGACCCGGATGGAGAAGTGCGCTTTCATCGCCGTATCATAGCGGCCCCGACACCATAGGCGGCACGGCCGCGAGCCATTTTTTGCGCGTCCCCGGCGCGTGCCGGCCGGTCTTGCGGGGCGGGCTAGGGAGCCGGGGTAGCGGGAGGCGGAGCGCCGGGCAGGGCGGGGTCCGCATCCACGGCGAAGAGCCAGGTTTCGGCGGCCTCGACGGTGTCGAAATAGCCGGCGTCGCTGCGTTCGGTGAGGCGGCGGATCTGCATCCGCGCAAGTGCGGCATCGACGACATAGGCGAGCCGGCGCGAGCGGGCGGCGGGGTTGTCGAGCATCGCGGTAAACGCGGCGACCGCGTCCTGCGACTGGATCTGCACCCCGCGCGTGTCGCACAGCGTGACGTGTGGCGGCGCCCCCGCCTGGCGCTTCAACACCGCGATCTCCGCCGCGACGGTGGCGGCGAACGCCGCGACGTCGTCGACCGTGAAGAAGCCCGAGATCTTCATGCGGAGACAATTCCGCTGCGGCTCTGCCGCGACTATCCATGACGCCTTCATGGGGGGAGCGTAACAGTCGAGGTTTAACGGGGGGTTACGTCGCTATCCTGCGCGGAAGGCCGTGCGCTCGTAGCACTGTCGCCCGACATGTCGCGAAACGCCGCGGCGCACGCCGATGCGATCAGGAACAGCGGGAGCACCCACCAGGGCGGGCCTGCAACCTTGTGCATGAGGATCGCGAGGAGCCCGGTGGCGGCGAGATAGCTTCCGACGACCCAGACCACCTGTTCCAGAAACATGCGGATCCGGGGATTGAGCTTGTGAAACATAAACGGGGCCTGCTGGTCGTTGGGTCTCCGCATGACCACTATGCGGGGATGCGCCAGCGAGCAACCGGGCGGGCAATTCCTTGTGCCGGCACGATATCCGTGTCGAGGTTGGATCCCTGCGCATGATCCTGAACGTCTTGGGCCAAGCGTGCGCTCGTCACATCGACGAACTACGCCAGCGTCGCGGGCGGCGTCGGCGAGCCCCCGTCGGTGAATTGACTGAGGACGTCGTAGCGGTTGTTGAAGAGGATCAGGCGGGGCTTTGAAGGAATTGTTGGCTCGGTTCGAACGTAATTCCTCCCCCTGGCGGGGGAAAATTGATAAAGATACTGCTCGGAGGCTAACCAGTTAGTGAATGCGTTATTGCTCCAACGAACTTCGCGGCGGCGGCGATAACGGCATACACCTCTGGCAGTATCCCGGTTATCTTTAGAATCAAGGCGGCACCTAGTGCCTTTCCGCTAGTTTCTAGCATGGCATCGGTGAACTTGGTGCCCCGTCCCCCGCCCCAAGTCATCGCCGTCTGCGCAAACTTTGATAGCTTGCCTTGTCCCTCTATTATAGCCTGCGTGTCAGGAGCGGGGGACTTTGCCTGTTGCTTCATCCGTTTGATGGTTACGACTAAATCGGCTAACTCTTGTCGCAATACAGGATCATAGTCCAACCCCTCGGGCGGCATGTTATGCCCGAACCGCGGCTTAGGATCATTTATAGCTGTAACCGCCGCTTCCAAAGCCGCGATAGCTGCTAGAAAGGCCTCCCGCTCGACCTCAACCTCATTTGGCCTTGTTGTTTCTGCTTGGGGGCTGGGGAGCTCATTTTTGTCGGTAAATTCATCAGGTCTCGAACGCCAGTTCGATGACGTTTCGGATAGGCGGTCGCTTATGTCTCGAATAAGCCACGGATCCATCGTTTTTCCATACCGAGACTGCAAAACTTCATAAGGCGCAATCGTATCTTGCGGCAGCCATCGGTATCTCCGCGTTATGCCAGCCGCGCGTTCAGCCTCGGGATCATAAAACAGGTCGTTAAACCAAGCGTAGGCCTCCGCCTCAAGTTGCTGCTCGTCATGCCAATAGGGGCTACGGCCAGGAGGGTCCAACGTCTGCTTCCAATCTTGGTGGTTGGGAATCGTCCGGTGTACTGGCGGTATAATGCTTTTGAGTACCTAATACGCTCACGACGTGAAACCGCTATGGTTATGCGAGGGTGTCCTACGACGAAGTCAGGCGCGGTTAATCTCCATGCGGCCCTCGATGGCTGCCACCATTATGACACGCCTAGTGCGGCTTGGATAACGCACGTGGTTCTCCATACCCGCAGGACGTATCACTATCGCCAAACAATCAGCCATCGGCTCCGTACAGCAAGGTCTGCCGAGGCTGTGAGAAGCGCCGACGGGCCGAGGGTGGCGGTAACCTCATGCAAGTTTGTGCGGCTGCTTTCGGGGATTATCCCTTTCGGCCAAATCAAACTTGTTTCCCCGCGTAGGCGGGGATCCAGACTGGGCTCCCGCCTTCGCGGGAGAACAGGGAAGGGCGGGTGTCTTGCGAACGCCGGCTCGTCGTTGTTCGGGGGATATCGGAGCCGATGCTTTCTCGCATTGACCCCGGTACAATAACGAAAAAGGCCGCGGTGTTTCCACCGCGGCCCGTTCGTTTGATCAGATATTCCGCAACCCTTACTGGTCGAGGAAGCTCCGCATTTTCCGGCTCCGGCTCGGATGCTTCAGCTTGCGCAGCGCCTTCGCCTCGATCTGGCGGATGCGCTCACGGGTCACGCTGAACTGCTGGCCGACTTCCTCGAGCGTGTGATCGGTGTTCATGCCGATGCCGAACCGCATCCGCAGAACGCGTTCCTCACGCGGGGTGAGGCTCGCCAGCACGCGCGTGACGGTTTCCTTGAGGTTCGCCTGGATCGCGGCATCGACCGGGATGATCGCGTTCTTGTCCTCGATGAAGTCGCCGAGGTGGCTATCCTCCTCGTCGCCGATCGGCGTTTCGAGACTGATCGGCTCCTTGGCGATCTTCATCACCTTGCGGACCTTCTCGAGCGGCATGGAGAGGCGTTCGGCCATCTCCTCCGGGGTCGGCTCGCGGCCCTGCTCGTGGAGGAACTGGCGGCTGGTGCGGACCAGCTTGTTGATCGTCTCGATCATGTGGACCGGGATGCGGATCGTGCGGGCCTGATCGGCGATCGAGCGGGTGATCGCCTGGCGGATCCACCAGGTCGCATAGGTGCTGAACTTGTAGCCGCGGCGATACTCGAACTTGTCGACCGCCTTCATCAGGCCGATATTGCCCTCCTGGATGAGATCCAGGAACTGAAGACCGCGGTTCGTGTATTTCTTGGCGATCGAGATCACGAGACGCAGGTTCGCCTCGACCATTTCCTTCTTGGCGATACGCGCCTCGCGCTCGCCTTTCTGGACCATGTTGACGATCCGGCGGAACTCGGTGAGCGCCATGCCGGTCTGCTGCGTGATGTCGGCGATCTCGGCGCGGATGCGCTCGACCGCCTCGCTCTCGTTGGCGACGAACGCGGTCCACTTCTTGTCGACCTTGTTGACCGTCGCCAGCCAGTTCTCGTCGATCTCGTGACCGATATAGCGATCGAGGAAGTCCTTGCGCGGCACCTTATGGCGCTCGGCGAGGCGCAGCATCTGGCCGCCGAGAGCGGTCAGGCGACGGTTATAGGCATAGAGCTGATCGACGAGATATTCGATCTTGGCGTTGTGAAACTGGACGCTCTCGACTTCCGCCGTGAGTTCCTCGCGCAGCTTCTGATACTTGCGCTCGTCGGCCGCGGAAAACTCGCCGCCGATGCCCATCGCGTCGACGCGCGATTGCTGGATCTTGCTGAACTTCTTGTAGAGCGCGGTGATGTTGGCGAACCGCTCGAGCGCGATCGGCTTGAGCTGCTCTTCCATCTGCGCGAGGCTGAGGGTGTTGTCCTCCTCCTCGTCGTCCGACGCGCGCGGGGTGCGGCGCTCGCCGTCCTCGTCCTCGTCGGCGGACGGCTCTTCGGGCTCGGCCTCTTCCTTGAACGAGGGGCCGGCGTTCTTTTCGCTGATCTCGCCGTCGTCGGCCTCGCCGTCTTCGGCCATCGCCTCGGGCGCGGGGTCCTTCGAGAGCATCGCGTCGAGATCCATGATCTCGCGCAGCTGCATCGTGCCCTCGTTGAGCGCGGTCGACCAGTCGATGATCGCGTTGAAGGTGATCGGCGATTCGCACAGGCCGAGGATCATGGTGTCGCGACCCGCCTCGATCCGCTTGGCGATGGCGATCTCACCCTCGCGGCTGAGCAGCTCGACCGCGCCCATCTCGCGCAGATACATGCGGACCGGATCGTCGGTGCGATCGACGGTCTCCTTCTTCTTCTCGATCGCGGGACCCGCGTCGGCTTCCGCGTCGGCGGTCTCCGGCTCGTCGTCGTCGTCCTTGGCGGGCTCGGCCTCGCCTTCCTCGCCAGCTTCGTCGTTGTCGACGATGTTGATGCCCATCTCGCTCAGCGCGGCGCTGATGTCCTCGATCTGGTCGGACGACATCTCGCCCTGCGGCAAGGCTTCGTTGAGCTGATCATAGGTGATGTAGCCGCGCTTCTTGGCGCGCGCGATGACCTTCTTGATCGACGCATCGTTCATGTCGATCAGTGGCGCATCGCCGGTGTCGTTCGTCTCGGCGGGTTCCGCCATGTTCGCCTTAGCCATCAATCGCCCTCGGTACCCAACGCTCGGGCGTCTTCGTTCGACTGTACAAGATTTGCAAGTCGGACTTCCAACGCCTGTTTCTCTCTTACCATAGCCACTTGTCGTTCGAACGCGCTTTCGGTGAAGTGCGTCTGCATCGCCGCGGTCGCCTGTTTGAGCGCCGCATCGACCTCGGGACGCGCGACCATGATCGCGATCGCCTCGTCTAGGTCGGCGCGGACGCGGGCGGGATCGGCCGTGGTCTGCGTGAACGAGTAGGGCATCGTATCGGCTCTCAACAGGTCACTCGCGACTGAATTGAAACCGGACCTCGCCAATATGGTGAGCAAGCGGCCGCTATCAAGCTTCTGGTCCTCAAGTGCAACATCGACGACCGCCTCGAACAGCCGGCCGAGCGCGCCGTCGATGAGTTGCAGCGGGCCCAGCACCTCCATGTGGCGGGCGATCTCAACGGGATGGCGGATCAGCCCGGCGAGCACGGCCTTCGCCAGCACACGGTCGATTCCGGTGGCGAGAAACGCCTTCGCATCCTCGGTGACGGGCGCGGCGGGGGGCTTCCACCCGCCTTTCGGGCGTTCGCCGCGGGGGACGAAGGGCGCGCGGACGGGTTTGAAGTGCTTGTAGAAGCGGTCCTTGAACTCGGACTGGTATTCCTGTTTCACCGATGCGTCGGCGATGCCTTCCGCGAGCTCGTGGAGGCGGCGCTTGAGGCCGGCGCGCTGTTCGGGGGTGTCGAGTGCCTCGGCGGCGACTTCGGACGCCCAGAGGCGCTCGACGAGCGGTTCGGGGGTCTTGAGCAGCGCTTCGAAGGCGGCGGGGCCGCCCGAGCGGACGAGGTCGTCGGGATCCTGGCCTTGCGGGAGCGTGACGAAGGCGAGGCTGCGGCCTGGGGCGAGCAGGGGGAGCGCGCGGTGTGCGGCCCTGAGCGCGGCCTTCTGCCCGGCAGAGTCGCCGTCGAAGCAGAGGAGGGGGACGTCGACCATCCGCCACAGCCGTTCGAGCTGTGCCTCGGTCAGCGCGGTGCCGAGCGGGGCGACCGCTTCGCCAAACCCGGCCTGGGCGAGCGCGATGACGTCCATATAGCCTTCGACGACGAGGACGCGGCCCGATTTCCGCGACGCGGGGGCGGCGCGGTCGAGATTGTAGAGCGTGCGGCCCTTGTCGAAGAGTGGGGTGTCGGGGGAGTTGAGATATTTGGGCTCGCCGCCGTCGAGCACGCGCCCGCCGAACGCGATCGTCCGGCCGCGCGGGTCGCGGATCGGGATCATCAGCCGGCCGCGGAACCGGTCATACGGGTCCTTGCCCTCGACGTTGATCAGCATGCCGGATTCGACGAGCATCGGGTCGCCGTATGTTTTCAGCGCGGCTTTCAGCTTGCCGCGGCTGTCGGGGGCGAACCCCATGCCGAATGCGCGCGCGGTCTCGGGGGTGATACCGCGGCGGTCGAGCAGCGCACGGGCGTCGTTGCCCGCAAGGCCGTTCAACTGCTCGACGAACCAGTCGGCGGCGTCGGACATCACCTCGTGCAGGCCCTTGGCGCGTTCGGCCTTGGCGGCGGACTGGCGGTCCATCGCGGGCATGTCGAGCCCGGCGGCCTGGGCGAGCTCCTTGACCGCGTCCATGAACGGCAGGCCGCGCTGGTCGGTCATCCACTTGATCGCGTCGCCATGCGCGGAACAGCCGAAGCAGTGGTAGAAGCCCTTGTCGTCGTTGACGTAGAAGCTGGGCGTCTTCTCGTTATGGAACGGGCAGCAGCCCTTGTGCTCACGCCCGGCCTTGGTGAGCTTGGTGGTCTTGCCGATCAGCGCCGACAGCGACGTGCGGCCGCGCAGCTCGTCCAGAAATTGCGGGGTCAGGGCCATGCGCGCGAGTATAGCTCGGTATCACTATTGGGGTGATACCTGCAATCCGAAGAGGAGAAGAAGCAGGGTTTGTTCGCGCGGAGGCGCGGAGGCGCGGAGGGGGTGCGTCCGGGGCTTCTGCTGCGCGTCAGCGCAAATGTCGATCTACCCTGCCGCTGCGCGGCGACAGTGGTGCTCGCCCGCTCCCGGCGAGCGCAACACCTCCGCGTCTCCGCGTCTCCGCGCCTCCGCGCGCACAAAATCTTCTTAAGACAGCGCCGCCTTCACCAGGCCGCTTGCCTTGCTCATGTCGAGTTCGCTCGCGTGGCGCGCCTTCAGTTCGGCCATGACGCGGCCCATGTCCTTCATGCCGGTCGCGCCGAGTTCATCCTTGATCGTCAGGATCGCGGCCGTCGTTTCCGCCTCGTCCATCTGGGCTGGCAGGAATCGTTCGATCACCGCGACCTCCGCGGCCTCGGCGTCGGCGAGTTCCTGGCGGCCGCCGTTCGAAAACATTTCGATCGACTCGCGGCGCTGCTTGACCATCTTCTGGAGCACTTCGATCACCAGCGCGTCGTCGCTCTCGGGCGCCTTGCCGGTCCGCGCCTCGATGTCGCGGTTCTTGATTGCGGCCTGGATCAACGAGATGGCGTTGCGGCTCTCCTTGTCGCCGGCCTTCATCGCGGTGAGCTGCGCGGCCTTGATGTCGTCGCGAATCATATACGGGTCTTTCGGGCGGTTCGGGATAGCCGGACGCGATAGCGCGTCGAGCCAAGGTTTAACAGATTGACGCTGCGGCACGCCGGCCTTAGCGGACACCACTTAGCGACATCGTCAACGTAAAGAGAGTGCCCAGCCTGATGGCCGACGCCCAGCCTACACCCATGTCTTCGGCAAAGCCCGCCGGCGCGACCGGCGTACTCGTGCTTGCCAATGGCGACGTGATCTGGGGGCGCGGGTTCGGCGCCGAGGGCGAGGCGGTCGGCGAGGTGTGCTTCCACACCGCGATGACCGGATACCAGGAGGTGCTGACCGATCCGTCCTTCGCCGGGCAGATGATCTGCTTCACCTTTCCGCACATTGGCAACGTCGGCGCGAACCCCGACGATATCGAGGCGGACGACCCGCACGCGCTGGGCATCATCGTCCGCGAGGACGTGACGCAGCCGTCCAGCTTCCGCGCCGTCGAGGGCCTCGACGGCTGGATGAAGCGGCATGCGCGGATCGGCCTGTCGGGGATCGACACGCGCGCGCTGACGCGGCGGATCCGCGTCGGCGGCGCGCCCAACGGCGTGATCGCGCATTCGGCGAGCGGCGAATTCGACGTGGCCGCATTGCTGGCGATGGCGCGGGGCTGGCCGGGGCTCGAGGGCATGGACCTCGCCAAGGGCGTGTCGACCGAGATGCATTATGGCTGGGGCGATCAGGCGCCGGGCGGCACGTGGCGGCTTGGGTTCGGCTATGGGGAGAGCGGTGCTTCGACTGCGCTCAGCACGAACGGGGAAGGGGATGCGTCGCCCCAATCGTCCGGGTCGAGCGAAGGCGATGCCCCCGTCGCGAGCGCGGCCCGCCCGCATGTCGTCGCGATCGATTACGGCTCGAAGCGCAACATCTTCCGCAACCTCGTCGCGGCGGGCGCGAAGGTGTCCGTCGTGCCCGCCACTGCGACCTATGACGAGGTGATGGCGCTCGCCCCCGACGGCATCTTCCTGTCGAACGGCCCCGGCGATCCCGCTGCTACGGCCGAATACGCCGTGCCGGTGATCCGCCAGCTGCTCGAGACGGGCAAGCCGCTGTTCGGCATTTGCCTCGGCCATCAGCTTCTCGGCCTCGCGGTCGGCGCGACCACGACCAAGATGTTCCAGGGCCACCGCGGCGCCAACCATCCGGTCAAGCGCCTGTCCGACGGCGCGGTCGAGATCACCAGCATGAACCACGGCTTCTCGGTCGAGCGCGACAGCCTGCCGGCGAACGTCCGCGAGACGCATGTGTCGCTGTTCGACGGGTCGAATGCGGGGCTCGAGCTGACAGACAAGCCGGCGTTTTCGGTGCAGTATCATCCGGAAGCGAGCCCGGGGCCGCAGGATAGCCTGTATCTGTTCGAGCGGTTTATTAAGTTGTTGGAGGCGAAAGTTGAGTAGCGCTACAACTTACCTCACCGTGGCAGCTATGTTCGCGTTGCGAGCAGCTTCTACAACGCAAGGTATGCCGACAAATCGCGAAGATTTCGGGCAGCTTGTGGAGGATCGCTACAAGTGGAAAATCGATGCCCTTGCGACTGAAAAGGTTATCCGACAGCTAGAAGCTTGGCGGCTAATTTCAGTGATAAATGACAAATATGCCGGCGAAATGCTTCGTCTATTTGGCGCAAAGACCGATGATGCGTTGAGCTACGTATCAGAAAATGGACATCAAGCGCTCGTTTCTAACGGCCTCTCCGGTGGAGTAGAGTGGTTCAAAAAGGTGTTTGGAAGTACTGATTTTTGGGTGGACCTGCATAATGACCCGCTCGCATCAGTTGATGACGAATCTGACGCCACCGGCGTAAACCCTAGCGATGATCTTATTCCGGCGTCTGATCGTATTGTAACGCGGTCGGACAATCGGGCTGAAATAGAAGTAATGGAGTCTGACTTCCATGGACTGGTGGAGGAGCTTGACAGCAATAATGAAGTCTCCATCGCTTTGGGTGATGAAAAGGACGTTATAAATGGTGAATTGAGAACAGCAGAGACTTTGATAAGTCAACCTGCTTTCCGCTTATCAAAACTTTCTTCTCTAGTTTTGCCTGCTTTGAGATATCTCGCAGAAAAATTTGCGTCTGGCGCAATCGGCGAGATGGCAAAAAGGCTGATCGCAGCCATCATGGGTCTTATGTAATGCCAAAACGCACCGACATCACCTCGATCCTCGTCATCGGCGCAGGACCCATCGTCATCGGCCAGGCGTGCGAGTTCGATTATTCGGGCACGCAGGCGATCAAGGCGTTGAAGGAGGAGGGTTACCGGATCGTCCTCGTCAATTCGAACCCCGCGACGATCATGACCGATCCCGAGCTGGCCGACGCGACCTATGTCGAGCCGATCACGCCCGCGATCGTCGCCAAGATCATCGAGAAGGAGCGTCCTGACGCGATCCTGCCGACGATGGGCGGCCAGACCGCGCTGAACACCGCGCTCGCGCTGTTCCATGACGGTACGCTCGAGAAGTTCGGCGTGACGATGATCGGCGCGGATGCCGATGCGATCGACATGGCGGAGGACCGGCTGAAGTTCCGCGACGCGATGGACCGGATCGGCCTGGAAAGCGCGCGCTCGGCGATCGCACATACTGTCGACGAAGCGCTGGAAGGGCTTGAAAAGACGGGGCTTCCCTCGATCATCCGGCCGAGCTTCACGATGGGGGGCTCTGGCGGCGGCATCGCGTATAATCGCGAGGAGTTCATCGCGATCGTCCGCAACGGGCTCGACCTGTCGCCGACCACCGAGGTGCTGATCGAGGAATCGCTGCTCGGCTGGAAAGAGTACGAGATGGAGGTGGTGCGCGACCGCAAGGACAACGCGATCATCATCTGCTCGATCGAGAATGTCGATCCGATGGGCGTCCATACCGGCGACTCGATCACGGTCGCGCCGGCGCTGACGCTGACCGACAAGGAATACCAGATCATGCGCAACGCATCGATCGCGGTGCTGCGGGAAATCGGTGTCGAAACAGGCGGTTCGAACGTCCAGTTCGCGGTCAATCCGAAGGACGGCCGGCTGGTCGTCATCGAGATGAACCCGCGCGTGTCGCGTTCGTCGGCGCTGGCGTCGAAGGCGACGGGCTTCCCGATCGCCAAGGTCGCGGCCAAGCTCGCGGTCGGCTACACGCTCGACGAGATCGAGAACGACATTACCGGCGCGACGCCCGCGAGCTTCGAGCCGACGATCGATTATGTCGTCACCAAGATCCCGCGCTTCGCGTTCGAGAAGTTCAAGGGTGCGTCGAGCACGCTCGGCACCGCGATGAAGTCGGTCGGCGAGGTGATGGCGATCGGCCGCAACATCCATGAATCGATGCAGAAGGCGTTGCGCGGGCTCGAGACCGGGCTGTCGGGCTTCAACCAGGTCGACCACCTCGTCGGTGCGCCGCGCGCCGAGATCGAAGCGGCGCTGGCCGTCGCGACCCCCGACCGGCTGCTGGTCGCCGCGCAGGCGTTGCGCGAGGGCTTCACCGTCGCCGAGGTACACGCGATCGCGAAGTACGATCCGTGGTTCCTCGAGCGGATCGCCGAGATCATCGCGGCCGAGGCCGAGGTGATGAAGGACGGGCTGCCGATCGACGCGACGGGGATGCGGCGTCTCAAGAGCATGGGGTTCAGCGACAAAAGGCTCGCCTGGCTCGCGCTGCAATCCGCCAATCTGCGGGGCATGAACCGCGGGATCGCGCGCGGATCGGGGCTGATCCACGAGGTCGTCAAGGCGATGACCGGCGGCGTGACCGAGGAGGAGGTGCGCCAGCATCGCCTGAAGCTCGGCGTGCGGCCGGTGTTCAAGCGGATCGACACCTGCGCGGCCGAATTCGACGCCAAGACGCCGTATATGTACTCGACCTATGAGGCGCCGAGCTTCGGCGAGCCCGAGAACGAGTCCGCGCCGACCGACCGGAAGAAGATCGTCATCCTTGGCGGCGGGCCGAACCGGATCGGGCAGGGGATCGAGTTCGATTATTGCTGCTGCCATGCATGCTTCGCGCTCGCCGATGCGGGCTATGAGACGATCATGGTCAACTGCAACCCGGAGACCGTGTCGACCGATTACGACACGTCGGACCGGTTGTATTTCGAGCCGCTGACCGCCGAGGACGTGCTCGAGATCCTGCATGTCGAGGCGTCGAAAGGCGAACTGGTCGGCGTGATCGTGCAGTTCGGCGGGCAGACTCCGCTGAACCTCGCGCGCGCGCTCGAAGCCGCCGGGATCCCGATCCTGGGGACGACGCCCGACGCGATCGATCTGGCGGAGGACCGCGAGCGGTTCGCGGCGCTGATCACCAAGCTCGGTCTGCTCCAGCCCGCCAACGGGCTCGCGCGCAGCCGCGACGAGGCGGTCGCTGCCGCCGAGCGGATCGGCTATCCGGTGCTGATGCGGCCGAGCTATGTGCTAGGGGGGCGGGCGATGGAGATCGTCGATACGCTCGGGCAGCTCGACGATTACATCACCACCGCGGTGCAGGTGTCGGGCGACTCGCCGGTGCTGATCGACCAGTATCTGCGCGATGCGATCGAGGTCGATGTCGACGCGATCTGCGACGGGACCGATGTCGTCGTCGCGGGTGTGCTGCAGCACATCGAGGAGGCGGGCGTCCATTCGGGCGACAGCGCCTGCTCGATCCCGCCTTACTCGCTGTCCGCGGAGATTATCGCCGAGATCGAACGGCAGACGGTGGCGCTGGCGCATGCGCTGTCGGTCGTCGGGCTGATGAACATCCAGTTCGCGGTGAAGGACGGGCTGGTCTACCTCATCGAGGTCAATCCGCGTGCGTCGCGCACCGTGCCGTTCGTCGCCAAGGCGATCGGCGTGCCCATCGCCAAGATCGCGTCGCGCGTGATGGCGGGCGAGAAGCTCAAGGACCTGCCGCCGATCGACCGCCATATTCCCTATTATGCTGTCAAGGAGGCGGTGTTCCCGTTCAACAAGTTCCCGGGCGTCGATCCGGTGTTGTCACCGGAAATGAAGTCCACCGGCGAAGTCATGGGAATTGATCCCGATTTCACGACGGCCTTCGCCAAGGCGCAGCTCGGGGCGGGGACCATCCTGCCGACGAGCGGCAACGTGTTCGTCAGCGTGAAGGACGGCGACAAGGCGATGATCGTCGAGGCGGTCAAGGCGCTGATCGACACGGGCTTTGCGATCGTCGCGACGGGCGGCACCGCGGATTACCTCGCGCGCGCGGGGCTCCCGGTCGAAAAGGTCAACAAGGTCGCGCAGGGGCGGCCGCACATCGTCGACCGGATCAAGGACGGCAACATCGCGCTGATCTTCAATACGACCGAGGGGTGGCAGAGCCTGAAGGACTCGCAACCGATCCGTGCGTCCGCGCTCGGGCAGCGCATCCCCTACTTCACGACCGCGCCCGCATCGCTCGAGGCGGCCAAGGCGATCGCCAAGCTTTCGACGCACAGCCTTGAAGTACGGCCCTTGCAATCCTATTATTCGCAGTCGCACAACTGATCCCGACATGAGCGTGATGTGTGGGCGGGGCCATCGCGCCCCGCGTCGGGTAATGAATTTGGGGACGAGATGATGGCGACCGTCGAAAAGATGCCGATGCTGCAGGAAGGCTATGAGACGCTGAGTGCGGATCTTAAGCGCCTGAAAGCCGAACGTCCGACGATCGTCGACGCGATCGAAGAGGCGCGCGCGCATGGCGACCTGTCGGAAAACGCGGAATATCATGCCGCGAAGGAACGCCAGGGCCAGGTCGAGGCATCGATCTCGGACATCGAGGACAAGCTGTCCCGCGCGCAGATCATCGATCCCAAGGACCTGTCGGGTGACAAGGTCGTGTTCGGCGCGACGGTCACATTGCTCGACGAGAACGACAAGCCGGTGACGTATCAGATCGTCGGTCAGACCGAGGCGAACGCCAAGACGGGCCGCATCTCGTACAATTCGCCGCTCGGGCGTGGCCTGATCGGTCGCAAGCTCGACGAGGAAGTCGAGGTCACGGTGCCCGCGGGCGATCGCTATTACGTGGTGTCGAAGATCGAGTTCATCTGATCGCCATGCCGTTTTTCGAGACGCGGGCGACGGCGATCATCGCGATCGTGACGGTCATCGTCTCGGGATTTCTGCTGGTTGCGGGGATGCTGCCCTACTGGGCGGTCAACGCGGGCTTCATTCCGCTGCGGATGGGCGAGGCCGGCGTGCCGGTCGATCACATGTTCGCGGTTCCCGCCTGGGCGACGCCGCTGACCGCGACGCTGATCCATGGCGGATGGGCTCATGTCCTGCTCAACTTGGTGATGCTCGTCTATTGCGGGCAGTTCGTCGAACGCGCGATCGGGACGCCGCAGACGGTGCTGCTGTACGTTGTGGGCGCGTATGTCGCAGCGGCGGGGCACTGGGCCTTCGATCCGCAGTCCGTTGCTCCCATGATCGGCGCCAGTGGCGCGATCTCGGCGGTCGTCGGCGCCTATGCGCTGTTGTACGGCGAGCGGCGCGCGAAAGCGATTGGTCCGGTGCCTGCTGGCGTCGTGCATGTCGCGTGGCTTGCCGCGGCATGGATCGGGATCCAACTGTTGATGGGACTGGCCGGGTTTGGCGCGTCGGTCGGTGCGAATGGGCCGATTGCGATCGGCGCGCATATCGGCGGATTTCTGGCGGGGCTAGTACTTGCGCGGCCGCTGTTGCTGTGGCGTTACCGGGCGGCCTGATCGATTACCCGGCGGGCGCGGACACGGCGTCCCGCGCCCGCCCTCCCGTCATGCGGTGGCAGACAACCTACAGATGCCGCGTTGGCCGTGTTTGGCACTGGGTCCTGACTTTCGTCAGGATGACGGGCGGGGCTTGCGGTAGTCGTTTAAGCGGCAGTGGGCGTGCTGTTGAGGTTTGGCTCGAGCATGCGGTGGAGGTGGACGACGACGAATTTCATCTCGGCGTCGTCGACCGTACGCTGCGCTGCGGCACGCCACGCCTTCTCGGCGCTGGCATAGTCGGGATAGACGCCGACGAATTCGATCTTGCTCAGATCATTAAAGTCGAGGGTGCGCGGGTCGCTGACGCGGCCGCCGAATACGAGGTGAAGCTTGCTCATGCGCTGCTGTCCTTGGGAGGGATGTCGCAGTTGCCCTAGCGTGTTCGACCCGCGCTTTGAACCCTTAGCTGGCCGGCTTTTGCGTTACGGCCTTCGCACCTGCGGTGCTCGCGGTGGTCAACGCCTTGACGACGCCTTCGACCAGACCCTTGGCCTGGCCGCGGGCATTGTCCTTGGTCAGCCCGAGCTCGCCGAGCTCCGACTGGCCCGCTGCCTTGGCAGCAGCGACGGCGGCGACGGCGGTCGCACCCAAGCGCTTGCCGAGTGGCGCGAGCAACTGCTTCTCACGCGCTGACCGCGGGATCAGCGCACCCGCGAGCGCGCCGACGGCGAGGCCGCCGACGAGAATCCCGAGCGGGTTCGATTCGAGGCTGTGGACGGTGCGCTTGGCAGTCTCGCGCGAAGCGTCGAGCGCCTCGGCGGCCTTGTCGCCCGCGTCGTGGATGACGCGCGATGCGGTTTGGCGAACGCTGTCATAGCCCTCGCGCAGACGGTTTTCGGCATCGTGGATCTTGGTATGGGCGTCGGTCATGGGACGGTCCTTCTGGTTTCCGGCGTCACGGTATCGAACGCACGCCGGTGAATAGGGTTTCGGTCGAAACCGGTCAGCGACCGCGGCGGAAAAGGCCGACGATACGGTGACGGGCGAAGAAAAGCCCGGCGACGGCCGCGGCACCCGCCGCCGACCCCGGATTGCGCCGTACCGTATCGACACCCGCGGTGAGCGCGGCGCTGCTCACGTCCGCCATATCGCGGCTGGCGTTGAGCGCGAGACGGCGCGGATTGAGCCGGTCCTGAAGCTGGCCGATCGTCATCATGACGCGCTGGCGGGCGAGGGCGGCTTCGATCTCTGCGGCGGCGACTTTGGCGGATGTCATGATACGGGCTCGCTCTTGGTCTGAAGCTTGGACTTGCCGATCATCGCGAGGATGCCGGCAAGCACCAACACAACCCCGACGACGGTGACGGTCGCCCAACCTGGCCCCACCAGCGTCGCCAGCGTCAAGATCGCACCGACCAGCAGTGCGATCAACGCGGCCAGCCCCAGCACGCCGGCGACCGCGAAGAACATCGCCGCCGACTTGTAGGCCGACGCCGTTTCGCCGAATTTCGCCTTGTAGACAGCGACTTCCGCGCCCGCGAGTGCACGGGTCTCCGCGGCGAGACGCCCGACGACTTCGGTCAGGCTCTCATCGTTGTCGAACGGGGACGTGACGGAGTTGTCCAAGGTCAGACCTTCGGATCGGCATCGACGCCGGACTGGACGAGGCGCGCGACGACGAACCCAACCGCCGCGGCCGCGCCGATCGCGATTGCCGGCGACTTGCGAACCAGCGCGGTCGCGTCTTCGATCAGCGCGTCGATGTCCTTGGCCTTCACCTGATCGGCAAAGCCCGACACGCTGTCGGCTGCGGTGCGCGCATAGCCGCCATATTGTGCGCCGAGCTTGTCGTCGACCTGGCCCGCCGCGTCGGTCAGAAGCTGCGCGATCTGGTCGAGCGCTTCGCCCGCACGCGTCTTGCCGTCCTCGGCGAAGCTGCGCGCCTTGTCCGCGGCCTGCTGGCCATATTTGCCGGCATTGTCCTTGAGCGCCTGCTTTGCGTCGGTGACGGTATTTGCGAGAGCCGTGCCATCCGACGTCGTGGCGGTCTGCGTGGCGCCCTTTACCGGCGTTGTGGCGGTGGCAGTGCTGGCGGCGTTGAAGTCGGCATTGCCCATTGGCTGTGCGTCGGTATCGGCCATGACGGTCCCTTTCGAATTGTTACGGTCTCAACACCGGCGCGATGGCACGGTTCCGCCTTGCCGGCCCGATTGCCCGATAAGTCGCGAGGCGATAGAGGCAACGCGAACGACCCCGGGTGATCGGATCAGCCTGGGAATTTGTAGGAGCATCGTTACATGACCGCAATCATCGACCTTCATGCACGCCAGATCCTCGACAGCCGTGGCAATCCGACCGTCGAAGTCGACGTGCTGCTTGAGGACGGCAGCTTCGGTCGCGCGGCGGTGCCGTCGGGCGCATCGACCGGCGCGCACGAGGCGGTCGAGCGTCGCGACGGCGACAAGACGCGCTGGGGCGGCAAGGGCGTCGACGGTGCGGTCGACGCGGTCAACGACGAGATCACCGACACCGTGCTCGGCATGGACGCGGAGGACCAGTCGGATCTCGACCGCGCGATGATCGAACTCGACGGCACCGAGAACAAGGGCCGGCTGGGCGCGAACGCGATCCTCGGCGTCAGCCTCGCGGTCGCCAAGGCGGCGGCGGAAGCGCGCGGCCTGCCGCTGTACCGCTATGTCGGCGGCGTGCAGGCGCATCTGTTGCCGGTGCCGATGATGAACATCATTAATGGCGGCGAGCATGCCGACAACCCGATCGATTTCCAGGAATTCATGATCGTGCCGGTCGGCGCGTCGAACATCCTCGAGGCGGTGCGCTGCGGCTCGGAGATCTTCCACACGCTCAAGAAGGGCCTGAGCGAGAAGGGCCTGTCGACCAGCGTCGGCGACGAGGGCGGTTTCGCGCCGAACATCGGCAGCACGACCGAGGCGCTCGACTTCATCATGTCGAGCATCGAGAAGGCTGGCTACAAGCCCGGCGAGGACGTGATGCTCGCGCTCGATTGCGCCGCGACCGAATTCTACAAGAACGGCAAGTACGACATTTCGGGCGAGGGCCGGATCCTCGAGAGCGCCGAGATGGCCGAGTATCTCGCCGACCTGACGCGCCGCTATCCGATCTTCTCGATCGAGGACGGCATGGGCGAGGACGATTGGGAGGGCTGGAAGACGCTCACCGACCTGATTGGCGACAAGGTCCAGCTGGTCGGCGACGACCTGTTCGTGACCAACCCGAAGCGCCTCAAGCGCGGGATCGACGGCGGCTATGCCAACTCGCTCCTGGTGAAGGTCAACCAGATCGGCACGCTGACCGAGACGCTGGAAGCCGTGTCGATGGCACAGCGCGCCAAGTATACCGCGGTGATGTCGCATCGCTCGGGCGAGACCGAGGATGCGACGATTGCCGACCTCGCGGTCGCGACCAATTGCGGGCAGATCAAGACGGGCAGCCTCGCGCGGTCGGACCGGCTCGCCAAGTACAACCAGCTGATCCGGATCGAGGAAGAGCTGGGCGACGCGGCGCGCTATGCGGGTCGCGACATCCTGATCGGGCGTTGATAGGCTAGGCGCAGGAGAACCGACATGGCGCGCGTGACCAAGACGAGCAAGCTGCGGCGGACGATGCGCAAGGCCGCATGGCCCGCGCTGGGGCTGACGCTGATGGCGTTCTTCGGCGCGTACGCCGTGCTCGGGCCGAACGGCATGTTCGCCTATGGCGACTATAAGCGGCAGCTCGCCAAGCGCGAGCGCGACTATGCCGCACTCGACCGGAAGCGCGAGATCCTGAAGAACCGCGTCGCGCTGCTCGATCCCGATCATGCCAATCCGGACATGGTCGACGAGATGGTGCGCAAGGAGCTCAACGTGGCGCATCCGGATGAGGTGATCGTTCCGCTGGGGAACTGACGATCGTGCCGGTCTGGATTTGATCTGGCGGCCGGGGGCGGTTGCGGTATCGCTCGGGGCTCTGGGTCCTGACTTTCGTCAGGATGACAGACGGGGGCCCTGTTGGCGCCTTGATCGTCCCGCAGGAACTTACCATCCGTCATCCTGGACTTGATCCAGGATCCAGAGCCACTGGCGGTATCGCTTGGGGCTCTGGATCCTGACTTTCGTCAGGATGACGGGGGTTTAGTGATCGACGACGGAATTACCGGCCGAGGAACGTCAGCAGGTCGTTGGTGAAACGCTCGCTTTCCGTCAGGGTGAGGCCGTGGGGGGCGCCGTCATATTCGACGAGCTGCGAGCCTGCGATGCCCTTGGCGGCGGCGCGGCCGGTGGCATCGATCGGCACGGTCTTGTCGCTGGTGCCGTGGACGATCAGCGTGGGTATGCGGAACGCCGCGAGATCCTGGCGGAAATCGGTGTGGCCGAACGATTCGGCACAGGCGAGCGTGGGCTTGAGCCCGGCCTGCATCGCCAGACCCCAGACCCAGTCGACGACCTCGTCGCTGACCGGCGAGGTGATGAACCCGACGCCGAGGAACTGCTGCAGGAACGTCTTGAAGAAGGCCGGACGGTCCTCCTCGATACCGGCACCGATGCTGGCGAGCGTCTCGGCGGGGACGCCGTCGGGATTGTCATCGGTCTTGAGCATGTACGGGACGACCGAGGCGATCAGCCCGGCGGCGACCACGCCCTTGCCGTCATAGCGGCTCATGTAGCGCGCGACCTCGCCGCCGCCCATCGAGAAGCCGACGATCGTCGCATCGTCCTGCGCACCCGTGGCCTCGAGCACGTCGGCAAGATCGTCGGTCAGCGTGTCATAGTCATAGCCCGACCAGGGCTGGCCCGAGCGACCGAACCCGCGGCGGTCATACGCGATCGCGCGGAACCCGGCATTGGCGAGCGCCATCGCCTGCGCATCCCAGCTGTCGGCGTTGAGCGGCCAGCCATGCAAAAGGACGACGGGGCGCCCGCTGCCCCAATCCTTGACGTAAATATCCGTGCCATCACGTGTTTTTATAAAGGGCATGATACTCTCCAAGATAGATCGGGCGTATTTGGACGTAACGGGTGGAGTCATCCCCCGTTCCCGCTCTAGCGCCGACGCGTTTCGACTGGCAGCATCGGCCGACCGGTTGGGCGTGAAGGGGGAGAGGCATGCGGACCACGCGTCTGGCTACGGTCGCGACCATCTGGGTCACGCTGTCGCTGGGTTCGTGTGATTTCGACAGGACCGCTTCGGAGCGGGCTTCGCGTGCGGCGAGGGGTCGGGCGGGGGCGCTGGCTGGGGGGCAGGCGGGGGGCGAGACGCGCGCGCGACCGCAGGTGCGGCACAACCGGGACTGGGCCGCGTTCCGCGACCGCTTCGTCGAGGACTGGTTCCGGATCGACCCGGCCTATGCGGTGTTCCAGGGGCGCCACGATTTCGATGGCGGGCTTTCCGACTGGAGCGCGGCAGGGCTCGCACGGCAGGCGGCGTTCCTTCATGCGGCAATCGCGCGTGCGCGGGACTTTGGCGACGCTGCACTGAATTCCGACGAACGGTTCGAGCGCGACTATCTGGTGATGGTCGCACGCGGCAAGCTGTTCTGGCTCGAGGATGCGGATCAGCCGCATCGCAATCCGGCCTGGTACGTGACCGGCGGGCTCGATCCGAACGTGTATGTCATGCGCGCCTATGCCAGTCCGGTAATCCGGATGAAGGCGCTGACTCGCCTGCTGCGACGGATCCCGGTCGCGGCGGCGAACATCAGGGCGAATCTCCGGACGCCGATGCCGCGCAGCTTCGTCGATTACGGCGCGACCGCGTTCAACGGCTTTGCCGCCTATTACATGGACGATTCGGTCAAGGCGTTCGCGGAGGTCGACGACGAGCGGTTGCAGCGCGAGCTGGCGGATGCGGCGATGACGGCGTCGGAGGCGATGCGCGACCTCGGGCGGTGGATGGAGGCGCAGCGATCGACCGCGACCGAGGCGTTCGCGCTGGGCGACCGCCGCTTCGCGCGGATGATCGCGGCGACCGAGGGGGTGGATACGCCGCTCGACCAGCTTGAGACCGCCGGGCGCGCGGACCTCGCGCGCAATCAGCTGGCGCTGGAGGTCGCCTGCCGCACGTTCGCGCGCGGCCAATCGATCGCTGCGTGCATGGCGAAAATGGCGGCGGACAAGCCGGTCGACGGACCCGTGGCGGAAGCGCGGCGGCAGATCCCGCTGTTGCAGTCGTTCATCCAGTATCGTGACCTGCTGACGATCCCCGGGCCCGAGCGGGCGCTGGTCGAGGAAAGCCCGCCCTATAGCCGGCAGAATCTCGCCTATATCGATCCGCCGGGGCCGTTCGACCGCGGCGTGCCTTCAGTCTATTACATCTCGCCGCCCGATCCGCGCTGGACGCCTGCGGTCCAGGCGGCGTTCGTGCCCGGCCGCGACGACCTGATGTTCACCTCGATCCATGAGGCGATGCCGGGGCATTTCGTTCAGTTCCTCCACTCCAACCGGTCGCCGTCGCTGATCGGGCGGGTGTTCGTCGGCTATGCATTTGCCGAGGGCTGGGCGCATTATGCCGAGGAGATGATGTGGGAGGCGGGCCTCAACGCGGGCAATCCGGAAACGCATGTCGGCCAGTTGTCGAACGCCTTGCTGCGCGACTGCCGGTTTCTCGCGGCGATCGGCCTGCACACGCGCGGCATGACGCAGGCGCAGGCGTTCCGGCTGTTTGTCGACCAATGCCACCAGGACGAGGGCAATGCGCGGCAACAGGCGCTGCGCGGGACATATGATCCGGCCTATCTGAACTACACGATGGGCAAGCTGCTGATCCGACGGCTGCGCGCCGACTGGACCGCACCGCGCGGGGGGCGACGCGCGTGGAAGGCGTTCCACGACCAGCTGCTGAGCTATGGCGGGCCGCCGATCCCGCTCGTCCGGCAGCGGATGATGAACGAGCCGCGCCCGGTCGCGGTGTTCTGAGCCGCGGGTCAGCGCGCCTGCGACGCGGGCTGGACGTCGCGCGTCTCGTCGGTCGGGGGATTACGGATCGAGGGGCGCAGGCGGGACAGGCTGCACAGCCCTGCGACGAGCGCGAACCCGGCGGCGACGAGCGGCGGCGTCGCGCCCGCACCGATCCCGAGCGCGAGCAGCGCGGCGACGAGCGTCGCGCCCGTCGTCTGCCCGACCAGCCGCACAGTCGAAACCAGCCCGCCTGCCGCCGCGGCGCGGTCGCGTGGTGCGGACCCGATGATCAGCCGCGCGTTGGGCGGCAGGAACATCCCGAACCCCGACCCGCACAGCGCCATCCGCCACGCGACGTCGAAATAGCTCGGGTCGGCGGGCATGAACGCGATCAGCAGCAGCGCGGCGATCGATATCGCCATGCCGATCCCGCCGAGGATCCCCGCGGGATAGCGATCGGACAGCCAGCCGGCGAGCGGCGCGACGATCATGTTGGTCAGCGGCCAAGGGGCGATCGCGGCGCCGACCTCCGCTGCGGAAAAGCCATAGCCGTGCGTCAGGCGGAACGGCGTCGACAGCAACAGCGTCATCGATGCGATGAACGCGGTATAGGCCCCGACGGCGGACAGCGCGAGCACGGGCCGCGCGAGCAGGTCGATCGGCAGGATCGGCTTGGTCTCCGCACGCTCGCGACGGACGAACACCCAGCCGATCGCGATGCCGGTCAGGACGATCGCCGCCGAGACGACCGGGCTGTCGCCGTGGACGCCGCTTTCCGCACCGCCGATAACGAGGCCGAACATCGCCGCGCACATGATCGCGCCGACCACGTCGAACGGCTCGTCGCGCTTGCGCGGCTCGGGCAGCGACCGGCCGAGGACGAGGCTGATGATCGCGAACGGCACCGCGCTGGCAAAGACCCACGGCCAGGGCGCGATCGCGAGGACGAGCCCGCCGATCGTCGGGGCAAGCGCGGCCGAGCTCGACACCACGACCGAATTGATCCCGAGCCCGCGGCCAAGCTGCCTTGCCGGATAGATCGACCGGATCAGCGCGGACGAGACGCTGAGCGCCGCGGCGGCGCCGAGCGCCTGGACCGCGCGGACGACGAGCAGGAACGGCAGGCTCTTGGCAAAGAAGCACAGGATCGTCGCGACGGTGAAGACGAGCTGGCCATATTGGTACATCCGCTTGAGCCCGATCCGGTCGCCCAGACCCGAGAAGGGGAGCAGCGCCATCGCCAGGATCAGCTGATAGACGGTGACCACGGTCACGACGGCGCTGCTGCCGACGTTCAGATCGCGCGCGATCGTCGGCAGTGCGACATTGGCGACACCGCCATCGATGATCGTCAGCGCGGTGCCCGCGGAGATTGCCGCGACCGCGAGGAATCGGCGGGGTTTGGGAAGGCCATCGACGGCCGAGATCTGGTCGGGCTGCATTGCAGAGCGCGATAGACCGCGGCATGTACCTCGCTCAAGGCTTTCGGGGCCAAGCCCTTCGGGACCAGGCGCTTCGGGGCCAAGCTTTTAGCGGGAGATAAGACGATGCGGGTTGTGGCCACGGCACTAGCGGCGACGATCCTGGCGGGATCCGTCGGGGTTGCAGGAGGCGATGCGCTCGCCCAAGTCGCATCGATGACCACGCCCAACGCTTCCAAGGCCCCGCAGGCCGACGCCGCTGCCGACCCCTATATCTGGCTCGAGGACAAGGACGGTGCGAAGCCGCTTGCCTGGGTCGAGGCGGAAAATGCCGTGACGCTGCCGCGGCTGCAGAACGACCCGCGCTACAAGAGCTTCTATGCCGAGGCGCTGGCGATCGCGGCGGCGAAGGACCGGATCCCGATGCCCGACCAGCGGTTCGGCCGGATCTACAATTTCTGGCGCGATGCCGAGCATCCGCAGGGGATCTGGCGCTGGACGAGCGAGGCGGGCTACGCGCAGGCGACCCCCGTCTGGACCACCGCGCTCGATCTCGACGCGCTGAGCAAGGCGGAGGGCAAGAAATGGGTCTGGAAGGGTGCGACCTGCCTCCAGCCCGACGAGCGATTGTGCCTGGTGTCGCTGTCCGAAGGCGGCGAGGACGCGGTGACGTACCGCGAATTCGACCTCCAGACCGGGCAGTTCGTCCCCGGCGGCTTCACGCTGCCGACCTCGAAGCAAGGCGCGTCATGGGTCGACAAGGACACGCTGCTGGTCGCGCGCGACTGGGGCGCGGGATCGATGACCGCATCGGGCTATCCGTTCGTCGTGAAGGAGGTCAAGCGCGGCCAGCCGCTGAGCGCGGCGCGCGAGATCTTCCGCGGCGAGACGTCGGATCAGCTCGGCACCTATGCCGGCGTGATGACCGACGGGCAGGGCAATCGCGTGACGATGATCCAGCGGCGGCCGACGTTCTTCGGCGGCGAGAAGCACGTGGTGACGCCCACCGGACTGGTGAAGCTCGACGTTCCGGCGCGGGTGTTTCCGTCGGGGATGGTCGACGGGCATGTGATCTTCTCGACCAGCGAGGCGTGGGGGCAGATCCCGGCGGGTGCGATCGCGTCGGCACCGCTCGACGAGGTGCGCAAGGGCCGGTTCACGCCGACGCTGATCTTCGCGCCCAACGCGCGCCAGTCGGTCGATGGCGTGTCGGTGACGCGCGATCACGTCGTGGCGAGCGTGTATGACAATGTGCGCGGCCGGGCGATGGTGTTCACGCGCGGCAAGACGGGATGGACGTCGCGCGCGGTCGCGTTGCCCGACAACGCCTCGATCGACGTCGCGAGCACGACCGATCGCAGCAATGCGACGTTCGTACAGGTCACGGGCTTCCTTCAGCCGACGACGTTGTGGACGCTGGATGCGGGCCCGACGGGGGTTCCGAAGCAGGTCAAGGCGCTGCCGGCGAAATTCGACGCCTCAAACGACATCGTCGAGCAGTTCGAAGCGGTTTCGACCGATGGCACGAAGATTCCGTATTTCGTGGTCCACCGCAAGGGCGTGCCGCTCGACGGGACGACGCCGACGATCATGACCGCCTATGGCGGGTTCGAATCGTCGATGACGCCCTATTATTCGGGGGTGATGGGCAAGCTGTGGCTCGAGCGCGGCGGCAGCTTCGTGCTCGCCAACATCCGCGGCGGCGGCGAGTTCGGGCCGAAATGGCATGACGCGGGGCGCAAGACGAAGCGGCAGATCATCTATGACGATTTCGCGGCGGTCGGGAAGGACCTGATCGCGCGCAAGCTGACGAGCACGAAGACGCTCGGCATCTATGGCGGGTCGAATGGCGGGCTGCTGATGGGGGTCGAGTTCAACCAGCACCCCGATCTGTGGAAGGCGGTGACGATCCAGGTGCCGCTGCTCGACATGATCCGGTACGAGCAGATCGCCGCGGGCGCGTCGTGGGTCGACGAATATGGGTCGGTCGCGGTGCCGGAGGAAAAGGCGTTTCTCGAGACGATCTCGCCCTATCAGAACATCAAGCGCGGGGTGGCCTATCCCGAGCCGTATATCTGGACGACGACCAAGGACGACCGCGTCGGCCCGCAGCATGCGCGCAAGTTCGCCGCTCGGTTGAAGGAATATGGGCTGCCCTATCTGTTCTACGAGGATACCGCGGGCGGGCATTCGGGGGATGCGGACATCGAACAGGGCGCGCGGATGCAGGCGCTGCAGATGACCTATTTCGCGCAGAAGCTGATGGGGCCGGCAAAGTAGCAGCCGTCATCCTGGACTTGATCCAGGATCCAGAGCCGGACGCCGTGTCGCTCGCGGCTCTGGATCCTGACTTTCGTCAGGATGACGAGGGGGGCGGTGTGGTGGCCGCCATATTCTCCGTCATCCTGGGCTCGACCCAGGATCCAGGGTCGCGGGCGGTGCGGTTTATGGCTCTGGGTCCTGACTTTCGTCAGGATGACGGTTGGGGTGCGGGGACCGTGATCCTGGCCCTCGCCAGTGTCACGGTCCCGCGAACAAGTCGCAGCGCCGCGCGTCAGCGGCAGCGGATCTGGCTGTTGTTCTGTTCGACCGCGCGGCCCGCGAGACCGCCCGCGGCCGCGCCGAGCAGCGAGCCGACGATGCGCGAGCGGCCGCCGTCGATGACGTTGCCGAGGATGCCGCCACCCGCCGCGCCGATGATCAGCCCGGTCGTGCCGTCATTGCGCTTGCAATAATAGCGGCCGTCCTGCCCGGCATAGACGCGATCGTTCTCAGCGAGCGTGCGCTCCTGGTAATTGGGCGATGCGCGGTAATAGCGCGAGGGGTCGTAATTGCCCTCGTCGCGCTCGTCGGCATAGCCGTCTTGATAGCGGTCGGGCGCCTGGCGATAGCCGCCCTGCGACGGGGCGGGGGGCACATAGCCGCCGCCGCGGTTGCCGCGGAGCGACTGGTAGCGATCGAATTCCTGGCGGAAGATCTGCAATTCGCTGTCGAGCCGCGACTGGGCGGCGGCGAAGCGCGCGTCGTCGGCGCTGCTCTGCGCAGCGACGGGCGTGGCGGCGGACAGGCAGGTCGCGGCGATCACCGTCGCGAGGCCGAGAGAACGCTTCATGATCGAAATCCTTTCAGGGTTGGGTGACGTGGAACCGGGCGACGACACCGTGCCGCCGCCCGTCCTGGCGTTTGTCATGTCGTCGGCGGTGGCGACCGTGCGCCGCCACCGGGTTGTCATCAACGGCAGATCTGGACGCGGCGATGGTTGCGCCATTCGGTGCGGCAGCGGCGATTGTTGTTCCAATTGCGGCGGTCATTGCCGCGGCCGCGATAGCGACGGTCGTCGTGACGGCCGCGATGGTCATTGCGACGGTAATCACGGCGATCCGCGCGGTGCGGCCCGCGATGGTCGTTCTGGCTGTAGTGGCGATCGGGACCGGGGCCACGCTGCGCCTCGGCCGGCGCGACCACGCCCATGCCGAGCGTGGCAAGGGCAAGACCTGCCGCGAGTAGTTTGGTGAATTTCATGCGCTATCCTCTCGGACCCGAATATCGGGTGCACCGGCGATACGATTCCGCACCCGCATCGTTCCTGAACGCGATTGTCGGCTTGTGTACAGGTTCGCTTCGGTCGCCCCGGATTGGGACACGGCGTCAGGGCGCAAGCGTGACGAAGCTGTCCATGACGCGCTTGCGCCCCGCCTGTTCGAAATCGATCTCGAGCTTGTTGCCCTCGATCTCGGCGATGCTGCCATAGCCGAACTTCTGGTGGAACACGCGCATCCCGAGCGACAGGTCGTCGCGGCCCTTGTTGCCGAGGCTGATCGCGCTCGTGCGGCTCTCGACGACGCGCGCGGGTTTGGCGGAGAAGCCGCCGCCGGGGCTTGCCGCGCGCTGCCAGCCGGGGCCGCGGCCAGTGCCGCGCGCGACGTCGGCGAACGGATCGGCGCGGTCGGACCAGTTCGCCTGCCACAGGCTCGCGCCGCCCGACATCGTCGTCTCGGTGTCGGTATGTTCGTCGGGCAGCTCGGCGACGAAGCGCGAGGGGATCGACGAATTCCACTGGCCGTAGATGCGGCGGTTGGCGGCGTGGATGATGACCGCCAGCCGGCGCGCGCGCGTGATCGCGACATAGGCGAGGCGGCGTTCCTCCTCGAGGCTCTTGACGCCGCCCTCGTCGAGCGAGCGCTGCGAGGGGAACAGCCCTTCTTCCCAGCCGACGCAGAAGACGGTGTCGTATTCAAGGCCCTTGGCGGCGTGGATCGTCATGATCGTGACCTGCGGATCCTGCGCGCCGCCCTCATTGTCCATGACCAGCGAGACATGCTCGAGGAACGCGCCGAGCGAGTCGTACTCCTCCATCGCGCGGACGAGTTCGCTCAGATTCTCGAGCCGGCCGGTCGCCTCGACCGACTTCTCAGCCTGGTACATCGCGGTATAACCGCTCTCGTCGAGCAATTGCCGTGCGAGTTCGGCGTGCGGCAGGGTGGTCGCCATGTCGCGCCAGCGCGCGATGTCGCCGACGAGGCGGCCGAGCGATTTCTTCGCGGCGCCGGTCAGCTCGTCGGTATCGAGGATACGCGCGGCGGCGGTGGTCAGCGGCGTGCCGGTGGCGCGCGCGAGCTGGTGGATGCGCGCGACCGCCTTGTCGCCGAGCCCGCGCTTGGGGACGTTGACGATGCGTTCGAAGGCGAGGTCGTCCGCGGGCTGGTTGACGACACGTAGGTATGCCAGCGCGTCGCGGATTTCGGCGCGTTCGTAGAAGCGGAAGCCGCCGACGATCTTGTACGGCATGCCGATCGCGATGAAGCGGTCCTCGAACTCGCGCGTCTGGTGCTGCGCGCGGACCAGGATCGCGACGTCGTCCAAGGACTTGCCCGAGCGGCGGACGCTCTCGATCTCCTCGCCGACGCGGCGCGCTTCCTCGGGGCCGTCCCAGACGCCGATGACCTTCACCTTCTCGCCGACGTCGAGCTCGGTCCAGAGCTGCTTGCCGAGGCGGCCGCCATTGTTGGCGATCACGCCGCTCGCCGCGCCGAGGATGTGCGGCGTGCTGCGGTAATTCTGTTCGAGGCGGATGACCTTTGCGCCCGGAAAGTCGCGTTCGAACTTCAGGATGTTCTCGACCTGCGCGCCGCGCCACGAATAGATCGACTGGTCGTCGTCGCCGACACAGGCGATGTTCTTGCGCTCCTGCGCGAGCAGCCGCAGCCAGAGATATTGCGACGAGTTGGTGTCCTGATACTCGTCGACCATGATGTATTTGAAGCGCTGCTGATACTGGGCCAGCACGTCGCGGTGCGTCTTCAGGATGACGAGCATGTGGAGCAGCAGGTCGCCGAAATCGCACGCGTTGAGCGCGCGCAGCCGGGTCTGATATTGCTCGTACAGCTCGCCGCCGCGGCCGTTGGCGTAGCGCTCGCTCTCGCCCGCATCGATATCGGCGGGGACGAGGCCCTTGTTCTTCCACTGGTCGATCAGCCCGGCTAGGCTGCGCGTCGGGAAGCGCTTCTCGTCGATATCGGCGGCGAGGATGACCTGCTTGAGCAACCGCAGCTGGTCGTCGGTGTCGAGGATCGTGAAATTGGACTGCAGCCCGACGAGTTCGGCATGGCGGCGCAGCATCTTGGCGGCGATCGCGTGGAAGGTGCCGAGCCACGGCATCCCCTCGACCGCGTCGCCGACCAGACGCCCGACGCGCTCGCGCATCTCGCGTGCGGCCTTGTTGGTGAAGGTGACGCTGAGGATCTCCGACGGCCACGCCTTCTTGGTGAAGATCAGATGCGCGAGTCGCGCGGTCAGCGCCGCGGTCTTGCCGGTGCCCGCGCCGGCGATGATCAGGACGGGGCCGTCGGTGGTCAGCACCGCCTCGCGCTGGGGATCGTTGAGGCCGCGGAGATAGGGCGGCTGGCGGTTTGCGTCGGACGGATGGGCGATCTGGTTCACCGGTGAACAGGTAGGGAACGGGGGGCGATGGGGCAAGCCGGTAAGGCTTGCACGGGGTGGCGATGTGTGGAACAAATCAGGAATATAATCGGGAGGCGTGCATGTTGTCGGGACGATGCCACTGTGGAGCGATCCACTATGTCGCGACGGGTGAGGCGGCGCATCACGCGCTGTGCCACTGTGAGGATTGCCGCCGCAGCGCAGGCGCGCCGATGGTCGGCTGGATCGCGTTCAGGACCGAGCAGGTGACGATCTCGGGCGATCCGGTGACCTATGCGTCGTGCGAGCATGGGCGGCGAAAGTTCTGCGGGACGTGCGGGACGGGCCTGTTCTACACCAACCCGGTTGCGCTGCCGGGGATCATCGACATCCAGTCGTGCACGCTCGACGATCCCGAGTCGGTCGCACCGGGGGCGCAAATCCAGGTTGCGGAGCGGCTGGCGTGGATGGCGGATCTGGCGAGCCTGCCCGAATTCGCGCGCTATCCGGGGATGTGAACGGGCGTGCCGTCGCCATCCGGGTGCGGGGAATCGAAATCGCAGGGCGACCGATGAACCGTCGCCAAACCGTCGCGGGCGCGTAACGATCCGGGCGTAGGGCGTGCGCAGCGACGAGGGTCTTCGTCGGAGAGGCCGCGCAGAGACGGTCCTCCCGGCGCTCGGTCATTGTCGCGCGCAGGCGGCGTGCCTGCGGACCGCAGGACCAACAAAGGACGTCATCATGAAGATTCTCCACAGCGTCGCTTTGGCGGCGATCGCCTCCGCGTGCCTTTTTGCGACCGGCGCTGCCGCCGATCCGGTGCGCGACCCCGTCACGATCCGTGTCTCGCACGCCGGGCTCGACCTCACGAACGATGCCGGGCGGCGCGTGCTCGCGCGTCGCGTCGAGTCGGCGGTCAATCGCGTGTGTGCGCCGCGGACCGGCGGACTAAACGCGTTCGCCGAGTCGCGCCGGTGCCGCGCGGACATGATGCAGGACGCCACGGTGCAGACCGCGGCTTTGCTGGAGCGCAACGGGACGCAGCTCGCGAGCCTCGCGGGGCGGTGACGGGGTAAGCGTGTTCGCGCCCGACCTCGTGCCCGATTGATGGAGCGCCGCTGTTGATACGGTCCCCCCGGGCATGGGGAGGACTGTATCAGCGTGCTCCCGTCCTCCCCCTCCGTCAGGCTGCGCCTGCCACCTCCCCCTGGCTGGGGAGGATAGGGGGCGGTTGCGCTCTGTACGGTCGCCTGCGTGACGCATCTCGATCGGGGGCGCGCGCTACGAGTTTTCCCGTCCCGGGACGGCGATGCACGGCGTTGTCATAAAGTTGTAATCGTAAGGGCCGACTGCGCGATCATGGCTACTTCCACATTGACGGTCGAGGCGATCGACCGCGCGCCGCGCAGCGGGCCGCGGCTCGATCATGATCTTCATCCGGCCGGGCGCTGGATCTTCCTCGCGGTGCTGGTCGGGGGGCTGGCCTATGCGGGGTTCAGCATCGTCGTCGATACCGCGCAGGTCGGCGAATCGATGGCGGTGGGGGCGTTCGCCTTCCTCGCGCTCGCGCTGCTGATCGCGCTCGGCTTCGAGTTCGTGAACGGCTTCCACGACACCGCCAACGCGGTGGCGACGGTGATCTACACGCATGCGATGCCTGCGCCGCTTGCGGTGGTGTGGTCGGGGTTCTTCAATTTCCTGGGCGTGATCCTGTCGTCGGGTGCGGTCGCCTATTCGATCGTCACGCTGCTGCCGGTCGACCTGATCCTGCACGTCGGCAGCGCTGGCGGCTTCGCGATGATCTTCGCGCTGCTGCTGGCCGCGATCCTGTGGAACCTCGCGACCTGGTTCGTCGGGTTGCCCAATTCGTCGAGCCACGCGCTGATCGGGTCGATCCTCGGCGTCGGCCTCGCCAACCAGCTGATCACGGGCGGCCCCGACGGCACGTCGGGCGTCGACATGGCGCAGGTGTGGAAAGTGTTGTCCGCGCTCGCGTTCAGCCCGCTGATCGGGTTCGCGGGCGCGCTGCTGCTGCTGCTCGTGATGAAACGCTTCCTGCGCGACCGCAAGCTGTACGAAGCGCCCGAGGGCAACACGCCGCCGCCGCGCGGGATTCGCGCGCTGTTGATCGGCACCTGCACCGCGGTGAGCTTCGCGCACGGCAGCAACGACGGGCAGAAGGGGATGGGGCTGATCATGCTCATCCTGATCGGCTGCGCGCCGACCGCCTATGCGCTGAACCGGACGATGCCCGAAAGCGCGACGCCGGCGTTCGTGCAGACCGCCCGCGCCGCGTCCGCCGCGTATGGCGCGCACGCCAATGGCGCGCCCGCGACCATCGACGCGGCGCGCGCCGCGGTGACGGGCGCGCTGAAGACCAAGCAGGTTTCGGATCCGTTCGTCTATGGCGCGCTGGCGTCGCTGTCGGACGACGTCTCGACGCGGATTGCGGGCTATGGCTCGCTCGGCAAGGTGCCCGCGGCCGCGACGTCGAACCTGCGCAACGACATGTACCTCGTGCTCGACACGACCAAGCTGGTGGTGGCGGACAAGCGCGCGCAGAGCCGCTTCACCGCGCAGGAGATCACGACGCTCAAATCCTATGGCGGGCAGCTCGAAAAGGGCACGCGCTATATCCCGATCTGGGTAAAGGTCACGGTCGCGCTGGCGCTCGGGCTCGGGACGATGGTCGGGTGGAAGCGGATCGTTGTGACCGTCGGCGAACGGATCGGCAAGACGCATCTGACGTACGGCATGGGCGCTTCGGCCGAGCTGGTGGCGGCGGCGACGATCATGATGGCGGACCGGTTCGGCCTGCCCGTGTCGACGACGCATATCCTGTCGTCGGGCGTCGCGGGCGCAAGCGTCGCCAATGGCGGCGGGCTTCAGCGCCGGACGATCCTCAACATGGCGCTCGCATGGATCATGACGCTGCCGGTGGCGATGCTGTTGTCGGGCGGGCTCTACTGGATGTTGCTGATGCTGGCACGCACGCTGGGCTACTGATCGCGCATACGCCAGCATCGTGAGGCGGCGTTGCGATTGACGCACGCGCGCGGTACGGCGATGCACACGGCATGAGCACGCTTAGGTCCAACCGCCGTATCCTTGCCGCCAGCCTGGTCGGCACCGCGGTCGAATTCTACGACTTCTACATCTATGCGACCGCAGCCGCGCTCGTGTTCGGGCCGCTGTTCTTCGCGGGCCAGTCGGCGTCGGCGCAGCTGTTGCTGAGCTATGCGACGTTCGGGCTGGCGTTCGTCGCGCGGCCGGTGGGCGCGGTGCTGTTCGGGCATTTCGGCGACCGCGTCGGGCGCAAGTCGACGCTGGTCGCCTCGCTGTTGCTGATGGGTGGATCGACCGTCGCGATCGCGTTCCTGCCGACCTATGCGCAGGTCGGCTGGTGGGCGCCGGCGCTGCTCTGCCTGATGCGGCTGGGGCAAGGATTGGGGCTGGGTGGCGAATGGGGCGGCGCGGCGCTGCTCGCGGTCGAGAATGCGCCGCCGCACCGCCGCAACACGTTCGGGATGTTCCCGCCGCTCGGCGCGCCGGTCGGGTTCCTCGCGGCCAACGGGCTGTTCCTGATCATCGGGCTGGTGCTCGACGACGCGCAGTTCCTCGCCTGGGGGTGGCGGATCCCGTTCCTCGTCAGCGCGGTGCTGGTCGGGCTGGGGCTGTGGGTGCGGCTGAAGCTGACCGAGACGCCCGCGTTTCTAGAAGCGGAGAAGACCGATGCGATCCCGCGCGTGCCGATCGCCGAGCTGCTGACGCGGCATCTGCGCGCGACGCTGGCGGGGACGTTCGGGGTGATCGCGTGTTTTGCGCTCTTCTATCTCGCGACCGCATTCGCGCTCGGCTACGGCACCAAGACGCTCGGCTATTCGCGCGAGGCGTTCCTCGGCGTCGAGCTGGTCGCGATCTGGTTCCTCGCGGCGGGGGTGATCCTCGCGAGCGTGCTGGCGGATCGCTATTCGGCGGCGCGGATGCTCAGCGTCGGGTTTGCGGGCTGCATCGTCGTCGGCGCGCTGATGGGGCCGATGCTGGGATCGGGATCGCTGGTCACGGTGTCGCTCTGGCTGTCGGGCGCGCTGTTCGTGATGGGGTTCGCCTATGGCCCGCTCGGCGGGTGGCTGCCGAGCCTGTTTCCGGCGGGCGTGCGCTATACCGGCGTGTCAATGACGTTCAATCTGGGCGGCGTGCTTGGCGGGGCGCTCGCGCCGATCGTGGCGGAGGCGCTGGCACCGCGCGGGCTGGGGCTGGTCGGGGTGTATCTGATGGCCGCGGGGGTGCTGAGCCTTGGCGGGCTGCTGATCGTCGGGCGCCGCGCCGACGCGTAGGACGGGGTCTCCCGCTTGCGCGGGAGACCGTTACGTCAGGCGGGGCGCAGCAGCGTCAGCCGCGCCTTGCCATGGACGCGTGTGGCGTCGACCTCGAAGCCCGCCAGTTCGACGACCTCCGCCTTCGCCGTCTCGAGGCTGATCCACGTCGCCGGGCTCGTCCAGCCGAGCCGGGCGAGCTTGTCGAGCGCGACGAGGCCCGCACCGGTGTCATAGGGCGGATCCATCAGGATGATGTCGAGCGGCGCGGGCGCGGGGCCCATCGCCATCACCGAGGTCGCACGGACGTCGCCGCGAATGCCGAGCTTGGCGAGATTGCCCTTCAGCGCATCGAGCGCGGGCTTGTCCTGCTCGACGAACAGGCACGATCCCGCACCGCGCGACAAGGCCTCGATCCCGAGCGCGCCCGAGCCCGCGAAGAGATCGGCGACCGCGAGGCCTTCGAAACTGCCGACCCGGCTGGTCAGCATCGAGAACAAAGCCTCGCGCATGCGATCGGCGGTCGGGCGGGTCGCGTCACCCTTGGGCGCGACGATCTGGCGACCGCGATACTGGCCTGCGATGATGCGCATCAGCGTTTACCTCCGCGTGGTGCACGGGGCGGGTGACCGCGCCCCCCTGATGGACCCTTGCCGGGACCGGCGGGGCGGCTGCCGCGCTCGGGCCGGGCGGGGGCGTCGCGCGACGTATCGCGGGTCGGGCGCGGATCGGCGCCCGGGCGTCCGGCGGCGCTGCGGGCCGCGCGCTTGTCGAGACCGCTGCGGGCGCGCGAGTCGTCGGCCTGCGGGCGGAAGCCACGCGTCGGCTCCTGACGCTGCGGCGTGTCGGAACGCCGTGTGCCGATGGTGCCACCGCCGCCGACGCGGGTCGGCGCGGCGCGCTCGCGCGGCGGCTTGGCGGCACGGAAATGCTTGATCTTGGGGCTGGTGCTCAGTTCCTCGCCGCGGTCCGCACGCTCCTGGCGCGCATAGGGGCGGTCGGTGGCGCCGGTGTTCGCACCGGTCGCGCGGGCGTGATGCGTGGCAGGCGCGCGATTGCCGCCGCGCGCGTCGGGCTTTGCCCAAGGGTCAGTGACGTCGCCGCGGACCATCGCCGCGGTCGGGCGGATCCGTTCGGGGCGTGCCGGGCGCGCAGGACGCGCAGCACGATCCGCGGGCGGGGCACCGGTCGAAAAGCCCGAGCTGGCGGGGGCGGCATAGGGACTGCGCACCGGCTGGCGCGGCGCACCCGTCGTCGGGCGGGCAGCGGGGGCGGGGCGGGGCGTATTGGCACCACGCTGGCTTGACTTGACGCCGATGCCTGCACCCGCGCCGGCACTCGCGCTGATGCCGACGTTGGGACGCGCGCCGGGGCCCTCGGGCTTGCCGCGCGCGAGCTCCTTCTGGAAGGCTACAACGTCGTGCTGCAGCACTTCGCCGATCTGACCGGGCGCGAGATCGCCGAGCACGAACGGACCATAGCGCGTGCGGATCAGGCGCGACACCTGGAGACCCAGATGCTCGAGCACGCGGCGGACTTCGCGGTTCTTGCCCTCGGTCAGGATCATCTCGATCCAGACGTTCGCGCCGGTGCGGCGTTCGATATTGGCGTTGATCGAGCCGTAGCGGACACCCTCGATCTCGATCCCCTCGATCAGCTCCTCGAGCTGCGGCTGCGTGATGTTGCCATAGGCGCGCGCGCGATAGGCGCGTTCGACGCCGGTCGCGGGGAGTTCGAGCTGGCGTTTGAGGCCACCGTCGGTGGTCATCAGCAACAGCCCCTCGGTGTTGAGATCGAGGCGACCGACGGGGACGAGTCGCGGCAGCTCGCGCGGCAGGCGATCGTAGATCGTCGTTCGGCCCGCCGGATCGCGCTCGGTGACGAGCAGCCCGGTCGGCTTGTGATAGAGGAACAGCCGCGCCGCGCTCGGCGCCTCGACCGGGTCGCCGTCGACGGTAACGCCGGCGAGATTGCGCAGGATCGTCGCGGGCGTGTCGAGCGTGGTGCCGTTGAGCGCGACTCGCCCCTCGGCGATCATGCGCTCGATGTCGCGACGCGACGCGATGCCCGCGCGCGCAAGCAATTTGGCGATGCGATCGCCCTTGATGGGGGCTGCTGGAGCTGGTGCGGGCGCGTCGTTCGACGGGCTGGCAGTCGGGTTGTCGTCTTTTGAAGTCGTCATGGCGCGGCTGATACTATGGATCGCACCGCAGCGCGAAAATATTTGCGTCCCTTAGCGCTGCCGCTGCGTTATGTGGCACAAGCGTAACGACCTATCGTTGCGCGCGGGGGCCCCGTCTCGATGCTGTTCGGAAAGAAGAAGCGGTTGATCGTTCGCCTGCTGGTCGTCGAGGACGAACCGCTGATCGCATTCGACACCGAATATTTCCTGACCGAATCGAAATTCACCGTCGTCGCGACGGTCGACCGGGTCAGCGATGCGCTTGCGGTGATCGAAAGCGGATCGGCGATCGATCTCGTCCTTGCCGACGTCAGCCTGAGCGACGGGTCGGGGCTGGACGTCGCGCGCGCCGCGCTCGCCAAGGGTGTCCCGGTGCTGTTCGTGACGGGGAATTGTCCGATCGAGGCGACCACGCTCGCCGCCGGGTGCCTGTCGAAGCCCTATTCGCAGCGCGACCTGCTCGGCGCGATCGCGGCGATCGAGGCGCAGATCGGTGGCGTCGTCCCCAAGCGTCTGCCCTCAGGCTTCCGGCTGTTCGCTACGCCAGCATAGCAGGCGTGCGAGCGGGGTAGGAACGCGTGTTTCCCCCCGCTGACGTCTTGCCGCTTTCCTCGCGTCGACAGCCCGCTATGGTCGCGGCATGTCCGTTACCACAGTCCAGCGTCGCTCGCTGCTCGCCACGCTTGCACCCTATCTTCGTCCGAGACCGGTCGCGGCCCTGCTGCTGGGCATATCCAGCGGGTTTCCGCTCGCGCTGCTGCTCGGGACAATGGGCTATTGGTTGTCGAAGGTCGGGATCGACAAGAAGACGATCGGGTTCGCGATCGGGCTTACGACACCGTATACGCTGAAGTTTCTCTGGGCGCCGTTCATCGACCGGTTCGAGATCCCGGTCCTGACGCGGTGGGTGGGGCAGCGTCGTGCGTGGCTGTTCGTCGTGCAGGCGTTGCTGTTCGGGTCGGTCTGGATGCTGGGGTTCAGCGCGCCGCAGGAGCATCTGGGGGTGTTCGCGTTCTGGGCGATCGTGACCGCGTTCCTCGGCGCGACGCAGGACATCGTGATCGACGCGTACCGGATCGAGATCCTGCCCGAAGACGAACTCCCGCACGGCACCGCGAACAACCAGTTCGGCTATCGGCTGGGCAATCTCGCGGCAGGGGTCGGCACGATCGCGATCGCCTCGTCCGAGGGGCTCGGGCTCGGCTGGGCGATGGGCTATGGGCTGACCGCATTCTGCGTCATTCCCGGCGCGCTCGCAGCGCTCTGGGCGGGCCGCGGGCTGCACGACAAGGTGCTGGCAAAGCAGGATGCGGCATCGGGTGGGGCGTCGCGCGGGCGCTGGCTCGAGGATACGATCATCGGGCCGTTCCGAGAGTTCTTCCAGCGTCGCGGCGCGGTGCTGATCCTGTTGTTCGTGCTGATCTACAAGCTTGGCGATGCGATGGGGCAGGGCATGCTCAACCCGATGATCGTCGAGCTGGGGTTCAGCGACACCGAATTCATCGCGATCAACAAGCTGGTCGGGTTCTGGGGGCTGATCGTCGGGACCGCGCTGGGTGCGCCGTTCATGGCGTGGCTGGGGCTCGGGCGCGCGCTGTTCGTGTCGGGCATGCTGATGATGCTCAGCAACTTCATGTTCGTGATCCTCGCCTGGCACGGCCATTCGAACACCTGGCTGACGATCGCGGTCGCGACCGAGCAGGTGACGAGCGGGATCGGGCTGACGGTGTTCGTCACCTATCTCTCGGGGCTGTCCAACCTCGCCTATACCGCGACGCAGTTCGCGCTGCTGTCGTCGTTTGCTGCGGTCGGCCGGACGTGGCTTGCGGCGCCCGCGGGCTATGCGGCCAATGCGCTGGGATGGCCGGGGTTCTGGATGTTGACGATGGTCGTCGCGATACCGGGGCTCGCGCTGCTGTGGATCCTGTGGCGGCAGGGCTTCGTCGTCGAAAGCGTGCGACGCGATCCCGCCATCGAAACGGAATAGCCGCGTCAGATCGTCACGGGCCGGCCCTCGTCGGCAAACGCGGCCGAGACCGCCGCGGCGCTGGCGAGAACACCATCGACGCGGCGAACGCCGAGCAGGTCGGCCATCAGCAGCCGTGCGGTATCTGGCGCATAGTCGATCCGGCTGATGATCGTCAGCAGCGCGTTCTCGGCGGGCGTCATCCGCGCACAGCAGCAGGGCGCGATCGCGATCGTGCCGGACGCCGTGCCCGCCAGATCGGCCATCAGCGCGCGCAGCAGGACGAGCGGGCGACGGAAATCCTGCCCGAACGCGGTGAACAGCAGGTGCGCCGCGCGCGCGTCGGACAGCCCGTTCGCGCCCATACGCCGGATCGCGAACAACGTGATCCGCGCATTTTCGCAGACCGGCAGTGCGTGCGGCAAGAGGGTGGTAGCGGTTCGTACATCGGTCATGGTCGCGCGACTCCGTGGTCTCGCGCTGATCGTCGCCCCTTCGTTAATGATAGTCAATATCAATAAGACATCAGTCGGGCAGCTCGTCGTTCGCCGCGAGCACTTCGCCCGCCAGATAGAGCGATCCCGCGATCAGGACGCAGGCGGGACCAGCATCCGTCGCGGCCACGGCGTCCAATGCGGCGGCCGGATCGGCTGCCGTCGCCACCGTCTTGCCAAACGTGCGCGCAAGGGCCGCGAGCGTCTCCGGCGCATGATGCGCATGCCCGGGAACGGGGATGGTGACCACGTGATCGACCGCGGGGGCGAGGATGCGCAGCACCGCGTCCGCGTCCTTGTTCGCGAGCATTCCGATGACCAGCGTCACGCGACGGCCGCGCGCGAGCGTCGGCAGGATGCGCGCGATCGGTTGCGCAGCGTTGGGATTGTGCGCGCCGTCGAGCCACAGGTCGCTGCCCATAGGCAGCCTCGCGCGGAGCGGGCCGTCGGCAAGACGCTGCATCCGCGCAGGCCAGCGGGCATGCGCCGACGCTGCATGAAGCGCGGCCTCGGGGATGGGCAGCGCGTGCTGGTGGCGAAGCATCGCGAACGCCAGCGCCAGGTTGCGCGATTGGTGCGGGCCGACGAGGCGGGGGCGGTCGGCGACGACGCTGCCTTCCGCATCGGTGTAGCGGACGGTCGTGCGCGTGGTGGTGCTGGTCCAGCTCATGCTCCGCGCGAGGACGGGTGCTCCCGCGGCGGCCGCGACGGCGGCGATCCGCGCGCGGAGCGGTTTGGGATAGTCCATCGTCACGAGCGGGACGCCGGGCTTGGCGATCCCCGCCTTCTCCCCCGCGATCGCGAGCAGCGTGTCGCCGAGAAACGCCTGGTGGTCGATCCCGAGCGCGGCGATGCCGGTGACGACGGGGTTGGGGATGACGTTGGTCGCATCGAGCCGGCCGCCGAGCCCGACTTCGACGATCGTCGCCGCGGCTGGCGTGCGCGCGAAGGCGAGGAAGGCGGCGGCGGTGGTGACCTCGAAGAAGCTGGCCTGCAGGTCGGCTGCGTGGTCGAGCACCTCTTCCAGCAACGCGGCGAGCAGGTCGTCCTCGATCAGCGATCCGGCGAGGCGGATGCGTTCGTTGAAGCGGACGAGGTGCGGGCTCGAATAGACATGGACGCTGTGTCCGGCCGCCTCGATCGCGGCGCGGAGAAAGGCGCAGGTCGAGCCCTTGCCGTTGGTCCCGGCGACATGGAAGACGGGCGGGAGCGACAGATGCGGGTCGCCGAGACGGCGCAGGAGCGCAGTGATCCGCTCGAGACCGAGAATGTCGGCGCCGGGCGACAGCGCGGTCGGCCGGTCGAGCTGCGCCTGTACGGCGGGCGAGGAGGAAACGGCGTGGTCGGGCATTCTTGGCTCCCTCTCCCCTCCGGGGAGAGGGCTGGGGTGAGGGGCGGTTCCGGGCGCAGCAGTGCTGGGCGGCCCCTCACCCCGACCCTCTCCCCGGAGGGGAGAGGGAGTACGTTACGCCGCTTCGCGCGCGCTCAGATAGCCGATGACGGTGCCGAGCTGTTCGCGCAGATCCTTGCGGTGGACGACCATGTCGATCATCCCGTGCTCGAGATAATATTCCGACGTCTGGAAATCGTCGGGCAGCTTCTCGCGGATCGTGCTCTCGATCACGCGGCGGCCTGTGAAGGCCAGCGTCGCCTTGGGCTCGGCGATCTGCACGTCACCGAGCATCGCATAGGCCGCCATCACGCCGCCCGAGGTCGGATCGGTCAGCACGACGATATAGGGCAGCCCCGCATCGTGGAGCATCTGGATCGCAACCGTGCTGCGCGGCATCTGCATGAGGCTAAGAATGCCCTCCTGCATGCGCGCGCCGCCGCTCGCGGTGAAGATCACATAGGGCACGTGGTCCTCGATCGCCGCCTCGACGCCGCGGACGAACGCCTCGCCGACCGCGAGCCCCATCGAGCCGCCCATGAAGCCGAAATCCTGCACGCCGACGACGACGCGGTGGCCGTCGATCGCGCCGCGGGCGTTGATCAGCGCATCCTGCTCGCTATTGTCGGTGCGCGCCGCCTTGAGGCGATCGGTGTAGCGCTTCTGGTCGCGGAACTTGAGCGGATCCTCGGGCACTTTCGGCGCGGGGAGCTCGCTGCAGCTGCCCTCGTCGAACAGCTGTGCGAAGCGGACCTTCGGCCCGATGCGGTCGTGATGATCGCATTTCGGGCAGACGTAGAGATTGTCCTCGAGTTCCTTGGTGAAGACCATCTGCCCGCAGCCCTTGCACTTGTGCCAGAGATTCTCGGGCGTCTCGCGCTTTGCAACGAAGGGCAGGACGTTGCGGACGCTGTTGAGCCAGCTCATGCCCCAATCTCCATGGGAATTTCCTTTCGGGCCGACGCGACGGCATCGGCGAGAGATTTGATATAGGCGCGGACGGGCTCGGCCGCAGCGGTGCCGTGCTGCGCGACGAGTTCGACGATCGCCGAGCCGACCACGACCCCATCGGCGACGCGCGCGACATTGGCGGCCTGTTCGGGCGTGCGGATGCCGAAGCCGACCGCGACCGGGATGTCCGTCTGCGCTTTCAGCCGCGCGACGGCGTCTTCGATCGAGCCCTGCTGCGCCTGTTGCAGTCCGGTGATTCCGGCGACCGAGACGTAATAGAGGAACCCGCTCGCGCCATCGAGCACGGTCGGCAGGCGCGCGGCATCGGTCGTGGGCGTGGCGAGGCGGATCAGGTCGATCCCCGCGGCGCGCAACTGCGGTCCGAGCGCATCGTCTTCCTCGGGCGGTACGTCGACGCAGATCACGCCATCGACTCCGGCGGCGGCGGCGGCCTGCGCGAACCAGTCCGCGCCGCGCCGGAGCATCGGGTTGCCGTAACCCATCAAAACGAGCGGCGTGTCCGGATGCCGCGCGCGGAACGCGGTCGCGATCGCGAGGATGTCCGCGGTGCGTGTTCCCTGCGCGAGGCTGCGGATGTTCGCGGCCTGGATCGCGGGGCCGTCGGCCATCGGATCGGTGAACGGCATGCCGAGCTCGATCGCATCCGCGCCGCCCGCGACGAGCGCGTCGAGGATCGTAGCTGTCGCGGCGGTCGACGGATCGCCCGCCGTGACGAACGCGACGAGCGCTGCTCGACCGGCGGCTGCGGTGCGCGCAAAGGTGGCGGCGAGGCGGCTCAAATCGCCACCCCGAGTGCTTCGGCGACCGTGAAGATGTCCTTGTCGCCGCGGCCGCACAGGTTGGCGAGGATGATCTGGTCCTGCCGCATCGCGCGCGCCTTCTTCGTCACCGTCGCAATGGCATGCGATGGTTCGAGCGCGGGGATGATGCCTTCGGTGCGGCACAGCAACTGGAACGCGTCGAGCGCCTCGGTATCGGTCGCGCTGTCATATTGCACGCGGCCGATGTCGCGCAGCCACGCATGCTCGGGGCCGATGCCGGGATAGTCGAGCCCGGCCGAGATCGAATGCGCCTCGGTAATCTGGCCGTCCTCGTCCTGCAACAGATAGGTCTTGTTGCCGTGGAGCACGCCGGGGAAGCCCCCCGCCAGGCTCGCCGCGTGCTGCTTGTCGAGCCCGTGGCCCGCCGCCTCGACGCCGAGCATCTGCACGTCGGCATCGTCGAGAAACGGATGGAACAGCCCGATCGCGTTCGATCCGCCGCCGATCGCGGCGACGAGCATGTCGGGCAGGCGACCGGTCCGCGCGAGCATCTGCGCGCGCGCCTCGGTGCCGATCACGCTCTGGAAATCGCGGACCATCTCGGGATAGGGGTGGGGCCCCGCGGCGGTGCCGATGATGTAGAAGGTGTCGTGGACGTTCGCGACCCAGTCGCGCATGCCCTCGTTCATCGCGTCCTTCAGCGTGTGCGCGCCGCTGGTAACGGGGCGGACCTCGGCGCCGAGCAGCTTCATGCGGAACACGTTGGGCGCCTGACGCTCGACGTCCTTGGCGCCCATGTAGATCACGCACGGCAGGCCGAAGCGCGCGCAGACCGTCGCGGTCGCGACGCCGTGCTGGCCCGCGCCGGTCTCGGCGATGATCCGCGTCTTGCCCATGCGGATCGCGAGCAGGATCTGGCCGATGCAGTTGTTGATCTTGTGCGCGCCGGTGTGATTCAGCTCGTCGCGCTTGAACCAGATCTGCGCGCCCATGCCTTCGGGAGCGGACTCGCGCAGCGCCTCGGTCAGGCGTTCGGCATAGTAGAGCGGGCTTGGGCGGCCGACATAATGTTCGAGCAGGTCGTCGAACTGCGCCTTGAACGCAGGGTCGGCCTTGGCGGCGCGGTACGCCTCGTCGAGTTCGAGGACGAGCGGCATCAGCGTCTCGGCGACATAGCGTCCGCCGAAGTCGCCGAAATGGCCGCGCTCGTCGGGCTGGGCGCGGTAGGAATTGGGGGCGAGGGGAGCGTTCATGGGACGCGCTTTAGCACCTCGGTACGGTGCGCCAAGCCCTTGTATCCCCGCGAAGGCGGGGATCCAGTCTGGGCACCCGCCTTCGCGGGTGACCATGTCAGGCGGTGGTGGCCTTCAGGAACGCCGCGATCTTCGTTTCATCCTTGGTACCGGGCGCGGTTTCGACGCCCGAGGACACGTCGACCAGTTCTGCTCCCGTTCGCCGGATCGCCTCTCCAACGTTCGCCGGATCGAGCCCGCCCGACAGCGCCCAGGGGAGGGGGTGCTTGAACCCGTCGAGCAGGTCCCAGTCGAACCGAAGCCCCATGCCGCCGGGCAGCGCGGCCGAGTCGGGCGTCTTCGCGTCGTACAGGACGCGGTCCGCGACCCCTGCAAACCCATGCGCGGCATCCAAATCGCTGCGCGTGCGCACCGCCACGGCCACCCAGGTCTCGGTCCCGAACTTCGCGCGGATTGCGGCGGCGCGCGTAGGTGTCACCTTGTGAAGCTGCAGGACGTCGAGTGCTGCCGACGCGACCGCCTGTTCGAGCATATCGTCCTCCGGATCGACGAACACGCCGACCTTGGCGACGTGCCCCGGCACGCGCGCGGCGAGTTCCGCGGCCTTGGCGAACGTCACGTGGCGCGGCGAGGCGGGGAAGAAGACGAAGCCCACATGGCTCGCGCCGTGCCGGATCGCGGCGTCGAGCGTCGCGGGGGTGGAGAGGCCGCAGATCTTGGCGGTGGTCATGGTGTTCCTTTTATGCCTCCGAGCGAGAGAGGCGTGGGCCACCCTCGCAACCCCCCGTCATCCTGACGAAAGTCAGGACCCAGAGTACCATGCGCTGCCCTGAGTAACCCTGAATCCTGACTTTCGTCAGGATGACGGAAGGGGGCATGATTGCGCGGGGGCCGCCCGTCAGGATGACGAGGCCAATTTACAGCGTCGCGCCGATCGCACGCGCGGCGGTGTCGGGGTCTTCGGCCTGCGTGATCGGACGGCCGACAACCAGGATCGAGGCCCCCGCGTCGAGCGCCTGGCGGGGCGTGACGACGCGTTTCTGGTCGCCGGTCTGGCCGTCGGGCAGCCGCACGCCGGGCACCACGAAGAATCCCTTGGGCCAGATCGCCTTCGCCGCGGCGACCTCGGCGCCCGAGCAGACGATACCGTCGACGCCCGCCTCGTGCGCGAGTTCGGTCAGCCGCGAGACCTGGTCATGCGCGCTGCCGGTGATGCCCGTCGCGGCGAGATCGGACGCGTCGAGACTCGTCAACATCGTCACCGCGATCACCTTGGTATTAGCCGGCGCCGCCGCCTTGGCGTCCTCGAGCATCGCCCGCCCGCCACTTGCATGCACCGTCAGGATCGCCGGGTTCAGCGTCCCGAGTGCCTGCACCGCCTTGGCGACGGTGTTGGGAATGTCGTGCAGCTTGAGATCGAGGAAGATCGGCAGACCGAACTCGGCCATCGCATGGACGCCGGGCTGACCATGCGCTGAGAAGAATTCGAGCCCGAGCTTGATCCCGCCGACATGATGGCGGACGCGAGCGGCGATCGCCTTGGCGCGCGCCAGATCGGGCGTGTCGAGTGCAACATAGATTCGGTTCGTCACAATGTCGTACTCGGTACGGGCGCGATCGTCGTGGTCGTCGTCGATGCGCTTGCGGGTATCGTCGGAGCCGCGGCCGGCGACGTCCGGACCGGTGTCGCAGTGGCCGGATAGGCACCCGCCGGCGGTGTCTGCGCAGCGCGCAGGTCGAGGATCGTGCGCTCGGCGGTCGCGAGCCGCTGACGCAGACGCCAGCGGAGCGCGAGATTGTAGAGCGCGGTCGGGACGAACCCAACGAGGAAGGTGACGAGCAACAGCATCGGCAAATTGACGTCGGCGATCAGCCCGCCCCAGAGCCGGATCGGCACGGTCGCCCAGTTGGCGATGGTGAACACCGCGGCGATGAACGCCAGCAGGCACCAGAACAGGATTTTCAGGAACTGCATGACTTATCCCCTTGCATTTGCGCAGGGGTAATCGTCGAGGTCGGGTTTGGCCAGCCTTGAGCGTCGCGGGATTTTTCGGAGTATTCGCGCGATCACCCGATTTCGCGGCGCAGATCGGCGAAAAGCGCGGGGATCGCTGTCAGCCGGCCCTCCTCCTCATCAAGGATCGCGACGAAGGCGGCGCGCTTGATCGCAGCAACGCGGCCGGGCTTCATCCGGACCGACGCCGGCAACGTCGACACGGTGATGTCAATCATCCGCTCTGCACCGTGCAGCCGCCCCCAGAGATAGTCGTTCTCGCGGTAGGCGCGGCTGAAAAAGGCACCGAAGCTGTTGAACTGGATACCCTTCAGCGTTGCCTCGGCGCCACCCGAGCGGATCGCGACCGCGTCGTCGGGGGCGATCCGGTCGACCTTGATCGGATCGAATTCGTCGAGCCCTTCGCCCTGGAGCAGCGGCAGCGTGGCTGTGTCGAAATAGGGGAAGCCGAGATAGGCGAGCAGCATCGATCGGCGGACGGGCTTGTCGAGCGCCGCGAATGCGTCCGCCAGCCGGACGTCGGTTTCTGCATCGAGCCGCGCCAGGTCGAGCGACTGGCCAAGCGCGTCGAGCAATGCGGTGGCGTCGCCGCGCAGCGACCGGACCGCATGGCGAAGCCCCGTATGCTTGTCGGCGCGCTGGCATTCGAGATAGGCCGAGAGCGCGACGTAGATCGCATCGCGGATCGGGGCGAGCCCGGCCTCGTCGACATCGGCCTCGAGCACGGTCAGGCGTCGTGCCATCAGCCGCAGGCGGCGGATCCGGAACGACAGGTCGAACCGGCGCAGGAAGGCGATCGTCTCCGCACTCGCGCCCCCGCCATGTGCCGCACCGATCGCCTCCGCACCGCTCGCGGTGACCGTCGTCGCGATCGCGGCGCGGATCCGGGCCCAGCGCTCGGGGCCCGGCTCGCCACCGGCATGGTACAGAAGCCCGGTGAGCGTCTCGACGACGCCCGCGACCTTCAAATGGCCATAGGCGGCATAGCCATAGCCCGCGCTGGCCGCGGCCGCCTTCTGCGCGCGCGCGCGCCATGCGACGAGCCGCGCGGCGGTCGGGCGGTTGAGGAAGAGCGTGTGCCCGAACAGCGACTCGACCTCCGCCTCGACGTCGGGACGGATCGCATCGACGATCGCGCGCATCCGGTCGATCTGCGCCGAACGCGCCGCGATCGCGTCGAGATTGTCCCGGATCGGCTGCTGGCGGGGGAGCTCGCTGATCGCGCCGATGATCGTCTGGAAGAAACCCGGCGTACCGTCCTGCGGCGGCAGGCGAAATTTCATCCCGGGCGAGGGGTCGATATACACGAACCGCCGGTCGATCTGGCGACGCGCGGGGCGGTCCTTCAGCGCGTCGATCGCGGGGCGGAACGGGGCATTGGCAAGCACCGACCCGTCGATCAGCACGACCTGCTCGGCGGTATTGGTCGCGGACTGACGCGGCAGGATGCGCTTGAGGAACGCGGCCTTGCCCGGCCATGTCGTCGTCCGCGCATCGAGCACGCCGTCGAGTTCGGCGACGACGAACGGCGGGAACGCCCCCGGAAAGCTCGACGTCGCACGTGCGGCAAACGCAAGCTCGGGAATGTCGGCGAGGCTGTCGGTCGCGATGCCATGATCGGAGAAGTCGACGACGACGCGGTGCTCGGTCTCGACGACTTCGGGCGGCGAATTGAGCTTGAGCCGTTCGGGATGGCCCGTGAAGTCGGTGACGGTGACGTAGAGGTCGAGCGGTTGGCCGGGGGGAAGCAGTCGCGGCCCGCGCGTGCTCGCTGCCATCGCGTCGAACGCATCGAGCAGCAGCCCGGTAAAGGTCGCGCCGCCGAATGGCGGCTCGAACCAGCGCGAGCGGACGAAGTGCGACAGCTTCGCCTTGACCTCCTCGCGCGTTGAATCGTCGAGCGTCTGGACCTTGTCGGCGGTGCGCCCCGCGGCAACCCACGCAAGCGGGAGCGCCCAGGCCTTCGAGAAGCGCGACCGCGGCGCTGCGGTCGAATCGATCAGCGCTTCGACGTCGGCGGAACTCAGCCAGAGGTCGGTCAGCGGGTCGAGGCTCTGGCCGGTCGAAATTGCCTGTGCGAGGAAGATGCCGTTGATCCCGCCCGCACTCGCGCCCGCGATGATGTCGGCAAGGACGCGGACGCGTAATTCGCCCTGCGCCTCGATCTCCTCGAGCAGGTCGCGGTAGACCGCCTGGCTCCCGCTGCCGCGCGGCGTGCCGTCATGATGCCCATGGCTGGCGCGGACGAGGTGCCAGATCTCCTTGGTGATGCCGTGCATGTAGACCGCGAGGCTGATCCCGCCGTAGCAGACAAGGGCGAGGCGAAGTTCCTTCTCGCGCACCGGGTCAGCCGCCGCGGATCCGGAAGGGGGCGATATGGGGGGCGTGGGCGGTCATGCGGGGGCCAGCGTCGCCCAGATCGGCAGGTGATCCGACGCCTTGCGCGCGGCCGGGCTGGTATGCACGCCGCATTCGACGACGCGGAGATCGCGCGATGTCATGATCCGGTCGAGCCGGGCGATCGCATGCCGTGAATGGAAGCTCGCGCCGGTCTCGGCAAAGGTGAAATCGCGGCCGAAATCGCGCAGGCAGCCCGACCCGGCACTCCACTCGTTTAGGTCCCCCATCAACACGGTCGGACGCCGCGCCGCACAGGCGTCGACATGCGCGAGGATCGCCGCGGCCTGTCGCCGCCGCCAGAGCCCCGACAGGTCGAGGTGCATCCCGACGACGCGGATCATCCCGCCCGCCGTGCGGACGTCGGCCATCACCGCGCCGCGCGGTTCGAGCGAGGGGAGATGGATCGCGTCGCACGCCTCGATCGTCGCGGACTTGCGGACGAGCACGACATTGCCATGCCAGCCCATGCTCAGCGCGTTTAGACCGACGGGGATCGGCTTCCAGTCGCTGTGATCTTCGAGCATGTGGAACGGCAGGACGCAGGCGCGTGTGCCGAAGCGCCGGTCCGCCTCCTGCAGCGCGACGACGTCCGCGTCGATCTCGCGCAGGACCTCGATCACGCGTTCGGGATTGCGCCGGCGATCGAGCCCGATGCCCTTGTGGATGTTGTAGCTGGCGACCTTGATCATGTGCGGGGGGATAACGCCGCGGATGCTGCGAGGGTTGCCGAGGTCGCTATTGTCGGGTCGGCGGATCGCAGAGAAGACCAGCGAAGTGGCAGGATGGATAAACGATGTCGAAAGATGGTCGTGATCCTGTGATGCGCAATATTGGTATAGGCGTGCCGTTGAAAACGACAAAATATCGCTTGCGTACGCGATCCCATTAGGGTGTCATGCAAGCATAATAAAGTCAGGGACGAACGATAACGAGCCGAGATGCATGGCATTTCGGTCGATGGGGGAGTGTGCCGGTGTCCGGACCGCAAGGTCCGGCCGCTTGGAAAGGTGAGCGACTTTCCAGGGGAAGCGCCGCGGTTGCGGTGCGTAAACGGGGGCGGCACACATGATCACGCGGCGATCGATTCTACAGCATATCGGCATGGCGGGCGGCGCGGCCGCGACCTTCGGTGCGATGGAGGCACTGGGGATTGCCGGCAACGTCGCGGCGGCGGCGCCGATGCCCGACCTGCCGGCCGGGTTCGGCAAGGGCAAGTCGGTGATCGTGCTGGGCGCCGGGATTGCGGGGCTGGTCGCTGCCTATGAACTTCAGGCTGCCGGGTTCGACGTCACCGTGCTCGAAGCGCGCGACCGGGTCGGCGGGCGCAACTGGACGGTGCGTGACGGCGACCGGATCGTGATGAACGGCGAGGCGGACCAGATCGCGCGGTTTTCGGAGGGCGCCTATTTCAACGCGGGGCCGGCGCGCCTGCCGAGCTTCCATCACCGCATCCTTGGCTATTGCGGCAAACTGGGTGTGCCGCTCGAGGTCGAGATCAATTCCAGCCGCAGCGCCTTCCTGATGAATGCAAAGGGCGACAAGGTGCGGATGCGCACCGCGATCAACGACACGCGCGGCCATGTCGCCGAGCTGCTGATGAAGGCGGTCAACCAGGGATCGCTCGACCAGAGCCTGAGCGCTGCGGACAAGCAGGCGTTGCTGCCGTTCCTCAAGACCTATGGCGACCTCGATCCGCAGGGGCATTTCGCAGGGACGTTGCGCTCGGGGTTCCAGGCGTTTCCCGATGCGGGCGTCGGGGTGTTCGCGCGACCGCCCGCGCCCGTCCCGCTCGGGCAGTTGCTCGCCAACGAACAGCTTCCGGCGATGCTGTTCGAGGACAATGTCTACATGCAGGCGACGATGTTCCAGCCGGTCGGCGGGATGGACCGGATCCCGGCCGGGTTCGAGCGCGCGCTGACGCGCAAGGTCGTGCGCGGCGCCGAGGTGACGCGGATCCGCAATCGCCCCGACAGTGTCGAGATCGCCTGGCGCGATGCCAAGACCGGTGCGGGCCGGATCGCGGTGGCCGACTTTGCCGTGTGCACGATCCCGTTCCCCGTCCTCGCAAAGGTCGATTGCGATTTTGCCAAGCCCGTGACCGAAGCGATCGCCGGCGTGGTCTATGACCATTCGAACAAGGTCGCGTTCGATGCGCCGCGCTTCTGGGAAAAGGACCAGATCTATGGCGGTATCTCGTTCGTCGGGGGCGATACGTCGCTGATCTGGTATCCGAGCGCAGGGCTGTTCAGTCCGCGCGGGATGCTGCTCGCCTGCTATACCTCGGGCGAGCGCGCCGAGGGGTTCGCGAGGCTGCCGATCGCGGATCAGGTCGCGCGCGCGCGCGCCGCGGTCGAGCGGCTGCACCCGGGGCACGGCAAGGACCTGATCAACGGCGTCGCGGTCAACTGGAACAAGGTGCCGTACAGCCTGGGGCCGTGGCCCAACTGGTTCGTCGGGATGGCGGGGCATCAGGAGGGGGACATCGACACCGACGGCTATCGCCTGCTCAACCGGCCGGCGGGGCGCACGGTCTTTGCAAGCGCCGCGCTCAGCCAGACGCCGGGCTGGCAGGAAGGCGCGATCCAGTCCGCGCACCACGCGATCGCGTCCGTTGCAGCGATGCAGCGCGGCGATGGCGTCACCCAGCCGGTCAAAGCGGCGGCGTGATGGCGGATGCGGGGGTGACCGGTGCGGAATCGACCGGTGCGGGATTGGCCGGTGCGGAGGGTGTCGCGGCAAGCGACGGGCGCGGGGTATCGATCCGGGTGGCGACGCGGGCGGACATCCCCGCGCTCGAAGCGCTGATCGCGCGATCCGCCGCCGCGCTGGGGCGCACGTTCTACGCCCCCGATGCGCTGGCGATGGCAATCCGCGACATCTTCGGGGTCGACAGCCAGCTCGTCGACGACGGCAGCTATCTGGTCGCGGAGATCGACGGCAGGCTGGCGGGGTGCGGTGGCTGGAGCCGGTTCGCGACGCTGTTCGGCAGCGACCGCTATGCCGACCGGTCACCGGCCTTGCTGGTGCCCGGACGCGATGCTGCCCGGGTCCGCGCGATGTTCACCGCGCCCGACTATGTCCGCCGCGGCGTCGGTTCGGCGATCATGCACGCCAGCGAGAAGGCGGCGCGCGCAGCGGGGTTCGACGCGCTCGCGCTGATGGCGACATTGTCGGGCGTCGCCTTCTATCGCGGCCATGGTTTCATCGCCGCGGCGGGCGTCACGGTCGACGCGGGCGGAATCGCGGTCCCGTTCGTGCCGATGCACAAGACGCTGCACGATCCAGCCGGCGCCTGACGGAGCCGGCATCACATTCACGGGAGAAACGATAATGGCTTTTGACACGAACATCGCGGCGCGCTGGAGCATCATGGCGGCGGGAGTCGCGGCGGCACTGCTCACGCCGACGACCTGTGCGGCGCAGATCGTCCGGCACGCCAATCCGGGAGCGACGCCCTCGCTGATCCTGCAGAGCGTGACGATCCCGGCGGGGGCGGAGACGCTGGTGCTGTCGGGTCAGCTGGCGGCACCGATCGATCCGTCCAAGCCCGTCACCGGGGTGGACTCGTTCGGCGATACCAGGACGCAGACGATCAGCGTGCTGACCAAGATAAAGGGGATCCTGGCCGAGCATGGCTACACCATGCGCGACGTCTACAAGCTGACGGTGTTCGTCGCGGCGGATCCGAAGCGGACCGATGGAAAGATGGATTTCGCGGGCATGAACGAGGGGTTCAAGATGTTCTTCGGCAATGCGGAGAACCCCGAAACCGTCGCGCGGTCGACCATACAGGTCGCAGCACTCGCGGGGCCCAATTTCCTCGTAGAGATCGAGGCGACGGCGGCACGCGTCGTGGCGAAGCGCTAGGGCGAGCCGGCGGTCACGGCCTGAAAAGAGCCCCGCGGTCCTGACGGTCGTCAGGACCGCGGGGTGAGCAGGGCGGCTGATGTGCCGCCCCATTGGATCACTTCGAGCGTTCGACCTGTTCGAACTCGAGCTCGACGGGCGTCGCGCGGCCGAAGATCGAGACCGACACCTTGACGCGGCTGCGGTCGAAATCGAGTTCCTCGACCAGACCGTTGAAGCTCGCGAACGGACCGTCGAGCACCTTGACCTGATCGCCGATCTCGTAGTCGACCTTGACCTTCTGCTTGGGCGCAGCAGCGGCCTCTTCCTTGCTGTTGAGCATCCGCGTGGCTTCCGCCTCGCTGATCGCCTGCGGCTTGCCCATGCTGCCGAGGAAGCCGGTCACCTTGGGGGTGTTCTTGACGAGGTGATAGACGTCGTCGTTCATGTTCAGCTTGGCGAGCACATAGCCCGGCATGAACTTGCGCTCGACCGCGATCTTCTTGCCGCGACGGGCCTCGGTGATCGTCTCGGTCGGGACTTCGATCTGCTCGACGAGCTGTTCGAGACCCATGCGGGTCGCCTCTGCCATGATCGAGTCGCGGACCTTGCCCTCGAAACCCGAATAGGCGTGAATGATGTACCAGCGCGCCATGTGCGGACCTTATTGAGCGAGTTTCAGAAGGGCGGTGACGATCGCCTGAAGGATCGAGTCGACGCCGAAGAAGAAGACCGCGAGGATCGTCGTCATGATGACGACCATCACGCCGGTCATGATCGTCTCGCGACGCGTCGGCCACGTGACCTTGGAGGTTTCCGTGCGGACCTGCCGGATGAATTCGAGTGGGGACGTTTTAGCCACGATGCTGTTCGAACCCGCCTGATTGGGAAAAGAAGGAAGCAAGTCATAGACCCGTTACCCGCTTCTTGTGAAGGGCGCCCCGGTGAGGGCAGCCTGCAAGAGCAGGGGCGTGGGTCCGGTCTGCTGTCGGATGGCGGCGCAGATAGCTTCCGCGCAGGGGGAACGCAAGGGGGCGCACGGCGAGGGGCCGGGGCGCGGCCGATGGGACTCGTAATGGGGAGGGCGCGCGACAGCGTGGGCGATTGGGGAGGAAGGTACGGGGGAGAGCGATTGGCTCGATCCCCCGTCGGCCGTCTGCCGGTGCCGGTCATGCCGGCGGCTCCGCTCCCACGTTTCTGTTTTATTGTCCGGCGTGACGATCGCGTGATCTGGATACACCTGCTGCGGACGAAAAAAAAGGCCGGTCAGAGACCGGCCATGAAAGTTTTAGGAGAGGATGCCTGAAAGGCACACTCTTTGTGCATCGCAGCACCGAACTTCACAACTGCGCAAATTGCATTAACAAATGCATTTCTTGCAATCGTGATACTCGCAACGAAGCGAGGTCCCTGGACGCGATGGTCGAGGTGCCGGATGCGGACGACGATGCGAGAAATGGCAGGAGTGCTCGGATTCGAACCGAGGGCCTTCGGTTTTGGAGACCGACGCTCTAACCAACTGAGCTACACTCCTGTGCGGTGGCGGGCTCTAGCGCCATGTCCGGGGGAGGGCAAGCACCCGATCATGCGATCGTGACGATTGCCGTTCGTGCAACCGGCGGGCACGCGTCGTCTGCGAGATGGTGTCAGCGGCTAAGGCCGTGAGTCGGCGCGCGCCGCGTGTCAGGCGTCGGGGTGACGATGGCCGATGCGCAGGATAGGAAGCGGGCAAAGGGAGCCTGATATGTCACGTTATTTCCGCCGCGCGGTCGCGCGCGTCACCGTCCTGCCTGCCGCGCTGATGCTGGTTGCAGCGGATCAGCCGCCCGCCGTTCCCGATTTCGGACCGATGCTCGAGCGGTTCGCCTATCCCTGGCCGGTCCAGACGATGGAGGTCGATATCATCGGCGCGCCCGCGCAGATGGCGTTCATGGATATTGCGCCGCAGCGCCCCAATGGCCGCACCGTCGTGCTGCTCCACGGGAAGAATTTCTGCGGCGCGACCTGGGGGAGCGCGGCGCGCGCGCTGAGCGGCGCCGGCTACCGCGTGATCGTTCCCGACCAGATCGGCTTCTGCAAGTCGTCCAAGCCGCGCGCGGCGCAGTACAGCTTCGAGATGCTCGCGACGTTCACGCGGCGGTTGCTCGAATCGCGGGGGATCCCGCGCGCCACGATCGTCGGGCATTCGATGGGCGGGATGCTCGCGATGCGCTACGCGATCCTGTACCCGGCGGCGGTCGAGCGGCTGGTTCTCGTCAATCCGCTCGGGCTGAGGGACCGCTCGGAGGATGGTGTGCCCTATACCGATGTCGATACCTTGTGGGCCGGCGAGAAGAAGACGAGCTACGCGTCGATCAAGGCGTATCAGCTCGAGAACTATTATCACGGAACGTGGAAGCCGTCCTATGACCGTTGGGTCTGGATGCAGGCGGGCATGTACCAGGGGGCAGGGCGTGACAGCGTGGCGCTCGCGCAGGCGAAGGCCAGCGAAATGATCCGAACGCAGCCGGTCGCGCACGAGCTGTACCGCGTCACGCCGCCGACCACGCTGATCGTCGGTACGCTCGACAAGACCGCCTTCGGCCGCGCGCAGGCCCCGGCGAACCTGCGCAAGTTCCTCGAGGCGATCCCCGTGATCGCGCCGCGCGCGGTGAAGCAGATGCCCAATGCGACGCTGCTGACGCTCGACGGGCTCGGCCATTCGCCGCAGGTCGAGGATCCGGAGCGATTCGAGAAGACGCTGCTGACTGTGATCGGGGCGCGGTCACGGTAGGGCCGGCCAGCGGTCCTCCCCCGTTTGGGGGCGGATTGCAGGCGTCGCAAACCGATTCCGGCCCGTTGACCCGCGCCGCGTCCTGACCTATAGGCGCGCCCTGTTCTTCGGGAGTGTTTCCCGCCGGGCATGCTTGAACATTGCTGGATGCATTCCAGGACCTGAGGGGCGCCGTGTGCGCGTCGATGGTCCTTTTTGTATTCTCAGGCGCCTCAATGGCTCCAGCAAAGTAACCATTTGAAAGGTGAAGGCTTCAATGCCGACGATCAACCAGCTGGTCCGCAAGGGCCGCGATCCGCAGAAGGCCAAGTCGAAGGTCCCTGCGATGGAAGCCAACCCGCAGAAGCGCGGCGTTTGCACCCGCGTCTACACGACGACCCCAAAGAAGCCGAACTCGGCTCTGCGCAAGGTGGCCAAGGTTCGCCTGACCAACCAGCGCGAAGTCATCAGCTACATCCCGGGCGAGGGCCACAATCTTCAGGAGCATTCGGTTGTCCTGATCCGTGGCGGTCGTGTCCGCGATCTTCCGGGTGTTCGCTATCACGTCCTGCGCGGCGTGCTCGATACACAGGGTGTGAAGGACCGGCGTCAGTCGCGTTCCAAGTACGGCGCCAAGCGTCCGAAGTAAGCCGATCAGGTATCTGATCACACAGGCTGAAGTTTAGAAGGAATATAAAATGGCACGTCGTCGTCGTCCCGAAAAGCGGGTCATCCTGCCTGATCCCAAGTTCGGGGATGAGGTTCTGTCGAAGTTCATGAACAGCGTCATGCTGGACGGCAAGAAGTCCGTCGCAGAGCTGATCGTGTACGGTGCATTCGAAACCGTCGAGAGCCGCGCAAAGCGCGATCCGATCGGCGTGTTTCACGATGCGCTGAACAACGTGAAGCCGGGCATCGAAGTTCGTTCGCGTCGCGTCGGTGGTGCAACCTACCAGGTTCCCGTCGAAGTGCGTCCCGAGCGTGCACAGGCGCTGGCGATCCGCTGGCTGATCGGTGCGGCACGTTCGCGCAGCGAGAACACGATGGCCGCACGGCTGTCGGGCGAGCTGATGGACGCCGCGAACAACCGCGGCAACGCGGTCAAGAAGCGCGAAGACACGCACCGGATGGCAGAAGCCAACCGTGCATTCTCGCACTATCGCTGGTAACAGCGGGCTTCGAAGCCTAGCATTGGTAACCGTGTCACGGGCGGTCTTTCGCCCGTAACGCAAACACCTATATATTGGGGAGCCGGCACGTTCGGCTCCCCATATCCTTAAGGAAGCACGATCATGGCCCGCAGCCATCCGCTCGAACGTTACCGTAACATCGGCATCATGGCGCACATCGACGCCGGCAAGACGACGACGACCGAGCGCATCCTCTATTACACCGGCAAGTCCTACAAGATCGGCGAAGTGCACGAAGGCACCGCGACGATGGACTGGATGGAGCAGGAGCAGGAGCGCGGGATCACGATCACGTCGGCTGCAACCACCTGCAAGTGGCGCGCCGAAGAAGGTAAGGGCGAAGAGCACCTTATCAACATCATCGACACGCCCGGCCACGTCGACTTCACGATCGAAGTCGAGCGTTCGCTGCGCGTCCTCGACGGCGCGGTCGCATGCTTCGACGGCGTTGCCGGCGTCGAGCCGCAGTCCGAGACCGTGTGGCGTCAGGCCGACAAGTACGGCGTGCCGCGCATGTGCTTCGTCAACAAGCTCGACCGCACCGGTGCCGACTTCTATTTCTGCGTCGACTCGATCATCGAACGCCTCGGCGCGCGTCCGGCGGTCCTGTACTTGCCGATCGGCATGGAAGGGGGCTTCAAGGGCCTCGTCGACCTCGTCGAGAACCGCGCGATCATCTGGCTCGAAGAGAGCCTGGGCGCGAAGTTCGAATATCAGGACATCCCGGCCGACATGGCCGACAATGCCGCCAAGTATCGCAGTGACCTGATCGAGATGGCCGTCGAGCAGGACGATGCTCTGATGGAAGCCTATCTCGAGGGTAACGAGCCAAGCGTCGCCGACCTCAAGAAGCTGATCCGCAAGGGTACGCTCAGCATGGCATTCGTGCCGGTGGTCTGCGGTTCGGCGTTCAAGAACAAGGGCGTCCAGCCCCTGCTCGACGCCGTGGTCGACTATCTGCCTTCGCCGCTCGACGTTCCCGCGATCCAGGGCTTGAAGCTCGACGGCGTGACGCCGGACGAGCGTCCTTCGTCGGACGAGGTTCCGTTCTCGGCGCTGGCGTTCAAGATCATGAACGATCCGTTCGTCGGCACGCTGACCTTCGCCCGCATCTATTCGGGCAAGCTGGAGACCGCATCGCAGGTCACCAACTCGGTCAAGGACAAGAAGGAAAAGGTCGGCCGCATGCTGCTCATGCATGCGAACAGCCGTGAGGACATCCAGGAAGCCTTCGCTGGCGACATCGTCGCGCTCGCAGGCCTCAAGGACACGACGACGGGCGACACGCTCTGCGCGATGAACGCACCGATCATCCTCGAGCGGATGGAATTCCCCGAGCCCGTGATCGAGCTTTCGGTGGAGCCGAAGACGAAGGCCGATCAGGAGAAGATGGGCGTCGCGCTCAATCGTCTCGCACGCGAGGACCCCTCGTTCCGCGTGTCGTCGGACCCCGAGTCGGGCCAGACCATCATCAAGGGCATGGGCGAGCTCCATCTTGAGATCCTGGTCGACCGCATGAAGCGTGAGTTCAAGGTCGAGGCCAATGTCGGCGCGCCGCAGGTGGCGTATCGCGAGTACCTCAAGAAGCCGGTCGACATCGACTACACGCACAAGAAGCAGTCGGGTGGTACCGGGCAGTTCGGTCGCGTGAAGGTGAAGCTGACGCCGGGCGAGCGCGGGTCGGGCATCACGTTCAAGGACGAGATCAAGGGCGGCAACATTCCGAAGGAATATCTGCCTGCGATCGAGAAGGGCTTCCGCGAGACCGCCGCGTCGGGTTCGCTGGTCGGCTTCCCGATCATCGATTTCGAGATCGTGCTGTATGACGGCGCGTATCACGACGTCGACTCGTCGGCACTGGCGTTCGAAATCTGTGCACGTGGCGCAATGCGCGAAGCCGCACAGAAGTCGGGTATCACGCTGCTCGAGCCGGTCATGAAGGTTGAGGTCGTTACCCCGGAGGACTATCTGGGCGACGTCATCGGCGACATGAACAGCCGTCGTGGACAGATCCAGGGCACCGACAGCCGCGGCAACGCGCAGACGGTCGAAGCGATGGTGCCACTGGCCAACATGTTCGGCTATGTGAATTCGCTCCGCTCGTTCACGCAGGGCCGTGCACAATACTCGATGCAGTTCTCGCATTACGACGAAGTGCCGCAGAACGTCGCTGACGAGGTGAAGGCGAAACTGGCCTAACCCTTTAAGGGGGTAGGGCTAGCGTCAGGCTTTAACAGCCGCTATGGGGCCGCGTTCGCGCGGTTCCCGGTGTGGCACCGGAATACGAATCAGAAGGTAGGAAACAATGGCCAAGGCAAAATTTGAGCGGAACAAGCCGCATCTCAACATCGGCACCATCGGTCACGTCGATCATGGCAAGACGTCGCTCACCGCTGCGATCACGAAGGTTCTGGCAGAGACGACCGGCGGTACCGCTGTCGACTTCGCCAACATCGACAAGGCTCCCGAGGAGCGTGAGCGCGGCATCACGATCTCGACCGCACACGTCGAGTACGAGACGGCCAACCGTCACTACGCGCACGTCGATTGCCCGGGCCACGCCGATTATGTGAAGAACATGATCACCGGCGCAGCCCAGATGGACGGCGCGATCCTCGTCGTCTCGGCGACCGATGGCCCGATGCCACAGACCCGTGAGCACATCCTGCTCGCACGCCAGGTCGGCGTGCCTGCGATGGTCGTGTTCATGAACAAGGTCGATCTGGTCGACGACGAGGAAATCCTCGAGCTGGTCGAGATGGAAATCCGCGAGCTGCTCAGCTCGTACGACTTCCCGGGCGACGACATCCCCGTCATCAAGGGTTCGGCAACCTGCGCACTTTCGGGTTCGAACCAGAAGCTCGGCGCCGACGCCGTCACCGAGCTGATGCAGGCTGTCGACGACTACATCCCGCAGCCCGAGCGTCCGCTCGACAAGCCGTTCATGATGCCGATCGAGGACGTGTTCTCGATCTCGGGTCGTGGTACGGTTGTCACCGGCCGCGTCGAGACGGGCATCGTCAAGGTTGGCGAGGAAGTCGAGATCGTCGGTATCCACCCGACCGTTCGCAAGACCACGGTCACGGGCGTCGAGATGTTCCGCAAGCTGCTCGACCAGGGCCAGGCTGGCGATAACGTCGGCGCGCTGATCCGCGGCGTTGCACGTGACGAAGTCGAGCGTGGCCAGGTGCTCTGCAAGCCAGGCACGATCAAGCCGCACACCGACTTCAACTCGGAAGTGTACGTGCTGTCGAAGGAAGAGGGTGGCCGTCACACGCCGTTCTTCGCCAACTACCGCCCGCAGTTCTACTTCCGTACGACGGACGTGACCGGCACCGTCGAGCTGCCTGAGGGCACCGAGATGGTCATGCCAGGCGACAACGTGTCGCTCGGCATCAAGCTGATCGCCCCGATCGCCATGGACGTGGGCCAGCGCTTCACGATCCGCGAAGGCGGCCGTACCGTCGGTGCAGGCGTCGTGAGCCAGATCGACAAGTAAGCGTCTTCTCCTTCGGGAGGTGATCGAAAAGAGCCCGGCTTCTCGCGAGAGAGGTCGGGCTTTTTCGTGTTTGGGGCGGGCGTGTGGAAGTGGCTCGACAAACTCGTTCGGGGTAGTCCGCTTGCGCCCAATTGCAGACATTGCGCCTGTCAGGCAAAAGGCCACGATGAGCTATGACTTGATGGTGTTCGACCCAAGGATCGCTCCGCGCGACCGCGAGGGTTTCCTAAACTGGTATAGTGCGCAGACCGAGTGGGTTGAGGAACACTCCTATGACGATCCCAAAGTCACAACACCTGCTCTAGCAGGTTGGTTCGCCGAGATATCTGGAGGATTCCCCCCGATGAACGGCCCTTTAGCGTCTACTGATTGCGACGATTTAAGGGTTACTGACTACTCGATCGGGAGGTCGGTCATCTACGCGGCTTTCGCATGGTCGCAGGCAGAATTGGCTTTCGCAGCAGTTGATCGTCTCGCAGCAAAGCATGCTGTCGGCTTTTTCGATGTGAGCAGCAACGAGGGACTTATTCGCTTTCCCTGAGCGTCTGCTTCCCTCCCCAGTTCTGCCATTCGGCTTCCGGCTCGGTCCTCCCCCGCTAGGGGGAGGTGGCGCCGGAGGCGTCGGAGGGGGAGGGGGCGATTAGCTTTCAAGTGTGATTCGCCGTTGAAGTGCGATGGAGGTGATCTGGCGGACGACGTCGTCGAGGCTGGCTAGCATTTCGCGGGCTGGGTAGCGGAGAACCCGGATGTCTTGGGCAACCAGCCAGGCGTCGCGCGTTGCGTCTCGTTCGGGACGGTTGCCGTGGTCGTGGGCTTCGCCGTCGACCTCGATCGCGAGTCGGGCTGGGGCGCGGTAGAAGTCCAGGACGTATCTCCCTGCGGCATGTTGCCGTCTGAAGCGCAGGCCTGCCTCGTTGCCGCGTAGCGCTAGCCACAACGCGATCTCCGGCGGGGTCATCTGTTTCCGCAGCCGCTTGGCGTTGCCGCGGCCGGGTAGGGATCCTTCGAGCCGCATCGCTTTCCTCCCCCTCCGTCACGCTTTGCGTGCCACCTCCCCCTGGCGGGGGAGGATTGTTTGTGAGCGCATGCTAATTATCACATCCTCCCCCGCCAGGGGGAGGTGGCGCCGTAGGCGTCGGAGGGGGAGGATAGGGCAGCGTGGGCCAATGCTCCCTTGGTCGCCGCCAACCCGTCGAAAACCGTCTCCCCCCGGTTGCATTTCACCCGACTCTCCCGTAATGGCCCGCCTTCGGTTTAAACATCAACCAGCAAGAGCCCGGAAACGGGCCCGCTCTTTCGCATCGGTAGGGACTATGGACAGCAATATCCGCATTCGTCTGAAGGCGTTCGATCACCGTGTGCTCGATCAGGCCACTGGCGACATCGCCGACACCGCACGCCGCACCGGCGCGCTCATCCGCGGTCCGATTCCCCTTCCGACGCGCATCGAAAAATTCACCGTGAACCGCGGCCCGCACATCGACAAGAAGTCGCGCGAGCAGTTCGAGGTGCGCACGTACAAGCGTATGCTGGATATCGTCCAGCCGACGCCGCAGACGGTCGATGCGCTGATGAAGCTGGACCTCGCCGCTGGCGTTGACGTCGAGATCAAGCTCGCCTAAGGGCGAGCGCGGCGCGGTCGACCGGTAACGGTCCCGCGCCGTTCGACATTGGGATACCGCCGTCGGTGCAAACCGACGGGGCAGCGTCCCCCGTCACGCTCCCGCATTCGCAGGAGCACCAGCCCGGGACGGGGCGCGTTTCGTATTTACCGGGTTGATCCGACTCCATTCAGGGCATTTGCCGGGAATGGGGTCAGGTGGATGCATCATGGAGCTTGCTCCGGACATGGTCCGCAAGCCCCCGAGGAATAGTCCGACGGGGCCTCTGTCTAGGAAGGGACAAGATCATGCGTACTGGCGTGATCGCGAAGAAGATGGGGATGACCCGCCTGTTCCAGGAAGATGGTCGGCACGTGCCGGTCACCGTTCTGGCACTCGAAGGCAATCAGGTCGTTTCCGTTCGCGAAATGGATCGTGACGGCTACACCGCCGTCCAGCTTGGTGCAGGCGTTGCCAAGTCGAAGAATGTCGCAAAGCCGCAGCGCGGCCATTTCGGCAAGGCCGAAGTGGAGCCCAAGGCTGTCGTCCATGAGTTCCGTGTGAACGCAGACGGCCTGCTCGACGTTGGCGCCGAGATCTCGGCCGACCACTACGTCGCAGGCCAGATCGTCGATATCCAGGGCAAGACCCAGGGTAAGGGCTTCCAGGGCGGCATGAAGCGTTGGGGCTTCGGCGGTCTGCGGGCAACCCACGGCGTGTCGGTCTCGCACCGTTCGCTCGGTTCGACCGGTCAGCGCCAGGATCCGGGCAAGGTCTTCAAGAACAAGAAGATGGCCGGCCACATGGGCGACAAGTATCGTACCCAGCAGAACCTCGAGATCGTATCGACGGACGTCGAGCGTGGTCTCCTGTTCGTCAAGGGTTCGGTTCCTGGCTCCAAGGGCGGCTGGCTCTTCGTCAAGGACTCGGTGAAGGTCGCGCGCCACGCCGACGCACCGTTCCCCGCCGGTCTCAAGACCACCAACAGCAACACTGCAGCAGACACGCCGGCCGAAACGACCGACGCACCTGCAGCCGACGGCCAGGAGGGCTGAGCGTGAAGATCAAGGTTTCATCTTTCGCCGGTACCGACGCTGCGGACATCGAGCTCAACGACGAGGTCTTCGGCCTCGATCCGCGCGCCGACATCCTGCACCGTGTCGTCACCTGGCAGCTCGAGAAGCGTCGCGAGACGGCTCGCGGCACCCGTGAGCGCGCAGACGTCGCCCGCACCGGCAAGAAGTTCGGTCGCCAGAAGGGCGGCGGTACGGCGCGTCACGGCGATCGTCGCGCACCTGTGTTCATCGGTGGTGGCAAGGCACACGGCGCCCGCGTCCGTGACTTCAACCCGTCGCTGAACAAGAAGGTTCGCGCACTCGGCCTGCGCATGGCGCTCAGCAGCCACGCCAAGGCGGGTTCGCTGGTCATCATGGACAGCCTGGCTGTCGAGGGTGGCAAGACCAAGACGCTGCTCGGCGATCTCGCCAAGCTCGGCTTCGGCAAGCGTGCGCTCGTCATCGACGGCGACATGGTCGACACCAGCTTCGCATTCGCTGCGGGCAACCTGTACGAAGTGAACGTGATGCCGGCAGCCGGCGCCAATGTTTACGACATCCTGAAGCATGACACGCTGGTGCTGACGCGCGCCGCTGTCGAAAAGCTGGAGGCGCGCTTCCATGGCTAAGAAGCAGAAGGGCACGATCGATAACCGTCATTACGACGTTATCCTCGCGCCACACATCACCGAGAAGACGACGACCCTGTCGGAGCACAACGCGGTGGTGTTCAAGGTGTCCAACGACGCCACGAAGCCCGAAATCAAGGCGGCCGTCGAGGCGCTGTTCGACGTGAACGTCGTCGGCGTGAACACGCTCGTCCAGAAGGGCAAGACCAAGAAGTGGAAGGGCACGAACTATTCGCGCTCGGACATGAAAAAGGCAATCGTGACGTTGAAGGACGGTCAGTCCATCGACGTGACGACGGGGATCTGAGGCCATGGCACTCAAGCATTATAATCCGACATCGCCGGCACGCCGCGGTCTCATCCTGGTCGACAAGTCGTCGCTCTGGAAGGGTCGCCCCGTCAAGGCGCTGACCGAAGGCAAGCACAAGACCGGCGGTCGTAACAACAAGGGCCATGTGACCTCGCGCGGCATCGCCGGCGGTCACAAGCAGAAGTACCGCTACATCGACTTCAAGCGTCGCAAGTGGGACGTCGAGGGCATCGTCGAGCGGATCGAGTATGATCCCAACCGCACCGCGTTCATCGCCCTGGTCAAGTACCCGGACGAAGAGCTGGCCTACATCCTGGCGCCGCAGCGTCTGGGCGTCGGCGACAAGGTGATCGCGGCCAAGAAGACCGACGTGAAGCCAGGCAATGCCATGGAACTCGGTCAGATGCCCGTCGGCACCATCGTCCACAACGTGGAGATGAAGCCGATGAAGGGTGGCCAGATCGCCCGTTCGGCCGGCACGTACGTGCAGGTCGTCGGTCGCGACAAGGGCATGGTGATGGTCCGCCTGAACTCGGGCGAGCAGCGCTACATCCGCAGCGATTGCATGGCGACGGTTGGCGCGGTCTCGAACCCCGACAACCAGAACCAGAACCTCGGCAAGGCAGGGCGTTCGCGCTGGATGGGTATCCGTCCGCTGACCCGTGGTGTCGCCAAGAACCCGGTCGACCATCCGCACGGCGGTGGTGAAGGCCGCACCTCGGGTGGCCGTCATCCGGTCACGCCTTGGGGCAAGCCGACGAAGGGTGCTCGCACTCGTCATAACAAGTCGACCGACAAGATGATCATCCGGTCGCGTCACGCGAAGAAGAAGGGCTAAACGATGGCTCGTTCCGTATGGAAGGGTCCTTTCGTGGACCTTCATCTGCTCAAGAAGGCAGAAACCGCCCAGGACACCAACGCGCGTTCGCCGATCAAGACCTGGTCGCGTCGCTCGACGATCCTGCCGTCGTTCGTGGGCCTCACGTTCAACGTCTATAACGGCCGCAAGTTCGTGCCGGTCTCGGTTAACGAGGACATGGTCGGGATGAAGCTGGGCGAGTTCGCGCCCACGCGCTACTTCCCCGGCCACTCCGCCGACAAGAAGGGCAAGCGCTGATGTCTAAGCAAGTCAGCCCGCGCAAGGTCGCGGACAACGAGGCGCTTTCGGTCGGTACGCAGATCCGTGGTTCCGCGCAGAAGCTCGGCCTCGTGGCTGCGCTGATCCGTGGCAAGAAGGTCGGCGATGCGATGAACATCCTCGCCTTCTCGACCAAGGGCATGGCGATCGAAGCGCGCAAGGTGCTGGCCTCGGCCATCGCCAATGCGGAGAACAACCACAACCTCGACGTCGACTCGCTGGTCGTCGCCGAGGCCTCGGTTGGCAAGTCGATCACGATGAAGCGCTTCGCTACCCGCGGCCGCGGCAAGTCGACCCGCATCCTCAAGCCATTCAGCCGTCTGCGCATCGTCGTGCGCGAGCAGGAAGAAGCATAATGGGTCAGAAGAGCAATCCCATCGGTCTGCGTCTGCAGATCAACCGCACCTGGGACAGCCGCTGGTACGCCGAGGGCGCCGACTATGGTCGGTTGCTGCTCGAGGATCTCAAGATCCGTGCGTACATCATCAAGACGCTGCCGCAGGCCGCGATCTCGAAGGTCGTGATCGAGCGTCCTGCCAAGCTGTGCCGCATCTCCATCTTCGCTGCACGCCCCGGCGTGATCATCGGCAAGAAGGGCGCGGACATCGAGAAGCTGCGTTCGACGATCGGCAAGATGACGTCGTCGACCGTGTCGCTGAACATCGTCGAGATCCGCAAGCCGGAAGTCGATGCGCGTCTCGTCGCGCAGGGCATCGCCGATCAGCTCGAGCGTCGTATTGCCTTCCGTCGCGCCATGAAGCGTGCGGTCCAGTCGGCGATGCGTCTCGGTGCCGAGGGCATCCGCGTGAACTGTGGCGGCCGTCTTGGCGGCGCAGAGATCGCCCGCTCCGAGAGCTACCGCGAAGGTCGCGTTCCGCTGCACACGTTGCGCGCGAACATCGATTATGCCGAGGCTACGGCGCACACGTCCTACGGCGTCTGCGGCGTGAAGGTCTGGGTCTTCAAGGGCGAGATTCTCGGCAATGATCCGACGTCGTATGACCGGATCATGATGGAGGCTCAGACCTCCGGCGTGCGTCCGCAGCGCGACGATCGTCGCTAAGGGTCAGGAACAGACATGCTGCAACCAAAAAAGACCAAGTTCCGGAAGGCCTTCAAGGGGAAGATTTCGGGCGACGCCAAGAGTGGCTTCTCGCTCAATTTCGGATCCTACGGGCTGAAGGCCATGGAGCCTGACCGGATCACCGCACGCCAGATCGAGGCGGCTCGCCGCGCGATCACGCGTCACATCAAGCGCCAGGGGCGTTTGTGGATCCGCATCTTCCCGGACGTCCCCGTCTCGTCGAAGCCTGCCGAAGTCCGCATGGGTAAGGGCAAGGGATCGCCCGAGTTCTGGGCCGCGCGCGTCAAGCCAGGCCGGATTCTGTTCGAGCTCGACGGTGTCGAGGGCCGGATCGCCGCTGAGGCATTCGAGCGGGCGGCCATGAAGCTGCCGATCAAGGTAAAGGTCGTTGCCCGCCTGGGCGACACCTCGCATCTGGGAGGCGAGTAAGATCATGGCTCGTATCGACGACATGAAGGCCAAGAGCGACGACCAGCTGTCGGAGTCGCTTGGCGAACTGAAGCGCGAGCAGTTCAACCTGCGCTTCCAGGCCGCCACGAACCAGCTCGAAAAGCCGAGCCGCGTTCGTGAGGTCCGCCGCGACATCGCTCGCATCAAGACCCTGCAGGCTCAGCGCACCAGCGCTGACGCCGCGAAGTAAGGAACACATCATGCCGAAGCGCGTGCTGACCGGTCTGGTCGTGTCCGACAAGGGCGACAAGACGGTGGTCGTGAACGTCGAGCGTAAGGTGAAGCACCCGCTCTACGGGAAGATCATCCGTCGCTCGAAGAAGTATCATGCTCATGACGAGAGCAACGAGTTCAAGCAGGGCGAGACCGTGCGGATCGAAGAGACCGCACCGATCTCCAAGCTGAAGACCTGGAAGGTGATCGAGCGGGTCAACACCCACGCGACGCCGGAGCGGGCTTCGGCCGAGGGCTGAACGGGGTTCCCGTCATCCTGACGAAAGTCAGGATCCAGAGCCAGGGGCGTAACACCTGACAACTCTGGATCCCAGCTTTCGCCGGGATGACGGTTTACATTGGAACCTTGTGTTCCACCGAGGGAACGGCTAAGCGGCCGCTCCTCCCCGTTGCGGTTCTTCCGCGGCGGGGTGATTTTTTAGGCGGGGTTCGGTCGGTATCGACCCCAGAGACAGAGAAGGGATACGGATCCATGATCCAGATGCAGTCCAATCTCGACGTCGCTGACAACAGCGGCGCGAAGCGGGTGCAGTGCATCAAGGTGCTTGGGGGTTCCAAGCGTCGTGTTGCGGGCGTTGGCGACATCATCGTCGTCAGCATCAAGGAAGCGCAGCCACGTGGCCGTGTGAAGAAGGGCGACGTTCACCGCGCGGTGATCGTGCGTACCGCCAAGGATATCCGCCGTGCAGACGGTACGGTCATCCGCTTCGACGGCAACGCCGCGGTGCTGGTCAACAAGAACGAGGAGCCGATTGGCACCCGTATCTTCGGCCCAGTCGTTCGCGAGCTGCGCGGCAAGAAGCACATGAAGATCATCAGCCTCGCGCCGGAGGTGCTGTAATGGCGTCGCAGCGTATCAAGAAGGGTGACAAGGTCATCATCCTGTCCGGCAAGGACAAGGGCAAGACCGGCGAAGTGACCATGTCGATGCCGAAGGCCGACAAGGTCGTCGTCGCGGGCGTCAACATCGCCGTGCGCCACACCAAGCCGACCCAGGGCGACCCGCAGGGTGGCCTGATCCGCAAGGAAGCACCGATGCACGTTTCGAAGGTCGCGCACGTGACCGCCGACGGCAAGCCGACCCGCGTCCGCTTCGAGGAGCAGGACGGCAAGAAGGTCCGCGTGGCCGTCAAGACCGGGGAGAAGATCAATGGTTGATCAGAACACGGGCGCAGACGCTGCTGGCACCGAGGTCGCCTACACGCCGCGCATGCGGAAGATGTACGACGAGACGATCATCAAGGCGATGGTCGACAAGTTCGGCTACAAGAACGTCATGGAGATCCCACGGATCGACAAGATCGTTCTGAACATGGGCGTCGGCGAGGCCACGCAGGACAAGAAGAAGGTCGACCAGGCTGCTTCCGAAATGGAGCTGATCGCCGGCCAGAAGCCTGTCGTGACGAAGGCCAAGAAGTCGATCGCACAGTTCAAGCTGCGCGAAGGCATGCCGATCGGCGTGAAGGTCACGCTTCGCCGCGAGCGCATGTACGAGTTTCTCGACCGTTTCATCACGATCGCTCTTCCCCGCGTCCGCGATTTCCGCGGGCTCAACCCGAAGAGCTTCGATGGCCGTGGCAACTATGCCTGCGGTATCAAGGAGCAGATCGTGTTCCCAGAAATCAGCTATGACCGGGTCGACAAGGTCCGCGGCATGGATGTGATCGTGACGACGACCGCAAAGACCGACGACGAGGCTCGCGAGCTTCTGCGTCTGTTCGGTTTCCCGTTCCCGATCGAAGACGACGCTGCCGACGCGAAGAAGGCAGCGTAAGAGACTCCCTCTCCCTCGGGGAGAGGGCTGGGGTGAGGGGGAGTGAGTCTCCCTTGCCCCGCCCGAAAACTGGAGGCGCGGTCCTGCTGGGCTGCCCCTCACCCCGACCCTCTCCCCGGAGGGGCGAGGGGGCAGAAGAAAGAAAGAACTTAAGTCGATGGCGAAACTGAGTTCAGTCAACAAGAACGAGCGCCGCAAGCGCATGGTCAAGCAGTATGCCCCGAAGTACGCGGCACTGAAGGCGATCGCAGCGGACAAGACGCTCGACGATGGTGAGCGTCTGATCGCTCGCCTCAAGATGGCGGCCCTGCCGCGCAACGCGAACCCGACCCGCATCCGTAACCGGTGCGAGCTGACCGGTCGCCCGCGCGCTTATTACCGCAAGTTCCGGCTCTGCCGTATTCAGCTGCGCGATCTGGCCAACAAGGGCCTCATCCCCGGCGTCACGAAGTCGAGCTGGTAAGGACTAATCATGGCAGTGACCGATCCCCTGGGTGATTTGCTCACCCGTATCCGTAATGGCCAGCGCGCGAAGAAGGACTCCGTCCTGACTCCGGCGTCGAAGCTGCGCGTCCGCGTGCTCGACGTTCTGCAGCGCGAAGGCTATATCCGTGGCTATAGCGAAGAGCAGATGGGCCCCGCGGCCGGCCTTCGCATCGAGCTGAAGTATTTCGAGGGCCAGCCTGCGATCAAGCATGTCGCGCGCGTCTCGAAGCCCGGCCGTCGCGTCTATTCCGGCTCGCAGGAACTCCCGCGCGTCCGTAACGGCCTCGGCATCACCATCGTCTCGACGCCTCGCGGCGTGCTCTCGGATTCCGAAGCACGCGAGCAGAACGTCGGCGGCGAAGTCCTCGCGGAGGTGTTCTGATGAGCCGTATTGGTAAGAAGCCGGTTTCGGTACCGGCCGGCATTACGCCGACCATCGAGAACAAGCAGCTGACCGTGAAGGGCCCCAAGGGCACGCTCACGATGCCGCTGCGCGAAGAGATCAGCTACACGATCGAAGACGGCGGCATCTCGGTGCAGCCGGCCAACGATACCAAGCGCGCTCGCGCGTTCTGGGGCATGCAGCGTACGATGGTGCAGAACCTGATTACGGGCGTGTCGGAAGGCTTCACCAAGAAGCTGCTGATCACCGGCGTCGGCTACCGTGCCGCTGCCCAGGGTCGTAACCTCAAGCTGCAGCTCGGCTACAGCCATGACGTGAACATCGACGTGCCGGAAGGCATCGAGGTGAAGACCCCGGACAACACCACGGTCGAGATCTCGGGTTCCGACAAGCAGAAGGTCGGCCAGCTGGCCGCCGAAATCCGTCAGTGGCGCAAGCCCGAGCCATACAAGGGCAAGGGTATCAAGTACGACGGCGAGTTCATCTTCCGTAAGGAAGGGAAGAAGAAGTAATGACCAAGGGTCTCTCTCTTTTCGCAAAGCGGCGTCGCCGCAATCGTACCGCGCTCCGCGCACGTGCAGGCACCCGTCCGCGGTTGTCGGTGCATCGCTCGGGCAAGCACATCTATGCCCAGGTGATCGACGATGCCGCTGGCACGACGGTCGCTTCGGCTTCGACGCTGGAGAAGGACGTGCGCGACACGTCCGGCGCCAACATCGACGCGGCGACCTCGGTCGGCAAGCGCGTCGCCGAGGCTGCCAAGGCAGCGGGCGTGACTCAGGTCGTGTTCGATCGCGGCGGCTTCCTCTACCACGGTCGCGTGAAGGCTCTTGCCGATGCCGCGCGCGAAGCCGGATTGGAGTTCTAAGACATGGCTGACGAAAACAACACGCCAGCGGTAATCGCACCCGAGACGACCGCACAGGACGTCACGGCTCAGAATGTCCCGCAGAGCACCGGCTACCAGGGCAACACCGGCGGTGGCCGTGGTCGTCCCGGCGGCGGCGGCGGTGGCGGTCGTGGTGGCCCCGGCGGCGGCCGCAGCGGTGGCCCGGGTGGCAACCGCGGTGGTCGCGATGGCGGTCGCGGTGGTCGTGACAATCGTGGCGGTCGTCCTGGTCAGGACGATGGCGGCGAAGAGCTGATCGAGAAGCTGGTTCACATCAACCGCGTCTCGAAGACGGTCAAGGGCGGCAAGCGCTTCGGCTTTGCAGCACTCGTCGTCGTCGGCGATGGCAAGGGCCGTGCAGGCTTCGGTCATGGCAAGGCACGCGAAGTGCCGGAAGCCATCTCGAAGGCGACGGCTGCTGCCAAGAAGAAGATGGTTCGCGTTCCGCTCAAGGACGGTCGCACGCTGCATCATGACGGCAACGGTCACTTTGGTGCCGGTAAGGTCACGCTGCGGTCGGCTCCTCAGGGTACGGGCATCATCGCCGGTGGCCCGATGCGCGCCGTCTTCGAGTCGCTGGGCGTTGCAGACGTCGTGACCAAGTCGGTCGGCACGTCGAACCCCTACAACATGATCCGCGCAACGTTCGAAGCCCTTGGCGAGCAGACCTCGCCCAAGGCCGTCGCACAGCGTCGCGGCAAGAAGATCGCCGACCTGCTCGGCCACGGTGGGTCGAAGACCCCCGAGGCTGACGCAGCTGCGATCACGGAGTAAGCGATCATGGCTACCATCAAGATCACGCAGACCGGTTCGCCGATCCGCCGCGAGAAGGACCAGCGCGCAACGCTGGTCGGTCTCGGCCTCAACAAGATGCACAAGACCCGCGAGCTGGAAGACAGCCCAGAGGTCCGCGGCATGATCCGCAAGGTGCAGCACATGGTGTCGGTCGAAGGCTGAGCCTTCACGATCCACGTGACAAATACGGGGAAGGGGGCTAACGGCCCCCTTTCTTATTCCAGAATCCATTTCCACAGCGCGTAACAAGCGAAAGCGAGTGCATTACCATGAAGCTCAACGAACTCCGCGATAACGAAGGTGCCCGTAAGTCCAAGATGCGCGTCGGACGCGGCATCGGCTCGGGCAAGGGCAAGACCGGCGGCCGCGGCCAGAAGGGCCAGAAGAGCCGCGAGGGCGTGTCCATCGCCGGCTTCGAAGGCGGCCAGATGCCGCTCCACATGCGTCTGCCTAAGCGCGGCTTCAACAACATCTTCCGCAAGGACTTCGCAGAGGTGAACCTCGGCGCGATCCAGCTCGCGGTCGATGCCGGCAAGATCGAGGCGAACGCCACGCTCGACCACAACGCGCTGAAGGCCGCTGGCTTGGCACGCGGCGGCAAGGACGGCGTCCGCCTCCTCGCCAAGGGCGAGCTGACCACGGTCCTCTCGTTCACCGTCGATGGCGCGTCGAAGGGCGCGATCGAGGCGGTCGAGAAGATCGGCGGCAAGGTCGAGGTGATCCACTTCGTCCCCGCAGCCGAGAAGGCTGCCGCCAAGAAGGGCGTGAAGTATAAGGAGCGTGCGGCGCACAAGGCGTCGTTCAACGCCTGACCTTGAAGGGGGAGGGAACGCCGGGTGCGTTCCCTCCCTTTTTTGTTCGTGCTGCCTAGGGGCGCGGCAATTCCAAGCCCACCTGATCTCACATGCCGTGCCGTTCGTGCCGAGTAGAGATCGAGCGTAGTCGAGACCTCGTATCGAGGTACAAGACCTAGACAGGCCGGTCCCTCGATACGCCGTCTCGACAAGCTCGACGGCTACTCGGGACGAGCGGCATGGGGTGCGGGACCGTACTACGGCCCGGGAATTGAGCCGATCGGGTGGCTCGCCACCTCGCCATATCCCACCTAGGCATTAGACAAGCGCGCTCGTGCGCCTATATGAGCGGGGGGGGCGGTCATAACGCATCCCGCCTTCTTTGTTTCCAGGACGATCACACGCATGGCATCCGCAGCCGACCAGATGGCGCAAAGCATCAGCCTTTCGAAATTCGCAAAGGCAACCGACCTCAAGAAGCGGTTGTGGTTCACGATCGGCGCGTTGATCGTTTTCCGCCTGCTCAGCTACGTGCCGCTGCCGGGGGTCGATCCCACCGCGCTCGGCCTGTTGTCGCAGCAGACGCAGGGCGGCGTGCTCGACTTCTTCAACACTTTCTCGGGTGGTTCGCTCAGCCGCATGTCGCTGATCGCGCTAGGCGTGATGCCGTACATCACCGCCTCGATCGTGGTGCAGCTCGCGACCTCGCTGTCGCCGACGCTCGCCGCGATCAAGAAAGACGGCGAATCGGGCCGCAAGCGCCTCAACCAGTACACGCGCTACGGCACGGTCGGCCTGACCGCCGTGCAGGGCTATTTCATCGCCGTCGGGCTCGAGACGCTCGGCGCGAACCAGGGCATCGCTGCGGTCATCGAGCCTGGCATGACGTTCCGGATCGCGGCCGTCATCTCGCTGATCGGCGGTACGATGTTCCTGATGTGGCTGGGTGAACAGATCACCAGCCGCGGCATCGGCAACGGCGTCTCGCTGATCATCATGGCGGGCATCGTCGCGCATCTGCCGACGACCCTCGTCAACCTGCTCGAGGGCGGCCGTTCGGGCAGCCTCGATCCAATCAAGCTGATCGGCATCATCGTCGCGGTCGTCCTGCTCGTGCTGTTCATCTGCTTCATGGAGCGCGCGCAGCGCCGCATCCTGATCCAGTATCCGAAGCGCCAGACTCAGCGCGGGATGCAGGCCGATCGCAGCCATCTGCCGCTGAAGATCAACACCGCGGGCGTCATTCCTCCGATCTTCGCATCGTCGCTGCTGCTGATGCCGCTGACGATCTCGCAGTTCGCGGGCCAGCGCGTCGCGGGCGAGTCGAAGTGGGGCGATTTCATCATCACCCTCAACCAGTATCTGCAGCACGGTAGCCCCGTGTACATGCTGCTGTACGGCGCCGGCATCATCTTCTTCTCGTTCTTCTACACCGCGATCGTCTTCAACCCCGAGGAAACCGCGGACAATCTGAAGCGGCATGGCGGGTTCATTCCCGGTATCCGTCCGGGCAAGAACACCGAGAATTATTTCGACTACGTACTGACGCGCATCACCGTCATCGGTGCCGCCTATCTGACGATCATCTGCCTGTTGCCCGAATATCTGGTGACCGCGCTGTCGATCCCGTTCTACCTCGGCGGCACCAGCCTGCTCATCGTCGTCAACGTGACGATGGACACGGTGACGCAGATCCAGAGCCATCTGCTCGCGCATCAATATGGCGACCTGATCAAGAAGGCGAAGCTGAAGGGCGGTCGACTTCGCTAAGATGCGGGGTTACCGAGTTATTATCCTGCACGAACGAGGGGAGTGCGTTTCGTGAATATCATCCTTCTTGGCCCGCCAGGCGCGGGCAAGGGTACGCAGGCGGCCACGTTGGTCGCCGATCGCGGCATGGTCCAGTTGTCGACCGGCGACATGCTCCGCGCTGCGGTCGCCGCCGGATCGCCCGTCGGGCTGCAGGCGAAGGCCGTGATGGCCGCGGGCGGTCTCGTCAGCGACGAGATCGTGTCCGGCATCATCGGCGAGCGGCTCGACCAGCCGGACACGGCCGAGGGCGTGATCTTCGATGGCTATCCCCGGACAGAGGCGCAGGCGCACGCGCTCGACGCGCTGCTCGCCGAGCGCGGCCGGACGCTCGACTTCGTGATCGAGCTCGCGGTCGACGAAACCGCGCTGATCGACCGCGTGGTCGGCCGCTACACCTGCGCCAAATGCGGTGCGGGCTATCACGACCGGCACAAGCAGCCTGTCGTGGCAGGCGTGTGCGACGTGTGCGGCTCGACCGAGTTCAAGCGCCGCCCGGACGACAATGCCGAGACCGTCGCGAACCGGATGACGGAGTATCGCGCGAAGACCGCGCCGATCCTGCCGCTGTACGAATCGCGCGGCCTGGTGCGCCGGGTCGACGGCATGGCGGACATCGCGCATGTCGGATCCGCGATCGCGGCGATCCTCGACGAGAAATAACCCCGTATCGACCGGCGTCGCGAACGGCGCCGGCAACATGACAAAATTGTCATCTTTGGGTCATCACGGCGACGGGCATTCGATCCTAGAGCAGCGCCAAGGCCAGCAACGGCCGGAAGCGTTTCCAGAGATCGGTGCCCGTCACTCCCGGGGGTACCGTGGGGGCCGGCGGAAACGTGCTTTCCGCCGGCCTTTCCGTTATGGAGACAGGTGAAAGCGATGACGCCGTGAACCGCAAGATCCTGATCGTAGAAGATGATGCCTCTACCGCGAGCTATCTCGTCAAGGGATTGGCAGAGGCGGGCTATGCCGTGGAGTCGTGCGGCGATGGTCGCGACGGGCTGTTCCTCGCGAGCGAGGGCATCTTCGACCTCATCATCGCGGATCGCATGCTGCCGGGTCTCGACGGGCTGGCGATGGTCAGCGCGATCCGCGCGGCGGGGATCGTCACCCCGGTCCTGATCCTGTCCGCGCTGGCGGCGGTCGACCACCGCGTCGACGGGCTGAAGGCGGGCGCGGACGATTATCTGTGCAAGCCCTTCTCGTTCGCCGAATTGTCCGCGCGCGTCGAGGCGCTGGTCCGCCGTTCCGACCGGCTGGCGAGCGACCCGCAAAAGACGAAGCTGTCGGTCGGTGACCTGGAGATCGACTTGCTCGCGCGCGTGGTGTCGCGCGGCGGCAACACGATCCCGCTGGGCGCGCGCGAATTCAACCTGCTCGAGTTTCTCGCGCGTCATGCCGGACAGGTGGTGACGCGGACGATGATGCTCGAGAAGATCTGGAATTATCATTTCGACCCGGGCTCGAACGTCGTCGACGTGCATATCGGCCGTCTGCGCCGCAAGCTCGAGGACGGATTCCCGACGCCGATTCTGCATACGGTGCGCGGGGCAGGGTATCGGCTCGCGGTCGACGGCTGACCCGCGTTGCGGCTGTCGATCACCGCACGGATCGCGCTGCTCGCGATCATCCTGTCGCTGGTATCCAATCTCGCGCTGATTGGGTTCGTCTGGAAGCAGACGAGTGCGGATGCGATCGATGCGATCCGGCGCGAGACGACCGAGCAGTCGGATGCGCTGCGCACCGTGTGGCAGATCGGCGGGCTGCCTGAGCTTCGCGCGGCGATCCGCGAGGCGGACAATCCGGGCGACGTATCGCAGGTGCTCGCGCTGCTCGACGCGAACGGGCGCAGTTTGCAGGGCATGGCGCCGGACCGCGTGACGATCCCGTTGAAGACGACGACGTTCCGCATCGCGCGGCTCGGCAATGATTCGCTCTGGGCGGCGCGGGAGACGGGCTATGCGCTCTATCCCATCGGGCGGAACTGGTTGCTCACGGGACGCAATCTCGACCTGATCGCGGCGGAAGAGCGCGCGATGGAGCGCGCGCTGGCGTTTGCGATCACGCTGTCGCTCGCGCTCGGCATTTTCGGGGGGCTGGTGCTCGCGCGCTATGTCGGGCGACGGCTCGACGCGATCGCCAACGTCATCGAGGCGGCGGGCGAGGGCGACCTGTCGCGGCGCGTCGGCGTGGTGGCGGGCGGCGGTGATGCGTTCGATCGGCTGGCCGCGCGGCTGAACGTGATGCTCGGCAAGCTCGAAGGCGTGATGGCCGAACTGCGCGTCGTCACCGACAGCCTCGCGCACGATCTGCGGTCGCCGCTGGCACGGTTGCGCACCAAGACCGAGCAGGCGGTGCTGATCGCCGACCCCGATGCGCGAGAGGTCGCGCTTGGCGGGCTGTTGACCGAGACCGATCTCGTCATGCGGATGCTGACGATGGTGATCGAGATCAGCCGGTCGGGATCGGTGTCGCGCGACCGTTTTATCGAGGTGTCGCCCGCCGACCTGATCGAGGAGATCGGCGAGCTCTATGCCCCCGTCGCGGAGGATGCCGGGCTGACGTTCCAGGTCGCGATCGACGACCGGCCGATGCCGATGGCGTTGCACCGCGAGTTGATCAGCCAGGCGATCGCGAACCTGATCGACAACGCGCTGCGGCATGGTGCGACCGGCGGATCGGTGACGCTGCGTTTAATCGAGCGGGGGGACGGCGTCGTGATCCAGGTCGAGGATCGCGGCCCGGGTATCGCGGAGTCGGACCGCGCGCAGGCTCTCAAGCGATTCGGCCGGCTCGATAGCGCGCGGACGACGCCGGGCGCGGGGCTCGGGCTCTCGCTGATCGAGGCGGTCGCGCGGCTGCACGACGGCCGGTTGGAACTCGGGGACAACGCGCCGGGCCTCGTAGCGCGGATCGTCCTGCCCTTTTAAGTCGTACGCCAAGCCCGGTGTGCGCCGTTTCGCTACCGCAGGGGGTGGCGTTGTCGGGGTAGGCGGGATTAAGGGCGGCTATGGACGCGCTCTCGCTCTTCGGCCTCGCTGCCGTTTCGTTCACGCTGCTTTGCTATGCCAAGGAGGCGGGGTCGCACTGGTGGACGTTCGGTTTTGCGGTCGGGTGCCTGCTCGGGTCGGTCTATGGTTTCCTGCAGGGCGCGTGGCCGTTCGGCGCGGTCGAGCTGATCTGGTTCGTGGTGGCGATCCGGCGCTGGCAGACGATGCGGCTGGTGGTCGATCCCGCAGCCTGAACCGTCGCGGTGCTGCGGTACCGCGCGGAACCCACGGCTTGACAGTTCGTTTGCCCGCGCCTAATTCGGCTTTCCCGATACGACGGTTCCCGGCGGCGCTCTTTTGCGTACGCCGTCGTCGTGCGTTTCGGATCATCGCTAGGAGATGGGCGCCGTGCAGCCATGCCGGGGCCCGTGGAGCAGGAGAACCAAGTTCATGGCACGTATCGCGGGTGTTAATATCCCGACCAACAAGCGCGTGGTAATCGCGCTGACCTATATTCACGGCATCGGTTCGACCAAGGCCAAGGAAATCGTCGCCAAGCTCGGCATCGCCGACACGGCGCGAGTCCAGGACCTGACCGATCAGGAAGTCCTGCACATCCGCGAGACGATCGACGCCGATCACACCGTCGAGGGCGATCTGCGTCGCCAGACGTCGATGAACATCAAGCGCCTGATGGATCTCGCCTGCTATCGTGGCCTGCGTCACCGCAAGGGCCTGCCGGTCCGCGGCCAGCGCACGCATACCAATGCGCGCACCCGCAAGGGCAAGGCCAAGCCGATCGCCGGTAAGAAGAAGTAATCCCTTAATCGGATTACTCCGCCGGCGCCGGTCCGAAGGGACCGCCCGGCGTCATGAAGATACAGGTCAGGAAATACACCATGGCACGCGAACCTCAGCGCATTAAGCGGCGCGAGCGCAAGAACATCACCTCTGGCGTCGCTCACGTGAATGCCAGCTTCAACAACACCATGATCACGATCACCGATGCCCAGGGCAACGCGATCTCGTGGTCGTCGGCGGGCGCAATGGGCTTCAAGGGCTCGCGCAAGTCGACCCCGTACGCGGCGCAGGTCGCAGCGGAAGACGCCGGCAAGAAGGCCGCCGAGCACGGCGTCCGGACGATCGAAGTCGAAGTGAAGGGCCCCGGTTCGGGCCGCGAGTCGGCCCTGCGCGCGCTGCAGGCGGTCGGTTTCCAGATCACGTCGATCCGCGACGTGACCTCGATCCCGCACAACGGCGTTCGTCCTTCGAAGCGTCGTCGCGTCTGATTTCTCCGACGTTGCCCGTGCGCGGTTGATCGCGCGGCACGGGTGCATATTCATGGCCGGCGGGAGTCCTTTCCGCCGGCCCCCAAATTAGGGGAAGCAAGTGTCTGTCAACGCAAAGAACTGGCAGGAACTCAAGAAGCCCAGCGGCCTGGAGAAAAAGGCCGGTGGCGACACCAAGCGCAAGGCGACCTTCATCGCCGAGCCGCTCGAGCGTGGCTTCGGCCTGACGCTCGGCAACGCGCTGCGTCGCGTGTTGCTCTCGTCGCTGCAGGGCGCGGCCGTCACCTCGATCAAGATCGAGAACGTGCTGCATGAGTTCTCGTCTCTGGCAGGCGTCCGCGAGGACGTGACCGACATCGTCCTCAACGTGAAGCAGATCGCGATCCGCATGCAGGGCGAGGGGCCCAAGCGCCTCCAGCTCTCCGCAACGGGTCCGGGTGAAGTCAAGGCCGGCGACATCGCCGTCTCGGGCGACATCGAGATCATGAACAAGGATCTCGTGATCTGCCACCTCGATGAGGGTGCGACGCTCAACATGGAGCTGACCGCCGACATCGGTAAGGGTTACGTGCCCGCGACCGCAAACCGCCCGGCCGACGCGCCGATCGGTCTGATCCCGGTCGATGCGCTCTACTCGCCGGTACGTCAGGTGTCGTACAAGGTCGACCCGACCCGCGTCGGTCAGGACCTGGATTACGACAAGCTGACGCTGACGATCGAAACCGACGGCACGATCACCCCGGAAGACGCAGTCGGCTATGCCGGTCGCATCCTCCAGGACCAGCTCGCGCTGTTCGTCCACTTCGACGATTCGTCGGTCACCCGTTCGTCGGCCCCGATCGGCCAGGCAGCACCCGCTGCCGGTGGTGCGGAGCCCGCAGGCGACACGCAGCAGATCAACCGGTACCTTCTCAAGAAGGTGGACGAGCTCGAGCTGTCGGTGCGTTCGGCGAACTGCCTCAAGAACGACAACATCATCTATATCGGCGATCTGGTCGGCAAGACCGAAGCCGAGATGCTGCGCACGCCTAACTTCGGCCGCAAGTCCTTGAACGAGATCAAGGAAGTGCTGTCGTCGATGGGTCTTCGCCTGGGCATGGAAATCCCGGGCTGGCCGCCTGAGAACATCGAAGAGATGGCCAAGAAGCTCGAGCAGGAAATCATGGGCTGAGTGCGAAGCCGTCCGTTATCCTGACGCAATTCAGGATAACGGACGGCACCGTATTCTACCCTGGATCCCGGCCTTTGCTGGGATGACGGATAATCGGGTGGGCCGCCGTCCCCACCAGCTCCCGGGTACCTCATACGGCCCCTGAACGAACGAAAAGGTATTAAACATGCGCCATCGCGTAGGCGGCCGTAAGCTTCAGCGGACCTCGGCCCACCGTCTTGCCCTGTTCCGCAACATGAGCGCCGCGCTCATCAAGCACGAGCAGATCACCACCACCGTCGCCAAGGCGAAGGAACTGCGTCCCTATATCGAGAAGCTGATCACGCTCGCGAAGAAGGGTGGCCTGTCCAACCGTCGTCTCGCGCATGCCAAGCTGCTCGACGATGCGCAGCTGATCAAGCTGTTCGACGTTCTGGCGACCCGTTATGCGGATCGCAACGGCGGTTACACCCGTGTCATCAAGGCCGGTATCCGCATGTCGGACGCCTCGCCGATGGCCGTCATCGAGTTCGTCGACCGCGACGTCTCGGCGAAGGGTCAGGATTCGGGTCCGGTGATGTCGGACGAGGATTACAACGAAGCGGCATAATCGCTGCCTCTTGTTAGTCGAATTGCAGGCCGCGTTTCCCATCCGGGAGGCGCGGCCTCTTTCGTTACGGGTCCCATCCGGCTATGCGCCCGACATGGAGCATCCAGACAGCATTCTCATCGTCGATTTCGGCAGCCAGGTAACCCAGCTGATCGCCCGCCGCGTGCGCGAAGCCGGCGTCTATAGCGAGATCGCCCCCTTCCAGTCCGCCGCGGCCGCGTTCGAACGGATGCAGCCAAAGGGGATCATCCTGTCGGGTGGCCCCGCCTCGGTCACGACCGAGAACAGCCCCCGGGTGCCGCAGCATTTCTTCGAGGCGGGGATCCCGATCCTCGGCATCTGCTACGGCCAGCAGGTCATGTCCGCACAGCTCGGCGGCAACGTGATCGTCTCGGGTGACGGCGGCGAGTTCGGCAGCGCCTTCATCGAGGTCAAGTCGCCATGCGCGCTGTTCGACGGTCTGTGGGCCGAGGGCGAGCGGCATCAGGTCTGGATGAGCCACGGCGACAAGGTCGACGCGATCCCGCCGGGCTTTACCCCCGTCGCGGTGTCGACCGGCGCGCCCTATGCGATCGTCGCGGACGAGACGCGGCGCTTCTACGGCGTGCAGTTCCACCCCGAGGTCGTCCACACGCCCGATGGCGGCAAGCTGATCGCGAACTTCGCGCGGCACGTCTGTGGGCTCAGCGGCGACTGGACGATGGCCGAGTTCCGCGAGACCAAGATCGCCGAGATCCGCGCGCAAGTGGGTAAGGGCAGGGTGATCTGCGGGCTGTCGGGCGGCGTCGACTCGGCGGTCGCGGCGGTGCTGATCCACGAGGCGATCGGCGAGCAGCTCACCTGCGTCTATGTCGACCACGGCCTGATGCGCGCGGGCGAGAGCGAGCAGGTCGTCAGCCTGTTTCGCGGCGCGTACAACATTCCGCTGATCCATGTGAACGTCGAGGAGCTGTTCCTGAGCGGGCTCGCCGGGATCACCGACCCCGAGCTGAAGCGCAAGTTCATCGGCAAGACGTTCATCGACGTGTTCGATGCCGAGGCGAAGAAACTGGGCGGTGCGGAGTTCCTCGCGCAGGGTACGCTCTATCCCGACGTGATCGAGAGCGTCAGCTTCACCGGCGGGCCGTCGGTGACGATCAAGAGCCACCACAATGTCGGCGGTCTGCCCGAGCGCATGAACATGAAGCTCGTCGAGCCCTTGCGCGAACTGTTCAAGGACGAGGTCCGCGCGCTGGGTCGCGAGCTGGGGCTGCCCGAGATCTTCGTCGGCCGTCACCCGTTCCCCGGACCCGGCCTCGCGATCCGCATCCCTGGCGAAGTCACGAAGAAGCGCTGCGACATCCTGCGCAAGGCCGACGCGATCTACCTCGAGGAGATCCGCGCCGCGGGGCTCTACGACACGATCTGGCAGGCGTTCGCGGTGCTGCTGCCGGTGCGCAGCGTCGGCGTGATGGGCGACGGTCGGACCTATGACAATGTGCTGGCATTGCGTGCGGTGACGTCGACCGACGGCATGACCGCGCAGGCGTTCCAGTTCCCCGGCGACTTCCTGCCGCGCGTGGCGACGCGGATCATCAACGAGGTCAAGGGCATCAACCGGGTGACCTACGACTACACGTCGAAGCCCCCCGGCACGATCGAGTGGGAATAACGGCGCGGCGTACCAGGCGGGTGAGGGGATCGGCGCGGCGAAGCTCGTAGCGCTTGCCGCGCCCAAGGGTTCGCTTTCCGGCCACCGCGCGGCTGTTTCGCCAAGCGGATATCGATGCATATCTGGCCGGCTGGCTCGACGTCCGGCGCTGACAAAGTGTGGATTGTCTCATCGGCGACGCGCATTTGTGCGGGCCGGTATACGGAACCGAAACGGCCCGCTCGAGAAAGGGGGGAAACTCGTGCGGGCCGCAGTCCAGTGCCGACGTCACCGTCTTGGGGGAGTGCGTCGGACAGATCGAATATGGACCTAATGGTCTGGCAGTTCAAGGGTTTTGAAACTTCAGTATGCCGGGCCGCCTTGGTGACGAGCCAAAGGATCGACGACCCGGCATACCTGCAGGGTCAACGTCCGATCGGGTGATCCGGGCGCAGAATTATCAAGAAGATATCGCTGGAGACAGACCGGGGAAGCCGTCGAGCGCCAGGGCGCGGAGGCGGGGTATCGATCGGGGCGGACCTATCGTCGCGAATCGGTCGTTTGCGCCGGGAGGCTGCGCGCCCCGCCGGTCCGTGTGACTGAAGCTGGCGGGGCGCTGAAGGTTACGCGATACTGAAAGCGATGCCTCTAGCCGTCGATATGACAAACATAAGTGAATTTCAAATGAACGAGGTGCCCCGCCCGTCCGTGTGACACTCTCGCATCCGGGCGGGGCACCGAGGCCGGCACGTCAGCGACGTTTCGGCACGGACATACGCTAGCATCGGTTGCGAAACATGACAGAGCAGTTCGTCACATCGCAGGCTCGGTTCGGCCGAAACGGACGCGTTCGCCTGCCGGGCAGCCCAGTGTCGGCGGTGAAACCGGCGATGCCCGCCTGGCCTGCGGGGCGATGCGGGGTCGCTTGCGACAACAGAACATTTGCTAATTCGTGCCACCGGCGTGAAACGGACGACCGTGACGCCGCGTTAGGCAGCGCAGGGTTAGCGAAGGGTCCTTTACGAGCATGCCGAATGCGTTCGTTGCCGCGCGCGATGCGCTGGCATTCCTCGAGGTGCACCGTCTCGAGCCCATGGCCGCCAATTACGCCTTCGCGCTTGCCGTCGTCGGCGATCCGAACTCGGACCTCGCGCGTGCCGTGGCATCGGAAACGGATGGTGGCCTGCGGCTGACGGCGCGGTCGCTGGAGACGCTGAGCGACCGCTATCTACCCGCAAGGCCCGACAGGACGGCGGAGCGCGAGACCGCGGTCACCCGCCATGCCGACCAGCTCGACGCGTTGACGTCGGATGCACAGGCGCTGACGCAGTCGCTGAGCAACGATGTCACCGCGATGTCGATCGACGCGCAAGGGTGGCCCGAGTCGACCGCGCTGGTGACGCGGTTGTCCGATGCCGAGCGCGAGCTCGCGGATCTGCGCAGGGACGTCGCGCGGCTGCAGGCGGATCTGGGGTCGCTGGGCGAACGGCGCGCGGACCCGATGCGCGATACCGCAACGCAGGCGCTCACGCCGGAGGGCGCGCGGCCGATGTTCGCGCATCTGGCGGATCAGCATCGCAGCTATGTCATGCTGATCTTCAGCGTCGCGGATCTTGCCGGGATCAACGAACGCTTCGGCCACGCGGTCGGCGACAATGTCCTGAGTGCCTTCGTCGCCAACCTGCGTCAGGCGTTCCACGGGGAAGAGGTGATCCGCTGGACGGGCAACGAGTTCGTCCTGGTGGTGACCGACGTCGCGCTGGCCGCCGCGCGCGGGCTCGCCGAGGAAGTTCTCGCGTCGTTCGAAACACGCCGGCTCAAGCTGCGCGGCAGTGGCGAGTGGATCGGCGTGGTGACGGCGTCCGCGGGGATCGTCGTGGGGCAGGGCGGCGATCAGGAGGCAGCCCTGAGCCAGGCACGCGCCGCGTTGTACCGCGCCGCGGTCAGGGGGCTGGGGCAGGTCGAGGGCTGAGACGCTTCGATCGACGAGCCTCGGGCAGCACCAATGTTGCCCCGGCCCGATCGGTTCAGGACCGGTCGAACGTCATGCTGATCCGGACCCCGCCGATCAGCACGTCGCGGTGCCCGCGCTCGAGATGCGCGCGGCGGACATATTGCAGATCGGGCTGGATGGTCAGGAACGACGCGACGGTATCGCGATAGGTGAGCTCGAACCCCGTCTCGGTCGCATCGGGGTGCTGGCCGGAGATCGCTAAAGTGCGCCGGAAGGCGGACGACAGCGCGCCCTGGAAGACGCCCGTCGAAAGTTCCGACCGGGGCCGGCCCGATATGGCGCCGCGGACCAGCACACCGGTCTGGAACCCACCGACGAACGGCGTGGTCCTGCCCTCGGACAAGCCTGCGCGCAGGAAGACGTCAACGCCCCGGTCATCATCGCCAGACACGCGCTGGTCGAGCAGGACATAGGCGCCCGTCGCGATGCGGTGTGCCGGCGCGCCGGTAACGTCGCGCGCGAACAGATCGTCCTGCCGCCTGGTGTATCGCCATGCGCCGATCGCCAGCTTGCCGTTCGCGGTCATACCCGCCTCCGCAATCAGCAACGCGCCGTCATGCATGCCGAGGTCCATCCCGGCAGCGTCGCCCAGCACGCCCGCGCGCGCATTGACGATCGCGGCGCGCACATAGCCTGTGCCACCGATCCTGACGTCCGCGCGGAACGTCAGCGCGGTCGACGGAAAGATCGAGGGGCCGTTGGGTCCGGTCGCGGCCAGTTCCGACCCGATCCCGAACGCAGGCGCGATCAGCATCCCGGCGGAATCGTCCTGGTAGAAATCGACGTTGAGATCGGACAGTCCGACCAGCAGCGAGACGCGATCCTGCCAGAGCCTTTGTTCGACCCAGGCTTCGTACAGCTTGGTCCGTCCGTCCGCGACTTCGATGTTGTCGACGCCCTGGATCGTGCCTGCAAGCGTGTTGATCGCGCCGCCATGGTTGCTCAGCAGATGGACGTGCGCCGTCGCGTCGCGCCACCCGATCAGGCGATCGAGATCGCCGTCGGTCGTCACGTCGAGATTCCCGAGTGCGCGCGCGCCGCGATCGCTGCCACCCGCGAGGACGCCGATCGCGTCGGCGACATAGCGGACCTCCATCGAGACCGGATGGGGGGCAGGGGCGGCATCGTCCGACATGGCTTGCGCGAATATCGATGTCGGCCACAGCAATGCCAGGGGCAGGGCTGCACCGCATAGGCGGCGTCTCGTGACAATATCCACCGATCATCCTCCAGACGCGCCAATACTGGCTATTATAGGATGGTGAATTTCTCCTTTGTGGATGGGCGCCAAACAATGTTGAGCAAGTACAAGAGCGACGCGGGTACGATGTCGCTGGGACGCTCGATCCGCATCGCCGGGGGGATATTGGTCGGGCTGATCCTGCTGTGCGGCGGGACGGGGATCGGCGCGGCCTGGATGCAGCCCGCCGCGCTCAAGCGGCAGACCGAGTCCGCCGCGCTGCTCGTGAACCACGGACAGGCGGACATGATGCACGACGCGATCCGCAGTGACGTGCTGGCCGCGTTCCAGGCGGCGGAACCGGACAGCCCGCTCCGACACGACGACGTCATAAAGGACTTCGTGACCCACCGCGCCGAACTGCAGCGCGCGATCGGTGCGGATACGCACTATAAGGGGGCGGCTGACGTCTCTGCGTTGACCGCGAAACTCGGCGCGCCGATGGCGGGCTATGTCGCCTCCGCGACGGCCATCATGGCGAAGATCGACGAGAATCCGGCGCGGGCCAGGCGGATGCTGCCCGCGTTCTTCGGTGAATTCCGCAAGCTTGAGGTGTCGATGGCCGCGGCGACCGACGCGATCGAGGCGAACGAAGCGCGCGCGGTGGTGGCGGCCGAACGGATGGGCAGGATCGCGATGATCGTGCTCGTCATCACGCTGCTCGCGGGCGTCGCCGGGACGCTGCTGGTGGTCGTGCTCGCCATCCGCCGCGTCGTCGACCCGATGGTGACGCTGGCGACCACGATGCGCGCGCTGGCAGGCGGCAATCTCAAGGCGGAGGTCGCAGGCGCCGGGCGCGGCGACGAGCTGGGCGACATGGCAAAGGCGATGCTCGCGTTCCGCGACCAGCTGCAGGCCGCCGAGGCAGCGAAGCAGGCGCAGGCGCAATTGATCGTCGACAGTCTCGGGACCGGGCTGACCGCGCTCGCGCAGGGCGATCTGACCGTGGAGATCGTTGCGGATCTCCACGCGCCCTTCACCGGGCTCAAGGACAATTTCAACAGCGCGCTGGTCGGGCTTCGGTCGCTGATCGGGTCGGTCGCCGACAGCGCGACGATGATCCGCACCGGCTCCGACGAGATCGCGCACGCAAGCGAGGACCTCGCGCGGCGCACCGAGGGCAATGCGGCGAGCCTCGAGCAGACCTCGGCCGCGATCGCGCAGATGGACGAGCGGCTCAAGGCGACCGCGGTGGCTGCCGAGCGGACCGTCGAGCGCGCCGACGGTGCGATCACGACGGTCGCCGGGGGACGTGGCATCGCCGACGAGGCGGTCCAGGCGATGACCCGCGTCAGCGACAGCGCCAAGGGTATCGACAGCGTGATCGAAGGGCTCGACAAGATCGCGTTCCAGACGCGCGTCCTTGCGATGAACGCGGCGGTCGAGGCGGGGCGAGCGGGTGAGGCGGGACGCGGGTTCGCGGTCGTCGCGGACCTGGTGTCCGCGCTCGCGATGCGCGCGGAGGAGGAAGCGGGGCGTGCGCGCCAGCAGCTGACCGCAACGCAGACGGATATCGGGACAGCGGTCGAACATGTGAAGCGCGTCGACGGCGCGCTGTCGGCGATCGCGAGCGATGTCGGCGAAGTCCATGCGCTGCTCGCGAACATCGCGACCGACAACCAGGCGCAGTCCTCGGCGATCACCGAGGTGAGCGCAGCGGTGGGGGCGATGGACCGCGCGACGCAACAGAATGCAGCGATGGTCGAGGAGACGTCCGCCGCCGCGCGCAACCTCACCACGGAGGTCGCCGGACTATCGGATCAGGCAGCCAGGTTCAGAATCGGTGAGCCATCACGACGCAGCGCGGTGGTAGGGGATCGCGCAGTCTCGACCGTCACTCCAAGGCCGCGTTCGGTGAACGGGCAGGGCAGTGTTGCAACTACGTTCCAACGGGAGATGGCAGACGCGGGCGAGGAATGGTCATCGTTCTGACGGGACCATGATCGACAGCGGGGTAGAGTATCACAAGGTGATACCGCCTGGGCCGCACCACCGATCACGATGCCCGTGCAGTGCGCACAAGAAAAATGGGCCGAGACTAAGCTCGGCCCACCATCTTAGTTGCTGTCGGAACGGTCGTTGTCGTTCTCATTGTCGATGATGAGATACGTGACGCCCGCGAGAATGCCGACACCGATCACGATCGGTGCGATGCTGGCACCCTGCAGCCCGGCAAGCTTGCTCGACTTGGACGTCGACGTACCCGCACGGACCGCGGGGGAAACGGACAACGCACGAGCGGCATTTGCGCCTGCAGGAGCTGCGGTCGCAGCGTTTGCCGCGACGGGCAGGGCGGTCATGGACAGCGCGCTCACGCCGAGGATCAAAGTCTTCATCATATATAGTCTCCCGATAAGGGCAGCCGTAGAGGCCGCGGTCGTTGAACGACCCTGGATGCAAAAAGTAACCGCGATCAATAACCCAATACGATAAGCCGGGTTCCCGACGGGGTCGGTTTCCTGCCCGAACCGCAGGGGCCGAGCCGATATCGCTGGAGTGGGAAGGCCCATCGAGCGGATGGCCGAGCGTCTTCGCAATGACGCACGGGCAGTTATTGATCGGGGGTGTGTCGGCGAAAAATGGCTCCCTGAGTAGGATTCGAACCTACGGCCACTCGATTAACAGTCGAGAGCTCTACCGCTGAGCTATCAGGGAACGTTGCCGGAGGCGGCTCTATAAACGGCCAGTCGGACGATGCAACCCGGTTTGTCGCGAAAAACCAGAAAAAGGCTAGGCTGCGAACTGCTCCATCGTGATGCGGTCGTCGAGCGCGTGCTCGGGATCGAACAGCAGGGTGAGCTCGCGCGCGCGGTCCATGCAGATGTCGACCTGCGCGACGTCGCGGATCTCGCGCTGGTCGGCGACGGCCGAGACGGGGCGCTTGCCGGGGTTGAGCACGCGGATGCGGATCCGCGCCTTGTCGGGCAGAATCGCACCGCGCCAGCGACGTGGGCGGAACGGGCTGATCGGCGTCAGCGCGACCATCCCCGACCCCAACGGGAGGATCGGCCCCTGCGCGGAGAAATTGTACGCGGTGGAGCCTGCGGGGGTGGCGACGAGGATCCCGTCGCAGGCGAGCTCCGGGAGCACGACGCGGTCGTTGACGGTCACCTCGAGCTTGGCGGTCTGGCGCGTCTCGCGAAGCAGCGACACTTCGTTGATCGCGGGCAGCGTGTGCGTGCGCCCGTCGATCCCGACCGCGGTCATGCTGAGCGGCGTAACCTTGAACGGCTTGGCGCGCGACAAGCGGTCGTCGAGGCCGTGGTGGCGCCATTCGTTCATCAGGAACCCGACGGTGCCGAGGTTCATCCCGAATACGGGCACCGCCGGCTTGCGACGCTCGAGCATCGCGTGGAGCGTCTGGAGCATGAACCCGTCGCCGCCGAGCGCGATGACGACGTCGGCCTCGTCCTCGCCGACCCAGTCGCCGAGATCGGTCAGCTGCGCCGCGGCTTCGCGCGCCTGGGGCGTCGAGGATACGACCAGCGCCCGGCGCGCGTAATGCGTCATCCGCCCGTCACGCTCATGTGACGCGCGACCGCGGGCCCCTCGCCCTGGCCGATACGGAAGTCGTGGCGCTTGGGCTTTGCATAGAGCCCGGCGTCGATCGCGGTATCGAGACCCGCGATCCCGCCGTCGCGGAGCGCTGCCTTCAGATCGACCTGATCGTCATGGCCGAGGCACATGTAGAGCTTGCCCTCGGTCGTCAGCCGGACGCGGTTGCAACCGTCGCAGAAATTCGCGGTCAATGGCGAGATGAGCCCGAGCCGCGTCTGCGAACCGTCGACGTTCCAATAGCGGGCAGGGCCGCCCGTCTTGTGCGCGTCGCGTGCGAGCGTGAACTGCGTACCGAGCTGCTCGAACACCGTCGTCAGCGGAAGGAAGCGATCGGTACGATCCTCATCGATGGCACCGAGCGGCATTGTCTCGATCAGGGACAGGTCGAACCCTTCGTCGCGGCACCAGGCGAGCATCGGGGCGATCTCGTCCTCGTTGAACCCCTTGAGCGCGACCATGTTGATCTTGATCGCGAGACCCGCATCGCGTGCCGCCATGATGCCGCCGATCACCTGATCGACGTCGCCATGACGCGTGATGTAGCGGAACCGGTCGGGGTCGCGGCTGTCCATGCTGACGTTGACGCGGCGGATGCCGGCATCGACGATCGCCTCGGCGTGTTCGGCGAGCCGCGTCCCGTTGGTGGTCATCGTGAGCTCTTCGAGCCCGCGACCGATATTGCCGCCAAGCCGGGTGACGAGTTCGCCGACGTCGCGCCGGACGAGCGGCTCGCCGCCCGAGAGCCGGATCTTCGTCACGCCGCGCGCAATGAAGCGCTCGGCGATAATCGCGATCTCCTCGAGGCTCAGCAACTTGCTGCGCGGGAGGAAGGTCATCTTTTCCGACATGCAGTAGCGACAGCGCAGGTCGCAGCGGTCCGTGACCGAGATCCGGAGATAGCGGATGGTCCGCTGATGGCGGTCGATCAGCGGACGACCGAGCGCCGACGGATTTTCGAGATTGGTGTCGGTCGCCATCGACATAGAGCTAGGTGCTGCCGTCGCGGGCGACAAGTGCGTTCCAGGATTGGCGGCAGGCGATGCGAGGGCTAGGCTCTCGGGGATGAGACCTGCCGCACTTGAAAATACTGACATAGTGAACAGAACGATGCTGTTCGCCTGCGCGTTCCGTCACGGCGACGAGATCGCCAAGATAGCGACGGCCGGGGGCTGGAACGTGACGACTGCCGCCGCCGGGATCGGTGCGATCGTCTCTGGCTATGCCTCGAGCCGGGCGCGGGTCGCGATTTTCGACGCGCGCGATGCGATCGCGGATGCGCTCGCGGCGACGCGGGCGCTTGCACCGGGGGTCGCGGAGAAGGGCGGCGCGTTGCTGGTCCTGCTGGCGGAGACGGACGTGGCGTCGATCGCCGCGATTTACGATGCGGGCGCGACGCATTTCCTGACGATGCCGGCGGAGGACGAAGTGATCGTGCAGAGCGTGCGGTTCGCCGAACGCCATGCCGCGCGGGCGGTCAGAAAGCCCGCCGATCGCCGGCTGGGGATACCCGCCGAGCGTATGGATCGCGGCGCGGACGCGGCCCGCGGTTGGATCGCGCACCGGATCTCGGCCGCGCGCCCCGTCTCGATCGTGCTCGTGTCGCTGTCACGGCTCGACATCGTCAATGCCGCCCATGGGCGGTCGGCCGTCGACGCGCTGATCGAGGAGGCCGTCGCGCGCGCCGAGGCGGTTGCGCGGGGCACGATCGAAGCCCCCGCCTGCGTCGCGCGGACCGGCGGCGGCGAGTTCGTCGTCGCGGTCGAGGCGATGGATGCGGATCTTGCCGGGTTGATCGCGGCGCTCGACGCGGCGCTGGCGCGGCCGTTCGCGGTGGCATCGGCGCTCGCGGTGCTGGGCTGCCGGTTCGGCGTCGCGAGCCATCCGGCAGCGACGGGGCGCGCCGAGCCGATGCGCGATCCGGAAGACGGAGCCGCGTCGCTGTTGCGCCGCGCGAGCGATGCACTGGCGGATGCGAAGGCGAGCGACGGCGCGGTGCTGCAGGTCGCGTCGGCGCCGAACGGCGTTCCGCTCGATACGCTCGCGATCGACCTGCATCACGCGATCGAACTCAACGAGATCGACATCCGCTTCCAGCCGCAGGTCGAGATCGCGAGCGGCAGGATCGTCGGGGTCGAGGCGCTCGCACGCTGGGACCACCGCAAGCTCGGACCGCTCGGGGCGGACGCGCTGTTCGCCGCGGCGGATCGCGCCGACCTGGGGATCGCGCTGTCGGATCATATCCAGCGCCTCGTCCTCGCGCGGGCGGTCGCGTGGCCGGAGGCGTTGTCGGCGCTGCGCGTGTCGCTCAACCTGACCGCGGCGGATATCACGCGGCCGGGGTTCGCGGCGCTGTTCCTCGCGCGGGTCGACGCCAGCGGCTTTCCGCGCGGGCGTCTGACCGTCGAGATCACCGAGACGGGGCTGATCGAGGATCTCGCGATCGCATCGGTCCTGCTCGCCGAACTGCGCGGCGCGGGGTGTCGGGTGGCGATCGACGATTTCGGAACGGGCTATTCGAGCCTTGCCTATCTGAAGGACCTGCCGCTCGATTACGTGAAGATCGACAAGGCGCTGGTCCGCGACATCGGCGGCAGCCAGCGGGACCGGGTGGTCGTCGCCGGCGCGATCACGATGGCGCGCTCGCTGGGACTGTCGGTGATCGCGGAAGGGGTCGAGACGCCCGACCAGCTCGAGCTGCTCGCCGCGTGCGGGACGCGGCTGTACCAGGGGTTCCTGTTGTCCGAACCGGTCGGCGAGGCGGCGTTGCTCGAACTGATGGCGCGGACATGATGCGCGCGATCCTGATGCCGCTGGCTGCCCTCGCGCTCATCACCGCGGGCGCGACACCGACGAGCAGCCGCGCGCAGGCGGCGGCGCAGGCCCCCGCATCGGTGGCGATCCGGCACGCGATGGAGGCGAGCGCGGCGGGGTGGAACGCCGGCGACCTCGCGCGGTTCGTGGCGATCTATGCCGACGACGCGCTGTTCGTCACGCCGAAGGGAGTGTTGCGCGGAAAGTCCGTGATATCCGCGCGGTACGCGCCGAGCTTCAGTGCGGGTGGCAACAGTCGTGGGCGGCTGGGCTTTACTTTTCTCGAGATGCGCGGGATCGATCCGACGCATGCGGTGCTGATCGCGCGGTGGACGCTGACGGGCGCGACGAGCAGCGAGACGGGGATGACGACGCTCGTCTTCGAACGGCGCGACGGCGCGTGGAAGATCATCACCGATCACAGCAGCTGAGCGCGGCGGCGCTCAGCCCGCCGCCTTTGCCAGCCCCTTCGACAATTGCAGCGCGCCGTGGAGCCGCGCCTTGGGATCGCCCCAGGCGCGCTGGAGCACGAGCTTGCTGTCGGGGCGCAACCGCGCGACGCCGTTGAGCCGTTCGACATAAGCGAGCAGCTTGTCGATGTTCGGCGGCGTGTCGTTGTGGAACGACACCAGCACGCCGCGCGGGCCGACGTCGATCTTCGACACGCAGGCGCGCTTTGCGTTCAGCTTGATCTCGATGACCTTGATCAGATTCTCGGTCGCGTCGGGCAGCGGGCCGAAGCGATCGATCATCTCGGCGGCGAACGCCTCGATCTCCTGGCCCTCGTCGAGCTCGTTCAGGCGGCGATACAGCCCCATCCGGAGGTCGAGATCGGGGACATATTCCTCGGGGATGAGGATCGGCGCGTCGACCGTGATCTGCGGCGAGAAGTCCTTCGGGCGCGCAGACGCGAGACCGCCCGACTTGGCGTCCATGATCGCCTCCTCGAGCATCGCCTGGTAGAGTTCGAACCCGACCTCCTTGATATGCCCGGTCTGCTCGTCGCCAAGCATGTTGCCGGCGCCGCGGATGTCGAGATCGTGGCTCGCCAGCTGGAACCCGGCGCCGAGCGAATCGAGATCGGACAGCACTTTCAGCCGCTTCTCGGCGGTCACCGTCATCTGCCGCTCGGGCGGGGTGACCAGATAGGCATAGGCACGCGTCTTCGAGCGGCCGACGCGTCCGCGCAGCTGGTAGAGCTGGGCGAGGCCGAAGCGGTCGGCGCGGTGGACGATCATCGTGTTGGCGGACGCGATGTCGATCCCGCTCTCGATGATCGTCGTCGAGACGAGCACCTCGAACTTCTTGTCGTAGAAGGCGGACATGCGCTCCTCGACCTCGGTCGGCGACATCTGGCCGTGCGCGACGACGAAGCGGATCTCGGGCACCTGTTCACGCAGGAACTCCTCGATCTCGGGCAGGTCGGCAACGCGCGGGGTGACGACGAAGCTCTGCCCGCCGCGATAATGTTCGCGCAGCAGCGCCTCGCGCAGGACGACGGGGTCGAACGGCATGATGTAGGTCCGCACCGCGAGGCGATCGACCGGCGGGGTCTGGATCACCGACAGCTCGCGGATGCCCGACATCGCCATCTGCAGCGTGCGCGGGATCGGCGTCGCGGTCAGTGTCAGCATGTGGACGTCGGCCCGAAGCGCCTTCAGCCGCTCCTTGTGCGTGACGCCGAACCGCTGTTCTTCGTCGACGACGACCAAGCCCAGCCGCTTGAAGTCGATATTCTTCGCCAGCAGCGCGTGCGTGCCGATGACGACGTCGATCGTGCCGTTCGCCAGCCCCTCCTTGGTCGCCTTCGCCTCGCTCGCGGTGACGAGCCGCGAGAGGCGGCCCATGTTCATCGGGAAGCCTTCGAACCGGCTGACGAAGTTGTTGTAGTGCTGGCGCGCGAGCAATGTCGTCGGGCAGACGATCGCGACCTGCTTGCCGCCCATCGCCGCGACGAACGCGGCGCGCAGCGCGACCTCGGTCTTGCCGAAGCCGACATCGCCGACGACGAGCCGGTCCATCGGCTTGCCCGCGGACAGATCGGCGAGAACCTCCTCGATCGCGCGGTCCTGGTCCTCGGTTTCCTCATAGGGGAAGCGATCGACGAAGCTGGGGTAACCGCTCGAATCGGGTTCGAGCACGTCGCCGGGATGCAGCGCGCGTTCGGCGGCGGTCGCGATGAGCTCGCCCGCGATCTCGCGGATCCGCTCCTTCATCTTCGACTTGCGACGCTGCCAGCCTTCGCCGCCGAGCTTGTCGAGCGATGCGCCTTCCTCCGACGAACCGTAGCGCGAGAGGACGTCGATATTCTCGACCGGCACGTAGAGCTTGTCACCGCCGGCATAGCTCAGCGCGACGCAGTCGTGCGGGCTCTGGCCGACGGGGATCGAGGTCAGCCCCTCGTAGCGGCCGATGCCATGTTCGGTATGGACGACGAGGTCGCCCGGCGTCAGCGTCGCGAGTTCGGCGAGGAACGCGTCGGCGGATTTCTTGCGCTTCTTGCGGTGGACGAGGCGGTCGCCGAGCATGTCCTGCTCGGTGAGGACCGCGACTCCCGGCGCGGTGAAGCCGTGATCGAGCGGGAGGACGATGAGCGCGACGCCGAAGCTCTTGGCGGTATCGGCGACGCCGAGCGCCTCTTGCCAGGTCTCGGCGTGCTTGCCGCCCTTCATCCCATGATCGGCGAGCAGGCTCCCGAGGCGTTCGCGCGCGCCGATCGAGTAGCTGGCGAGGATCGGCTTGCGGCCCTGCTTGCGCAGTTTCTCGACATGATCGGCGACGGCTTCGTAGATGTTCGCCTGTGCGGCACGCTCCGGGCCGAAGTCGCGCGGGCCGTCGACCGCGAAGTCGAGCACGGTCGCGCTTTCCGGCTCGTGGAAGGGCGAGGTGATGTGCGCGGCGAACGCCTCGGTCGCGCCCGACCAGTCCTGCGCGTCGAGATAGAGCGCCTTGGCGGGCATCGGCCGGTAACTGCCGGGTTGCGCGGCCTCGGCACGCTTGCGGTTCTCGTAATAGTCGGCGATCGATTCGAGCCGGCTTTCCGCCGCCGCGGCGACGCCGCTGTCGCGCACCAGGACGTCGTCGGCGCCGAGATGGTCAAACAAGGTCGCCATCTTCTCTTCGAAGAGCGGCAGCCAATGCTCCATGCCTGCGATCCGCCGGCCTTCGGAGATCGCCTGGTACATCGGATCGCCCGTCGCGGTCGCGCCGAACGCGTCGCGGTAGCGCGTGCGGAAGCGCTTGATCGAGTCCTCGTCGAGCAAGGCTTCGGAGGCGGGGAGCAGGACAAAGCCGTCGATCCGGCCGGTGGTGCGCTGGTCGGCGGCGTCGAAGGTACGGACGCTCTCGATCTCGTCGCCGAAGAAGTCGAGCCGCAGCGCGTGGTCCTCGCCCGACGGGTAGAGATCGACGATCCCGCCGCGCACCGCATATTCGCCCTGGTCGTGGACGGTGTCGGTGCGGACATAGCCGTTCGCCTGGAGCAAAGTCGCGAGCTTGTCGCGGCCGATCCGCTCGCCGGGCGCGAGCCGCGCGACGAGCTGGCGGATGCGGAACGGGGTGAGGACGCGCTGTGTCGCGGCGTTCGCGGTGGTCAGGAGGAGCTGCGGGCCCTTGGGCTTGCCTTGCAGGCGCTGCAGCGCGGCGACTCGCTCGGCCATGACGCGGAGCGTGGGCGAGGCGCGGTCATAGGGGAGGCAATCCCAGGCGGGGAAGCTCAGTATCTCGAGATCGGGGGCGAAGAACGCCGCGGTCGAGGCGATCGCGCGCATCGCCGCATCGTCGGGCGCGATGAACACCGCGCGAGTCTTGGCGGCGCGCGCGAGATCGGCGAGCAGCGACGGCTGGAACCCCGACGGCACGCCCGACAGCGTCAGCGGGGTCGTCGCGGAGAGGATGGTGTTCAGATCTGGCATATCGTTCCTGAAGCCCTCTCCCCGTCGGGGAGAGGGTTGGGTGAGGGGCTGTCCTAGGCGCTGCGCTGCTTGGCTGCCCCTCACCCCGACCCTCTCCCCGGAGGGGAGAGGGAGTAGGTTACTTGACGACCGTGACGTAATTGATGTCGCGCATCGCCTGCATCATCGGGCCGTTCCATTCGGGCGGGCACGGAATCGAGCCGATCGCCCAGCCCATGATGTCGACGTCCTGCTCCTCGAGCAGCGCTTCGAACCAGTCGAGCTGCTCGGGCGTCCAGCTGCGGCCATAGGTTTCGAAGAAGCCGCCGATCATCATATCGGCTTCGCGCGTGCCGCGGTGCGAACTGCGGAAGCCGAGGCGCTTGAGGCGGGTTTCGTGGTCCAAGGTACACCTCGTCACCCCAGCGCAGGCTGGGGTCTTATGCGGATAGGGCGCCCGGTCACCAAAAGATGCCAGCTTTCGCTGGCATGACGGATCAGGGCTGGGTTAGGCCAGCAGATAGTCATGCGACCCGAAATCCTCAATCCGCTGTTCGCCGAAACCCTCGTCCTGAAAGGGGTGGGGCCTGCGCTCGCCAAGCCGCTCGACCGGCTCGGGCTGGCGCGCGTCGTCGACGTCGCCTTCCATCTGCCCACCGGCTATGTCGATCGCCTGCCGCGCACCGAGCTGATGGCGAGCGATGCCGGGCGGATCATCGTGATCACGCTGACCGCGCGCGAGCACCGCGTCAGCGCGGGGCGTGGCCCGACGCGCGTGCAGGCGACCGACGCGCATGGCAATTATGTCAGCCTCGTCTTCTTCGGCGGAAGTTCGGGCTGGGCGAAGAAGCTGCTGCCGATCGGCGAGGCGAAGCGCGTCTCGGGGCGGCTCGACGAATATGGCCAGGAACTGCAGATCGTGCATCCCGACATCGTCGAACCCGACGAGGAGTTGCGCGAGCGCGAGCCGATCTATCCGCTGTCGGAGGGGCTCACCTCGCGGCGGCTGGCGGCGCTGACGACGCAGGCGGTCGCGCGCGCGCCCGATCTGGCCGAGTGGATCGAGCCGGGGCTGAAGGCGAAACGCGAATGGCCGGGCTGGCATGATTCGCTCGCGCGCATCCATGCCGACCCGTCGGACGCCAAGGCGCGCGAGCGGCTGGCGTATGACGAGGTGTTTGCCAACCAGCTCGCGATGACGCTCGTCCGCGCCGACACGCGCAAGCGGCGGGGGCGGGCGCTCCACGGCGACGGGCGGCTGCGCGGCATGCTCAAACTGCCCTACACGCTGACCGGCGCGCAATCGCGGACGGTGGGGGAGATCGAGGGCGATCTTGGGCAGACCGCGCCGATGCTGCGGCTGCTGCAGGGCGATGTCGGCTCGGGGAAGACGCTGGTCGCGGCGATGGCGATGCTGATCGCGGTCGAGGCGGGCGCGCAGGCGGCGATGCTTGCACCGACCGAGATCCTCGCGCGCCAGCATTACGAGACGCTGAGGAAGACGCTTGCCGGGTTGCCGATCGAGGTCGGCGTGCTGACCGGGCGTGACAAGGGCCGCGTGCGCGAGGCGACGTTGATGGCGCTGGCGAGCGGCGAGATCGACATCCTCGTCGGCACGCACGCGATCTTCCAGGATGCCGTCGCCTACAAGGACCTTGCGCTGGTGGTGGTCGACGAGCAGCACCGTTTCGGCGTCGCGCAGCGGATGACGCTGCAGGCCAAGGGGATCGCGCCGCCGCATCTGCTGGCGATGACCGCGACGCCGATCCCGCGCACGCTGACGCTCGCGCAATATGGCGAGATGGACGTCAGCCGGCTCGACGAGATGCCGCCGGGCCGCCAGCCGATCGAGACGCGGGTGATCTCCGAGGACCGGCTCGACGACGTGGTCAACGCGCTGGGCCGGCATCTGGCGGACGGGGGGCAGGCGTACTGGGTGTGCCCGCTGGTCGAGGAGAGCGAGAAGAGCGACCTGGCCGCCGCAGAGATGCGCGCGGAGACGCTGCGCGCGCGGTTCGGCGACAAGGTGTCGCTGGTCCATGGCCGGATGAAGCCTGCCGAAAAGGACGCGGTGATGGCTGAGTTCTCCGCCGCGCGCACCGCCGTGCTGGTCGCGACGACGGTGATTGAAGTCGGCGTCGACGTGCCCAACGCGACGCTGATCGTGATCGAGCATGCCGATCGGTTCGGGCTCGCGCAGTTGCACCAGTTGCGCGGGCGCGTCGGGCGCGGCAGCGGGCGGTCGATCTGCCTGCTGATGCGTGGGAGCTCGCTCAGCGAGACGTCGCGCGCGCGGCTCGCGCTGATGCGCGAGACGAATGACGGGTTCCGGATCGCCGAGGAGGACCTCCGCCTGCGCGGCGCGGGCGAGCTACTAGGTACGAAGCAATCGGGCGAGATGGCGTTCCGGCTCGCGACGCCCGACATGATGGCCGACCTTCTCCAATGCGCGCATGACGATGCGCGGCTGCTGATCGATCGCGACGGCGGGCTGGAGGGGCCGCGCGGGCAGGCGGCGCGCACCGCGCTGTACCTGTTCGATCGCGACGCCGGCGTGGCGTTGCTCCGCTCGGGTTGACTGGGGCGGGTTGACCGGGGTGGGGCGAGCGATCACGGACCGGCGATGGCCGCCCTGCTTCCCATCCTCGTCGTTCTTCTCGCCGGTATCGGCCTCGCGATCCAGCCGCCCACCAACGCCGCGCTGGTCAAGGCGTCGGGCTCGTTGTGGCTGGGCTCGCTGGTGTCGTTCGCGGTTGGGACGGTCATTCTGTTCGCGGTCTGGGCGGCGACCGACCGGACGATGCCCGCGGCATTGAAGGGCGCGCCAGGATGGGCGTGGCTGGGGGGCGTGTACGGCGCGTGCTTCGTCGCCGCGCTCGCCTATGCGACGCCGCGGCTGGGGCTGGCGTCCGCGCTTACGATCGCGGTCGCGAGTCAGCTGGTGACCGCACTGATCCTCGACCGGTTCGGGTTGCTCGGCCTCAGCGCGACGCCGATCAGCCTCGCGCGGCTGGCGGGTGTCGCGCTGGTGATCGGCGGCGTCCTGCTGGTCCGCGCCGGCTGACTGCTCAGCTGTTGCGGAGCATCGCGGTGAGCATGCCGTAATAGGCCTTTAGCGGGATCGTGCTGTCGAACGAGCAGCCGATCCGGCCGCCGAGCGACCAGCGGACCTGCGCGACGACCTCGCCGATGATCGGCAGCACGACGCGCAACAGGTCGCCCGCGACCGGATCGCGGTCGCAGCGCGCCATCAACCCGCTCGGCGAGACGTTGACGAGAACGAGCTTGACGCCGTTGCCCTCGCCGTCGGTCGCGCGCGTGCGGTGCATGACCTCGTCGCGCGGTTCGGACCGCGTCTCCTGAATCGCCATCGCCTGGTCTGGCATCGATCGTGTCCCGCTTGAGTTCCGCTTCGATCCTAAAACAGACGCCGTGAAGCGCATGAGAACCGGCATGGCTAATGGGCGATTTACCACACGCGCCCGGCCGGTATCAGGCGGGGACGAGCATCCCGTGCCGCTTCTTGCCGAGGCTGAGGCGAACCGGGGCGGCGACGGCGATCCTTGCCGTTGCCTCACGGACCGGTTCACCATCGACGCGCACCGCGCCCTCGCCGATCTTGCGCCGCGCCTCGCCGTTCGACGCGACGAAGCCGAGCGCCACCAGCGCCTCGACGATGCCGATATCGGCGTCGCCGACGGGGTGGCTCGGCAGCGCGTCGCCCGATGCGCCTTCCGCGAACGTCTTGCGTGCGGTCTCCGCGGCCTGGTCCGCGGCGGCGCGGCCGCGGCACATCGCGGTGGCTTCGTTGGCGAGCACGATCTTGGCGGCGTTGATCTCCGCACCCTCGAGCGCCTCGAGCCGTGCGATCTCGTCGAGTGGCAGGTCGGTGAACAGCCGCAGGAAACGGCCGACGTCGCGGTCGTCGGTGTTGCGCCAGAACTGCCAGTAATCGAAGTGCGGCAACTGGTCCTCGTGCAGCCAGACCGCGCCCGACATCGTCTTGCCCATCTTGCCGCCATCCGCGGTCGTGATCAGCGGGGTGGTGACACCGTAGACCTCGGTGCCGTCCATCCGGCGCGACAGTTCGATGCCGTTGACGATGTTGCCCCACTGGTCCGATCCGCCCATCTGCAACCGGCACTCGGCGCGGCGCGACAGTTCGAGAAAGTCATAGGCCTGGAGGATCATGTAGTTGAATTCGAGGAAGCTCAGCGACTGTTCGCGGTCGAGGCGGAGCTTGACCGAGTCGAACGCGAGCATCCGGTTGACCGAGAAATGCTGGCCGACGTCACGCAGGAACGGGATATATTCGAGCGCGTCGAGCCATTCGGCGTTGTCGAGCATCACCGCGTCGGTGGGGCCGCCCGCTTCACCTTCAGGCGCGAACGTCAGGAAGCGCTCGAAGATGCGGCGGATCGAGGCGACGTTGGCCTTGATCCCGTCTTCGCCGAGCAGCTTGCGCGCCTCGTCCTTGAAGCTCGGATCGCCGATCTTGCCGGTGCCGCCGCCCATCAGGACGATCGGCTTGTGACCGGTCTGCTGCAACCGGCGCAGCAGCATGATCTGGACAAGGCTGCCGACATGCAGCGACGGCGCGGTCGGGTCGAAGCCGATATAGCCCGGCACGACCTGCTTGCCCGCGAGCGCGTCGAGCGCGGCCGCATCGGTCATCTGGTGGACATAGCCGCGCGAGGTCAGCGTGGTGAGCAGGTCGGACTTGTAGGTCATCGCGCAGCCACTAGCAGCGGTTGCGCGGTCCGTCATCCCGGCGGCGCGGTCATCGTTACCGCGAGCCGTCATCCTGACGAAGGTCAGGATCCAGAGCCATCAGCGCCGGGGCCTGTAACCCTGGATCCTGACCTTCGTCAGGATGACGGATACTAAGTGAGGTCCGTCTGCCGCGACGTGCGCTGGTTACAGCCGCGGCAGCTGCGTGGTCGGATCGACCGGCGTGCGTCCCTTGCGCAGTTCGAAGTGGAGCTCGGGACGATCCGCGAAGCCGGTATCGCCGGACAGCGCGACCGTCTGGCCGCGCTTCACGCTCTGGCCGCGCTGGACCATCAGCTTGGAGGCGTGGCCGTAGACGCTGGTCCAGCCACCGCCGTGCTTGACGATTACCAGCCCGCCGAGCGCGGCGATTCCATCGCCGACATAGGCGACGACGCCGTCCGCGGTCGCGCGGATCGGCGTCGCGACCGGGATGGCGATCTTGATCCCGTCGTTGCGCTCGCCGCTCGCGCCGTGGCCGAACCGCTTCACGACGCGGCCATCGACCGGCCAGAGGAAGCTGCCGCCCGCGAGACGGGCAGGCGCAGTGACGACCGCGCTCGGGGGCAGGACGCGCCTCGGCGTCGCGGTCGGTTTCACCGGTGCCTGGTTGCTCGCGAGCGCGGGCTCGCCGCCGGTCAGGATGTCGTCGACGTCGAGCGTGAACGCGGCCGCACGATCGGCGAGGCTGGTGCCGCCCGGCGGCGCAGGGATCGCGATCCGCTGACCCGCGCGCAGCACATAGGGTTCGAGGAGCGCGTTCGCGGTGACGATGCGCGACCATTCGACACCGTAAGCCCGCGCGATCGCGATGCCGGTCTCCCCCCGGCGGACGAGGTGATAGCGGCCGCCGGGGATCGTGAGGCGTTCGCCCGTGCGGATCGTGAAGGGCGGGTCGATCTGGTTGGCGCGCGCGATCGCGTCGCTGCTGACCCCGGTGCGCTCGGCGACGAGCCGCAGCGAATCGCCCGGGCGGACAAGATAGGTCGAGTCGTCCACCGTGCGCGCGTCTGCGACCACCGGGCTCGCCTCCCACGCGGGGCGCGGCGCGGGGAGGGTGGAGACCTGCTCGCTGTCGCTGCGCTCGCGATCGGTGGGCCGATAGGGTGGTGGACTGCGGTCAATGGTGCGGCGCTGTTCAGGACGCCGGCGCGTATCGGCGCGATCGAAGTCGCCCCTTTCGGTCCGGCGCTCGGATTGGGCCTCGGACCGGCGATCCCGATCGTCGTCGGATGGCGGCAGTCGCTGGATGCGTTCCGCCGGGGCACGCGCCGGGGCCTCGTCGCGCAGCACCGGCGCATCGACGCTCGGGATACAACCGGCAACCGCGAGCGCCGTGCCCAGGATCACGGCGCCGCGCTTCACGCGTAGGCTTGCCCGAGCATGTCCAGCGATTCGCCATGCGTGAGGTCGAGATGAAGCGGCGTGACCGAGATATAGCCGTCCATCACCGCTTCCAGATCGGTGGCGCGCATCGGTGTCTCGGCGGTGCCGCTGAGCGAGAACCAGTGATAGTCGTAGCCGCGGGGGTCGGTGTTGGTGACGATCTTCAGCCGGCCGTAATCGCGCAACCCCTGGCTGACGACGCGGATCCCCTTCACCTTGTCCGCGGCGCCGACGGGGAAGTTGACGTTGACCAGCGTCCGCGGCGCGAGCGGCGCGTCGAGCAACGGGCGCAGCACGCGTTCGCCCCACGCGGCGGCGGCCTCGAACGGCACACTGTCCCCCATGCCTTCCCGGCTGTAGACCTGGCTGAGCGCGATCGACCGGACGCCCGCGAGCGCACCCTCCATCGCCGCCGAGACGGTCCCCGAATAGGTGACGTCCTCCGCCAGGTTCGCGCCGCGGTTGACCCCGGACAGGATCAGGTCGGGTGGGCTGTCCTTCATGATCCTCGCAAGCGCCATCATCACCGCATCGGTCGGCGTGCCGGCGACCGCGTAGCGCTTCTCCCCGAACTTGCGCACGCGAAGCGGCCGCGACAGCGTCAGCGAATGGCCTGCGCCCGACTGCTCGTCCGCAGGCGCGACGACCCAGACATCGTCCGACAAGGTCGCCGCGATCGCCTCGAGCACCTTCAGTCCCGAGGCATGATAGCCGTCGTCGTTGGTGAGGAGAATGCGCATCAGCGCCGCGCCTCGAGCATCGTAAGCCCACCGAGATACGGCTGCAGCACCTCGGGTACCGCCACCGATCCATCGGCCTGCTGGTAATTTTCGAGGACCGCGACGAGCGTGCGACCGACCGCGAGGCTCGATCCGTTGAGCGTGTGGACGAACCGCGGGCTCTTCTCGCCCTCGGGGCGATAGCGCGCGTTCATCCGGCGCGCCTGGAAGTCGGTGCAGGTCGAAACGCTCGAGATCTCGCGATACTGATCCTGGCCGGGAAGCCAGACCTCGAGATCATAGGTGCGTGATGCGGTAAAACCCATATCGCCGCCGCATAGAAGCATGCGCCTGAACGGAAGCTGCAGCGCGTCGAGGACACCTTCGGCACACTGGGTCATGCGCTCATGCTCGGCGTCCGACGAGTCCGGGGTGACGATCGCGACCATCTCGACCTTGTCGAACTGGTGCTGACGGATATAGCCGCGCGTATCGCGGCCAGCCGATCCCGCCTCCGAACGGAAGCAGGGGGTCAGTGCGGCGAACCGCAGCGGCAGCTCGCCTTCGCTCAGGATCCGTTCGCGCACGATATTGGTCAGGCTGACCTCCGCGGTCGGGATCAGCCAGCGACCGTCGGTGGTGCGGAACAGGTCCTCGGCGAATTTGGGCAGCTGTCCGGTGCCGAAAACCGCCTCGTCGCGTACCAGCAGCGGCGGCGCGACCTCCTCGAACCCGTGGTCGCGGGTCAGGCGATCGAGCATGAACTGGCCAAGCGCGCGCTGGAGCCGTGCGGCGGGTCCGCGCACCAGCGTGAACCGGGCGCCCGACATCGCGACACCCGTCTCGAAGTCGAGACCGATCGCGGGGCCGATCAGATCATGCTCGCGCGGGGGGAAGCCGAAATCGGTCTTGGTGCCGCGCGCGTGGATCAGGACGTTGCCCGTCTCATCCGTGCCTTCGGGGACTTCGGGGGCGGGAAGGTTGGGGATCGCCGCGAGCGCGCTATCGAGCTCCGCGGTCAGCGCGGCCTCGTCGGCTTCGAGCGTCGGCAACGCAGCTTTGAGCGCGGCCACCTCGGCCATCAGCGCCTGCGCGCGCGGCTCGTCCTTCTGTGCCTTCGCCTGGCCGATCGCCTTGGACAGCTCGTTGCGACGCGTTTGCGCGGTCTGCGCCTCCGCGATCGTCGCGCGGCGGCGTTCGTCGATCGCGACAAGCGCGGCGGAGACGGGCGCGGCGCCGCGGCGCGCGAGCGCGGCGTCGAAAGCGGCGGGATTTTCACGGATGAGGCGGATATCATGCATGGCCCGGGCTATGCCGAGACGCGTATGTCGGCGCAAGTCGCCCCCGTAACCGACCCGCTCGGCGGATCGGCGCAACCGGGCCATGATCCAGGGCGTTATCGTCGTAGCAGGCAAATCAAGGAGAACGCCCGTGGAGCTTCCGCACAATTCCGTCGTCCTGGTCGTGGACGGCCGCAAGATGCTGTTCCTGCGCAACGAAGGCGATGCCGCCTATCCGAACCTGGTCGTCGAACAGGCGGTCGAGCAGGAGAACCCCGCGACGCGCAATCAGGCGACCGACTCGGCCGGCCGCGCCTCCTCGCCCCAGGGCGCCGCGCAGAGTTCGGTCGAGCCGACCGATTTCCACCAGCTCGAGGAGGACCGGTTCGCTGCCGAGGCGGCTGACGTCCTCAAGACACGTGCGCTCCAGAACGACTATGACTCGCTGATCGTGGTCGCGCCGCCGAAGACGCTCGGCGAGATGCGCAAGCATTACCACAAGGAAGTGCAGAACCGTCTGGCGGGCGAACTCGCCAAGGACCTGACGGGCCACCCGATCGCGGATATCGAGACCGCGCTCAAGAACGCCTGAGGCCGGGTAGCGATCGTATGAAAAAGGGCTCGTGGATCGTCGTCCGCGAGCTCTTTTCCGTGTAGTGCGTACCTGACAGGTCAGGCGGTCGGTTTGGAGAACCGCTTGCGCGCGATCAATGCCGCGGCGGCGGCGCCGAACAGCAGGACCATCGGCGGCGCGGGGACCGGTGCGGGCGACCCGCCATTCGATCCGGTCCCGCCATTGCTGCCGTTGGAGCCGTGCCAGCCGCCATTCGAGCTCCAGCCGCCGTTGCTGCTCCAGCCCTTGCTGCTCGACCCGTAACTCGACGACGACGAGGTCGACGTCGATCCGCTGCTGTTCGACGAGACGTTGCCGCTCGAGCTGGTCGATGAGGCAACATTGCCGCTCGAGCTCGACGAGGACGACACGTTCCCGCTCGACGACGACGACACGTTGCCACTCGACGAGGAGGAAACGTTGCCGCTCGACGAGGAGGAAACATTGCCGCTCGACGACGACGAGACGTTGCCGCTGCTGCCGCCGCTCGCGGAGGACGACGTGCTCGAGACGCTCGCGCCGCCCGTGCTGGTCGACGACCCGCCGGTGGAGGAGGTGCTGCTGACGTTTCCGCTCGACGTCGATCCGCCGCTGGTGCTCGACGAGCCACCGCTCGTGCTCGAGGAGCCGCCGCCCGTGCTCGTGGACCCGCCGCTCGACGTCGACGAGATGACGATGCTGCCGCTCGACCCCGAGCTGCCGCCGCCGAAGAAACCGCCGCCGCCAAAGCCGCCGCCAAGACCGCCGCCGCCGAAAAAGCCGCCGCCGCCGATCACCGCGGGCGCGCCGCCACCGCCGCCGCCGACAAAGCCGTCGCTGAGCGGAACGGGCACCGGTGCTGCATTGGCGACCGTCACGACGGTCGGCGCGCAGGCGGTGCTTGTCGTGGTCCGGACGACGCGACGGACGCGGGGACGCGTCGTCGATGCGACCTGCCGGCGGACGACGCGCTTGGTCATATGCGTCTTGGTCTGTGTCTTGGCGTAGATCTCACGCTTCGGGCGCTCGGCGACATGGACTGCGCCACCGCCGATGACAGCGCCACCGCACGCACATGCACATAATTTGGCCAACGCCATCCGCACCGACATAGGTCACTCTTTCGTTGCCGACGCGTACGAGGCGTCGGATCCCGTCTTCACGGCACTCTGGCACCGTCACTATCACCGCAGCGCAAAACAAACCGTTAAGCGCAAGATCATACCCAAGCCGTGAAAGAATTAAGCGAGCGGGTGCGATAAGTCATGCGACAAATTGGCGGGCGTCGTGCCGGTGCGGGACAATCCGTGACGCTGAATGGAGCGGAACAATCGGTCCATTTCGGAACGATCTCCGCCATGTGTAACCGCAATACAACATGGCGCAATAATCTGTCGTCGAACTCCATCGATGCGCAAGGTGGATCGCTTGTGGTGCCGGGCGGGTGAGACTATAGGCGCATTCACCATTTGGGGGTGGCCCCGACGGTCCGGACTTTCCGACCGAACGGGCCTGAGGGAGAGTGGTATGGCAACGGTAATGAATCGCGTAGACGAGACCAGTTCCAGCCAATCGGCGGCCAATGATGCCGATGGCTATCGACCCGACGGCGAAGAGCCGTTCATGAACCTGCGTCAGCAGGCCTATTTTCGTCAGAAGTTGCAGCAATGGCGCGATGCGATCCTCCGGGAATCGCAGGAAACGCTGTCGCAGTTGCAGGTCGACTCGCTGCGCGAGGCCGATCTGACGGATCGCGCGTCGAGCGAGACCGACTGGTCGATCGAACTGCGCACCCGCGACCGCCAGCGTAAACTGGTATCGAAGATCGAGGCAGCGCTGCGTCGAATCGACGATGGCGAATATGGCTATTGCGAAGTGACCGGCGAACCGATCAGCCTCGCGCGGCTCGAAGCGCGGCCGATCGCGACGATGACGGTCGAGGCGCAGGAGCGGCACGAGCGGAACGAGAAAATCTCGCGGGAAGACTGATCGTCCCGGCGGCTGTCGTTCGCGGATAGGCAGTCCGTAACGCTTTTGGTATACGCGCCGTTCGAACAGACGACGGAATGACAGGGCGCGAGACTGGGCATGGACAAGATCAACGACGAACGCCTGGGCTTTGACCGTCCCGCCGCTGACGACGTCGACCATCGTCTGGTCGATGGCGTCGAGGCCGTCGCGGCGGCGCAGGCACAGGGTGCGGGTCCCGGCGAACAGCGACGTTCGCGCGACAGCCTGCTGCTGAGCGCATCGATGCGGATCGGTTTGGCGACCGAGGCGCATGACGTCCGTATCAGGAACCTGTCCGAGGGCGGGATGATGATCGAGTTCGATCGTGCGCTCGCGGTCGATACCGCAGTGATGCTCGATATCCGCGGGATCGGCGAGGTCGCCGGCCGGATCGCATGGTGCACCGAGGGGCGGATGGGGATCGCGCTCGATGCGCCGATCGACCCGAAAAAGGCGCGTAAACCGGTGGGGGCGGGGGCAACGACGCCGACATTCGCCAAGCCGATCGTGTTTCGCGCGCCACGAGGACGCTAATCCCTCCGGTCTTGAGGGGGAAGGCGACCGGAGGGATGCCACGACATGCAGACCGCGTGGCCTGCATGTCGCGTCGTTCGAGCGAGTGATCAAACCGCCGGGTGGGCGGTTCGATTACCCGCGCGAAGTCAACTATTATAGGCCGGCAATCTCTTCCTTCAGACGCAATTTCTGCTTCTTCAATCCTGCAAGCGCCAGGGCGTCGGGCATGGGCCTGTGGATCTCCTCGGAAATCCGGCGATCGAGCATCTCGTGCTTGGTTTCCAGCGCAGCCTGGTGCGTCGTCTGCATGGTGGAAAAGCTCCTTCTGCATTCGTGTTGGGGAACCGAGTAAACCACCCACCTCGTAAAAAGTCTTTAACGAAGGTTGATGAAATCGATTGGCCGACCGGTTTCGAGGGACGGGCCGAGATTCGTGCAAAAGCGGTCGGCACGCAGGCCGAAGGCCTTGCCGAAGACCGTCGCGCGCGATTTTTGATGCTCGCGAAGCCGGGGGCATTTGCTAAAGGCGCTGGAGCAGCAGGGCGGGCCGGGGTGATTATGGTGGATGAGGCGCAGATCAAGGTTCGTCTCGGCGAGATCAGGACCGAGCACCGCGATCTCGACGCGGCGATTGCCGCGCTCTGGGGCAATGTGGTGCCCGATCAGCTTCAGATCGCGCGGCTCAAGAAGCGCAAACTGCGGCTGCGCGATGAGATCGCGGCGTTCGAGGATCAGCTGATTCCCGACATCATCGCCTGAGCACACTCGCCACGGGGCGGCGCCGCGAATCGCATGCCCCTCAAATGAATTAAGACTTTTTTACCATTTTCCCCGTCAAACGAATCTTTTCGGGACAGTCGCCGCGCAGGCGCTGGTTTTCGGCGTGGGCGACGCCGCGAGGCCGTGCCACTCGTCTTCGATGATTCGTGGACCGCATCACGCACCCTTGCACCGAAGACTGATCGACGCGCTGTACGAAGAGGCGATGCTGCTGGCCGATGAGGCGCGCAGCTATTTCGACGAGCCCGACCGAGGCGACCGCGGTGGTCTGGATCCGTTCGTGCGGGTGGCGTTCAGTTGTGAATCGCTCAAGCTGACGACCCGGCTGATGCACGTGATCGCGTGGCTGCTCACGCAGAAGGCCGTGCTCGCGGGCGAGATCAACGCGGACGACGCGGCGAAGCCGTCGCACCGGCTCGGCACGGCCGCGAGGACCGAGGAGGCGATGCTCGACGCATTGCCGACGAAGGCGCGCGGGCTTGTCGAGGCGAGCATCGACCTGCATCGCCGCCTGTCGCATATCGAGCAGGCGCTGTTGACGCCGGCGCGCGCGACCAGCCCCGCGCTGTCGATGCAGATACGTCTGGGTCTGGCGCTCTGATCGCTAGAGCGCGAGGCGGGCTCTGGCAGCGCGATATTCGCGCTCGAGCCGATCGACGCGATCGGCGACGCTTTCCACCGCAGTGACCGCACCGATCCCCTGACCCGATCCCCAGATGTCCTTCCACGCTTTGGGCTTGGATCCACCCTCGCCATTCGCGCCGGCACCGAAGTTCATCGTCTTGAGATCGCCCTCGGGCAGGGCGTCCGGGTCCATCCCCGCCGCGACGATCGAGGCGCGCAGGTAATTGCCGTGAACGCCCGTGAAGAGGTTCGAATAGACGATGTCCGCCGCCCGGCCCTCGACGATCCCGGCCTTGTAGGCGGGATCCGCATTCGCCTCGGTCGTGGCGATGAACGGCGATCCGATATAGCCGAAGTCGGCACCCATCGCCTGCGCCGCAAGCACCGCGTCGCCCGTCGCGATCGATCCCGACAGCGCGAGCGGTCCGTCGAACCACTGGCGTATCTCCTGGATGATCGCGAACGGCGACAGACGTCCCGCGTGACCGCCCGCGCCCGCCGCGACCGCGATCAGGCCATCCGCACCCTTCTCGATCGCCTTGCGCGCGAACCGGTCGTCGATCACGTCGTGCAGCGTGATGCCGCCCCAGCCATGCACCGCGGTATTGAGATCCTCGCGCGCGCCGAGCGAGGTGATGATGATCGGCACCTGCCATTTCGCGCAGGTCTCCAGATCGCGCTCGAGCCGGTCGTTCGACTTGTGGACGATCTGGTTGACCGCGAACGGTGCGGCAGGGCGTTCGGGGTGCGCGCGATTATGCGCGCTGAGTTCCTCGGTGATCCGGTGCAGCCATTCGTCGAGCATCGTCTGCGGGCGCGCATTGAGGGCCGGGAATGATCCGACGATCCCCGCCTTGCACTGCGCGATCACCAGTTCCGGCCCGGAAATGATGAACAGCGGAGACCCGATGACGGGCAGGCGGAGGCTCTTTAGAATGGCGGGTACGGTCATGGCGATTTCATAGCGCACCCGAAACGGCAATGCCAGCGGTCAGCGCAGGCGTATTTTTCGCGCGGAATTGCGCTGTGTCAGCAAAGGCGTACACCCATGACATCACGACTTACGGAGCGTCCCCTTTCATGAAACCCGCCGTTGCCGCCCTGCTCGGGCTGACTGTTTCCGCGCCCGCGCTTGCCGCCGGCCAGTTGCCCCGCACCGTCGTTCCGCTGGTGTACGATATCCAGATCCGTCCCGATGCGAAGGCGATGACCTTCACGGGTACCGAGAGCGTGACGATCGACGTGAAACAGGCGACGCAGACGATCCAGCTCAATGCCGCCGATCTCACCATCGGTACCGCGACGTTCGACGGGCGCCCGGCGAGCGTGAAGACCGACGCGGCGGCACAGCTGCTGACGGTGACGCTGCCCAAGGCGGCAAGCGTCGGGCGGCACACGCTTTCGTTCGCGTGGACGGGCAAGATCAACCAGTCGGCGGCGGGGCTGTTTGCGATCGACTATACCAATACCGATGGCTCGTCGTCGCGGATGCTCGCGACGCAGTTCGAGGCGCCCGACGCGCGCCGCTTCGCGCCGATGTGGGACGAACCCGCATTCAAGGCGAAGTTCCGCCTGTCCGCGGTCGCGCCGGGGCAGCAGCTCGCCTTCTCCAACATGCCGGCAAGCGCGATCACGAAACAGGCCGACGGAACGCAGCTCTACCGGTTCGCCGAGACGCCGTTGATGTCGAGCTATCTGCTGTTCCTCGGCATGGGCGACATGGAACGCAAGACCGCGATGGCGGGCAATGTCGAGATCGGCATCATCAGCCGCAAGGGTGTCGTCGATCAGGGCGACTATGCGCTGGCCTCGGCAAAGACGCTGCTTGCCTATTACAACGACTATTTCGGCCAGCCTTACCCGCTCCCCAAGATGGACATGATCGCGGGTCCGGGGTCGAGCCAGTTCTTTGGTGCGATGGAGAATTGGGGCGCGATCTTCTATTTCGAGAACGAGCTGCTGTTCGATCCCAAGCGGGCGACGGAGAGTGGCCGCCAGCGCATCTATACCGTCGTCGCGCACGAGATGGCGCACCAGTGGTTCGGCGACCTGGTGACGATGGCATGGTGGGACGACCTCTGGCTGAACGAGGGCTTCGCATCGTGGATGGAGGGCAAGTCGAGTGCCGATCTGGTGCCGGCGTGGAAGTCCGAGGCCGCCGCGGTCTCGGGCGAGCGCGAGGGGGCGATGGGGATCGATGCGACCGCCGCGACGCATCCGATCATCCGCAAGATCGAGACGGTCGACCAGATCGGCGAGGCGTTCGACGGCATCACCTATTCGAAGGGGCAGGCCGTCATCGGCATGCTCGAATCGACGCTCGGGCCCGACGTGTTCCGCAAGGGCATCCGCAGCTACATGGCCAAGTATAAATACGGCAACACCGTCACCGAGCAGCTCTGGGCCGAATTGTCCGCCGCCGCCGGGAAGCCCGTTGCCGAGATCGCGCACGACTTCACGCTGCAGGGCGGGGTGCCGCTGGTGACGATGACCGGCGCGCGCTGCGCGGGCGGCACGACGACGGCGACGATGACGCAGGGGCGGTTCGGCCTCGACGCCGCTTCGCGCGTGCCGCAGACGTGGCACGTTCCGCTTGTGGTCGGGACGCTCGGCGGCGCGCAGACGTCGACGATCGTGACGGGTACCGCGCCGTCGAACGTCACGATCAAGGGATGCGGTACGGTGGTGCTGAACCGCGGCAAGGGCAGCTATACGCGCGTGATGTACGACGAGGCGGGGCATGCCGCGATCGTCCGCGATTATGCGAAGCTCGACCTGGCGGACCGGCTGGGGACGCTCGGCGACGATTTCGCGCTCGCGGCGGGCGGCTATCAGGACCTGTCGCGCTATTTCGATGTGATGGCCAAGGTCGGGCCGGCGTCGGATCCGCTCGAATGGTCTTCGGTCGCAGGCGCGCTTGGGCGGATCACCGGGCTGTACGACAAGACGCCGCTCGAGGCGCCGCTGCGCGCGCGGTCGGTGAAGATCCTCTCGCCGGTGCTGGCGCAGATCGGGTTCGAGCCGAAACCGGGCGAATCGCCGCTGACGAGCAACCTGCGCGAGACGCTCGTCGGGCGGCTCGGCGTCAACGGCGACACCGGTGTCGCCGACCGCGCGCGGCGCTATGTCGCGGCGCTCGCAACCAATCCCACCGCGATCCCGCCGTCGATCCGCCAGCCGATCCTGTCGACCTATGCGGTGAACGCGACACCGGCGGAATGGGACGCGCTGCTCGCGCTGACCAGGGCGGAGAAGAACCCGGTCGCCAAGAACCGGTTCGTGTCGTTGCTGGGTGCCGCGCGGAATCCCGCGATCGCCGGCCGTGCGCTCGACCTGCTCAAGACCGATACGATCAGTGCGCCGCAAAAGGCCGGCCTGCTGCGTGCGGTGGCGGGTGCGCATCCCGATCTCGCATTCGACTGGGCGGTCGCGAACCGGACGCTCGTCGACGGGTTCATCGAGGACAGCTCGCGCGCGGGGTATATCGTCGGGCTGGGTGCAGGGTCGAACGATCCGGCGATGCCGGGCAAGATCACGGCCTATGCGGACAAATATCTGGCCGCCTCGTCGCGGGGTGGGGTGACGCGGTCGCTGTCCGCAATCGCGGTCCGCAAGGCGGCGGCTGCGCAGTTGCAGCCGGCCGTCTCGAAATGGGTGGCGCAATAAGCGATCAGCCCCCGGTCCGGTCCAGGCCGGACCGGGGGCGTCACGCGATCGGGGTCAATCCCGACGCACAGGCGCGCGCCTTGTCGACATAGTGCCGTGCCGACACGGCGAGCAGCGCGATCGCGGCGTCGTCGAGCGCGCGAACGAAGCGCGCCGGGCTGCCGACGATCAGGCTGCCGGCGGGAAAGACCTTGCCCTCTGTTACCAGCGCTCCGGCGCCGACGATGCAGTTCTCGCCGATCACCGCACGATTGAGGATGATCGCGCCCATGCCGATGAGCGTTCCGTCGCCGATCGTGCAGCCGTGCAGGATAGCGCGGTGACCGATCGTGCAATCCTCCCCCACGGTCAGCGGCGCGCCGTGGTCCGAGTGCAGCACTGCGCCCTCCTGCACGTTGCTGCGCGCGCCGATCGTGATGGTCGTATTGTCGCCGCGGATCGCTGCCCCGAACCAGACGCTGGAGTCGGCGCCGAGCACGACGTCGGCGATGACGTCTGCGCTGGGGGCGATCCAGGCGCCGGGGTGGCAGGTCGGGCGTTTATCGCCAAGCGCGTACAGGGGCATGCCGGTTTCTCCTCAACGCCCTCCTGCCGTACCGACGATCAAAACGAAACCGCCGTATCGCTGCCCGTCGGCGACGGGGCTGCGATACGGCGGTCGGGTTGGCACGGGCGAGGGAGGTCAGGCGACCTGCGGCATGCCCGTGATCACCTTGTCGAGCGTCAGCGGATATTCGCGGATGCGGACGCCGCAGGCATTGTAGACCGCGTTGGCAACCGCCGCGCCGACACCGCAGATGCCAAGCTCGCCCACGCCCTTGGCCTTCATCGGTGAGGATTTCTCATCGAGCTCGTCCATGAAGAACACGTCCTGGTGCGGCACGTCGGCATGAACGGGGACATGATATTCGGCCATGTCGTGATTGACGAAATAGCCGAACCGCTTGTCGACGATCGCGTCTTCCATCAACGCGGCGCCCACGCCCATCGTCATCGCGCCGATGACCTGGCTGCGCGCGGATTTGGGGTTGAGGATACGCCCCGCGGCGAACGCGCCACCCATGCGGCGTACACGCACTTCGCCCGTTGCCGAGTCGACCGCGACTTCGACGAAATGCGCGCCGAAGGTCGCCTGCGCATAGGTCTTGGTCAGATCGCCGAACTCGATCGTCTCCTCCGCAGACAGCCCGGCGTCACCCGCCGCGTCGGCGATCGAGGCGCTGCGGTCCCCGACGCGGATCTTGCCGCCCTCGAACACCGCGGCGGCCGGATCGAAGCCCAGCTTGCGCGCGATGCTGTCGCGCAGCGCGCTGCACGCCGCGTACACGCCGGCGGTCGAGCTGTTACCGCCCCACTGACCGCCCGACCCGGACGAGACGGGGAAGCTGCTGTCGCCAAGGAGCACGACGACCTTGTCGACGGGCACGCCCATCATTTCGGCCGCCGTCTGCGCGATGATCGTGTAGCTGCCGGTACCGATGTCGGTCATGTCGGTGGCGACGGTCACGACGCCCTTCTTGTCGATCCCGACGCGCGCCGCGGACTTCATCGCGACGTTGTCGCGAAACGCCGATGCCATGCCCATGCCGATCAGCCAGCGGCCTTCGCGCACCTGCCCGGGGACAGGGTTGCGCTTGGACCAGCCGAAGCGCTCGGCGCCGGTCTTGAGGCACCCGACGAGATCGCGCTGCGAGAACTGGCGCGTCGGCTTTTCCGGATCGACCTGCGTATCGTTGACAATCCGCAACTGGACCGGATCCATCTTCAGCTTCTCGGCAAGCTCGTCCATCGCGACTTCGAGCGCGAGCAGGCCGACAGCCTCGCCCGGCGCGCGCATCGCATTGCCCTCGGGCAGGTCGAGGACCGACAGCCGCGTCGCGGTCATCCGGTTTGCGCCTGCATAGAGCAGCCGGGTCTGGTTTACCGCCGTCTCGGGCCCGCCGCCGGGGAGATCGCCCGACCAGCTTTCGTGCGCGATCGCGGTGATCTTGCCGTCCTTCTGCGCGCCGATCCGCAGGCGTTGGATCGTCGCCGGACGGTGCGTGGTGTTGTTCATTATCTGCGGACGCGTCAGCGCGACCTTTACCGCGCGACCACCGATCGCCCGCGAAGCCAGAGCGGCCATCACCGCGTCGCTGCGGATCCACAGCTTCGACCCGAACCCGCCGCCGACGAACGGCGACAGGACGCGGATGTCCTCCTTGGGGATCAGCAACGTCTCGCTCATGTCGCGAACCGCCCAGTTGAGCATCTGGTTCGAAGTCCACAGCGTCAGCTTGCTGCCCTTCCAGGCGGCCATCGTCGCATGCGGTTCCATCATCGCATGGCTGTGGTCGGGCGTCGTGTAGCGCTGATCGAGCTTGACAGGGGCCTTGGCGAACGCGCCGGCGAAGTCGCCGACGGCGGTGTCGGGCGTCCCGTCCTTGGGCTTGACCGCGCTCGACTGCGATGCCGCGAGGTCGAACGATCCGCTGCTGCGGCCATAGCCGACGCGAACGAGCTTGGCGGCCGCACGTGCCTGCTCGAACGTCTCGGCGACGACGATCGCGACGGCCTGGTCGTAATGCTGGACATTGGGGCCGGCGAGCATGTTTGCGGTATGCGCCTTGGCCTTGGCGAGCTTGCCCGCATTCTCGTGCGTCACGACCGCCAGCACGCCGGGTGCGGCCTTTGCGTCGGTCACGTCGATGCTGTCGATCCGGCCCTTCGCGATCGCCGATCCGACGATATAGCCATAGGCCGCGTCGGGCGCGGCGTCGTTGCGTTCATAGGCATAGCGCGCGGTGCCCGTGGTCTTGCGCTTGCCGTCGATCCGGTCGATCGGCTTGCCGACGACGGTCATGCGGTCGATCGGGTTGGTCGTTGCGGGTGTATCGAACTTCATGGCGATCAGGCCTTCGCTTCTTCGAGCACGGCACCGATCGTTCGCTCGACCAGTGGCAGCTTGAATGCATTTTGTGAGGTCGTGCGCGCACCGGCGAGCACCGCGGCGGCCGTGGCTTTTGCGCCCGCGGGCAGCTGCGCTTCTGCGGCCTCGACACGCCAGGGCTTGTGCGCAAGCCCGCCAAAGGCAAGCCGGCCGCGATTGCCGGGCTGGATCACCGCCGCGACGGAGATCAGCGCGAACGCGTAGGACGCGCGGTCGCGGACCTTCTGGTAGATGTGCGTCCCGCCAATGGGCTTGGGCAAGCTGACCGCGGTGATCAGTTCACCGGGAGCCAGCGCGGTCTCGATGTTGGGCGTCGTGCCGGGAAGCCGGTGGAAGTCGGCGATCGGGATCGCGCGCGCCTTGCCTGCTGCATCGACCGTCTCGACGGTGGCATCGAGAACGCGCATCGCGACCGCCATGTCGCTGGGGTGCGTGGCGATGCACGCATCGCTCGTTCCCATGATCGCGAGGTTGCGATTGAACCCGCCGATCGCCGCACAACCGGTGCCGGGCTGGCGCTTGTTGCACGGCTTCGTGGTGTCGTAAAAATAGGGGCAGCGCGTGCGCTGGAGCAGGTTGCCCGCGGTCGTCGCCTTGTTGCGCAACTGGCCCGACGCACCCGACACGAGCGCGCGGCTGAGCACGGCATAATCGGCCCGCACGCGGCTGTCCGCGGCGAGATCGGTGTTGCGGACGAGCGCACCGACCCGCAGCCCGCCGTCGCTGGTCGGCGTGATCTTGTCGAGGCCGAGGCCGTTGACGTCGATCAGATGCTGCGGCGTCTCGATCTGCAGCTTCATCAGATCGAGCAGGTTGGTGCCGCCCGCGATGAACTTGGCCCTGGGATTGCGCACCGCGGCACTGGCTGCCTCGGTCGGGGTCTTTGCGCGTTCGTAGGTAAACGCCTTCATGCCGTGCGCTCCGTACCGGCGACATCATGGATGGCGTCGATGATGTTCGAATAGGCGCCACAACGGCAGATGTTGCCGCTCATGCGCTCCTTGAGTTCCGCAGTGGTGACGCCGGGTTTCGCGGCGATGTCGGACGTCGCGTGGCTGGGGATGCCGTTCTTGATCTCGTCGAGCGTTGCGACCGCCGAGCAGATCTGGCCAGGCGTGCAATAGCCGCACTGATAGCCGTCATGCTTGACGAACGCCGCCTGCATCGCGTGAAGCTTTTCCTCCGTCCCGAGCCCTTCGATCGTCGTGATCGTGTCGCCTTCGTGCATCACCGCCAGGGTCAGGCAACTGTTGATGCGGCGGCCTTCGACGATCACCGTGCAGGCGCCGCACTGGCCGTGATCGCAGCCCTTCTTGGTTCCGGTCAGCCGCATCGTCTCGCGCAGCGCGTCGAGCAGCGTGGTGCGCGTGTCGACGTCGATCTTCGTGTTGCGACCGTTCACCTTGAACGTCACCGGCATCGTCGTCGGGGCGGGCTGCTGTGCGGGCTGCGTCTGCGCACTCACCGCGGTACCGCCGAGAGTCGCCGTCGCAACGCCGCCTGCAATCACGCCGCGGCGCGAAACGGCGAATCCATCGTCTTTAGTCATGCTGATTTCAAAGCTCCCTGTCACGCAAACGGCTCGGCCGACGGTAGGTTGCATTTGCCGTAAAATTCGCTCGAAGATATTGAAACGGCGTAGTTTATTCGACGGCGGTCGATCGCGTGCGCGCTATCAGAAAAATGGCGCGGAGGGGTCGAAATGCGATCGGCGGGCGGTGCCGCGCCGGTTGTAGCCTGATACCGCAAACACTGGATTTCGCACGGTTTTACAGTGGCGAAATCGCTTCGCAAAGTCCTTGGATGGTCCTAGTCTCGTTTGCATAAACAGCGTCATGATGACGGGCAGGGGATTGGCAATGCAGGGTTATGCGCAGACTGTTGCCCGGTTGAGGTCTATGCTGTTCCTGCTCGAGGAGTCGCTGCGTATCGCTGACGAGGGGGGGCATGCACTGGTCGGCGCGAAGGTGAGCGACTGCATCGGCACGATCCAGCAAGAACTCTCGATGATGGTGGACGATCGGTCACCACCACGCTCCGACGCGGCGCCGCAGGCCGATCTTGCCGCCACGAAATCGCGACGGGCGGGTTAGGTCGTCACGCCGCGCCGCCCGCAACGGTTACGGGCTGGCATTTAAGATTTGAGGGAGCATGCCCGCCGAGCGCGTCGCGTTCGGCGGGCCGTAGCGTGTCAGTCGATGTCGCCATGGCCGTGGCCGACCGTGATCTTGGCGCCGGTGTCCGCACCGCCGTTGCCGCCCTCCCACCAGTAAGGCAGCCGCTTGCGCGTGCCGGTGGCGGTCTCGTTCAGCGTGGCGGCATCGTATAGCCGCCCGCCGAGCATGACCTGGGCGATCTTGTCGCTGTTGCGGATGTCGACCGTCGGGTCGGCGGTGAGCACGACCAGATCGGCGAGCTTGCCGGGCTCGAGCGATCCGACGTCGCGGGCGTAGCCGAGCGACGTCGCGGACGCGATGGTGCCCGCGCGCAACGCCTCGATCGGCGTGAAGCCGCCGCGGACGAAGCTCCACAGCTCCCAGTGCGCGCCGAGCCCGGGTTGCTGCCCATGCGCGCCGATCGCCACGGGAACACCCTTTGCCGCAAGCTTGCCCGCCTCGCGCGCGGTCGCGCCGTCGACATAATCCTCCTCGGGCGCGATCTCACGGCGGGCATTCTGCGCCGCGAGCAGCGCGGGCGGCGCATGCCGCGACAGTAGCGGATGCCGCCAGACGTCGCTGTGCGCGCGCCAGTACGGATCGCCCGCGGGGCCACCATAGGCCACCACTAGCGTCGGTGTGTAGCCGACCGTCGTCTGCGACCAGAGGTTCACGACGTCGGCATAGAAATGCTCGAGCGGCACGTTGTGCTCGACGGTCGCGTTGCCGTCCTGGACGAGGCTCATGTCGAGCGTGAACAGCGACCCGCCCTCCGGCACGACCTCCATGTTTTCCGCCTGTGCGGCGGCAACGACCATCTGGCGCTGTTCACGGCGGGGCTGGTTATAGTTCTTCACGCTGTGCGCGCCCTGCGCCTTGAGTCGGCGGATCACCGCCAGCGCGTCCTCATAGGTGTCGATCTGCGCGTAGACGTCGGGCGCCTTCGCGCCATAGACGATCTCCCCGGTCGAGAACGTCCGGGGCGCGAGGAGCATGCCCGTCTGCTGCATCTCGGCGGCGGGGAAGATTTCCGCCGAACGCGACGACGGATCGTGGACCGTCGTCGTCCCCATCGCGAGGTTCGCCATCGCCGACCAGTTTTGCTGCGGCACGATCTCGTCGTCACCCTGGGGGCCGTGCGCATGCGCATCGACAAGCCCCGGGATGATGATCTTGCCCGTCGCGTCGATCGTCCTGGTGCCCGCCGGGATCGCGATCGATGCACGCGGTCCGACCGCGACGATGCGGTCGCCGCGGATGAGGATCGTCGCGTCGTCGATGATCCCGCCATCGCCGCGCGCCATCGTCACGACACGCGCGCCGGTCAGCGCGGTCGTCCCGGTCGCCTTGTCGGCGGCGACCTCCATAGACAGCGAAACGCCGGTCCGCGGCGCGACGAACTTGGGCGCCTCCTCGCCGATCGGCACCGGCTGCGTACGGAACAGGCTTTCGGTCGTGGCGGTGTAAAGCGTCGGGCCGGCGCTCCAGTGGATCTGCGCGCCGTCGTTCGACCAGTTGATGAAGTCGGCGCCATCGCCGCTGACGCGCGTGACGGGCAGGGGGCCGCCCTTGGCATCGACCTCGACCGCCTGCCGGCCGGGGATCAATGGCATGACGAACGCCTCGTAATTCTGGCGGAACGCGACGTAATCGCCCGCCGGCGAGATCTGGTAGTCGTTGACGAGTTCGCCCGACGCGTGGACGCGCCGGTCCTGGCCGCTGAGGTCGGTACTGACCAGCTGACGCTTGTCCTTGTCGGTCGCGATCAGGAAGACGCGGTCGTCGCTCCGGCCGAATTGCGGCGCGGCGACGTCCTTGGCGATCCGGACCGGCGCACCGCCGCTCGCCGCGACGCGGTAGGCGCCGCTGCCGGGGTTGCCGCGTGCCGCGGTCAGGCCGCCGCCCTCGCCCTGCTCGAACACGATCGTCCGCGCGTCGGGCGAGAATCGCGGCCGGCGATAGTGCCCGGCCAGCGTGGTGACGGTCCGCGGCGACCCGCCGCGCGCCGCGATCGTCCGGATCTGGCCCAGCCCCGCATCGGTCCAGCCGACGAAGACGATCTGGCGGCCGTCGCGGGACCAGCTCGGGAACAGCTCGAGCTCGTCGGAGCCCCGCGTCAGGCGGACCGCGGTGCCGCCCGCAACCGGCTTGGTCCACAGCTTGCCGAGCGTCTCGAAGACGACGGTCCGGCCATCGGGCGAAACCGTCGCCCAGCGCGGCATGCGCGTCGTGACGCGATCGGGCGCGACCGCGATCTGCGGGTGGACCGCGTCGACGATCACGCGGGTGTCGTCGATACGGAACGGGATGACGCTGCCGCCCGAGCCGTCGGGCGCGACGCGGCGCAGCTTGCCGCCCGCCCAGAACACGATCGCGGTGTCGCCGGGCGTCCATGCCATGTCGGGATAGACGCCGGTGACGGCCCATGTCTCCTGAACGTCGCGATCAAGCGCACCGTAGACGACGCGCTCGACCCCGCTGGCGAGATCCTTGACCCATAATTTGGTGATGTTGTTCTCGCGCCGGACGAACGCGATCCGCTTGCCGTCGCGCGACGGGGTCGGGCGCACCGAGCCACCGACGCCCGATACCGCGGTGGTCACCTCGCCGCTGTCGATGTCGTAGCGTTCGATGTCGAACAGGTCGGTGCGCGAGTTCTGCGCATATTCGAAGATCGGTCCGGGCGAGACGTTGCGCGTATAGAAGATGCTCTTCCCGTCGGGCGCGTAGATCGGCTCGCCAAGCTCCTTCTGCAGCTGTTCGCTCGCGCGCTTGACGAGCTGGACGCCGCCGCCGCCCGATACGTGGTACAGCCAGATCTCGCCGGTGCCGAGCGACCGGCCGGTCGTGAAATGCTTCTTGGCGGCGATGAACCGGCCGTCCGGGCTCCAGCTCGGCTGGTTGAGCAGGCGGAAATCCTCCTTGGTGACCTGTCGCTTGTCGGCACCGTCGACATTCATCACCCAGATATTGTCGCCGCCGCCACGGTCGGAGGTGAAGGCGATGCGACGGCCGTCGGGCGAGAAGCGCGGCTGGTGCTCGAAGGCGAGACCCTCGGCGATGCGCGTCGGCGTGCCGCCCGCGATCGGCATCGTGTAGATGTCGCCGAGCAGGTCGAACGCGATCAGCCGCCCGTCGGGCGAGACGTCGACGTTCATCCAGCTGCCTTCGTCGACCTGCATCCTGACCTCACGCGTACGCAGGCCGCGGGGCTTGTTGACGTCCCATGCTGGCGGCTTCTTGTCGCTTTTCGCGGTCGCCGACGGCGTCGTCGCGGCGTCAGGTGCGGGTGTGGCGGCGGGCGTCGGCGTCGCGAGCGGGCCGGCGGGCGACGCGAGCGGTGCCGTCGCCTTGTCCTCGGGCGCCTGTGTCCGTTCGACGGGCTTGGCGGCGGGCGGCGGCGCGCTCTGGGCGGAAATCTGTTCGGCGACGAGACAAAGTGCGAGTGCGGTCAGTGCGCGGTGCTTCACGGTACTGCGATCCCCCTGTTTGCGACGGGTCTAGCCGATTGAACGTCACGGTCACGCAGAAATGCGACCGCCCGCGTGCGCGATCGCCTATCCCGCGAGCCTGAGCGCGTCGCCCGGTGCACGGCGCGGCTGGTCGGTCCAGATCCCGCGCGTGTCGAGAACGGTCTTGGTCACGCGTTCCTCGAGCGGGATCGAGCGGAAGACGTCGTGATCGACCAGCACGACCATGATCGGGCATGTCTCGATCGCGGTATCGACATCGATCAGCGTCGCGCCCGTCCCGTCGAACGCGGGGGGAAGCGTCGCGGCATAGGGTTCGACGATCCGGACGCGCTCGCCGAACCGCTCGGCCACCGCCTTGGCGACCTTCATCGCGGGGCTTTCGCGGAAGTCGTCGATGTTCGCCTTGAACGCGAGCCCGAGGCAGGCGACCGCGGCGCCGGGCTGTGCGTCGATCATCGCCGCGACCTGCGCGATGACATGCTCGGTCTTGCCGTCGTTGACCTCGCGCGCGGTGCGGATCAGCGGCGTCTGGTCGGGTGCCGCATGGACGAGGAACCATGGATCGACCGCGATGCAGTGGCCGCCGACGCCCGGGCCTGGCTGGAGGATGTTGACGCGCGGGTGCCGGTTGGCGAGGCGGATGACCTCCCAGACATCGACCCCCATCGTATCGGCGATCAGCGACAATTCGTTGGCGAACGCGATGTTGACGTCGCGAAAGGCGTTCTCGGTCAGCTTCGTCATCTCGGCGGCGCGCGCCGTGGTCGTGACGCAGGCACCGCGGACGAAGCGGCGGTAGAAGGTGAGCGCCTTGCGCGCGCACCGCGGCGTGATTCCGCCGATGACGCGGTCGTTGTCGATCAGCTCGACGAGGATCCGCCCCGGCAGCACGCGTTCGGGGCAATAGGCGATCGCGATGTCGGCCTGTTCGCCCGTCCGCCCGGGCACGCGCAGATCGGGGCGCAGCGTGGCGATCAGGTCGCGCACCTTCTCGGTGGTGCCGACGGGTGAGGTCGATTCGAGGATGATCGTGTCGCCGGTCTTCAGCACGGGGGCGATCGTCGTCGCGGCATTCAAGACATAGGTTATGTCGGGCGCATGCGAGTCGTCGAACGGAGTCGGTACCGCGATCACGAAGACGTCGGCGGGCTCGACCGTCATCGACGCGCGCAGTGTTCCCCGCGCGACGACGCCCGACACCAGTCCGTCGAGATCGACCTCCTCGATATGGATCCGCCCCGAATTGATCGTGTCGACCACGCGCTGCGTGACGTCGACGCCCAGCACCCGCGCGCCGGTGCGCGCGATCACCGCTGCGGTCGGCAGGCCGATATAGCCGAGCCCCATCACGACGACGGTCATTTCAGTATCCGAAAGCATGGACGATGATCCTAACGAGTGCCGGCTGGCGCGAGGGTCGGTGCGAACCTCTGCGCGATGATCGCCGCGATCCTTGGCGCCGACCGGCCGTCGCCGAACGGGTTGTGCGCACGCGCCATCGCCGCATAGCCCGCCTTGTCGTCGAGCAGCGTGAAGATTTCGGAAACGATCCGGTCCTCGTCCGTGCCGATCAGCCTGGCGGTGCCGGCTGCGACGCCCTCGGGGCGCTCGGTCGTCTCGCGCATGACGAGCACGGGCTTGCCGAACGCGGGAGCCTCCTCCTGAACGCCCCCCGAATCGGTCAGGACGATGTCCGCGATACCCAGCGCGCGCACGAAGGTCGGATAGTCGAGCGGTTCGATCCGCGCGATATTGGACCGGTCGCCGAGGATCGCGTCCATCACCGAGACGACATTGGGATTGGGGTGGACGGGGAAGATCACGGCGACGTCGTCGCGCGCGGCGATCCGCGCGATCGCGCGCGCGATCGACGCCATGCCGTCGCCAAAATTCTCGCGCCGGTGCGTGGTCACCAGGACGACGCGCTTGCCTGCGAACCGCTGCACGACCGCGTCGAGGCCGGCACCGAGCCCTGGATCCGCCGCGACCCGGTCGCGCGTCCAGTGCAGCGCGTCGATCACCGTATTGCCCGTGACGTGGACGGTCTCCGCGGCGACGTTTTCACGCAACAGTGCGTCTGCGGCGGTCTGCGTCGGTGCGAAGTGGAGCATCGCGATCGGCGCGACGATCCGGCGGTTCACCTCTTCGGGCCAGGGATGGTGGATGTCGCCCGAGCGCAGCCCCGCCTCGACATGCGCGACCGGGACCTTGCGGTAATAGGCGGCCAGCGCCCCCGTCATCGCGGTTGCTGTGTCGCCCTGCACGACGACGAGGTCGGGCCGTTCGGAATCCATCACCTCGCCAAGCCCGACCAGCAACCGCGCGGTCAGCCGGTCGAGCGTCTGGCCGGGCTCCATCAGGTCGAGATCGATGTCGGGCACCAGTCCGGCGATCGCCAGAACCTGGTCGAGCAAACCCCGGTGCTGCGCCGTCACGCAGGTCCGGACCGACAGCCCGGGCCGTGCCGCGAGGGCCGCGATGACGGGGAAGAGTTTGATCGCTTCCGGGCGCGTGCCGAAGATGACGAGTATTTTTGACATGGAACTCGCCTACACCGAACGTCTTTAATGACGCGCTAACTGCCGCGATCGATTTGCCGAGCCGTTTCGGCGTCGATATGCGGATAGATGATACCAGACTGCTCGAGACGATGCGCGACGTTTCACCGCGACGTGCGCCGGAACGGGAAGACCAAAGGGAGCACCGAATGACGATCAAACCGCTACGCAAGGCCGTATTTCCCGTCGCAGGACTAGGAACGCGTTTCCTGCCTGCGACCAAGTCGATGCCGAAGGAGATGCTGACCGTCGTCGACAAGCCGCTGATCCAATATGCGGTCGAAGAGGCGCTCGAGGCGGGGATCGAGCAGATCATCTTCGTGACCGGACGCGGCAAGGGTGCGCTCGAGGACCATTTCGACATTTCGTTCGAGCTCGAGGCGACGATGCGCGCGCGCGGCAAGTCGCTGTCGATCCTCGACGGCATCCGGCAGAAGCCCGGTTCACCCGTCTACGTCCGGCAGCAGGAGCCGCTCGGCCTTGGCCATGCCGTGTGGTGCGCACGCGAGATCGTCGGTGACGAGCCGTTCGCGGTGCTGCTCCCCGACGAGCTGATGGTCGGCAAGCCGGGCTTCATGAAGCAGATGGTCGAGGCGTATAACCAGGTCGGCGGTAACGTGATCGGTGCGCTCGAAGTCGCGGATTCGGAAACCGACAAATACGGCATCATCTCGCCGGGTGCGATCGACGGGCGCCTGACCGAGGTCACCGCGCTGGTCGAGAAGCCCGCCAAGGGCACGTCGCCGTCCAATCTCATGATCCCCGGTCGCTACATCCTCCAGCCCGAGGTGATGCGGATCCTCGAGGGTCAGGAAAAGGGTGCCGGCGGCGAGATCCAGCTGACCGACGCGATGGCGCAGCTGATCGGCAACCAGCCATTCCACGGCTTCACCTTCGACGGGCAGCGTTACGACTGCGGCGACAAGGCGGGGTATATCCAGGCCAATCTGGCGCTCGCGCTGGCGCGCGACGACATCGGGCCGGCCGTCCGCGCGTTCGCCAAGACGCTGCTGGGATGAGTGCAGGGGAGGGGGCTCAGCGGGCCCCCTCCCGATCCTCATCCTCCGGAGCCGTCATCGCGGCCGTTCCGCAGCCGAGACAGCCGGGATCCTTCGGCAGGCGGATCGTGCGGAAGCGCAGCGCCATCAGATCGACAAGCAGCAACTTGCCCGCAATGTCCTCACCGAACGGGGCGATCGCGCGAAGCACCTCGAGAGCGGCGAGGCTGCCCACGACGCCCGTGACGGGGCCGAGGATACCGTCCTCCGCGCAGCTCGTCTCGGCGCGCTCGGGATCCTGCCCGACGAAACACCGATAGCAGGGGCGATCGCTTTCCCAGCCGCGGTACACGCCGAGCTGGCCTTCGAATTGCCCGACCGCCGCGGACACCAGCGGGATCCGCGCGGCGAAGGCGGCATCGGCGACGACAAACCGGGTCGCGAAATTGTCGCAGCCATCGAGCACGACATCGACCCCCGCGAGCAGCACGCCGGCATTGTCCGGGTTGATCCGGAGCTGGTGCGTATCGACCGTCACGTGCGGGTTGATGCGGCGGGCGGCGATCGCTGCGGCCTCGACCTTCGCGATGCCCTGATCTTCCGTTCGGAAGATCGTCTGGCGTTGGAGGTTCGACGGCTCGACGCGATCATCGTCGATCAGCACGAGCCGCCCGACGCCCGCGGCGGCGAGATACTGGATCGCCGGCGAGCCGATCCCGCCCGCGCCGATCACGGCGACGGTCGCCGCCTTCAACCGCATCTGGCCCGCGCCGCCGAACTCCTTGAGCACGATGTGCCGGGCGTAGCGCGTCAGTTCGTCATCGCCGAGCGTCACGCCTTCCACCCGAACGTCATCGTCGTGCGATACCAGATGTCGCCCGCCGCACCGCGCAGGTCGATGTTGTCGCGCGCGGCGCCGAGCAGCAGCCCCGCCGCATATTGCTCGACCGTCGGACAGTCGATCGCGCGCGGCGTCACGCGGCGTATCCGGCCGTCGGCGGTGGCGAACAGCGCGAGGTGGATCGTTAGCTGCCAGCCGTCGCGCGTGCGTGCTGCGCCCGAACATTGTCCCGAACTGACCTGGCCCGCGACGAACGCCGTCGATTCGGTCGTTGGCGTGACGGGGCGGCGAAACCGCAGCACGGGCAGCGCCGACCAGTCCTGTGGCGGGAGCGGGGCCGCGGCAGGACCGGCGGGGATGACTGGGGCGGGGGCCGGCAGCGGAGCCTGGTGCGGCGACGCACCCTCCTGCGCCGGGATCGCCGCCACCGAATCCCGCGGGACTGCGACCTGCGCCATTGCCGCGGACAGCGCCAGGACGGTGATGGAAAGCCCCATCATCGCCCGGTCGCCCCGCAACCCCCGGGCCCGCGCGTCGCAAAGCCCGTGGCGCCTGGGGCCACCCGAGGCGGCGAGCATGCCGCGCTGGATAAACGATACATTCGCGTTCCTTTCATCGATCGCAGCCTGTGCGATCGTCCGTCTGCGGTTCAGTCGCTGCCCGAGGCCGCGGGTTGCGTCGCCGTCACGCCTGTCGAACCAAAGCCGCCGAGGCCACGCGCCGACGACGCACTGAAGCGATCGACGATCGAGAAGGTCGGGCGGACGATTGGCAGGAAGACGAGTTGTGCGATGCGATCGCCGGGCGAAATGACGATCGGTTCGCTGCCGGGGGGTGTCCGGAGCCATGCGCTGATGAAGATCTGATCGGCGTAATCGGCATCGATCGTGCCGACCGCCTGGCCGAGCACGAGACCCTTCTTGTGACCGAGCCCCGACCGGGCAAGCAGGAAGGCGACCATGTCGGGCGAATTCATGAGAATGGCGATCCCCGACGGGATCAGCACCGCGGGCGCCTGCGGCTGCAACGTCATCGGCTCGGCGATGCAGGCGTGCAGATCCATCCCGGCGGACAGGTCCGTCTGATATTTGGGAAGCCCCCAGTCGTAGAGGCGGTCGTCAAGGACCCGCAATTCGAGATGGGGGTTCTTTTCGAAGGTCATGGCGTCTTCAACATCCTTTTGTGGCGCGGCGGCGCAGCGTCCCGCTACGCGGGCATGGCCATCGGCTGGCCGAGCCGGCGCCGTGCTGTTGCTAGAGTAGGGGCATAAGGCCGTCGTTCCAAGCGTGCCGGCCGGATGACGGGCATCGCCGCCCCGTCGCGTCGTTGCTCAGACCCGCGCCGCGATCCCGAAGCGGACAAGTTGGGAGAGGCCGGTCGCACCCGTCTTCTTCATCAACTGCTCGCGATACGTCTCGACGGTGCGCGGGCTGATCTCGAGCCTCGCGGCGGTCTGTTTGGCGGTCATGCCCTCGACGATATGCCGCAGCACCTGGCGTTCGCGCCGCGATAGCGAGGCGAGGCATTTCTCGATGTCGGTCGAGGAGGATATGCGCTGGCGGACCTGCTTCAACGCGTGCAGAAGCTCGTGCGGTTCGAACGGCTTTTCGAGGAAATCGGCGGCGCCCGCCTTGATCGCCGCCACCGCGAGCGGGATGTCGCCGTTCCCCGTGATGAGGATGACGGGATCGGACCGGCCGAGCGACGGCAGGGCCAGCAGAAGCTCGAACCCGCTCATGCCGCCGAGCGAAATGTCGCCGAGGACGATGCCCTTCGGCAAGCCTTGGAGCGCGTCGAGGAACGCCTCGGCGCTCGCGAACGACCGGCTCTCGAGGCCTTCGACGGCGAACAGCATTTCGAGCGACCGCCGCATCTCGGGTTCGTCGTCGATGACGTAGATGATCCCGTCATGCGGCACCCGCCAGCTCCTCGCGACAGGACCGGCGTGGCAGCGTGAACGAGAAGCTGGCGCCGCCCCGCGGGTTCGAGGCGCCCGTGATCCGCCCGTCATGAGCCTCGACGATCGTCCTAGAGATCGCGAGGCCGACACCGAGGCCGTTGCGCTTGGTCGTCTGGAAGGGGGTGAAGAGAGCGCTCTCGATCTCCGCGGCGAGGCCCGGGCCGGTATCGGACACGGTGATCGTGCAGCGTTCCTCCGGGCCGGGAAACGCGCGTAGCGTGATCGTGCGCGTCGCGCTGTCGGCAACAGCGTCGGCGGCATTCGCGATGAGATTGAGCAGGACCTGCTGGATCTGCGTCGCGTCGATGAACACCTCGCCGATGTCGTCGTCGATCGTCACCGTCAGTTCGGCGCCCGCCTGGCGCACCGCAAAGGCGCCGAGCTTTGCCCCCTCCGTGATGATCTGCCGTGCATCGACCCATTCCGCCTGCAACGGGCCGCGCTGGACGAACCGGCGCAGGCCCTTCAGCACGTCGGCGGCACGGAATATCTGTTGCAGCGCGGAGTCGAGCGCGTCGCCGACCTCTGCGGTCATCGGGCCGCGCGACGCCGCGACCTGCGCGATCTTGGCGTAATTGGCAGCCGCGGCGAGCGGCTGGTTCACTTCATGCGCGATCGCCGAGCCGAGCTGTCCAAGCGCGGTCGCGCGCGCGAGCTGGTGGAGCTCCGCCTGCAGCAGCGCAAGCGCTTCGGCGGCGGCGATCCGGTCGGTCTCGTCGCGGATGTAGATCGTGCGCAGGTCGTCCGTCGCGGGCGGCAAAGCGACGCTCGAGACCGACAGCGTCAACCGCTTTCCGTCGGCCCTTTGCACGCAGCAGGGATCGACGTCGGCATTGGACCAGCCCGGCAACAGCGTCGCCAGCGTCAGGCGTTCGACGTCCTCGTCCCCGATCCCGAATATGTCGCGCGCACTCGTGTTGATCGCGAGGATGTTGTCGGCGGCATCGGCGATCAGCATCGCCGCGGGCGTGGTCCCGAAGATCGACTGGAGATAGTCTTCGCGCCGGCGCGACCGGCTGGCCTCGACGTCGGCGCGCTTGCGCAACGCGGTCGTGTGTCCGCCGAACAGCGCCAGGATAAGCGAAAAGACGATGACGACCACGATATTGACCGGTGTCACGAACGGATGGTCGGGGTTGAGCATGACCGCCGCGGGGATTGCGGTGACGACGACTGCGACCGCGGTCAGCGCCCCGCCCCACGCAGCCGCCAGCGCGACCGCGACCAGCGCAAAGGCAAAGGGCAGGTCGACGCCGATCAGGTGCCGGCTGATCGTCGTCAGAAACAGCGCGGCACCGCCGAGCGCGACGCCATGGGCCAGCCTGCGAGGCCATTCCGTCGACGGCGCTTGCTGATCGACCTTCGCCCATAGTCGCTGCACGGCAGCCCTCTCCCCCAATTTCATCTGCACCGGTCGAGATGCCGGCTGTGCGCGTACAGAAGGAATTACTTAAGCTTAGCTGAACGGTCAGCCGCGTATATCCGTAAAGATACGGAGGCTGGCGCAGCCGCGTTGACGGAGTCGGGATCGATCCGGAACGCACCCGCTGCGCGCCGGTGACGAGGGGATCCCGGCGCAATCGTTGGTTCCGCGCCATCGCGTATCCGAAACGCGTCGCGTCACGCGGTCATCGACTGTAACACAATGGGACAGATGGGTAATCCTACGGAGTTGCTCGTATTATCACGCTGCCGCACCGTCTGACCCGACGATAGTTGGAGTTATCACCCCGATAATTTGATGAACTTATAGTCGCATGGGGGCACCATGAGAAACGACGCTGTTATTGAGCATGTAGTCAATACTTCGTGCACGGTTGTGGCAAGTGGATCAGAGATATTCCGGTTCGGAATATCCAACTTGTTGCGACGCGAACTTTGCATAGCGACCGTTCTGGAAGCATCCAGCTGGTGTGTTGCACAGTCTTATCTGGTGCATCGGCAGACGACCAACCTCATCATCATCCACACCGACGTCATCAACGGCCAGTGTCACACCACGGTGCGAAACCTGCGGCTTGCCTATCCCCGCCTGCGGATCGTGTTCGTCGGACAAGGGCAGGAGCGGATGAAGATCCTCGCGCTGATCAGTGCCGGCGCGCACGCCTATGTCCTCGAATCGATGCCCATGGATGTGATCGCGAAGGCGGTGCGGATGGTCGCCGCGGGTCATGTCTACCTGCCGGACAGCGTCGCCGACCTGGCGATCCCCGAGCACGCCGACGACCGGCGTGCTGGTGCGCTCACGCGGCGGCAGGAGCAGGTCCTGCACCTGCTCGCCGAGGGGGCATCGAACAAGGACATCGCGCACCGGCTCAACCTCGCGGAGGGGACGATCAAGGTGCATCTGAGCGGCCTGTTCAAGGCGCTGGGCGTGCACAGCCGGGCAGGCGCCGTCGCGTCGGTCCACGCGCGTGCCTACTGACGAACGCACAAGGCAGGGTGTCCGGCTAGACCGTTCGCCCATGCCCGGCCGGTACGGTCTATCCACCAGACTAGGTCGACTGGCCTAATTGATCGCGCGACCAGGCACGGCGCATCAGTACGTCACCACGACAGATCATGGACTGGCGAACATTACGTCTCAAGGGCGAAGGGCAACCGATGGAGCGTCGAGATTTCCTCAAGGTCGGGGCTGGGGCGACCACCGTCGCGCTGGCGGCGACGGCGCAGCAGCTGATCACCCCGTCGACGGAGCCACTCGCGGTCGCGCCGCGGCCCGCGGCGCCGACGGTGACGTCGTCCTCGACCGGCATGGCGGGGCTGCTCCAGCTCGTGATCGAACCGGTCGAGAAGGAGATGATCGACGGCAAGATCGTCTACATGGTGTTCTATTTCCTGACGACGGGGCAGCCGCAGCCGGTGCTGCGGTACCGCGAGGGCGAGACGGTTTCGCTAAGCGTCACCAACAACGACATCGTCGCGCACGGCTTTGCGATCACCGGGATCCCGCAGGCCACGGTCGCGGCGATCCCGCCCGGCGAGACGCGGCTGGTGCCGATGTTCGTCGCACCCGTCGGCGGCTCGTATCTGTATCACGATCCGCTCGAGGCGCCGCTCAACCGCATCCTCGGGCTGCACGGCGCGTTCGTCGTCGACCCTGCGCTCGGCACGACGGCGATGGGGTCGCCGACGCCGTTCAGTCGCGCCATGCACACGCCGCAGATTGCCGCGGTGTTCGATGCGTTCGGCCGGCATCCGCGCTTCCCCGGCGATCGCTGGAACCCGCAGGATGCGGCACGCGACAAGGTGTGGGTGTTTTCACAGACCGACTCGACGATCAATGCGCGCGCGGCATCGGGAAACCGCATTTCAGGCCAGGCGCTGGTCGACGCATTCCTGCCCGACTATTTCCACATCAACGGGCTTAGCGGCTTCGATACGGCGACCCACTCCACCACCACGAGCGCGGACCTCGCGGGTGCGCAGGCGATCGAGCCGGTCGGGCGACAGGGGCAGCCGACGCTGTTGCGCGTGATGAACGCCGGGCTCTGCACGCATTCGGCGCATATCCACGGCAACCACCTGTTCGAATGCACCGAGCCCGACGCGAGCGGCGTGCCCTATTGCGAGACCAATGTTTACGAGCGCGACGTGTGGATCATGCGGCCGATGGATCGCAAGGACATGATCCTGCCGTTCGAACGCCCGCCCGACATCGCCGTCTGGCCGCCGAAGCAGGAGCCGTTTCCGCTGCGCTACGTGATGCACTGCCACACCGAGATGTCGCAGACCGCGGGGGGCGGGAACTATCCGCAGGGGCTCGTCACGCACTGGACGATGACCGGCCCGATCTACACTTTCTGACAGCGGGAACAGACCATGGGCGCGGATACCGTCAGTGCATCGGGGATCGACTGGACCAAGACCGGGGTCAAGGGGATCAGCAATTACCAGACGTTCGGCTGCAACGTCTTTCAGGAAAGTCCCCCGACGCCCGACAAGCTGGCACCCGACATCAGTTTCGTGCGCCAGGTCTCGACCAGCGGGCAGCTGATGGCGCCGGATGGCGCGAAGCTGCGCTACTGGTCGTTCGAGGACCCGGCGAGCGGCGTGAAGGCGCCGTATCCCTCACCGCTGCTGCGCGTGCGCGAGGGGCAGGTCGTCCACGTCAAGCTGCTGACCGCGAAGAATGCGCATACCATCCATCACCATGGCATCGAGCCATCGACGATGAACGATGGCGTCGGTCACGTCTCGTTCGAGGTGAAGGACCAATATACCTATCAATGGAAGCCGGCGAACGCGGGCACGTTCTTCTATCATTGCCATCGCAATACGCCGCTGCATTTCGAGATGGGGCTGTTCGGCGGTCTGATCGTCGACCCGCCGGAGGGGCCTGGATATCTCTATTCCTCGAGCGTGCCGAATGCCCCGAACCAGCGCTACCAGGTCGAGCGGTTCTGGGTGTGCGACGACATGGACATCCGCTGGCACAATGTGATGGGCCAGAAACACGATGCCGGCATGTGCGGCGAAAATGTCGGGATGAACCGCTTCGAGCCGCAATATTTCCTGATCAACGGCGTGTTCAACACCAAGACGATGAACGACCAGAAGGTCGCGGCGACCGCGCGGGTCGGCGACACCGTCCTGATCCGCGTCCTGAATGCGAGCTACTGCATCCTGCGCGTCACCTTCCAGGTGGCGGTGACCTGTGTGTCCTGCGACGGACACCGGCTCGGCAAGGAAAGCTGGAATGCGCCGATCGTGTTTCCCGCCGGCACGCCGATCGAATTGACGACCGCCGGGCGGCTGGACCTTCTATTTACGGCAACACAGCGAGGCAGCATCGGCGCGACGATCGAGTATCTGCACTGGATCACCCGCCGCGTGCACGACAACGGCCGCGGCGTGGCCAAGACACAGATCGTCGTGTCATGACCGGCCCGTCCAACACGCGCGCGGCAACCGGTGCGACTGTGCCCGTTCCTTCCGCAAACAGGCATGCAGGCGGCATGCCGGGAGGCCATGATCACGGCGCCGTCGCGCCGGGCATCGCCCAACTGGGCGGCGCGTTCGCCTTCTCCGACACCGTCGGTCGCACGATAGCGCAGGCGGATTTCCGGGGGCGCTGGACGCTGTTGTTCTTCGGCTATAGCCGGTGCCGCGCGAGCTGCCCCATCGCCATCCCCAAGATGGTGCGGACGGCGGACCTGCTGCGTCAGTCGGGTGTCGCTGCACGCGCGATGTTCGTCGATATCGACGTGCCGCCGCTGGGGGTGATGCGGTTTCGTCGACCGGGTGCGGCCGCCGCGATGGCGGGGCATTCGGGGCATGCGCATGGTCATGGCGAACTCGACCGCGTCGCGGCAATGCGCGCGCTTGCCAAGGCCTATGACGGAAAGCTGATCGTCGCCACGGGCACGCGCGCGCAGCTGTCCGCCGCGACCCGCGCCTTTGCGGTCGCCCGCGAGCATATTCCGCCGCGGCCGGGCGAGCTCGGCCACAGCATCAACCATTCGTCGCTGATCTATTTCCTCGCGCCCGACACGCGTGTCGCAGGCTATGCGATGCACGACCAGTCGGTCGCGGACATCGAGCGGACCTTGCGGCAACTGGCGCGCATGACCTGACGCGCCAGCACGCCGTTTCCGCCATCGTCTCGGCCGGTCGACATCGTCACCGGATCGGGCCCCCGCCGCCGCACCTTGCCCCTCCGCGCCGGCGGCGGGGTGCGGCGGCGGCCTGCCGTCATCACGATAGCATGCATGATGCCGCAGCGGTTCCGCGGGGCGGATCGCGCGGGTGACGCTGCGCTTCCCTACGTCTCTGCGCTTCGGAACGTATCCGTCGAGCGAGCGTGGACGCCGCGTTCGGCCGGCTCTGTCCGCCATGTGCCGGGTCGCCCTAATCCGTTCCGCCTAGGGCATGGCCTAGATAGCGGATGGTGCGGGTACGTCCTTCATATGACTTAGCAACCTGCCGTATTGATGGGAACATGCAGGCGAGCCAACAACGGTCCTGACTTCCGATCCCGGCGTCGCAACAGTGTCGGGCAAGAAGATGGGGCCATCATCTTAGATGAGGACCCTGCCATGTCTGGTGATTTCACGGTCGATCTCGGCGATCTCAACTTCATTCTCGCGCAGATCAAGATTGCGGAACGCAATGCCGCCGGTGAATCGCTTGCCGGAATCATGGGGCCACAGGGGCAGCTCATTCCGTACGGGTTGCGGACGGTGGACGGCACCTACAATAACCTGCTGCCGGGGAATGCGGTCTATGGTGCGGCCGACCAGTTGCTGCCACGGCTGACCACGCCCGTCTTCCGCAATCTCAACGACGGCGGCACCTTCACGCCCGGTCCGGGCGCACCGACCCTGACCAACACGGATTACGGTACGCCGGGAAGCGTCGTCGATGCCGATCCGCGGCTCATCAGCAACCTGATCGTCGACATGACCAACAGCAATCCCGCGGCGATCGCCGCCTGGTATGTCAACGCGCACGCGCAATCCGCCTATGCCGATGCGCATGACGGCAACCCGCCGCCAAACGGCTATGTCCCGACCGACGAGGAACTGTCGCTCATCCCCAATCTGTCGCCGGACATCGGCCTGTCGCCGTCGTTCAACGCGTGGATGACGTTCTTCGGGCAGTTTTTCGATCATGGGCTCGATCTGATCACCAAGGGGGGCAACGGCACGGTCTTCATTCCGCTCCAGCCCGATGATCCGCTGTACGTCCCCGGCGGCCCGAACTTCATGCCGCTGACGCGCTCGACGCAGTATGACGCCAACGGCAACCAAGTCGTCGGCGGGACCGAGACGGTCAACACTACCACGCCGTTCATCGACCAGAACCAGACCTATACCTCGCACGCGTCGCACCAGGTGTTCCTGCGCGAGTACAGGTTCTCGGTCGATTCCGACGGCGACGGCGTCAAGGATTCGCGGGCCGTCGCGACCGGGCGGCTGCTCGACGGCGCGATCGGCGGCATGGCGACCTGGGGCGACACGAAGGCGCAGGCGCTGTCGATGCTCGGCATCAGGCTCGACGACTACGATGTCCTCAATGTGCCGCTGCTGCTGACCGACGCGTACGGGAAGTTCATTCCGGGCGCGAACGGCTATGCGCAGATCATGCTCAAGGACGGGACGTTGCTCGAGGGCACCGCCGCCGGGGTGTCGGTACCCGCCAACGCCTATTCGGCCGGTGCTGCGTTCCTCAACGACATCGCACATCATGCCGAGCCGGTGCTCGTCGATCTCGACCATAACCCGGCGACAGACCCGCTGCGGCAGATCGCGGACACGGATCTGCTCGACTTTAATGGCGACGGCGTCTCGGACGAGGCCGACCTGGTGTCGGGTGTCCTGCGCATCACCGATGCCGACGAGGACGGCGAGATCACGGTTGCCGATCTCGCCGACGTCAACCTCGACGGCAGGATCGACGCCAGCGATCTCGTCGCGGACGACAATAATCCGCTGACCTACGACAACGAGATGCTCGACGCGCATTTCGTGACCGGCGACGGGCGCGGCAACGAGAATATCGGGCTGACCGCGGTCCACACCATCTTCCATGCCGAGCACAACCGCGTGGTCGAGGCCGACAAGGACACGATCATCGCATCGGGTGATCTGGCGATCGTCAACGAGTGGCTGTTGCCCACCACCGGCACCACGCGCGACGCGATCACGCAGGAGGAGCTCGATGCGATCAACGCGCTGACCGGGAGCGTCAGGGTGGCGGCGATCGACGCGCTGAACTGGGACGGCGAACGGCTGTTCCAGGCTGGGCGGTTCAGCACCGAGATGCAGTATCAGCATCTGGTCTTCGAGGAATTCGCGCGCAAGATCCAGCCGAACATCGATCCGTTCGTGTTCAGCAACTCGGCCAATATCGACCCTGCGATCACGGCGGAGTTCGCGCACGCGGTGTACCGGTTCGGCCACTCGATGCTGACCGACACGATCGAGGTTTCCGATCCGACGCTGACCACCGAGTCGCTGACGCTGGTGGAAGCGTTCCTCAACCCGCAGGCGTTCACCGCCGCGAGCCTCGACGGCACGACGGGCCTGTACGATGCGGGGACCGCGGCGGGCGACATCATTCGCGGCATGACGCGTGTCGAGGGCAACGAGATCGACGAGTTCGTCGTCGACTCGCTGCGCAACTTCCTCGTCGGACTGCCGCTCGACCTCGCGGCGCTCAACATCGCCCGCGGTCGCGACGCGGGGGTCGCAGCGTTCAACGTCGTGCGCGCGCAGCTCTATGCCGCGACCAACGACGCGCAGCTCAAGCCCTATACGAGCTGGCTCGACTTTGCGCAGAACATCAAGAATCCGGTTTCGATCGTCAATTTCATCGCCGCCTATGGGACGCACCCGCTGATCACCGGGGAGCTGACGCTCGAGGGCAAACGCGCTGCGGCGACGTTGCTGGTGATGGGCGGCGCCGATATGCTCGTCCATGCGAACGAGGCGATGGGCGTCGTGGAGCACATGATCCATGCACCGACGGACCGGCTCGACTTCCTGCAGAGCAAGGGCAGCTGGGCGCCGAACAATGTCGGCGGCGTGAACACGCATGAGAGCGGTCTGAACCTCGTCGACCTGTGGATCGGCGGCCTGGCCGAGGAGAAGATGGAATTCGGCGGCATGCTGGGTTCGACCTTCAACTATGTGTTCGAACACCAGATGGAAGACCTGCAGAACGGCGACCGGATGTATTATCTGAGCCGTACGCAAGGGCTCAACATGCTCAACGAGCTGGAGAAGAACACCTTTTCCGATCTCGTGATGCGCAATACGAATCTGGGCGACGTCAACTCGACTCATGTGAGCGGGCATTTGTTCGATACCGTCGACTACACGCTTGAACTCGATCCGTTGACGAAGCAGATCACCAACCTTGACGAGGATGGCAACTTCCTAGCCGGGGGCACCTTCGATCCCCGATGGTCCGATGCGTTCCAGCAGGCGATTGACCCCAAGGTCGTGCGCGTCGCGCCGGGGGCAGACGTCGACGGCGACGGCTTCGACGATGGCGGGCTGCTCAAGTACAGCGGCGGCGAGCATGTCACGCTCGGCGGCACCGAGGGCAACGACTCCCTGTATGGCGACAAGGGCATCGACACGCTGTGGGGCGACGGCGGCGACGATTATCTCAACCCCGGGATGGAGTCGGACGAAGTCTTCGGCGGCGACGGCGACGACATCATCGAGGATCCGTTCGGCGATGATTTCCTGCGTGGCGGCGAGGGCAATGACGTCATCAGTGCGGGTCCCGGTCTCGACATCATGTTCGGCGGCGGCGGCAACGACTTCATGGTCGGCGGGACCGACGCCAAGGAAATGTTCGCCGGGCGCGGCAATGATTTCCTGCTTGGCGGGAGCGGTGGCGACAATCTGATGGGCAATGAGGGCGATGACTGGCTCGAGGGAGGCGACGGTTTCGACAGCCTGACGGGCGAGAATTCGAACCTGTTCTTCAACAGCCCGATCATCGGCCACGACATCATGGACGGGCAGGGCAACGATACCGACTATGACGGCGAGACCGGCGACGACATCATGGTCCAGGGCGCCGGCATCCAGCGCAACAACGGCATGGCGGGGTTCGACTGGTCGATCCACCAAGGGGATGTCACCAACGCCAATTCCGATCTCGGGCTGAGCGCGGCGGTCAACCAGCAGGCGTTCACGCTGCGCGATCGCAACGACCTGGTCGAAGCGCTGTCGGGGTGGCGGCACGACGATATCCTGACCGGGCGGCAGATCCCGCTCGGGCTGGTCAGTCTGGGGGCGAACTTTGCGGATCTGCTCGGCGACACCAACCCGCGGATCCTCGGCAACGATCTGTACGAGGACGGCGTCCGCCGGATCGACGGACTGCGCGAGCTGCTCGACTTCAAGACATGGGATGCCAGCAATCTTGATGCACTGGTGATCGACGGCGACGCGGCCGATGACCTGTTGATCGGCGGTGGCGGCAGCGACGTCATCAAGGGCCGCGCCGGCAACGACATCATCGACGGCGATGCGTATATGCACGTCTTCATCAGCGTGCGGGAGAACAAGGACGGAACCGGTGCCGAGCTGTTCCGCGCCGACTCGCTGAACCAGATCCAGGCACGGCTGCTCGATCGCACGATCAATCCCGGCCAGCTCGTCGCCTCGCGCGAGATCGTCTACCGCGAGACCGTCAACGGCTACGCGATCGGCGCGGCAACGGTGACCGAGGGGATGGACACCGCGGTCTATATCGGCAACCGGTCCGATTTCACGATCACCTTCCGCCCCGACGGACGCGTCAATCTCGTCGACAATATCGGCGACGAAGGCGACGACATGCTGCGCAACATCGAGCATATCCAGTTTGCCGACGGCATCCTCGAGATCAACCGCAAGCACCTTGGCACATTCGCGATCGACCAGACGACGCCGAAGGTCGGCCAGACGCTCGCGGTGACGACCGGGTCGTTCGTCGATTACGACGGGACGACGACATTCTCTCGCCAGTGGCAGCATCTGGTCGAGGGCGTGTGGACCGACATTCCCGGCGCGACGGGGGATAGCTACCAAGTCACCGTCGACTATGTCGGCGAGGCATTGCGGGTCACGACGAGCTACACCGACAATCGCGGGTTCAGCTCGAGCGGCACCAACCAGTTCGAGGGGGTGGTTTATTCCGATCCGACCGTGCCCGTTGCGGTCCCCGATGATGCCATCGTCGGCGACGGCGCTGCGAATACGCTGGCCGGTACGGAAAATGCCGATTTCATGCTCGGGCTCGGCGGTGACGACGTGCTGCTCGGACTTGGCGGCAACGACCGCCTGTTGGGGGGCGCAGGTGACGATTTGCTCGATGGCGGCACGGGTGCCGACGCGATGTCGGGCGGCGTTGGCGACGATATCTATGTCGTCGACGATGCCGGCGACGGTGTCTCGGAAAGCGCCGAGAGCGGCACCGACACGGTGGAAAGCAGCATCAGCTACACGCTGGGGTCGGAGGTCGAGAACCTGGTGCTGACCGGCGTGGCGGCGCTCGACGCGACGGGCACCGGCGCGAACAACGTCCTGACCGGCAATGCTTCGGCCAACAGGATCTCCGGTCTGGCCGGCGACGACCAGCTGTTCGGGATGGACGGTGCCGACACGCTGAGTGGCGGCGCGGGGGCAGACCTGCTCGACGGCGGAACGGGCGCCGACACGATGGCCGGCGGACTGGGCGATGACATCTACGTCGTCGACACGGCCGGCGACGGGGTCGATGAAACGGGCGGCGATGGCATCGACAGCGTGCGCAGCAGCATCACCTACACGCTGGCGGCCGCGCTTGAAAACCTGTCCCTCATCGGTGGCGGTGCCATCAACGGCACCGGCAACGCGGGCGCGAACATCCTGACGGGCAATGACGCGGCGAACGTGCTGTCTGGTCTGGGGGGCAACGACACGCTGGTCGGCGGCGGAGGCAACGATACGCTCGACGGCGGGGCTGGAGCGGACGCCATGTCGGGCGGCCTCGGCAACGACAGCTATGTCGTCGACACTATCGGCGACGTCGTCGATGAAATCGGCGGCGACGGCATCGATATCGTCAGCAGCAGCGTGACCTTCACGCTGGCGGACGGCGTCGACAACCTCACGCTGACGGGCACGGCGGCGATCAACGGCACCGGCAATGCCGATCGCAACACGCTGACCGGCAATGTCGCCGCCAACATCCTCTCGGGGCTCGCCGGTGACGACACGCTGTCAGGGCTGGGCGGCAACGACCGGCTGGTCGGCGGCGACGGGGCGGACAGCCTCGACGGCGGTACGGGCGTCGATGTCATGCTCGGCGGTCTGGGCGATGATACGTACGCCGTCGACAACGCTGGCGACGTGGTCGACGAGACGGGCGGTGACGGCGTCGATCTCGTCAGGAGCAGCGTGACCTTCACGCTGGGCGCCAACGTCGAAAACCTGACGTTGCTCACCGGCGCGACCAGCGGCACCGGCAACGCCGCGGCCAATATCCTGACGGGCAATTCGAGCGCCAACACGCTGACCGGTCTGGCTGGAAACGACACGCTGATCGGCCTGGGCGGCAATGATCGCCTCGTCGGCGGAGAGGGGGCGGATCTGCTCGATGGCGGTACGGGCACCGACACCATGTTGGGTGGGCTGGGCGACGACACCTATGTCGTCGACAGCACCGCCGACGTGGTCGACGAAACCGGCGGCGATGGCGTCGATACGGTGAACAGCAGCGTCGCCCGCACGCTTGCGGCAGGCCTCGAGCGGCTCACGCTGACGGGTACGGCGGCGATCAACGGGCGGGGCAATGCGGCCGCCAACATCCTCACGGGCAATGCTGCCGCCAACAGCCTGTTCGGCATGGACGGCGACGATCAGCTCGTCGCTGGTGCGGGTGCCGACACGCTCGACGGCGGCACCGGTGCGGACGTGATGGCCGGCGGCCTTGGCAACGACACGTACCTCGTCGACAATGTCGGCGACGTGGTCGACGAGACCGGCGGCGATGGCGTCGATACCGTCAACAGCAGCGTGACCTTCACGCTGGGGGCGGGGGTCGAACGCCTGGCGCTGACCGGTGTGGCGGCGGTCGATGCCACGGGCAACGGCGACGCCAACATCCTGACCGGGAACGCCGCTGCAAACACGCTGTCGGGTCTCGACGGCTCCGACATATTGCGTGGCGCAGACGGTGCCGACCATCTGCTCGGTGGCGCTGGCGACGACACGCTCGATGGCGGAGCGGGCGTAGACGTGATGTCGGGCGGTCTGGGGAACGATCTCTATATCGTCAACACGGCGGCGGACGTTGTCGACGAGGCCGGCGGGGACGGGGTGGATAGCGTCAGCAGCAGCGTGACCTTCACGCTGGGGACGGATGTCGAGAACCTCACGCTGACGGGTACGGTCGCGATCAACGGATCGGGCAACGGCGCCAACAACAGCCTGTCCGGCAATTCGGCGATCAATATCCTGTCCGGCTTCGAGGGCGACGACTTGCTGCAGGGCTTTGGAGGCAATGACCAGCTGCTTGGCGGCGGCGGTAACGACCGGCTGATCGGCGGAACGGGGAATGACCGTCTCACGGGCGGCGCCGGCACCGATGCCTTCGTGTTCGGCACCGGGCAGGGCAACGATGTCGTGGTCGATTTCGACTTCGACGCGGCGGGTGGGCAGGATCTGCTCGATATCTCGGGGTTCGGGGTCAATGCCGGAAACTTCGGTGCGCAGGTGCTCGTCTCGCAGGTCGGCGCCAATACCGTCATCGCGATCGGCACGCAGACGATCACGCTCGCCGGGGTCAGCGCCGTGACGATCGACCACACCGACTTCGGTCTCTGAGCAGCGGTTGCGGGGGAGCGAAACGATGAGCAACTTCGGTGACAGGCTGCCGGCGGCGGCGCGCGAGGCCCTGGCGGGGTGTCGGGGACATTTCATCGCCGCGCTGCTGTTCAGCGCGCTGGTGAACATCCTGTACCTCGCCCCCACGCTGTACATGATGCAGGTATACGACCGCGTCGTCCCGACGGGCGGCGTGGTCACCCTGCTCGCGCTGACGCTGGTACTGGCGGCGGCGATCGCCACGATCGCGATGCTCGAGGCGGTGCGGTCGCGCCTCATGGTGAAGGCGTCGCTCCAGCTCGACGACCGTCTCGCGCGGACGATCCTGGCGCGGCTGATCGCGAAGGGGCAGGGCGGGCGTGGCGACCCGTCCTCCGCGCAGGCGATGCGGGAGTTCGATACGGTACGCCTCGTCATCACCGCGCCGACGCTCATCGGCCTGTTCGACGCACCCTGGACGCCGATCTACGTGATCGCGGCGGTTCTCATCCATCCGCTGCTCGGCCTCTTCGTCGTCTGTGCCGGTGCGATCCTCGTCCTGCTGACCGTGTTCTCCGACCGGGCGACGCGCCGGCTCACGCGAACGGCGCATCGTGCTGCGACGCGATCGGCGATCGTGCAGGAAGAGATCGCGCAGCATGCCGAGCTCATTCGCGCGCTCGGCATGGGGGCCGCGATGGTCGATCGCCAGATTAGCGAGCGCGCGCAGGGCCAGGCGGCAGGCGCCAGCGCGCAGATGGCCACGGTCCGCTTCGCCGCGATCGCCAAGTTCATGCGGTTGCTGCTGCAGTCGCTGGCGCTCGGCGTGGCGGCGATGCTCGCGATCGAGCGGCAGATCTCGGTCGGTGCGATCATCGCCGCGTCGGTGCTGTTGAGCCGCGCGCTCCAGCCGATCGAGATGCTGATCGGCGGCTGGGCCAACCTGCAGAACGCGAGCGAAGCCATCGCGTCGCTGAAGCGGCTGCTCGACGACACGAATGTCGCGTCGGTCGCGACCGCGCTGCCCGCGCCCGAGGGTCGCGTCTCGGCGCGGAAGATCGTGGTCCGCAGCCCCGATGGATCGAGCGTGCTCCTCAAAGGCATCAGCTTCGATGTCGAGCCCGGCCAGATGCTCGGGGTCGTCGGCGCGTCGGGTGCCGGGAAGAGCACGCTGATCCGCGTCCTGGCGGGGGGGATCACCCCCGAAACGGGCACGGTCATGATCGACGGGGCCGACACGGGCATGTGGGACCCCGAACGACTTGCGACGTACCGCGGCTATGTTCCGCAGGAACCGGCGTTCCTGTCGGGAACGATCGCGCAGAACATCGCACGCTTCGCGGCAGCCGATCCACAGGATGCCGAGGATCTCGATCACCGCGTGATCGCCGCGGCGCAGGTGGCGGGATGTCACGCGCTGATCCTGTCGCTGCCAGGCGGCTATGACTGCCCGATCGGCCGCGCCGGCGTCGCGCTCTCGGCCGGGCAGCGTCAGCGCCTCGCGCTCGCCCGCGCGCTGTTCGATGACCCCGCGATCCTGATCCTTGACGAACCCAATGCAGCACTCGACGCCGAGGGGGAGGCGGCGCTGATCCGCGCGCTCGACGCGACGCGACGGCGGGGCGCCACGGTCATCGTGGCGGCACATCGAACCGGGGTGCTGGCTGCCGCCGATCGCCTGCTGGTGCTCAGCAACGGGGCGGTCGACTGTCAGGGCCCGGCCGACGACGTGCTGGCGGTGCTGGCCAAACGCGCGGGCGAAACCTCCGGCAACGTCGTCGGATTGAAAGGAGCCACGGCATGACCGCTATCGACCACACGCCGCGGAGCGAGATCCGGCTCGGCCTGCGCGTCGCCGCCTTGTTCTTCATCGGGTTGCTAGGAGGCGCCGCCATGGTGCCGCTCGACTCGGGCGTCTATGCGCACGGCACGGTGATGGTTTCGGGCAAGCGGCAGGCGGTCCAGAACCGCGACGGCGGCGTGGTCACCGCCTTGCATGTTCGCGAGGGCGCCAGGGTCGTCCGCGGGCAGGTGCTGCTCGAGATATCGTCCGCCGACCTACACGCGCTCGAACGCGGGATGACCTCCGAATTGCTGATGCTCTACGCGCAGCGCGAGCGGCTGCATGCCGAGCGCGAGGCGCGCCGCGTCATCGTTGAACCGGTCGAGTTTCGCGATCTGCCCGCCGCCGACCGCATCCTCGCCGACGATGCGCTGCGCGGACAGCGGCTGCTCCTGACCGCGCGGCTGCGCACGGCGCAGACCGAGAAGGCGGTCTGGATGCAGCGCGCGCATGCCAATCAGGAACAGATTGGCGGGTTCACGCAGCAGATCGACTCGAACCGCCGGCAACATTCGCTGCTGACCGACGAGCTGGAGGGCATGCGGATCATCGCGCAAAAGGGCTATGCGTCCGTCAACCGGATCCGCGCGCTCGAACGCGATCAGGCGGCGCTCGATGGCGAACGCGGCGCGCTCGGCGCGCAGATCCTTCAGACCCGCGATTCGATCGGCGAAGCGCAATTGTCCGCGGCAGGGGTCGATCGCCGGCAGCGCGAGGAAGTCGAAGGCAGCCTTCGCGACCTGCTCGTACGGATGAACGAGCTCCGCCCGAAGCTGCTCGCCGCGCGTGAGCAGCTTGCGCGGTCGCTGGTCCGCGCACCGGTGACGGGTACGATCGTCGGCCTGTCGGTGTTCACCGTGGGCGGTGTCGTGTCGCCCGGGCAGATGCTGATGGAAATCGTCCCGCAGCAGCGCCAGCTTGTCGTCGAGGTGCAGGTATCCCCCGACGACGCCGACGATCTTCACGCGGGGCAGACGACGCAGGTCCGCTTTTCGGGCTTTCACGACCGCACGATGCCCGTCCTCGATGCGCGCATCGAGTCGGTGTCGGCGGACAGCTTCACCGAGGAACGCACCGGCAACCGCTATTACCGCGCCGAGGCGTCGCTGCTCGCGCACAGCGACCGGTTGCTGACGGTGCTCAAGGGTAAAGGCGCCCTGAAGCCGGGGATGCCCGCGGAGATCCTCATCCCGCTGAAAAGGCGATCGGCGCTCGATTACCTGCTGGGCCCGGTGATAGACGGGATCTGGACAGCGGGCAGGGAGGCCTGAGACTGGACGACGGCAGCCCGGTCGGGCGACACCGCGGGTCGCGATCCTCGTCGACGCCGGTTCGCTTTCACGAAAGGGGCAAGGGCATATCCATGATCCGATTTCCCTCGTCGGCGGGGATCGCCGTCTCAAGCCTGCTGCTCTCGACATCCGCGTTCGCGCAGCAGGCCGACATATCCAAAGCCAGGGTCGCGGCCGCGCCGCAGCCAGCCATACTCGAAACACCCGACATCATCGTCACCGCGCTCAAGCGTCCGCAGGCGCTTCAGGACGTGGCCGCCAGCGTTACCATCCTGTCTGCCGACCTGCTGCGCCGCCTCGATGCGCAGGATTTCTCGCGCGTCGCGGACTCGGTGCCGGGCGTGGCGTTCGCGACGACGGGTGTCGGCAATGCGCAATACATCATCCGCGGTGTCGGCGGGGTGGGCTTCGTCCAGTCGCCGACCACGGGGGTCTATCTCGACGAGACCCCGCTCCAGACGCGCGCGCTGCGCGGCTTTTCGCAACCCGACCCGCAGCTGTTCGACATCGCGCGCGTCGAGGTCCTGCGCGGGCCGCAGGGCGTGCTGTTCGGATCGTCGACGATGGGCGGCCTCGTCCGCATCGTCACGAACCCGCCTGACGCCACGGCCATCGCTGCGCAGGGACAGGCGGGCATCGCGACGGTCAAGGACGGCGGCACGAGCTGGGACGCCAGAGCGATGCTCAACCTGCCGATTGTCGCCGATGCGCTGGCGCTGCGCATCTCGGGCGGGTTCGTCCGGCAGGGGGGATGGATCGACGATCTGCGACCAACCACCGGCAACCTGACCGAAAACGCCGGAACGTCGGCGGTCCGCAAGGACGTCAACTGGACGCGGACGGCCACGGTTCGCGCTACGCTGCGGTGGGACGCGACGCCGAGCCTGACGATCACGCCATCGCTGATCTGGCAGGACGGCTACAGCAACGCGGATCGGCCGCACAGCGACGTGACCTTCGGCAAGCGGGCCCGGCTCAAGGCGCGGTACGCGGACACGTTCGCCAAGGACAGGTTCGCCATCGGCACGCTTCTGGTCGAGCGCCGGTTCGACGCGCTTGGCGGGTTCACGCTGTCGTCCAGTTCGTCCTGGCTCGACCGCCGCAACCGGCTCTCGTTCGACGTGACCGCGTTCGACTCGCCGATCGTAGAGGACATCGTCGGGGCGGGGCCCGGCGGCAAGCTGTACCCGACGCCGCTCGTGGATTTCGGTCGGACGAAACAGTTCACGCAGGAGGTGCGCGCGGTGTCCGACGGCGCCGGCCCGCTGCAATATGTCCTCGGCGGCTTCTACCGCGGGCTGCGCCAGGAGTCCGGGCGCACGATCACCGTCGCCGACCTGTTCGGCGTGCCCGCGCCGCTGCCGCTCGGCGCGAGCAGCCCGGCCGTCATCCAGGACGCCACGGTGCGCTTTCGTGAGCGAGAGATCGCGGCGTTCGGCGAGCTGACCTATGCGGTCGTGCCACGCGTCAAGGTCGCCGCGGGCGCGCGGGTCTTTGCCTATCGCCAGCGCGAGGCGAGCCGGCGGTACGGCATCGGTGGCGTCGCCGCGGGCGATCTCGCCTACGACTATGACGAGCGCAACCGCGAGAACGGCGTCACAACGCGAGTCTCGCTGAGCTATGCGCCGAGCCGCGAGGCCATGGTCTACGCGAGCTATTCGCAGGGGTTCCGCACCGGCGGCGTCAACGCCCCCGTGACCGACGCTATCTGCTCCCCCGCGGAACGTCGCGTGGCGGGCATTCCCGACGTCCCGCCACCCTATGACAGCGACCGGACCGACAATTACGAGATCGGCGCCAAGACCAGCCTGTGGGATGGCCGTCTGCGGATCAACGGGGCTGCCTATGCGATCGACTGGAAGGCGTATCAGCAGGCGTTCCAGACCGCGTGCGGGATCAACGACGCGACGACGATTTCCTTCACCGTCAACGCCGGTCGTGTCCGCAGCCGGGGCGGAGAGCTCGAGCTGTCAGCGTCGCCGATCCGCGGGCTCGATCTTCACGCGGGTGGGTCCTTCACCGACGCGACCTACCGGAACGACGTCCCCAACCTGATCCTGCCCGCAGGATCGCGCGTGCTCGATGTGCCGCGCTGGGCGTGGAACGCGCGCAGCGAATATGCGGTCGCGCTCACGGCGGGCGTGACTGCCAGCCTGTTTGCCGCAGCGCGTCATGTCGGCGCGTCGAACAGCGGGTTCGGGGAAGGCGAAGTGCTGCCGCGTCCGGCCTATACGCTGGTCGATGTGTCTGCCGGTCTGCGGATGCGCGAGGGGCTTGGCGTCGACCTGTTCGTCACCAACCTGTTCGACGCCGTTCCGGTGTTCGGGCAGGAATTCACGACGTCGCCGGGCAACACCACCGCAACCAGCTATTTCTCGTATCTCGTCGGCCCGCCGCGAACCGTCGGCATCCGCGTGACCCGCGGATTATGAGGGGGGCGTGAGCGATCGCGCGCGTCGCGGTCCCGCACTGCCGATGCACGCGCGACCAAAATCGCGAGTGCGAGGAGTGCAGCAACAAATCTGACGCGCGCAGGTCATGACGACGACACGGCGAGGCCGCCAAACTGCAACAGGCGCTCTCTAATCCCCGCTCGTCCGGGCCGGTTGGCTCGGAGGGGGGACACACGACATGTTGCATGATTCACGCCTGCTCTGGGCGACGCTGCCGCTTACGCTTGCTGCTCTGGGTGCCGCGCAGCCGGCCCGTGCGCAGATCGACGCGCGCACGCCCGGCACGGCCGGCCAGTCGCCGACGCCTGCGCCGACACCGACCCCGGGGACCGCCGATCCCGACGCCGATGCCGCGGGGGATATCGTCATCGCCGGCTCCTACGCGCAAAGCCTTGCCGCCGCGACCGAGACGAAGCGGCAGGCCGGCTACGGCGTGGACGCGATCAACGCCACCGACATCGGCAAGTTTCCCGCGCAGAACGTGGCCGAAGCGCTCCAGCTCGTTCCCGGCGTCACGATCACCCGCCCGCGCGGCGAGGGGCTGTACGTCAGCGTCCGCGGGCTTGGTCCGCAGTTCCAGAGCACGCTGCTCAACGGCCGCCCGGTGGCGATCAACGACCTGATCGAGAATGGCGGCGCGAACGGGCGACAGTTCCGGTTCGAGATGTTGCCCGCCGAATTCGTGTCGCAGATCGACGTGGTCAAGACGCCGACCCCGGACATGACCGAGGGCGCGCTGGGCGGCAATATCGACGTGAAGACGTTCCGTCCGCTCGACGTCGGCACGAAGACCACGGTCAACCTGCGCGGCACCTACACAACGCTGACCGACAAGGTGAAACCGAACGCGACCGCGCTGACGAGCGCGACGACCGAGGACGGGACCTTCGGGATCCTTGCCGCCGCGCAATATTGGGGCAAGCAGGTGCGCAACGACCGGTCGTACAATACCGGCTGGTATCTCGACAAATTCGCCTCCGCGCTCGGCGCCGGTTTCTATACGCCGGGGCGCACGCGGCCGACCGTCGAGACCGAGGATCGCAAGCGCCTGTCGGGGCTGATCTCGGCACAGTGGAAGCCGAGCGCCGAGCTGGAAACAACGCTCGACGTGCTCGCGACGCGGCTCGACATCGCCTATGACGAATATGGGCTCGACATCTATCCCGACGACGCCAGCGTCGCGGGTCACCGGCCCGTCCTGGTGCCCGGATCGGTCAAGCTCGACGGCAATGCCGTGATTGCGGCGACGATCAACGACGTGCGGTTCATGGGCACGCGCGAATACAGCCTCAACCGCCACGACCTGATCACGGTCGGGCTGAAACAGGCCTGGACCCCCGAGGGCTGGCATGTCGTCGCCAACGCCAACTGGTCGTTCGCGCACAGCTATCACCCGAGCTACGCCGAGGGCACGGTGCGCAGCCGCATCCAGTTCTTCGCGCCGCTCAGCTATGACTCGTCAGGCGGGTACAAGGTGGCGCCGTCGCTCTCCACTCCGGTCAACGTGCTCGATCCCGCCAACTATACGCTCTACCCGTTCAACATCGCGCCGAAGAACAGCAAGGACTGGGACACCTACGGACGGCTCGACGTCGATCACGAGATGGACGGTCTTATCACCAGGCTCGCGGCGGGCGGCGAATATCACTGGCGCAAGCGCGATTACCGCCGTCGCGATTTCACCGTGAACCCCGCGGCCAACACGTCGCTGACCGGCTTTGCACCGAACGGCTTCGAAGAGCTGCCGTTCGACGATTTCCTGTCCGGCGTCGGCGGCAACATCCCGCGCACCTGGCTCGTGCCGATCACGAGCGTCTTCTACGACAAGCTGTTCACCGCCGCGATCGCCAACAGCCCGCTGTCGCCGGGGGATCTGCGCGCCTCCTATGTCGTGACGGAGAAGACCGCGGGCGGCTATGTCCGTGCCGACTATGCCTTCCCGCTCGGCAGCGTCGCGGTCAGCGGCAATGTCGGCGTCCGCTATGTCCACACCGACCAGGTGGCGAGCGGCACGCTGACCACCGGCAGCGTGGCGACACCGGCTAGCTTCCCGCAGACGTTCAGCAACTGGTTGCCGAGCTTCAACCTGCGCGCCGAGCTGACGCGCGATCTGGTCGGGCGTCTCGCCGCCAGCCGGGTGCTGACGCGCCCGAACGTGACGCAGAGCGCGCCGCAGATCAGCGTGTCTACCGACCAGCCGACCGCGAGCGGTGGCAATCCCGCGCTGCAGCCGTTCCTCGCGACCCAGTTCGACGGATCGCTCGAATGGTATTTCAACCGGTCCGGCTCGTTGACCGGTGCGCTGTTCTACAAGGCGATGGACGATTACATCACCGCGCAGAACATCAACGTCGAGATCCCGGGTCGCGGCACAGTGCTGCTCAGCACGCAGGTCAATGGCGGCAGCGCGAAGGTCTATGGCGCAGAAGCCGCCTATAACCAGGTGTTCACCTTCCTGCCCGCGCCGTTCGACGGGCTGGGCGTCCAGGCATCCTACACGCACACCTCGGTCGAGGCGAGCTACACCGCCGGCGCGCGCCCGATCAAGGACCAGCTGATCGGCCTGTCGAAGAACAGCTTCAACGTCGTCGGCTTCTACGACAAGGGGCCGCTGGCGGCGCGGCTCTCCTATACCTGGCGCGACAAATATCTGGCGGGGATCGGCAGCACCACGCAGGTGCCGACCTATGTCGCGGCGTTCGGATCGCTCGACGGCAATATCTCGGTGCGCGCCACGGACGATCTGACCTTCAGCGTCGAGGCGATCAACATCGCCAATGCCAATAGCTACAGCTACAATGAAAGGGAGATTCAGTTCGGCGAGATCAACAATTACGGCCGCACGATCCTGTTCGGCGTGCGGGCGCAGTTCTGATGCTCAGGGGAATGATCCTGTCCGCCGTCGCGCTGGTCTCGACCGGGGCGGCGGCGCAGCGGGCGATGAACGACATTCAGGTCGTCGGCTCGCACAACAGCTTCAAGGCACGGATCCCCGCCGCGGTGATGGCGAAGATCCGCGCCGCCGATCCGCGGCTCGCGCAAGGCCTCGATTATTATCACCTGCCGCTCGCGCAGCAGCTCGATCGCGGGGTGCGCCAGATCGAGATCGACGTGTTCGCCGATCCCCGGGGCGGGCGGTACGCGTCGCCAAAGGGCGAGGCGTTGGCGAAGGCGGCGGGGGAGACAACCGGCTTCGACGAGGCCGCGATGCGCAGGCCGGGGTTCAAGGTCTTCCACATTCCCGATGTCGACTATCTGAGCAGCTGCGTGACGTTGGTGCGGTGCCTTGGCGAAGTGGATCGCTGGTCGCGCGCGCACCCGCGGCATCTGCCGATCATGATCACCATCAACGCCGCCGACACGCCGTCAGATCGCCCGGGGATTACCGCCCCCATAGCGCTCGACGACGCGCGGCTGCTCGACGCGCTCGACGGCGAGATCCGCTCGGTGCTGCCCGGCAAGCGGTTGATCACCCCCGACGAGGTGCGCGGCGGGGCGCCCACCCTGCGCGAGGCGGTGCACGCGCGGGGCTGGCCGACGCTGGCGGCGGCACGAGGCCGGATCTACGTGCTGCTCGACGTGCGCAAGCCCGTGTCGGACGTCTACCGCGACGGCCATCCGTCGCTTGCCGGTCGGGCGATGTTCGGCTGGTATCCCGACGACCAGCCCGAATCCGCGATCCAGATCGTCCAGGACCCGCTGAGCGACGCAGCGCAGATCACGCGCTGGGTGCGCGACGGCGTGATCGTGCGGACGCGTACCGACGCGAACACGGTCGAGGCGCGCCGCCGCGACCACGCCAAGGCGGATGCGGCAATGGCCAGCGGCGCGCAGGCCGTCAGCACCGACTATTATCCCGGCGCCCCCGATCCGTTGGCGACGGGCTTCGTGGTTACGCTGCCGGGGGGGACGATAGCGCGGTGCAGCCCGGTGCGCGTCGCTGGCGGATGCAGGGTGCGGCCGTGAGGGCGGTGCGCCTGCTGACCGCGCTCGCGACGCTGTGCACGGCCGCGGGGGTGCTGCCCGGACCGGTCGACGGCGCCGCGCCGACGCGCGCGCTGGTGGTCGAGCGGGCGGTGCTGGTGATGCGGCACGGCATCCGCGCGCCGCTCGATGGCGAGGTACCGCCGGGCACACGAACGCGCGCGCCCTGGCCGTTATGGCCGGTCGCGGAAAGCCGGATTACCCCGCACGGCGTCCGCGCGCTGGAGCATGTCGCCGCATATGACCGGCGCCTGCTCGCGGCGCACGGGCTGTTCGCGGCGAACGGCTGCCCGGGGGATGGCGTCCGGATCAGGTCCAACACGTCGGCGCGGACGATCGCCAGCGGCCGCGCGTATGCGGACGGCTTCGCCCCCGGCTGCGCGCTTGTCGTCGAGCATCAGCCGCTCGGCACAATCGATCCGATCTTCGAACCGCTTCGTGCGCGGGCGACCGCGTTCGACGCGGCGGCCGCGATTGCGGCGATCAACCGTGACACGGGCGGGATGGCCGCGCTTGCTCGCCGTCATCGGGGCGCGCTCGCCCGGCTCGACATGGTGCTCGGCTGCACCCCGGCGGCAGGAGGATGCCTGTCCGCGGGAGCGCCTGCCGTCGGCGCCAGCCCCGACGGCCACGACCTCGTTCTCGCCGGACCGATCCGCGCGGCATCGGGTATTGCGCAGGTATTGCTGCTGCAGGAGGTCGAGGGTTTGCCACGCGAGCATGTCGGCTGGGGCAGGGCGGATGCTGCGACGCTGAAACAGTTGGGTGCGCTTCACGCTGCGCTGTTTGCCGTGTTCACCCGTCCGCCGTACATGGCCGCGCATCAAACAGCGGCGCTCGGCCGGGAAGTTCTCGCTGCGCTGTCGGGAAACGGGCCGCGGCTGACGGTGCTGATGGGCCACGACACCAACGTCACCGCACTCGCCGCAGCCCTGCGGATCGATCTGAAGACGCCCGGCTATGCGACGAACGACGTCCCGCCGGGTGGAGCGTTGCTCGTCGAGCGGCTGCACGACGTCCGCACCGGCGCCCGCGTCGTGCGCATATCGTACCGCACGCAGTCGCCCGCGACGCTGCGCGGGCTCGGGCGGTCGGCCTCGCTCGTGGCGCTCAAGATACCAGGCTGCGCGGCACCGTGTCCCGCCGCGACCTTTGGCCGGCTGTTCCGATCCCGCCTCGCACCGCTTCGACCGGCGGTTTCTTGATGCTCCCGCATTGACCGGAGCGACCGTCCCGGACCATCAGGGGCGCCATGACCAAGAGCAAAGGCCGCACCGGCGCCCATGCGCGCGCCAATATCCAGCCTCCGCCGACGCTCGCCGAGGTCGAGGCGGCAAAGCTGGCGGTGGCGCAGATCGAAGGCCGTCTCGCCGGCCTCGCCGCCGGGCATCCTTCGGTGAAGATCTGGAAGGCCCGGCTGCGTCCGGCGCAGGCGATAATCGCGCGTGCTCCACGCGACTGAGGTGCCGGGCGTACCGCGGCCGTGGCGGCGCGCAGGCTAAACCGGCTTGCGCGACGCTGTCATGCTTGTCCGGCATCCACGGGCAGGCGGACGACAAACCCCAGTGTCTCGCCGTCCATCAGCGCCAATTCCCCCGAAGCCGCCTCCGACAACGATCGCGAGATCGCGAGGCCGAGACGGATGGCGATCAGTCCTGCATCGGCCTGGCTGCTATTTCCAGGATCGTGACGACGACGGTCCGCGCCTGATCGCGGAGCCGATGTGATCCGTGTCCGGTTGCCGTGCAGATTCCGTGCAGCTTTTATATCCAAAGCCGGCCGGTCTCTCGACCGTATGCGTTGCCGTCGCCGCGACGTCGGCCTAGCCATGCTGCGGGGGACATCGGTCGCATGAGGCGCGGAAATCAGGTCATGCGGTGTTTCGTAACGAAGCGTTACGATCTGTCGGCTACGCGTCTGCCGATGCAGAACCAAGGCCAGCGTGCATGTTCGCGATCTTCCTGACGCCCGCCTATGTGCCGTTCGCGATCGCGTTCGTCGTGATGATCGGGATCGGGGTGATTGAGGCGGTCGGCCTGGGGCTCGGGCAGCTCGATCTCGACGCCGACCTCCATGCCGAGGCCGAAAGCGGCGGCCTGCTCGACTGGCTCGGGATCGGTCGTGACCTGCCGATCCTGATCTGGCTGACCTCGCTGCTCGGCTGCTTCACGCTTGCAGGCATCGCTATCCAGCAGGTCGCGACCGCGGTGACCGGGGATCCGCTGCACTGGGGTCTGGCCGCGGGCGGTGCCTTGCTCGCCGGGATACCGCTCAATACGCTCGCCGCCAACGGGCTTGCCCGGATCATGCCCGGGTTCGAAACCAGCGTGATCTCGACCGATGACTTCCTTCGCCGCCGTGGCACGATCCTCGAAGGCACGGCCCGCCGTGGATCGCCCGCCCGCGCGAAGATCGTCGACCAGCACGGCCAGGCGCATTTCATCATGGTCGAGCCGCATGACGACGCCGACGCGATCGCCGCCGGCGACACCGCGCTCATCGTCCGCCGCGACGGGAAACTCTTCTACGCGCTGCCCGAGGCGAACGCGCTTCTTCAGCCGATCCGACCACAATCATAACCGGGGAGGGTCTTATGCCCGAACAGCTTCTGAACGTCCTGATCTACGCCGGCATCGTGCTCTTCGCGCTGGTCGTGATCGGCATCATCCTGACCCGGCTGTACCGCCGCGCGACCAAGGACGTGGCGCTGATCCGCACCGGCTTTGGCGGCGAGAAGGTTGTGCTCAACGGCGGCATCATGGTGATCCCGGTGCTTCACGAACTGATGCAGGTCCGGCTGACGACGGTGAAGCTGGAGGTGTCGCGGCTCAACAAGGATGCGCTGATCACGCTCGACAAGCTGCGCGTCGACGTCGTCGGGCTGTTCCACATCAAGGTGAAGCCCGATGCGGAATCGATCGCCGCCGCCGCGCAGACGCTGGGTGACTCGGTCAACAGCCCCGACGCGGTGAAATCGCTGCTCGACGGCAAGCTCGTCTCCGCGCTGCGTTCGGTCGCCGCAACGATGACGATGGAGCACCTCCATGCCAACCGCGCCGACTTCATCCAGAAGGTGCAGGAGGCGCTGATGACCGACCTGGACATGAACGGCTTCCAGCTCGAGTCAGTCAGCATCACGCATTTCGACCAGACCGCGTTCGAGCATTTCAACGAGAACAACGCGTTCGACGCCGAGGGGCTGACCGTGCTCACGCGGACGATCGAGGAGCGCAAGAAGATCCGCAACGACATCGTCGCGACCAACCGCGTCGAGATCGAGCAGCGCAACCTCGATGCGAACAACCAGTCGCTCGAGATCGCGCAGGCGGCCGAACAGGCGCGGCTGACGCAGGAGCAGACCTTGTCGGCCCGCCGCGCCGAACAGGCGACCGCGATCGCCACCGCCGAAGCCGAGCAGACGCGCCTCGCCGAGATCGCGCGGATCACCGCCAACCAGGCGCAGACGGTCGCGCAGACCGAGGCGGACAAGGTCATCAAGACCGCGACGATCGCGCGCGACGGTGCGATCCAGACCGCGACGATCGAACGTGACCGCACGATCGAGATCGCGCGCATCACGACCGCGGTGCAGACCGCGCAGAAGTCCGAGGAGGAGTCGACCGCCACCGCGGCTGCGAACGAGGCGCGTGCGCTTGCGGTGCGGGCGGAGGAAAGCGTCGCGACGGCCAAGGCGACCGAGATCGCCAACCGCAACAAGAACGTCGCGGTGATCGCCGCCACGCAGCGTGCGCAGGAAGAGGCCGTCGGTATCACCGTTGCTGCGACCGCCGAGAAGGAGGCCGCCGAGGCACGCGCGAGCGCGCTCCGTACCGAAGCGACCGCCGAAGCCGATGCCGAAAAGGCGCGCGCAGAAGGACGCGAGGCGGCGTTCAAGGTTGATGCGGCGGGACAGGCTTCGTTGAACGAGGCGACCAACCTGCTGAGCGACGCGCAGACCGCGTTGCTGGTTCGTCGCGCGATGCTCGAAGCACTCCCCGCGATCATCGCCGCCGCGAGCAAGCCGATGGAGAACATCGACAAGATCAGCATCGTCGATGCCAGGGGAATTCACGGCGACGGCGGCGATGCCGCGGCGAGCAGCGGCCAAGGCAATCTCGCCGACGCGGCCGTTGCCGCAGCGATGCGCTACCGCGTCGGGGGCCCGCTGATCGACGGGCTGATGGCGGAACTCGGCATGACGGGCAGTTCGTTGAACGGCATGCTTGCCGGGAGCAACGCTGACGGAGCACCCCGAGCGGATCTTCCCAAGACGCCTGCTGCCCTCAATGGCGGGTCAGGGCCCGCGTCTGCCTGAGCTGGAGGGGCGCCCTTCGTCAGCCGTTGGCATATTGCGAGCCCTATTTAACGCCCGGCACGGCCACACCCCCGTGGATTACCGCTTGTCCGCGCGCTGCGAGGCGTCGGGGTGAACGATCTGGCTCCTCAAGCGGTTGATCCGCTGAGGAGAATTACGAATGCGCGACGGGGAAAAGACGTTTCGAATGACTGGCGGATGCCGCTGCGGCGCCATCCGCTACGATGTCACGACGGCGCCGCTGTTCGTGATGGCGTGCCACTGCACGGATTGCCAGCAACAGACGTCGAGCGCGTTCTCGCTCGGGATGCCGGTCGACAAGGACGGCTTCTCGCTCACGGGGCAGCCGGCCGTCATGACGAAAACGGCGGACAGCGGGAACGAGAGCCGCGCGTATCGCTGTGGAACGTGCGCGGTGTGGACGCATACGACGACGGATGGATCGCCGGACATGGTGATCGTCCGGCCGTCGACGCTCGATGACACGCGGTGGGTCAAACCGGTCGCGCAGATTTACGTCCGCAGCGCGATGCCATGGGCCCGGCTCACATTGCCCCACAGCTATGAGGAGGAGTTCGACGATCCGGCCGAGATCGTCGAAACCTTCCGGTCGTCCGGGATCCTCGATACGATATCGTAAAGGCGGCGAGAGCTCGGATGATAGCCGCGGCGGACCTCGAGGAAACCGCCGCGGTTGTCATTCCCGCAAGTCAGGCGCCAGCCTGTCCGGTGGTCAGCGCTATTTTACCATGCGTTCGGCGCATCGGCGTATGAAGGCTGCGGTCGCCTGCGGATGCGCGACCGGCAGCATGTGACCGCCATCGGTCATCTCGAGCGAAGCGCCCGGGATTGCCGCCGCCGCGCGGTCGCCGTCGGTGGCGGGCGCGATGATTTGATCCTCGCGGCCGAAGAGCAGCGCGGCGGGGATCGTCAAGGCCCCATACCGGCCGGCGATCGCGTCGAGGTCGACGTCGGCGCTCGCCAGTTCGACCAGCGCCGCGTTCACCGATACGGGGCGATCACCGAGTGCACCGCCGCCGCGGGTCGCGAAATCGGCCGGGACCGGGTCGGGCGCGAAGATCTTGCCCCACCGCAGGCCATACGCCGCACGGCTGATCGGCGTACCAAGGACGTTGGCGAAGAGCGTGCGTGCACTGCTCCTGTCCTCGATACCCTGTGCGAGCGCGGCGGGCATCGACCGCGGCGGCTGGGTCATCGGCGCCAGCAGCGCGAGCCCGGCGACCGAGCCCGGATGGTGCGTAGCCACCCCCAGCGCAACCGCCCCCGCCAGCGAATGGCCGACGAGCAGCGGCGGGCGATCGAGCGCGAGCCGGTCGATCAGCGCTGCGATGATCGCCGACTGGCGCAGGATGCCGGGCTGTTCGCCGGTCGGTACCGAATAACCCGAACCCGGACGATCGACGAGGATGACTCGGTAGTCGTCCGCCAGCGCATCGGCGACGCCGTAGGAGAAATTGCGAAGCTGTGCGCCCAGCCCGTGCATCATGACGATCGTCGGGCCCGTACCGCGATCGACATAATGCAACCGCGCGCCCGCGACGTCGATGAACCTCCCGTCCGCTGGCACGTCCTGCTCGATCCGCCTGACGGTCGCGCGGGTGTAGGCCGCGGCTGCCGCCAGCGTCGCGGTGATGACCCCCGCCGTACGGAGCGCAGTCGACCGTTTCGGGGCCTTGTCCGAAACGGATCGGGACGCGAAGAAGCGGCGCATGTCGGCGAGCAGCAGTCCGGGCTGTTCGAGCGCCGCGAAATGCCCGCCGGCGGCCATCTCGGTCCACTGGACGACGTCGTAGGTCTTCTCCGCGTGCGAGCGTGGCGGCGGTGGAAAGACGGGGTCGGGGAACGCCGCGATCGCAGTCGGCACCTTGATCCGCGTCCCGGCGGGGAACGTGCCCGAATCCTCGAGCATGCGACCGCGGTACATCCAGGTCGACGTGACGAACGCTCCCTCGACCAGATACAGCATGATGTTGGTGATCAGCAGATCCTCGTCGAACGCCTGCCATAGATCGGGTCGGCCATGGGTGTCGCGCGGCACGTCGGCCCACGCGCCGAACTTCTCCAGGATCCAGGCCGCGACGCCGACCGGGCTGTCCGACATCGCCACCCCGAGCGTCTGTGGTCGGGTCCCCTGCTCGAGCGAATAGCCGGTCTCTTGCTTGGCGAGTTCGGCGCGGCGCGCGGCCCAGGCGAGCTCCTCGGGCTTTTTCGGTACCGCATCCTCGGCCTGCAGCAGCACCATGTTCAGATGCAGTCCCGCGATCGCTTCGGGATGCGCGTGCGCCATCCACCCGGCGATCGCCGCACCCCAGTCTCCGCCCTGGACGAGGTAGCGCCGCGCGCCGAACAGGTCGACCATCAGCCCGTGCATGAGTTCGGCAGTCTGTCGCGGCCCGATCGGCGACAGCGGCCGCCCGGAAAAGGCATAGCCCGGCAGCGACGGGATGACGACGTCGTGACCATCGGCGACGAGCGGCGCGATCAGGCTCTCGAACTCGAGGAACGACCCGGGCCAGCCGTGGAGCAGGAGCAGCGGGGGCCGTGAGCCGTCGCCACGCACGTGGATCAAGTGGAGCCGCTGACCCTGCACGCGTGCGGTGAACTGGGGCAGGGCGTTGAGCCGGCGTTCGTGCGCGCGCCAGTCGTACCGCGTCAGCCAGTGATCGACGAGACGCTTGAGATCGGCGAGGCCGACGCCCGATCGCCACTCGCCTGCGTCCGGCATGCTGCTCCAGTCGAATGCCTCGACCTTGGCGCGGATGGTGGCGAGCCGGTCGTCCGGCACGGCGATGAGGAACGGTTCTGCCATGACGAGGTCCTGTCGAAAGGGGGATGAGACGCGCCTCGGAAACGCGATACCGTGTCCAACGCGCAAATCCCGGGTGCGTTCATACGCGTCAGCTACCGTACGAACGCCCGGTATCCCGGCTCCTTCGCGGGGGAGCAGCGTTGTCAGGCGCTTGGACAGAGACGTTAGGATGGTTTGCGATAAAGATGCAGGACCTGACCGGCAAGGTCGCAGTGATAACCGGCGCGTCGAGCGGGATTGGCGAGGCGACTGCGCGCCTGCTCGTGTCCGAGGGCGTTCGCGTGGTGCTGGTGGCGCGACGCCGCGAGCGGATCGCGGCGCTGGTCGAGGATCTCGGCGATGCAGCGGTCGCGCTGACCGCCGATGTCGGCGACGCCGCGGCCGTCGCGTCGGTGTTCGCCGAGGTCGAGCGGCGGTTCGGCGGGCTCGACCTGTTGTTCAACAATGCCGGTCTCGGCGTGAACGCGCGGTTCGAAGCCAGCGACCCTGCGGACTGGAAGCGCATGATCGACGTCAACCTGTACGGCGTCCTCCATTGCACGCAGGCTGCGATCCCGCTGATGCGGGGGCGGGCAGGGGCGATGATCTCGTCGGTGTCCAGCGTCGGCGGACGCTACGGGACCGAATCCTGGTCGGTCTACAGCGCGACGAAGTTCGCGGTGGTGGGCTTCCACGATGCGCTCCGCAAGGAACTGGGCGGGGAGGGGATTCGCGTTTCGGTGATCGAACCCGGCGCCGTGTGGACCGAGTTCGGCCAGAACGTCAGCGACGCGATGCGCGAGCGTCGCGAAAGCCTCGACGCGCTGACCTCGGAAGACGTGGCGCAGGCGCTCGTCTATGCCTTCGCGCAACCGCCCCGCGTTCTGGTGGAGGAGATCCTGATCCGCCCGGTCAGGCAGGTTGCGCCTTGATGCGCTCGCCCGGCCGTGGATCTGCAGACGCGCCGGGCGCCGCCTAGCCCGGCACGCCCCAGTTCGCTTCCTCGCCGGCCGCCCTGGCAGTGCGGACGAGGTGTTCGACGTAATTCTGGAAGACCGGCACGGTGAAGGTCACGAGCACGGGTTCGCCCTGCGGCTCCTTGAACGTCAGCACGACGAAGCGCTGACCGTCCTCGTCGAGGATCAGTCCGGCTTCCATCGCGCCGGGGCCGCTGGGGGTGATGACGGTCGGTGTCACGGGGACCTTTCTGCTCGCTCGGGATCGTCGCGGTATCGCATGTTCGCAGGCGCGCCAATGCTCAACGCGCATCTGCGACGGGCAGCGCCGCCACCGCTGCGGTATCGAGGTCGGTCCGGATCTCGTGATCGGCGACGACGATGCGGCTCCATGCGAGCCGGTGCAGCGTCTCCCCGAGACCGCCAACGCCGCCGACGCGGATGACGAGATAGTCGATCCGCCCGCCCCGGCACGCGACCAGTGCGTCGACGGCATGCGCGACGACGACGCCGGTCCGCGACAGGACAGGCAGGCCGTCGAGGATCGCGGCCGAGAAGAGCGTCTCGCCGTCCTCCTCGACGCTGCGGGCCTCCTCGGCGCTGACGGTGTCGCTGATCTTCGCGCGCCGGCCGAGCCACCGCCAGATGCCGAACAGATCGACGACCGCCAGAAAGATGTTGGAATAGAGCAATTGCGTCTGACCCGTCGCCACGCCGACGACGATCCATGAGGCGGCGCCGACCGTGAAGATGACGAACCCCCAGCCCGTCACGCGCGGTCCCAGGTTCGATGCGGTCATGATCGCAGCGATGCAGGTCGCGATCAGCGCGAGCCATCCGGCAGTATCTGCGATCATCGTCCTGCCTCATCGTCGCTTGGCGTTCACCCTATCCCGCGTCGGGGGAAGGGTTCAACCGCCGGCGGTGCGCGCCCATTGGCCGCCGTTGACGTCAGGGCGCGTAGGCGCGCGTGAACAGGTCGAGCGCCTTCAGCGCGTGTTCGTGCATCTCTTCGCGCGTCGGGGTGCCGACCACCCCCCAGATCCGCTTGAACTGCTGCATCTGCGTCAGCTGGATGAGGTTCATCGCCGCCTGCATCGGGTCATCGGCACGCAGGTCGCCAGCCGCCATCCGTTCCTCGATATACGCAGAGAGGCGATCGAGGACGATCTGCGGGCCGCGCGCATAGAACATCTGCCCGATTTCGGGAAAGCGACCACCCTCCGCGACGATGAGCCGGTGAAGCCGGATGCTGTCGGGATTCGTCATCTTGGCGAGAAACCGCTCGGAGAAGTCGAGCAACGTGGTCCGGCAATCGCGGCCCGGGCGCAGCGCGTCTGCCAGCGTCTCGCGGAATATCCCCGTCACCTGGTCGAGCACCGCGGCGAACAGGTCCTCCTTCTGGGGAAAATAGGCCCAGAGCGTGCCCTTCGAGCCGCCCAGCTGCGTCGCGATCGTCGACATCGACGTGGCCGCATATCCCTGTTCGAGAAAAATGTCGCGAGCGAGCAATACAATAGCGGTCCGGCGTGCTTCGCGGTTCAGATCCCGTCGTGTCTTGGTGTCTTCCATGGCCGTACTATAGAGTACGGTTATAGATTGACAAGGTTGCGGCGCCGCAGCATGTCGCTGCCGTACCGAGGAGTACGGTAGTCAAATGCAACTGATTCGATTGATGGGCTGCGCGGGCGTTGCGGCAGCGCTTGCAGGTTGCGCGGTTCCCGATCTGGGGCCGCGGCCTGAACTCGCCACGCCCGGAACCTATGCCTCCGGCCTCAGCCTGGCGGCATCGCCAGCCCCGGCGGCCGCGGGCATCTGGCCTGCGACAGGCTGGTGGCGTCGGTACGGCGATCCGCAGCTCGACGCGCTGATCGGGGAGGCGACCGCGGGCGCGCCCGACATCGCGATTGCCGCCGCGCGCGTGCTTCAGGCGCAGGGTGCGGTCCAGTCCGCCGGGGCCGCCAATCAGCCGACGCTCGACGCCGATGGTTTTGCCGTCCTCAACAAGCAGAGCTATAACAACGGTATCCCTGCCGAGTTCGTCCCCAAGGGATGGAACGACGCTGGCCGGATCGCGCTCAATGCGGGGCTCGACCTCGATCTGTTCGGGCGCAACCGCGCATCGCTGGTCGCCGCGACCTCGGAGGCCGAGGCGGCGCGGATCGAAGGTGAGCAGGCCAGGCTGACGCTCGCGACCGATATCGCTGCGAGGTACGCCGACCTCGCGCGTCTCTACGCCGATCAGGACGTGCTGCAGCGCGCGCTGGCTGTGCGCAACACGACCGAACGGCTCGTCGCCGACCGGGTCGCGAGCGGGCTCGATACGCAGGCCGAGCTCAAGCAGGCGCGGTCCGCTGTGCCTGCATCGCGGGTCGATCTGGCGTCGAACGCCGAACAGATCGCGCTGACCAAGAACGCGATCGCGGCACTGGTCGGCGCAGGCCCGGATCGGGCGCTGTCGATCACGCGGCCTGCCGTGCGCGTGATGACCGCGGAGCTTCCCGCCGACGCGGGCATCGGTCTGATCGGGCGCCGTCCGGACATCGCCGCCGCGCGTGCGCGCGCCGAAGCCGCGGCAAGCCGGATCAAGGTCGCGCGCGCCGACTTCTATCCCGACATCAGCCTGTCGGGGCTGATCGGTCTCCAGTCGCTCGGGCTCGATCAGCTGTTCAAGGGCGGGTCGAGCATCGGCAATGTCGGCCCGGCGATCAGCCTGCCGATCTTTCGCGGCGGCGCGATCCAGGGTCAGTATCGCCAGGCGCGCGGGCGCTATGACGAGGCAGTCGCGACCTATGACCGCATCGTGATCGGCGCATTGCGCGAGGTTGCCGACGCGGTGACCAGTCGCCGGCAGGTCGCCGTGCAGCTGGTCGACGCGCAGGAATCGTTGCGCGATGCCGAAGGTGCCTATCACGTCGCGCAGCTCCGCTATCGCGGCGGGCTCTCGACCTTTCTCAACGTGCTCAGCGCCGAGCAGACGGTGCTGACCGCGCGGCGGTCGCTCGCGGCGATCGATGCGCGGCGGTTCGCGCTCGACATCCAGTTGGTCCGCGCGCTCGGCGGCGGCTTTCAACCCCTCAACCCGACCAGTGGGACACGATAATGGCCTTCCCATCCAACGACGACGGCGACCGGGCCCTTGCGCCCAAGCCAGCGGCCGACACGCAGCAGGCGGGGCCGCCTGCGCCAGACCCCGGTCAGGCCGGATCGGACGATGACCAGCCGGAGACCGCCAAGCCGGATACGGCCAACCCGGGCCGTCGCAAGCGGCTGCTCCTGATCGTCGCGCTCGTCGTGGGGATCGCGGCGGCCGCCTATTTCCTGTACGACGCGCTGGTGCTGTCGAAGCGCGTGACCACCGACAATGCCTATGTCGCGGCGGAGACCGCACAGGTCATGCCGCTCGTCAGCGGTCAGGTCGTCGACGTGACCGTCAGCGACACGCAGAGCGTCAAGCGCGGCCAGGTCCTGATGCGGCTCGACGACGCCGATCTCAAGATCGCGGTTGCGCAGGCCGAGGCCGACCTGGCGGGCGCCGAGCGCCGCTATGGTCAGACCGCGGCGACGGGCGACGCCTTGCAGGCACAGGCCAACGCACGCGGCGCGGACGTGGGCGCCGCGCGCGCGCAGCTCGCGCTGGCGCAGGGCAATCTCGAGCGCGCGCAGATCGACTATCAACGCCGCCAGGCGCTGGTCGCGGCAGGCGCCGTGTCGGGTGACGAGGTGACGGCAGCGACGAACGCATTGCGGACCGCGCGCGCCAATGTCGCCGTTGCGCAGGCAGGGATCGCGCAGGCGACCGCAACACAGGTTTCGGCGCAGAAGGATCGTGCGGCCAATATCGCACTGACGCGCGGCACGACGCAGGCCACCGCACCCGAAGTGCTCGCGGCACGTGCCAAGCTGCGCCAGGCGAAGCTGGACCTGTCGCGCACCGTCGTTCGCGCACCGATCGACGGTGTCGTTGCGCAGCGCAACGTCCAGATCGGTCAGCGACTTGCGCCCGGCACCGCCGCGATGTCGATCGTCCCGGTCGACCGGCTGTACGTCGATGCCAATTACAAGGAAGGCCAGCTTCAGAAGGTCCGGATCGGGCAGCGCGCGACGCTGACGTCCGATCTCCATGGCGGCGACGTCGTCTATCACGGCCGCGTCGTCGGGCTTGCGGGCGGGACCGGGTCGGCCTTCGCGCTGATCCCCGCACAGAATGCGACGGGCAACTGGATCAAGGTCGTGCAGCGCTTGCCGGTTCGGATCGTGCTCGACCAGCGTGAACTGCGCGCGCATCCGCTTCGTGTCGGGCTGTCGATGGATGCCGAGATCGACATCGCCGACGATGGCGGCGATGAGCGCGGCGGCAACCGCTAGGACCTGATCGATGGCCGCAGACACGTCCGCGCAGCCGTTGACCGGCTCGCGCCTGATCCTCGCCGGCTTCGTGCTCGCGTTGACCAACTTCATGGTCGTGCTCGACACGACGATCGCCAACGTGTCGGTGCCGCACATCTCCGGCGGTCTCGGCGTGTCGCCGACGCAGGGGACGTGGGTCGTCACCTCCTATTCGGTTGCCGAAGCGGTCTGCGTGCCGCTGACCGGCTGGCTGGTGCGACGGTTCGGGACGATCCGGGTGTTCATGGCGGCGATGATCGGCTTCGCGGTGTTCTCGGGGCTCTGCGGCCTCGCGCCGACGCTGGGCTCGATGGTCGCGTTCCGCATCGGGCAGGGGTTCTGTGGCGGTCCGCTGATGCCGCTGACGCAGACGCTGCTGCTGACGATCTTTCCGCCCAAGCAGCGTGCGGCTGCGATGGGGGCATGGGCGATGACGACGGTGACCGCGCCGATCCTCGGCCCCATTCTCGGCGGCACGATCAGCGACAACTGGTCGTGGCCGTGGATCTTCTACATCAACCTGCCGATCGCGATCTTCTGCATCATCGGCGTCTTCACGCTGCTGCGTCAGGCCGAGACGAAGACCGAAATCGTGCCGATCGACCGTGTCGGCCTGATCCTGATGGTGGTGTGGATTGCCGCGTTGCAGGTGATGCTCGACCTCGGGCGCGAATATGACTGGTTCGGGTCGAGCTTCATCGTCGGTTGCGCGGTGATCGCGGCGATCGGCTTTGCCACCTTCATGGCGTGGGAGTTGACCGAGCGTAACCCGATCGTCGATCTGCGCGTGTTCCGGCATCGCGGGTTCAGCGTCGCGGTCGCAGCGCTCGCGTTCAGCTTCGGCACCTTCTTCGCCTCGGTGGTGATCATCCCGCAATGGCTGCAGTCGACGATGGGGTACACCGCGACCGACGCGGGCTATGTCACCGCGTTCAACGGCGTCCTTGCGGTGATATTCTCGCCGATCGTCGCCAAGCTCAGCAACAAGGTCGATCCGCGTGCGCTGGTCTGCTTCGGGATCTTCTGGCTCGGGCTCACCTCGGTATTGCGAACCTTCTGGTTCAGCGGTGCCGATTTCTGGATCCTCGCGGCGCCGCAGCTCGTGCAGGGGCTGGGGATGCCGTTCTTCTTCATCCCGCTGACGATCATCGCGCTGGGGGCGGTCGATCCCGACGAGACCGCGTCGGCCGCGGGCGTCATGAGCTTCCTGCGCACGCTCGCCGCGGCGATCGGCACGTCGATCGGCAGCACGCTGTGGCAGAACGGCGCGCAGCAGAACCGCGCCGAGCTGACGAACGTGCTGAACGGCAGCGACCAGGTGATCGCGACGATGACGCAGCGCGGTTTCTCGGCCGAGCAGGGGCGGGGGATGATCGAACGGCTGGTCGAGCAGGAGAGTTTCGCGCTCGCGACCAATCACATCTTCGCACTTGCCGCGGTGATCTTCTTCGCGTCGGCGGCGATCATCTGGCTGGCGCCGCGCCCTGCGCGCCCGGTGGACGCGTCGGCCGCGCATTAGCCGCGGTCGATACCCGTGTCTGGGAGGTGTCGGGCACGGGATGGCGGTGTTCGTACATCATCCCGAAATATTCGGGACAAGTTCGCATGCGACGGGTCGGTTCACGCAGTCTTGCCGGAGCGCCCCTATGCCGATGCCATCACGATCGACCGACTGCAGTACCGGGCGCCACCTGCCACGCTCACGCCATCGTGACGTCGCCGATGCGCTCGTCCAGCGATCGGCGTGTCGCAGTTGCGGCGTCACGATCGTCAAGTCCGCGATCAGCCGGCGCTGGATCATATCGGGGATGCTCGGCTGATCCCCGGTGCGCGAGAGCGGACTCGCGACGGGCGACCTGCCGGACGATCACGGTGTTCGTGACGCGCGGACGCTCAGCGTGCGCCGGGTACCGCAGGTGTCGCGTCGCTGCCGTTCCGCCACGTCTCGGCGCCGGCGCGCGGTAGCTCACGACGCGTGATCGCACCGTCATGGTTGCGATCGAGCGCGGCGAACCGCACCGCGGCGGCCTTGACGAATTCGTCCTTGTCGACGCCGCGATTGAAGTTCGCGTCGGCGGCGATCACGGGTTCGGGAAGATCGAACAGGCCGTATCTCCCCGCGCCCAGCCGCTCCGACGCGAGCGGGGTCGCCTGTTTGCCGCCCGATCCCCGATCGCCGCGATCGCCGGACTTCTGCGCGCCACTGACCCGCGGGCTCGAGCCGCGCCCCTGCCTGACGCGGATTTCGGGGACGAGGACGTTTTCGTACCAGCCGATATCCTCGGGATCGATCTCGCCGTCCTGACGCCGGTCGAGCATCGCGAAGAAGCGGAGCGCATCGCGTTGGAACTCGCTCGCCGTCAGCCGGCCATCATGGTCGGCATCCGCCTCGGCGAACCACAGCGCCTGCGCCGCGCCGGGCTTTTGCGTCGAACGGAACGGCTCGCCCATCGGACTGATGAACAGCTGTCCGCGGCCCTGCTGCGCACGCTTGGCGGGACGGTCCTGCGCGCTTGCGCCGGAAGTGATGATTGCAAGACCGACCCCGATCAACGTCGTCAACTTCATGCCTGTCCTGTCTTGCGCAAGAGGGGGAGGGGCTTGCTATGCCGCCGCATCATGTCGGCAATACGACGCGCGCGACGAGGCCGCCACCGGGCCGGTTGGTGATCGTCGCCTCGCCGCCATGCGCCCGCGCGACGGCGCGCACGCTGGGCAGGCCCAGCCCGATGCCACCGGTATCCCGGCTGCGCGAGCGCTCGGCGCGGAAGAACGGTTCGAACGCCCGCGCCAGATCGTCGGGGGTCATCCCGGGACCGGCATCGCTGACCTCGATGATCGCGGTGTCATGCTCGCGGTGGAGCCGTACCTCGGCGTGGCCGGCATATTTGACCGCGTTGCCGATCAGGTTCGCAAGCAACGCCTTCAGCGCGGGCGCGTCACCATGGATTGCAAGCGGCGGCCCGGGCTGAAGAACCGCCTGATCGCCATGGTCGGCGAAATCGTCGGTGATACTCTCGGCCAGCGATCGCAGATCGAGCCGCTGGCGACGGACATCGCGGGTCATGTCGCGGACGAACGCCATCGCCGCGCCGATCCGCTGGCTCATGTCCCTGATGTCTTCCTCGGTTGCGTCGCGGATGTCGGCGGGGGCCTTTTCCAGCCGCAGCGACAGACGCATCAACGGCGTGCGCAGATCGTGCGCGACCGCCGCGATCAGCGTCGTCCGGTCCTCGACGTAGCGATTGAGCCGTTCCTGCATGAGATTGAACGCGGTCGCCGCGTCCCGGATCTCGGGGGATCCCGACAGGGGCATCGGCGGTGCACGCGGGTCGCGCCCGAGACGCTCCGCCGCGGCCGAAAACAACGCGATCGGCTGTGCGACCCGACGCGCGAGCAGCCAGGCGATCGGCGCTGCGACCGCCACCGCGACGAGGAACCACAGCACGATCCGTGCCTGCCAGGGGCCGAACGACTCCCGCGCGGGACGGATCACGCGCCACCGGTCGCCCGACGCGCGGATCGAGACCGCAAACTGGCCGAACAGCCCGTTGTCGACCGCAAACTGCCGGGGCAGCCTGGGCACGCCCATCGGCATCGGCGTGCGGAACGCGCCGACCATCAGCGGCGGTCCATAGTGACGCGCCTCGACGACGACCGCGCTGGCGGGCAGCGCGAGATCGGCGGCGATCATGCGAGCGAGCCGGCGGTCGCGCGCATCGCCCGGCTCGATCGGCGCCTCGTCGGTCATCCGGACTGCCAGCAACCCCGACGGGTCGCGCCCGGCGCGCGCAACCGCGGCGATCCGGCTCGTCGAATAGACGATCGGCGTCGGCGGCGGCACCAGCAGCACCGCGGCGAAGTTGAGCACCTGGACGAGCAGGACCGTACCGAGGATCAGCACGAAGATGCGCAGGAACAGGGGCCAGCGCTGCCGCAGACGCGCCGTGGTCAGCCGGCTCGCCGCGTTTGGTCCGCTCGCCGAATTCACAGCCGGACGACCCGGGGGACGAAGAAATAGCCCTCGTTCCTGATCGTGCGAATGACCTCGTCACCCCGCGACCGGAGCTTGCGTCGCAGCCGGCTGACCTGCACGTCGATCGCGCGGTCATAGGCCTCGGTATCGGGGCCGCGCGCCGCCTCGAGCAGCGCGTCACGCGCCAGGACGCGGCGCGGACGCTCGACAAAGGCGCGCAGGACGGCGAATTCGCCATCGGTCAGGTCGACGAACATGCCGTCCGCGTCGAACAGTTCGTGCGCAGCAAAGTCGACGCGCCAGCCAAGGAACCCGAACGCGCGGCTCGCCCGGGTGTCGGCATCGGTGCGTTGTCGAAGCGCGGCGCGGACGGTGGCGAGGATCTCGCGCGGGCTGCACGGCTTGGTGAGGTAATGGCTCGCGCCGATCTCCAGCCCGAGGATCCGGTCGGGCTCCTCGCCGAGCGCGCTCAGCAGAACGATCGGGGGGCCGCCCTTCTGGCTGAGGCGACGGCATGCCGACAGGCCATCCTCGCCGGGCATCATGATGTCGAGCAGGACCAGCGAGACGGGATGTCGCGCGAGCATCACGTCCATGTCCTGCGCATTCGCCGCGGTCTCCACGCGGAAGCCGTGCATGCCGAGGCTGTCGGCCAGCAGGGTTCGGATGGCCTGGTCGTCGTCGACGATGAGCAGGACCGTTTCGGCAGGCAGGGGCGGATTGCTGGTCATCGTCGTCGCTTTATGCCGCTTATGTGTGCCGAATGTTTCACGAATTCGATCCGCGTGGCGATGCGCGCGGTCGCGGCGTCGCCTAGCGGGGAAAGCGGAGGCGGACGATCAGACCGGGTGCGGCGTCTTCGAGTGCGATGGTCGCACCGATCCGCGTGGCGGCGGAGCGGACGACCGCCAGTCCGAGGCCGCTGCCCTCCGCGCCGTCGCCCGCCTCCAGCCGGATGAAGCGATCGAACACGCGGTCGCGGTCAGCGCGCGGAATCCCCGGGCCATCGTCGCGCACCGACAGTGTCACTTCGTCGCCCGGCACGTCGCCTGCGGGCGCGATCGCCACCGTCACCATGCCGCCACGACGATTATAGCGTATGCCGTTGTCGACGAGGTTGCCGACGATCTCGACGATCAGCGTGCGGTGACCGGTGACCATCACCGGCCCGGCTTCCGCCTCGAGCTGGAGTTCGACATCGGCGTCGATCGCCTGCCCGATATGCCGGCTGATGACGCGGACCGCGACCTCGCGCAGGTCGACGCGTTCGAGCGGGGCAGACGCGCCGGCTTCCTCCGCACGCGCCAGCGCCAGCAGCTGGGTAAGCAGGCGTTCGAGCCGCGCGCTCGCATCCGCAATCTCGTCGAGCGCTTCGCTCGATCCCCGGCGGGCGAGCGCGACCTGGACCTTGAGCACCGCCAGCGGCGTGCGCATCTGGTGGGAGGCGTCCGCGGTGAAGCGTCGGGTCGCGGCGGTGGCGGTGTCGAGCTGCGCGAGCAGCCGGTCGAAGGCGGTGGCGAGCGGGCGCAGCTCGAGCGGCAGCGGACCGGTTTCCAGCGGCGACAGATCGGGCGCGGCTCGCCCGTCACGCGCTTCGACCGCGCCCCGCAGCCGCGAGAGCGGACGCAGGCTCCACCCGAGCGCGGGGCGCACGAGCAGCACCGCGATCCCCACCAGGAGGATCTCGCCGACGAGCAGCGCGATCATGAGGCGCCGCGACAACGCGCTGCGGCCGTCGAGCGTCTCGGCGACTTGGACCACCACGGGGCGATCGATCGCGGGCAAGGCGCGGCGGACTTCGGCAATGCGGATGCGCTGTCCGCGGTAGCTGGCGAAGCGAAAGCGCGGCTCGTCGATCGTCAGGTCGTTCGGGCGGGGGGCGGGCAGGTCGGCATAGCCGGTGAGCAACGTGTCGCCTTCGGCAATCCGGTAATAGACGTTGTCGCGCTCGCTGTTCTCCAGCATCCCGAACGCGGCGGGGGGAAGGTCGAGCGTGACGTCGCCGCGTTCGACCTGCACCGTCTCGGCAATCGCGCCGAGCGCGCCAGCGAGCACGCGGTCGTTCGTGCGGCGCACGACGTCGGCGATCAGCGTCGCGCCTGCCAGCCCGAGCAGGATCGCAACGGCGACCAGCGGCCCGACCATTGCGAGCAGCAGCCGTGTGCGGAGCGCGATCGCGCGCCGTAGTGGACTGCCGCGGCTATCCCGCATCGATCAGATAGCCGACACCGCGGATCGTCCGGATCTGGGGCCCGGCATCGCCGAGCTTGCTGCGCAGTCGCGTGACGTTGACCTCGATCGCATTGGGCCCGACGGGCTCGTCGAAGCCGAAGACCTCGGCCAGCAACAGGTCGCGCGGGACCACCTGTCCCGCCCGCGTCGCGAGCGCATCGAGCACCGCCCATTCCCGACGCCGAAGGTCGAGCACGCGACCCGCGACCTCGGCATGCCCGGTCGACCGGTTGAGCGTCAGCGCGCCGATCGTGACCATCGGCATCGGATCGCCGCCGCGTCGTCGGCCGAGCGCCCTGACGCGCGCTTCGAGTTCCTCGGGCTCGAACGGCTTGCGCAGATAGTCGTCCGCGCCGAGGTCGAGCCCGCGGACCCTGTCGTCGAGCCCGTCCCGCGCGGTTAGCATCAGCACGGGGACGCGCTCGCCGGTGCGCCGCATCCGTTCGAGCACGACGAAGCCGTCGATATCGGGAAGGCCGACGTCGAGGATCACGAGCGCGTAGGGCTCGCTCGACACCAGCGTCAGCGCCTCCTCGCCGCTCGCACAGTGATCGACCGCATGGCCGTCCGCACGAAGGAGCGCGCCGATGCTGCGGGCGAGCGCGGCATCGTCTTCGATCATCAGGATTCGCATGACGACCGGCGGTGAAAGGTTGCTGACAGGTCGGGCTTGTATCGCATCGTCAGGCTTATCCGAGCACAGAAGCGGAAAAGCGAGAGGAGCCGGGATGCGAAAGATCCTATTTCTGATGATGTCGGCGGTTGGCGCAGCCCAGCCGGGCCATGCCGTGGCGCAGCGCCCGGTCGGCTATCCGCGCTCTTATGACGCGCTGATCGCCGATGCGCGGACCGAGCGCGTGCTGACCGTCTACGGCAATGCCGACCGGAGCGAGCTCGTCGCGGTGGTTGCCGCGTTCAGGCGGACCTATCCCGGCATCGCGGTGCGCTATGCCGATCTCGGCTCGGCCGAAATCTACCGCAGGCTGGTCGCCGAGACGCGGGCCCGTCGCCCGTCCGCGGACCTGGTCTGGTCGTCGGCGATGGACCTGCAGGTCAAGCTCATCAACGACGGGTTCGCGCAAGGCTATGCGAGCCCCGAAAAGCCGGCGCTCCCGGCACGGTCGGTGTGGAAGAACATGGGCTATGGCGTCACCGCCGAGCCGATCGGGATCGTCTATAATCGCCGGCTGATCCCCGATGCGGCAATGCCGCGCAGCCATGCCGCGCTCGAGGCGGTGCTGCGGCAGCGACGCGCCGTGTTCACCGGCCGCGTGACGACCTTCGATCCCGCGCGCTCGAATGTCGGCTATCTGTACATGGCGGAGGATCTGGCGATCACCCGCGACAGCCGTGCGCTTTTCCAGGCGATCGCGGCGACCAGGCCCGTTCTCTCGGCAACGACCGAGCCGATGCTCGCCGCGGTCGCCGCAGGGCGCCAGGCGATCGCGTACAACGTCATCGGCTCCTATGCGCTGGAGCAGGCGAAGCGCGATCGTCGGCTCGGCGTGGTGTTCCCCACCGACTACACCATCGTCACCTCACGCATCGCGTTCATCGCCCGCAACGCGCGTGCGCCGGCCGCCGCCAAGCTGTTTCTCGACTTCCTGCTGTCCCGCCGCGGCCAGACGCTTCTCGCCGAACGCAGCCTGTGGCCGGTGCGCACCGACGTGCGTGCGCGTCGCCTGCCAAGCGTGCAGGCGCGGCCGATCCGCGTCGGGCCGCAATTGCTCGTCAATCTCGATCACATCACCCGCCAGCGCTTCCTTCGCGACTGGCAGGCGACCCTTTCCGGAGCTTCCCGATGACCCTGTTGCGTACCGGCTGTGCAGTGATTGCACTCGCAGTCGCCACTCCTGCACTGGCGCAGACGCCGAGCCAGGCCGATCTTGCCGATCTCGTCCGCGCGCAGGCGGCGGAAATCGCTGCGCTGAAAGCCCGGCTCGACCGGATCGAGGGGCAGCAGGTCGTTGCCGCGTCGCCGGCCCCCGTGACGACGGCGCCGACACCGACAACCACCCCGGCGACACCGCCCGTCGCGGTCGCGCAGGCGACGCCGGACTCGCGCCGCACGATCCCGTTCGCGCCGCAGCTCGTGCCGCCGGGCCCCGCCGATCGCGACGTCGCGCAGGCCGCCGCCGCGCGCGACAATCCCTCGGGCATCACCACCGAATGGGGGGCGGGCCTGCCGGTGTTCCATTCGGCCGACGGCGTCTACACGTTCAAGCCCCGCGGCCGCATCCTTGCCGATGTGAGTTCGTCGTTCGGGTCGAAATCGGACACGCGCAACCTGACGACCACGGGCATGCGCGCGCTGCGCCTCGGGCTCGAAGGCGGGGTCGGAACGCATTTCTTCTATCAGATGGAAGCGGACTTTTCGGAGAACGAGGTCGATGTCGTGACCGCGTTCATGGGCTGGCGCGACCGGATCAAGCCGGGGCTCGATTACGACGTGCGCGCCGGGCACCTGTTCAACGACCGCGGATTCGAGGGCTCGACTGGCTCGGACTCGACGCCGTTCCTCGAACGCACGACGGTCGCGACCGCGATCATTCCGCAGCGTGGTTTCTACGGGATCGGCATCATGCCGCGCCTGTTCTGGAAGACGGGGCATGCGTCGCTGACGGTCACCGGCGACCGTGTCGACGGCACGCAGGCGGTCAGCGACGGCCGCACCGTGCTCGCCCGTGCGCACTGGAACCCGATCAAGACCGACAGCGCGGTGCTGCATCTCGGCGCCTGGGGCTTCGACGAATCCTTGTCCCCGGCCGCGACCACGCTGACGCGCAACACCGTGATCGGTGGTCGCTTCAACGGCGGCCTGCGCGTGTCGACGGGGCCGTTGATCGGCGGAACCGGAACGACCGGCTATGGGCTCGAGCTAGGCGGCTATCGCGGGCCGTTGTGGCTGATGGCGGAGGCGGGGCGGCGCGACGCGCGGCTCGATGCCGGGCGCCCCGACTTCACGAGCAAGGCGTGGAGCCTGTCGGGCGGGTTCTTCCTGACGGGCGACCTGCCGCCCTACAACCCGCGACTGGGCAGCTTCGGCCAGCCCAAGGTCAAGCGCCCCACCTTCGACGGCGGGCCGGGCGCGATCGAGCTGACCGGACGCTATGAAAGCCTCGATTACACCGACCTGCTGACCGGCGGCGAGGGATGGGCAGGGACGCTCGGCGTCAACTGGTATCTCAACAGCTTCACGCGGCTGCAGGTCAACGCGATCCACTGGAATACCGACAACCGCAGCGGCGCCGTGATCGGCAGCGACGATGGCGAGACCGTCAGCGCGCGCGTCGCGGTGACCTTCTAACTCCCCCATAAGGATTGCTCGCATGAACCTGGCTTTGCTTGGCTTCCTGATGGTGGCCACCTTCATGACGCTCATCATGACCAAGCGGATGACGCCGCTGGTCGCGCTGATCGTCATCCCGACGATCTTTGGCGTCGCCGCCGGACAGGCGGCGGGTCTCGGCGACATGATGATCGACGGGATCAAGAACCTCGCCCCGACCGGCGTGATGCTGTTGTTCGCCATCCTGTTCTTCTCGACGATGACCGACACCGGCCTGTTCGATCCGCTGGTCGGGCGCCTGATCCGGATGGTGCACGGCGACCCGACGCGGATCCTGCTCGGATCGGTCGTGCTGTGCGCGCTCGTCAGCCTCGATGGGGACGGATCGACGACGTACATCATCACGATCGCCGCGCTGCTGCCGCTGTACAAGCGCTACGACATGAACCGGCTGTACCTGTGCTGCCTGTTGATGGCGACGAGCGGGATCATGAACCTGACGCCGTGGGGTGGTCCGACCGCACGTGCGGCAAGTGCGCTGAAGCTCGACCCGGCGACGGTCTTCCTGCCGCTGATCCCGGGGATGATCGCCGGGCTCGTCAGCCTGCTGGCGCTGGCGGTCTGGTTCGGGCGCAAGGAACGCGCGCGGATCGGTGCGGTCCAGGTGCGTGACGAGGCCGAATTCACGGGCATGGCGGTATCGCAATATCCCGAAGCGCGCCGGCCAAGGCTGATCTGGTTCAACGGCCTGCTCGTCGTCACGCTGCTGACGCTGCTGGTCTGGGGCGTGTTGCCGCTGTCGGTCCTGATGATGATCGCGTTCGCGATCGCGATGATCGTCAACTATCCCGGCGTCGCCGAGCAGAAGGAGCGGATCGCCGCGCATGCGGGGAACGTCCTGTCGGTGGTGTCGCTGATCTTCGCCGCGGGCATCTTCACCGGCATCCTCGGCGGAACCGGCATGGTCGAGGCGATGAGCAAGGAAGTGGTGGGTGCGATCCCGCCTGCGTTCGGCCCCTATATGGCGCCGATCACTGCGGTGCTGAGCCTGCCGTTCACCTTCTTCATCTCGAACGACGCCTTCTATTTCGGGATGCTCCCGATCCTCGCCGAGGCGGGCGCGCATTACGGTGTCTCGCCGATGGCGATCGCGCGTGCGTCGCTGATGGGACAACCCGTCCACCTGCTCAGCCCGCTGGTGCCGTCGACCTATCTGCTCGTCAGCCTCGCCGGGATCGATCTCGCGGATCATCAGCGCTTCACGCTGCTTCCCGCGGTGATGGTCTGCGCGGTGATGACGCTCGTCGGGATCATCGCGCTCGCCTTCCCGTTCGTCGCAGGCTGAGCCGAGCTTGCGCGCCCCTTGTCCCGACACCGGAGTCCAGCGATGGAACGACATCTCGAACCCTTGATGCTGCTGCCCGCAATGGGCTGCGACGGCCGGCTCTGGTCGCGCCAGATCATGGACCTGGGCGATCTGGCCCACCCCGAGTTTGGCGATCTGTCGCGGGACTCGAGCATCCACGCCATGGCGGCGCGGGTGCTGGCGGACGCGCCGCCGCGGTTCGCGGTCGCCGGCGTGAGCCTCGGGGGCTATGTCGCGATGGAGATCATCCGGCAGGCGCCCGATCGCGTCACGCGGATCGCCCTGTTCGGGACGCGCGCATCGATGGAGGCCCGACCGCGGTCCGTCGCCGATCAGGGGTCGCTGGCCACCGCGCCCCACGCCGATCCGCAGCTCTCGGCAATCGTCAGCGGCCCCGTCCAGGCGATGGCGGAGCGGGTCGGACCAGGCGTGTTCGACCGCCAGCAGGAGGCGCTGCTCGCGCGCCCCGACATCACCGAGGCGATCGCCGCGATCCGCGTGCCGACCCTGGTGGCGGTCGGCGACCGCGACCGGATCTGCTCGCCCGACGATGCCAAGGCGCTGGCCGCGCGTATCCCGGGGGCGGCGTTCCACATCCTGCGCGCGTGCGGCCATCTGTCGCCGATGGAACGTCCCGGGGAGGTGACGATGCTCCTGCGTGGCTGGCTGGGCGGGGGGCCCCGCCGGCTTCGACGGCCGCGGGCCACACCCGGTGTCAGCTGATCGGTTTCTGCGTTGCGACGGTACCGCGGTGCATCACGAAATCGACATGTTCGAGCCGGGTGACGTCCTGAAGCGGTGACCCGGTGACGGCGATGATGTCGGCGGTCTTGCCCGGTGCGAGCGTACCGATATCGTCGCGACCCAGCAGGTCGGCGGCACCGACCGTGGCCGCGGCGATCGCCTGCGCCGGGGTCAGCCCGTTCCGCACCAGCAGCGCGAATTCGGTCGCGTTGTCGCCGTGCTTCGACACCCCTGTGTCGGTGCCGAACGCGACCTTGACCCCCGCGGCATAGGCGCGGCGGTGGCTCGCCGCCATCGCCGCGGCCGCGGACTCGGCCTTGACGATCGTCGCGGGCGGCAGCGCACCGCCGCGCGCCTGCGCAAGCGCGGCGACCGGCGCGATCTCGGTCGGCACCAGATACGCGCCCTTGACCTTGAAGAGCCGGATCGTCTCGTCGTCGAGGAACGTGCCGTGCTCGATCGAATCGACGCCTGCCTCCAGTGCGGCGCGCGTGCCCCCGATCGCGTGGCTGTGCGCCGCGACCTTGCGGCCGAGCGTGTGCGCGGTGTCGATGATCGCGCGCATTTCCTCAGGCGTCATCGCCCGGCCGAGACCGCCGCTGACGTTGGACAGCACGCCGCCGGTCGCCGCGAACTTGATGACGCGGGCGCCCAGCGCGACCTGTGCACGCACCGCACGACGGCAATCGTCGGGGCCGTCGCACAGGTTGACCTCCTTCGCATGCACCATGTCGGCGAATTCCTCCGCCAGACCGTTGCCGCCGTCGCCGTGCCCGCCGGTGACCGAGATCATTTCGCCGGCATTGGTGATCGTGGGACCCTCGACCGTGCCAGCGTCGATCGCGTCGCGCAGCGCCCTGATGCCGCGCGGGTCGCCGCCGAGATCGCGGACGGAGGTGAACCCCGCCGCAAGCGTGGTGCGGGCGTTGGCGACCGCGGTCATCTCGTCGTCGAACCGGTCGCGGTTGAGCGCCTCGAGCCGCGCGCGCATCGGGTCGCCACCGATCCCCCAGAGATGCACGTGCATGTCGACCATCCCGGGCAGGACGAACGCGTTGCGCAGGTCGATCAGCGTGGCGCCGGGCTCGGCAGCAACGAACCCGTCGCGCAGCTCCGCGACCTTGCCGTCGCGGACCACGATCGTGGTATTCCCGCGCGGCGGCTGGCCCGGGCGATCGAGTACCGCCCCTGCCTGTATGTAGCTCGTTCGCGAGGGCGCTGGGGGCGGCGTCTGCGCGAGCGCCGATGTCGCGACCGTCGTCGCCAGTCCGAGCAGCAATGCCTTGATCATGTCTTTCCCCCAGTTCGAGCCATTCCCCGCGATCGTCGTCGCGATCAGGAACCGCTCATCGCACGCTCGATCATGTTTGCGTAGATATCCGTCAGCATGATCAGGTCGTCGACCGCGACGGCTTCGTCGACCTTGTGCATCGTCGCGTTGATCAGTCCGAACTCGACCACCGGGCACAGCTTCGACAGGAACCGCGCGTCCGACGTACCGCCGGTCGTCGAGAGCTCCGGCACGACGCCCGTGACCGCTTCGATCGAGCCGGACAGCATCGCCGACAACGCGCCGGGCTCGGTCAGGAACGCCTCGCCCGATATCCGACCGGTGACCTGCGCAGCAGGGTCATGGCGCGCCGCCACCGCCGCGATCCGGTCGATCAGGTCGCCGCCGCGGTGTTCGTCGTTGAACCGGATACTCAGCCGTGCGCTCGCCCTGGCGGGGATCACGTTGTGCGCGGGATTGCCGACGGTGAGGTCGGTAACCTCGATGTTCGACGGCTGGAACCACGCATTGCCGCGGTCGAGCTCGATCGTGCCGATATCGGCGAGGATCGCGATCAGGCGCGGGATCGGATTGTCCGCAAGATGCGGATACGCGACATGACCCTGCCGCCCGGGGACCTCGATCCAGATGTTGACCGAACCCCGCCGGCCGATCTTGATGACGTCGCCCAGTCTGGCGGTCGAGGTCGGTTCGCCGACGATGCACAGATCGGGGACGACATCGCGCGCGACCATCCGGTCGATCAGCGCGCGCGTCCCGAAGGTCGCGGGCCCTTCCTCGTCGCCGGTGATGATCAGCGAGAGCGTGCCGGCATCGCTGCGGCCGGCGGCGGCGGCGAAGGCGGCGATCGCCCCCTTCATGTCGACCGCGCCGCGGCCGTAGAGCAGCCCGTCACGGACCTCTGCGGACCAGGGTGACCCGGTCCAGCCATCGCCGGGCGGCACGACGTCCAGATGCCCGGCAAATGCCAGATGCGGGCCGCTGCCCGTCCGGATCGCGAGCATGTTCTCGACCGGACCGTCGGGCGCCTCGCCGACGACGAACCGGTCGACCGCAAAGCCGATCGGGCGCAATGCCGCGTCGAGAACGTCGAACACGACGCCCCGTGCCGGCGTGACGCTGTCCGCCGCGAGCAGCGCCTGCGCCAGCGCCAGCGGATCGATCATCGCGTCGGGCTCGACGCGGGCTGCTCATATTGTTCGATCACCCATTCCTCTTCCTGCGCACCGGCGATCCAGTCCTGCATGAAGGGGTGTTCGAACATGGCCTGCATATAGCCCTGCGCGAAGCGGGCGATCGGAAGCTGATAGGTCACGATCCGCGTGACGACGGGGGCGAACATGATGTCCGCCGCGCCGAACTGCCCGAAGAGGAACTGGCCGTCGCCACCGAATCGCGCGCGCGCCTGCGCCCAGAGTTCCATGATCCGCTGCAGATCGACGAGCACGTCGTCGTCGGGACGCTGCGCCGGGAAGATCTGCCGGACGTTCATGCTGTGCTTCTTGCGAAGCGCGGCGAAGCTGGAGTGCATTTCCGCTGCCATCGAGCGCGCCATCGCGCGCGCCGCTTCGTCGGCGGGCCAGAACCGGTCGCGACCGACCTTGTCCGCGAGATAGTCGACGATCGCGAGGCTGTCCCACACGACCGCCTCGCCGTCCCACAGGATGGGTACCTTGCCCGACGAGGGCGCGAACTCGTCACCCTGCCGGCGCTTTTCCCAGTCGGCGTCGTACATCGGCACGACGACCTCTTCGAAAGGCAGCCCGGAGTGCTTGCACGCGAGCCAGCCGCGGAGCGACCAGGAGGAATAGGCCTTGTTGCCGATGACGAGTTTCATGGCCCGGGGACTAGCGGGCCGGACGGGCGAGGGCAATCTCTGCGGCCCCCGCCGGATGCGCGGGTGTTAGCTGACCGCTTCGACCACCGCCGCGCGCAGCTCGGGGATGCCCATGCCGTATTCGCTCGACGTGACGAGGATGTCGGGATGCGCGGCGGGGCGCTTGCGCGCCTCGAGCGCGGTGCGCTCGGTGACCTCGACGAGTTCGGACGCCTTGATCTTGTCCGCCTTGGTCAGGACCATGCGGTAGCTCACCGCGGCCTTGTCGAGCATCTCGAGGATTTCGCGGTCGACATCCTTGATGCCGTGGCGCGAATCGATCAGCACGAGCGCGCGCTTGAGCACGTCGCGGCCGCGCAGGAAGTCGTTGATCAGGAACCGCCACTTCTTGACGACGTCCTTGGGCGCCTTGGCGAAACCATAGCCCGGCATGTCGACGAGACGGAACGCGAGCGGCGCGCCGACGTCGAAGAAGTTCAGCTCCTGCGTGCGGCCCGGCGTGTTCGACGTGCGCGCCATCGAATTGCGGCCCGTCAACGCATTGAGCAATGACGACTTGCCGACGTTCGAACGCCCCGCAAACGCCACCTCCGGCACCGTCGCGTCGGGCAGGAATTCGAGCGTCGGCGCGGACTTCAGAAAGCCGACATGGCCTGCGAACAACTTCCGCGCATGCTCGAGCTGTTCCGCGGTGAACGGCGTGTCGGTCTGCTCGAGATCGGGGCCGAGGTGGGGGACGTCGTTCACTTGGTCACCGGAACTTTCAGACCCGGATGCCGGGCGTAGAGCAGCTTTTGCTGGATGATCGTCAGGCAGTTCGACGTGATCCAGTAGACCTGGAGGCCGACCGCGAACGGCGCCATCACGAACATCAGCACCCATGGCAGCAACGCGAAGACCTGCTTCTGCGTGTCGTCCATCGGCGTCGGGTTCAGCTTGAACTGGAAGTACATGCTGATGCCCAGAATGATCGGCACGACGCCGATCGCGATGAAGTGCGGCGGCGTGAAGGCGAGCAGGCCGAACAGGTTGAGCGGCGTCAGCGGATCGGGCGCGGACAGATCCTTGATCCACGCGACGAACGGCTGGTGACGCATCTCGATCGTCAGCATCAGCACCTTGTACAGTGCGTACATGATCGGGATCTGGAGCAGCGTCGGCGCGCAACCCGCGAGCGGATTGACACCCTCGGCCTTGTACAGCGCCATCGTCTCCTGCTGCAGGCGGAGCTTGTCGTCCTTGTGCTTCTCCTGCAGCGCCTTCGCCTTGGGCTGGACGGCGCGCATTGCCGCCATTGACTTGAACTGGCGCTGCGCGATCGGGAACAGCAGCCCGCGGATCGTGACCGTCAGCAGGATGATCGCGAGGCCGAAATTGCCGACCGTGCGGTACAGCCAGTCGAGATAGTAGAAGATCGGCTTCTCGACGATCCGGAACCAGCCCCAGTCGATCGCATAGTCGAGCTTGGCGACACCGCCGGCCTGATCGGTGTAGCGATCGAGCAGGCGGACTTCCTTGGCGCCGGCGAAGAAGCGCGAGACCTGCGTGATCGCCTGGCCCGGTGCGACCTGCTTGGGCTGGAGTGCGTAGTCGGCCTGATAGGCCTTGTTTGCACCCGCGCGGAACTGGCCGTCGAACGCCTGGCCCTGGTCGGGGATGATCGCGGTCAGCCAGTATTTGTCGGTAAAGCCGAGCCAGCCGCCGGTCGTCGTGAACTTCTGCGGCGCCTCGTCGATGTCCTTGTAGTCGGGACGATAGTGTGCGCCGCCATTGTCGACCGACATCGGCCCGACATGGATCGTCATCGACGACGGATCCTTCGAGATGCCGACGCGGTTGACGAGGCCATAGGTCGCGACGGGGACGGGCGCGGTCCCGGCGTTCAGGACGGTCTGGCGGACCGTGAACATGTAATCCTGGTCGACCGCGATCTGGATGCGGAAGCGCTGACCGGTGGCGTTGGTCGCGTCGAGCGTGACGGGGGTGGTGGGCGTCAGCGTGGTTGCGCCCGAGGGCGTCCAGACGGCGTCGGCAGCGGGCGGGGTCAGACCCTGCGCACGCCAGCCGAAGCTCGCGAAATAGGCGTCCGGCGCGCCCGCAGGCGACAACAGGCGGATCGGGGGCGAGTTCTTCGCGACCGTCTCGTCATAGCCCTTGAGCACGAGATCGTCGATCCGCGCGCCCTTGAGGTTGATCGAGCCGGAGACGCGCGGCGTCTCGATCCGGATGCGCGGCGTGCTCGCGATGACGGCGGTGCGGTCACCGATCGCGGCGGCACCGTCAGCGGCGGGATCCGCGGCGGGGTTCGCGAGCGGCTTGGTCTTGCCACCCTCGATCTTGGTGACCGGGGGATTTGCGGTGGGGAAGAACTTGCCCTGGATCATCGGCCATCCGAACAGGATGAGCGCCGCGATCACCGCGAACAGCACGAAATTCTGCTTGTCGTCTTTCACAGGGCGGCGTCTTTCAATTTCTCAGGCTTCAGCTCTGGGACTGGGTCGGGTCCATGCCCGCCCCACGGATGGCAGCGAGCGATACGCTTCGCCGCCAACCAGCCCCCCTTGAGCGCGCCATAGCGCCCAACGGCCTCGATTGCATAGGCGGAACAGGAAGGATCGTAGCGGCAAGTGGGCGGCAGGACGAGCGAAGGGCCGAGTTGCCAGCCGCGCGCGATGAGGATGAGGAGGCGGGCTAGCATGATGCAGCCGGGGCAATCCTGCCCCAATTTTGTTCTCCCGCGAAGGCGGGGACCCAGGCTGTGCTCCCCCCTTCGCGGGAGAACACGACACGGGGGGAGGTGACACTTTGGGCACCACGCCATGCATACTCACGCACTACCTCGGCGGAGGCCGGGGCCCAATTGGGGGCGCCGAGTAACCAATGGCGGCGCGTGGTCACGGCCGCTTTCCCGTTTGGGCCCCGGCCTTCGCCGGGGTGGTATCGGGAGCGGCTTGCGGCGTTACCTTGCGGAACGCCTTGCCCAGCTCGGTCCGCAACAACGCGTAATCGCGTTCGATCCCGCCATTGCGACCGATCAGCACGTGATCCGCCCCCGCAACGCCGCGCTCCGCCAACAGCTCACGCGCCAACGCCCGCAACCGCCGTTTCATGCGGTTCCGGACAACGGCGTTGCCGATCTTCTTGGTGACGGTGAAGCCGATTCGCATCGTGTCGTCACCATCGTCGCGGGGGCGCATGAGCAGGACGAATCCCGGCATCGGTGCGCGCTTCCCCGCATTCGCCGCGAGAAAATCGCGGCGCTTGTCGAGAATTGTTAGGCCGACAGCTTCTTGCGACCGCGGGCGCGGCGTGCGTGGATCACTGCCCGGCCGCCGACCGTCGCCATCCGTGCGCGGAAGCCGTGACGGCGTGCGCGTACCAGGTTGCTCGGCTGAAAGGTCCGCTTCATTGGTCATTCCCTAGGTCATCAAATAGAAAACGGCCGCCACGGGGACGGCCTTGATGGGTGGGCGCTTACGGAAACGGGGCGGGTAAGTCAATTGACGCTTCGCGTTTGTAGCGCGGATGATCCGGCTGGCGAGGCCTTGCTCCGGGTGTGGCGGCGCAGAGCGCTTCGCCGACGCATGACCCGGTCGACGAGATGCCCCGTTCGCGGCCAGCGCCGCTTCAGCCGTGCCCAGCGACGTCGGGCGCGCGGCGAATTGCGCAGCACGAGCACCATACCTCCGGCGAACAGGAATATTCCCGCCGGCCCGGGCACGGGCGCGAGCGCAGGGGCAATGACGATCAGCAGGCCGCCAAGTGCAAGCTGGCCGATACGGAAGACGCGGGGGCGGATGACGGTCACGGGCGGCATTTGGCGCTGGTGTGTTAGGATCGCAAGACGGCGCAAGGCCGCGAGGCATTGCGGGGATGCACATTCCGGTATGAATAGCACAGGACGTGGCAAAAACGCGGCGTTGCGGGGGAAACGCAGTGGCTGCGATCGTGTCGACGGTGGCGTATCTTGGGTTGGAAGCGCGCGCGGTCGAGGTGCAAGTCCAGCTGATTCCCGGACTTCCTGCCTTCAATCTCGTCGGACTGGCCGACAAGGCCGTCGGCGAAAGCCGCGAACGCGTGCGCGGCGCGATCGCCGGGATGGGGCTCGCGCTGCCGCCGAAACGGATCGCGGTGAACCTGTCGCCGGCCGATCTTCCGAAAGAAGGATCGCATTTCGATCTACCTGTCGCGCTCGCATTGCTCGCGGCGATGGGGGTGATCGACGCGGAAATGCTCGCCGATTATGTCGTCGTCGGCGAACTGGGGCTCGACGCGCGGATCACGGCGTCGCCCGGTGTCCTGCTCGCGGCACTCCACGCGTCGCAGATCGGCAAGGGGCTGATATGCCCGGCGTCGCAGGGCGCGGAGGCGGCCTGGGCCGGTTCGGTCGACGTGATCGCAGCGCCCGATCTGCTCGCGCTGATCAATCATTTCAAAGGCCATGGCCTGTTGCGAGCGCCCGAGCCAGGAACCGTCGACGCCGCGGCGCCAGGGCCCGATCTCGCGCAGGTCCGCGGGCAGGAGACCGCCAAGCGCGCGCTCGAGATCGCCGCTGCGGGCGGGCACAATCTGCTTCTTTGCGGTCCCCCGGGGTCGGGCAAGTCGCTGATGGCCGCATGCCTGCCGGGAATCCTGCCCCCGCTCGATGCGGCCGAGGCACTCGAGGTGTCGATGGTCCAGTCGGTCGCGGGGACGCTGACGGGCGGACGGCTGACGCGCACGCGACCGTTTCGCGCGCCGCATCACTCGGCCTCGATGGCGGCGCTCACGGGGGGCGGTGTACACCCGGCGCTGGGATTTGCACTGATGCACTGCCGGTTGCAGTGGGGATCAAGCAATTGCACTCGGGCAATAAACCATTCGATGTGGGAGAGCTAGCGGTCGTTTCTGGTTCAGATGAGAGGATGCAGTTTAGCGTGAAGGTTCACAATCGAGCGAGCTTTTAGGTATTGATAGACGGTCGATCGAGCTACGCCGTACCTGTCCGCTATATCGATGACCTTCTCGCCGTTTTCGAATCGTCGACAGGCATCGGCTGCTTCGGAAAATGATAGGCTTGGTTGACGCCCCCGCAATCTTGACGGTTTTGCTGCACGGCTTGCTCTTTGATGAATGTGCCATCTCAGCATCTCAAAAATGCAGATAAAGTCTAGTTATAACCTATGGGATACTCTGAGCAGGCTCTGCATATCGAACAACTCGCAACCGCTATCAATTATAATCGCGCAAATATCTATGGTCTCTCGTTTCGAAAAGACTAGTTGTGGTAAATTGCTAAAGACAATGCTCGTGGCGGGCCGACTGGCGCAGAGCTTAGTCAGCTCGCGAGCCGCGCCTTTTCCAAATCGGATAGCAGTCTTTTTGTGCAAATGCGGCTTGGTAAAGACCAGTGGCATGTCACGTCGCTTAAAAAGTGAAGGGGCGTCTAAGTCAGTCACTACGTGACGACGCACGTACTCCAATTTACAACTATGAACTGTATCTAAATTCCGCAGATTACCGAAAAAAGTACACGTTCGACGCGATAGTAGAAGGGGGGTGTAACCAGTATTGCGAGATATAACGTTCAATGCGTCTTCTGAGGGGCTGTAGAAAAGATCGGCACTAGTAAGGTTATGAAAACCGTACTGTTCCATAAAACTCTCGACGGAGGGGTATCCGTATTGCTGGCCAATCCGTTTAACCCATTGGCCTAGAGATTCCCAGGCATGTGGATTAGGGGCAAGTAGCCATCTCATTCAAAGCGCTCCACCTAGCCTGCCGACCCGCCGCTACCGTAATCGAATGGTACTTTGCATTCTCTCAAACGATCGTTTTTGATGCGCCATCATGTGAGAACCTGTAGCAGTCGATGCCAGCGTCTCAAAACACTTTCGCGATTGGGCCTTGGTATGATAGGCGTCAGACATGAGTTCTGAGAATGCTTCATGCTGATCGGCTATGCCCGAGTGTCGACCCCGGAACAGGATCTGACCCCGCAGCTCGAAGCGTTGCGCAGTGCGGGTTGCGAACGAACCTTCTCGGATAAGGCCAGCGGAGCAAAAGCCGACCGTGCCGGCTTAGCCGACGCGCTTTCCCATGCGCGAACCGGAGACATTCTTGTAGTATGGAAGCTCGACCGGCTCGGCCGTACCATGAAAGGACTGATCGACCTCTCGTCCGATCTGGCGACGAGGGGCATTGGGCTAAAATCGATTACAGACGGGATCGATACCGCAGGCACAGCTGGGAAACTCGTTTTCCATATCATGGCGGCGATGGCCGAAATGGAGCGTGACTTGGTACGTGAGCGCACGACGGCTGCGTTGATCATCGCCCGGCGTGAGGGCAGGGTAGGTGGCCGGAAGACAGTAATGACACCCAAACGCCTCGAGGCCGCGCGGAAACTTTTATCCTCTGGAATGACTGCCCGCGAAATAGCCCCAACCATCGGCGTCTCGGTCGCGACGCTATACCGCCATTTGCCAGCACCAGAACAAGAGGCAATTAGCGCGGAAGAGAATGCCGCTTAGCAGCATACGGCTGATCTACACGCACCATAAATGGCTGGCTCCCCGTTTCCTAGGAAGCCAGCCTCTAGGTTATTCCGCTGGTGCTTCTTCGGTCTTGCGCTTGCGCGGAGCTGAAGCGGGCTTGGCGTCTGCCTTGGCTACATTCGTCTGGCCAGGCTTGCGACCCAGCCCAATGCTCTTGGCCATCGTGCGACGTGCTTCCGAATAGGTAGGAGCGACCATGGGGTAGTCAGCCTTCAGGCCATAACGATCGCGATATTCCGCTGGCGTCATGCCGTTAGTGGCGAGATGACGGCGCAGCGTCTTGTACGGCTTGCCATCGATCATGCTGATGATGTGATCGGGGCTGGCAAGCGACTTACGAGCGGTCACTGCCGGGGTGTACTCTTGAGCAGATGCTTCGGGCTCAGCAGCCGTCGAGTTTCCGCCGACCAGCACCGAAACAGTTTCGTACATCTTGTTTAGGAAGGCTGGAACGTCGTCAGCGTTGGTACGCGTGTTGGGATTGGCCAACCAAGCGATTGTCAATTCCGTGGCGAGTTCAACGGGGTTCAGGTCGAGGGTAGTGTCGGACATAGAGGTCTCCATTTCTGGAGGCGCATCTAGGTACTTGATTGGTCGCTGGCAATCTCGGGCCGCGCCAGACCATCCATTTGAGATCAATACATAAAATGAAACCGGAATATGCTTTCTTAATTACCGTCCAAGACGTTGGCAAATTTGCTCCTTCGCTGCCGCCGACGCCAGCGACCGTTTGAGTCTTGCCGAGTGCGCTCCAAACTTCTGATCGAATATGATTGGTCAAGCTCTCATGCGCGGAGCGGTCACCGCTCTAACCGTATCCGTCGTAGGGCCTAAGCACCGGCAAGGCCGCGCAGGAGACGCAAAACACCTGTTTGTCGCGCAGTCGTGATTGTGACCGGGTTTTCGACACATCCGGTCCACAAAGCCGGTCCCGAAGGTCGGCGATGCCCTAGAGATCAAATATTTCGCGCCAGTAAATCGATGAATCGGCGGACTTTCGGAGCGAGGTGGCGACGACTTGGATAGATTATACTGATCGGCACGGGGGGCGCGGCATAGTTCGTCAGTAGCGCAACGAGACGACCTTCGGACAGATCCTGGTCAACGACATAGCTGGGTAGGAACGCCAGTCCCGCCCCCGAGACCACGGCATCGCGTAACGCTTCCCCGCTGTCGAGCGAAAGGCGTGCTCGCGGTTTAACGACGACTGTTTTACCCTCGATGGCGAAACGCCAAGCGCGCTTCTGACCGGCGCTGACGTAATTCAGGCAAGTGTGCCCTAGCAGATCGTCGGGATGGTGCGGTGCCGGAGCGACCGACAAATAGGCCGGACTCGCGACTACCAGGTCATGCTGATGGGTCAGCGTTCTGGTAATGAGGCTGCTGTTGTCGCGGGTCTCGCCAATGCGGATAGCGAGATCAATACCGTCTTCGATGATGTCACTGACACGGTCCGTGAAGCTCACATCCGCCCTCAACTTGGGCCACGACGCAAGAAAATCATTGAGCAACGGCAGGACCAGGAGGCGTCCGAACGTCATCGGCGCGGTCATTCGGAACAGCCCTTGCGGCTCTCCACCGCCATCGGACATCGACAATTCCGCTTCTTCCAGATCGGCGAGGATCTGCGTGCAACGATCGAGGAAAACGCGGCCGTCATCGGTCAGCCCAAGGCTGCGTGTGGTCCGGTGGAACAGCCGTACGCCTAACCGATCCTCCAGGCGGGCAACGCTCTTGGCGATGCCCGACCGCGTCATCGAGCGCGCGCGTGCTGCGCCTACAAAGCTCCCAGCTTCGGCAGCTGCCACGAAGGCGACGATGTCGTTGATATTTCCCGGTGCCATAAGGCGCTTCCGCTCCTTCGCAGTGTCGACGCCCGTTCGCCAATCGATGAACTATATGGAAGTCCTGAACAGATTAACGGCATCAGGAGCAAATGAAATGCCCTTCAATGACATCGTGACGCATCGCCTCGACCAATGGGCTGGGAGCCTGCAGGACCTCGGTCCCGTCATCCTCGGCGAGAACACAGAGGTGACGATCGACGAGATCCGCAGTTCGTACGTTCGCAAGATGGCCGAGCATCCGACGCCTACAGACGTCCGCATCGAGCTGGTCGACATGGGAGGCGTACCGGCGGCGCTCGTCACCCCGGACGAGGTCGAAGGCGACCGTGTACTCTTCTACATCCACGGCGGGGCGTACATCGTCGGTGGGCCGGGTGGCTATCACGGGCTAGCGGCTGCGTTCGCAAAGGCGATGAAGGCGCGTGTTTACCTGCCGGACTACCGACTGGCGCCGGAGCATGCATTCCCCGTTCCGATCGAGGATACGTTCGCTGCCTATCGCTGGCTGATCGAACAAGGGCAGAACCCGAAGTCGGTGACGTTCGCCGGCGACTCCGCGGGCGGTGCGATGGTCGTCTCGGTGATGGTCATGGCCCGAAATGCCGGCGTACCGCTGCCGGCTGGTGGCGCCGCGCTCTCGCCTTGGGCGAACCTCGAGCACACCGGTGCTTCGATGTTCAATCGCGACGGCCTGGACAAGCTGAACACCAAGGCCGGCCTCGACCTGATGGCCAAAACCTTTCTGGGTGGTGCGTTGCCGAACAGCCCCGAGGCATCGCCAGTCTTCGCGGACGTTCGTGGCTTGCCGCCTATTCTCGTACAGATCGGCGAAGGCGAACTGATGCTGAGCGACGCCATCCGGCTTGCGGGCCATTTGGGTGAGAACCGTGTGCGGGTCTCGTTGGAGGTATGGCCGGGCATGTTCCACGTCTGGCACATGTTCCAAGCCGAGCTGGCCGAAGGACGCGAGGCCATCGCTAATGTGGCCGTGTTCCTGAGTCAGGCTGTCGAGAAGGCGTCTGCTGCCTAGTCAGCCATCGCGCCACCCTTTCCACGGGGTGGCGCTACCCCGGATTAACCGCTTGGCACACCCTGCGGTTCATATGCAGGGAGGTTGGTGCCGGGATTGCTCGAGGCTGTCCGTGCTCAGCCCCACTTCATTTCGCCGGTCGCGACCTTCGCGCCGACCTGCAACGCCACGCCCATGCCGGCGTCCGGATAGCGCGCGGTCATCGCTGCGATCAGCGCCGCGCTGTCGGGCTTCTTGGCCAGCTCTTCCTCGAACGCGCGCAGATAGTCGCGCGTATAGGCGATCGCTGCCTCGCCAAGCGGCGCGTCCGGGGTCATGTGGCCCGGCACGACGACCGTGGGCTTGCGCGCCAGCATCACATCGAGCTGCGCGATCCAGGCCGCGCGCGCCTCAGCGCCAGCGGTGTCCGCGGTCCAGACGTGCACGCCCGAGAATATCAGCACGCCGCCAACGATCGCCGACAGCGACGGCACCCAAAGATAGCGGCGGTTGGCGAGGCCCGTCGCAGCGATGATCTCGATCGCCTGTCCGTCGACCGACATCGGCTTACCCTCAAATGCGTCGGGCATGACGATGTCTGCCAGCGTCTTCGGACCATTGTCACCGAGCTGCGGCCCCCAGGTCGCGAGCTTCTTATCAACATTGGCCTTGATTGCGGAGATCGTGTCCGGCGCGGCCAGTACGCGGGCATCCGGGAAGGCGGCCTTGATCGGGCCGAGGCTGAAATAATAATCGGGATCGCTCTGGCTGACATAGATCGTCGTCAGCTTTCGTCCGGTCGCCTTGATCGCCTCGACCAGCGCACGGCCGTCGGGCAGCGTGAAGCCGCCATCGACCAGCACCGCCTCGGTCGCGCCCCAGATCAGCACCGGTGCGCGGAAAAATCCGTGTTCGCCGGCGGGAAACGACTTCCACTGGAGCGCCTTGCCCGCGGCGAGTGCGTCGCCTTGGCCGATCATGGATGCGGCGGCGCCGCCTGCGATCATCGTCATTATCTGTCTCCGATTGGGCATGGGAAAGGTAATCCGGTCGGGCCCGGCGCGATCACGCAAGGTGGTTGGAGGATATCAGTGAGAGCGGATTCTGGTACAGGCTGGTCGCATCGACCGGCGTCAGCACGGTGCCGTCGATGCGGAACAGCGCTGGGACGCCGCTGATCCCGAAGCGCCGCATCACCGATCGTGCCCGCTCCAGACGTTGCCGGTCCGCCTCGCGCAAGGCCGGTTCGGGATTGGCGAGCATGACCGCAGCCGCGTCGAGGCCGGCGTCGACCAGCAGGTCGATCAGCACGAACATATCGGTGATATCGCGCCCGTCGACATACCGCGCGCGCTGGATCGCACGAAGCGCGCCCAATTCACGGTCCGGTGCAGTCTGCGCGACCGCGGTCAGGGCGAGTGTCGCGGGACCGCTGTCGAGGGTCAGGCTTGCGCCACGCACGATCCGATCGCGATAGGGATCGCCGAACACCGCACCAGTCGATGCCGCGATGCGGCGGTCGCTGGCGAGGATATGGTCGCGCATGTCGCCGCCGAGCGCCCGCGCGCCGTCGCCGGCGAACAGGCCGCTGGGCAATGGCTCGACGGTAACGCCGGCCTGGTCCGCCAGCGTGGCGATCCCGGCCGAGGCACCGTAGCACCAGCCGCAAAGCGGATCGAACAGATAGAGGAAGTAGGTGGTCATTGTCGGTGCCTCCTTGATGACCAGTATATGCGCCGTCCGGATTGCGACGTGTAGACCGAAGATCTAGACGGACCGTATGTCAGAAGCATACAATGCGCGTGCCGGAGCTAATCGCGGCATCAACAATCTGAAGCGGCTCGCCTATTTCGCCGAGGTGGTCGAGACTGGTTCGTTCACGGCCGCAGCCGAGCGATTGGGGATCACCAAGGCAGTGGTCAGCCAGCAGGTCGCCAAGCTCGAACGCGCGTTCGAAACTACGCTGCTGATACGCACCACGCGCAGCGTCCGTCCGACCGAGGAGGGCCGGGCGTTTTACGAACGGTGTGCGCGTGTGCTGGCGGAAGCACAGGATGCCTTTGACGGTCTGGCGACCGACGATCGCGCGCCGACCGGCACGCTGCGCCTGACCGCGCCGTTCGACTATGGGATTGCCGTCGTCGTGCCCGTCATCGCTGAGTTCCAGCGGTGCTACCCGACCTGTACGGTCGACTTCCTTATCGGGGACGCGACTCTCGATCCGGTCGGCAGCGACATCGAGCTTGCGATCCGGGTCGGTTGGCTGGTCGACAGTGCGTTGCGATCGCGGCGGATCGGCACCTTCGGGCAAATACTGGTGGCGAGTCCTGCGGTAGCTGGCACCCTGTCGTCCAACCCGAACGTCGCAGAATTGGCCGAAATGCCTTTTGTTGCAAACGGCAATCTGCGCGACCCGCTGGGATGGACGTTCCGTGCCGAAGACGAGCGTCAACATCTGGTTCGGTTCGCGGCGACGCTCACGATTAGTGCCACGCTGGGTGTGCTTCAAGCCGTTCGGGCAGGGGCCGGCATCGCCGTGCTGCCCGACTTCGCAGTTGCCGATGATCTGGCCACCGGCCGGCTGGTACGGGTCATGCCGACATGGCATCTCGATAGCGGCGGAATTCATGCGGTAATGCCAGATACCCGGTTCCGGCCTGCGCGTGTGACCGCTTTCCTCGATATTCTAGCCGATCACGAACGCCGACGATCTTAGAGCGGATTGGCAGCGTGCCGGGCTTTGAAAAGCCACCATCTTTCGGGAATGACTAAGTTGGGTAGGTTAGCGGACGGTCCGCTTTTTACGGTCGCGGTATTCCCGGAATGCGGTCCACACGAGCAATACAGCAAGGATGAGTATGGCTCTCGTAGGAAGATGACTGACGGCGGAGTTTAAGTCGCTGTTGATCCAGTCGAATGCGAACTGTCCGACCAGTACCGGCAATCCGACCATGAGAATGAGGTATAGGACGCGGCGCTGCATCTGCTCATCGTATATAAGCCCCGAATGCCTGCAAGTGGGCGAAAACGGCCCTGCTGCTTCTCATCGCCGACTGCTCGCCCTGCGCTGTCCGAAAACACAACCTTTCCGACAGGGGTATTGAGCAACTCCAGCAACCTCGGGGTAAAACAAGAACACCGATGATCTTCATGGTGTCGGAAAACGGTATGTTTGCGACAGGCCGGGGTCGTCGAAGTGCCTGGCACCCTGTCCGCTATCACCTGTTTGTCGCCCAGTCGTGGTGACGACCCGACTTTCCACACGTTTGGTCGTTGAATGCCGATAACGGGAAGGAAAGCGGACGGGCGGCTTTCTGGAGGCTCGACGAGATATACGCCTAGGGCTGCAGACCTCTCAGATCAGTTTCTTGAGGTTCAATGTAGCAGGTGCTGCCGTCGCGCAGATCATAATCGTAAACATGGTTAGGCGGTTTGCGTCGGTCACCGTCATTACCCACTCCTCACCCTCCCAGAACACGTCTTCCTGATCACATAGCAACAGCGCCGCATACTTCAGCGCAAAGCAGCGAGCAGCCGCGAGAGAGGGAAGATTCTCACCTACGCACGGAATGTTCGGCTTGGCATCAGCGATCTCGAAGTAAAAAACCGACATTAGAGCTCCGAAAATAACGCGGGAGCACCATGTCTCTCAGTCGCCGAGAACCAACGATTTATAGGTAGCGAATACCGTCCACCTTCAGTTCCGCTAGACGGTTACTTGTGACTGTGAGCAGGGCGCGTCGGGAAGGAAGAGGAGAGCGGACATTTGAGCGACCGTAGGGTCCCGCTACCAGAGGAGATGATCGGTAATCACGCCGAATCTTACCAGAAAGCCCAGCGCCGCGCCTATCATCAGTAGCGTCACGTACACGGCAATGGCTCGCGTCCGGCTTCGACGGTCCGTCTGGTAGCTCATTTTCGATCGCCTCTTAGCTGACCCTGCTACCAACGTGAACGATACAACAAACGTCCGCAATCGGGCGGAAACGGCACGGCCGCGTTTGAGCGCCGGCTGCCCGCCGCGAACTGTCGGAAAACACATGATAATCGCCAATTGGAATTAGCGACGGCATTTTGCGTCGATCGAGAGACGACCGTCCGGAATCACCTGTTTGTCGCACAACTATGATTACGACCGGGTTTTCCGCACATCCGGCCGCTGAACGGCGATAATGGGAGAGGGGAGCGGAACGGCAGCTTTCGGGAAGGCAGGTGGCATTAGCCGACATTGCGGGGCTCAGCTTTTCCCGAAAAGGATCGAGTTTGAGGAATTAACCGCTGCCTCGTATTGTGGTGTGTGGAACAAGAATATCGGATCAGGCTGTGCAGTCTTACCCTATCGGAATGATCTTACCGGTGCCCGGCTCGGGGCGTCTGGTTCTATTCGAAGCGTATCCGACGAGGGATGTCATTCACCGCGAAATCTGGGGGCGAGAGGTGTTCTTGTTCGACGCCGGCAACCGGCCCGTTTGGCAGATCGCACCGGAACCAGGCGCGACGGACGACATGCACCGGAAGTTCGATGCGACCCGCCCCGCGACCGACACCTTCTCCGCCATCAGCAATATCGAAGGACGATTTTATGCAAGCCGGATCGGCGGTGACACCTTTGTGATCGATATGACGACGGGCGCTGCCTCTTATAGTGGCTGGGCACGGACATAGCCCTTCGTAGCGATCAGATCGCGGGATTGTCGATCTTCGCGCGAGCGTTCCCACAACCAATCGAATTCGGGAATGTCTGGGTTGAGGAGGAAAGCAGCCTGTCCGCTATCGGGAAGGCAGACGGCATTAGCGGACGTCCCTGATGCAGCCGCCCGTTCCCGAAAAGGATCGGATTTCGAGAATGCCTGGGTTCAACGGCAGGCGGTTTCACTTCGGAGCCGGTTGATTATACCTGTACCCATGCAACAGCAAATAACATACTGCAAATCTTGGTTTCGGGCCCGAAAGCAGCCTACGGAAATTTGGCCAGAGGAATATGCGCGGTCAGCACACCGAAATAAAAAGCTCTATAGTGTTGTAGTAGGCCCGATCGATCGTCCGTTTTGCTTTCTTGAAATAAATAAGGGCTTTGTAGGCGTTGGATTTCTTGACCGCTTGGCTCGGGAATATCTTTATTACGCCTTTAGGGAAATCAAAGCTGGAACATTATTTCTCAGCATGACTACTTACCGGGAGTACGGCGGCGATACGGATAAGGTTGATAATGGAACGACTTATAGGTTTCAGGAAAGTGGTACAGTCGAGATCGATAAGCAGTCTTTCAATCCGATAACGAATCAAAATTCGAGATCATTCTACGATGTGGCCAACAACTACGATATTTGGCCCGAATTTGGTGATTATGATCATATTATCAAAATTGAGCGAAGTTAGGCGAAAGTCAGAAGCCGTATTATGCCGTCAACCAACGACGAACTGGCTTGCTGGACCAAAATGCTTCAAGGCTTAGCTGGCGTGGATATTTTTCGTACCCGTCGGGATCGAGTTTGGAAAAACGATCAGGTGTGAGAGGATTGCAGAGGGTCCACTTTGGCCAATGCAGACTGCGATAGCTGAAATTGCGCGGCGTTGCGTCGTTCCCGAAAAGGAACCCATAGCGGGACAGTCGCCCGGTCGATCACGGCGAGAGCCGTCCGGGGCACCGCCTTTCCCAAAATCTGTTCCCGATTGCTCTTTCTCGAAATAGCCTGTCGGAGAGGGAGAAACGGGAAAGATTGCGCTTAACGAATGGCCGTTGTCGGGAGCCCGGATTGTCGGCCTGAACGTCCGGGTGTGGGCGTTCTGGCCCGATCCGGCCTTCTCGCGTAGGATCGAATTTCGAGAATGTTCGGCTTGGAGATGAAGGCGGTAGGGATCGCTTACGTAGGCTCCGCCACCGGGTCGATAATTGCCATCGGCTTTGTTGATCCCGGATTGCCGGATAGCTACATACAAATCAGGGAATGGAGCCTCCCTTGTAACCGCGCTGATGCTGATGGCCCCTGATGATCGCCCAATGGGCGCAGGGGAGTACGCGCGTGGAGTTCCTGCTTGTTTTTCTGGGTTCGGGCATTGGTGGCATGTTGCGCCACGGGGTCGGTCGCACCGCCCTCGCACTGTTCGGCCCATCGTTTCCCTACGGCACGATGGCGATCAACATCGTTGGATCGTTTGCGATGGGCATCGTCGCGGGCTGGTTCACCGCTCGGGGCGGTGCCGATCAAAGCCTGCGCCTGTTCCTGACGACCGGCGTCATCGGTGGCTTCACCACCTATTCGACGTTCAGCCTCGACTATGCCTTTCTGTGGGAGGGTGGCCATGCCCTGTCCGCGATCCTGTATGTCAGCGGCTCGCTGGTCATCGGCATCGGCGCGCTTTTCGTCGGCCTCGCGCTATCGCGCTTCCTGTAATGCGTGATCGACCCTAGCGATCTAGCCGATTGGGATCGACGCGGGCGCGCCGGTGTCGGGCTGTTCCCACGGCACGACGCAACGCCGGATGATGTCGGCAAGTCGACGATAGGTCGCCTCCCTCGGTGACGATGACCGCCACACCATCGTAAGGTCGCGCAACGGTGCCCGCTTCGCCAGCGGCCGTGCGACGATCAGCTTCTCGCGCAGCACGTCTGATCGGACATACAGCGCGGGGAGGAGCGACAGGCCCATGCCGGTCGTCACCATGAGACGCAGCGTATCGAGCGTGGTCCCGGCGTAATCATCGACCTCGATCGCGCCAAACTCGGCACAGAGTGAAGCGATCTGGTCATGCAGCCGTGGTGAGCGATCCATGACAAGAACCGTTTCACCAGCAAGATCCTCCGGACACACTACCTCACATCGGGCAAGCCGGTGATCGCTTGGCATAACGAGATGCAGCGGCTCCCGGATCAACCGGGCAGAACTGAAATCGGGCTGGGTGGGTCCATGCGGCAAGAGGAGCACGTCATGCGTGCCGTCCGACAATTTCCCCGGCAGGCTTTCCAGCCTGTCCTCACGCACGACGATCCGCAGATCAGGGAACGTCTCGCGAAGCGCCGGCATTGCTAGCGACAGGACGTACCCGCCGACTGTCTGGAGAACACCCATTTGAAGCGTTCCCTGTAGTGCGGCGGGATCGTCACGGCGCGCGATTTCCCGAATATCCTCAATCTCGGAAAGGACGAAGCGCGCACGGCGGGCTATCTCGGTGCCAACCGGCGTCAGCACCACGCGGGCGCGCGTACGCTCCACCAATTGCGTGTTCAGTCGGCCCTCTAGCTCCTTCAACTGCATGCTGAGCGTGGGCTGGGTGACACGACACTGATCGGCTGCACGGCTGAAACTGAGCGTGTCGGCGACGGCCACGAGGTAGCGCAACTGTTGGATGCGAGGCATTACCAACCTTATAGCCAACCTCTATAAGCGGCAATGTAACTTCCGATTTTCTCATGATGATCGGGCCTGCTACCGATAGAGGGTCCACGACGATCGGCATTCCGACTGTCGTTCGGACAACTTCTCACCATTGATCCGCACGTCCCGCCGGCGGTGCCGATACCGCAAAGGGCAGGACTGCGCATGGCCGCTCATCTTCAGACAGGTGCCAAGGCGCGCTTCGCCTTCCTTCGTAGCGAGGCTGCTGGCGGCCTGCTGCTTATGGGCGCTGCGGCGCTGGCGATGGTCGCCGCGAACCTGCCCGGAACGTACGCTTACAACGACGTGCTGCACATGGTGGTTGGGCCGACATTGTCTGACCAGCTAGGCCCGATGACGGTGCACCTCTGGATCAACGACGGCCTCATGGCGCTGTTCTTCCTGTTGGTGGGGCTGGAACTGAAGCGCGAGTTTTTGGAAGGCCGGCTGTCGCGCTGGTCCGACCGGATGATGCCTGCGCTCGCTGCCGCGGCTGGCATGGCTGTCCCGGCGCTGATCTATCTGCTCGTGGCGGGGTCCGACCCGTCGCTGCACGGCGGATGGGCAATCCCCGCCGCTACCGATATTGCCTTCGCGTTGGGCGTACTGGCGCTGCTTGGCAACCGCGTGCCGGCCTCGCTGAAACTCCTTCTCATGTCGGTTGCGATTGTTGACGATCTCGGCGCGGTCACGATCATCGCGCTGTTCTATACGGCGTCGATCGACGCTCTCGCGATTACCGCTGCCGCGACGATCTTCGGGATTATGCATCTGCTCCGCTGGCGGGGGGTAAACGCACTGACGCCCTATCTTATTCTGACCGGGTTGCTTTGGTACGCCGTGCTCCTGTCCGGCGTCCATGCGACGATTGCGGGCGTCCTTGCCGCAACCGCCATCCCGCTTCGCGCGAGCGGCGACGGAGACGCACCGCTCCATCGCCTCGAACACACGCTGACGCCGTTAGTCGGGCTACTAATCGTACCGCTGTTTGGGTTTGCCAATGCCGGCGTATCGCTGGGCGGTATCGGGTTGCAGGCGATCATCGCACCGTTGCCGCTGGGCGTCGCTGCCGGCCTGTTCCTCGGCAAGCAAATCGGCATCTTCGGCGCATTGCAGATCGGCAGGCGGCTGAGGCTGTTCGGTGCTTTGCCCGGTGCCAGCATGATGCAGACATACGGCGTCGTTCTGCTGTGCGGCATCGGCTTCACAATGAGCCTGTTCATCGGTGCCCTTGCATTCCCGGCATCTCCGCATCTCGCGGAGGAAGCGAAGATCGGCATCCTGCTGGGATCGATGATGTCCGCGCTCGCCGGATATGGCGTTCTGCGATTCTCCCGGCCCAAGGCCTTCCCGGCGTCGATGATCTAGTTGCCAGCGCCCGACTGACCACCGCCACCAAGCCTTCATCATTCTACCCGCTGTTGCGGATACCCAAGGACGCCTGCCATTTCCCGCGAACATGTTCCCGTCGCGATCAAGTCGCTGCCATGGTCGATGCTTCTCGCCGTCTGCATCGTCATGTCTGCAAGTCTGCTCACGCTCTACTCTGCGGCGAACGGAAGCATGACACCGTGGGCATTCAACCAAGGTCTCAGGTTCGGCTTCCTGTTCGTGGTCATGCTGCTGGTGTCGTTCGTCCCGGTGTCGTTCTGGCGCGATTATTCGCTGCCTTTCTACGGCATCACACTCGGGCTGCTGCTGATCGTCGAGCTGTTTGGCAAGATCGGGATGGGTGCGCAGCGCTGGATTGATCTCGGGATCATCCGCCTGCAACCCTCCGAGTTCATGAAGATCGCTATCGTGCTTTCGCTGGCGAGCTATTTTGACCGTGTACCCCCCGGTTTCATCCGCCGCCCGATGACGCTGCTGCCACCTGTCGTGATGATCGGTCTGCCGGTCGTGCTCGTCCTACTGCAACCCGATCTGGGCACTGCGATGATGATCGCGCTCGCCGGCACCGCCATCCTCTTTCTTGCAGGCATCCCGCTACGCTGGTTCGTGGGGGGAGGGCTGGCATTCGCCTGTGCGCTTCCCGTCGTCGTGAACAACCTGCTCCACGACTATCAGCGACACCGGGTGCTGATCTTTCTTGATCCCGAAAGCGATCCGCTCGGCACGGGATACCATATCGCGCAGTCAAAGATCGCGATCGGATCAAGCGGCATCTGGGGCAAGGGCTTCATGCAGGGCACCCAAAGCCACCTCGCCTATCTGCCTGAGCCTCACACCGACTTCATCCTTGCGACGATGATGGAGGAATGGGGCCTGGTCGGCGGGGTCGTGATCCTGTTGGCCTATGCGTGGATCATTCGCTGGGCGAGCGGGGTTGCCATGCGCTCAACCGATCGCTTCGTAAAACTTGCTGCGATTGGGCTGACCTTCACGATCTCGCTGTACGTCGGGATCAACATGGCGATGGTGCTGGGTCTGGCTCCGGTCGTCGGCATCCCGCTGCCGCTTCTGTCCTACGGCGGATCGGCAATGATGACGGTGCTGATCCTGCTCGGCATTCTCATGTCATTCGACAGAGTCGAGCGCAAAAGCGGAAGCTCCTCAACCTTTAGCTTTTAATTGCCGAGACAGGTTCTCAATTAGGAACGTGGGGCGGGGAAACGGCACTGCCGACCGGCTGCCGGCCACAGGCGGGTTTCGCTTTCCCAAAATCTGTTCCCGAAATGAAATTCTCGAAATTGCGAATTTCGATGGGAAAACGGGAAAGCTTAGAGTGACGGAAAACACACGATTGTCGTCAGGCGGTAGGTTAGGCGACCGGGGCTGCCCCAACCTATGCGTGGCACACGCGACAAACCCTGTCGCTTTGTCCGACTGTATAGAAACCAAAATCCGGAGGTTTTCCGTCACCTATCAAAATGGGCGGGAAGTCACGCTTGGCGTCAATCCGGGTATACCCTGAGTGGGCAGGGGCTTTGGTACACGAAACCCGTTCAATCAGGGTCGGTAGCAGCTAAAATGGACACCTCATTATGAGGGTCTAGAGTCTGCCTGAACACATTAGCGATGCGCTACTGACTCAGCAGCCCGGATCGCTGCGTCAGCCTCTGCCTGTAGACGGCGATCACGAGCAATCTTGGCGAGCAGCGTTCGACTGCACCCAGTCGCATCCATTATATCGCGCCAGCTTCGACCATCGCGGAGAAGGCTCGAGATCGCCGCGTTGCGGGTCTTGTTCTCGGGGCGTCCCTTATAAAGGCCCGCTGCCTTAGCTTTCGCAGTACCTTCGGCCTGTCGACGACGGCGATCCTCATAGTCCTTGCGGGCAACCGCGGCGAGTACGTCCAGCATCATGGCGTTGACCGCTGCGAACATTCGGCCGGTGAACTCATCGGTCGGTGCCGTCAGGATCCAGGACGTCGGCAGGTCGAGCGCGACGATCCGGACCTGCTTGGTGTCGAGCAGATTGCGCAGCTTGATCCAGTCCGGTGAGGTCAGGCGAGAAAGCCGATCAACCTGCTCGACCAGGAGCACGTCTCCCGGCTCGCAATCCGATAGCAGGCGGAACAGCTCGGGCCGGTGAAGCTTGGCACCACTTTCGTTTTCGACATAGCGAGCCGCAATCCTAAGCCCGTGCTCCGTCGCAAACACGTCGAGGGCACTCTTGGCGCGCGACGCGTCCTGTTCGGAGGTAGATGCGCGAAGGTAGGCTCGGATGAACATGCCGCAGTCTGCTATATGTGGTACTTATTAGTCCAGTCCTTTTTACGCAGTCAGGACGGTAATAAAGTACCAGCGATAGGGGGGTCTGCGAAAGGCATACCTAAAAAGCACTAGCAAAAATTCGATCAATGTCGCGGGAAAGCAGGGGAGGGGAGCCAAGTGTCGCACCCGGCTCTAGCTTAATTTATTATATCGTCTATGCTGGATATATGGAAAGCAACACCGCAATCGCCGCGCTTAGCGCACTAGCGCAAGGAACACGGCTCGACGTGTTCCGCCTACTGGTTCAGCACGAGCCAGACGGCGTCGCTGCGGGCGATATTGCTCGGCAGCTCGATGTGCCGCAAAACACGATGTCGGCGCACCTTGGCATCCTCGCGCGTGCGGGCTTGGTCCGCTCTGAACGGCATAGCCGCTCCATCGTCTACCGCGCAGATCTGGGCGGACTGCGCGCACTGACCCTGTTCCTCGTCAAAGACTGCTGCGCCGGCTCGCCCGAACTGTGCGCGCCACTGCTGGCCGAACTCACCCCCTGCTGCTGAAAGGACGCCCCGTGGCCGTCGATATCGTGATCTATCTCAACCCCGAGTGCGGCACGTCGCGCAACACGCTGGCGATGATCCGGAATGCCGGCATCGAGCCGCATATAGTCGAATATCTGAAGACGCCGCCCTCGCGCGCGCTGCTGGTCGAGCTGATCGATCGCGCCGGGATCACGCCCCGCGATCTGCTGCGTGAGAAAGGCACGCCCTATGCGGAGCTAGGCTTGGGCGACACGTCGCTGTCCGACGACGTGCTGGTGGACGCTATGATGGCGCATCCGGTCCTCATCAACCGGCCGCTGGTTGTCTCTCCGGTCGGCGTGAAGCTGTGCCGACCGTCCGAAGCGGTCCTTGATCTGCTGCCCGAGCCGCAACAGGGGGCGTTTGCCAAGGAAGACGGCGAAAAGGTCGTGGACGCCTCGGGTCAGCGCATCGCCTGATGCTGCTCGCGCTTGCTATCTTCGTCGTCACGATTGCGCTCGTCATCTGGAACCCAAGGGCCTCGGCATCGGGTGGAGCGCGCTGGGCGGTGCAACCGTTGCGCTGCTCGTCGGCGTCGTCTCGCTCTCCGATGTGCCGGTGGTGTGGGGCATCGTCTGGAATGCGACCGCGACGTTCGTCGCGATCATCATCGTCAGCCTGTTGCTCGATGAAGCCGGGTTCTTCGAATGGGCGGCGCTCCATGTCGCGCGCTGGGGCGGGGGGCATGGTCGCCGGCTGTTCGTGCTGATCGTGCTGCTCGGCGCGGCGGTGTCGGCACTGTTCGCCAACGATGGCGCGGCCCTGATCCTGACGCCGATCGTCATCGCGATGCTGCGCGCCTTGGGATACAAGGACAAGGCGACGCTGGCGTTCGTCATGGCGGCGGGGTTCATTGCCGATACCGCCAGCCTGCCGCTGATCGTTTCCAACCTCGTCAACATCGTGTCGGCCGACTTCTTCCGGATCGGCTTTGCCGATTATGCCTCGGTAATGGTGCCGGTCGATCTGGCGTCGATCGCCGCGACGTTGGTCGCGCTGTTGCTGTTCTTCCGGCGCGACATACCGGGCAGCTATGATGTGGCTCAGCTCCGCGCGCCCGCTGACGCGATCCGCGATCCTGCCACGTTCAAGGCGGGCTGGGTCGTTCTCGCCCTGCTGCTCGCCGGCTTCTTCCTGCTTGAACCTATCGGCGTGCCGGTCAGCGCCGTTGCCGCTGCCGGCGCGGTCCTCCTGCTTATCATCGCCGCGCGCGGCCATGTTATCCAGACGCGCAAAGTGCTGGCCGGCGCTCCGTGGCAGGTCGTGATCTTCTCGCTCGGCATGTACCTGGTCGTCTATGGCCTGCGGAATGCTGGCCTGACCGACCACCTTGCCGGCCTGCTCGATCGCACCGCGCAAGGCGGCGTGTGGGGTGCGGCGTTCGGGACCGGGATCATTGCCGCGCTGCTGTCATCAGTGATGAACAACATGCCGACCGTTCTGGTGGGGGGGCTGTCGATCGACGCGACGCACGCCACAGGCGCGATCAAGGAAGCGATGATCTACGCCAACGTGATCGGCTGCGACCTCGGTCCGAAGATCACGCCGATCGGCTCACTCGCGACGCTGCTCTGGCTGCATGTCCTCGGGCAAAAGGGCATCCGGATCGGCTGGGGCTATTACTTCAAGGTTGGCGCGACACTGACGATCCCGGTGCTGCTGGTAACGCTCGCGGCACTCGCGATCAGGATCAGCATGGTATGACGGCACTCGTCTACCTTGCCGCGTCGCTTGCGGAAATCGCGGGCTGCTTTGCCTTTTGGGCATGGTTGCGGCTGGACAAATCGCCCCTGTGGCTGGCTCCGGGCGTGGTCTCGCTAATGCTGTTCGCCTGGCTGCTGACACGTGTGGATAGCGATGCAGCGGGGAGGGCCTATGCTGCCTATGGCGGCGTCTATATCTGCGCATCGCTGGTCTGGCTGTGGGCTGTCGAAGGGGTGAGGCCCGATCGCTGGGACGCGGGTGGAGCGGCGCTCTGCTTGATCGGCACCTGTATCATTCTGCTTGGCCCAAGGACCGCCTGATGCCGCTCCGCACTCTCTCCGATCCTGATAATCTGCCCGCACTCGATCGGCGCTATGCGCTCGATCGTCCTGCCCTTGGGCTGGGCGCTGGTGATCCACCTCCGCGGATCCTGCTGCTCTACGGATCCCTGCGGGAGCGGTCCTTCTCGCGGCTGTGCGTCGAAGAAGCTGCTCGCCTGCTACAATTCTTCGGCTGCGAAACGCGGATCTTCGATCCTTCGACGTTGCCGCTGCCCGATCAGGTGACGGGGGACGATCACCCGGCCGTCCACGAGTTGCGCGAACTGTCGATGTGGTCGGAGGGGCATGTGTGGTGCAGCCCTGAACGACACGGCCAGATTACCGGCATCATGAAGCTGCAAGTCGATCACCTGCCGCTGTCGATGGGCGGGATGCGCCCAACGCAGGGCCGCACGCTCGCCGTCATGCAGGTGTCGGCGGGGTCGCAGTCGTTCAACAGCGTGAACACGCTGCGCGTCCTTGGCCGTTGGATGCGGATGGTGACGATCCCCAACCAATCCAGCGTCGCGAAGGCGTTTGCCGAGTTCGACGAAAGCGATCGAATGAAGCCTTCGGCCTACTATGATCGGATCGTGGACGTGATGGAGGAATTGGTACGCTTCACGATCCTGCTACGCCCGCACACCGCACAACTGGTCGATCGCTATTCCGAACGAAAGGAGGCAGGCGTGCCGATCGATAGCGCCACGGACCTTTCGAGCATCGCAACCTCACCAACGTATCGGAAAGGCGAGTAAAGTCCGCTTAGTGTGGCAAACCGCTCCTGCGACATTGTGCATCACGAAGTGTGCTTCTAGATGCATGCAATGAAACGCCGGGCTCGCCCACTCTCCAAGATATTGCATTCCATGGCGTTTTTCGTCCTGGCAGTGATGTTACTGGTCCGGCATGGTCCGCTCTGCGAGACGATGGCGATGGCCGCGCCTCCGGCTGCGTCCGCGATGATGGACTGCGCCAGCAAATCAGCAGGCGCTCCCGTCAAAAAGGCGCCTGCGTCGGCCTGCGCCATACCGTGCGTTGCAGTTGCCGGCGAAACCGTCGAACATATCGAGCTGGTTCCGTCCTCCCGTCTATCGCCATGGCCGGCTCCACAGACGGGCCTTTTAGGCATGGCATACGCTCCGGCCACACCCCCTCCGCAAACCGTGTGAAATTGAACACCATCACACGTAAATTTCGGAGAATATCATGACCAAGTTTAAGCTCATCAGCGCTGCTTTCGCCCTCACCCTGTCGACTGGCGCATTCGCCGCTGTCGCCAATTGCTGCGCCGACATGGCGTGCTGCAAGGACGGTGCGGACTGCTGCAAGGATGGCGCAAAAGCCAAGGCCGCGGACTGCTGCGATCATGCCAAGGGCGGCATGAAGCACGGCTAAAGCTGGATAGGGGCGGGCAACCGCCCCTATTTTTCTAGTCTACGTCTACTCGGCGCGGCACGCCGTCCCGCCACGGTCGCTGCGACGAGCGGAGAGTTACCCTCAGGGTTGAGGCTCTTCCCCGAACCGCATCCATCGTTCGTTCCATCTCGCGCGCAATTACCGCCAGCGTCTGCCTGGCCTCGATACGCCGACGAAGCTCGGCGTCATCATCATCGGTCCAGGACGTTCCACGTCGAGCGGTCAGCCCAATACCTCCTCAATCAGGAGCAATCCCAGAAACCCGATGAAGAACATCGCGCTGATAAGCGGGGTGTCAGGCTTCTCGTGCGCTTCGACCAACAGCTCTTCCGTCACGAGATAGAGCAGCGCCATCAGACCGAAACTGAGAAACCCGGCGATGACGACGGGCGGAAACGTCGCAACGGGCGTCGCTATCGCTGCACCGATCGGCAGCAACAACGCGATCCCCATAGTAATCGCGATAATACGCGCCTTGGACTTGATCGTCTCGCCCAACTCGGTCGTCACGGTCAGTCCGAGAAACAGAACCTCCAACGTCAACGCGATCGTCAGCAACACGCCGGCTTTCCCGCCAGCGACGAACGCCAACCCGAGAACAAGCCCGTCGATCAGGATATCGACGGCTACCGCACCCAACATGGCGATCGGGCCACTGGCGCGACCCTCAAGGGCTTTGAGCGACAGCATCACGAGAATGCCAAGCGCGCCGCCTGTGAATGTCGCGATCGGTGAACCTTCGTGCATCACCTGGGGCAGGATCTCGGCTGCCGCTGCGGCGAACACGACGCCTGCCGCCAAGTGCTGCATAGCGCTTACGAAGGCATCACTTGGCCGTCTCGATACCGCGAATAGCGAGCCGATCAGTACGGCGACGACGGGAATGAGCGTGAAGGCAACGGCCTGCATAGCTTAAGCCCTCACGCTGTCAGATTCAAAGGCGGCAGTTCGATGTGTCCCCCTGATGGGGCTGGCAGCTCGCGCCGTCCGAAACGAGCGTAGAGCGTCGGCAGCACGAACAAGGTGAGCAAGGTTGCGGATATCAGGCCACCAATGACGACGGTCGCCAGCGGCTTTTGCACCTCGGCTCCAGCACCATGACCAAGTGCCATCGGCACGAAGCCAAGCGACGCAACGAGAGCCGTCATCGCAACCGGCCGGAGCCGCGCCAGAGCGCCTTGATGCGCCGCTACCGCACGATCCATGCCTTGCCGCATCAGATCATGGATGGACGACACCATGACCAGCCCATTGAGGACCGCGACGCCCGATAGCGCGATGAAGCCAACTGCCGCTGAAATGGAGAACGGCATGCCTCTTAGCACCAGCGCCAGGATGCCTCCGACCAGCGCCAGCGGAACGCCAGTAAACACGATCAACGCATCCCTGACGGAGCCTAGCGCGCCGTAAAGCAGGAACATGATGACCACGAAGCATATCGGCACCACAACGCTGAGCCGATCGCGGGCAGATGCCAGATTCTCGAACTGACCGCCCCATTCGAGATACGTGCCGGGCGGCAACTTCACCTGAGCGTCGATGGCTGACCGGGCATCAGCCACGACGCCGGCCACGTCTCGATCGCGCACGTTGGCCTGCACCACGACACGCCGCTTGCCGTTCTCGCGACTGATCTGGTTGGGACCATCGACCACGGCGATATCCGCCACAGTCGATAGCGGTACGAAGCCGCCACTGCCGGTCGGCACCGGCACCTGAGCAACCGTCGTCAGATCGGAGCGCGAGCTTTCCGCCATCCGGATCACGACCGGGAAGCGACGATCGCCTTCAAAGATGACGCCAGCTTGTCGGCCGCCAATGGCTGCTGCAACCGTGTCCTGCACATCACCCGCCGTCACCCCGACGCGGGACATGGCAGTGCGGTTCGGCCGGATATCGAGCATCGGCAAGCCTTCGGTTTGCTCAACCCGCACGTCTGCTGCACCCCGCGTCTTTCGCAGAATGCCGGCGATCCGATCTGCGGTCGCGTTCATCTCGCCAAAGTCGTCGCCGAATACCTTGATCGCGATATCGCCGCGTACGCCCGCGATCAGCTCGTTAAACCGCATCTGGATCGGCTGGGTGATCTCATAGGCGTTGCCCGGCAGAGTAGAGAGGCGCTTTTCCAGCCGGTCCACGAGCTCTTCCTTGGACAGGCCGGGGTCGGGCCACTCCTTCTTCGGCTTCAGGATGACGAAGGTGTCGGTCGCGTTAGGCGGCATCGGGTCCGATGCGATTTCGGACGTGCCGGTGCGCGAGAAGGCGAAGCGGACCTCAGGGGCCTTGGCCAGTGCCTTTTCCACCTGGAATTGCATCGCCTGGCTCTGATCGACCGATGTGCCCGGGATGCGGACCGCCTGCACGAGGATGTTGCCCTCATCGAGCTGCGGCAAGAACTCCTGCCCCAATGTCATGAAAGCGGCCCCGGCGAGTGCCAGCGCACCGATCGCGACGCCGATGGTCAGGGTGGGGCGGCGCATTGCCGCATCGAGTCCCGGCTCATAGCGCTGCCGGAGGAACGTGACGACGCGGCTTTCCTTTTCCTCGACCCGCTTGCTGAGCCAGATCGCAATCGCTGCCGGTATGAAGGTCAGCGACAGGATGAAGGCGAACACCAGGGCGATGATGACCGTCAGTGCCATCGGCTCGAACATCTTGCCTTCGACGCCCGTGAAGGTGAGCAACGGCGCATAGGCAAGGATGATGATAGCCTGCCCGTACACTGATGGGCGGATCATCTCGCGTGCCGATGCCGCGACAATCCCGAGACGTTGCTCGATCGTCAGCACGTCATCGCGACCATGCTGCGCCTCGCCCAAACGCCGTAATGCGTTCTCCACGATAATGACCGCGCCATCCACGATCAGACCAAAGTCGAGCGCACCAAGGCTCATCAGATTGGCCGAAACGCCCGCTTCCAACATGCCGATGCTGGTCAGCAGCATCGTGATTGGAATGACACAGGCCGCGATCAGCGCCGCGCGGAAATTGCCAAGCAGCGCAAACAGGACGACGATCACCAGCACCGCACCTTCGGCAAGGTTGCGGGCAACCGTCGAAATCGTGGAGTTCACAAGCTCGGTCCGGTTCATCACCGGCTTCACAACCACATCGACCGGCAACGAGCGGCCGATCTGCGTCAGCCGTTCGGCAACGCCAGTCGATACCGTGCGGCTATTTTCCCCGATCCGCATGACCGCGGTCCCAACGACAACCTCATGGCCGTTTTCCGACGCCGATCCCATGCGCAGCCCTTGTCCGGTGCGAACGGCCGCAATCTGGTTGAGCAGGATCGGAACGCTCTCGCGGGTGGCAACGACGGTACGGGCCAGCTCGTCGGCGTTGCGGACACGCCCATCCGATCGAACCGCCAGCCCTTCGCCGTTGCGGTTGACCACGCCCGCGCCCGCGCCGGTATTGCTGCGCTGAAGGGCGGTGGTGAGATCCTGAAGCGTCAGCCGCATCGCTGCCATGCGCTGTACGTCCGGAACGACGAGATATTCCTTGGTGTAGCCACCAAGGGAGTCGACGCCGGCAAGCCCGGCCGTGCTTTTTAGCTGCGGCGTGACGATCCAATCCTGCACAGTGCGCAGGTAGGTCGCCTTGTCGGCGTCACTGACGAGGTGATCCCCCTCGGGGGTGATATAGCTGGCATCGCGTTGCAGGCCGGGTTCGCCGTTGCGGTGATGGACCTGATCCAGCTCGCGGTATTCAACGGTCCACATGAAGATATCGCCCAGGCCCGTGGCGATCGGCCCCATCTCCGGGTTCACGCCTTCGGGGAGGTCTTCCTCGGCGGTTCTCAGGCGTTCGGCGACCTGCGCCCGCGCGAAGTAGATATCGGTCTTTTCACCGAAAACTGCTGTGATCTGGGCAAAGCCATTGCGGCTTAGCGAGCGGGTGTATTCAAGGCCGGGAATGCCCGCGAGCGCGGTTTCGACGGTGAACGCAACCTGCTTCTCGATCTGATCGGGGGACAGGGCAGGAGCGACGACGTTGATCTGCACCTGGTTGTTGGTGATGTCGGGTACGGCGTCGATTGGAAGCTGACGCAGCGCGCCAATCCCGAGCAACGCAGCCGCGATGGTGAGAAGCAGGACGAGCCAACGCTTCTCGACGGATAGGGTGACGATGCGACCGATCATGGCTCAGTCCTCATCCCCGCCTGCGCCCTTGCCGAGTTCGGCCTTGAGCGTGAAGCTGTTGGTGGAAGCGATGCGCTCCGAGCCGGTAAGGCCTGCCGTTACGGTAACCTGTCCGCCATTGGTGCGGCCAAGTGTCACTGGAATTGCCCGGAAACCTGTCGCCGTCCGGACGAACACAAACGACTTGTCCTCGATCATCTGTACTGCGGCCGATGGTACGGCGACGGTGCGGTCCCCGGTCGCAGGAACGAGGATCGATACGTTGACCGTCTCACCGACGCGCCATGTGCTGCCGGCGTTGTCGAGGGTGGCGATCACCGGCACCAATCGGGTCGTCTCGTCCAGAATGGGGGACACGAACGTGACGCGTCCCTCCTGACGCCGCCCCGGCGCTGTCACTTCGACACGCACGCCGGGTTTCACCCGACCAGCATCCGTGGGAACGAGTGATGTGGTGACAGTGACCTTCGACAGGTCGGCGACGCGGAACAGCTCTGCATCGGCCGCGACTGCCTGCCCGAGGGTCGCCGATCGCGCGATCACTTGGCCGGCGATCGGCGAGCGGACCGCGATGCGGTTGAGCGCGCCGCCTCCGCTGCCCGTCGCTGACAACTGCTGCTGCGCCAGACGAAGGGCAATGCTGGCCTCCGTTGCGGCCGTTCGCGCCGCGACCAGATCCTGCTCCGGCGAAACGCGTTCGGCGAACAGGCGCTGTTCGCGGCGAAGGTTCGATTGGGCGAGTGCGGAACGCGCGCGCGCAGCCTCTACCTCCGCTTTCAGTGATGCCGCTTCCCGGCTTTCGATGATAGCCAGCGGGTCGCCCCGGCTGACTGACTGCCCGAGATTGCGGGTGAGGGAAACGAGCCGACCGCCTACGGAGGTGGACACAACCTGCACACCCTGAGGATCGCCCTCGATCGTTGCCGATAGCTCGATCGCTCCGGCCACGCCGCCTACTGTAGGACGCGTAACCTCTATCCCGGCATCCGCGATCTGCTGGGCGGACAGGGTAACAATATCCTTTGGGCCCTCCTTGGCTTCGCCGGCCTCGGCACCTTCCGCCTTCTCGGCTCCGGCTTTCTCACCGGCCTCGCTGCTGCCACCCCCGCCGCATCCGGCAAGGAGGATAGCCAGGGTCATAGGCGCGAGCGCCCGCATGATGGTCTTCGTCATTGATTGGTTTCCTCGGGCGAGGGCGCTGCGGCAACGAGCCGTTCGAGGCGTGCCTTGGCGTCGTGATAGGTGGCGAGCGCATCGATCGCGGCGGTTCGTGTTTCGGACAGGGTACGTTCGGCATCCAACAAATCGAGCTGACCGAACTTGCCCTCCCGGTAGCCGATCCGGGCAATCCGAGCGGCTTCGCTTGCCGATGCCAATGCCGGCCCGCTGGCGTTGCGAGCGGTCGTCGCGGCATTCGCGACGTTCGCCTGTGCGCTTGCGATATCCTGCGCGGTATCCAGCTCGGCCGCGCGACGTAGCGCCTGCGCCGAATCGGTCTGCGCCCGCGCCTGCGCCACTGCCGCCTTGCCGTTGTTGAACAGCGGAAACGGGATCGACAGGCCGAACACCGCTGCCACGTCGTTCGTAGCCTCAAGCCGTCGTGCGCTGGCGCTGAGTGTCACGTCGGGAATGCGCTGCGACCTGGCAAGCCGCACCTGGGCCTCTGCCGTTTTTACGTCCGCGCGTGTCGCTGCCAATGCCAGCGTCCCGGCGGTCTCGATCGGCCGCGCTGGACCAAAGCTCTCGACACGGCCGAACCACGCCAAGTCCAACGGTCCTGTGAGGGGTTGGCCGATCCGTCGGGCAAGATTGCTTCGCGCGACCTCGGCAAGCCGCTGCGAGCGCTCCACAGCCGTCTCCGCGTTGATCCGCAATACATCGGCTCGCTGCTGTTCGAGCGGTGATGCTCGCCCCGCCTGAACGCGGACGCCGGCTGCACGCAAAGCCTCGCGGGCGATACCGGCCTGCTGACGGGCGATCACAAGCCGACGCTCCGCTGCTGTCGCCTCGATGTAGAGCTGAGTGACGGCAAGCCGTAGATCAGCCTCAGCCAACGCCGTGCCTATCCGCGCTCGATTACCAATCGCATCCGCGACGGCGATCCGTGCCGATCGTTTGCCACCCAGCTCGATCGGTAGTGCCAATCCTGCTGTTGTCTCGGCGCTGCGAAGGCCGCGATATTGACCGCTACCGGCAATGTTCTCGGTCTCGGCGACGATCGACGGGTTAGGGCGGTAGCCGGCAACCGTGCGGCCTGCCTCTGCTGCCCGGACGGCTGCTGTGGCAGCCTCAAGGCTAGGGGCGGTCGCTCCGGCAAGTGAAAGCGCCTGATCAAGGGTAAGCGGGGGACTGGTCGATGTTGGATCGGCTGACTGCGCCTGCGCGATCGACGCGCATGACGCCACGGCCAATAAGGCCGCAATAAAACGGTGCATGGGAACGGACTCCTGACGAACCTTTGAGCATCCGCACGGGCTTTCCCGGCGAGATTAGGCGTTGGTCAGGCTTGGGGAGGACGTAGGGCTGGGTCCGACGCTACCGGGGCCTTGGGCGCATTGCGCCACACCGACGCATTCATACGAACGCTGCTGGCTGGTCCGGTTGAATCGGACGCGAACGGCACGCCGACATGATGGCCGTGGCAACCGCCATGATGGTGAGGATACGCCTTGTCGGCGTCTGCCGGCACTTGGTCAGCGTCGCCGTCGCAATGATCGAGGGAGCTGACCGCTGTGGTATCAATGCACGTCACGCCTTCGGTCGCATGCGCGACTGATCCAAGCCCGAGCATAAGCACGAGCATGAAACTGAGGAACAGGGCGGAAAGGCGGTGCATCGGCCCGCGTCTTAGCAGCTTACCGACTGCCATGTAACGACTGCTGGTAAGTAGCGGGGACGGGTGAGGGCTCGCTACGCATTTCGGCGCGTGCCTGCCGCATGATCTGAACACCGCCCGATATGCCCAACACAGCCATCAAGGTGGCGACGGCAAGATCAGGCCACGCGCTGTTGAGGCCGAACACCCCGCCTGCGGCTAGCACGACGGCAATGTTGCCAATCGCGTCATTGCGCGAGCAAATCCATACTGACCTCATGTTCGCGTCACCGCTTCGGAAGCGGTACAGCATGACCGCGACGACAAGGTTCGCCATCAGCGCGGCGATGCCGACCACACCCATAATGTCGGCATGGGGCGTCGCGTCGTGGAGCGCACCCCATCCCGCCGCGAACAGGACATAGACGCCTAGCAAAGCAAGCGTCGCCCCCTTCAACATCGCAGCGCGTGCGCGCCAGGCTATCGCCATTCCGGCAACACCAAGACTGATTGCGTAGTTCGCGGTGTCACCAAAAAAGTCGAGCGCGTCGGCTTGGAGCGCCTTCGATCCGCCCGTGATGCCGGCTATGATCTCGATAACGAACATGCCGCCATTGACGGCAAGCGCGATCCATAGCGCCCGGCGCCACTTTGGATCGTTGAGAGTACCCGCCTTGTCGGACGCGCAGCTTGTGCAGGCCATGTTCGCCACCTCGATAGAATCGATCTGACAGCCTATATGCACCCTCTAGTCGCTAGAGGGTCAAGCGCTGTGTCTGAGAAACTGACAATCGGAAAATTGGCTGGTGCGACTGGCACGAAGGTCGAAACGATCCGCTACTATGAGCAGATTGGCTTGCTGCCGGCACCTGCGCGATCGGCGGGGAACTATCGGACCTATGAGGGTGCGCACCTGCGCCGCCTGTCCTTCATTCGTCGTGCCCGCGATCTTGGCTTCTCGATCGACCAAGTACGCGAGTTGATGGGGCTTGCCGATCGACGAGATCAGTCCTGCATCGCTGTTGATGTCGTTGCCAATCAACACCGCGACGCGATCAGGCGTAAGATTGCCGATCTCACCGCACTGGCTGGTGAACTCGATGCGCTGATAGATTCCTGTAGCCGGAACACCGTCGCCGACTGTCGGATCATCGAAGCCCTTGCGCCTCCTGAGTAGTCCCACAGGACTTAACGGCTTCCTGTGACGGATCCTTTGCCAGGCGTCGCCAGCAATCATCATATAAGTCGAGGGTTTTGCGATGCCCGCGACACCGCTGCCGAGGATCGTGATGCTAAGACAGAAACCCTGATACTTAGATACTTACCCCTGCAGTGAGAAATCGACGGTGTTGTTTGATTGGGTGCCGTATGGTCCTCCTTGGCTGGGACTTCAGCCGGACCAAGGCAACAAATAGCCCCGAATTCTATGGATCATCTATTGATCTAAAAAGGACCGGCCTGGAAGGATGCGCTGGGGGTATACCCTAAAGGCACCGGCGAGTCAGGGATGGCCAAGTGGGGGGGGCGATGCACCATAGGTGTCGGACAGCCGCTGCGAAAAGGACCGACCGACACCACCACGATTTCTATTTAGAAAACGCCTTTGTGTAACGAGTTGGGAACTTTGCAGCGGTGAATTGGTGACTATCAAGTAACGCAGCTACTGCCGATGCATCATTGAATGTTCCAAGCGATGCCACCGCCCCGCCGAACGATCGAATAGCGTCCCGTAACGCCCTCAGCTTTTCATCATCAATCACTCGCATATCAGAAGAAGGCGAAGCCTCCTGCTGAAACCTACTCACTGGCTCGATGAGGATAGGAGTGTAAGTGCAGCTTGCGTCGTAATTTAGACGAAACCAAGATATAGATCCTAGCAACTGATTACAGTGATCCTTCGAGATAAGGCGGCCGTCGTTCTTCACGCCAGACTTGCACTCAATGACGAAGAAGTGCAGGCCGCCCACGGCCCAAAGATTGTCCGGGCCACCGTCACGATATTCATTGTCGGGCCGTTGCGATCCAAACCCAACTAATTTTCCCAACTCACGTATCGATGCTTCGAAGCGTTCTGTACGAAGTTCGTCCCATACCAAGTCGTCCGCGAGAGCGTTCGCAAGAAGGACTATCTGGTTTGGGTTGATACAGCGCGACGAGATAAACGACAGGCTTGCCTCGGCTTGTACCGCGGGCGCCGTAATCCGTGTGTGCGTTATACCGGCGATCGGTTTCACGACACGCCGGTTGTCGGAAACCGCCGATAATAGGACGGCCTGAGCCTCAGCGGGATCTGTTATTGTAAGAGCCTCAGCAAGCTGCTGCTTCAAGTAGCCCCGCACGGAGCGATCACTCTCTGCGTTCACCGCTTGCTGCAGCTTCTGCTCTGCTTGCTTACTTTGCGACATTGCAAGGAGATCGAAAGCCTCTCTCTGCAAAACTATCGAGGGATTTACCCAACTGGCTTGTCCCTCTGGTGCGTGGGCGAGGCGGGACCGACCAGCTTGCCACCATTGAACGTTTCCCTCGATGCAGTAATCTAGAAGAGGTCGAAGCGCGCTCGCCGGTTGCCCCTTGACCTGTTGCGTTACCTCCCGCCCCAAATCCAATTGCGCAAGTGTCGCAGGCGTGAACATGGACCTTGCAGAAGGTTGATTAATTCTCTGGGCCAGGCGGTTGCCGAGTAGCAGCACTGCACAGCGGTCTTCGGAGGATCGAACGCCGCGGCCCATGCCTTGTTCCACCTTTTGAACTTGGCGAAGCAACTCTAAATCGGTGCCCTCCAATACCGAGGATTCTATCCTATCGAGTAGTCCTAGAAACTCTGGTAAGCCGTCGATTATCAACAGACGGCAAGCGTCATCAGGTAGGTCAACACCGTCATATCTGTTGACGAGAACAGTGATACCTACATGTTCTCCCCCCTTTAGACGATCGACTCCCAATGCGATTGTGTCACTTTTTAGAATCTGGCCAGCAACGTCCGACCAGAAAGCCGCCCTGCGATCAGACGGTACGATAACAGCAACGTTCTTAGTTCTAGCGATCTCAACTGCCAGAGCTTTAACGTCGCCTTCCACAATATTGGTGTTTATCTCCTGCGGAACGACGATCATACGATCCCCGATTTCGCCAGCTCCCTTCGGTTTGATAGGCGACGAGACCATGCCTGGGTCGGCATCGAGTTTCGTCACAAGGACACCGTCGTCGGCTAGCGTTGCGGTCATGTAGATCCGTCGCTTAGCATGCTGGAATGCGGCGATCTTCTCGATCGGTACGCAGCGTGGGGCTATCTCTAAGCCCGCTCCACCAACTGCGCATTGACAGATCGCGAGTACGTCCTTGAGCAAAGGCCACTTGAATAAGAGACCGTCATCTTCCCGGTGCGAATGAAGAATGGAGATGACCTGTTCGCGCTTTTGGTGCCAAGCCCAGAACGGTATGAGCATCAATGCTTGGGGATCACCATTCTTTAACTCAACCAGGCCAACCTCTGATTGGGCTCTCAAGTCATCCTCAAAAATACGAAGAAGCTCGTTATACACAGGATGAATAGCTGGTAACGATATTGAAAACTGATCGTCTACAGTCGAAAGGCACGCGTGGGCGTCGTCTATCACAATAGATCCGATTGGCTTTCGTATCCCCCCAACACCGAACACCGACTTGCCGTTAACTAGCTTATGTATATTGATAACCAAGATGGTACGACCAGCAAGGAACGCGGGATCATCCGCATCTCCGGTTGCGACAATGCCTAGGTCACGTGCTTCAGTTAAAACCTGATGGAGAAGGTAGTTGTCAGGAACGACATAAACGGCTGGGCCGACGCCCTCGTTGAGACAGCTTTGGAGCGCTAGCAGTCCAACGAGCATCTTACCAGAACCAGTATTCATCTTTATAGTGTTATCTCGACGTCCGCGAAGATCGAACCACTTATCCAATACCTCACCCTGGTTCGCGGATGGAAACCGAAAGCGGGGTTGTCGAACAAGAGTGGTGAAGATTTTCCGAGGCTCCAGAACTGGAGCACCGTTGCCTCCGCCCCCGCCTAGTGCGTTGAAGTCCAACATAATAATCTCCAACCTAACTGCTTTCGGCTTCCGATCTCCGCAGACTATCGGGTGCTGTCGAAAAGGCCACCGCTCCAGGATCGTTTTATTTCTAGCTCTCGCTGTGTAGGATCCGGAAGCATACCTAAAAAACACCGGCTCTGAGCGAAATAAAGCCGCCACGGAGCTGCAGCGGCGCGACGATAAGCGCGCGGAGAGATCGCTTGGGCGGGACGAGCGGCGGAAGCTGCAGAAATGGAACGTCGGCGACCTGTTTACAGGATGGAGCGAGCAAGATCTCGATGCATGGCCCCGCCGGTTCGTCTGCATTCATCGACCTCGCGTACGGGCCAGCTACTGGTTTTACCGGCGAGCCCATGAGACCCTAATGGGGGAGGATGCTGGGGTGGTGTTCGCGGAGCGACCACGCAATCTACGCGCCGAGCTCGGCTTTCTACATGGGTGCGAGGCGATGCTCGCGAACGACGCACGGTTGTTGGACCGTATGTTCAAGCACTGCGAGGAGCAGGGCCACTGGCTTTGCGAGAACGGCGAACGCCTTGTACAGCTGATTGAGCAGGTAGGTAGTGACAATCACTCCTGACCGAGCAGGATTCCAGCTCAACCGGTACTTTCCGCTGCGATCTCTGCCATCGGGCGACACCCAGGGAAGCTCAGATACTCGGACCGGTGCAGCCAGCTCTGATATTGACCGGAAAAGCCGATCGCATGGAGCATGATGCGCGTCACCACCTCCCGCGCCCAAACGATATGATCGAGCAGGCGCGCATCGGGGGCGGACAGGTCGGGCGCGACCCCGGTATGAACGATCACGTTGCGAGCGTCGGTGACGGCGCGCAGCCAGCCGACCGGAAGGTCGCTTGTAACAATCGCGTGAGACGTCAACAGGTCCTCGACCTTGTCGCGGAATGGGCGGCGGTTCAACTCGTCGGCCTTGCCGCCCATGCGTGATGGCGCGCGCTCCGCGCGGAGAAAGCGACGCACGCGCCCGCGAAGGTCACGAAAGGCGTCTGGCGTCATGAAAAGATCGGGAAAGTCAGAGCGGGCAAGGATGCTTTCGAGTGCGCTCATCGCGTTGATGAGCCGGCTCTCTTCGTAGAACACTGTGGCGGTCATCCAGCGGATGGCGGGTTCCAGCCGCTCGACCGCATCGGGCCGCTCCTCGTACGAGGCGACAGCGGTCGCGAATATCTGGTTCATGAAGAGCATGTCGAAGGGCGGCATGTAGGGAGCAGGGGAGGGACTTCGCCGCACCACGCGCAACGTCTTCACGCCGTGACGGACCGACAGCTCGTAGACCGGCAGCACGTAGACGCCGCTCGCGAACGAGAGGACGCGCGATAAATGTATCAGGAAGCGCTCGCTCTCGTCCCACCAGCCTGGCACCTCCTGCGTACCCGCATGCAGAGCGATGATGGCCGATGGTGCCTGGGACGGACGCTCGGCATGGCCGGTGAAGACTAGTCGGCCAAGGTTGGTTTGCCGCTCAATACCATGGAAGGTGCCAAGCTTGCGGACATACCACGCACGGACGTCTTGATGATCGGGCGGCGCATCGCGGCTGAACGTGGCCAGGCCGGCGTCTGCCTCAAGCTCGACCCGATCATCGGGCGGCCGACGCCAGCTGGTGACGTAGAGCGCATCGGTGGCGAACCGCCAGCCATCCGCGGAGCGACCGGTGAGCGAGCAGGCGACTTGCGGTTGAAGAAGTTCGCCTTGCGGATGGAAGACGGTTCCGGCCCGGGCTGGCCTTATATCGCCCAGGCTCAGCATAAGCCCGCCCTCGTTGTCGATGCCGGCATCGAAGCGAATTGGGGCGGAATGATCTCGTAAGGAGAGCGTGCCTTCGAAGGCGATGGGGTCGAGGATCGGCATGGTTCGAGCAGAATACCACGTCCGATGCCCGGACGCGCCGCTCGGGAACAAGGTGCTGAAGAGTGTAACGTTGTTTGCCGCATTCGAGGCAACGGTCGTGACGGACCGCGTGACTGCGCTTGGCAGCGGCGCTGCTTCCCCGCTAAACGATGGAGTGCAGTGGCGACGAGATGGTGGCGGAGGGTGATTTCGCCGAAGTAATGGTCACGAGGCTGTTAGTCATTCTTGCGATGGTACTGTCGCTTGATCATTTTCCCCACCACATAGATAGAAGGGCAAAGCGGATCCCGGTTCTTCAGCTTGGCCATCTCGCGCGCCGGACCGATTGCACCAAACATCACGAAGGCCCCGGCAAAGCTCATCCGGACGCCAAAAAACCCATGAGCCTCGTGGTAGCCATACTGAAAGCTGAACTGGTTTCCCATATCAACATTGCGTCGCTGCCCAACCTTATGTTCGTCAATCCACTTGTCAGCTGTTGTTAGCATCTGGCGCGCGGCGTCTGTGCCGGTCTGAGCCCAGTTGAGATTATACCGATTGCTCGAGCCAGCGAAGCGGGCAGTTATCTTGTAATACAAGGCGTAGAGCACTTTAAGGCCGAACAGTTCAATGTGTGCCTTAGCCGCGGGCGGCGCCGTCGTCGTGCGGTCGGCTTCGTAGATGCCGTGCGTGAACAGGGCGAGGCCTGCGGATGGACGGGGCGGCATCCGAGGCACCGCCTCAGGCGCGTTATTAACTAGGCCAGAAACTAATTTTTCGAATTCTGCTTCGTCAAGGCCACGAGCCGATCGGTCGAAACTGCGGATGTAGAACGCCATGACCTGCTCGCTTAGCCCAGCGATACGGTTGCACTCCGAGCATGACGGGAACAGGAACCCTTCCGGGCCATGTTTTTTGATGAAGACGATCCGAGCGGGAGCGTGATCGATCTCCGTCGTCGGCCGCCTCCCGGCGCAATAGCAGCAAAGCGGGTGACCCGCGATGAACGTAGCGCGATCAACCTTCTGCGGCGTTTTTACCATGCCTTGGCCTCGTCTTCCCACAAACCGGCGTCACTAACCGCCGAAGCTTTAGAAGCGAGGAATTTGCACGCAGTCGAATAGGGCGTCGGACAGGACGCCTCATTCGTACAGGAAACTGTCGTCGATGTCCGCATCCGAACCGTCGTCTGGAGGTAGGATCTCGCTCCATTGCTGGCCGGGTACACCAAACACCTCCACCCCAACCGGAGGGCTGTCCTCCCATATCAATCGCCACGAATAGACTAAATCGTCGTCGCTCGCGTATTCCTCGACATGGAATGGGTGATCGGCAAGGGTCTCCTCATCGATCCCCAGCGCAGCGGCCACAAGCCGGATCAGCCCGTCATCCGTGTCCGGAAGCGGGATTTCCTGTGCGAATAGATCGGGTGTCTTACAGGGCGGCACGCCTGAAAAGTTGAGGGTCGGTAACTCCTCAGAGTATGTTGGGCCAACGACGAGATCGGGCCGCTCCAGGGCCGGGTTCGGCATCGATGTAGTCAGAATAATCTGTATAGGCGTAATCGCAGCCCTAGCTTCCGCTACAATCAATTCCTGAAAGCGATGGCTTCGAGCTAGCTCCATACCTTTGTCCTCGACGTTATCCATCAGCAGAAAACGCGGATGCCAAAACTCTGGGTCACGAGAGGCCGCGCCGACAAGAGCCAGTAGAGCGGCGTTCTTTAGAACGACGTTGCTGCTTTCTGCAAAGTTCATACTACCATCGACAGAGACTGCATCATCTCCAAAATCAAGCGATACCATTTCGGCCTTTTGAAACTCGGCTTGGCGTGGAAGATCGCTATGCAATATACCACGCGCTGATTGGCTAACTTGTCCTAGCGCCCTGCGTCGGCGAGCATCGCCCTGTGCGGATAAGCTTTCGGCACGAGCATTCAACTTCATGAAATCATCGTCGGCCTGATCACGCTCCGAAATAAGTCGGGTAAACCGCTCCGCAACCTCCCGCCGCCCTATCGACTGCTTAATCAGTTCGCCAATTTGACCCAGGCGATTATGAAGCTGAGCGATACGAGCCTGACTTGGAGATCCGGCAAGTTCGAACTGTCCGACGAATTCGCTTCGCGCCCGCCGCAAATCCGACCGGAGACGCCGAAGCTCATTATTCTTTGAGGAGACATTCTGAGACTTCGCAGTCACGAGCTGACGCGACTCGCGCAATTGCAGAGATGTATCAATCTGAATTTCTAGATATCGCGCTTCCTGTTTTCCGGAATCAAAAGGCCTAGTGCAAACGATACAGTGATCGCTGTCATCCGGGACCTCTAAGATCTTGAGACAATTCGGACAATGGCTGAACTCTAGACTCCCGATCGAGCCCGCAAGCTGAGATGTGGCGCCTATCTTTCGAAGTGTCTCTTCAAGATAGTCGACAAAGATATCGAGGTCATCAAGCTCAAGGGCCAGCTGTTCTACCTCTTCCTCAAGACGCCGCATGAGGCGCCGGCGCTGTCGCAATGCGTCCCGCGCTAGGTTGCGGGCGGAAGCGTACTCGTCGTCTTCGTCCACCATCTCGATGCTCTCGAGGGCCTCAATCTCACCAATATGCCGTAACTGTTCAGCCTCTAGATCAGCCTGTTCCTGATCAATCTGATCGAGCCGAACACTTCCAAAGTTTGGTGGCAGGTTTGTCCGAAATGCATCAAGTCTAATTGTTGCGCTATCTAACTTTTTGCGTGCCGATCGAAGCTCTATCTGAGTTTCGTAGAGGGCGTAGCTGTTGACCCCCAAAATGAGATCACCGACCGCTACTCGGATGTCACGAGTATCGAAGCTCTCGAAACGGAATAGTCGCGGAGCTGGCGTGCGTTGGTCCGAGTAGAGCAGCCGCATGATTTGATGGGCGGTGACATTCGATCCCTCACTGCCTGGGGCATCGGGAATGCCGACGGCACGAAACAGTGCTTGCGAGAAGCTCAGCTGCTTCTCGCTCCGTTGAATTGGAAACCGGCTCCACCGCTCTGCAATAGCTGCCTCATCGTTGTCCATTGCGCCAAAGAAGACGGCGATGGGCTCCTTGCGTGTAGTCACGAACCGGCGGAGGGTAATGACTCCCGACCGGGTCAGTATTTCCGCTCGGACTTCCGTGCAGAGCTTAGCCTTTTCCTTCCACTGGTCGAATTCTCCCCCGAGGACGAAAAAAATGAAGTCGGCAATGGTCGATTTACCGGAGCCATTTTGACCGCGGATGATATTAACACCAGGATGAAATCTCTCATCGTACACGCGCCTCGTCCCTGCGAAGACGACGAGCCGTTTCAAAGCCAGAAGGCTCACAGCGCTATGCTCCTGCACGACGTAGCCCGGTTGAGTTGCGTAACGCCCCAGGTTCATTCTCCCCGATGGTTGCGAAGTATGCTGCTATGAAATCGGCAGCTAAACTCTCGCGATCCGTTAGGTGCGGCAGAACAGATTCCTCGTTATAGCTTTGCTGTAAAGCGACGCGCCCCTGGCGAAATAGTTCGAAATCAAGCAGCCCCTTGCCCAATAACGTTTGCAGAGCGTCGCGCTGTACGCCCTCCATTTTCGCGAACAGGACAGGCGCGGCGGGATAGCTCAGAAATTCCGCTGCGGGACGGGCAATCTGAAACGAGCGGAAGGCCTCGCGAATAGGTCCGGGCATGTGCGTCTCGTGCAAGAGCGCCGGGCTAGCGAGAAAAAAGTCACAGATGAAGAGCCGCTCAAGCGTTGGGGCAGGTCTGCTCCACCGGCTTAGCAGTGCCATTATCCTGCGGATTGTGTCGTAGGAATCGAGATGAGCGTACCACTGACGTACGATCATGCAGCGTCCCATCGGATGTGGCATTGCTCCGCTAAGAAGTAGATCGCCTGCATTACAGTGAGCGGCGTTGCACCGTATTCGGCGCCGTACTTATTTACAATAGGATCAATGACTTCACTCTGCAGCGCGGCTGTACTAACCTTTTCAGGTTCGCCTTGGCAAATCTTAGCATGGTAGACGTGTGTTTCGAACCGCTGTTTGACTTCCGCAAGCAGTATGTCGTTTAACCTGCGAGCCGAAGTATGGAGGCCAAAGCGCATGTAGTTTTGCGCAAACCTGTTTTGTGCGTCGTTGGCGAGGGGATATTCATGCTCTTTGCCGGCATCTATCAACTTTTGCTGAAGAGTTCGGCGGTCACTCGTGGGCGCAATGTAGTCATCCTGCGCAAACTGATATGGTGATGCATCAACTGAATGCAGCGGTAGTAATGCCGCGCATTGCCCCGCAAGCTTTTCAAGATGGCGTTTAGTGCTGAGATATATAGTGGCATCGCGGCTGGCCGGCTTGCAAATCGTCAGGTGATCGGCATCTACGGGTACTGCTACTGTGCCTGCGACCCCGGGATCGGCGCTTTTCTGACTTACGATCTGGATGCCGCGGGTCGGCAGCTTTTCATAATAGACGACGGTTTTCACCCCGTCACGGTTGCGATACCACTCATTTAACTCGTCGAGGTGCTCGTTATCACTCTGAAGCAACTTCGTCATTTTTGACGATAGCTTGGGGGCAACGAAGCCTATGGCTGACGCAACGCTCGAGCCCGAGTGAGGCGTCCCGAGGAACATGATAAGCTTACAACTTGTGGAAATCGCCTTCCAATCTTCGTCTGGAGCATCATGACCCGCTCGGATAAGTTGCTTCCCGAGCAGCCCACCCAAGCTGTGAGCAATGATTGCCATCGGTCTCTTGCCCAAGCCGCGCGCGGCCAAATGGTCCAGTACGGCCTTAGCCCGTTCATAGAGCGACATTTCGCCTGCAAGCCACGTAGAGATGATGTCGGTAGGGTAACCGAGCAGGTAAACGTTTGCCTGCGTGAGATCTGTTTGCAACCAGTCGGGCCAGCATTCGATTGCCGAACCTACGGTCCAAGTCGCGCGGGGATCCCCGCCCAGTCCATGGATGAAGATGACGTCGAACGATCCACTCCCGTCGGATAAGCATTCGAACGAGAACTCAGTCATCAACCCCCCTTGAATATGATCGTTTCATCCACTTCCTGTCCAGAAATGGCAAGGATCGTTTGCCTTTTCGACAGGCCATGGCTCATTTGCGTGGGCAGGGCTTCCTCGTCGTTCAACCCTTCCGGCCAGCGTGGTCCTGAATAGCCCATCGCATTCGATCCGTTTCGACTCAGCTGACGGTCGAATGCACGAATGTTTGCCTGTAGGACATAGCAAGAACACCAAAGCGTCAGAACGTCGCTAGACATACGGGTAGCGATAATGTTGGTGGACGGCACCGATGCCGATCCGCCCCGAACATGTCTTCCTGTATCCGATTGATTGGCCCCAGCTATCGCATCTGGTCCGCTTCGTGCGGGCAGGCGGACGCTGCGAACATTGCGGGCGCCCACACGGGCAACGGGTCTTCCACATGGGCGACGGACGCTGGTGGGACAAAGGCCGGTCGTATTGGCGTAATGGCGACGGCAGACGTGTTCGCCGACCGACCGAGAACATCCTCGATTCAGGCAAATGGACACCGGTGGTACTGGCCTGCGCGCATCTCAATCATGACCCCAGTGACAGCGCGCTTAACCAGCTGGCAGCGCTTTGCCAGCGCTGCCACATGATTTACGATGGCCCTGAACATCGTCGTCGACGTTGGATGAACGCACATTACCGGCGTGCGCTCGGCGATCTGTTCTACGGCCCATATCCGATGCGGGGGGCGGACTGGATCACCCCGACACCCATCAGCATGCTCGATGACAGCCGATCGCTATACGCGAACGTCCGGTAGCTCGGAGCACCGGAAACGCTGTGCCGGCTGCGTCCGGGCAAAAAAAGGGCCGCCAAAAGCGACCCGGGAAGTTTTTAGGAGAGGATGCCTGAAAGGCGTCACCTTGGTATCCGGCAGGCCGGGCAATGGCGAATGCAAAACAGGCTAATCCGGATTGCATTTCATGCACTTGGCGGGATGTCGGAGCCAAACTCGTCCCTTGGCTAGCTCGGCGATAAGGCACGGCTGACGAAGGTTCGATAGCGCGGGAAACGGACTGGATCCGGCACGCCGATCCGCATGCCTGACGACAGTCGTTCGCATACGCACACGTGCCGTAGCCCGGCTCCGCGACGCATAGGCAAACGCGGTTCGCAGCATTCCTGGTCGGAACCTTATCCACATGAGTCTCGAGTCTGCCGCTTGACCAAACGGCTCTGGTAACGGAACATAAGGGGAACAGCTAGAGTCTAGACCTTATGATTTCCGCCCTCGAGTCCCTGCCGACGACCATCGCCCATCTGCGGACAATCGCGACGCCAGCGGTGGATCACCGCATCATGCCGTTCGGTATCCCCGCGCTCGACGATCGCCTCGCAAGCAGGGGCCTTCGCGCAGGAGCACTGCACGAGGTCGCCGCACAAAGCTGTTCGATGGTCGATGATGCCGCGGCAACGCTGTTCCTGGCAGGCATCGCTGCGCGAGAGGCTGCTCATACTGGTGGACCGGTGCTGTGGGTGAGCTGTCGCAACGATCTCTACGCACCCGGCCTTGAGCAGGCAGGGCTGTCGTCTGCCGACTTGATCCATGCACAACCTCGTGACGATGCGGCCTTGCTGGCCGTCGTCGAAGACGCGGTGCGCGATGGAACGCCGTCAGCGGTGATCGCCGAGGTAAGCCGGATGTCGATGGTCGCGACCCGGCGCCTGCAACTCGTGGCGGCTGATGCCGACATTCCCGTACTCATCCTGCGACGCAGACGTTATCGCGACCAGGATCCGCTCGTCGAGCCGTCCGCGGCCTGGACGCGCTGGCGGATCGCCAGTGCGTCGTCCGAACGCCTGGGTGTTGCAGGCGTCGGCCGATCGCGGTGGCAGGTCGAGGTCGCACGGCAGCGTGGCGGCGAAGCATTTTCGATGATTTTGGAGGGCTGCGATGAGACGGGTTGTCTCGCTGTTCCTGCCGCACTTGGCCATCGAGCGGCTGAGACGGCTGGACCGGCACGCTACGCGGCTGCCTGAGCGGCCAGCCCTTCAGCTTCCCGTCGACGACGATCCCGGTGCGTGTTCGGTACCGCGGGGCGGCGGATGGCGGCCGGGCGCGCGCTGGGCTCGTGCCAACATGCCGACCAGGCAGGATGTGGAAGGTGAGATCGCCGCGCTGCCCGCGCATGCGAAACCACCCATGCGTGAACTTGGCCGTCGATCGGAGGCGGCGAACCATCCGTTTCACGGACCAGCGCAAGCCGACAGTCACGACAGGGTCGCGGCGACCGTTGCCGCGTTTCACAGGGCACCGCTCGCACTGGTGGGCAAGGTCGGCCGGCGCGAAGAGGTGGTGGCCGCCTGCGATGGCGCTGCCGCGTTAGGGATCACGATCGGGATGGCCGCGACCCATGCGCGTGCGCTGGTGTCCGATCTCGACATCCGACCGTCCGAGACGGAGGCGGATGCCGCGATGCTGGATCAGCTCGCGCTACGCGCGGTGCGCCGCTGGTCGCCGATCGCCGCAGCCACACCGCCCGACGGGCTGTGGCTCGACCTGACCGGCTGCGCGCATCTCCATGGCGGGGAAGAACGGTTCTGCCGGCGTCTGCGCGCGTTTTGCCATCGTGCCGGGTTCACCGCGCGCGTGGCGGTTGCAGACACACCGGGCGCGGCACACGCTATTGCCCGGTTCGGGCCTGCCGACATCGCGATCGTGCCCACAGGGCGGACGGTCGAAGCGCTCAGCGGCCTACCGGTCGCGGCCTTGCGCCTAGCAGGCACGGCGCTTGTCGCCGCCCGCAAGTTCGGCTTCGAACGCGTCGCCGATCTCCTGCCTGTTGCGCGAGGGCCTTTGGCACGCCGGCTTGGGCTGGCTGCCATCACGCGGCTCGATCAGGCCCTTGGCGCGGTCGCCGAACCCATCACGCCGCGCACAGACGAGGTCATGCCGGTCGTCGAGCGCCGATTGCTCGAACCGATCGTCACCGCAGACGCGATCGCGCAGGTCATGGAGGATCTCCTCGGCGACATGGCCGAACTGCTGCGCGCGAAAGGGCTCGGCGTACGATCGCTGCGGCTCGGTGGCCTACGCGTCGATGGCACCGAGCAGGTCGTGGCCGTCGGCACCTCACGCCCAACGCGCGAGGTCTCGCACCTGTTGCGGCTCATGAAGCTCAGGATCGAGCGGATCAATCCGGGCCTGGGGCTCGAGCAATTCTATCTGGCGGCACCGCACACAGAGCCGCTCGACGCGGTCGATCTTGGCGCGGTTCTCGCCGGTGAGGTACTCGTGCGTGATCCGGCCCGTCTCGTCGACGTCGTTGCCGGCCGCATCGGCGCTGACGCCGTGTTCCGGATTGCCCCTGTTGAAAGCCACGTGCCCGAGCGCGCCGTCATGCGTGCCGACCCGGTGGTGGCGCCCGCGGGCTGGCCGAAATGGCGACGACCGACGCGCCTGTTGGCCAGGCCCGAACCGCTGTGGGGTGTCATAGCGCTCATGCCCGATCAGCCACCCCGACGGTTCGAATGGCGTGGCCGTCCGCACAAGGTGGTGGCCGGCGACGGCCCCGAGCGGATCCACGGTGAGTGGTGGCGCCGTGACGCGGAAGTTTGGGCGGTCCGCGACTATTACCGGGTCGAGGACGACACGGGCGGTCGCTACTGGGTGTTCCGACGTGGCGACGGGTTCGTCGAGGACACCGGCGATCTGAGCTGGTGGATGCACGGCGTGTTCGCATGACGGACTATGTCGAACTCCAGGTCCTCACGCACTTCTCGCTGCTACGCGGCGCGTCGAGCCCCGAGGAGCTGTTCGCGGCAGCGGCGCTGCTTGGCTATCCCTCGATCGGGGTCAGCGACATCGGCACCGTCGCGGGTGTGGTGCGCGCTTGGGAAGCGCAGAAGGCGACGGGCGTTCGCTCGATCGCCGGTACGCGCGTCAATCTGTCCTGCGGCCGGCAGTTGCTGCTGTACCCGACCAACCGCCCCGCCTGGTCGCGCCTGACGCGGTTGCTGACATTGGGCAAGAAGCGGGCGGGGAAGGGGGGATGTCTTCTCCACTGGCATGACCTCGAACCCTGGTCGGAGGGCATGATCGCCATCCTGCTGCCGCACGAGGCGGACGAGGAGAACCTGGCGGCGCTCGCCGACCTGAAGACGGTCTATGGCCGTCGCGGGTACATGGCGCTGTTCCAGCGGCGTCGGCCGGACGATGCCGTGCGGATCGATGCGCTGGCGCGGCAGGCGGGCGGCGCTGGCGTTCGTGCAGTGGTGACAGGTGATGTACTCTACCACGCGCCGGAAGCGCGGCTGCTGCAGGACGTCGTGACGGCCGTGCGCGAGAAATGCACCGTCGACGAGCTCGGCTACCGCCGCGAGGTCAATGCCGACCGTGCGCTCAAATCCGCCGACGAGATGGTCCGGCGGTTCAAGGCGTATCCCGATGCGTTGCGTGCGAGCGTCGACATCGCCCGTCTATGCACTTTCGATCTGGGCGAACTGGCCTATCAGTACCCGCACGAGCGGCTGATCGACGGACTGACCGCGCAAGAGGCCCTGCAGAAGCTCGCGGAAGACGCCGTCGACACGATGTTCAACGGTACGGTGCCGGCTGCCTATACCGAGCAGATCGCCCACGAGATGCGGTTGATCGGCGAGCTTGGCTATGCGCCGTATTTCCTGACCGTCTATGCGATCGTCCGTGAGGCGCGCCGGCGCGGGATCCTGTGCCAGGGCCGCGGCTCGGCTGCCAATTCCTGCGTCTGCTTCGTGCTGGGCGTCACCTCGATCGACCCGATCAAGCATGAGCTGCTGTTCGAACGGTTCGTCAGTGGCGAGCGCCGCGAGCCGCCCGATATCGACGTCGATTTCGAGCATGAGCGCCGCGAAGAGATCATCCAGTGGATCTATGAGACCTACGGCCGCAACCACTCGGCATTGACTGCGGTCGTCACACGCTACCGGGCGCGTGGCGCCGTGCGCGACGTCGGCAAGGCGCTCGGCCTGCCCGAAGACCTGACCTCGTCACTGGCCGGGCAGGTTTGGGGGTGGTCGGCCGAAGGTGTCGGCGAGAAGCAGGTCAACGAGTTGAACCTCGACATCGGCGATCGTCGCCTGCGCCTGACGCTCGAGCTGGCCCGCAAGCTGATCGGCGTGCCGCGCCACATGTCGCAGCATCCAGGTGGCTTCGTCCTCACCCATGACCGGCTCGACGATCTGGTCCCGATCGAACCTGCCGCGATGGAAGACCGCCAGATCATCGAATGGGACAAGGACGACATCGATGCGCTGAAGTTCATGAAGGTCGACGTACTGGGTCTCGGCATGCTTGGCTGTATGAACCGGGCGTTCAACATGCTCGAGGCGGACAAGGGGCTGCGCGTTGGCCTCGCCGACCTGCAGGACGACGATCCCGACGTCTACGCCATGATCTCGAAGGCTGACACGCTCGGCACCTTCCAGATCGAAAGCCGCGCGCAAATGTCGATGCTGCCCCGCATGAAGCCGCGGCGCTTCTATGATCTCGTCATCCAGGTCGCGATTGTACGGCCGGGACCGATCCAAGGCGACATGGTCCACCCGTATCTGCGCCGACGGGAAGGGCTGGAAAAGCCGGAGTACCCTCGACCCGAGCTGCGTGCGGTGCTCGAGAAGACCCTCGGCGTGCCGCTGTTCCAGGAGCAGGCGATGAAGGTCGCGATCGTCGGCGCGGGCTTCACGCCGGCAGAAGCCGATCAGCTTCGCCGCGCCATGGCGACGTTCAAATTCACAGGCGGCGTGTCGCACTTTAGCGAAAAGCTTATCGGGGGCATGGTCGAGCGCGGCTATCCGCGTGAGTTTGCCGAGCGCACCTTCCGGCAGCTTGAAGGCTTCGGGTCCTACGGCTTCCCCGAGAGCCACGCCGCCTCGTTCGCCAAGATCTCCTACGCCTCGTCGTGGATGAAGCATCATCACCCGGACGTGTTCTGCGCGAGCCTTATGAACGCGCAGCCGATGGGCTTCTACGCGCCCGCACAGATCGTGCGCGATGCGCGCGAGCACGGCGTAGTGGTTCGTCCCCCTTGCGTCAACGCAAGCCGCTGGGACTGCACGCTGGAGCCCTATGGCGGGCGGTACTTTGCCGTACGGTTGGGGCTCCGGCAGATCCGCGGCTTGTCCAACGCGGATGGCGCCAAGATCGTCGGCGCGCGCGAGCTGGCCGCGTTCGAGAGTGTCGAGGACGTATGGCGGCGATCTGGCGTGCAGCGTGCCGCGATCGAGAAGCTCGCCGACGGCGATGCCTTCCATAGCTTCGGTGCCGATCGTCGGCAGGGCTTATGGAAGGTGAGGGGGCTCAGCGAAGCGCCGTTGCCGTTGTTCGCCGCAGCCGATCGCGCCGACCAAGCGATCAGCGCGGAAGGGATCGAGCCTGATGTCGAACTGCGCCCACTGACCGACGGTCGTGAGGTGATCGAGGACTACCGCGCGCTGCAGCTCTCGTTGCGTGCGCATCCGCTGACCTTCGTCCGTGACGAGCTGGCCAGGCGTGGCGTGACCAAATGCGCAGACCTGGCCACCATTCGCGACGGACGGCATGTCGAAGTCGCCGGCATCATCCTCGTTCGCCAGAAGCCGGGGTCTGCCAAAGGCGTTCTGTTCATCACGATCGAAGACGAGACCGGGATCGCCAACGGCATCCTGTGGCCCGATCGGTTCGAGCGCCAGCGCCGTACCGTCATGTCCGCGTCGATGATCGGCATGAAGGGCAGGGTGCAGAAGGAGGGCGAGGTCATCCACGTCATCTGCGACCGGATCATTGACCACGGCGATCTTCTGCACCGGGTCGGCGAGATGTCGTTCCCGCACCGGACCGGGCGCGGTGACGGTGCGAAGCATGCCGGCTCCCCCGATCGCGGCGACAAGGGCTGGAGCCCGAACCCGCGCAACTCTTACTGGCCACCCCATGCGGACGGCATGGATCCGGAAGCCGTCATGAAGTTCAAATCTCACGACTTTCATTGATGGCAAAGCTCGTCCGCCATCAACGCGTTGTCATCGCGCTGTCGGTGCATATCTTGCGGGGCGGCGTTGCGCGCTGCTCGGACGCGCGCGTCGACGTCGTCGAGATCCGGTTAGCACTGCGCTGCCTGCTCCCGCACTGCCCGGAACGTTGGCCACTCGAACTCTACTGGGATGCTGCAGCCCAAGAGAACGAGATCGGCAGGGCACAGGGAGTGACCGCGGCGTTCAACGGGATCGTCCGCCAGCTGCGGCGCGCCGGCTGTTATGAAGAGGTGTCCGAACCGTGAGTGCTATATTACCTGAGCCAGCTGCTATCATGCTTCACGAAGTTAGCGATGGTTACCCCCACCTCGCCATTGGCCAGCGTTCAGCTCTGATCCCACACCGTGATAGTCAGTACTTCGTTGGCTTGGCACAGCGCCAGCTCAGCGCGCTTGATAGTAATTTCCCGTGGCATACGCCACGGCACGTCGTCTTCTGCTGGAGGTACCTCTCCAAGAAATAGCGGCACGATCGATCCCGCCAACGCCGTGTATAGGTTAGGATACCCACCGGTCTTCACCAGTTGGGCCTCCCCGTGCTCGACCAGTTGATCAAGCCAGATTATACCTCTAGACCCAACCTTCCAATCGGCCAGCACTGAAGTCCGGGTCAAATTCGAAGGACAGTTATCAGGCGGCTGTCGATAAATTGTAATTCTCCAACCGATCATGCCGTTTCCTATTCTGAACCAACCAAAGCGACGGCGCCTCGCATGTCGTGTCGTGCTTCTAAGACCGAAGCCGTGGAACGACGCCAACATGCATGATTACATGACGAAGTGCATCGGTACTCATGGATGACCGTGGGAGGTCGCTGATAAGCGCACTGGCTTGAGCTTGCGAGGCGGCACGTCAGGTGATGTCAAATATGTATCAATAACTGCATCGTAAGCGAACGGCAGGACTCCAGAGTTTCCTCTGATGGCCCACGATCGCCACATTCCAGCCTCCGCGCAAAACGCGACAAATTTGAAGGGCCAGCCCTGAAGAAGTCGAGCTACGATTGCCATCATACGATGGCGTTCAATAACCGAAAGAAACTCAGGCATCGGCAGCTTCGACTCAAATAGGGGGGGCGCCGGATCTAAGCCATGCTCTCGACAAACTACGTCCCTGAGTCGACTGGCTCGGGGGTTAGACGTCACAATGCTTAGAATTTGACGGACGAGCGTGAAATAGCTGAGCGGGTGCCCACACCCAAGCTCGGGCATGGCGGAGGGCGGGCCTAACCACGTTGCTCGCATGCGATGTTCGAGCTGCAGTGTCAGGGCGTCCCCGAACATCGTAGGATGGTCCCGACGATCGGTGAAGCAATGGCTGCAGTATGGATCCTCCCCGCGATGAGGGGATGCTGGTAGTGCACACTGATGACAACGATCTGCTAATACATATCCGTGGCTAGAGCACGTTGTAGAGAATCCCAGTCGCCACGCCCTTCTATAATATGGGGCCTTTCCTTCTTTTAAGCAGGAAGGGCACCATTGTTGTCCGGAGCGCCTCCTGGTTCGATGATAGATGCCCAAAGGCAGAATCCAACGGGTAAGGCCGGTCAATCTAAGTCTATCAAATACGATGCCTTCTAGAGATCTCAGTGATGTAGCATGCCCTCGATTTTCAGCGGTTCCCGTCATCACACAAAGGTCGTTGATGAAAGACCGAGATCCTAAAGAGTCTAAGTCTCTATTCCATATCTGAAGGCCAGGCCACTTAAGATGGCAAAATGTATGCAGCTTAGATGAGTTGCCATAAGCAACACGTCGTAACCATGACGAGAGAATCTCGTCATCATACGGCTTTGGGCGCCACGGCAGGAGTTGGGACACTTACGTTCTCACCCCAAGCATGTGCTCCGCAGCAGCACGACGTTCACTGGGAGGAATCCATCGAAGTTCGTCTATGAGTATGTTATCCACAAACTCTTGACCAGACCGGATCGCTTCGCAAGCAGCGGATAATATCAATCTTACTATTTCTCCTATGGTCCCTTCAGAAAGCCCTACAATACGCTTAATCAATTCGGGATCAGATAGGCTTGACTGTTTTCTCAATGGCAGGAGCGTCTCAATAGTGTTTAAAAGTGCCTTGGTGTAACCATCAACCCGCCATTTCGGTAAGGGCCAATGCTCGAAACGGTTAGCAAGTTGTTCATCCGATTGTAGGGCTCTTACAGATGTTGCTAATCCGCAGGCAATCAGATGAATACCGTGCTCATTGGATATGTACCTGAGGAGATTCAAAAAGCCCCGCTGATGCTCTATTCTACCGGCATGTATGTTATGAATCTCATCTATAACTAAGACCTTGGTGTTTACTAAGCCTAAAAGGCGTATTGTCTGGCTTTGAAGCTGACTTAAAACAGCAGTTCTTCGTACCGGTGACTGTAGTCGGTCGAGTATGGCCATATAAAATTGGCGCGGATCGGGGGTGGGAGGCATCTGCACGTAAAGAACTGAAGCTAATGACGCGTCTGCGTCAGGGTCATCAAAGTCAGGATGAGATTCAACAAATCGTCGCACTAACATTGTTTTCCCATTGTTGGTGGAACCGGCAATTAACATGCTTGCTGGGCGGTGCGACCTCGGCGCGATGACGATTTGCTCCATCCGCGCTCGAATGAGTTTTGCCGCTGCGTAGGATATAAAAGGGATACTCTGGATCGCATTGATCCGCGTCTCTGCAGTCGAGCCGAGTAAATCCCGCGCCGTTTTCGAAAGGCGGCGGTCGTCCGTCATTCGTCGATCTCAAAAATATCATCTTCTGGCAAGTCAGGCAGTTTGGAGAAGCTCCAAGGCCTATGGGAGCTGGAACGGGCGGTGTCGTCACCTTGTCCTTCGTACGATGCGTGTGTGCCTTCTGCGTTTCGTGCGCGCCTTTCAACGGCGAGGCGACCTCTTCGAGCGGCCGCTTTACTTTCCGCAGCTTTTTCGACGATGCGGCGCTGCGCTTCGACGGCCTCAAACAGGGCGGTCTCGTCATAGTCAGAATTTCTTTCCAATCTCACCTTTTGGCGTGCCGCTTCGAGCTCCCAAAGAGATACTGACGGCCTAGCAATGTCTCGGGAACGGATGTGATAGTAGCGACCATCATTCGGCGATAAAAACCAAATAGCTGATACATCTCTTGGATCTCGTCGAACTATGAATGGATCCGCGTTATTGGAGCCCATGTACTCCCGTAAAACATCGTCCATGTAATGGACGCCGCCCCAGCGAATGCCGCGTTGCGTGATGCGCCGACGCTCCAGGGGTAAAAAATCTATTAACAAGCGTTCCGGGTCATTAATCAATGGCGGGATGCCGCGCCCAGGTTGAGATGCGGTGCCGAAGATGCCTTCTCTCCATCGGGTATTGGGCGTCTTGCTGTGATAAGAATGGGGAGTTCGATGATACTGACCGGCAAAAAAAGTTGCGAAAAAGCGTTCCAACTCTTTCAATGTCATAGCCGCGCCGGCATCAGGGTCACGGTCTCCCTTTTCGGCGATTGAGCCACCGGTCGCTCCGGGCAATATCTTGACCGCTCCCATGGCAGTTCGCATCATACGTTCGACGATGCCTCCAAAATGCGGCATTCCCGGCGGGCGGTATTCGATATTCATTCCCCAAGCGATGCAGCCCTTTTCGACCGCCTCCGAATGAAAGTCTGAGCCATTGTCGACATAGAGGCAGTCCGGTCGCCCGTGCATTGGCCAATCAAATTGTAAACCTATTCGCCCCGCCCATTGCTCTTTCGGCAAGATGCTATGAACGAGGCAGAGACCGACAGATGTCGCAGAAGGAGCCTCTAAGCTTAAGTGGAAGCCGAGAATTGCGCGCGAAAACTCATCTATTGCTATCGTCAAGTATGGTCGTCTTAGTGGTTGCCTATTCAACTCGTCTACGACAATCAAATCAACCATCGTGTGGTCTATCTGTATTCTCTGAAGTGGCCATTGCGTATCCAACGTTTTTCCTGGCATCGCTTTGTATCGTTCGCGGGCGAATTTCTTGCCTTCTCGGGCCGCTACGATCTCGATATCCGGAATCTTTTTTAGCCGGCGTTTAATCGTGCCTTCATCGGGAGGCGGAAGACCCGCCGAGGCGCACTTGCGTCTGATCTCCATTACGGTCTGAGTAACCGTTGGTCGCATGCGGCTGAGATGAAACCCATCTAAAACCTCAGAGATGACGTCTTCCACCTCAGGTTTAATGAATGTCATGCCACTGCGCCCGTGGCCTTGTCTTGGAGCAAGATCAACTAGGCGCCGGGTAGCCCCATAACGTTTGATTAGATACCAAACCGTCCTGGGCGAGCAATGGAGCTTCCCTGCGGCTTCCCGGACCTGCTCGCCGGTATTTTGGCTAGATAGCAAAAGCGAATCAATAATGGGCTTTCGTTCGAGAGCTTTCTTCATTTGACGGTCGGACATTTCCGAGCCGTCTATGGTTAAAGGCTCTACTTGGTCTTCGATACCCTTCATCGCCTTGAAAATCTCCGTGCTGACTAGGCACTGCAAACTATGTGCGCTGATGTCGGTAATGCTACTTTCGCCCGGGTGAGTCTACATTGACTTAGTGGGAGAGGGTGTCCGAAATGCTTCAAGGTGAACCGTTATCCGGACACTTGCTGACTACCATCATTGATCAAGAGCGTCATGTAAATGAGGGGGTATTAGCGAACGATTGTTAATCTGATGGGAAAGAAGTTCAGACGAACTAGTTTCGCACCAATGCTATCGCGGTGCCCGTATGCGAATGTAGTGCAATGCTCAGCCAGCCTCAGTGCAAACGTTAGTGCGAGCCGAGCCGGGTGCGGGCGGGTGGGCAGTGCAAACCGGTGTACCTGCTTTACAGGCGGGCTCAAGGTCAAGCCGGGCGAGGTGAGCCTCGCGCATCTCGGCGTGCTGTTCCTCGACGAACTTCCGGAATTTCAGCGCGCGGTGCTCGATTCGCTGCGCCAGCCGCTCGAGACCGGGACGATCAGCGTCGCACGCGCCAATGCGCACGTCACGTTTCCAGCCCGCGTCCAGTTGATCGCCGCGATGAACCCGTGCCGGTGCGGACATCTGGGGGATGCAAGCCTCGCCTGTTCACGCGCGCCGCGTTGCGCTGCGGACTATCAGGCCAAGGTGTCGGGGCCGCTGCTCGACCGGATCGACCTGCACGTCGAGGTCAGGGCGGTGACGGCGGCGGATCTGGTGATGCCGCCCGCGGGGGAACGGTCGGCGGCTGTCGGTGCACGCGTAGCCGCAGCGCGCGCGGTTCAGGTCGAGCGCTATCGGGATCATCCCGTGCGGACCAATGCCGAGGCGGATGGCCCCGTCCTCGATGCCGTTGCGACGCCCGATGCTGCGGGTCGCAAGCTGCTCGCGCAGGCGGCCGAGGCGATGCGGCTGACCGCGCGCGGCTATACGCGGATTCTCCGCGTCGGCCGGACGATCGCCGATCTCGCCGCCGCGCCCGAGGTGACACGGATCCATATCGCCGAGGCGCTGAGCTATCGTCGCAAGCCCCCCGTCAACTGATCCGGGACTGCGACCGCGGGCGCACAAGCCTGGGCCATCGCCAAGACGGTTTATTAATCCATGCAATATACATGAGTTGCATTCACAGAGTGCGGGGCGTGGTCGCGCCGTTTCTCATGACCGTATTTCGCCGACGTGCGCCTGGAATTGACGATGAGCTTCATGGACCGTGTCCCCCTCGTCGCCGTCGGGCGGAATGCGCAGAACGCTGCAGGCGGTACGCAGCGTTGCGGCGCCTGCCGGAGCGGAGGCGGGGTGCCCTTCGGCTTCACGATGGCGTTTCAGCCAATCATCGACATCCTGACCGGCAAGATCTGGGCGTATGAGGCGCTGGTTCGCGGTGCCGGTGGCGAGGGCGCGCAGACGGTGCTCGACCGGGTTTCGGCGGACATGATCTATGCGTTCGATCAGGCGTGCCGGGTCCGGGCGGTCGAGATGGCCGGCGCGCTGTTCGTGCCCGGCGGCGACATCAAGCTGTCGATCAATTTCATGCCGAACGCGGTGTACGAGCCCAATGCGTGCATCCGCGCGACGCTGGCGGCGGCGGCGCGCGTCGGGTTCGACAAGCGCAACCTGATGTTCGAATTCACCGAGAACGAGCGGATGCAGGACGTCGCGCATGTCCGTAGGATCATCGCGGCTTACCGCGCGCAGGGCTTCACGACCGCGATCGACGATTTCGGTGCGGGTTATGCCGGGCTCGGGCTGCTCGCGGAATTGCACCCCGACGTCATCAAGCTCGACATGATGCTGATCCGCGGCATCGATACGTCGGCGGTCAAGCGCTCGATCGTTGCGGCGGTGGTCGCGCTCGGCGCGGACCTCGGGATCGAGCCGCTTGCCGAGGGGATCGAGACGCCCGGCGAACTCGCGACGCTGCGCGCGCTCGGCGTGCGGTTGTGTCAGGGGTATCTGTTCGCGAAGCCCGAAACAGGCGCCCTGCCGCCGGTCGCGGCCTGGGGGAGCTAGGGCCCGTCCGATCCTTGCCGGAACGTCGCGTCATGCCGAGTGTTGTGCACGCGTAACGAACCGGGGGAATGCGGTGACGATTTCGGATGCACGCGCGACGCAGCTTGCGCGGCTTGGCTTTGCCGCACGCGGCCTGGTGTACCTTCTGGTCGGCTGGTTCGCGGTCGATGCGGCGATGCGCGGCGGGACGATCGCCGACAATCAGGGCGCTATCGGGTCGCTCGCGGACGAGAAGCTGGGCGTGGTGATCCTCGCGATCGTGGCGGCGGGGCTGCTGGGCTATGCGATATGGCGGTTGACCGAGGCGATCGCGGATCCGGAGCGGATCATGCAGGATGCCAAGGGTGCGGTGAAGCGGATCGGGCATGTCGTCAGCGGCGTTGCGCACTTGATCCTGGCTTGGACGGCGGCGCGGCTGGCGCTGCATCCGGCGACGGGTTCGGGTGGCCGATCGCCCGGCGACGACAGCGCACGCGACTGGACCGCGTGGCTGTTGTCCGTTCCGCTCGGGCGGTTTCTGGTGGCGGCAGTCGCGATCGGCATTCTCGCGGCAGCACTGATGCAGGCGCAAAAGGCGTGGAAGGGTAATTTCATCCGCGACCTGCACAATGATTCGTCGCTGCCCTCCTATGTCTGCACGATGGGTCGGCTGGGCTATGGTGCGCGCGCGGTCGTGTTCGCGATCGTCGCGGGGTTCTTCGCCGTGGCGGCTTGGCAGTCGCACGCCACCGAGGCGGGCGGCATGGCCGACGCGCTCGCGATGCTGCAGGATCAGCCGGGCGGGAAGTGGCTGCTGGCGGCGACCGGCATCGGGCTGGGACTGTTCGGCGTCTACAGCTTCATCGAGGCGCGCTTCCGCCGGGTTAGCGTTCGTATCCCGGGTTGACCCGCAGCGCGATCAGACAGGCGGATTAAATCGCTGACAAGACAGTGAAGTTGACCGATCACCGCTTGTTCCCGGGCAGTTTCGAGGGCAATTTGCACGCATGAAAAGACTTCTTCCGCTGTTGCTGCTGACCGCTGCCGCCGATCCTGGCCCGCCGATCCTGTCCGCGGACCGGATCAAGGCCGATATCCGCACACTCAGCGACGATTCCTTCCACGGCCGTGGCCCGACACAGGCCGGCGAGCCGATCACGCTCGACTTCCTCGAGGCGCGGTTCAGGCAATTGGGGCTGAAGCCGGGCGCTGGCTCCAGCTTTCGGCAGCGCGTCCCGTTGCTGCGCTGGACGCGCGACAGCGCGGCGTTCACGCTCAGGCTCGGTCGCCGGGACGTCACGCTAAACCCCGGCGTCGAGATCGCCGCGTCGTCGCGGATCGTCGGCGCGACGCAGCTCGACACGGTGCCGATCGTGTTCGTCGGCTACGGCGTGGTCGAGCCCAAGCTCGGCTATGACCCGTATCGCGGTGTCGACGTTCGCGGCAAAGTCGTCGTGGCGCTGGCGGGCGATCCCGATGTCGAGGCCGGGCGCGACCTTGGATTTGGCGGGCGCGCATCGAGCCCCGCGGCGCGGACCAAGCTGAACGAGGCACAGAAGCGCGGCGCGGCGGCGTTCCTGACGATCCACGAGACGTTTCCGGCGAGCTATCCCTGGCTCCAGATCGCCAATGGCGATGCGGTCCCCGGCTATGCGCTCGATACCGGCGCGATCCCGCCCGCCTTCGGGGTGCGCGGCAACATCCGGAACGATATCGGCGTCGCGTTGCTCAAGCAGGGCGGGCTCGACTATGCCGCGGCCAAGCGGTCCGCGCAGCGTGCGGACTTCGCGGCGATCGAGCTCAAGGGCGCAGCATTCTCGGCGCGCGTCGAGACACGGATCGAGCATGTCGAGAGCCACAATGTCGTCGGCGTGCTGCCCGGAACCGATCCCGCCGCGGGCAGCATCCTCTATGGCGCGCACTGGGATGCATATGGCGAGAACGCGTTCGACCCGCCCGCGGACCGGATCCGCAACGGCGCGATCGACAACGGGACGGGTACTGCCACGCTGCTCGAGATCGCGCGGGCCTATGCCGGCGCCGCGCGACCACGCCGGTCGGTGGTGTTCGCGCTGTGGACGGCAGAGGAAAAGGGGCTGCTCGGGGCGAGCTGGTACGCCGATCATCCCGTCCTGCCGCTTGCGACGACGGCGGCACAGTTCAACCTCGATCCGCACGTCGTGCTCGGCCGTACACGCGATCTCGAACTGATCGGGGTCGGACGGACGCCGATGGAGGCGGACCTCGCGCGGGTAGCGGCGGCGCAGGGGCTGCGGATCGTGCCCGAGGAAAACACGGAGGCGGGATGGTTCTATCGCTCGGATCATTACGCGCTGGCGCAGAAGGGCGTGCCCGGCGTGTATTTCCGCGCCGGCCGCGATCTGGTCGATGGCGGTGCGGCGGCGGGCGAGGCGAAGCGGAGTGCGTTCAATGCGCGATGCTATCACCAGACCTGCGACGAATATGATGCGCGCTGGGATCTGACCGGCGCGGCGCAGGAGGGCAGCGTCGCCTATGCGCTGGGCCGCGAGGTCGCGCAGGGACGGTCGTGGCCAGTCTGGAACGCAGGCGAGGCGTTCCAGATCGAGCGCGCAAAAACGGACGCCGAACGCCGTTGAGATCACTGCTGAAATCTCCGCGCGCCGGTGCATATTTACCTGTGTCGACGCGGTTTATTCAGGTTGCAGCGATATTGCCCGTGCGACGCAGGGCGCGAACGCTATAGGGAAGCCATGCAAAGCCTTTCAAAGACCCTTTTGTCCGTCACGCCCGGCGATATCCGTGATGCCCTGCCGGTGGTGACGACCGAGTCCAAGCTGCGCGGCGTGCTGCGCCGGACGCCCGCCCGGCTGCTCGGAACTGGCGTGATCGCCGCGCTGATCGTGCCGTTCGGCGCCGGGGCGGCCGCGTCGGCGCAGCAACAGCTCGTGCCGCCGCAGTTGCTTCAGCCGCAGGTCGCCCCGCCGCAGGCTCCGCCGACCTATGTGCCGGCACCCGTCATGCCCGCCGTCGCGCTGCCGACGCTGTCGGAATCGCAGGTCAAGCAGCTCCAGAAGCTGCTCGCGTCGGACACGATGGGGCAGGGGCTTGCGGTTGCGCGCCCGACGCTGGTGCTCGACGTCGACAACGACACGCTCGTCCGCCAGGCGCTCGACCATGCGCGTGCGGTGCATGCCGGGCGCCTGTCGGAGGCCGATTTCCAGCAGGATTGGGGCATGCGTCCGCCCGCGTTCGATCCGCTTCCCGGTTTTGCGGACGCGGTACGGCGAGACCGGATCGTCGCGTGGTTCGCGGCACTGCCGCCGCCCTATTCGGGCTATGACGGGCTGAAGGCCGGACTCGAGCGCTACCGCGAAATCGCGGCGTCGGGAGGCTGGTCGGCGCTCGCATCGGGTCCCGACATGACGATCGGCGCAAGCGGCCCGCGCGTCGTCGCGCTGCGTCAGCGGCTCGCGGTCGAGGACAAGGCGGTCTCGACCAGCGGCGACCGCTATGACGCGGCGCTGCTCGACGGCGTTCGCCGGGCCCAGCGCCGTTATGGCCTGAACCCGAGCGGGATCGTGTCGGTCCAGACGCTTGCAGCGCTCAACGTGTCGGCCACCGAACGCGTCCGCCAGATCATGGCGAACATGGAGCGCTGGCGCTGGCTGCCGCAGGAGCTGCCCAAGGATCGTATCCAGGTGAATATCGCCGCCGCGGTGCTGACGGTGTTCGACGGCGACAAGCCCGTCACCTCGATGCGCGCAGTCACCGGTCGGCCGGGCGACGAGACGCCGATGTTGACCTCGACGATCCACAGCGTCGTCATCAATCCGCCGTGGAACGTGCCGACCTCGATCGCCACGCGCGAATTGTGGCCGAAGGAGAAGGCCAATCCGGGGTATCTCAAGCGGAACGGCTTCAAGGTGATCGGCGGCACGCGGTTGCAGCAGTCGGCGGGGAACCAGAGCGCGCTGGGACGCTACAAGTTCGACTTCGACAATCCCTATTCGGTGTATCTCCACGACACGCCGTCGCGCGCGAAGTTTGCGAGCTTCGACCGTCTGGCGAGCCATGGCTGCGTCCGGCTCGAAAAGCCGGGTGAGCTCGCCGAGCGGCTGTTGGCGGGCGATCCGCAATGGACGTCGGAGGCGATCGCCGCGACCGTGACGAAGGGTGATACGGTCCGCGCGCGGCTGGCCAAGCCGGTCTCGGTCTATCTGCTCTACTGGACGGCGTTTGCCAGCGGGAACGGGCAGATGAATTTCCGGGCCGATCCCTATAGCTGGGACGCCAAGCTCGCCGCCAAGATCGAGGCACGCTCCGCTCGCCAGGCACTGGCGGCACGATAAGGGTAATGAACATGACGACATACAGCATGGGCAAGCGGACCAGCGGGATCGGCTTCGCGGTTGCGGCAACGATGATGACGGCGGTGCTGGGTGGCTGTTCGCGCTCCGAGCCCGAGGCACCGCCGGTGACCGAAAACATGTCCTACGAGGAAGAGGCACCGGTCGAGGAAACCGCGCCCGTCGCCGCCGAGCCCGCGGCGCCGCCTCCTGCGGAGGTCAAGGCCGAGGCCCCGCCCGCGGCGGAGATCGCGCCCGACGTCCAGATGCAGGACGACGCGGACGCGACGGGGATGACCGCACGGGTCACGCGCGACGGGTCTTCCACGAAGGACGCAGCGCCCGATACCGCAGGTGATGCTCCGACGACCAACGAGACGGAGCCGGAGTGAGACCGGCGACGGTATCACCGACCGCGACCGGCCGGCGCCTCTCGCGACTGTCGATCCATGTCTGCGCGCTGACCGCGCTCGCGATGCCAGCGGCGACAGCGATGGCCACACAGTCGCGGGACGCGCCCGCCGATCAGGCGTCGGCGTATTTGGGAACGTCGTTCCCGGGACCCGCGGGACCGATGGCAGCACCGCAGCCCGCCCCGCAGCCCGCGCCCTTGCTCCCGGCCATCGATACCGGTCCACCGCTGGTGGTGGCGTCGACGCGGACGGTGTCGGCCATCCTGATCGATGCGAGCGACGGGCGCGTGCTGTACGCGCAGAGCGCCAATTTGGTGCGGCGGCCTGCGTCGCTGACGAAGATGATGCTGTTGTTCCTGACGTTCGATGCGCTCGATGCGGACAGGCTGCAGCTTACCGATACGGTCAAGGTCTCGCGCGCGGCGGCGAACCAGCCGCCGTCGCGGCTCGGGTTCAAGCCCGGGGGAAGCCTGACCGTGGGCGAGGCGATCCGTGCGATCGCGGTGAGTTCGGCGAACGATGTCGCGGTGGCGCTCGGCGAAAAGCTCGGGGGCACCGAGGCCGGGTGCGCGCGCAAGATGACCGTCAAGGCCCGGACGCTCGGGATGCACCATACGTCGTTCACCAACGTCACCGGACTGCCGGGCGCGAATGCGACGACCGCGACGGACATGGCGCTGCTCTCGAAGGCGCTGATTGACAAGCATCCGCGCCGCTATGCGTATTTCGGAACGCGGTCCTTCACGTGGGGCACGCGCAGGCTGCTCAACCACAACCACATGCTCGGCGCCTTTGCGGGCGTCGATGGACTGAAGACGGGCTATACCGTCGAGGCGGGGTTCAACCTGGCGGCATCGGCGAAGCGAGGCAATACGCGGCTGATCGCGGTCGTCCTGGGGGAGCGCACGGGCCCCTCGCGCGATCGGCTGGTCGGGCAGATCCTCGAACGCGGGTTCGACAAGATCGCCAGCGGCGGCTGAGCCGCCGAGCGTGCGGGGGCGCTGCCCCGCACGCTCGTGGATCAAACGCGCCGGATCAGACGCGCTGGATGAGCTCGATTTCCGCCTCGACCTCAATCTCGTCGTCGTCCGCGCTGGCGTTGCCCTCATCGCCCTCGGGCATGACGAGATCGACCTTCCAGTCATAGACCTTCTCGACGTCGCCGCCCTGGACCCAGACGCGGACTGCGCCCTGCGTGATCTCGCCACCCATCGCCCCAACGAAATCGGCGACGAGCGTCTCGGCTGCATCCTCGTAGTCGGTCGCGCCGGAGATGCACGCGGAATCCATCTCCTCGTCGAAGTCGATCAGTTGCGCCCAATATTGTTTCGCCATGCCGGGATTCCGTTCGTGTGTATGGAGCGTCAGCGATGCGACGCAGTGCCGGCACCCGGCGTATCGAGCGTCGCGCCTGGCAGCAAGGCGCGTGCCGTCTTGTAGCAATCCTCGATATGCGCGTTCCCGACCAGCTTCATCGCGCCGAAGCTGATCCCCGCGGCGACCGCGGAGCCGATGAACGGTACGAACTTGGCGACGGAGCCGGCAGCGACGCGCGCGCCGACACGGCGGAGCAGGCTCGTGACGATCCGCTTGGTGACCGTGCGGCCGATCACGTTGTTGCCCATGCTGGACGCCATCACCAGGACCTGCTGCGCGATCTTGGGCTCGAGCTTCTGAACCTGGTCATGATCCAGTTCGAACTTCGCACTGATCTGCGGCAAAAGCGACGTGAGCAGACCGACGTCCGCGACCAGATCGATTCCCGGCACGGGGACGACCGCGGCGCCCGCCGAAACGAGCGAGCGCTTGGTGACGAGCGCGCGGCACTCGGTACGGACGCGCTCCAGATCCTCAAGCCGTGTAATCATGCAACCGTTCTTCCACAAAGGATTGAATTGACGGCGGATACCATAGCATCTCGCGAAGTGCGATGTGGCATCGACAGCGCCGGAGCGGTGCTGCGACGGCATGCCAGATGCCGCCATCCCAGCCACGGGATCGTGCTCCGGCGCGCCCCACGATGCGCAACTTGCCTTATTTATTTGACCGGTTCGGGACGATGCCCGACTGTCGCCCTATAGCGTCGTTGGGGAGATGGCAGACAGTGGCGTTTTCGGATTACCAGCCCCAGATGGGCAGCAGTGTGACGGCAGACGAGCGCGCGGTTCGTCTCGGGCCGAGCCTGTCGGGGACCAACCTCGAACGGGCGGGGGATTACAACCAGCGCGTCGTCCTGCAGGTCATTCGCCGTCACCCCGATATCACGCGTACCGAAATCGCGACGATGACGAACCTGACCGCGCCGACGATCGCGAATATCACGGGGCGGCTGTTCGAGGCCGACCTGATCATCGATGCGGGTCGGCGGCATGGCGGGCGTGGACAGCCCGCGGTGCGGTTGCGGATCAATCCCGATGGCTGTTTCGCGATCGGCCTGAATATCGACCGCGACCATGTGACCCTGGTGTCGCTCGATCTCGCAGGCACCGTCCGGTCGCGGGTGACGCGCCAGGTCTCGTTCGCAATGCCCGAGGACATCGTCGCGTTCGTCCGCGACGGGGTCGCTGACATCCGCGCGTCGGGCAAGGTCCGCATGGACCGCGTGCTGGGCGTCGGCGTCGCGCTTCCCGACGATCTCGGTCGCGTGCCGATGCCGCATCGGCCTGCCGGCTATGAACGCTGGGCCGATGTCGATCTTCAGGCCTTGCTCGGCGATGCGGTGCCCTGGTCGGTGCATATCGATAACGACGCCGCGGCGGCAGCGATCGGCGAGGCGCAGTTCGGCAGCGGCCACGACCATGCGAGCTTCTTCTACATATTGGTCAGCGCCGGTCTTGGCGGCGGCGTGGTGATCGATGGCTCCTATTACCGCGGCGCCGGCGCGCGCAGCGGCGAGATCGGCTTCCTGCCGCTCGCCGGTGCGCCCGATCGCGTGTTGCAGGATGTCGTGTCGCTGTCGGCGCTCTCGGCGCGGCTCGAGCACGCCGGGCTCGATCTCGGCACGGTGGAGACGACGCAGGCGTTTCCCGCCGCCTATGCACAGCATGTCGATGCCTGGCTCGATGAGGCCTCAAGCGCGCTCGTGCCCGCGTTGACCGCGGTCAACTGCCTGATCAACCCCGCCGCCGTCCTGATCGGCGGTCGCCTGCCCGATGACGTGCTCGACCGGCTCGCGAGCGACGCACACCGCAAGCTGACCGCCGCCGCACCGAATATCCCCACGATCGCGCCGATCCACCGCGCGATGCTGTCTCAGGATGCGCCCGCCGTCGGCGCCGCCATCCTGCCGTTCCTCGACCGGATTCTTCCCTCCGATGCAATCCTGATCAAGGGTTGATCAGTAAAGCAAATTGACTTTATCGAGCGACACTGCTGGGTGAGCGCAAGAAAAAGTGGAGTGGGATGCAGTGATCCAGATCGGTATCGATTTCGGTGGCACGAAGATCGAGGCCGCGGCGCTCGACGCCGATGGTCAATTCCTGACGCGGGTACGGACGCCCAATCCCGGTTGTTATGACGCGGCGATCCGGGACCTGTGCGGGCTGATCGCGCAGGCGGAGAGCGAGGCGGGCGGTCGGGGTACGATCGGCATCGGTACGCCCGGTTCGATCAGCCCGCGTGACGGCCTGATGCGCAATTCGAACGCGACCTTCCTGAATGGCCGCCGTTTCCGCGAGGATCTGGAGGCGGCGCTCGGTCGCGAGGTGCGCATGGCGAACGATGCGAATTGCATGGCATTGTCGGAAACGGTGGATGGCGCCGCGGCAGGCGCGCGCTCGGCGTTCGGCGTCATCGTCGGCACCGGCGTTGGCGGCGGGCTGGTGGTCGACGGCCGGATCGTCGAGGGCGCCAATGGCATGGGCGGCGAGTGGGGCCATGTCCCGCTCCCGTGGATGACCGCGGACGAGTTTCCCGGGCCGGCCTGCTGGTGCGGTCTGCACGGGTGCCTCGACATGCTGGTGTCGGGCACCGGGTTTCGTAACGATTATGTGAGGCGATCCGGCGTCACGCTCGATGGCCCCGCGATCGTCGTCGCGGCCGAACGGGGCGACCCCGACGCGGTCGCCGCGCTCGACGCCTATGTCGACCGGCTCGGTCGCGCGATGGCGATGGTCGCCAATATCGTCGACCCGGACGTGTTCGTGCTGGGCGGCGGCATGTCGAACGTCGCGGCGATCTACGATCCGCTGCCGGCGATCATCAGTCGCTACAGCTTCGGGCGCGACTGGAAGGGGCGCGTCGTCCCGGCGCGCTGGGGCGATTCGTCGGGCGTCCGCGGCGCCGCGCGGCTCTGGCCGGCCTGAGCCCTACCGCGCGATCGCCTTTGGCGCGGGCGTGGCAAGCGAAGCGCGGATCGCCTTGTCGGCGACCGGCGCCATGACGGCATAGCCTTTCGCATTCGGGTGCACGCCGTCGGAGGCGAGCTCGGCGCGCATCGCCTTGCCGTCGTGGAGCGCGGTCCAGTAATCGGCGTAGGTCGCGTTGTTGGACGCCGCATAGGCCTTGAGCCAGGCATTCATTGCGATGATCGGGTCGGCGGTCGCAAGACCCGGCCGCCACGGGAAGCCACCCGCGGGCGGGATCGACGCGAGGATCACCCGGATACCGTGCGCGCGCGCGAGCTCGGTCATCGTCCGGATATTGGCCTTGGTCTGGTCGGGCGACATCGGGCCGGTATTCCCGGCAATATCGTTGGTGCCCGCCATGATGTGCACGACCGCGGGCCTGAGGTCGATCACGTCCTGACGGAAGCGCAGCACCATCTGCGGCGTCGTCTGCCCGCTGATCCCGCGCCCGACGCGGTTCTTGCCGGCGAAGAAATCGGGCGCCTGGCTGACCCAGCCTTCGGTGATCGAATCGCCCATGAAGACGATGCGCTGCGCCCCGCTTGCGGCATCGGGCAGCGCGGCGTTCGCGGCCTGATAGCGCCCGAGCCATGCCCAGTCGGTCCGGAGCCGCTGCTCGGCATCGCTCGGCGCGGCGGCGGGTGCGGGTGCCGCATCCTTTTCCTGCGCGGATACGGGCGCTGCCGTCGCAATCATCGCCATGCTGAACAGTATCGATTTCATCAGAGAAGCTCCGGGCTAAGGCGACGCGGCGATCGCGACAGGATTATGCCGTGACGATCACGACGCGAGGACACGGCGGAACATCGCAAACATCCAGCCCGTCGCTTCGACGAACAACGCAGGGTCGTAGCGCGGCCCCTCGTCGCGCAGAAACGCATGCTGGCCGTTCACCTCGTGCCATTCATAGGTAGCACCAACGGCTTCGAGCCTGGCCCTGATCGCCTCGCGCCCGGTAAAGGGAACGTGCGGGTCCTGGCGTCCCCAGACGAACAACGTCTCGGCCTTGAGTTCCGCCATCCGCGCGAGGCTGTCGTCGTTGCGACCGAACCCGAGCGTGCCGCTATGGATGTCGGTCGCGTAGAAGCAGGCGGCGGCGGTGACGCGCGGATCGAGTGCGGCGCGATAGGCGAGGTGCCCGCCGAGGCAGACGCCCATCGTCGCCAGCCGCCCGTTGCAGGCCGGATGCGCGGTCAGCAGGTTGAGCGTCGCGGTCGCATCGGCATCGAACGCCGAGACGGGCTTGGTCAGTTTCAGCAGATTGCCACGATCCGTTCCCGCCGGATCGTAGCGCAGGACGGTGCCCGGCGTTTCGTAGTCATGGTAGACCTCGGGCACGGCGACGCAATAGCCATGCCCTGCGACGAACGCGGCAAGCCTGCGGATCGGCTCGGTGACCTGATAGATTTCGGAAAACAACGCCACGCCGGGATAGCGCCCCTCGACCGCCGGACGGAAGATATGCGTCCGCATCACGCCACCGGTCGCGAAGGGAACGTCGATTGTCTCGTCGCTGCGAATGATCATCGGGTGGGTGCTCGCTGGTCGTGATGGGGGATGACCAGGATGCTCATCGCGCCGACCGGGTCCGCGTTGAGCACTTCGAAACTGCCGCCGAGCTGGCGTGCGAGCGTGGTGGCGATCTTCGATCCGAGGCTGATGCTGGTGCGCAGATCGAATGCGGGAGGCAGGCCCGCACCGTCATCGACGACGCTGAGGTGAAGATGCCCCGCGACCTCGACCAGATCGATCGCGATGCGACCGTCGTCGCGCGTGGCAAACCCGTGCTCGATCGCGTTGGCGATCGCCTCGGCAAGGATCAGCGCGAGCGGGATCAGCGCGTCGGGTGGCAGCGTGATCCCCTCGGGCGCGGAGACGCTGTGTGCGATTCCGGGCTTGCCGCCCGCCTCGATCACGTCGGCGGCGAGATCGCGCAGGAATTGATGGAGCGCGATCTGCGACCCGCTGGTGTCGTAAAGCTGCCGCTGGATGCGACCGATCAGCGTCAACCGCGTCGCGGCGTTGTCGAGCGCCTGGATCGCCGCGGGATCGGTGACACCGCGCTTCTGCAGCGACAGGACCGCACCGATCATCTGCAGGTTGTTCGAGACGCGGTGCTGGAGTTCGCCGAACAGGATCTCGGTGCGTTCGGCGAGTTGCGTGCTGCGCAGCGCCAGGTCCGCATTACGCTCGCGTTCGTCGCGCAGCCGGTGGTTGGCTGTCTGCATCCAGTCGACGAGCATGATGTCGACCGTGACCACGCCCGCATAGAAGAGCAGCGCGACCGCGGTATCGACGCCAAGCGCGAAGCCGTTGATCGGGGGAATGAAGAAATACCACGCCATCAGGCCGCACAGCACGGCGGCGAGCGTGCCCGGACCGCGGCCCAGCAGGAACGCGCAGATGATCACCGCGGGGAAGAAGGTCAGGTACGGGAAGCCGGGCGGCAGCAGGTGATCGCTCGCCATGCGCAGGACGCACGCCCCGACCGACAGGCCGACCGCCAGCATATAGGCGGCGATCGGCCGGTCGGTGAGCAAGGGCAGCCGCTCGAGCAGGCGCCGCGGGCGCTGATCGACCAGCGGCATGGGCGGGGAGGACAGGGGAAGACCGTGGTTCACGCCCCGTCGTACCAGCCCCGTCAGTTTGCGCCAAATGCGCGTGTCTCGTTTGAACCGCGATGTTTCGTACAAGATTTCGGTTTAGCGCGGCTTCACGAATTTGAGCGTCATCCGGTCGCTCTCGCCGATCGCGGCATAGCGCGCCCGATCGACGTCGCCCTCGGCATAGTTGGGCGGCAGCGTCCAGACGCCCTTGGGATAGTCGTGGCTGTCCTTGGGGTTGGCGTTGATCGCGCTTTCGGCGGCCAGCTTGAACCCGGCGCGGGTCGCGAACGCGATCACCGACGACCGCTTCATATAGCCGCTCTTGCCTTCGACGATCGTCCCCGTCTCGGGCAGGTGATGCTCGACGAGGCCGAGCGTACCACCTGGCTTGAGCATCGCGAACATCTGGTCGAACGCGGCCTGCGTCTGGTCGACCGCACCGAAGCGCCAATTGTGCACGTTGCGGAACGTCAGCACGACGTCGGCGCTGCCCGCAGGCACCGCGGGCTGGTCGGCGACGCGCGGGAACATCGCATATTTGACCGAGCGATAGGCCGCGGGCTGCGCCGCCTGCTTGCCGCGCACCGCCGCAAGACCCTTTTCGTTCGGCGCGGCCGCGTAGAGCGTGCCCTTCGCCGCGAGATAGGGCCCGAGGATCTCGGTATACCAGCCGCCGCTCGGCCAGATCTCGACGACCGTGTCGGTCGGCTTCACGCCGAAAAATGCGAGCGTCTGCGCAGGGTGGCGATATTGGTCGCGCGCGATCGTCTTCGCGGTGCGCGTATCCGCCTTCGTCGCGGCGATCAGCGCGGGGCTCGGGACGGGACCCCTGACGGGATCGGGTGCCGCGATCGCGCCGGTTGCGAGCGACAGGCCGGCGGCGACAAGAAGGACGTTTCGCATCGGAATACCTCATGACGGGAAGCCGACAGCATAGACCCCGCGCTTGCCTGACGGCAAGGCGGGGTCTGAACCGTCCCTCGACGATCGGCGCGGTGGCCGATCAAGGACTTACGCGGCGACGGCCACGGTTATTACGCAGCGGCTCGCGGCTGCGCCGGCTCGAATTTGCCGGTCTCGTTGATGACGCGCAGGATGCCGTCGTCGATCGAGAAGACCGCGCCGCGGATCTCGAGCTGGTCGGCTTCCTCGGCCTCGCGAACGAACGGGAATGTGCGAAGATTGTCGATCGACGTCTGCACGGCTGCCTGCTCCATCGCCTCACGGGCCTCTGTCGACGTCAGATCGGCATGGTCCGACGAGACCTTCGCCTTGGCACCGTCGAGGAGGTGGACCCAGTCGCTGATAAAACCACCCTTGCCGCGCTCTGCATCGGTGAAGGTGCCGGCGAGCGCCGCCTTGCAGCCACCGCACTGGCCATGGCCAAGCACGACGATCTCGGTGACCTTGAGTTGCGTCACCGCGAACTCGACGGCCGCGGACACACCGTGATAGCCGCCGCCGGTTTCGAACGGCGGGACAAGGTTTGCGACGTTGCGCACGACGAACATCTCGCCGGGCAACGTGTCGAAGATCTGCGCGGGCTCGACCCGGCTGTCGGAACACGCGATCACCATCACGCGCGGCTCCTGTCCGCCCTTCAGCTTTTCCCAACGGTCGTGCTGGCGCCGCCAATCGGACGTGCGGAATCGCTGATAGCCATCAACTAGGTCGGCAAAATCGGTCATATGTATCGTCTCCCGGGATACGGCCACAACGGCCAGATCGAACCAACCCCATCTACCCACTGTTGTTCCCTGCGAACACCATTTTGCCCCCGAACCTGAGACGAGGCGGGCATTGCGCCGCACGAGTCGCGTCTCGAGGCGTTGCTCACGATTGCCCGATAGGCGGCGATGACCGCCGTTAACCACCGGCGAAATATGGGTGGGCCTATATTGGTCCGTTCAATGGGGTGAAACGGCGGTGGGCGGCCAAGGGCAGCTCCAAAGTTGCGATACCGGCTATCGCCAGTCGGTGGCGATACTCGCAATCCGCCAAGCTAATAAAGGTCAGCACAAGTTACCAAATGCTCGCAAGCAGATGTTGATCCAGTTGAAAAACCTGTGACGCTATACGTTCGTCATGCTGACCAATGTCTCCGGTGTGACTATTGTGTCGCGGCTGTATCAAAACGATAATTGGTAATAAAAAGGTCATTTTCGCAATAGATTCGATAAGCGAATTGGTTATATCGCTGCGTCACGCGGTCGGATCGGTGACCAAAACAATACCGGCTGATCGGGTTTGGAGCGATGCGGGCGGCCGTGTCGGGGATGGCGCTGCGGCGTCGAAGGGAAGGGGCTTTGACCATGGTTTTCCACAAGCAGGTTTTACTCGCCACGAGCGCACTCGCGTTCGGGATGACGATGTCGGCGGCCTCCGCGCAGATTGCCCCGGGCTCCGCCGACGCGCAGGTCGGTACGACCACGCAATCCTCGACCCCCGATAGCGCGAATGCCGACAGCGACATCGTCGTCACCGGTATCCGTGGCAGTCTGCGCAGCGCGATCGCGGTCAAGCGCGAGGCCAATGCGGTGGTCGACGTGATCAGCGCCGAGGCGATCGGCAAGTTCCCGGATCGCAACGTCGCCGAGTCGCTGTCGCATATCCCCGGCGTCAGCATCGACCGTCGTTTCGGCGAGGGCGAAAAGGTCGCCATTCTGGGGACGGACCCCGCGCTCAACCGCATGCTGCTCGATGGCCACGCGCTGGCGTCGGCCGACTGGGGCGGCAACGACAACGACCCGTCGAGCCGCACCTTCAACTATTCGCTGCTCGCACCCGAACTGGTCGACCGCCTCGAAGTCTACAAGTCGCCCGAACCCCGCATCGAGGAAGGCAGCCTCGGCGGGACGGTCATCGTCCGCACGCGGCGGCCGCTCGAATTGAAGGCCAATTCGATCTTCGCGTCGGGCGGCTATTCGTACAATGACCGCTCGGACAAGGGCAATGTCCGTGGCTCGGGCCTTTACAGCTGGAAGAACGACAGCGAGACGATCGGCTTCCTCGCCGCCGCCACCTACGACAAGCAGAGCCTGACGCGGTCGGGCGTCGAATTCTTCGGCTATCAGAGCGGCGCCGACTTCTTCCAGAAGGACGCAAATGGCGCGGTCCGCCGCGACGCGAGCGGGCAGGGCCTCCTGCTCAATCCCGCGGCGACCGTGACCGGCGGCACGAAGGAGGACCTGATCAACGCGGTGGCGCCTTTCGGCATCAACTACGCGTATTTCCAGCAGACCCGCGAGCGCAAGAGCTTCTCGGGCACCGCGCAGATCCGTCCGGTCAGTAACCTGACGCTGACGCTCAACGGGCTGCATATCGACGGCAATTACAACAACTACAGCCAGTCGATGTACACGATCCCGGTCGCATGGACGGGCAACGTCCTCCAGTCCGCCAATGTCAGCAATGGCGTGGTCGACTCCGCCTCGTTCGGGGCCGCCACCAGCCAGAGCGCGCAGCTCGACACGCTGGTCCGTCGCACCAAGCTGAAGACCAACAACCTCAATTTCTTTGCCGATTATGAAGACGATACCGGCGCCAAGGTCTCGTTCGCCGGCGGCTGGAGCAAGGCGACCGGCGGCCGCAATCCGGAATATCTCTTCAACGTCCAGACCCGCCTGCCGTTCAGCTATGCCTTCACCAAGGACAGCGCCACGGTCAATTTCGTCGGTGATCCGACCAATGCCGCGAATTATTTCACCAACCCGAACAACAACCCCGCGCAGATCGAGGGCCGTCCGGTCATCATCAACGGCACGGCGCTCAACGCGGCACAGATTGGCGGGCTCGACTATAGCGTCACGACCGACCGCGATATCTTCGGCGGGTATGACGCGACGATCCCGGTGTCCTTCGGTCCGTTCACGCAGCTCCTGCTCGGGGCGCGCGTCACCGACCACGTCAACCGCATCGATGGCCGCGGAATCAACACCTATCTGACGACGTCGCAGCTCGCGTCGCAGCTCAACGTGCCCACCGCGTCGACGCCCGACGGCACGTTCAGCGGCAGCGGTGGTCTCGGCAACGCGACCCAATATCTGAACCTGTCGCAGCAGGCGGTCATCGACATCCTGGCGAACGCGATCAACTCGCCGCTGACCACCAAGATCGGTGCGACCACGCGGGTCAAGGAGACCGTCGCGGCGAGCTATGCCCAGCTCAACTTCGACCAGGGCGGATTCCGCGGCAACATCGGCGGCCGCCTCGTCTATACGCAGGACGTGTCGGATTATGCGCTGACGCTGTCGACCGCGGCAAACCCGAACCCGACGCCCACGCCGACGACCACGACGACCGATTACCTGAAGTTCCTGCCGAGCTTCAACATCGCCTATGAAGCCAGCTCGTCGCTGATCTTCCGCGGTGCGGTCGCGCGCGTGATCTCGCGGCCACGCTATCAGGATCTGGCCGCGTCGATCTCGCAGAACGACACGACGCGCGATGCGGGCGGCGGCAACCCCAACCTCAAGCCGTACGAATCGACGAACTACGAGGCGACGGCCGAATTCTATCCGCGCCCGGGCAGCCTGATCGCGGTCGAAGCCTTCCGCCGCGAGATCAGCAACTACATCATCACCACGCGGACCGAGGGTGTGACGCTGTTCAATTCGCTCACGGGGCAGCTCGAGAACAACTACAGCGTCTCGCAGCCGATCAACGGCGGCAAGGCCAAGGTCAACGGTATCCTCGTCTCGGGCCAGAGCGAGATCTGGGGCGGGTTCGGCCTGCAGGCGAACTACACGTTCCAGGACAGCAGCACCTCGTCGAGCGATGCCTCGGGCGCCGAGCTGAACTTGCCCTATCTGTCGAAGCATACGGTCAACGTGATCCCGTATTTCGAGAGCGGTCCGTTCCAGGCGCGGCTGAGCTACAATTACCGCACCAAGTATTTCCGCACGATCGGCCGGCTCGGCTCGCGCGAAATGGTGGCGGCGTATAACCAGCTCGATCTGTCGGCCGGGTTCAACCTGACCAAGCAGGTCACGCTGTCGCTCAACGCGCAGAACCTGCTCGACGAGACGTATCGCCAGTACAACGCGACGCCTGACCGGCCGACCGCGTTCTACAAGAACGGCCGCACCTACGTCGCGTCGCTCTCGTTCCGTATGTAGGCTGACGGAGCACTGCCGTAGCGGGCCGGGAACGGTTCGCCACGGTGTCCGATGGCTGAACCGTTTCCTTTCAACGCCATGCTGCCGAAAATCACGTAACGGCTGCTTGCGGTGCGCGCGCGGCTGGGGCATCGGCCAGCCGTGGCAAGGCGGGGTCGACCTGTCCCTGCCGGACCGGGCGGGCAGTGGGGCTCGTACCGCAGTACCGAGCGTCCGATCGATCATGGTTATGCAGCGCCGTATCATCACCCTCGCGGTCGGCTCCGGGGTCTTCCTGGCCTCCGCCGGCGGCGCGAGCGCGCAAACCGTCCAGGACCTCCAGCGTCAGATCGACGAACTCAAGGCGACGATCGCCGAGCTCAAGGCGGCGCAGGGTGGTCCGGGCGGGTCTGTGATGCAGACCGCGCAGAGCAGCCCGCCGACGGCGGCGCCGTCGGCGTTAGCGCCTGCGCGCGCCGCACCGACCATGGTACCGCCGTCCGCGACGATCATGCAGGCATCGACACCGCCGCAGCCGGTATCCGCGCCCAGAAAACCCTGGTACGAGACGATCAACGTCCGCGGGTATACGCAGCTGCGGTTCAACGAGATCGTGTCGGGCGATCGTCGCGCACCCGATGGCGTGTCGCGACTGCGCTCCGTGCATGACGGCGGCATCGGCGACGACACCAACTTCACCTTCCGCCGCATCCGGCTCGTGCTGGAGGGCGATCTGAGCGACCGCGTGTCCTTTTACCTGCAGCCCGATTTCGCGAGCAGCGTCAGCAACCAGTCGGGCGGCGAACGGCGCGAAGCCTTTGTCCAGTTACGCGATGCCTATGTCGACACCTTCCTCGATGCGGACAAGCGCTTCAGCCTGCGCTTCGGCCAGTCCAAGGTACCCTATGGCTGGGAGAACATGCAGTCGTCGTCGAACCGCCTGACGCTCGATCGCAGCGACGGGATCAACAGCGCGGTTCCAAGCGAGCGCGATATCGGCGTGATCGGCTTTTATACGCCGCGCCATGTCGACCGGATCTGGTCGCGGCTTCAGAAGGACGGCCAGAAGCTGTTCGGCAAATACGGCGCGTTCGGTATCGGCGTCTTCAACGGGCAGGGAATCAACCGCACCGAGACCAATGACGGCGTGATGACGGTCCTGGCGGCGACCTGGCCGTTCGAGCTCGACGGGCTGGGGCAGCGCTGGACGGGGCAGGTGCTCGAGATCGGCGGTGCGCTGATCCGCAACCGGGTCCAGCCTGAAATTCGTGACGGGGGCACCAGCGACCGGGCGTTCGCCGACGACCGCATCGGCGTCCATGCGATCCTGTATCCCCGGCCGCTGGGGTTTCAGGCCGAATGGAACTGGGGCCGCGGACCTGAATATGATGTCGTGCAGCAGGCGATCACGACCCGTGCGCTCAACGGCGGGTATGTCCAGGCGATGGGCCGAGTGAAACGGTCGCTGGTCGGGCCGTTCATGCCCTATGCCCGCTGGCAATATTACCGGGGTGGCTGGAAGGCGCTGACCAATGCGCCGCGGCTCGAGACCGACGAGCTGGAGCTGGGTATCGAATTCCAGCCGGTGCCGCCGCTCGAACTGACCATCGCCTATTCGCACATGAAGCGGCTCGAGGCGGACGAGCGACGGACGGGGCGCGCGGAAGGCGACCTGATCCGCACGCAGCTCCAGTGGAATTACTGACCAACCGCTGACATCGCGATGGGTCGGCGTACAGGTGGTGCCGCCTGGCGCGGTTGGCCGACAGCTTCAGCCGGGCGTTCCCATCGCGACCTGACGGGGCGGCGTTGCCGCCGGGGCCTCCGCCGGGATACGACCCAGCAGATATCCGTCGTCGAATGTCGCGAGCGCGACCAGCGCCTCCCAGTCGTGAATCGTCAGCCGGCGTTGCGCGAGCGAGACCAGTCCCTCGCGTCGCAGCTCCTGCAACACGCGATTGATATGAATCGCGGTCATCGCGCAGGCATCGCCCAGATGGAATTGCGTAAGCGGGAGGTCGCAACTCCCTCCCTTCGCAAGCCCGACCAGGTCGGAACGTCGGTAAAGCTCGCAAAGCAGATGCGCGAGACGCTGTTTCGCGGCGCTGTGACCGACGTTGATCGTCCACGCGCGCTGGATCGCGGCGGTCATCAACGCATCCGACCAGAGCGCACGCTCCAGCCCCGGATACCGTGTCGTAACGTCCGCAAGCGTCGTAGCGCCGATCTGTACGACCTGCACCGCGTTGATCGACGCGATCGACTGGTCGCCTGCGCCAAGCGCGAGGATGTCGAAATCGCAGACATCGCCCGGCATGTAGAAGGCGACGATCCTGCGTCGACCATCCGGCAGCATCCTGTAGCGGCAGGCCCAGCCGCCAAGAAGCAGATGAATGCCGCGCGACCCAGGCGCCCCGCCGGCCAGCGCCGAGCGAGCGGGAAGCCGGAGCAAGCCCCGATCGCTGACATCCTGGATGACGGACCGTTCCTCGACGGAAACCTGATGCACCGCAGACAGCTTGCGGACCAGTGGATCGATCGCCGCGCGCTGGGGCCGCGATGATGACGGCCGGATCGTGGACGGTACGGCCGAGAGTTTGGGATAGTCGATCGCCATCCCGAAGATACGGCCGGATCCTAATCTGGATGAATGTCAGATCCAGATTGGCCAATTTAGGCGTGGCGTCCCGGTGTGCCCCTCAAGGCCGCCCTGTGGGGCACGGGGGGCGTTGAAACGCGTGAGTTTGGAAAAATTGCCATAAAAGTGAAATTTGCATTTGACGGGGTTGGGGGAGGGGCCTAGAGGGGTGTCACCGCAGCGGAGTGCCTTACG